>UBXM01000037.1:207700-209846 GCA_900469445.1 Hyphomicrobiales bacterium
GCAGGCGGATGAGGGGCGGAGGTTGCGTCAAGTGGCAGGGTAGAGGGGGCTCTAGCTCTCCAGCCGTCAACGCAGACCATCTCCCACACAAACGGAGACACCATGAATTCCCAGTCATTCGACAAGGCCAATCTGATCTGCGGCATCCTGCTGATCGCCGTCGGGGTCTTCTTTGCCTATCAGTCCATCGAGCTGGAGCTCGGCACGGCGTTTCGTATGGGGCCGGGTTATTTCCCGTTCATCCTGGCGCTGGCGCTGATCCTGTTCGGCGCGATCATTCTCTTCCAGGCGTTCCGCGTGGAAGGGGAGCCGATCGGGCCGATCGCCTGGCGCGGCATCATCTTCATTCTCGCGGCGCCGATCTTCTTCGGCATTACCGTGCGCGGCCTTGGTTTCGTGCCTTCGCTATTCTTCGCGGCGCTGATTGCATCCTTCGCGTCCCACAAGATGAAGCCGTTGACGGCGGTGGTACTGGCTGCGCTGCTGACGGTCTTTTCCGTCCTCGTCTTTTCTTACGGCCTTGGCCTGCCGTTCCAGCGGTTCGGTCCCTGGGTCCGGTTCTAATTTTCGGGAAGCTGTCTGATGGATCTTTTCAATAACCTTCTTCTCGGCTTCCAAACTGCAGGGTCGATCGAGAACCTGTTCTTCTGCCTGATCGGCGTGCTGCTCGGCACGCTGATCGGCGTGTTGCCGGGCATCGGCGCCACCGCGACGATCGCCATGCTTTTGCCGATCACATTCCAGCTCGAACCGGTTTCGTCGCTGATCATGCTCGCCGGTATCTATTACGGTGCGCAATATGGTGGTTCCACCACGGCGATCCTGATCAACATGCCGGGTGAGTCCTCCTCTGCCGTCACCGCGATCGACGGCTACCAGATGGCCCGCAAGGGCAAGGCCGGGGCGGCACTCGCGATTGCGGCGATCGGCTCCTTCTTCGCCGGTACCGTATCCACCTTCCTCGTCGCCATTTTTGCGCCGCCGCTCACTGCGATCGCGCTGGAATTCGGCGCTGCGGAATATTTCTCGCTGATGGTCGTCGGTCTCGTCTCGTCGATCGCGCTGGCGCATGGCTCGGTCATCAAGGCGCTGGCCATGGTAGCGCTCGGCCTGCTCTTGGGCCTTGTCGGCACCGATATCTATACCGGCGCGCCGCGCTTCACGCTCGGCATTCGCGAATATGCCGACGGTCTGAATTTCGTCGCGGTCGCGGTCGGTGTTTTCGGCATCGCGGAAATCCTGCGCAATCTCGAAAACGAAAGAACGCGCGAAGTGCTGATGGCGAAGGTTTCCGGCCTTTTGCCGAGCCGGGAGGATTTTCGGGCGATGATCGCTCCGGTGCTGCGCGGCACGGCGATCGGCTCGGTTCTCGGCATCCTGCCGGGCGGCGGGGCGATCCTTGCGTCGTTTGCGTCCTACACGGTCGAAAAGAAGGTTTCGAAAAAGCCGGAAGAGTTTGGCCATGGCGCGGTTGCCGGTGTTGCGGGCCCGGAATCGGCCAACAATGCCGGTGCCCAGACATCGTTCATTCCGCTTCTCACCCTCGGCATCCCGGCCAATCCGGTCATGGCGTTGATGGTCGGTGCGATGATCATTCAGGGCATCGTGCCCGGCCCGAACGTGGCGGCGGAACAGCCGGCGCTGTTTTGGGGCATCATCGCCTCGATGTGGATCGGCAACCTGATGCTCGTCATCCTCAACCTGCCGCTGATCGGGCTGTGGGTGAAGCTGCTGACGATCCCTTATTACCTGCTCTTCCCGATCATCATGGCCTTCTGCTCGATCGGGGTCTACAGCGTCAATTCCAACGTCTATGACCTTTATGCCGTCGCCTTCTTCGGCCTGCTCGGTTACCTGCTCTTGAAACTGCGATGCGAGCCGGCGCCGCTTCTGCTCGGTTTCGTGCTCGGGCCGTTGCTCGAAGAAAACCTGCGGCGCGCGATGATCCTGTCGCGCGGCGATCCGTCGACCTTCGTCACACGTCCGATCAGCGCCACGCTGTTGTTCATCGCCGTGGTCGTGCTTGTCGTCGTCTTCCTGCCGAGCGTTCGCAAGAAGCGCGAAGAGGTGTTTGTCGAAGAGGATTGATGTTATCCGGCCAACACCCCTCCCAAACCCTCCCCACAAGGGGGAGGGCTTAACCTAG
>UBXM01000026.1:0-99614 GCA_900469445.1 Hyphomicrobiales bacterium
GGGGGGGGGGGGGGGGCCCAGCCCCATCTCAGATGTCATCAGCAAGATCCCCGACCTGATTGGGATCGTAGTCTGCCGAAACGCCGTCCTTGCCCCGCCTGCGATCTTCCGCCTGGGCCGCGAGAATGTCCTTCACCTTGGCAACCAGATCGGCCTCGGCAACGGTTTCCTGCGCCACGCGGGCTTCGCGCCAGGAGGCGTTGTCCTCGATCTCACCCGAAAGCCGCTTGCCCTCGATCAGGTCCTTGATCTGCACGACGCCGGTTTCGCGCTCGTCACCGCCCTGGATGATGGCGATCGGGCAGCCTCTGCGGTCGGCATATTTCAGCTGGTTGCCGAACTTCTTCCAATTGCCCTGATACATTTCGGCGCGGATGCCTTCGGCACGCAATGCCTGCGTAAAGCGCTGGTAACGGCCCATGCTCTCGACATCGCCATCCATGACGGTGACGAGAACCGGGGCCACGACGTCATCCTGCCCGAGCTTGCCGAGGTTCTTAAGCGCCGTCATCAGGCGCGAGACGCCGATGGAGAAGCCCGTGGCCGGAACCGGCTGGCCCATGAAGCGCGACACCAGACCATCGTAGCGGCCACCGCCGCCGACGGAGCCGAAAACGACCTTTTCGCCCTTTTCGTTGGTGACGTCGAAGGTCAGCTCGGCTTCGAAGACGGGGCCAGTGTAATATTCGAGACCACGGACGACGGAGGGATCAATCTTGATGCGGTCCGGGCCGTAGCCTGCAGCACGGGCAAGTTTGGCTATAGTAACAAGCTCATCGACACCATCGGCGCCATGAGCGCTAGGTGTTGCCAAGATTTTGCAAAGAACCAGAGTTTGAATTTCTGCTTCTAGCGACGTGGCTGTATCGTTGCTCGCAGCTTTGGTAGCCGTCTCCATGAAATTCAGCAGGTGTTCAATCTGCTCCGCTTCGAGCCCTGCGCCTTTGGTAAAGTCACCAGATTCGTCTTTGCGCCCCGCTCCAAGCAAGAGTCTGACGCCGTCCATGCCAAACTTGTCAAACTTATCCATAGCGCGCAGGACGTTCAGGCGCTGGCCGGCCTTGTCGTCGCCGCCCAGACCGATGGCTTCCATCACACCATCGAGAACCTTGCGGTTGTTAACCCGGATCACGTAGTCGCCGCGCTTGATGCCGAGCGCTTCCATCGTGTCGGCCATCATCATGCACATTTCGGCATCGGCCTGGACGCCCGGCGCGCCGACGGTATCGGCATCGAACTGCATGAACTGGCGGAAACGGCCCGGACCCGGCTTTTCATTGCGGAAAACGTAACCGGCGCGATAGGTGCGGAACGGCAGCTGGATCTCGTTGAAATTTTCCGCGACATGGCGGGCAAGCGGCGCGGTCAGATCGTAACGCAGCGACATCCACTGGTCGTCGTCATCCTGCAGCGAGAACACACCTTCGTTGGGGCGGTCGCTGTCGGGCAGGAACTTGCCGAGCGCATCGGTATATTCGAACAGCGGCGTTTCGACCGGATCGAAACCGTAACGCTCGTAGACCTCGCGGATTTTCGCCGTCATCTCGTTGGTGGCATGGATATCGGCAGCCGAGCGGTCGACAAAACCGCGCGGCAGGCGGGCCTTGAGTTTCTGGGGCTTTTTCTGTTTGTCGCTCATGATCGAATATCCATTGCCTAGAGGCCTTCGGGAAAGGCCGAAATACGAGCGGTTTCTTAGAGGATGAGGCCTCACGCGGCAAGGGCGGCGGCTGGCGAAGTATTTTGTCGAATGGTATATATCCCGCTACCTTAAAGGGATCATCGCCATGAACAAGCGCGTCACGATCGAAATGCCGGACGAGATGATGAAGCTCGTCGAGGAATACGCGGCCGAAGCCGGCTCCGCGCCGGACGCCTATATGCGCGAGGTAATCGAGCAGCATCTGGAAGATCTGCACGACATCGCACTGGCCGAAGCGGCGATGGAGCGGATCAGGACGGGAGAAGACAAGGTCATAAGCTCTGAGGAGTTCTGGCGTGGCTTGGACGATTGAATACGCCAAGTCGGCACAGAAAAACGCCAAACGGCTAGACCCGGTTATTCGCAAGCGCATCAGGCAATTTCTCGATGAGCGGCTTGCCACACATGAAAACCCTCATGAACTCGGCACGGCTCTCAAGGGGCATGCTCTCGGCGGCTACTGGCGCTATAAAGTCGGCGATTACCGCATCATCTGCGACATTCAGGATAAAAGATTGGTCGTTCTGGTCGTCGAGATCGACCATCGCAAGGAAATCTATCGTTAATCCATGCCCATAATTCAATGATCCTCGAAGCCATCCAATATGCCGCAACCGCTCTGGTCACGCCGCGCGAATTCCGTCCCTTCATCCGCTCCTCCCTCGGCCTTTGGGGCCGTGCGGGGCGGTGCGCGAAAGACTGGGCGGCGCATGAGGAACATTGCCACGCCTTCATTCATGAGACGATCGCGCCGATGAAGCAGAAGCGCACCGCCGTGGTGCTCGGCTCCGGGCTGCTCCGCGACGTGCCGATCTTTGAACTTTCGAGGCAGTTCGACACGGTCGTGCTGGTCGATCTCGTGCATCTTGCCAGCGTCAGGGCGTGGATCAGGGCGAAGCGGCTTTCCAATGTGCGGCTGATCTCGCGGGATCTTTCCGGTCTTTCGGAAGCGCTTGGCGGAAAAGACCCCGAACCGCTCGCGTTCCTGCGGCAGGTGCCTTATCTCGATCTCGTGGTTTCGGCCAATATCGTCTCGCAGATCGGCCTCGGCTGCCGCCGGGTGCTGGAACGATCCGGCCATGCCGATCCCGATGCCGTGCTTTCCCGGCTCATTGAGGCGCATCTCGATGGACTGGCCGGCCTGCCCTGCAAAACGGCGCTGCTGACCGACGTGGCCTACGAGGTTACCGACCGCCAGGGCAAGGTCGTCGAAGCCGACGATCTGCTTTGCGGCGTGCCGGCACCTGCCGCCAGACACGGCTGGGATTGGCCGGTTGCGCCGTTCAGGGAGCTTGGAGGAGACCGTCAAGCCGTACACCGGGTGATTGCGGCTCACCCTTCGATCTGAAGCCTCCGTTTTGTCGCATGTCGCCGCCGCAAAGTGGCCTAACAGTTGCAGATAATCGGTTTTCGATCATCGCGAAGTGATTTTCGTCTCGCTTGATTTCCCTTTGCCAGAGTTTAGATTCGATAGAATGAAGCAGCTCGCCGCCATCATGATGTTTGCCGCATGGCTCCTTTACGGGGCGATGCCGGCCGTGGCGGTGGTGCCCGTCGGCGGCCAGCCGGGTCATGTCATGTCCGAGCGGCCCATGATCGAGCATTCGGGCCATGGCGCAGCCGTGAGCGAAGCGGTTCATTCCGATCATGCGGATAGTGACACGCAACAGCCCTGCCCGCATGCGGGTAAAGGCGGCAATACGATCTGTGTCGCGCCGTTCTGTTCTGCCTGCCTCGTCGTTCTGCCGCATATCACATTTGCCGATAGCGGCCGTTTCATTCACCGTTACCCTGCGCCGGAAACCGGACCTTCGCTGACCATTTCGGGCACCGAACCGCTGACGCCGCCTCCCCGCGCCTGATCGTTTTCGCACATAACGAACAACGAAATTCCAGGACACGGAAGGATAAATCATGTCCAAGACCACGTTTGTTGCAGCAGCGGCGATCGCCCTGCTTTGCGCCACCTCGTTTGCGGCAGCTGCCGAGACAGGCTGCACCCAATCCGCCATGAAAATGAACGGCGAGATGGGCCATGCCAACCATCACGACAACGATGACAGCGCCTCGACCAAGGCCTTCAAGGCAGCCAATGACAAGATGCATGAGGGCATGGCGATCGCGTTTTCCGGCGATGCGGATGTCGATTTCACCCGTGGCATGATCGCCCATCACCAGGGCGCGATCGACATGGCGAAGGTCGAACTCGAACACGGCAAGGACCCGACCCAGCGCAAGCTGGCGCAGGCCATCATCAAGGCGCAGGAGCAGGAAATCGCCGACATGCAGGCCTGGCTGAAAGAACACGGCAAATAAGTGCCTGAACGAAAATGCGCCGGGCGAGCTTGCCGCTTGCCCGGCGAACCTTCCTCCTCCATATGATAGGAACGGAGGCAAATACGATGCGCCCGATTACCGCCATCGGCTTCGATGCCGACGATACGCTCTGGCAGAACGAACACTATTACCGGCTGACGGAAGAGCATTTTCAGATGCTGCTCGGCGATTTTGCCGAGGGGGCGGATATTTCCGCCCGGCTGCTGGAAGCCGAAAAACGCAATCTCGAATATTACGGTTTCGGCATCAAGGGGTTCACGCTTTCGATGATCGAGACGGCGGTCGAGGTGACCGGCGGCAGGGTGCCGACCGAAACGATCACGAAAATCCTCGATATCGGCCGCGACCTCCTGCGCCATCCGGTCGAATGCCTGCCGCATGTGGAGGAAACGCTCGAGGCGCTGAACGGCCATTATCTTCTGGTGCTGATCACCAAGGGCGACCTGTTCGATCAGGAACGCAAGCTCGCCCAATCGGGTCTCGGCGATTATTTCGATGCGGTCGAGATCGTTTCGGACAAGAACGCCACCACCTATCGCCGCATCTTTCACAAGGTGGCAGACGGGCCGGAACGGGCGATGATGGTGGGTAATTCGCTGAAATCCGACATCGTGCCGGCGATTGCCGCGGGCTCCTACGGCGTGTTCATCCCCCATGCGCTGACCTGGGTTCTGGAACATGTCGATGCGCCGAAGGATGCGCCGCGTTTCCGCCAGATCGAACATCTGGGCGAGCTTTGGGGTGTTTTGAGCGGCATCACCTCGTCTTCGGCATGAGGCCGGAAAGCTTCAGGGCCGCTTGAACTTCAATCGCGCCTCATCCACCTCGCGCTGGCAGAAGCAACCGTCGAGATGGTCGTTGACCATGCCCATCGCCTGCATGAAGGCATAGATCGTGGTCGGGCCGACAAAGGTCCAGCCGCGCTTCTTCAGGGTCTTCGACAGGGTGACCGAAACCGGCGTGGTCGGGTTGGCGCGCAGCGTATCGAGATCCATCACCGCCGGACGATCCTGGGCGCCGGGTTCGAAACTCCAGAAAAATCTGGCAAGCGAGCCGAATTCCTGCTGCAATTCGATGGCGCGGCGGGCGTTGTTGATGGTCGAGACGATCTTGCCCCGGTGCCGGATGATACCTGCGTCGGTGACCAGCCGCTCGATATCGCCCTCGCCGAATTCGGCGACCGCGTGGAAATCGAAGCCGGCAAAGGCTGCGCGGAAATTCTCCCGCTTGCGCAGGATGGTCAGCCAGGAGAGGCCGGACTGGAAACCTTCGAGGCAGATCTTTTCAAACAGGCGGATATCGTCGGTGACCGGGCGGCCCCATTCCTCATCGTGGTAACGGCGGTAATCCTCCAGCCCGCCATGCCAGAAGCAGCGGCCCTTGCCGTCTTCGCCGGTAATGATGCCCGCCATTTCCTTCTCCCAGACCATGCATCCACCCTCGAACTGAAAAACGTTAACGGCAATATCGTCCGTTTCAGCTTCAGGCAACCATGTCTCGAAACCGCCAGGTAACCCTGCCAAAAGCTATATCGGATTTGGCGCATGAAAGCCGCCACCCGTTTACCATTCGCTTTGAGCTTGCGTTCACCATCCGAATATCTGGCGGGGGTACCGCCTTTCGGTGATTGTAACGAGTGGATCCGACATGAAGGCGAAACTTCTTCTCGCGCTGGGCCTTGCTGCCCTTGCCTCTACTTCTGCCTTGGCGGACGACCGTTATCGCGAGCGGCCGCCGGTGGTGGTCAGCCCGGATCTGGCCGCCCCGTGGCTGATGCAGCTCGGCGCGCAGCCGCAGAGCCGCCAGCGACAGGCTTATCAGCAGCCGCAAAGGCAGATGAGACCGCAGGCCGTGGTGACGGGACAGCGCAATTATTATCCGGCAGCGCCGAACCGTCCCGGTGTCAGCCAGCAGGTGCAGCAGCGCCAGCCGGTCGTGCGCCGCGGCATTTTCGGCGACAATTCCCAGGTGCAACAGGCGGCGGTGCGCCCCAACCGTGCCGTTCGCAGCCAGATCGAACCGCAGTTCCTGCCGCAGATGGTGGCCTATGACACCAATGAAAAGCCGGGCACGATCGTTATCGATACCAACAACCGCTTCCTTTATCTCGTCATGGAAGGCGGCCAGGCCAAGCGTTACGGTGTCGGCGTCGGCAAGCCGGGCTTCGAATGGGCCGGCGAGCACAAGGTGACCCGCAAGGCGGAATGGCCGCGCTGGGTACCGCCGAAGGAGATGATCACCCGCGAGGCCGCCAAGGGCCATTACCTGCCGGCCAGCATGGAAGGCGGACCGGAAAACCCGCTTGGCGCCCGTGCGCTCTATCTCGGCTCGACGCTTTACCGCATCCACGGCACCAATGCGCCCTGGACGATCGGCAGCGCGGTATCCTCCGGCTGCATCCGCATGCGCAACGAGGACGTGACCGACCTTTACGAACGTGCCGGTGTCGGCACCAAGGTCATCGTGATCTAGCTTCCGTCACCTTTGGAAGAGGTTTATGTGGCCGGATCGACACGATCCGGCCGTTTTATTATCCACGATATGCTCACATTCGTCCGTCTTTGACTTGCTCTCCAGCGCAAGCCGGGACATTTTGCCTCCTCTTACGATCAGAACTTGCATGAGGGGTAAGGATGAAATCGCGTAAATTGCTGCCGGCGCTGGCCGGCCTGATGTTTGCAGCCTTCGCCACCACGGCGCCGGTCGAGACCGCCAGCGCACAGTCCCAGGCCGGGGCACAGACGACAGCGAGCGACGTTGCGCCCAAGGTGCGCAACCGGGAAGTGCCCGCCAAGTACCAGCGCCGCAGCGTACGCTTCACCACCAGCGAAGCACCGGGCACGATCATCGTCGATACCAACAACAAGTTCCTCTATTATGTCGAGGGCAGGAACCGCGCGACGCGTTACGGCATCGGTGTGGGCCGCGAAGGCTTCGGCTGGTCGGGCGAAGTGAAGGTCGGCCGCAAGGCTGAATGGCCCACCTGGACGCCGCCGGCCGAGATGCGCGCCCGCGAAGCCCGCCGCGGCATCAAGCTTCCTGTCGTCATGAAGGGCGGCCCGGACAATCCGATGGGCGCACGCGCGCTCTATCTCTACAAGGGCGGCCGCGACACGATCTTCCGCATCCACGGCACCAACCAGCCCTGGTCGATCGGCCTCAACCTGTCTTCCGGCTGCATCCGGATGATGAACAAGGATATCGAGCACCTTTATGCCCGTGCAGACGTCGGCGCCAAGGTCGTCGTGATCGGCCCCGGCTCCAAGACCGGCGACGTCGCCTTCAAGGATCGCGGCATCGACATTTTCCGCACGATCTTCGGCGGGTGATTTGGATTTGAGGGGAGGCCTTGCATCTTCCCTCGTTCCTGTTTTTTCGAGGTGAGAATTGAGAGTGATGTCGCTTCACATCTCGTCATCCTAGGGCTTGTCCCTAGGATCTAATCACGCTCCAACATACGCAAGCTCAGCCGATGCTCGGGACAGGCCCGAGCATGACGGCGGCGCAAGTTTTACCACCATTTATCGGTCCCGCAGTTTCCCCGGCTTCTCGCCGCCATAGGCCCATTCCAGCAGTTCCACCGTATGGACGATCGGGATTGCGGTGCCGGAACCGATCTGGGTCATGCAGCCGATATTGCCGGTGGCGATGATGTCGGGCTTCGTCGCCTCGATGTTTCTCACCTTGCGGGCCTTGAGTTCGCCCGAGATTTCCGGCTGCAGGATGTTGTAGGTGCCGGCCGAACCGCAGCAGAGATGGCCTTCCGCCGGATCGCGCACGGTAAAACCGGCGTTTTTCAAAAGAAGTTTCGGCGCCAGGGTGATCTTCTGGCCATGCTGCATCGAACAGGCCGAGTGATAGGCGACGGTCAGGCGCTTCGGCTCCTGCTGCGGCAGATCCAGCGTCGCCAGATATTCGGTAATGTCGCTCGCCAAAGCCGACACTTTCGCCGCCTTTTCGGCATAGGCGGGGTCGAGCCGCAGCATGTGGCCGTAATCCTTGATCGTCGTGCCGCAGCCCGATGCGGTGATGATGATCGCGTCGAGGCCCTTCGTCTCGATCTCCCGGATCCAGACATCGATATTGTTGCGGGCAAAATCGAGCGCTTCGCTCTCCCGCCCCATATGATGCACCAGCGCGCCGCAGCATCCCTCGCCTTCCGGCAGCACCACTTCAACGCCGAAGCGGGCAAGAAGCCGGATCGTCGCGACATTGATGCCCGGATCGAGAACGGATTGGGCGCAGCCGGAAAGGATCGCCACACGGCCCCGTCTTATGCCGCGAATGGGCTGCGCGCCGCGCATCATCGTTGTCGGTTGTGCCGCTACGGACCGCGGCGCCAGATCGAGCATGGCGGCAAGCGGCCTCAATAGCTTTGCCCGTCGAAGCAGCGGCGCAAACGGTCGGCCGAATTTCGCTAGCGTCAAAGCCGTGCGGAAGCGTGACGGATAGGGCAGCACGGCGGCCAGCAGGCTGCGGGTCAGCCGGTCGGCGAGCGGACGTTTGTAGGTGTTTTCGATATGGACACGGGCATGGTCGACCAGATGCATGTAGTCGACGCCCGAGGGACAGGTGGTGACGCAGGCGAGGCAGGACAGACAGCGGTCGATATGGGTGACCACTTCCTCGTCGGCATCACGGCCGTTTTCCAGCATGTCCTTGATCAGATAGATGCGACCGCGCGGACTATCCAGCTCGTTGCCGAGCGTCACATAGGTGGGACAGGTGGCGGTGCAGAAACCACAATGAACGCAGCGCCGCAGGATCTTTTCGGATTCGGCGACGTGGGGATCTTCCAGCTGTTCGGGGGTGAAGGAGGTCTGCATGTCAGAAAGCCCCCATCTTGCCCGGACTGAAAATCCCCGCCGGATCGAGCTTCGCCTTGACGCGGGCGGATAGTGCGGCGACGGCATCGGGCAAGGGGTCGAAGGTCGGGATTTCGGCGCGCGCCGCTTCCTGCGCCCGCATCAGCGTCGCGTGGCCGCCACCCAGCGCGCGGATGTAGCGACGGAGAAGCTCGGCTTCGGGATCTGCCTCCATGCGCATCCAGACCAATCCTCCCTGCCAGTCGTAAAAAGCGTCTATGCCGGCTTCCAGCCGCAGCGCAGAGACGAGGTGATAACCGGCGCTCGGCGCGACCGAGACCCGCCAGAGCGGCTTTTCGCTGCCATCTGCGTAAGGGGCGACATCGCGGATCTCCCGCCACAGCGCCAGGCTTTTTTCCATGCCGAGCTTCGTCACCGCACCGAAGGCTTCCATGACGGCGGCGAGTTTTTGCGCCCGCGCCGTCACGGAAGGCACCAGTCCTTCGAGGCGCAATACCGTCGCCTCGCCTTCCGGGAGGTGACCACCGATGAAACGGGAGCGCACCGACTGCGGCAGATGCGCGGCAGCGGAGATTTCCACCGGCAGGGCAATCGCGGCAGCCATCGCCTTTGCCGCCATCTCGTCGTCGAGGCCGGAGATGATTACCGTTACCGTCATCGGCGGAACAGGCAGCACGCGGAAGGTGACTTCGGTGAGGAAACCGAGGGTGCCCTGCGATCCGGCGAGCAGCTTGACCAGATCGAGACCGGTGACGTTCTTCATCACCCGACCGCCGGCGCGGATGATCTCGCCTTTGCCATTAACGAAACGGAGGCCGAGAAGGCTGTCGCGCGCCGCACCGGAAACGAGACGGCGGGGGCCGGAAATGTTTGCGGCAAAGACACCGCCGATGGTCGGCTCGCGGGAAGGCGCGCCATGGATGCCCATGATGCCGCGATGATCCATGGGTTCGAAGGACATCATCTGCCGGTTTGCGGCAAGCGCTGCCTCGACTTCGGAAACCGGAGTGCCGGACCTGACCGTCATCACCATTTCGGCGGGGTCATAATCGACGATGCCGGTGAGGCCGCGGGAACTGATGGCTTCGGCCGGCGTGGCAAGACGCGCCAAACCACGGGTATTGCCGCCACAGATCGACAGCGGCTTGCCGTCGGCGGCTGCGTTGCGGATGACATAGGCGGCATCGGCTTCGGTATTGGGGATCAGCATGCGGGGGATGCTCCCCCCTGGCGTCGGTGCGAGGTACCTCCCCCTCTGGCCTGCCGGCCATCTCCCCCACAAGGGGGGAGAGCTGCTGGGCGCATCGTTCTGCCCCAAGCACGCGCGCATGACATTTTCCGATTTAACCGATCGGGATGATGGCTCGAAGGTCGTGCAGCGGGTTTTCTCCCCCCTTGTGGGGGAGATGGCCGGCAGGCCAGAGGGGGTGTGATACTCGGCGAGACACAAGTCGAAAGCATAAGCCTCATCCCCTCCCCTCCAGCGGAAACACCTTGGACGGGTTCAGGATCCAGCCTTCGTCGAAAGCCGAACGAACCGCCATCTGCTGGGCGAGTTCTGCGGATGTATATTGATGGCGCATCAGGTCGCGTTTCTCGATGCCGACGCCATGTTCGCCGGTCAGGCAACCGCCGGCGTCGACGCAGAGTTTCAAAATCTCGTTGCCGGCCTCTTCCGCCTTCATCGCTTCTTCCGGGTCATTGGCGTTGAACAGGATCAGCGGATGCATGTTGCCGTCGCCGGCGTGGAAGACATTGGCGACGCGCAGGCCGAAACTGTCGGTGATCTCAGATGTCTTCTTCAGCACATAAGAGAGCTTTCTGAGCGGCACCGTTCCATCCATGCAGATGTAATCGGCGATGCGGCCGGTGGCGCCGAAGGCGGATTTGCGGCCTTTCCAGATCAGCGCCGCTTCGGTTGCCGACTGGCATTCGCGCACGGTCATCACCTGGTGGCGGCGGGCGATATCGACGATGCTGGCAAGCGTTGCGTCCATTTCCGCTTCCGAGCCTTCGACCTCGACGATCAAAAGCGCGCCGACATCGAGCGGATAACCGGCCTTGGCGAAAGCCTCGCAGATCTCGATCGCCGGCTTGTCCATGAATTCGATGGCGACCGGAATGATGCCGGCGGCGATGATATCGGCCACGCAGGACCCGGCTTCTTCCGAGGTGGCGAAACCGAAGAGAACCGGTCTTGCGCCTTCCGGCCTGGCGATCAGCCGCACCGTCGCCTCGGTGACGATGCCGAGCTGGCCTTCCGAACCGCAGACGAGGCCAAGCAGGTCGTAGCCTGCGGCATCGAGATGCTTGCCGCCCAGTTCGATCACCTGACCGTCGACCAGCACCAGCTTGACGCCGAGCAGGTTGTTGGTGGTGACGCCGTATTTCAGACAGTGGGCACCGCCCGAATTCATGCCGATATTGCCGCCGATAGTGCAGGCGAGTTGCGAGCTCGGATCGGGCGCATAAAAGAAGCCGTCGATGCCGACCGCTTCGGAAATGCTGAGATTGGTGACACCTGCCTGGACCGTGGCTGCGCGGTTGGCATAATCGATCTCGAGGATACGGGCCATGCGCGACAAGCCGAGCACGACCGCGTCCTCCTGCGGGATGGCGCCGCCGGAGAGCGAAGTACCCGCCCCACGCGGCACGACCGGGATGCCGTAACGATGGCAATATTTCATCACCGCCGCGACCTGCGATGTGGTGCGCGGCAAAACGACGGCGAGCGGCATACGGCGATAGCTGATGAAGGCGTCGGTTTCGAAGGGAACCAGTTCACGCGCCTCATGGATGACGCAATCTGCCGGCAGGAGATCGCGCAGATCATTGATGATGGTTGCCCGACGAGACATCACGTCTTGTCTTGGCGGCAGAAACTGGATTGCCTCCGGCATGCATTCCTCCTCGCATCCCTGATTCCAAGACTAGCGCATAGTCCTGCAAACCGGAATCGGTTTCAGAAAGATGCTGTGCGGATTGTGAAATGATGCGACCTGGCTTGCGATCATGCCGACAAGGAAGCGAAACACGAACTGCATTTTCATGCGCCTACTGTCTCATGAAAACCGCTGGAAAGCCTAAAACATTCACTTTTCCGTAACATCCAAAGGAATTTTGAACAGCTGTGCAATAACCTGTTGACGTCTCAGCTTATCGACCCCCTTATATTTAGCTGAGTAAGGTTTTTTAATGGGTGATTCACGATCAAATTCGATCGCTCCACCTCGTTAATCCTGACGCAATCATTATATTAGTAAAATGAAACTCTCTGGAGGTATTTTCGAAATTGGGCCTAATGAACCGCATCGCCAGCAATCTTCGTCTCATGATGCAGCGCCCCCCGCGCCAGCAATATGCTGCGATCTGCTATCGCGCCAAGAAGCGCGGCGAATTCGAGGTTCTGGTGGCAACCAGCCGAGATACCGGCCGCTGGGTCATCCCGAAGGGCTGGCCGATGGAAAACAAGAGGGCACATCAGGTGGCCGAGCAGGAGGCGCTCGAAGAAGTCGGCGTCAAGGGCAAGGCAGAAAAGCTTCCCTTCGGATTCTATCATTACAACAAGGGGCTCGATAACGGCATCAAGGTGCCGGTGCGTGTGCAGGTCCACCTGCTCAGGGTCGAGGACACCTGCAAGGAATTCAAGGAAAAGGGTGCGCGGCAGATCGAGTGGGTTTCCGCCGAAGAAGCCGCATCCCGCGTCAACGAGCCTGAACTGAAAATCCTGCTCTTGCAGTTTGCCGAAAAGATGCGCAAGCCGGTGCAGGATCTCGCCGTCACGAACCTTGCCATCAAGGCGACGGGCTGAGCAGGCTTTTCAGCCGCATCATAATCTCTTCAAAAGCAGGCGCTAAAAGGCTCCCATATCGACGGGACATGATTGCCCGAAGCGCCACTCCCTACCGATAAACGAAGCATGGCCCAACAGAAGCCGCGTCTGGCAAAACCGACGCTCGACAAGGATCTGGAGAAACTTTCCTCGGTGGAAGACGCCGCGCGGCACACGTCGCGCGGGCTCGCCGGCCCGGGCGTTGCGCTGCTTTTCCTCATCCTTGCCGCGATTTTTGCGTCGTCCTATGTGACCGGCGCGCCCGGCTCCGTCATCGTCATCGCGGCAGCGGCGCTCGCAGCCTATATGGCCATGAATATCGGCGCCAACGACGTTACCAACAATATCGGCGCCGCCGTCGGGGCCCGCGCCATGACGATGGGTTTCGGGCTCGCGCTCGCGGCCGTCTTCGAGGTTGCCGGTGCGGTGCTTGCCGGTGGCAACGTGGCGCATACGATCGCCAGCGGCATTACCAATGACGCACTGGTTTCCAGCCCGAATATCCTGATCTGGTCGATGATGGCGGCGCTGCTTGCCGCGGCCGTGCTGATCAATGTCGCGACCTGGGCCGGCGCTCCCATTTCCACCACGCATTCCATCGTCGGGGCCGTGATGGGTGCCGGAATTGCGGCGGCGGGTTTCGGCGCAGTCAATTGGGGCATGGTTGTCGGGATCACGGCGAGCTGGGTGATCTCGCCATTGCTCGGCGCGGTAATTGCCGCCGGCTTCCTGCTGCTGGTCAAGGAAACGATCATCTATCGCGCCGACAAGATCGCTGCGGCCAAGACCTGGGTTCCGGTGCTGATCGGCATCATGACCGGGGCGTTTGCCGGATATCTGGCGCTGATCGGCCTTGGCCAATTGATGACGGTTTCGGCGCTTCTTGCAACGGCCATCGCCGTCATTACCGGTCTTTTATCCTGGCAGGCCCTGATCCCGATCATTGCCCGACAGGCGGAAGGGCTGGAGAACCGGAACCAGTCGCTGCGGAAGCTTTTCCGCATTCCGCTCATCCTGTCGGCCGCGTTGATGTCATTCGCGCATGGGGCGAACGACGTGTCAAACGCGATCGGACCGCTGGCGGCCATCGTCAGCGCGGTTCAGGACATGGCCTCCGACAGTCCGCTGCATTTCCCCGGCGTGCCGCTGTGGGAACTGGTGATCGGCGGCCTGGGCATTTCGCTCGGCCTTCTGCTTTACGGCCCGAAACTGGTGCGGCTCGTCGGTGCGGAAATCACCAAGCTCAATCCGATGCGAGCCTATTGCGTTTCGCTTTCGACGGCGCTGACCGTGCTTGTCGCATCCTGGGCCGGATTGCCCGTCTCCTCCACCCATATCGCCGTCGGCGCGGTGTTCGGTGTTGGGCTGTTTCGCGAATGGTACACGCGCAACTCCAAGCGACGCTACGAATATATGCGGGTGCGTTCCGGCAAGGAACCGGAGGAGGCCGAGAGTTTCGAGCGCAATGACGACGAGATGAAACGGCGATATCTGGTGCGTCGCTCGCATATGCTGAGCATCCTTGCGGCGTGGATGATCACGCTTCCGGCGGCGGCAGGTCTTGCAGCAATCATCGCGACGGTTATGTTCGCGCTGTTTCTGTAAGAGATCACCTTCTGTAAAAAGATCATCATGCGCGCCAATTTTCGCCTTCAGCGGCTTTTCGTCGATACACCGCTTTCCATCGAGACACGGCATGAGCTGTCGAGCGAGCAGTTCAACTATCTCGCCAATGTGCTGAGGCTGGAGGCCGGCGCCAAGGTGCTGGTGTTCAACGGGCGTGATGGCGAGTGGCTGGCCGAGATCACCTTTCCCAGCCGCAAGAAGATCGTGCTGGAACCGATCGAACAGACGAGGCCGCAACCGCCGGCCTCAGACCTGCATTACCTGTTTGCGCCGCTGAAGGTCGGCCGGCTGGATTATCTGGTCCAGAAGGCCGTCGAAATGGGCTCGGGCCTGATGCAGCCGGTGATGACCCAGCATGTGCAGGGCAAGATCACCAATCTCGACCGGCTGCGCGCCAATGTGACCGAAGCCGCCGAGCAGTGCGGCATCTTGTCCATCCCGGAGGTTGGCGAACCGCGAAAGCTGACAGAGATCCTCGAACGCTGGCCGGTCGACCGGCGCATCATCTTCTGTGACGAAGGCGACGAAGGCCAGAACCCGCTGCCGATCCTGGCGAAAGTGACGGAGAAAAAGCTCGCGCTTCTGGTTGGACCGGAGGGCGGTTTCTCCGAAGAGGAACGCGCGCTTTTGCGCTCACTGCCCTTCGTCACGGCGATACCGCTCGGACCGAGGATATTGCGGGCAGACACGGCCGCGGTGGCGGCACTGGCCGTCATTCAGGCGGCTATCGGGGACTGGCGGTGAAGGCTGGCGCGGGAGAGTGATCTCCTCACCTGCGGCGCTCTCTGCGGCCTCCCTCCCCCCTTGTGGGAGAGGTTACAAAATCAAGATCTTAGCGCAGCCAAGTCTTAGATTTTGTTGGTGAGGGGATGGCCGACGAACAGCAAGGGCCAAACACAGCGTCAAAACCGCAACAGATCGCTGTGTTTTTCTGAACTGATCTTGAAACAAATTCGCTTGCACCGCAGATGAATCCAGTCCAATCAGCCGGACGATAATCAGTCTGGCTTATCATTCAGACAATTCGACCAAGGTATCTTCATGGCGCGTGACACCACCGACCAGACACCACTTTCATCGGTGTCCGAGCTTTCCGCCTACCTGGCACAGGGCTCGCGCCCGAAAGAGAAATTCCGTATCGGCACCGAGCACGAGAAATTCGTGTTCTTCGCCGCCGATAACGGCCCCGTTCCCTATTTCGGCGATGCCAGCATTTCCGCGCTCTTAAAGGGCATGCAGGAAAAGCTCGGCTGGGAACCGATCATGGATGGCGCAAACATTATCGGGCTTGGCGAACAGTCCGGCATGGGGGCGATCTCGATCGAGCCGGGCGGCCAGTTCGAACTGTCCGGCGCGCCGCTGGAAACGATCCACGAGACGTGTCGCGAATCCAACAAGCATCTGGCGCTGGTGAAAGAGATCGCCGAGCCGATGGGCATCCGTTTCCTCGGGCTGGGCGGCAGCCCGAAATGGTCGCTGGCCGAGACGCCGCGCATGCCGAAATCCCGCTACGATATCATGACCCGCTATATGCCGAAGATCGGCTCCAAGGGTCTCGACATGATGTACCGGACCTGCACGATCCAGGTGAACCTCGACTTCGCCTCCGAAGAGGACATGGCCGCCAAGATGCGGGTGTCGATGAAGCTGCAGTCGATCGCGACCGCGCTGTTTGCCTCCTCGCCGTTTACCGAAGGCAAGCCGAACGGGCTTCTTTCCTGGCGCGGCGACATCTGGCGCGACACGGACAATCAGCGCTCCGGCGCCCTGCCCTTCGTGTTCAATCCGGATTTCGGCTTCGAACACTATGTGGAATGGGCGCTCGACGTGCCGATGTATTTCATCGTTCGCGACGGCAAATATCACGACTGCACGCATGTGACCTTCCGCCAGTTCATGGCCGGCGCGCTGAAGGGCGAAGTGGCCGACTGGCAGCCGAACATGGGCGACTGGACGAACCATCTTTCAACGCTCTTCCCCGATGTGCGGCTGAAGCGCTTCCTCGAAATGCGCGGTGCAGACGGCGGCCCGTGGCGCCGGATCTGCGCGCTTCCGGCCTTCTGGGTCGGTCTGCTTTATGACGATGCGGCGCTTGCCGATGCCGAAGCCCTGACGGCGGACTGGACTTTCGAGGACGTCGTGGCAATGCGCGATGCCGTGCCGAGCCAGGGCCTGAAGGCGACGATCAAGGGACGGCCGGTTCTGGATGTGGCACGCGAGGCGGTCAAGATTTCCACCGCCGGCCTCAAGGCGCGGGCGAAGCTGAACGGCGACGGCCAGGACGAGAGCGTCTTCCTGCAGCCGCTCGAAGAAGTGCTGGCGAAGAAGGCGACACTCGCCGACGATCTCCTGGGGCTGTTCAACGGCCGCTGGAACGGTTCGGTCGAGCCGGTGTTCGAAGAATACCAGTATTGACGAAAAGGCCCGCTTCGGCGGGCTTTTCTTATGCCTCGATAAATAAAAAAGCCCGGCGCGGATGTCCGGCCGGGCAAGAGGCAGGGTTATTGGCTCACCCTGCGGGGAAAATCGTCGACTTTGCGAATTGATGCACGCGGTCAGCGAGCTGGCGGCCGGGCGAACCGCGTGCGGGCGCGCGTCCGAGCAGCCCTTGCCAGAAGCAGAGACGGATCATCCAGTGCGCCGGAACGATCAAGTGCGACGACGACATCACGGCGGCTAAGTCCGATGTCGTCAAGCATATGATCATCCAATTCAGAAAGGGGGCCGGTCGCGATGCGGTTCCGGATGGCGCGCCATGCGGATTTGATGCGCACGAACACGAGCGCCTCAGCCAAACCAGCCTGGGCTGGAGCCGACGCCTTTACGAGCTTCAAATCAGTTCCGCATTCGGTCGTGCTCATCGGGGTATCCTTTCATCGGGCACGGTCAAGGCTTTCCGGCCGCGACTGCGGGCGGATTGCCGGTGAAACATCTGCGCTTTCGACAAGCGCCGTTGTTCGAGAATTGCAGGTGTTATCGGTTAATCGTATTGATCAGTCCAACGAATGTTTCTAATGATGATTATCAAGTTCACTGATGGATCGCTCCCATGTCCGCTCCTCTCGATATCGACCAGCTGCACACTTTCATCGCCATTATCGACACCGGCAGCTTTACCAAGGCTGCTGACCGGGTGTTCAAGACGCAATCGGCCGTGTCGATGCAGATGCGCAGGCTGGAAGAGCGGATAGGCAAGCAGCTATTCGCCAAGGACGGGCGCGGCAACCGCCTGACGACCGAAGGCGAAAAGCTGATGAACTACGCCCGCCGCATCATAAGGCTGAACAACGAGGCGATCGCCGCCTTCGACGACAACCGGCTGGAAGGGACGATCCGGATCGGTACGCCGGACGATTATGCCGACCGCTACATGCCGGAAATCATCGGCCGGTTTGCCAAGACACATCCGAATGTCGAGCTTTATATCGTCTGCGAGCCATCGGTCAGCCTTGGCGAAAAGATGGCGCGCGGCGAGCTGGATATCGCGCTGGTGACGCATAACCCGCGGCAGCGGATTTCCGACGTGGTGCGGACGGAGCCGCTCTGCTGGGTGGCATCCGCCAACCATCCGCTGAAGGATGATGCGCCGGTGCCGCTGGCGGTCGGGCGGCGTGACTGTCTATGGCGGCAGCTCGCCTGTTCGGCGCTCGATGCGGATGGACGCGAATATCAGGTGCTCTTCACCAGCTGGTCTTCCACCGTCATCGCTGCCGCGATCCTCGCCGGCATGGCGGTTTCGGTGCTGCCGGAATCGGCACTTCGTCCCGGCATGAAGGTGCTGACGGCTGCCGACGGTTTTCCACCACTGCCGCCGGTGCAGATCGGCCTGATGAAACGGCCGGGGCTTTCACCTTCCCTGATGAACGCGATCACCGACCACATCACCGCCTGCCTCGACAATATTTCACCCGCCGCCATCCCGGATGATCTCGACGGAGAGGTGAAGAGCTTCGCCCGCCAGGCACGGGCGCGGTCGGGCCAGGCGATGACCGGGTGGTGAGGAGGCCTCGTTGACTTTCACTGCGCCCGAGCGCAGGCTGAGAGTGTCGTTCGGGAGAAACAGTTGTACAAAGAAACGACCCATATTTCGGCATCCTTGCCAAAGGAGCTTGTCGACCGGCTGGACGCCCTCGCCGCGCAGATAGAGCGTGATCGTGCCTGGGTTCTGGAACACGCCCTAGAGCATTATCTTGCAAGCGAAGGTGCCGAGCTTCAGGAAGAAGCTGCCGGACTTGCAGAACTGCAAGCTGGCGAGTTCAGTGAACTTGACGACGTCCTGAAAAAAGCAAGCACTCTCATCGAACACGCGGAAATCAAACGGTCACGGCGAGCAGGATAACATGCCAAGACGTGCGGTCCGTCTTTCAATAAGGGCCGAGCGATGGCTTCTCCGTTATATCGCCGACCTTGCCGAACAAAACCCCGCAGCTGCTCGAGATATCCTGCTTCGCCTCGACAAATTGCAGGATATCCTCGCGGACTTTCCGGAAATGACAGAGCATGGGCCAATAGCCGGCACTCGCCGTGTTGTCATGCGTCCACTTATCCTGACCACGCGACTGCGGGGGAACATCCTCGAGATAGCGGCCATTCGACATGAGCGCCAAAGGCCTCCGCGAGGGGCGAAGGGTGTTTAGAGCCGTCATCACTGCGGATCGAGACATTTTTCCGATTGAAGCAGGTTGCGACATTCCATAACTTCCGATCACAGGCGTCCTGCCCTTTCGATTGGAATAACTAATCATGCTTACGCTTCGCCAGATGCGCTATTTCCAGGCGTTGGCCACCACCCGGCATTTCGGCCGCGCGGCGGCGATGGTGCATGTGAGCCAGCCGGCGCTTTCCACCCAGATCATGGAGATGGAGGAGCATCTCGGGGCGCAGCTCGTCGAGCGTCATCGCGCCGGTGTGCTGCTGACCGCCAAGGGCGAGGCGGTGCTCTCGCGTATCCGCATCATTCTCGGCGCGGTCGACGAACTGGAGGAGACGGCGCGACGCAAGAGCGGCGTGCTGGCCGGGCCGATCCGGATCGGCATCATTCCGACCGTCGCCCCCTATCTGGTGCCGAAGCTGATCCCTCACCTTCGCGAGACCTATCCGGAGATAGAGATCGAGCTGAAAGAGGCCGTAACCGACCGGCTGATGGCAGAGCTTTCCGAAGGGCGGCTCGACGCCGTGATTGCGGCCTTGCCGGTGGAAGGCGACACGATCGAGACACACACGCTGTTTGCCGATCGGTTCTTCATGGCAATGGCGAAAAACGAGCGTGACGTGCTGATCTCGCCGATGACCGAAAATCAGGTGGATGGGGACAGGCTGCTGCTGCTGGAGGAAGGGCATTGCCTGCGGGATCAGGCGCTTGCCGTCTGCAGTGCTGCGGGCAAACGAAGCCTCGTCAATTTCGGCGCGACCTCGATGGCGACGCTGTTGCAGATGGTTTCCCACGACATGGGAATGACGCTGATCCCCGAAATGGCGCTTTCCTCGGAGACGGCCCGCAACAATCTGAGGATCGTGCCTTTTGCCGAGCCCGCACCGGCGCGCGAGATCGGGTTGATCTGGCGAAAATCAAGCGGCCGCGCCGAAGACATGGCAGCGCTGGCGGCGGCGATCATCGAGGTTGCGCCGAAGCGGGAATAAGCGGACCGCTCGCGGCGCAAACAATGCGCCGTTCAAGGCCGCCAGGCGAGCGGAAGAGCGGCGCCATGCGCCTCTCCCCAGATGCGGGGCCAGGCTGCGGGATCAGGCCGCAAGGTCGAGGACGATGCGGCCGTCGATCTTTCCTTCTTCCATGCGATGGAAAATGGCGTTGATGTTCTCCAGCTTGTCCCAGGAGAAGGTCGCAGCAACCTTTCCCTCGCCGGCAAAGACCAGCGATTCCTCGAGATCCTGCCGCGTGCCGACGATGGAACCGCGCACGGTGATGCGTTTCAGCACCGTATCGAAGACCGGCAGCGAGATGTAACCCGGCGGCAGGCCAACCAGCGACATCGTGCCTTTGGAGCGCAGAAAACCGTAGGCCTGTTCCATCGCCTTGGGAGAAACCGCCGTCACCAGAGCGCCATGCACGCCACCGGTTACCTTCTGCACCTGCTCGATCGCATCGGCATCGCGGCCATTGACCGTCACGTCCGCACCCAGCTTTCTGGCCAGATCGAGCTTTTCATCGAAAATGTCGGCGGCGACGACATGCATGCCCATGGCCTTGGCATATTGCACCGCCATATGGCCGAGGCCACCGATGCCGGAGACGACCACCCATTCACCGGGTCGCACTTCCGTTTCCTTCAGCCCCTTGTAGACGGTGACGCCGGCGCAAAGCACCGGCGCGGCTGCGCCGAATTCCAGATTGTCCGGCAGGCGGCCGCAAAAGTCGGGATCGGCCAAACCATATTGCGCGAATGTGCCGTTGACGGAATAACCGGTGTTCTGCTGGCTTCCACACAATGTTTCCCAGCCGGTGCGGCAGGGCGAGCAGCATCCGCAGGCAGTGTGCAGCCAAGGCACGCCGACACGATCCCCTTCCTTGATGCGGGAGACACCGGCGCCGAGCTTGGCGACATAACCGACGCCCTCGTGGCCGGGAATGAAAGGCGGATTGGGTTTGACCGGCCAATCGCCATTGGCGGCATGGAGATCGGTGTGGCAGACGCCTGTCGCTTCGTACTTGACCAGAATCTGTCCGGGACCGGGATCAGGTATGGCCATTTCCTCGATGACCAACGGCTTGCCGAATTCCCTCACCACGGCGGCTTTCATAAACGATGCCATTCCCATTCTCCTCACATGTCGTGACAGGTTACGAGGCGCAGGATCGCCATTTCCGGCGATTGTGGGATCAGGGTCAAGAGGCGCCTTGACATGTGTCAACGACGGCGAACTGGTCGCCGCCGCTTCTGTCGCAACGCTGCTACACCTTCAGCAGGCAAGATCTGCGTCAGGCGAGATTGGCCTTGAAGAAGGCGATCGTCCGGCTCCAGGCGAGATCGGCCGCCGCCTTGTCGTAGCGGGCGGAAGACGTATCGTTGTTGAAGGCATGATTGACGCCTTCGTAAACGAAGATCTCGAAGGTCTTGCCACCCTTTTCCAGCGCCTCGCGATAGGCCGGGATGCCGGCATTGATACGCTCGTCGAGGCCGCCGTAATGCAGCATGAGCGGCGCCTTGATCTTCGGCACATCGGCTGCCTGCGCCTGCTGGCCGTAATAGGCGACACCGGCATTGAGATCCGGTGAGTTCACCGCCATGCGATTGACGAGGCCGCCGCCCCAGCAGAAGCCGACGGCGCCCACCTTGCCGTTGGCGCCCTCGTGTTTGGCAAGCCATGCGCGGGCCGCCTCGCCATCGGCTGCGGTCTTTGCCGGATCCAGCGTGGAAAACATCTCGCGGGCCTTGTCCTCGTCTGCTGGCGTGCCGCCGACGGGTGAGAGGAAATCGACGGCAAGCGCGTTGAACCCTTCGAGCGCGGCGCGGCGGGCGACATCGCGGATATGCTCGTTGAGGCCGCGGTTTTCATGGATGACGATGATGGAGCCAAGCGGGCCGGTGGCCGATTTCGGACGCGCCCAATATGCCTTCATCTCGCCGGTGGAACCGGGAAAGGTGACGTCCTGCGTGTCCAGCCGGTCGTCATCGGCTTCGACCATGGCGGCGCGGGCGCCATTGGCGGCCAGCATCGGGGCGATCGCGGCGGCGGCCGCGCCGGAACCGGCCAAGGCCGTCAGCCGCTCCATGAACTTGCGACGGTCGAGATGGAGATGAGTGTATTCGTCATAGGCGTTGATCATCGCCTGCGTCACAGTCGGCTTCTTGTCCATGCTTTCTGCTCCTCTCGCGATCGGTGAAATCAAGGTAGGGCAGGTTTTCCGACATGACGATGTAGCGCGGGGCGGCCGCGCTACACATATGCGTGAGAAGGGATCAGGACGTCGCGAGCCAGATTGCCAGCCAGCCCCACATCAGCACGGTAGCAAGGAAACCGACCATGAAGAGCGGGCGGCGCAGAAGCAGCCTGTTGCTGGTGATGTGCACATAGGAATGCGCATAACGCGAGATGACGAAGATCCAGGCAAGCGCGATGGTGATGATATTGTCGGCGTTGCAGATGAAGATGGCCAGCACGCCGGCGTGGAAGATCATCGGCAGTTCGAACTGGTTCTTCAGGTTGTTGTGGACCAGCAGGCTTTCGGCCGGTTCCGACCGATTTTCCTTGAACTGCCGGGCATCGAAACCACCGTCTCGAATGGCGGTCATGCGGCGCTTCGACAGCATGTAATAGAGGATGAAGACCAGAAAGGCGTGGGCGATCATCGGCCAGAACATGGCAGTCGTGTCGGTCATCATCGGGCAAGTCTCCTATTTGCCGGTGTTCTGACACGAAAACGGGCCGGGTAAAATGCCCGGCCCGCCTGAAATCGGTGGAGAGTTTCGCGTCAGATTTAAGAGCTGACGCCCGGATAGTTCGGGCTTTCGCGGGTGATCGTCACACCATGCGGATGGCTTTCGCGAAGACCGGCGCCGGAAATGCGCACGAAGGTCGCCTTTTCCTGGAAGTCCTTGATGTCCTTGCCGCCGACATAACCCATGGCAGCCTTCAGGCCACCGGCCAGCTGGTGCAGCACGGCCGAAACCGGCCCCTTGTAGGGAACCTGGCCTTCGATGCCTTCCGGAACGAGCTTCAACGTGTCGCGCACTTCCGCCTGGAAATAACGGTCTGCCGAGCCGCGTGCCATGGCGCCGACGGAACCCATGCCGCGATAGGCTTTGAACGAACGGCCCTGGTAGAGATAGACTTCGCCCGGGCTTTCATCGGTGCCGGCCAGAAGCGAACCGACCATGACGGCGGATGCGCCTGCTGCAATCGCCTTGGCGACGTCGCCCGAGAATTTCAGGCCACCGTCCGCGATGACCGGGATACCGTGCTTGTTGCCTTCCTCGACAGCGGCCATGACGGCTGCGAGCTGCGGAACGCCGACGCCTGCAACGACGCGCGTGGTGCAGATCGACCCCGGGCCGATACCGACCTTGATGCAATCCGCACCGGCATCGATCAGCGCCTTGGTGCCCTCACCGGTTGCGACATTGCCGGCGATGATGCGAATGGCGTTCGACATCTTCTTGACGTGGGCAACGGCATCCAGAACCTTCTGGGAATGGCCGTGTGCGGTATCAACGACGATGACATCGACGCCGGCATCGATCAGGCGCTCGGCGCGCTCAACGCCATCATCACCGGTGGAAATGGCGGCGGCGACGCGCAGGCGGCCCTGGGCATCCTTGGCGGCATTCGGGTTGAGCTGCGACTTCTCGATATCCTTGACGGTGATCAGACCGATGCAGCGGCCTTCATTATCGACGACAAGCAGCTTTTCGATGCGGTGCGAGTGGAGAAGGCGCTTTGCTTCCGACTGATCGACGCCGTCCTTGACGGTAACGAGGTTGTCCTTCGTCATCAGTTCGAAGATCTTCTGAGACGGGTCGGAGGCAAAACGGACGTCACGGTTGGTGAGGATACCGACCAGACGGCCCGGACGGCCGCCGTTTTCAACCACCGGAATGCCGGAAATGCCATGCGCCTTCATCAGCGCGTGCGCGTCGGCGAGCGTCGCGTCAGGACCGATCGTGACCGGATTGACGACCATGCCGCTTTCGAACTTCTTGACCTGACGGACTTCCTCGGCCTGTTCGATCGGGGTGAGGTTGCGGTGGATGACGCCCATGCCGCCGGCCTGAGCCATGGCAATCGCCAGACGGCTTTCGGTGACCGTGTCCATGGCCGAGGACAGGATCGGCAGCGAAAGATCGATGTCTCTTGCGATGCGGGTGGCGATATTGGTCTGGCCCGGCATGATTTCCGAGTGCCCCGGCTGCAGAAGCACGTCGTCGAAGGTGAGCGCTTCCGCGCCGGTTGCCGAGATTACGATGCGTGCCATTGCCAGTTCCTTCAGTTGGATAGGCAGAATCCTCCGGGAAAAGGAAATCCTTCATCCGGTTGCTTCTGCATGAAATACATGGAAGTTGGCGAGGGCTGGTAACACGTTAATGACAGTTAGGGAATAGAAAAAACCCGGGAGGCAGCCCACCCGGGTTTGCATAGCTCGATTGATCAGAGCGATGACCGATCCGAATGCCATGACGATCAATATTCCCAAATCGGGAATCTTGATATTGTTTCCAATATGGGAACCGGCTATATGGGAGAGGCATAAAAGGCGCGAAGATGAACGTGATTGCCAAGTCTGCTCTGGTCAATTTCTGGAACGGCCTGCCGAACGGCGCCCCGAGACAGGCTGCCAAAGCTGCGATGACGGAATGGTATGCGACGGCATCGAAGGCGGGCTGGAACAATTTCAGCGAACTGAAAAAGACATTCAATTCCGCCGATATGGTTTCGGGCAACAAGGTCATTTTCGATGTCGGGGGCAACAAATACCGGATCGTGGGACTGGTCGCGTTTCGATCCAAGCGGATCTATATCCTCTTCGTGGGCACCCACGCCCAATATGATGCGATCGACGTGAACAGGCTCTGAGGCGAAAGGAGACAAACATGCTGAATTTGAAAACTTTCCGGACGCTTCAAAACGAAGAGGAATACAATGCCGCACTGAAGGAAGTGCGGCCGTATTTCGAGAACGAACCTGAGGAAGGTTCGAACGAGGCTGCGCATTTCGATGCGCTCGTTCTTCTCATCGAAGCGTATGAAGCCAAGCATTACCCGATCCCGGCGGCATCCCCGGTAGATGTCATCAAGTCGGTCATGGTCGCCAACAATTACAGCCGTGCCGATCTCGTGGCTGTCATCGGTTCCAAGGCGCGCGCCTCCGACCTTTTAAACGGCAAGCGGGAAATCAATCTGGATCAGATCCGAAAACTCAACAGGGAATGGAATATTCCCGCCAGTTCGTTGATCGGCGAAGTGTCCGGCTAAAAAGGACCACATCACTTTCGAGTTTAAAAGCCAAAGCCACCCTCGCGGGTGGCTTTGGTCGTTTCAGAGATACTGAATTTCGGTCAGATATCGAACTGATAGCTCTTCGGCACGAAGCGGTATCCCGTCTCCTGCTTTTCCGCATAACCGACGGCCGGGAAAGGCATGTGGTAGCCGAGGAAAGCGACCTTGTCGGTGGCGATCATGTCGAACACCTTTTTGCGCGTTGCGGCAGCGGCGGCCTTGTCCATGTCGAACTTCACTTCCCATTCCGGGCGCTGCAGCGACAGCACGAAATGGTTTGCCGTGTCGGCCGTCAGGATCAGGCGCTTGCCGGCGGATTCGACGTTGAAGATCATGTGGCCCGGCGAATGGCCGAAGGCCGCCATGCTGGTGATGCCAGAGACGACATCGGCGCCATCGCCGATGAAGGTGATCTTTTCGGCAAGCGGCTTGACGTTGGCGAGCACACCCTTGTGGCCGCCTTCGGCCGGCGTGCCGACACGGGCGGTATCGGTCCAGAAATCATATTCCTTCTGGCCGACGACATAACGGGCATTTTCGAAGGCCGGCTTACCGTCTTCCATCACACCGCCGATATGGTCGCCGTGAAGGTGGGTCAGCACGACAATCGTCACGTCAGCCGGCATGTAACCGGCAGCCGCCATGCCTTCGATGAGGCGACCTGCACCCTGGGCGCGGCCGGCCTGACCGAAACCGGTATCGAACAGGATGACGTCTGAGCCGGTATCGATCAGGGTCGGCGAGAAGCCGTTGACGAACTGGTCTGCCGGCAGGAAGTTTTCCGTCAGAAGCGCACCGACGGTATCCGCCGACTGGTTGATGCCGAAGGTTTCGTTCGGAACGCCGGAGGCGCGGGCGCCATCCTTGACGACGAGAACCTCGAAGCTACCGACCTTGAACTTGTGAAGATCGGGCGGGGTGACACGATCGATTGCCAAATCGCTGCTCGCTTTGCTGCTGTCTTGAGCGAAGGCCGCTCGATTGCCGATGATTGCCGGTGCGCCGAGCACGGTAAGGCCCGCAGTGCCCAGCAACGTTCTTCTTCCGATACCTGTTCCAGTCATACCCTGTCCCTCTCGACTGATTTGCAGACAGGCTAACCTAGTGCGGAAGGACGAAAAGTTGACGATACCCAGGTTGCAAAAACCATCATTTCACGCAGACGTGACGCGAGCGCACTCTCCAGCAATCAAACCGAAGGATCATCCATTGGCAGATTGGCGTTAGAGGTTTACATCGCCCTCAGCTTCTTTTTTCCGGGCCTTTCAAGTCGTGGCATCCCAATCCATGAACCGCATCATCCCGCTCATCCTTGCCGTCGCGCTGTTCATGGAACAGATGGATTCGACGGTGATCGCCACGGCGCTGCCGACGATCGCCGATGATCTCGGCGTCAGCCCGATCACGCTGAAACTGGCGCTGACCTCCTATATGGTGGCGCTTGCGATGTTCATTCCCATCAGCGGCTGGATGTCGGACAAGTTCGGCGCCAAGAAAGTGTTCCGGCTGGCGATCTGCGTCTTCATTGTCGGCTCGATCCTTTGCGCCATTTCGGATACGCTCATCCAGTTCGTCATGTCGCGCTTCCTGCAGGGCATGGGTGGGGCGATGATGACGCCGGTCGGGCGTCTCGTGCTTTTGCGCACCACCAAGCGCAGCGATCTTGTCTCCGCCATGGCGCTGCTGACCATCCCGGCGCTTGTCGGGCCGCTGACCGGACCGCCGATCGGCGGTTTCATCACCACCTATTTCTCCTGGCACTGGATCTTCATCATCAATGTGCCGATCGGGCTTGCCGGACTTTATCTGACCGGCCGATACCTGCCGGAAATTCCGCCGATGGAAACCGGGCGGATGGACTGGATCGGCTTTCTTCTGACCTCCGTTGCGGCGTCGGGCGTGGTTTTCGGGCTTTCGGTGATCGGCCTGCCGGCGCTGCCGCCCGCAGTCGGGATCAGCGCCACTCTCGCCGGCTTCATCGCCTGCGTGCTTTATGTGCGGCATGCGGGCCGGCACCCTCACCCGATCCTCAACCTGAAGATCTTCAACGACCGGGCGTTTCGCGCGTCAACGACCGGCGGCACGTTGTTTCGCATCGCGACCGGCGCGATCCCCTTCCTGATGCCGCTGATGCTGCAGCTCGGTTTCGGGCTCAATCCGTTCCAGTCGGGCCTCATCACCTTTTCCGGTGCGATCGGTGCGCTGACAGTGAAATTCATGGCAAGGCGGGTCTTTGCCCTGACCGGTTTTCGCACGGCATTGATGGTTGCTGGCATGCTCGGTGCGGCGATGACGGCGGTGAACGGGTTCTTCACGCCCGAGACACCGCATATCTGGATCATCGGCGCGCTGCTGTTCGCGGGTTTCTTCCGCTCGCTGTTCTTTACTGGCGTCAACGCGCTCGGTTATTCGGAAATTTCCGACGAACTGGCGAGCCAGGCAACCTCGATGGCATCGGCGCTGCAGCAGGTGAGCCTGGCGCTGGGCGTCGCCTTTGCCGCCTTCATTCTGGAAATGTCGTCTTTCTATTCCGGCAGCCATCTGCAGCTTGCCGATTTCCACCTGGCCTTTTTCATCGTGGCGGCCATCTCGGTATTTTCGATCTTCCCGATCTTCAGGCTCGATCCGCTGACGGGCGCGGATGTTTCCGGCCACCGCCGCCGGCGACCGGCCGACGCGCAGCCGGAAGCGGGAGAGTAGAGCAATTCCAGCAAAAGTGGGAACCGGTTTTGCGTCCGGAATTGCGTTGCCCTGGCCTCAGTCTTGCGAGGCTTCCTCGCCTTCGGCATCTTCCGCCTTGCGGCCCTTGAAGTGCTTGGCGAGCAGGAACATCTCGACCGATTCCTGGCGTGAGGAGGCCGGCTTCACATGGATGACCTGCTTGAAGTTCTTCTTCAGAAGATCGAGCAGGTCCTTTTCCGTGCCGCCCTGGAAGGTCTTTGCCAGGAAGTGACCGCCTTCGGCCAGAACCTCGATGGCGAAATGCGCCGCGACCTCGCACAGATGCATGGTGCGCAGATGGTCGGTGCGGTGATGGCCCGTCGTGGGGGCGGCCATGTCCGACAGGACGAGATTGGGCACGCCGCCGATCGCTTCCTTCAGAAGCGCGGGTGCCGTGTCATCGAGGAAGTCGAGCTGCAGGATCTTTACGCCCGGCAAGGGATCGACTTCGAGGAAGTCGATGGCCGCGACACGGGGATCCTCGTCGGTCGAATTGGTCACCTTGGCGGCGATCTGCGACCAGCTGCCCGGTGCGGCACCCAGATCGATGATGCGGCGGGCGCCTTTCAGGATCTGGTGCTTCTCGTCGATTTCCAAGAGCTTGAAGGCCGCGCGGGCGCGATAACCCTCGAGCTTTGCCCGCTGGACGTAAGGGTCGTTGATATGGCGCTCCAGCCAGCGGCGCGAGGACGCCTTCAGCTTGCCCTTCTTGACCTTCTGACCGAGCTTTCTGCCCGTTCTGTTGATACCGACCGGTGTCTTCGTCATCGCCGTCTCAAAACCTCTCCGGAACCTGTAGAGCCCGATCGTCTCGAGCGTATGCGCCGCCAGACGCCATCATCAGCCATCATATCGGTCAAAAGCCCTTCGCGCAGCCCGCGATCGGCAACCCGCATTCTGGGGCTTGGCCAACGGCGGCGGATCGCCTCCAGAATGGCGCAGCCGGCGAGAACCAGATCCGCCCTGTCGGGGCCGATGCAGGGATTGGCCGCACGCCCGGCAAAATCCCACGACAGCAGCTTTGCCTGCATGGCCGAGACTTCCGCATCCGACAGCCAGAGGCCATCGACACGGCGCCGATCATAACGCGGCAGATCGAGATGCACGCCGGCAAGCGTGGTGACGGTGCCGGAAGTGCCGATCAGATGGAAATCGTAATCGCCGCTATGGGCGACCGCTTCAGGCGGCGGGCAATCGAACTTCGCCAGCATGCCCTGCACTTCGCAGATCATCGCCTCGAACACATCGGGCGTCACGTCGCGGCCGCCATAGCGTTCCGACAAAGTGACGACGCCGACGGGCAGCGACGTCCAGTGGGTGATGTGGTTGGCAAGCCTTGACGAACGATTGTCGCCGATGCGGATGACGGCGATTTCCGACGAACCGCCGCCGATATCGAAAAGCACGATCGAGCGCGCTTCGCGGCCGACCAAAGAGGAGCAGCCGGACACGGCAAGCCGCGCCTCGGTTTCGCGATCGATGATTTCCAGCTCAAGTCCGGTCTCGGCCGTGACGCGCGCCAAAAACTCCTCGCCGTTTATCGCGGCGCGGCAGGCTTCGGTGGCGATCAGCCGCATCTTGCGGATCGGCTTGGCGGCGAGCTTCAGGGCGCAGATGCGCAGGGCCTCGACGGCGCGATCCATGGCGTCGTTCGATAGCCGGCCGGTGGCCGCAAGCCCCTCGCCCAGACGGACGATGCGCGAAAAAGCATCGACGACGCGAAAATGGCCGGGACGGGTCGGCTGGGCGATCAGCAGGCGGCAATTGTTGGTGCCGAGATCGAGCGCAGCATAGAGATCGTCATGGAAGGGAAGCGTTGCCTCGACCGAATGCAGCGCAGGCGCAATTCCCCCGCCCTGTTCCGACGACGACATGGCACGCGCCAGCGCCGGCTGCGAGACGCCGTTCAGGCCGCTTTTTGCCTGCGTCAGAGGACGGCCCTGAATGCCACGGCCACCACGATTCTTCTTGCGGCGATCACGGCCCTTGCCGCCTTGGTTCTTGCCACCCTGGTTCCTGCCATCCGGAGCATGTTGCGGATGCGCGCCGCCGTTGGCCGTCGCACCCGCGACGGCTTGCGCTGTAGCGGACCGGCTTTCGGCATGGGATTTTTCGCCCGCATGCGCGGCTGCGTGATCCGGGGTCCTGTCGGGATGGGAGCGGGAGCGCCTGCGCTTGCGTTTGCGCGCAGGCTGATCCTGTTTCGCGAGATCCGGCTTTGCGGCGTCGCGTTTGCCCACGTCCTGCCGTGACGAATCCGGCTTTTTCTCTGAGCGCGCGGCCGGGTCGGCCTGAACGGCCGAAGACGCGTGTACGGGAGCAGTCGCATTGCGGTTTTTGCCGCCGCGCTTCCCTTTTCTGCGACGGGGCCGCTTGGCTGCCCCATGCTCTCCGGCCGACGCCCCGCCATCTGGCGGCATACGGCCGCTATCGGGGTCCATTGGTCGTTCTATCCATTTCGCTGCGCACCGCCTTTAAAAAGGCGCGCTGCTGCGTCTGATTGCTTCGTTGGTCCAAGGATAACAGCGCAGGCGTCATTCGCCAATGGCTTTTTCGGAACGGCGACCAAAAGTGGCCGAAGCGAAGGCATGTGAATTTTTTCCGAAAAAACTATTTGCAAGTCGCGAAGGTTTGGCTATAAGCGCCGCACACCGACGAACCGGCCACGAGCCGTTTCCTGCTGGGGAATAGTTCAACGGTAGAACGACGGACTCTGACTCCGTTAATCTTGGTTCGAATCCAGGTTCCCCAGCCAATTTCCTCTTCCATTATCATAGAGTTATGCAGAGACCCGACGGCAGCCTTTGTTCGGCCCATGTCATCTGCCAAGCGGTCGGCTGTCCGCAATGAAAAAAGCGGACGCAATGGGTGCGTCCGCTTTTTTGATTCGTGAATTGCGGTGGGCCGCCGGTCGAGGCGGCCCGTTAGAACATCAGGCGGGGGCGCCTTCGTGGTGGTCTAGCGCTTCGATATCCTTGGTGCCGGCATAGACCGTTTCGTCGAGTATGCCTTCACGCTTGGCGACGATGGTGGGGACAAGCGCCTGGCCGGCGACGTTGACTGCGGTGCGGCCCATGTCGAGGATCGGGTCGATCGCCAGCAGTAGGCCGACGCCTTCAAGCGGCAGGCCGAGCGTCGAGAGCGTCAGCGTCAGCATGACGACGGCGCCGGTCAGGCCGGCGGTCGCCGCCGAGCCGAGCACCGAAACGAAGACGATCAGCACATATTCCTGGATGCCGAGCGGCACCTGGTAGAACTGGGCGATGAAGATCGCCGAAATCGCCGGATAGATGGCGGCGCAACCGTCCATCTTGGTCGTTGCGCCGAGCGGCACGGAAAAGGCTGCATATTCGCGCGGAACGCCGAGGCTCTTTTCGGTGACCGTTTCGGTGACGGGCAGGGTTCCGATCGACGAGCGGGAAACGAATGCCAGCTGGATCGCCGGCCATGCGCCTGCAAAGAACCGCATCGGGTTGAGGCCATGGGCCGCAAGCAGGACCGGGTAGACGACGAAAAGCACCAGCGCCAGGCCGATATAGACGGCAACCGCATACCAGCCAAGTTGCGACAGCGTCGTCCAGCCATATTGATCGACGGCGCGGCCAAGCAGGCCGATCGTGCCGATCGGCGTCAGGCGGATGACCCACCAGAGGATTTTTCGCACGATGGCGAGAAGCGACTGGTTGAAGGCGAGGAACGTTTCGGCCGCCTTGCCGGCCTTCAGCGCCGCGACGCCGAAGGCAATCGAGACGACGAGAAGCTGCAGGACGTTGAAATTCAGCGAGGTCGATGCGGCGCCGTTGTTAAGCTTCGTCGAGGCCTCAAGGCCCAGAACGTTGACCGGCACGAGACCTTTGAGGAAATCGAGCCACGAGCCGGTGGAGGACGGCGCCTTGGCTGCGGTCTCGGCCACGGTGGTGTTGAGGCCCGGCTGAATGATGAGGCCGAGCGCGATGCCGATGACAACCGCAATCAATGCGGTGATGGCGAACCACAGAAGCGTCTGCCAGACCAGTTTCGCCGCATTGTTGAGGTTCTTCAGGTTGGCGATCGAGGCGACGATGGCGGTGAAGATCAGAGGCGGGACGAGCGCGCGCAGGAGCTGGACGAAAAGCGTGCCGATCGTCTGCAGCGTCACCGACAGCCCGTTCTGGTTACCGGCGGCATCAGGACCGATATTGCGCGCCAGAAGGCCGAGAAGAAGGCCGATCACCATCGCGATCAGGACCTGAAAACCGAAACTGCGATAAATGGGTTTTGGGCTCGAAGGAGCCGGAGAAGAGGTTGCCTGGGGCATGTATTGATCTTTCAAATGCGAGAAGGCAAGGATTCAGCGGCACTGCGCGCATCCTGCTCAGAAGCCCAAAATACTCCGAGAGAGGCACAAGTTAAGAGATTGTCTTCCTACAGATCGCCGGGCAAAAGAGTTTATTTTTCCAAGTTCTGGCGAAATATTAGATTTCTGCACCAGCCCCTTTGCCACGATCGGATCGATAGTTCAGCGGGTTGTCGGGCGGATACTCGATTGACGGCGCAGATCACGCAGTTCCGCCTCGCTCAACGCCCGCACCGCACCCTTTTCCAGATCGCCGAGAACGAGATTGCCGATGGCAACGCGGATGAGGCGGAGCGTTTCGATATCAAGGGCTTCGAGCATGCGGCGGATATGGCGGTTCTTGCCTTCTTCCAGCTCGATTTCCAGCCAGGAGTTCTTTTCGCCCTCGCGCAGTCTTGTCGCGCGGCGGGCTTTGAGGATCTCGCCATCCTGTTCCAGCCCGTTCGTCATGGATTTCAGCATCGCGTCATCCACCAGCGTGTCGATCTGCACGTGATAGGTTTTCGGCACGTGGGTTTCGGGGTCGAGCAGCGCGTTGGCGAATTTGGTGTCGTTGGTGAAGAGAAGCAGGCCTTCGCTTGCCTTGTCGAGCCGGCCGACAGGCGACAGATGCGCGTGGTCATGGCCCTTGAGGCAGTCGAAAACGGTCGGTCGGCCCTCTGGGTCATGACGGGTGGTGACGAGGCCGCGGGGTTTGTTGAGCATGAGATAGACCGGTGCTTCGGCGGCAACCGGCTTTCCGTCGACGGCGAGTTTTGCGGTGTCGAGGTCGATCCAGGCTTCAATATCGGTGACGGTGCGGCCGTTGACGCTGACCTGGCCGGCACGGATCAGCTCGTCTGCCTGGGTGCGGGAACAGAAGCCGAGTTTGGATAGCGCACGGGGGAGCGTGACGCGCTTGCCTGAGGATGGCGGGGCGGATGCCGGCCTGCGGCTCTTGGCGGGTTTGGGGCGTCGGGTCTTTTCGTTCATTTCCACATTGTTCCTGCGCAGGCGGTCACGCTCTCGCTTGGCTCTGAGTTTTCGGCGCCCCCTCTGGCCTGCCGGCTGCCGGGGCAGAGCCACCTGTCTCTGCCCGCTCTTCGAGCCCCCACGGGTGGGGAGATCACCAGCGGCACCGACCCGCTCTATTCTAACCTCGGCTGAACAGCTACGTTAAGCCATTCCCTTGTCGGGAGGGGCAGGACCGATCTTGTCCAGCCTTCCCTGTTGACCCGTCCGCCCTTGCCATTCTATGCCCGGCTTCGTCCAGTCCTATATGGTCCGGATATGATCTAAACCCAACTGCCAAAACCCAGCAGTGACAAAGAGAGACGCCGGTGAGCCAGGACAATATTACGACAGACCTCGTGACGCTGCGCGATTACTGGCGTTATGCGATTTCCCGTTTCAATGCAGCCGAGCTGGCTTACGGGCACGGTACGACGACGGCAGGCGACGATGCGGCGTTTCTGCTGCTCGACAGCCTGAACCTGCCGATCGATGCGCTGGATCCGTTTCTCGACGCGCGGCTTTTGCCTTCCGAGCGCAAGCTGCTTGCCGAGAGGATCGAGATGCGGGTCTCGACCCGCAAGCCTTCGTCCTACATAACCGGCCATTCCTATATCCAGGGCGTGCGCTTCCATGTCGACGAGCGGGTGATCGTGCCACGTTCGCATGTCGGCGAGATCCTGTTTTCGGAATATCTGGGCGAGCAGGGTTCGGCCTATCTGCCCGATCCTTTTGCGGTGGAAAGCGCCGTCGATATCTGCACCGGTTCCGGTTGCCTTGCGGTGCTTGCGGCAAAGTTCTTTCCCAATGCGACGATCGATGCGGTCGATCTTTCGGCCGATGCGCTGGAAGTGGCGAAAATCAACGTGGCCGAGCATGAGGTCGAAGAGCAGGTCTCGCTTCATCAGGGTGACCTGTTCGGCCCATTGAAGGGCAAGACCTATGATCTGATCATCACCAACCCGCCCTATGTCGACCATGCCTCGATGGCCGGTTTTCCGGCGGAACATCAGGCGGAGCCTGCGATGGCGCATGACGGCGGCGAGGACGGGCTCGATCTGGTACGCCAGATCCTCGATCAGGCGGGCGCATATCTCAATCCGGAAGGCGGGATGATCTGCGAGATCGGCTCGGGCCGGGAAATCCTCGAAGAGGAATATCCGCATCTGGAATTCCTGTGGCTGGAAACAGCGGAATCGCAGGATGCCGTGTTCTGGATTTCGGCCGATTCCCTGCAGGGCTAAGCAGCCGTCCATTCTGCATTTTTCGTTTGCGCAACGATCACCGGGACGGCATGTTCCGGTGACCGGCAAGATGATCGTCGAGGCGATATCGGGCGAGAAACGCAGATCGATATTTCAACCTATCGGCGAACGGTTCAGCGCCTGGCTGTCCAGCCTGGCCAAAGGCACTGTGAGAAAGGTGCCGTCGACGGTGCTCCAGAGCGGCAATTTGCCGATCGACTTTCGCCTTTGCTGCACTCGGCTCCAGGCAGCCGCCGCGTTATAATACGTGCAGGGCGCGGGGAACGCGCCGACATGGAAGATAATGCCTAAATCATAGGGGACGGTATGAGATGACGTTCAAGGACAGCGCCAATCCCGGTCATACCGGCTCCTGGTACGCGGCGAGCGCCAATGACAAGCGCGTGCGCCCTGCCCTTGCCGGCGATATCGAGGCCGATGTCTGCATCATCGGCGCCGGGTTTACCGGCATTTCGGCGGCGCTGGAACTTTCAGAGCGCGGGTTTTCAGTCGTGGTGCTGGAGGCCGAGCGCATCGGGTTCGGCGCATCTGGGCGCAATGGCGGGCAGATCGTCAACGGCTATAGCCGTGACTTAGAGACGATTGCCGGGCGTTATGGAAAAGACAAGGCGATCGAGCTTGGCAGGATGTCGCTCGAAGGCGGCAATATCATCCGCGAGCGGGTGGCCAGATATGCGATCGACTGCGATCTCGAACATGGCGGTTTCTTTGCGGCCTTCACCGACAAGCAGATCCGCGAGATGGAGCATCACAAGGCCGATTGGGAGCGACATGGGCATCCTGGGCTCGACATGGTGTCGAAGGCCGATGTCGGCAAATATGTGAAAACCGACCGTTATGCCGGCGGGATGATCGACAAGCTCGGCGGGCATATCCATCCGCTGAACCTCGTTCTCGGCGAGGCGGCTGCGGCCGAAGGCCTGGGGGCGAAGATATTCGAAGCTTCGCGGGCAATCGCTGTCGATACCGACAAGGCGCGGCCTGTCATCAGTACGGGCGGCGGTTCGGTGACGGCATCCTATGTGCTGATCTGCGGCAATGCCTATCTGGCGCCGCTGTTTCCGCAGGTGCATGGGCGGATGATGCCGGTATCGAGCCAGGTGATGGTGACGGAACCGCTCGATGCCTCGCTGATCGAAAGCCTGCTGCCGGCCAATTACTGCATCGAGGATGCCAATTACATTCTCGACTATTATCGCCGCACCGCCGACAACCGGCTGCTTTATGGCGGGGGCATCGGATATGGCGGGTCCGACCCGAAGAACCTGACCGGCGTGATCCGGCCGAACATGCTGAAAACGTTTCCGCAGTTGAAGGATACGAAGATCGACTATGCGTGGAGCGGCAATTTCGCGCTGACGCTGACCCGTATCCCGCATATGGGGAAACTGACGGACAAGGTCTATTTCTCCCATGGCGACAGCGGCCATGGTGTCACGACAACGCATCTCCTGGGAAAGATTCTCGGCGAGGCGGTGGCCGGCCATGCCGAACGGTTCGACGTGTGGGCATCGCTGCCCAACCTGCCCTTCCCCGGCGGACGGATGTTCCGCGTGCCGCTTACCGCGCTTGGCGCATGGTATTACGGCTTCAGGGACAAGCTCGGCGTCTGAAGACGCCGAGCTAGCTTATCAGACAGCCGCCTCGGGGAAATGTCCCTTGAGGAAATAGGTCGCATGGGTGCGCACAATCGACTTGAACTGCGCGGAAATCTGCGTTGCCTCATCCGGTACCATCAGCGCCAGACGCAATGTTGCGCCCGCCATGTGGAACATGACGAACAGGGTCCGGGCATAACTCTCACGCAGGTGCTCAGCCACGAAATGATGCGTAAGCTGATAGAATACATCGGCCTGAGCACGGGTTTCAGCGATATCGAGATCGGCAAGCGCCTTGTCAGCCTGGATCGCATTCAGCAGATCCTGTGTCGAAGGCTCGCGGCGCATGCGCTCGTAATATACATCGAAAAGAGCGTGGGTCGCGCTCAAGGCGTCATCGGCGGTCTCGATGCCGGAGACATGGCCGGCGATCAATTCGCGAACATCATCGACATAAAGCTCATAGAGCATGGCGATAATGGCCGACTTGTTGGGGAAATACTGGTAGACCGAAGCGATGGGACCGCCGGAAAGAGCTGCGATCTCCTTCATCGTGACGGCATCAATACCCTTCTGACCGATCAGTTCCTTCGCGACTTTCAGGATCTCGCCTATACGCTCACGACTTCTTTCCTGTTTCGGCACCCGGCGAAGCGCGGCACGTCCCGCGCCCTGGCTCGACTCCTGCATGCGATCTCTTTTCCCACCAACACTCATTGACAAAACGTCATCGGCCAAACCGATAACGCTAATTGAGTGTTATACGTATTAGGGAGAGTTTCAGATCACTGAACCAAGCAAAAAATGTAAATAAAAGTTTAATTCACCAAGAATTGTCGATCCAGGCCAGCCATCGCTTAACTGTTTTCCCGCCAGAGTTTTTCCAGCCTGCCGATTGCATCCTCTACGATCTGCGGAACCGAGGCGTCGATATCGACGGTCACCACATTGATCTCACCTTCGGGGCTTTCGAGCGTGGCAAGCTGGCTCTGCAGCAGGGAGGTCGGCATGAAATGCCCCGTGCGTGCGCCCATGCGGGAGGCCAGCAGTTCCGGCGAGCCCTTGAGAAAAACGAAATAGAGCGGATCGCCGCCGGCCGAACGCAGCCTTTCCCGGTAGATCTTCTTCAGCGAGGAGCAGGTCACGACGATATCCTCACCGGCGGCGCGGGCGGCTTTAAGCTCATTGCCGATGATATCGAGCCACGGCCAGCGATCCTCATCGGTCAGCGGCGTGCCTTCCGCCATCTTTCTGACATTAGCCTCCGGATGCAGCCGGTCGCCTTCGACAAATTTGCAGCCGAGACGATTTGCCAGAAGATCGGCAATCGAGGTTTTCCCGGCACCGCTGACACCCATGACGATGATCGCCTTCGACATTCGTTTCTTCTCCCTGCCTGCATTTGCGCGTCTTGCGCGGTAAGCCTATTTCAATCTCGCATCCCTGCCGATGACAAACGGCATCAGCACGGAGAGGAACATCAGTCTTAGCACATGGTGCGCGCCGACATAGGTCGGATCAGCGTTCAACATGACGGCCATGGCGGCCATGGTTTCCAGCCCACCGGGCGAAAAGGCGATCAGCGCGGCATCGAGCGGCACATCGGCCAGATAGGAAACGCTAACCGCAATGCCCGCAGCAAGCGCCATGACGACGACGGTGACAACGAGGCCGGAGACGATGGCGACGCGCAGATCGGCGAAGGACAGGCCGGAAAAGCGCGATCCGATCAGCGAGCCGAGCAGCACATAGATCGGGATCAGCAGCCAGTTGGGAACGGTGCCGGAAACGGAGCCGGTGATATGGGTGGAGATCGAGACGAAGACGCCGCCTATCAGAAGTGCTGCGGGAAACTTCCAGCGCTGGAAAAGCAGACCGAAACCGGCCGAAACGATCACCATGACGATGAAGATCGGCATGCTCATCGACTGGGGCAGCACGATCACGTCACTGCCGGCGAGATCGAAGAATTCGACGATCAGCGGGACACTGATCGTCAGCGCGAGCACGCGCACGCTCTGGGAAATGCTGACTGCACGCAGATCGCAGCGCATTTCCGCGGCAAGGCTGAGCACGTAACTCAAATGGCCGGGCGATGCCGCCAGAAGCGCCGTGGTGCGATCATAACGGAACAGCCATTGCAGTATCCAGGCGGCGGAGAAAAGCAGGATGACGACCGCGACGAAAACCATGATGAAACTGAGCGGCCATGTGCGCGCGGCAACAAAAATCTCCGGCGTTACCGTGGAGCCCATCGAGATGCCGATGATGACGAAGCAGGCGTTGCGGACGAGATGCGGCACTCCGAGACGAAGCCCGGCAAGTCCTGCGAATGTGACGGCAACCGCTGAGCCGATCAGATAGGGGGCCGGCAAGCCGATGGCGATCGCGACAAGCGCGCCGGCGGTTCCGATCAGCGACGTCATCAAAAACTGGCGTAGTTCTGGAAAATTCATAAAGACCGGTCCTGACGCCTGCCGGTGCGACAGGCTGCCGACGCGGCAGGCCGCCGGTGTGGCAAGGCAGTATTCGTTCTAGCCGTCGGAGCAGGAAGGTCAACCAGACATAGTCCGCATAAACAAAAACGCCGGAGCGACCGGCGTTTTTGTTTCAGTCGATACGGTATGCGGAAAATCAGGCGGCGGGCGCCACGACCTTCTTCATATCGATGTTTTCAAGACCGAGAAGGAAGTTGATCTGCGGACGCGCCTTGACCAGATCATCGATCGTATATTCGGCAAGCACGTCGAAAAAGGCGTTCAAGGCCTTGCGCAGCGCGGAATTGAGACCGCAGCTGTCGACCAGAGGACATTCGATCGCGCCGTCATCCTCGAAACATTCCGCCATGGCGAAACTGTCTTCCGTGACGCGCACGACATCGAAAAGAGTGATCTTGTCGGCAGCGCGACCGAGCTTCACGCCGCCATTGCGGCCACGCACGGTCTCGACCAGACCCGCCCTGTTGAGCGGCTGAAGGATCTTGAACAGGAACAGTTCGGACACGCCGTAAGCCTTGGCAATCTCCGGAATGCGGCTGAGATGCCCATTGTTCGCTGCGCAATACATCAGCATTCTTACGGCATAATTGGTTTGTTTGGTCAGGCGCATGATGGTCTCCGAAGACTCGAGAGAGCTCTATATAGACGCTTCCCTAGTTTTGAACAATTCCAAAATAGGAAAATCGGGATCATGTTTTCAAGTCCACTAATTCACTAAATGCACGAAAAAGCAAATCCTGAATGAAAATATCAACATATAGCAACCAGCAGATGTGGCCATCTCTCATAAATTATCGCTATTTACACCCTCGCCGGCCTGTTTTCATTGACGAAAGGCATTTTTCGGAGACGCTGTGACAATAGGCTCGAGCAGCCGGTCGTCTTCCTTGAAAGATCACCGGACAGGATCGCTGGAACCAGAAAGCGGCCTTTCAGCCAATAATGATGCCGAAAGTCGGCGGTAAGCTCAGCCGATCGACATCGCGATGGCAATTGCCGCGGATACGCTCAAAGCTATTGTGGCTGCCAGAATGCTGAGGCCAATACGCGCCAAATGCGCGCGACGGGCGCGCTTTTCGTCCCACTCGTAAACCATGACATAACTCCCACTCCTACCCGCGCCAATTTAGGGCAACAGGCGGCCACGTCAATCTTTCGTGAGGGATAGTTTACATAAGTGCCTTGATGGCGGGCACGACAGCACCCGCCATCAGGGGTGTTTCGACTACTTCATGACCGGCATGACGAACTCTGCGCCGTCCTTGATGCCGGAAGGCCAGCGGGCGGTGATCGTCTTGGTCTTGGTCCAGAACTTGATCGAATCCGTGCCGTGCTGGTTCAGGTCGCCGAAGGACGATGCCTTCCAGCCGCCGAAGGAATGATAGGCGAGCGGAACCGGGATCGGCACGTTGATACCGATCATGCCGATATTGATGCGGGAGGCGAAATCGCGTGCGGCATCGCCGTCGCGGGTATAGATCGCGACGCCATTGCCATATTCGTGCTTCATCGGCAGCGACAGGGCTTCCTCGTAATTCGGCGCGCGGACGACGGAAAGCACCGGACCGAAGATTTCCTGCTTATAGATTTCCATGTCCGGGGTGACGTTGTCGAACAATGAGCCGCCGACGAAATAGCCTTCTTCATAACCCTGAAGCTTGAAGCCGCGGCCATCGACCAGGAGCTTGGCGCCCTCTTCGACACCCTTGTCGATCAGACCGTTGATACGTTCCTGCGCAGCCTTGGTGACGACCGGGCCCATGTCGGCCTTGTCGTCCGTGTAAGGCCCGATGCGCAGGCTCTCGATCTTCGGGATCAGCTTGTCGACCAGCCGGTTGGCGGTTTCCTCACCGACCGGGACGGCAACGGAGACGGCCATGCAGCGCTCGCCGGCCGAACCGTAACCGGCCCCCATCAGCGCGTTGACGGCCTGATCGAGATCGGCATCCGGCATGATGATCATGTGGTTCTTGGCACCGCCGAAGCACTGGGCGCGCTTGCCGTTCTGCGCGGCCGTGCCATAGACATAACGGGCGATCGGGGTGGAGCCGACGAAGGAGACGGCACCGATATCCGGGTCGGTCAGGATCGCATCGACGGCCGCCTTGTCGCCGTTGATGACATTGAGGATGCCGGCCGGGAGGCCAGCCTCGATCATCAATTCGGCCAGACGCAGCGGTACGGACGGGTCGCGCTCGGACGGTTTGAGGATGAAAGCGTTGCCGCAGGCGATGGCGGGCGCGAACATCCACATCGGGATCATGGCTGGAAAGTTGAAGGGCGTAATGCCGGCGCCGATGCCAACCGGCTGGCGGATCGAATACATGTCGATCGCGGGGCCTGCGCCTTCGGTGAACTCGCCCTTGGAGAGATGCGGAATGCCGATGACGAATTCGCAGACTTCCAGGCCACGGACGATATCGCCTTTCGAGTCTTCAACCGTCTTGCCATGCTCCTTCGACAGCAGGACGGCGAGTTCATCCATGTTCTGATTGAGCAGATCGACGAATTTCATGAAGACGCGAGCGCGGCGCTGGGGATTGGTGGCCGCCCATGCCGGCTGGGCCGCCTTGGCACTTTCGACCGCGGCGCGGATTTCGGATACGCTTGCAAGCGCGAGCTTGGCCTGCACTTCGCCGGTTGCAGGGTTAAAGACGTCAGCCGTGCGTCCGCTCGTTCCGGCGACATGCTTGCCGCCGATGAAATGACCGATTTCCTTCATGGGTTTCCTCCTGGTTTTCTCTGTGAGGCAGAATGTCACTCGAATTTGCGCAATTCAACGCGATAGTTTACGCAACTGTTGTGCAAATTTCGACATTAGGGCGCTTCGATGGACTGGGACGATGTCAGGATGTTTCTGGCGGTGGCACGGACCGGCCAGCTACTTTCCGCCTCGCGACGCCTCGGCATCAACCATGCCACGCTCGGGCGCAGGATGACAGCGCTGGAGGATGCGCTGCAGACGCGGCTTCTCGTGCGCCGCACCAATGGCTGCACGCTGACGGCGGAAGGCGAGGTGCTGCTGGCGGCGGCGGAAAAGATGGAAACCGAAATGCTCTCGGCGCAGGCGCGGACCGCCAGTACCGACACGGTGATTGCCGGAACGGTGCGGATCGGCGCGCCGGATGGTTTCGGCGTCTCCTTTCTCGCATCGCGAATGGGCCACCTCACCCGCCGGCATCCCGAACTGAAAATCCAGCTGGTGCCGGTGCCGCGTCATTTTTCGCTGTCGCAGCGCGAGGCGGATATCGCCATCACCATCGAGCAGCCGGAACAGGGCCGGCTCGTCTCTTCCAGGCTGACCGACTACACGCTCGGGCTTTATGCCTCGCGCGCCTATCTGGACGCGGCGGGCAAACCGGCGACGGCAGAGGAATTAAGACGGCACGCGCGGGTTGGTTATGTCGAGGACCTGATCTTTTCGCCGTCGCTGAATTTTACCGGCGAGATCATGCGCGACTGGGATGCGGGGTTCGAGATATCGAGCGCCATCGGCCAGACCGAAGCGGTCAAGGCGGGCGCCGGCATCGGCATTCTGCATGACTATGTGGCGCGGCAATATCCCGAACTGGTCAGAGTGCTGCCCGAGGTGACGCTCAGGCGATCCTACTGGACGACCTATCACGAAACATCACGCGATCTTGCGCGGCTACGGATCGTCGTCGATTACATCCGCGAACTTGTGGCGGCGGAAAGCCATATCTTCGTTGCCGAACCGGCGTAGCAAGTCTCGAAAAATGCGACGGATCCGCTTTTTGCTCAGAGGGACTGGAGAGCGATGCGGTTGCCCTCACTGTCGGCGATCTCTGCGACAAAGCCGGTGTCGTTGACCGGCGTCTTGGCAAACAGGATTTCGCTTCCCTGTGCGACGGCCCTCGCCAGGACGTCGTCAATGTCTTCGACGGAAAAATAAACGACCGATCCATCTTTGCTCGGCACGTAGATATCGCCTTGCGCAAGCGCGCCGCTGGCGCCGTCTTTGCCTTCCTCAAAGGGGAAATAGGCCATCCGGCTGCCATGGATGGTCACCACATCGCCGAAAGCCACGCCGAAAACGGCATGATAGAAGATCATCGCTCGCTTAAGATCGGTAACCGGTATCTCAACATGCGCGATCAGGTTCATCGTCTACTCACAAGCAACGGCCAAGGGTGCGGCACACCCATCTGCAGCGCCGGATAACAGAAGCGCTTTGCCATAAAATGAATAAGCCCGGCCAAGGCCGGGCTTTCTGGAGTGCCGCTTTGGTCAGGCGACGAGAAGCGCCGACGGGGGCAATTTCAGCGCCACGGCAATGCGTTTCAGCTTGGCCGGATCGGCATTCAGGCCTTCTTCGACACCAACAATCTCCTCGTGCACGAGGCCGGTGGTCAAAGAAAGGTCATCTATGCTGTAGCCTGCGGCAACCCGCGCTTCAGCGACGGCCCGTGCCACATGACCCGAGAGAACGGCGCCGCTTTGGGATGCCTTGATGTTGTTAATTGACACTGTCATGGTTTCATCCTTCTTGAAAAAACCCGGCATTTACAGCGGGTGAAGGGGGTCATATGACCCAGACTGCGACATGCGGTCGCGGGACAAACATAGGCCATATTTGGGTTTGTGCAATAGCGAATGGTGCAATGCACAATACATAAAGCGAAAAAGCGGCGGCGCCTCCGTATCTTCGGTGGCAAAAATTCAGGCAGAACCAAAGCGGATTCTGCGCGTTTACAAGGCAAACGAGGACAGGATCATGCCCTATTCTGACTTTGCCAAATCGACGTATAAAAGCGATCACACTTTCGGCACGGACGGCACGGATGCGCAGCTGTTGCAGGCGGCTCACCATCTGGTCGATGTCTATCTGGTTTATCTGCGCGAGCATGAAACCGGCAGCGATCTTTTCGACACGAGCGAACTTCCGGCATCGAAGGGAAGCCTCATCAATGCATTCCGCGTGGTCATCGCGACGGAAAACCGCTCCGGTGTACGAGCGCTGCTGGTGAAGGCCGGCATGACGCTGGCGCAATTCCAGGAAAATATCGGTCCACGCATGTCGGTCAGGCCGGCAGATGTGAAGCAGAAGCCCGGCGATTGGCATCGGCGGCCGGAACCCAGCCAGCTACGCCGGTTCGATCACGCATTGATGCGGCACGGAGAGGATCGGACCAAGCTGGTACGCATGTTTCGCCATGCTGCCGATATCGCCGAGCACAAGCCCATCCACAATGCCTGAGGCGGCACTCAGCCGAGCGTTGCGCTGTATCAATGAAGACGCCCGCAATCCGTGCAATCTCGAAATCACGGAGGTTGAAAACGGTGTGCGCCCAATCACGCAAGCATCCGTTTGCCGCCGAAGACAAGGTGACGTCTGAAATCCGCAAGGCCCCGCTCGGCGATATCAACGATATTTCGAGCGGCTGACGGACGGCTCTATCGAGGGCCGGAGGTACCGGATTTCGCCGCCTTCGTCTGAACGGTGGGCTGGGGCGACACGACGGAGGCCGTGTCGTCCAGGAGGGACCCGGCCCAAACTCATGGGCCGGGTCTTCGCATTTCAACCTTCAGATCACCAGGATTTCAGCGCCCGAAGGGTCGGGGTCTTCTTGAAGATATGCTCGTCCATGCGGGCCAAAAGCGTATCGAGCAAGGTGACGGCTTCGGCGACCGCCGGGCCCTTGTTCAGCATCACGCATTCGGCCCGGGCGGCCATTGCGGCATCGGTCATTTCGCCGCGTGACGGCAGGCCGTCCTTCACCAGATCCTCCAAAACCTGCGTTGCCCAGACGGTGGGAACGGATGCCGCCTCGCAGAGCCAGAGAATTTCCTCCTGCATTTCCGCAACCCGCTCGAAGCCGATTTCGGCGGCAAGGTCCCCGCGGGCGATCATCACGCCGAACGGGCGGCCCAGCGCATGGGCGCGGGCAATCAATGCCGGCAGATTGCGGACCGCTTCCGGCTGCTCGATCTTGGCGACCAGACCGAGCGCTTCCGCACGCGCCGGATGGGCTGAAAGCGCAGCCTCCAATAGATCCAGGTCCTCCGGGCGGCTGACGAAGGAATAGCCAAGCATGTCGGCATTGCCGATCACGGCGGCAAGATCGCCTTCATCCTTGGCGGTGAGCGGCGACAAGCCAAGCGCGGTATCGGGCAGGTTGAGCCCCTTTTCGGGTTTCAGCTTGACGCCGCCGGCCTTCACATGGGTGACCCGCACAAGCGCCTCGCCGTCCGATACGCTTTCGACAACGGCTTCGAGCTTGCCGTCATTGTAACGCAGCTTGTGGCCCGGCTCGACGCGCTCGACGATCTCGGGCAAGGAGACGGCTGCACAGAAACGGACGTCTTCCGTCTGGTAGGGATCACCCGCGGCGACAAGGCGAAACAGATCACCTGCCGTCAATTTGGCGCCCTTGTCGGCCATTACGGCTTCCGTCCTGATCTTCGGGCCGGCAATATCCATCAGCACGGTGATCCTGCGGCCGACCATCTCGCCGGCGGAGCGGACCTGCCGCGCCATCGCCTCCCATGTCTGGTGATCATCATGGGCGCAGTTGATACGGGCGACATCCATGCCACGCCTTGCAAGATCAAGGATGAAATCGGGATCGGTCGCCGCCTCACCCGGCAGCGTGACCATGATACGGCCGCGACGATGCGTACGGGCGCTGCCGAGCAACCGCTCCGTCATTTCGGCAAGTCCCGCCTCGCCGGCAAAAAACTGAGTCTCGGACGGCAGCGTGTAGGGTGGCGCCATTGCCTGCATGGCGGACAGCGCAGAGAGGACGGCATCGAGCGTGGGCAGGACCCGGCTTTCCAGTCGGCCCAGCGAAGACAGCCCGTGGCGCATCAGCCGACGTTGCAGCGGGCGGATATCATGACGGCGAAGGCAGAGATAATGACAGAGATTTTCGAGACGGTCCGCCTCGACCGCGCCGCCGGCGAGGCTCTCGAACAATGACCGCCCTTCCTTGGCGACACGGTCACGCAGCGCTCTGACCTCGGCAAAAATCGCAGCAAGATCGGCTGCGCGGTCATCCACGTCGGCGATCGCAACGCTGTTTTTATCGTGCATGTTTCAATCTCCTCCCAAAACGAAGATCCAGACAATGATGAAAGTCTGGCGTGGAAACATCACCCGGGCATGACAGGAGCGCGTTGAGCCGCATCAAAGCCTGCGACGGTCTACCGCACAAAGTTTCAGTGGCGAACAGTGGTGCCCCGTCCGCGACAGTGAAGAACGGACACCAGAAATATCGGCCTTAAAGCTGGCAATCGTCAGCCCCTGCCCTATCCTGACGGCCATCGCGCAAGACTTGATTGTTTGTCACAAAATACGTCCACATTGCCTGAAGCGCGATGCCTCTTGAGCGGCGGACAATCCGCCAGTCCATGATCCATGTCATGAAGCAGGCCATCTAAATCGATTAGTATCGACGATGAGGAAAAAGAGGAGTTATCAATGCAGCACCATATAGTCCCCAAGGACGGAGCAATTTCGCGATCCGAATATTTTGATCCCGCCCGCCCGCGCACCGAGCTGTCACAGGCGGAAGTGACGTTGATGGATCGGTATTGGCGAGCGGCAAATTATCTCTCCGTCGGCCAGATCTACCTTCTCGAAAACCCGCTTTTGCGCGAGCCGCTTCAGCCGCTGCATATCAAACCGCGACTTCTCGGCCACTGGGGCACGACCCCCGGGCTCAACTTCATCTATGCGCATCTCAACCGGGTGATCAAAAACCGCGACCTCGACGTCATCTATATATGCGGGCCGGGCCATGGCGGACCGGGCATGGTCGCCAATACCTGGATGGAAGGCATCTACAGCGAAGTTTATCCAGACATTCCGGAAAACGAAGAGGGCATGCACAAGCTGTTCCGGCAGTTCTCCTTCCCCGGCGGCGTGCCGAGCCATGTGGCGCCCGAAACCCCCGGTTCCATTCATGAAGGCGGCGAACTGGGTTATGCGCTGGTGCATGCATTCGGCGCGGCCTTCGACAACCCGGATCTGATCGTTGCCTGCGTGGTCGGCGACGGTGAGGCCGAAACCGGTCCGCTGGCGGCAAGCTGGCAGTCCAACAAGTTCCTGAACCCTGTCCGCGACGGCGCGGTTTTACCGATCCTGCATCTCAACGGCTACAAGATCGCCAACCCGACGGTGCTTTCACGCATTCCGCACGATGACCTGAGGAAGCTTTTCGAGGGTCACGGTTACGCACCGATCTTCGTCGAGGGCCACGAGCCGGAAGCAATGCACCGGCTGATGGCGGATGCCATGGATCTGGCAACCGACATGATCCGTGCGATCCAGGAAAAGGCCCGCTCAGGCGCGCCCTCCACCGAAGCGCCGCGCTGGCCGATGATCATCCTGCGCAGCCCGAAAGGCTGGACCGGACCGAAGGAAGTCGACGGCAAGAAGGTCGAGGATTTCTGGCGCGCACACCAGGTTCCGGTTGCCACCTGCCGCGAAAACGACAGCCACCGCAAGGTTCTCGAAGACTGGATGCGGAGCTACGATCCGGAAGACCTGTTCGAGGCCGACGGAAGCCTGAAGGCGGAGCTGAAGGCTCTTGCACCGACCGGCAATCGCCGCATGGGCGCAAACCCGCATACCAATGGCGGCATATTGCGCAAGGACCTGAAATGCCCGCCGATTTCCGACTATGCCGTCGATGTGACGGTGCCGGGCGAGAAGATCGTCCAGACGACCGAAGTGCTCGGCAAATATCTGCGCGACGTGATGAAGCTGAACGACGCGGAAAAGAATTTCCGGGTCTTCGGGCCGGATGAGACGGATTCGAATCGCCTTGGCCCGGTCTTCGAAGCAACCGACCGGGTGTGGATGGAAAAGATCGAGCCCTATGACGTGCATCTTTCGCCCGACGGGCGGGTGATGGAAGTGCTTTCCGAACACCTATGCCAGGGCTGGCTGGAAGGGTATCTGCTGACCGGCCGCCACGGCTTCTTCTCCTGCTACGAAGCCTTCATCCACATCATTGACTCGATGTTCAACCAGCATGCCAAGTGGCTGAAGGTGACGCGCGATCTCGAATGGCGGAAGCCGATCAGCTCGCTCAACTACCTGCTCACCTCGCATGTATGGCGACAGGACCATAACGGCTTCTCCCACCAGGATCCGGGCTTCCTCGATCACGTGGCCAACAAGAAGGCGGACGTGGTGCGCATCTACCTGCCGCCGGATGCCAATACGCTTCTGTGGGTGGCCGATCATTGCCTCAATACCTGGGACCGGATCAACGTCATCGTGGCCGGCAAGCAGCCGGAACCGCAATGGCTTTCGATCGAGGATGCAGCCAAGCATTGCGAGGCCGGTATCGGCACCTGGGACTGGGCCAGCAACGAGGATGACGCGATTGCACCGGATGTGGTGATGGCCTGCGCCGGCGACGTGCCGACAATGGAAACGCTGGCTGCCGTGATGATCCTGCGCGAGGCGATACCGGAACTGAAGATCCGTGTCGTCAACGTCGTCGACCTGATGACGCTGCAGGCGAAGGAAGAGCATTCGCATGGCCTGACGGACGAGGATTTCGACAAGCTGTTCACCACCGAACGGCCGGTCATCTTCGCCTATCACGGTTATCCGTACCTCATCCACCGCCTGACCTATAAGCGCAACAACCACCGCAACATGCATGTGCGCGGCTTCGTCGAGGAAGGCACGACCACGACGCCTTTCGACATGACGGTCTTGAACCAGCTCGACCGCTACCATCTGGCGCTCGAAGCGATCGAACGGGTGCCGGAACTGAAGGAAAAGGTTCCGCATGTGATCGAGATGCTGAACGGCAAGCTCGCCCTGCACAATGCCCATGTTCGCGAATACGGCGAAGACATGCCGGAAATCCGCGACTGGAAATGGACAGGCCTCACGGCGTGACCGGCAGCTGACCAGCGGGGCACTCCCCGCCAGCATTCGAATAATCCAGGCGGGCCGCGATCAGGCGGCCCGCTTTTCCATATTCGATGCGATCGGGGAGCCGACGTTTCCAAACGACCCGCGATGTCGATAGCCTGCGACCGCGGCGTTCAGTTACCCAATTATTTCCTCGCCACCGTCTTTGCGGGCTTGGCTTCGCGGCTGGCATTGGGAGGAAGGGGCTGACCGGTGCGCCGAAGGGGTGAGCCTTTAACGGCCCATCCCCTGCGATGCCGTTATTTCTCGCTGAACCAGCGCAGCGACATGCAGGACAGTCCTGCGTCGATCTTGCCGATCTCGGCCGTGTTCAGGGGCACGACCTTGTAGCCAAGCTTGTCGAGCATCTCGATCGTGCGGGGGAATTGCGCGCCCACCATGACGACATCGTTGACGCGCAGGGCGTTGGCGGCAGGTTCATCCCCATCCGGAACGATGACCTGCTTGAAGCGGTCGAACACACCGGATCGAGCAAGGGTTGCTGTGGATATGACTGTCTCGTCGTCAAGCAGCGAGCTCGCCGTTTTGAAATGGAGCACGCCTTCGGGCGTTTTGACGATCTCGCTTTTTCGGCCAAGCTTCGACAAGCATGCCTGAAGCGCTTCGGCTCCCGCCTGATTGGTGCGGCCAGAAAGCCCGATCATCACGCTGTCGGGCGTGACAAGGATGTCCCCGCCATCTGCAAAACCATCGCCGGAGAGTTCAAGCACGGTATCGAACATTTCACGCAGAGTGGGTGCGATCTTAGCGGCTTCGCGCAGGCGCGTTTGATCGCCGGGGCGGAGCATGATTGCGCCGTCGGTGAAGACAAGCGCCGGATCCTCGACGAAGATCGAGTCGGGAAACTCCTCAAGCGCCGGCAAAACAGTCACTTTCACGCCGGCGTTCTGCATCGCCTTTACATAGGCCTCATGTTCGGCGGTGATGCCGGCATAGGTCGGATCACCCTTGTCGTCGGCGCGAAGGCCATTGACAACCGACTGGGCCGGCGTCCGAACGATGATGTTGTTGAACTGATAGACGGGACGTGAATGTGGCATAAAAGTTAACCTCAAGAAGATGGTTGCGTCGTCAGTGAGTATTGGAAGGCCAATTCGTTGCCGGCAGGCTCAACGCTCTTTGATTGAGCGGCTCGCTACCATGCGCCGAATGAAGCTACCAGTTCGCAAGACAATAATTTGATCAAGTAGCCGCGCATAGCCCATTGCAAAAACGCCCTACCAGGCATGGTACGGCGCTTTTGAAGTGCTCACCTTTCGGTTTCCGATTGCGCACGGAACCGCTGCAAAAAGTGAAGCTCGAGATGCTTCTAACAGTTCTCACTGACCATGACGACAAAGGGTACGATTGTCTGGAAAGGCTGATGGGCTGCGGGCGTGGTCATCAGCTTGATCATCGCCTGAACGGTCTGCCGGGCGATTTCATCGACCGGATGCGCAAGAATGACATCGATCTCGCCTGACGACAGACGGGTGCGGGTGCTGCCGGTCATCTCGCAACCGATCACCATCACATCCTTGCGTCCGCGTCTCAGCAGTTCCTTACAGACGCCATCGATACCGCCACCGGCAACAAACAGTGCGCCCAGATCGGGATGTTCATCGAGAAGGCTGCGGGTAATCGCTTCAGCCTTTACATCGTCCTCATGGGTGACGCGCGTTTCGAGCAGGATGAAATCCGCCTGCTGCGACCGGAGAAAGCCGCGGAAACTCGCGTCATGCACCTGCTGACAGGTATAACGCTCGGAGCCGACCAGCACCGCAGCCTTTCCGCCCTTGATGAAACGATGGGAGAACCAGCCGGCCGTGCGTCCAAGCTGCCAGTCGTTCGATCCGACGAAGCCCGCCCGCGCCGGTGATGAAATATCCGAAATCATCGTGATGACCGGTATGCCACGGCGCGCCAGTTCGCCGACAGCTGTACTGACGGCAGGGTGATCCACGCAGACGCAGGCGATGATATCGCATTGCTCACCAAGTTCCAGCAACGCCCGAGCGGCGTTTTCCGGATCGGTATCACTCAGGTGCCTGACGACGGCTTGGCCGCGTACGGTAACGGCCTTTCTCGCAGATCCCGATAGTTCCTCCGCCAGATCGCGGTAGAGCTGGCGGCTGCCACTGTTCAGCAGGAACCCGAAGCGCCGCTCGGGCGCATCCAGCACAAGCCGGCTCCTGATGCTTTCCACGGCATAAAAGCCGATCTTTTCGGCAACCGCCAGCACATGCTCGATCGTCGTAGGCTTCACCTGCCCGCGACCGCTGAGAATGCGATCGATTGTCGATACGCTGACCTGCGCTTCGCGAGCGAGATCATCAATGGTTTTGTGGCGCGGCACGGGGGATCACCTTCATGGATTGAACCGCGCCTCCTTAATGAGGATTGGTCGAGAACGTCAAATTCACTCTGCGTGACGGTGCTTCTATCATCAGGACAATGTTCGCAGATGGCAGGCAACCATCAGAAAGACGATCCACGATGAAGGGAATAACCTCATCTTGAGGGAATTTGCATATGTCAAATTCTGACGGCTTGCCAGCGACAATGCGGCCATTTACCGCAGTGCAAAATGTTTGAAGAGACACACCGGACCCGCCCAGCAGCCCCTTCACATAAGCCAGTCACCAGCTAATCAACGGCCACCGTCACCCTGCTGCCCGTCGCTTTCCTGCGCCGTGTGATTGCAGTTGCGCGTTTGTGCGTCCGTTCCAGGAACAACGAAAGGAATGACACATGAAGCGTAGAGACCTGCTTCGCTCTTTCGGAGCCGCCGTTACGACCACCGCCCTGGCTTCCCCTTCAGCCGCTGCGGAGCTCAAGGGGTTTCCGACACAAACCGCGATGTCGCCGGATCACCTGCCCAAACCCGCGATGAAGGGCGGCGCCTTCCGGGTATTCACCCAGGAAAACGACCGCAAGACGCTTGCCGCCGTATTCGACCGCATGATCCCGAGCGACAAATTCGGGCCGTCGGCTTCCGAGGCAGGCTGTCTTGAGTTCCTCGATGATCAGCTCGCGGGCCATTACGGCGAAGGCCGCGCGCTGTATCTCGAGGGACCTGTACGTCCTGAAACCGAAGAAGCGATCATGGGATCGCCGCAGTTCACGCAGACGCCGCGCCAGCGTTACGAAGCTGGCCTGAAGGCGCTCGAAGCCTATGCGCAGGCAACCGATGGCGTGGCGTTCCACGCCCTGTCTCCCGACCGTATCGACGAGATCCTTGCCGGGCTCGAAGAAGGCAAGATCGATCTGCCGAACGGCGTGCAGGGCAAGTGGTTCTTCGAACTGATGCTCCAGAACGCGCGCGAGGGATATCTCGCCGATCCGATCTACGGCGGTAACCGCGACATGGCGGGCTGGAAGATGATCGGCTTCCCCGGCGCCCGTTACGATTACCGTCCGTATATCGAAAAGCGCGGCGAGAATCTGAACCTCGTGCCGGTCAGCCTGATCCCCAACGACTGATATCCCCTTCAGGAGAAGAATAATGACGATTGAACGTCCCAAGGCGGATGTGGTCATCTGTGGGCTCGGCTGGTCCGGCTCGGTCATGGCCGAGGAACTGACCCGCGCCGGCCTCAATGTGGTTGCGATCGAACGCGGCGCGTGGCGCGATACTTCCACCGACTTTCCGCCCGCTGTCGATCCCGACGAGCTGCGCTGGCACACCCGCCGCGAACTGCTGCAGCCGATGAGCGTCGAAACGACGACCTTCCGCAACCGCATGGACCAGACCGCCGCCCCGGTGCGCAACTGGTCGGCCTACCAGTTCGGCTGGAATGTCGGCGGCGCCGGCACCCACTGGGCCGGCATGTCCTGGCGCTTCACGCCCTGGGATTTCGAAATCGCCACCCAGACCCGCGAACGGTACGGCGCCGCCAAGGGCGACGGCATGCTGCTGCAGGACTGGGGTGTGACCTACAAGGACATGGAGCCCTATTACGACCGGTTCGAGCGTATCGCCGGCACGTCCGGCATCGCCGGCAATATCAACGGCGAGATCAAGCCGGGCGGTAACCCGTTCGAGGGACCGCGTTCGCGCGATTACCCGACGCCGCCGTTGAAGGACACATTCTGGATGCGCGAGTTCCGCGAAGCATCCGACCGCATGGGCTACAATCCGTTCACGATCCCTGCCGGCAATATCAGCCAGGCCTTCGTCAACCCGCTCGGCGTGACGATGGGACCGTGTACCTATTGTGGTTTCTGTGACTTCCACGGCTGTGGCAATTTCTCCAAATCCTCGCCGCAGGCCTGTATCCTGCCGGCGCTGATGCGCCGGCCGAACTTCACCCTGCTCACCGAGACCGAGGTACTGCATGCCGTCAAGCATGACGACGGCAAGACGGCAAAGGGCGTGAAGTTCATCACCAAAGAAGGCGTGGAAGGTTTCCAGCCCGCCGATATCGTCGTCATCACCGCCTATCAGATGGACAATGTCCGCCTGATGCTGCTGTCGGGCATCGGCGAACAGTATGATCCGGTCACCGGCAAGGGCACGATCGGCCGTAACTACACCTACCAGACCTGCGGTACGGTCAACGGCTTCTTCCCCGACAAATACACCAACCCGTTTATCGGCGGCGGCGCGCTGGCGGTGCAGATCGATGACTTCAATGGCGACAATTTCGACCATTCCGGCCTCGATTTCATCGGCGGCGCCGGCATCATGGGCTATTCCACCAACGGCCGCCCGATCCAGAACATGAACAACCTGCGTCCCGGCTCCAAGCGCTGGGGTTCAGCCTGGAAGGAAGCTTATGCGCGCGACTACAATCAGGGTGCGGGCATCTTCATTCAGGGCACGTCCATGCCGGTCCGCGATGCCTATCTCGACCTCGATCCGGATTACCGAGACCGTCACGGCCAGCCGCTGCTGCGCCTGACCTTCGACTGGAACCAGAACGACAAGAACATGCTGAAATACACGGTGGATCGTTCCGTGGAGATCATGCGCGAGGCCGGTGGTCAGGACATCGTTGTCGACAATCAGGCCGAGCACAGCTGGAACCCCTACATGCAGCACTCCTCGCACACGATCGGCGGGGCCGTCATGGGTGCGGATCCGACCACCTCGGCGGTCAACCCATTCCTGCAGAGCTGGGACGTCCACAACGTCTTCGTGGTCGGCGCGTCCGCCTTCCCGATGAATGGCGGTTACAACCCGACGGTCACCGTCGGTGCACTCGCTGTGCGCGCCGCGCAGGCCATCCATCAGACCTACGTGAACAACCCCGGCCCGCTGGTGAAGGGATAAGATCATGGCAAACTGGAAAAAAATCGGTGGCGGCGTCGCGATCGTTGCCGTGATCGCTGCGGCCGGAGCCGGCTTGTGGGCCTGGAACAGCCTCAACACCGCCGCGTCCGATGTCGCCGACGGCACCACGCGTCTCGCCGATTTCAAGAGCACTGATGTCGAAGCCATCAAGCGCGGCGAATACGTGATGCGGCTGGGCGACTGCTCGGCCTGCCATACACGTGAAAGCGGCAGTTTCGCCGGCGGCTACGACATGAAGACGCCGTTCGGAACACTGGTCAGTTCCAACATCACGCCCGATCCCGAGACCGGTATCGGCAACATGACCGAACGTGATTTCTTCAATTCGGTGCGCCAGGGCATCGGACAGCACGGGTTTCTTTACCCGGCCATGCCGTACACCGCCTATCGCAAGCTCACCGATCAGGACATGCACGACCTGTGGGCCTACATGTCGACGATCGAACCGGTGAAAAACGATATCGACGAAAACGCCGGCATGCCCTTCCCCTTCAATATCCGTCTGGCGATGGCAGGCTGGAACACGCTGTTCTTCGACAATTCCGGCTTCGAGCAGGATGCTGTGAAGGATGCGGTCTTGAACCGCGGAAAATACATTGTTGATGGCCCGGGGCACTGCGCCGCTTGCCATACCCCCCGCAACCCGCTCGGCGCTGAAATCGGCTCCTCCTATCTGCAAGGCGGAAATATCGGCAAATGGTTTGCCCCCGACCTGACCGCCAATCCGCATGTCGGCCTGGGCACGTCCACGGCGCAGGACATCGCCAATTACCTGAGGACCGGTTCCGATGGCACTGCCGTTGCTGCCGGCCCGATGGCGGAAGCCGTCGAGCATTCGACGCAGTATTTCACCGAGGCTGACGCCTTGGCGGTCGACACATATCTGAAGTCCCTGCCCGCTTCGTCGACCCCGGCTGCCGTGGCGATGCCGTCCGATACGCCCGCCATGCAGAAGGCGGCATTGGCCTATGAGGTCAATTGCTCCGCCTGCCACGGGCTTGAAGGCGAAGGCATCGAGGGCATGGTTCCGGCTTTCAAGTCGAACCACGGTCTTCTGGCAGGCGATGCGACCAACCTTATCCATGCCATGTTGCGTGGCGCACGCGCTCCACACACACATGACCGTCAGACTGCTGCCGGCATGCCGGCCTTCGACTGGAAGATGAATGACCGCCAGGTGGCTGACATTCTCAACTATGTACGTAACTCCTGGGGCAATGCTGCGCCGGCTGTCGAAGCCGACGAGGTTGGGCGTCTGCGTGCCTATCTCGGGGCCGGCAACAAGATGGAAACACCGTGATCAGCTTTCCAACCTGATAACGGACGACACTCTTCAAAAGCCCACGGTTTCCTCTGTGGGCTTTTGTTGTTCAACGGCGCATTGACGTCTCCGTAATGTTATCATATTACGGCTGCTGAACGCAGAGGCCGTGGATTTGGGCAACCTGACAATCGATAACCTACGGGTAACGCTTAACAATCGACAGATGCTCGAGAGCGTCAGCCTGTCTGTTTGCCACGGTGAACGGGTCGCCCTTCTCGGCCGGTCTGGCTCCGGCAAATCGCTGACGGCGCGTGCAGTCCTGGGACTTCTTCCGGCAGGAGCAAAGGCATCAGGCACCATTCGTCTCGGTGGCATCGATGTACTGCCTATGCCGGCACTTGCTCGCCCCGCAACGGCGCGGGTTGCCATGGTGATGCAGGACACATCCTCGGCACTCAATCCGCTTGCGACCATTGGCTACCAACTGCGGCAACCGTTGCAGCACTGTCGCGGGTTATCACCAAGGCAGGCAGCATCGGAAGTCGCGGATCTTCTCCTGAAAATGGGCTTTACCGCACCCCATGATATCGTCAATCGGTATCCGCCTGAATTGTCGGGCGGCCAGCGCCAGCGGATTTGTATCGCCATGGCACTGGCCTCCAACGCGCCGTTTATCATCGCCGACGAGCCGACCACTGCGCTCGATGTCGTCACCCAGGCGCAGATCCTTAAATTGCTGCGGAGCGTGACCGCCGATCCGGCAGGCCCCGGCCTTTTGTTCATCACCCACGACCTGCACGCCGCCTCGCATCTTTGCGACCGGGCGCTGATCATCGAAAACGGTTGTATTGTCGAGGAAGGCGCGATGTCGCAGATCCTCCATGCGCCCCGGCAGATCTATACGCAGAACCTTGTCGGATCTGCGCATCATTGCGTGGTCGCCTGCGAAAAGGTGTTCGCGTGACCGCACCGGCATTTCTTACCGTGAACGATCTTGCGTTAAGTCGTAAGGCAGGCGGCGGCGTGCCCTTTCGGCGGCCGGCGCCGCGTTCCATTTTGCGCAATGTCTCGTTTGCTTTGCATGCCGGAGAATGTGTCGGCCTGGTCGGCAAGTCCGGTTCGGGCAAGACGACATTGCTGCGCTGCCTTCTGGCCATCGATACGCCCGACCACGGCCTTATCGCCTGCGAGGGCCAACCTGTCCGTCCCGGCTCCGTAGCGAAACTGCGCTGGTACCGGCGCGCCGTGCAATATGTGCCGCAGGATCCGAGTGCCTCGCTCGATCCACGCATGCCGGTTCTATCCATCGTGATGGAGCCTCTGCGCAGACTGAAGGTCGAATGCCGACCGGAAAGCCGCGCCGAGGAAGCGCTGGAAAAGGTCGGCCTGGATCGCAGCCTGTTTTCCCGGCGACCGCAGGAGCTTTCCGGCGGTCAGGCGCAACGCGTCGCCATTGCCCGCGCCATCGCCACACGCCCGACCTTTCTTCTGACGGACGAACCGGTGAGCGGGCTCGACATGCCGACCCGCGATCAGGTGGTGTCGGTGCTGCGCGATCTCGTCGAAACCCATGGCATGGGTTTGATGATCGTGTCGCATGATCTGTCCGTGGTCGCTGGCCTCTGCCGGCGCACGCTGGTGATGGACGATGGTGAAATCGTCGAGGATGCCCCCACCGGCCGTCTGCTTGCCGCACCGAAACACCCCGCCACACGTGAACTCATTGCCGCAGCACCGCCGCTGCATATGCATGTTTGATCGAGAGAGGATATTTTCATGAAACGCATATTGATCAGTACGGTAACGCTCGGCCTCATGCTGGCGAGCACCGCAAGTGCGGCCGATCCCCGCGTTCATATCGCCATGTTGCAGCCGCCGCGTTCGGGCCTCAGCCCGCTGTCCGACGATGCTTTCAAATTGTCGCGCTGGAGCACGGCGGAAACGCTGATCCGGCTCAACGCCGAGGGCGATCCACAACCGTTCCTGGCCACCGAATGGCAGAGGCTGGACGATCACAACTGGCGTTTCGCCGTGCGCAAGGGTGTCAAGTTTCATGACGGCACCGACCTGACGGCGGAAAGAGCCGCCGCGTCGCTTGTCGCCGCCACGAAGGCTGTGCCCAAGCCGCGCATTCTCGATGGCGTCGAGATGACGGTGAAGGTCAATGGCGATGCGGTGATCGTGACCACCAAGGCAAACGACCCGCTCCTGCCGAACCGCCTGTCCAGCCCGCAACTTGCCATCATGGCCGAGCGCGCCTATGGCGCGGATGGTCGCGTCAACCCGATCGAGGCCGGCACCGGCCCCTTTGTGCTGAAGACGATCGAAGGCGTCACCAGCGCCCATCTCGACCGTTTCGACGGATATTGGGGCGAGCGCGCAAAGCTGTCGGGCATCGATGCCGATTACGTCAATGACGGAACCGCGCGTGCCGCTTCCATCCGTACCGGTGTCGCGCAGGTGGTCGAGGCCATTCCGGTGTCGCAGGCAGCGCTTGTCGATCCCGACCTTATCCACGAAGTGCCGATGCCGCGCACCAACACGCTTTACCTCAACACGAAAAAGGGCCCGCTTGCCGACCCGGCCCTGCGTGCCGCCGTGCGTGATGCCGTCGATCGCGAAGCCATCGTCCGCACCGTTTATGAAGGCCGCGCCGATGTGGCACGCGGCCTGCTCGGCCCTGCCCTCCCCTGGGCGGACGGACTGCGCCAGCCGCTGGTAAAAACGGCAGCCCGCCCACCGCAAGGCACAAAGATCACGCTGGCAACCTTCAGTGACCGCGCAGAACTGCCCGAAGTCGCCGTTCTGGCGGCGCAGGCACTGACCAAGGCCGGTTTCGAGGTAAAACAGGAGGTTCGCCAATACGCCCATATCGAGGCCGATGCGCTGGCCGGGTCATTCGACATCTTCATCCTGTCGCGCGCCACCGTCCTCGATTCCGGTGATCCGGTCGCCTACATGTTCAGCGATTTTGCCTGCAAGGGATCGTTCAACATCTCGCAGCTTTGCGATCCAAAGGTCGATGCGGCTCTGGAAAAAGCCGCCGAGGCCATGCCGGGCGACACACGCCGCCGCGCGATCATCGAGGCAGAAGCGGCAATTCTTGCCACCGATGCGGCAGTGCCGATGCTGCATGAAAGGGTCATTCAGGGTGAGGCCGAAGGCATCGAAGCTGCCGCACGTGATCCGCGCGAACGGACCCTCATCACCGAGCACACGACATTGGCGCAATGAACCGAACCATGCGCTCCATCAGCCCCGCGCTGTCGCGCGGGGTAACACTTCTTGCCGTCATGATGCTTGTCGGATTGCTGCCATGGATTTCCGGCCGCGACCCCGCATTGAGCATTCTGCGTGCCCGTTCGGGTGATCAGGAGGCGACGGCTGAGGCTCTGAACGCCATCCGACAGCAGCTCGGGCTGGCGCTCGGACCGATCGAACACCTAAAGCAATGGATCACCGGTGTCCTTCAAGGGGATTTCGGGACGTCCTGGATATCAGGCGCCCCGGTTCTGCCCGGCATGTTGAGCGCGCTTGGCGTTTCCTTAAAATTGATGGGCGCGGCATTTGCCGTGGCCGGTGTCACGGCCTTGCTGTGCAGTCTGCCGCCACTGCTGCGCGGATTGAAGGGGCGTGACCCGCGAAGCTCCGGCGGCATGGCTGCAGTCTTGACGGCAATGCCGGAATTCATGCTGTCATCGCTCTTCATCGTGGTGTTTTCGGTCTGGTTAAGATGGTTTCCGCCCTATGGCTGGCAAAGCGCCACGCATGCCGTCCTGCCGGCCGTCGCCCTTGGACTGCCGGCTGGCGGACTTCTGGGCAGGCTACTTTCCGTTGCCATCGCCGCCACCTTTTCCGAACACTGGATCGCCACCTGGGCTGTGGCCGGTTTTTCGCGCTGGCGGATTGCCTGCGCCGTGCTGCGGCGATCCTTGCCCAGCCTGATGCCGCAGATCGGCATGATCCTGGTCGGCATGACCGGCGGCGCGATCGCCGTCGAACAGGTGTTTTCCATTCCCGGTATTGGCCGGGCCACGTTGGGGGCGGCCTCAGCGCAGGATTTGCCGGCGCTGCAGGCAGGCATTCTCATCCTGCTTCTCAACGCGGTTCTCATCGGCGTCGTCGCTAACCTGATCCGGACGGCATTGCTCGGTCCGGCGTTCCGGCTGGGCGCCTTGCCCGTGCCGCAAGTCGACCGGACGCCCGCACGATACGCCTGGATCCTGCCTTGCATGGTGCTTGCCATCCTGGTTGTGATGATCGTGGCCGGCCTCCCGCGCGATCCCTACACATCAGGTTTCATTCGCCTGCAAGGTCCAAGTCTCGCTTTGCCTTTGGGTGCGGATGGAATGGGGCGGGATGTTCTGGCACGTGTCGCCCATGGTGCCGTGACGACGATCGGCATGGCGGCCATCGTCACCGCCGTCTCGCTTGTGATCGGATTGGTTTTGGGGCTGGCTCCGCACCTGACGATCGGCCCGATTGAAATCACCAAGGCGACGCCGCCGACCATCGCCGGACTTGTCGTCGCTGCCGCTTTCGGACCCGGGACATATGGCGCGCTCATCGCGGTCACGGCCGTCGCCTGGGCACCGCTCGCCGCGCATACCGCTGCCCTGGCTTCGGAAGTGCGTGCACAGCCGCATGTGCAGATCGCCCCCGTTCTCGGCGTGGGCAATCTGCGCATCATCACCCGTTCAATCCTGCCGGCTATTATCGGCCCGATCACGGCGCATGCCATGTTGCGTCTGCCCGGCACGGCACTCGCCTTGGCAAGCCTCGGCTTTCTGGGGCTCGGACCCCGGCCGCCTTCGCCAGAATGGGGGCTGATACTGGCGGAAGGAATGCCCTATGTGGAGCGAGCGCCCTGGGCGGTTCTGACCCCGGTGCTCGCCCTGATGCTGCTATCTGTCCTCGGCGTCTCGCTGGCGGCGACGGGAGCCGGTCGACGCAGCAGGGAACGCTTCCAGTAGAGGGTGAAATGGCACACGCGGTAAAGGCTAGGCATAGGAGACCTAGCCTTTGCTGCCTTATTTCGGGCGTTCTGCCGAAACCGGTAAGATGAAAGCCCCGGAGTTACACCAAGGGTTCAATCGGGGTCTGTGCTCAGGCACTGATGAGGCAATGGGGGATGTTCAGTTCACATCCCCCAGCACTCGTTTGTCTTGTTCAATGGCCCGGATGGAGGGCGTCGTTAAGATACATGCAGGTCAGCATCGTGAACACGTATGCCTGAATGCCAGCCATCAGGAATTCAAGGCCGGTAATCGCTACGGTCATCAGCAGCGGCGCAATCGCTCCGACGATACCGACGGCTCCAAACCCGCTCAGGGACACCACGAAGCCTGCAAACACCTTCAAGGTGATGTGCCCAGCCAGCATCACGGCGAATAGACGTACGGAGTGACTGATCGGCCGCGACAGGAACGAGATGATTTCGATCGGGATGATGATCGGGGCGAGAACCGCCGGAACGCCGTCCGGTTTGAAGAGACGGAGAAAACCCAAACCGTTTTTGTAGAAACCGTAAAGGACCACCGTCAGGAAAACGAGGATTGCCAGCCCGAATGTGACGATGATCTGGCTGGTTATGGTGAAGGCATAAGGAAACATCCCGATCATGTTCGCGGTTAAAATGAACATGAAGAGCGAAAAGACGAGTGGGAAGAATTTCATCCCATGCTCACCGGCATTGTCCCGCAGGGTCTTTGCGACGAACTCAAAAAGAAGTTCCGCGCTCGATTGCAGCCTTCCAGGGATGACGGCCCGCTTGGCTGTGGCAAGGTAGAGAAAGCCGGTCGCAGCCGCCACGGTCAGCACCATATAGGCGGACGCATTGGTAAAGCTGAGATCGACACCACCTATATTGATTTCGACAAGCGGTTTGATGGCAAATTGTTCAATTGGACCAGCCATGGAGCATCCTATGGGTGAGACAAGGCTTTGCGAAGACGGCATACGAGAATACCGTCGCAACGCTGCACGGCAAACATTCGCCGCAGGCCTGAAAGGTTTTGGGAGGAAGGAGTCACTTGGGCGGGTCCTATCTCGTCGAGATAAGGGGCCGTCCCCTGAACGTCACAAGGCACGGGTCGTCCCGCGCTCAGGTCCATTAGCGGATTTCTCATCGTATCGCAACGGCGGTTTGCGAAAAGCCAAGGCGCGGCCGAAACGGACTTCCCGGTTGGCCACAAGAACGAAGATCGCGGCTGACGACAGCAGCGTCGTCAGGCCGGGTGATGTCTCGTCGTTCGTTCCCATCACGGCATCCGAGATATCCTTGAATAAATCCCTTTGCGTCGCCCACATCGTGAAACCTGATGAAATGAGGTCGTCCCCACGAGGATGAGAAAGGCGCGGGTCGTCCCGCGCCTTATCGGTTCACGCGAACAGCACCAGGCCGAACACGACAAAAAGCATCAGGTGAAGCAAGCCGAAAATCGCAGATGTTCGATGCCCGAGATAGGTCAGTGTCGTGAGGCCAAGGGTCAGCGCCAACAGGATTGTCTCGGCTGGCGAAATGCCAAGCACGACGGTCTTGCCCGTAACTAGGCCAACGATCAGGACAGCCGGGATCGTCAGGCCGACGGTTGAAACAAAAGCGCCAAGGCAAAGATTGATGGCGCGCTGCGTTTCATTGTTGAGCGCTGCCTTGAATGCCGTCAGCGTTTCAGGCGTGAACACGATGATCGCGATGACAACACCGCCAACAGCCACTGGCGCACCCGCGACTGCCACGCCGTAATCGATCACAACGGCGAGATGGTGGGCGAGAAGGACGATTGGAAGTATCAGGCCGACCAGGACCAGGGAATGGACAAGGTTATTCCCCTTGGCGACAGGCGCAGTCTCCGTTTCGGCAGCGTTCGGTTTGGATGATGTCGAGACGGGGAGCATCATGCATCCGGGCTTCGGCTGCATAAAGTGCGAGCGATAACGGCCCATCTGAAAGAAGATGAAGGCGCCATATACGATCACGGTCAGGATGGAGAGCGTGATCGCCTGACCCGGTTTGAACTCGCCGCCTGCTCCGATCACATTCGGCAGCAGTAACGCGACGCCAACGAGGACCAGGGTCATCGCAATGAACTGGACAGCGCCAGGCGCATTGTATTCTTGTTCCCCGTAGCGCATGGCCCCAAGCAGCAGACATATGCCGGTCACCAGGTTCATGATGATCATCATGACGGCATAGATGCTGTCTCGACCGATGGTCGCGGAGTCACCCGGGCCCAACATCACGGCGGCGATGAGGATGACCTCGATAGAGACAATCGAAAGCGTCAAGATGAGGGTGCCATATGGCTCACCAAGCTGGTGAGCCAGTTCGTCGGCTTCATGGACTACGCCGAAGGCAGCCATGATGATCGTGCCGAACAGCCCGATGAAGCAGACCGTGGCGACAATGGGGGTGAGCTCGGAAAGCCATGCGTGCCCCATGATTTGGAACAGGGCCACGACTAGCCAGGAAATGATCAGCTTAGGGGCGGCTGATTTGACGATCTGAGATGCAGATGCAGTATGCGACATTACGACCTCGTATGGGGTCGTCCCCAATAAATCGGTCGCGCCCGGGTCGTCCCGAACGGAGCGTTTTCAGCGCACATCGGCTCAATAACAGATCACTTGCCCAAGGTCTATTGCCGAGCGGCTTGTGAGCGTGATTTCGAAATGCTAAACGCCAAATCGCGATGGACGACCATCGCCATTCAAGACTCTCGGGGACGGCCCCTTACGTGATCAATCACGAGGTGCCCATTCTTGTCTCTTTCCCAGGTGATTATTTTCTGGTCGGCGACTGCGGCGCAAACCATGCTTGCCGTCGCGATGACTATTGCTGCTTTCCGCCTGTTTCGTGGCCCCCGCGCCCAAGACCGCGTCATCGCAATCGATATGATGTATAATCTGGCGCTTCTTCAGCTCGCGGTTCTCGGCGTCAAAACCGGCAACCCCATATACTTCCCAGTCATCGCCATAATTGCGATTGTCGGTTTCGTTTCGTCGGTGGCACTGTCAAAATTTCTCATGCGCGGGGAAGTGATCGAATGACCGGCCTGGGCCGCGCCGTCATGACTGAGACGTGCCGATCACGGTCACCGACCTTTGTCATCCGCTCGCCCTCAGCCGCTGGATGAAGACGCCAAGCGCCGTTCGAGTTGCATTGGCCGGCTCATCGGACATATGCCATTCCGGAAAGTGCCCATCGACGGCCATCCGCGCCAAGCCATAGACAAAGGCCCGGCACGAGAGAACAATGTTGTCTATCTGCAGGTCCGGCGCGAGGTCGCCGGTCTGTCTGGCTTCGTTCAGAAGCTGGAACATACGCGTGCGAATGGCTTCGTTTTGCTCCTGCAGCGAGGTGGAGGAGGCAAAGTCGATGAGTTTGCGGGAGCTGATCACTTCGAAATGCGTAGGATTGGCCATCGCCCATTGGAGATAGCCAAGGCCGATCGCTTCCAGCCGTTTCAGTGGATCAGTCGGGTCTGCCGCAGCCTCGGCCTCCAGCACCGCCTTCGTCAAACGGCCCATCGCCTGCTCGGCGACCGCTGTCAGTAGAGCCTCTTTGGAGGAAAAATGCTGGAAAGGCGCGCCCGGCGATACGCCGGCCTGTTTGGCGACGGCGCGGACAGACAGGCGTTCGACCCCTTGGCTGCCGATGATATCCACGGCCGCAGCCACGAGTGCCTCGACCAGACTTCCATGGTGATAGCGTCCGGCACGCGTATTTTTTGTCGTCTCACTCATATCCGACGGTTATCACACGCACGCAATCTAATCACTGATTATTTCGCTTGCGTTGAAATACGGTTCATGGTGGAAATACAATCTAAACAATGATTAGATTGGAGCTGCCGATGAAAAAGACGATCATGCTTTTGTTGACTTTGCTCACGGTCTTACCGGGACCGGCCTTGGCAGATGACCAGCCGTCGCTGGACATCGTTTGGCCAGCACCGGACACAATGATCACGCTTGGCACAGATATGGAGAAAGCCATCGGCGTTGTCGTCGAGAGCAACTTTACGCTGCTTCCCGCCGGTCAATGCGGATCGAATAAACGATGTGGACATGTCCATATGAAAATCGACCCGCAGGGTGACAGTTGCAACATCCCCGGACGGGCTTACAACAGCATGAATAGCGATGTAGGTGGCGATCTTGTCAAAGCCCGGTTCGGCCACTGCCCTGATCCCTCCGGACGCCATGTGATCGGCATCCTCCTTGCCGACGACCAACACAAGCCGATCCTGGTAAATGGCAGGCCGGTCACAGCGCTTGTTACGGTGACAACCAAAATTACCGAAGAGAAGACTTCAGAGTGACGTTTCCCGCTGAAAACCGCGTCAGGCCGATACCGTTGAAAGGGTATTCGTCACGCTATCTGGCGATAGCGCTTCAATGAAGCGAGCGGTGGCCCTTTCCGTCGAAGAGGCAAAAAGAGCCCGTAAAACGGAGACCTGACGCGTCGTGCGGTTTCATGAAAATGAAAAACAGGTGATTTCGGCGTCGTGAATGACGGGAGGAAATGTTTCCCCTCTCCCGGGAAGTCCTTGTGACATATAGACTTATCGGGAGAGGGGAATGGTACGGTTGAGTGGGGTCGAACCACCGACCTCAGGTGCCACAAACCTGCGCTCTAACCAACTGAGCTACAACCGCATATATCGCCGAAGCGATGTTGACCGGTCACATACGGCCATCGAATGAAGATTGCAAGTCCTTTCAAGCGGACAAGTTCGATCCAAGTGATCAAGTTCGCCCAAGAGGATGTGGACAAGGTGGCGATAGCGCCGCAGATCAGGACGGCTTGAAGGCGTCCATGGCCTTTTCGGCGGCCTGCATGCCGGGCCTCGCCACTTCGTCGGCCATCTTCTGCGCCGCTTGCTGCATCGATTTTGCCTGTTCGACGGTCAATTCCGTCTGTTTGCGGACAAAGCTTGCCTGCAGTTCCAGGACTTCCGAAAAGGATTTTGCGCCCATCAGCTGCTCCATATGGGAGAGCGACATTTCGGTATTGGCGCGAAGCGCGTCGATCGCCTTCAGGCCGAACTCCATCGAGCCCGCCTGGGCAGAATGTATTGTGGATTCAACCGTGCGGGTGGCTTCCTCCGCCGCGGTTTTCATCTTACCGTAGGTATCGCGGGAATTGGTCGTGCTTCTTTCTGCAAACTCGCGCCAGCTTTGCGTCAGCTTTGCCGGATCGAATGCGGAAAACGAGAAGATATCATCAGTATAAGCCACAACCTTTTCCTCCAAAAAGATCCGGTCCGGCGAAAAAACAGGCATCGCCGAACCTGTTCTGCCGCAAATATAGTCGATGCTATTGTGCATTGCAATATATGCGGCGGTGCACAACCGACCGACGTTAACCCTGTTTGCGCGTTCCTGCTTCCACATGTGGACCCTTCGAGGGGGGCGGGATATTAACAAGAGGTTAATTCCATGGCCTTATGGCCCGACACGTAATTTCACAGGCTTGCCCATGTCGGACGTGCAATACCCATTCATCGACGTCGCCGTACACGAGCGTGTAAGCGAGGCCTTTGCCGCGGGTATGGCGGTCGTCCTGTTCTCGCCGGATCTGCGGTCGGTCTCCTGGGCAAATGGCCGCGGCGCTGCACTTTTCGGCTTCGGTTCGATCTACGATTTTCTCGACCAGGGCCTCGACCGGGGCGAATTGATGTTCCGCCAGGTGGAGCCTGTGGCCCGCTCGCTGCAGTCGATCGGCGACCGGCGGACATTCACGGTGCGCATCGCCTCCGGTTTCCTGCGGGTGGCCGTTCAGGCGCGCTGCGAGATGATCCGTGTACAGAACAAGCCCTGCATCCTCCTGTCGGTTCCGGTCGACAACCAGCGTCTGTCGCTCAAGGAATGCGCGGCCCGCCTGATCGAGGGGTTCGACGATCCCGAAACGCATATGGCCGTGCTCGACGCCGAGGGTAATATCCTTGCCGCATCCGGCCAGTTTTCAGGGCTCGCCATTTCCATCCAGACAACGCGCATGCTGGTATCGATGGTCGGCAACGACCGTCACCGGCTGATCAAGCGGCCGATTGCGACTTCGGGCGGATATCTTCCTGCCGCGATCGGCCAGGTATCGGAAGAACCGGCGCTCAATCTTCTGTTCGTGGTCGGAGCCGCCAGGACGCAGACAGCCGCCATTCCTGCGGCACAGGCAATCGCGCAGGCAGCCCCGGTTGCCGTTTCAACGGATGAGGACGGCGCCGCAGCAGATGCCGACATCATCGATGTGCCGGATTACGATGACGCCCTGAGCGCCGTTGCGGCGATCGAGGATAATCCGGATGCCGAGGAGGAAATCTCGCTCGACGGCACGCCTGGGCCGGATGCCTCGGATATAAATTCCGCTGACGAAACAGAGCTTGCCGAGACTTCGCCGGTAGAGGCGGATGAGGATGTATCTGTATCGGCAGACACAAAGGCCGACGCGGAGGATACGGTCGGCGCTGCAATCGCCGATGCTGAGGAAGATACCGGTACGTCCCCGGCTTCGCGGATTGAGGATGAGCTTGCCGAGGATCAGGCCCCGTTGGCGGAGCCGGTTGCGGCGACCATTGAAAATGCTGAAGCCGATGAGAGCGGGTTTGCAGAGGCTTCTGTCGAAGCTCCCCTCGATGAAAGCAAAGCCGATCAGGACGTGACCGAGGAGCACGAGTCGCCGGTCGACATGTCTGAGCTTTCGACTGAGCAGGAAGATGTTTCTGGCGATGAGGCTGAGGCTGAGGCTGAGCTTGCCGAAGAAGCCCCCCTGAATGAAGACGAAAGCGACGAGGCCGCTTCCGGGGACACGTCTGCGCCAGTCGAACTGGACGAGCCGGTTGCTGCCGCGGCATCGCCGGATGACGAAACCGATCTGGCGCCGCCTGTGATTTCCCAACCGGTGCGGATGCGCAGCACGATACGCTTTGTCTGGAAGATCGATGCGGCCGGGCGTTTCAGCGAAGTCTCGAAGGAATTCGCCGAGGCCGTCGGGCCGCATGCCGCCGATATTTCCGGCATGGCGTTTTCCGATCTTGCCGCACTGTTCAATCTTGACCCGGAGGGCAAGATTGCCGAGCTGCTCAGCCGGCGCGACACATGGTCGGGCAAGACGATCTGGTGGCCGGTTGAAGGCACGTCGCAGGTGGTGCCCGTCGATCTCGCGGCGCTTCCCACTTATACGCGGGCACGCGAATTCGATGGCTTCCGCGGATTCGGGATCGTTCGGATGGGTGATGCCGCCGAAGACCCGCATGCCGCAGGCCTGTCGTTCGGTGGAGCTCAGGTCGATCAGATAGCGGAGCCGGTCGAGGTCGAACGGGACGAACTGCCGCTCGATATCGCGACGTCGCACGACGATTTTGCAGAGCAGCCGGCGGAAGACGAGATCGCGGTTCCGGCTGCGGACGAGATTTCGGAAACCGACACTGCGCCACTCGATGAAACCGGCAACAACCCCGTTGAAGAGGTCGGCACGGAAGAGACCACATCTGCCGCGAATGACGACATACCGGCTTTCGCCGAGGCGGATGACGATGCCCATGTTGCGGAGGCTGAAGATCAGGCGGAGACGCGTGATTTGCGGGAAGGCGAGCCGCCTGCCCTGGCGCTGGCCGACAATGCCGGCAGACGCAACTCGGACAAGGTTATTCGGCTCGAGGAGCGGCGTGCGAGCCTCAGCCCCGGAGAGCGGGCGAATTTTCAGGAGATCGCGCGGCGGCTGGATACTTTCGTGAAATCCGCCGAAGGCTCGGAGGCCGAGAGCCACGAAGCCGAAGAGCGGACTGCCGACGAGGACATCACCTCCATGGCGGCGGACGAAAACGCGTCCTTGTCTCCTGCGCAAAATGAGGAACTGACCGGCAATGAAGACCTTGCTCCCGAAACGGATGAGGTGACGGAACCATCCCTGTCGGTTGATGAGGACGAAAACGAGCAGGGCGAGGTCGAGCAGCAGGAGGAGGTTCCGGCTGAGCAAGAGGACCGCGGCATCGAGGTATCGGATGTAGTCGAGACCGCCGATGAAGCAGCGGTTGCGCTTTCCGGCGACGCGCCGATGGCAGCATCCGATGACACCTTGAAGGACGACGCCGAAGACGAGGTCTATCAACCGGTCGACGCTGCAGCTCTTGCCGCGATGATGCCCGGCCGTGACCGCACCGGACTTTCCGAAGAGATCATCGATCAGATGCCGGTGGCGCTGCTGGTGCATGCCGGCGACACGCTGATCCATGCGAATGGCGAATTCCTGAAACTCACCGGCTATCCGTCGCTCGAGGCGCTCAGTGATATCGGCGGGCTCGATGCATTGCTGCAGCGGCAGGAGCTGGAAGACAAGGCAACGCATGCGGGCGGCATGGTGGTGGTGCGGGCCGACGATGTGATCGTTCCCGTCACGGCAAGGCTGCAGTCCATCCGTTTCAACGAAACCTCGGCCCTGATGCTGGCGCTGATGCCGGTCGCTGCCGAGGTGGAACCGCAGGAAAGCCCAACGGCGGAAGTGCTGCCGCTGCGTCCGCTGCGCACCGCCGATCAGCTGGCCCGCCTGCAGGTCGAGGTGGAAGAGCTGCGCGCCATTCTCGAAACCGCCACGGATGGTGTCGTCATCATCGGATCGGACAGGGAAGTGCGTTCGATGAACCGTGCGGCGAGCGCGCTGTTCAACTTCGACGGCGAGGAAATCAACGGCAAGCCGTTCGTCACGCTGTTTGCGCATGAAAGCCAGCGGGCCGTGCTCGACTATCTTTCCGGCCTTTCCGGACATGGCGTGGCCAGCGTGCTGAACGATGGGCGCGAAGTGATCGGCCGCGAGGCCTCCGGCGGCTTCATTCCATTGTTCATGACGATCGGCCGGTTGACCTCGTCCAACGGCTATTGCGCCGTCATCCGCGACATCACCCAGTGGAAGCGGACCGAAGACGAGCTGAGGACGGCCAAACGCGCGGCCGAAACCGCCAATGCCCACAAGAGCGAATTCCTCGCCCATGTCAGCCACGAGATCCGCACCCCGCTCAATGCCATTATCGGCTTTGCCGACATGATGGCGTCGGAACGGCTCGGGCCTGTCGGCCATCCCCGCTATATCGAATATTCGAACGATATCGGCCGGTCGGGCCGGCATGTGCTGGATATCGTCAACGACCTGCTCGACATATCCAAGATCGAGGCGGGAGAGCTGGATCTCGATTTTATCGCGGTGGGCCTGAACGAAACGGTTTCCGAGGCGGTATCGCTGGTGCAGCCGCAGGCAAACGGTCAGCGGGTGATCATCCGCACGGCGCTGTCGCAGGCTGTTCCGCAGGTGGTGGCAGATCTGCGTTCGATCAAGCAGATCGTGCTCAACATCCTGTCCAACGCCATCCGGTTCACGCCTTCGGGTGGCCAGATCGTCGTTTCCACCGCCTATGAGGCGAATGGCAGCGTCGTGTTGCGGATCCGCGATACCGGTATCGGCATGAACCGCGCCGAGCTGGAACTGGCGATGAAACCGTTCCGGCAGGTGGCAGGCGCGTCACGCAAGCGGGGCGACGGCACCGGACTGGGATTGCCGCTGACCAAGGCGATGGTGGATGCCAACCGGGCAAATTTCGCCATTACCTCGGCGCCGAACGAGGGAACGCTGGTGGAAATCAGCTTCCCGTCGCAGCGGGTATTGGCGAGCTGATCCGCGCATTCGAAAACGCGACAATCGATCACATATTCACGGTATGCGTGTATATGTCTTTAAAAAAGGGGCAGCCATGGCTGCCCTGAGATAATTGTGCTGTTCAACGACGATAGGAGAGCGAGACGTCCTGTCTCAAAAACTCATCGCGCACTGACGTTATAGGCTCAATCGGGGCCTCTTGCGCCAAGATTGAAGTACGTCACTCAACAAGAGATTAAACCTGTCCCGATCCGGATCATCGCAAAATATTGCTGCATCGCAGCAAGTTCAGTTGCCGAGCTCCGCAAGGTCTTCGTACAGTTTCAACGCATCGGGATTGGCAAGCGCTTCCTTGTTCTTGACCGGCCTGCCGTGAACGACATCGCGCACCGCCAGTTCGACGATCTTGCCTGACTTGGTCCGCGGAATATCGGACACCTGGATGACCTTGGCAGGGACATGGCGCGGCGTCGCACCGTTGCGGATACGGGTCCTGATCGCCTTGGCGAGATCATCATCGAGAGACAGCCCGTCAGCGAGGCGGACGAACAGCACGACACGTACATCGCCCTGCCAATCCTGGCCGATGCAGATGGCTTCCGAGACCTCCTCCATCTGCTCGACCTGATTGTAGATTTCGGCCGTGCCGATGCGCACGCCACCGGGATTGAGCGTCGCATCCGATCGGCCATGGATGATCAGGCCGCCATGCGCGGTCCATTCGGCGAAATCGCCGTGGCACCAGACATTGTCGAAACGCTCGAAATAGGCGGCGCGGTATTTCGACTTGTCCGGGTCGTTCCAGAACATGATCGGCATGGACGGAAACGCCCTGGTGCAGACGAGCTCGCCCTTTTCGCCACGGACCGGCTCGCCGGCATCGTTCCAGACATCGACAGCAAGGCCCAGACCCGGGCCCTGGATCTCACCCTTCCAGACCGGTTTCAACGGATTGCCGAGGACGAAGCAGGAAACGATGTCGGTCCCACCGGAGATCGAGGCGAGATGGATATCCGCCTTGATGCCTTCATACACGAAGGAAAAGCCTTCGGGCGAAAGCGGCGAGCCGGTCGAGGTCATGAGGCGGAGCGCCGAAAGGTCATGACTTTCCTTCGGCACGATGCCCGACTTGCGCAGTGAATCGATATATTTGGCCGCCGTGCCGAAGACTGCAAACTTCTCGTCCTCAGCAAAATCGAAGAGCACATTGCCATCGGGCGCGAAAGGCGATCCGTCGTATAAGCAAAGTGTCGCGCCGACCGCGAGGCCCGAGACCAGCCAGTTCCACATCATCCAGCCGCAGGTGGTGAAATAAAAGAGCCTCTCGCCCGGCTCTATGCCGCAATGGAGTCGATGCTCCTTCAGATGCTGCAGCAAGGTGCCGCCGGCGGAATGGACGATACATTTGGGAATGCCGGTCGTGCCGGAGGAAAACAGGATGTAGAGCGGATGCGAAAAGGGCAGCCGGGCGAATTCGAGCGGCTTCGGCTCAAACGCGGCAATCACATCGGGATAGTTGCGCGCGTTATCGAGGTCCGCGGCCAATTTTTCGGCATTTCCAGCATAGGGCACGACGATTATCGGCACGCCGAGGCGGGCGGTCACGGCCTTCAGCTTGACGGAAACATCCTGCCGTTTGCCATTATACCAATACCCGTCACAGGTGATGAAAAGCCTGGGCTCGATCTGTCCGAAGCGATCCAGCACGCCCTGCTCGCCGAAATCGGGGGAGCAGGACGACCAGATGGCGCCAAGCGAAGCCGTGGCCAGCATGCAGGCAATGGTTTCGGGCATGTTGGGCATCATTGCCGCGACGCGATCACCCTCTCCGATGCCCATGGCGCGAAAGGCCTGCTGCAGTCTGGAGACTTCCGAGCGCAGCCTGTCCCATGACCAGCTGTAACGGACCTTGTCCTCGCCGCGAAAGATCAGTGCCTCCGCCGGTCCTTCACCGGAATTGGTCAGCAGGTTTTCTGCAAAGTTAAGTGTGGCCTCGGGGAAAAAACGCGCCGCCAGCATATCGCTGCCGTTTGCGAGGACGATTTCGCCACGGTCTCCCCTGACGCCACAAAAATCCCAGATCGCCGACCAGAACGTTTCGCTCTCACGGGTCGACCAGGAATGAAACGCGTCATAATCGGCAAATTCGATCGCATGGCGCTCCTCGCACCAGCGCATGAACTTATAAAGCGGCGTCTTCCTCCGCTTCTCTTCGGGCATGGTCCAGAGCGGCTTGTCCTGATCGAGCATATTCCTCCCTTTCCGGCATCATCCGGCTTCCTCATGCCGCGCGGCACCTCCATGCCGGCGCGGCGAAGAATGTATAACATGTCGCATGCGACAATGAAGCATGGTGGTGGGCCGTTCCGGTGCTCGAATTGCGCCCTGCCGCCATTTCCTATATGCGCCTTGCATGTTCACGAAAGCCGCCCAGACATTCCGCAGGCATGCCAGCCGGCCCGTTGGTCGCACGGTGCTGATCGCGCTTGCCCTCATCCTTTTGGTGGCTGTTATCTTTCGGGTGGTCACGCCATTCCTGATTTCCACCAGCGTCGTGCGGGAAAGCATCGAGCAATCCGTCGAACAGTGGACAGGTCACAACGCCACGATCGGCGGCGTCTCCACCATTCGGTTCTGGCCGGAGCCGGAAGTCATACTCACCGACATCACCATTCATAACGATCAGCAGGGTGAACGGCGGATACTGGCAACGATCAGAGAACTGTCCGCTTCGTTCGACCTGATCGAAGCACTGCTCGGCAAGCCGGTATTCGAGGATTTCCATCTCACCGAACCGCATGTCTTCATGAGCCGCGACAAGAATGGGCGGATTCACTGGGCAAACGGCGGGCGGCTGGTCGAAGCGATCGCCAAGGCATCGGCCAATGGCGACACGCAAAGGCTTGACCGAGCGCTCGATGCTCCGATCGGCGAGGTGCAGGTTCGCAATGGTATTGTCGATATCGTCGGGGAGGCGGACGGACGGGCCGTCCGCTTCAATGCCATCAACGGCATGATGGACTGGCCAAGCCTTTCCGATGCGGTGACGATCCGCGGCGATGCCGTCGTTCGGGGCAAGAAGATCGGTCTCGATATCCGCAGCACCCAGCCATTGCTGCTTCTCGATGGCCGAAGCGGCGATTTCGCAGGAACCGCCAGTGCCGATATCGGGCTCGCGCGGTTCGACGGGATCGCAAGCCTGACGCCGCGCGGCTATTTTTCTGGCAATGCAGAGCTTCGCGCCTCCGACATGCCGGCCGCCTTGCGGTGGTTCGAGATCGATCCTCGCCTTGTCGACGGACTGCAATCGGTATCCGTAGCTGCACGGCTGATTGCCGACCGCCAGGAATTGCGGTTCGAAGAGCTTTCGCTCGGCTTGAACAACGAGAATGCAACCGGCCTTCTGGAACTCGACACTCCTCCTTCCGGGCGGCCCAAACTTTCCGGCACACTCGCCTTCGATCACATCGACCTGATGCGCCTGCTTGCGGCGCTGGAGCCGACGATCAGCCAGGACGCACAGGCCTTGCCCTCGCTGGTGACCAATCTCGACCTCGATCTGAGGCTTTCGTCGCAAGTCGCCGCATTCGGTGCCGTGCAGCTTCACGACATCGCGCTGGGGCTGATGAATGTTGCGCAGCAGTTCCGCCTGGATATTCTGGACAGCGACCTGCAGCCGGGCCGCGTGACGGGCCGCATCAATACGGTGAACGTGAATGCCGGTGCGCAAGACGAAAGACAGAGCGTCGCGTTCCGCGCGGCCGTCAGCGGGGCGGATTTCGCCACGCTCGCACAACAGTTACAGCTCAAAGGCCCGCTACCGGCGACCCAGGGCTCTCTGGACATCTCGCTGGACGTGCCGCGTCCGATCAACCGTGATGCCTGGAACGCGGCCGTGGGTACGGTCAACTTCCGGACCGGATCCGGCAAGCTGAACGGCATCGATATGCCGGCCATTCGCCAGCTGGCAGTGCAGAAGCCCTATTTCACGCTCAGCGATGCGGCCAGCGGATCGCTCGAGTTCGACAGCATGAAAGCAACCGCGACGATCCGCAACGGGATTGCCGATCTTCAGGATACGGAGATTGCCGGTCGCAACGAGACGATCACGCTCACCGGCGCCGTGCCGCTGGCCAATAGCAGTCTTGCGCTCTCGGCCACGATCACGCCGAAAGACGCAAACCCGCCGCTGAACTTCTTCATCGGCGGGGCATGGCCGACACCGATCCTGTGGCCGATGAACGTGCCCGCTGCCAAACCGGGCGAATAAAGCCGGGCAAACCGGCCGGCCGATCAGGTCGTCGCGCCGCGTGCCGCGAGATGCTCATCACGAACCCGCTTGATCTCGGTGCGCTTGGTGGTGAGCGAGGCGGCGATGACCCCGATCGTGACGAGACCGATCAGGATGGTGCAGATCGCGTTGATCTCCGGTGTCACACCAAGGCGCACCTGCGAATAGATCTTGATCGGCAGCGTCGTGGCACCCGGACCGGTGTTGAAACTTGCAATCACCAGGTCATCCAGCGACAGGGTGAAGGCGAGCATCCAGCCGGCGATGACGGCCGGGAAAATCAGCGGAAGAGTGATCTTGAAGAAGGTTTTGACCGGTGGGCAGCCGAGATCGAGAGCGGCTTCCTCCAGGCTGCGATCGAAGGTCAAAAGCCGCGACTGCACGACGATCGCCACATAACACATGGTGAAGGTCGTATGCGCGATCGTGACCGTCCAGAAGCCGCGGTCGACGCCCATGGCGACGAAGAGCAGGAGCAGCGACAGGCCGGTGATGACTTCCGGCATGACGAGCGGCGCATAGATCATGCCGGAAAAGGCCATGCGACCGGGGAAGCGGGCAAAGCGGGTAAGTGCCAGGGCTGCCAGCGTGCCGAGGATAGTGCCGAGCGTGGCGCTGAGCACACCGACCCGCGCCGTCACCCAGGCGGCATCCATAAGCCCTTGGTTCGACCACATGGCCGAATACCAGTGCAGCGAAAAGCCGCCCCAGACCGTGACCAGACGCGAGGCGTTGAAGGAATAGACGATCAGGATGATGATCGGGATATAGAGAAACGCAAAACCGAGCGTCAGCACGGTGGCGTCGAAACGGGGAGATCTCATCACACCACCTTCTTCTGCTGGTTCTGGAAGATCATGATCGGCACGACCAGCATGATCAGCAGGATGACGGCGACGGCGGAGGCCAGTGGCCAATCGCGGTTGCCGAAGAATTCCGTCCAGAGCGTCTTGCCGATCATCAGCGTGTCGGCGCCACCCAGGAGATCGGGGATGACGAACTCGCCGGTGATCGGGATGAAGCAGATCATCGAGCCGGCGATGACGCCCGGCAGCGACAGCGGGAAGGTGATCTTCCAGAAGGCTTTCCACGGCGGGCAGCCGAGATCGCTTGCGGCCTCCAGCAGAGAATTGTCCATCTTTTCCAATGCCGAATAGAGCGGCAGGACCATGAAGGGCAGATAGGAATACACGATGCCGATGAAGACGGCGTAGTCGGTGCGGAAGATCTGCACCTGCTGGTCAGGCCCCATCAGGCCGATCGTCTGCAATGCGAGCGTCAGCAAGCCGTCGGGCTTGAGGATGCCGATCCAGGCGTAGACGCGGATGAGGAATGAGGTCCAGAAGGGCAAAATGACCAGCATGACCAGCGTTGGCCTGATCGAGGTCGGGGCGCGGGCCATGGCAAGCGCCATCGGGTAACCGATCAGGAGAAGCAGCAGGGTGGAGATCGCCGCGATCCTGAGAGACGACAGGTAGGACCAGATATAGAGCGGGTCTTCCGTGAGAAAGATGTAGTTCTCGAAATCGAGCTGCGAGAAAAAGTCGCCGATCGCACCGAAGCCTTCGAATACCGGCGTATAGGGCGGGATCGAGATCGCCGTATCGGAGAAGGATATCTTCAGAATGATGAGGAAAGGCGCGACGAAGAACAGGATCAGCCAGACATAGGGCACCACGACGACCAGCCAGCGGGTCCAGGAATGACCGCCGGTATGCGGGGCAGGATTGGCTTCGGCGACATTGGCCATGTTCGCTCCCCTTCCCTATCGCGTCAGCACGAGGCCGGCATCGCGCGGCCAGGTGAGCCAAACCATGTCTTCGAAGGTGATCGGCCGATCGACGAGACGGGAGACGTTCGCCTGTGCGGCGCGCATGAAACGGCCATCCTTGGAGCGGACGATGAAGAGCGAGAAATCGCCGAGATAGCCGATATCCCAGACTTCGCCATAGAAGCTGTTGACCGACGGATCGGCAGGGGCATCCTGCGAGATGCGGACCTTTTCCGGGCGGATGGCGAAGGCGACCTGATCGCCCTTCACCGCCTGGGACCCCTGATCGACGGCGATGGACAGGCCATCGCTTTCGATCTTCACCGTGCCCGGTGCGCCGAGCGCGCTTGTCGTGTCGGCAATCGTGCCTTCGATGATGTTGATGTCGCCGATGAAATCCGCAACGTAACGGCTGTTCGGCGCCTCATAGATTTCAGCCGGTGTCGCCACCTGCATGATGATGCCCTTGTCCATGACGGCGATACGGTCGGACACGGTCATTGCCTCTTCCTGATCGTGGGTGACGATGAGGAAGGTCATGCCGAGCGTCTGCTGCAGGTCCATCAGTTCGAACTGGGTTTCCTCGCGCAGCTTCTTGTCGAGCGCGCCGAGCGGTTCGTCGAGCAGCAGAACCTTGGGCCGCTTGGCGAGCGAACGGGCAAGCGCCACACGCTGGCGCTGGCCGCCGGACAGCTGGTTCGGCTTGCGCTTGGCGAACTGTTCCAGCTTGACGAGTTTCAGCATTTCCTGGACGCGGGCGTTGATCTCGCCCTTCGGCATATTGTCCTGTTCGAGACCGAAGGCGATGTTCTTTTCCACCGACATATGCGGAAAGAGTGCGTAGGACTGGAACATCATGTTGGTGGGGCGGCGATAGGGCGGCACGCCGCTGATATCCTGGCCCTGCAACAGGATGCGGCCTTCTGTCGGTTCCTCGAAGCCGGCGAGCATGCGCATCAGCGTGGTCTTGCCGCAACCGGAAGGACCAAGCAGCGAGAAGAATTCGCGCTCGTAAATGTCCAGTGTGAGGTTATCGACGGCGACGAAATCGCCGAAGCGTTTGGTGATGTTCTCGAAGCGGATGAAGGGGACCGCATTCGGATCGGTCCAGGGAGAGAATTTACGTTTTACCGGTCCGAGAGATTTCGCCATACGTTGAGCCTTGCCCCAGAGTGCCTCAGAATGAAAAGGGCGGGTCGAAACCCGCCCTGAAGATACCAGCGATCAGCTGCCGGTCTTGATCTGTGTCCAGACCCGGTTCAGCACGCGCTGTTCGCGGGGACCATAAGGGGAGATTGTGAAGAGCTTATTCACGACCGCTTCCGGCGGATAGACGGACGGATTGTCCAGCACTTCCTTGTCGATGAACTGCTGCGAAGCGAGGTTGCCGTTGGCATACTGGACATAGTCGGTGGCCTTGGCGATGACTTCCGGCTTCATCAGGTAGTTGATGAAGGCATGGGCTTCGTCGACATTCTTGGCATCCGCCGGGATCGCCAGGTTGTCGAACCACATATAGGTGCCTTCCTTGGGGATGACGAACTCGACCTTGACGCCGTTGCCGGCTTCTTCGGCACGGGTCTTCGCCTGCAGGATGTCACCCGACCAGCCGATCGAGATGCAGCTGTCGCCATTGGCAAGCTCATCGATATAGGCGGATGCGTTGAACGTCTTCACGAAGGGGCGGATCGCCTTGTAGACGTCGCCGCCGGCTTCCAGATCAGCGGTCTGCTTGCTGTCCGGGTCCTTGCCGATATAGTTCATCGCAATCGCGAAGGTCTCGTCGGAGGCGTCGAGGATGTTGATGCCGCAGGACTTCAGCTTTTCGGCATTTTCCGGCTTGAAAAGAACGTCCCAGCTATCGATCGGCACATCGCCGAGAGCGGCCTTCACCTTGTCGACATTGTAGCCGATGCCGGTGGTGCCCCACATGTAGTTGATGGCGTATTCGTTGCCGGGGTCATACTTGGCGAGACGCTCGCTGACCAGCGGCCAGAGATTGGTCATGTTCGGCAGCTTGGACTTGTCGAGCTTCTGGAACACGCCGGCCTGGATCTGACGGGCAAGGAAAGGCGCGGTCGGAACGACGACATCATAACCGGAACCGCCTGCGAGAAGCTTGGTCTCGACGAGGTCGTTGCTGTCGAAGACGTCATAGACGACCTTGATGCCGGTTTCCTTGGTGAAATCCGCCAGAATCGACTCATCGATGTAATCCGACCAGTTATAGACGTGGACTACTTTCTCCTGCGCCATGGCCGAGGATACGATTGCAGTCGTGGCAAGCACGGCAGCAAGGCTAAACAAACGGATTTTCATGATCTCTCCTGTTCCGAGCTCTGGCGCGACCGTGATCGCATATGTTTTTCATAGGGTTTTTGGCAAGAGTAGAAAGGATTTTTCCGCCTCACAAGTAGGAATGTGCAATGCGGAAGAACTTGCTCCAAGACTTACTGAAAATCGAAGGCACTCAGTCCCGTCACCATCTCGTCCAGGCCGAGTGGGCGGGTGATCGGCGGCTCGGCGCGCGCGAGACAGGCCTTGCGCTCACAGATGCGGCAGGCCGGGCCGGCCGCGACGGAAAAACCTTCGGACGGCAGGGCCGCTGCATAAACGACATCGGCCGAAAACCCGATATCGCAGCCGATGAGGATCGCGGTGCGCCTGATCCGCTCGCCGAAATCGGCCTGCGGGCCTTCAAGCGTCCTTGATATCGTCAGGAAAACATCCCCCTCCGGCATCTCGACCCGGTCGACCAGAATACGACCTGGTTCGGCAAAGGCAGAATGGATACCGAGCTTCGGGCATCTGCCGCCGAAGCGCGACCGGGGAAACCCTTGCGCGCCCGCACATCGCACGACATTGCCGGCGTGATCGATCTCCATGAGAAAAAACGGAATGCCCGCCGCATCCGGGCGACAGAGAGAGGTCAATCGCGCCGCCGCCTGCTCGAAGGAAACGTCGAAACGCGAGCGCAGCATGTCAATGTCGTAGCGCGTACGCTGGGCAGCGGATAGAAATGCACCATAGGGCATGAGCAGGGCATGGGCCGCGTAACGGGCGAGCTCGAAGCGGGCGATACGGCGTGCTTCGTCCGTGTGCAGGGAGAGCCCGTCGAGTTCCGCATCGATCTGCGGGGCAAGCGCAAGCAGCGCCACTTCCATCGCAAGTTCCCGGTTGCGGTCGAAGGGAGACAGTCTTTCCGACAGGAAAAGCCGCATGCTGTGGCGATCATAACGGCGGCGCAGGCTGGGCATGACATGGGTGGGCAGGGTGCGCACGGTAATGCCACGTTCGCTTTTCAGCCAGGATCGGAGGGCAGACGGCAGGTCGTCGCCCGCAGCAAAGGTTTTGGCCAGCGTCTCGGCGGCATCTTCGATGCGGGCAAAGAAATTCGGCCGTCGCTCCAGGGACTGACGCACCTCGTCGATCGGCATATGGCTGCCGGTTGACGCCATTTCCCGCCCCTCGCTTGCCAGAAGGGCCGCAAGATCGGAAAGCCGGCCGGCCTGTTCCCGGTAGGCGCGATAAAGCTTGACGGTGGCAAGTGCCGCGTTCGGCGCAGCCTCGGCCACCTCGACGATTTCCTGGTCACCGGGGATTTCACCGGCCAGAAGCGGATCGGCAAAGACTTCGCGCAGCTGGCCCGACAGGCCGCCGCCCTCGCCCTGAAGCGCATCGAGATCCACCTTATAGGTAGAGGCGAGCTTCAGGAGCAGTTGCACCGTCAGCGGTCGCTGATTGCGCTCGATGAGATTGAGATAGGATGGCGAAATCTCCAATGCGCCCGCCATGGCCGTCTGGGTCAGACCAAGCCCCAAACGAACACGCCGGACGCGACCTCCCGCAAACACTTTCCGCTCCACTCAAGACCTCCTCCTGTCAAAGTTTACGCGGCTCGATATTTACAAATTTTACAAACTCATCTTCGGTTCTGTGTAAGTCGTGACAACGTAACTTCTTTTATATCATATACTTATAGAATTAACATTCGTCATTCTGTAAATCTTTCACATGGCTTTTTGGCATTATCCAAATGCTCAGGATCAAGTGGGAGAGACAAGCATGACAGGTTTTGACAGGCTCATTCGCAACGCACCGCAGAGCCGTTTCGACGGTATCAGCCGCCCCTACTCGCCCGAAGATGTGCAGCGGCTGCGTGGCTCGATCGAGATCCGGTATTCGCTGGCGGAAAGGGGCGCCAACCGGCTCTGGGAGCTGCTGAACAGCGAGGATTTCGTCAACGCGCTTGGCGCCATGACCGGCAACCAGGCCATGCAGCAGGTGCGCGCCGGGCTGAAGGCGATCTACCTTTCCGGCTGGCAGGTGGCGGCGGACAGCAATACGGCCTCTTCGATGTATCCCGACCAGTCGCTCTATCCAGCCAATGCCGCGCCGGAACTGGCCCGCCGGATCAACCGCACCCTGCAGCGCGCCGACCAGATCGAAACTGCCGAGGGCAAGGGGCTTTCGGTCGAGACCTGGTTTGCGCCGATCGTCGCCGATGCGGAAGCCGGGTTCGGTGGGCCGCTCAACGCCTTCGAGATCATGAAGGCGTTCATTGAGGCAGGCGCGGCCGGCGTCCATTTCGAAGACCAGTTGGCGTCCGAAAAGAAGTGCGGACATCTGGGTGGCAAGGTTCTGATCCCGACGGCAGCGCATATCCGCAACCTGACTGCGGCGCGGCTGGCCGCCGATGTCATGGGCGTTCCGACGCTGGTGATTGCGCGCACGGATGCGGAGGCGGCAAAGCTTTTGACCTCCGATATCGACGAACGTGACCAGCCCTTTGTCGATTATGATGCGGGGCGCACCGCCGAAGGTTTCTATCGGGTCAAGAACGGGCTGGAGCCGTGCATTGCCCGCGCGGTTGCCTATGCGCCGCATTGCGATTTGATCTGGTGCGAGACATCGAAGCCGGATCTGGAGCAGGCGCGTCGGTTTGCCGAAGGTGTACACCGCGAACATCCGGGCAAGATGCTGGCTTACAATTGCTCGCCGTCGTTCAACTGGAAAAAGAACCTCGACGACGCGACGATCGCCAAGTTCCAGCGTGAACTGGGAGCGATGGGCTACAAGTTCCAGTTCATCACGCTTGCCGGTTTCCATCAGTTGAATTTCGGCATGTTCGAACTGGCGCGCGGCTACAAGGACCGGCAGATGGCGGCCTATTCGGAGCTGCAGGAAGCAGAGTTTGCTTCCGAGATCAACGGGTACACGGCGACCAAGCACCAGCGCGAGGTCGGCACCGGTTATTTCGATGCCGTGTCGATGGCGATCACGGGAGGGCTGTCTTCGACGACCGCCATGAGTGAATCGACCGAACATGCACAGTTCCGGCCGGCGGCGGAGTAGATCCGGGGATTGTGAACGGCCTCAACGGTTTGCGCCGTGATTGCCCCTCACCCTAACCCTCTCCCCGTAATAACGGGGAGAGGGGACGTGCCTCGCTTAATGTCGCGTTGACGGAGAGGCTCCGGCACAGGTCCTTCTCCCCGCCTGCGGGGAGAAGGTGGCGGCAGCCGGATGAGGGGCAGACGCCGACAGCCAATACGAGCGACGAACTCGAATATCACCGACCAGCAGAGAGACCACCAAAACTCAAAGAGAGGAGACCCCGAAATGACGATCCAGACACCCATCAAGACGCATGTCAAGGAAAGGGCGGAGGAGCAGGCAAGCGCCATGACCGCCGATCAGCAGGCAGCGATCCGCTCGCTTGCCAACGACCTTCACCGGCTGAACCATGCCGTCATGAAGGCGGTCGAGGCCGGCGTTTCGGTCGAGCTGATCCGCTCGGCCCGGCATCACGGCGGCGACGGCCACTGGGGTGACCTGATGGTTCCCGTCGTCATGACCAACAGGCTTCAATAAGCCTCGACACTCCCAGGACAAACACCGGTCATGACACGTACCGGGACCATGACGACCGTCGGCAAAAGCCGAGGCCGGCCATACCTTCTCCGTTCCCACGCAAAGAGAAAGGGCGACCAACCGGCCGCCCTTTCTCATCTTGTCTCTTCGTCCTGACGCAAAACGGTCAGGCTGCCCGGTCGTAGCGGCGTTCTGCCTGTGGCGCTGCGGCGTCGATACGGAACTGCTGCAACAGGCCGAACAGGGCTTCGGTCTCGTCGGCCAGGCGGCGGCTCGCCTCGCTGGTCTCGGCCACCATCGCACCATTCTGCTGGGTCATCTGGTCCATCTGGTTGACGGACTGGTTGATGTTGGAAAGCGCTGCCGATTGGTCACGGCTGGCGGTGGCGATCGTGTCGACATGCTGGCTGATGACGACGATCTCGCTGCTGATCGTGGCCAGAACTTCGCCTGCCTGCTGGACGAGCGAGGCGCCCTCGCCGACTTCATGGGTGGACTGGTTGATCAGACCCTTGATCTCCTTGGCGGCATCGGCGGAGCGCTGGGCCAGTTCACGCACTTCCTGCGCCACGACCGCAAATCCCTTGCCGGCGTCGCCTGCGCGGGCTGCCTCGATGCCGGCATTGAGCGCCAGAAGATTGGTCTGGAAGGCAATGTCGTCGATCACTTCGATGATCAACTCGATCTTCTGCGAGGCGTCTTCGATACGGCCCATCGCATCGACGGCATTCTTGACGACCACGCCGGAATTGTCGGCGCTTTTCTTGGTGTGGCTGACAGCCTCGTTGGCCTCGCGGGCACGATCTGCAGAGGAGCGGACGGTTGCCGTAATTTCCTCGACGGCGGCAGCGGTTTCTTCCAGCGAGGCCGCTTGGCTTTCGGTGCGGCGCGACAGGTCTGCGGAGGAATGGCTGAGATCCGCACTGCTTCTCTGGATCGCCATCGTGCTTTGACGGATATGCGCAAGCGTATCGCGCAGCTTGACGATCGAACCGTTGAAATCGCTGCGGAGTGGTTCGAGCTTGCCGGAGAACGGCTGGTCGATCGTGACGGAGAGATCGCCCTGGGAAAGACGCGACAGAGCCGTACCGAGTGCGGTGACGGCCTGATCGATCTGGCCATCGACCATGCGCTTGTCGCTGTCGTTACGCTCGCGCTCGGCTTCCGCCTCGGCACGTTGCATGTCGCTCTGATGCTCGATGCGCAGCTTTTCCAGCGCATTGTCGCGGAAGACCTGCAGAGCACGGGCAATGTTGCCGAATTCGTCGGTGCGCGCCGTGTAGGGAATTTCGGATGTGTTGTCGCCTTCCGAAATCGCACGCACCGAGCCGGTCAACACGCCGAGCGGGCGGATAAGGGCGCGGATGGCGAAATAGCTTGCGACGGCGATGAAAAGAAGCGCGACCAGAGAGGAAATCAGCAGCCCCATGCCTGCAGAGGCGATATGGGCAAAATGAACCTCCATCGGAATACCAATGAAAAGAACGCCGCTGACGGCACCCGACGCATTCATGATGGGGTAATAGGCCGTCATGAAATCACGACCGAAAAGAACGGCCGGGCCATAATAGGCCTCGCCGCGGCTGAGCATTGCCTGCGCCGGATGACCGGCAACGAGCTTAGTGCCAACGGCACGCTCACCTTTTTCGTTCTTCACATTGGTGGAAATGCGGACGTAGTCACTGCCCTGCTTTTCGAAGACGGTGGCAACGCCACCGATTGAACCGGCCGTGCGATCGACCAGATCATGTCCCTGGAGAGCACCTTCGCCGGCAGTAACCTTGGAAAGCTTGCCCTCCGAAAGCGTCGTCTTCGCTCCGGCTGCCGCCGTCTCGTAGATCAACGCCATCGTCCGAACGGACTTGTGCGTATCCTCGACGGCCGTTTCCATGATGTCCTTGCGAAACGTGTTGTAGGCCAGACCTGCAACTGCAGAGACCGCAACTACGATGAGAAACAGACAGAGGAATACAATTTTAGTGACGACCGAAGAAGGAGCGATCTTTTTCATAGCGAGCCCTTTTGGGAGTAGAATTCCCCCACACACTCGCCGAAAGAGGTGAAATTTTTCCTAAACTTGATTAAAGCCAATAGCAAATCTTTAGATGCCAGCAGCAACGCGCCGGCAACCGTCCACAAGATCAAACTAATTTTGCGTACCGTTTAAAACAGTACCGGTACGGCAAGAAGTGCAGTCGTGGCTCCTACAGCAATCATCAGCAGGCTGAAACGAACGAGTTTTGCGCGGTCATCCGCCTTGGCAATTGCGATGGCGCGGGCACGGCGAGCATTCGGCATGGACTGTAACTCCGAGACGATAATCAAACCTATAGTGGCAGCCTATCGGGATTTTGAACATGGAAATAAGCTGGCAATGTGGCAGGATCGGCCAGTTATATTAACAAGCCCTCAATCACGCCGTTACAACCGGGCGATACGCCCCGGCGACAAAGATCAGAGAGCTTCACCGCAGACATGGCCGGAAGACCAGGCCCATTGGAAATTGTAGCCGCCAAGCCAGCCGGTAACGTCGACGCATTCTCCGATGAAGTAGAGGCCCGGCACGGACTTCGCCTGCATCGTTTTTGAATCGAGCTCCGAAGTATTGATGCCGCCGAGGGTGACTTCCGCCGTGCGATAACCTTCCGAACCTGCGGGACGAATGCGCCAATCCTGGACGGAGGCTGCAACCGCATCGAAAACCTTGTCGGAACAATCGGCAAGTTTCATTGCCGCCGGATGCTTTTCAGCGAAGAACTGTGCCAGCCGCTTGGGCAGGATTTCGGCAAGCGCTGTCTGCACGAGTTGCTTGCCGTTGGCCTTGCGCGCCGCCTTCAGCTCATCGGCAATCTGGCGATCCGGTTCGATCACAAGAGAGATCTCGTCGCCTTCGCGCCAATAGGATGAGATCTGCAGGATTGCAGGGCCGCTCAAGCCACGATGGGTGAAGAGCAGCGCCTCGCGAAAGGCAGTCTTGCCATGGCGAATTTCAGCGGGTGCTGCGATGCCCGAAAGCGGCGCGAGCTTTTCGAGGAGGACCGGATCGAGCGTCAGCGGCACAAGGCCGGGGCGCGTTTCGACCAGCTTCAGATCGAACTGCCTGGCGATGTCATAAGCGAGACCAGTCGCACCCATTTTCGGGATCGACTTGCCGCCGGTGGCGACGACGACGGAGCGAGCTTCGATCGTCTCGCCAGTGGAGGTTACGATGCGAAAAACGTCCGTGGATTTCTCGACTGAGGTGACGCCGGTCTGCAATTCGAGCTTGGCCCTTGCCGCTTCCATTTCGGACAGCAGCATGCGGATGATGTCCTTGGCGCTGTCGTCGCAGAACAGTTGGCCAAGCGTCTTTTCGTGAAAGGCGATTTTGTGCCGATTGACGAGATCGATGAAATCCTGCGCCGAATAACGGGCGAGCGCGGATTTGACGAAATGCGGATTGGCAGAGAGATAATTCTTCGGGCTCGCATGGATATTGGTGAAGTTGCAGCGCCCGCCGCCGGAAATGCGGATCTTTTCGCCCGGTCCCTTGGCATGATCGAGAACCAGAACCGAGCGGCCCCGCGCACCTGCGCGGATGGCGCACATCATGCCGGCCGCACCTGCGCCTAAAATCACCACATCGAATTTCCGGGCCAAACGACACTCCTTGGACTTATGGCGGTTGCCGCCTCCGCTCTTCGCCATAGTTCACCCAAAGTCAACGCCTCCCCCTCGCCAATTGCCGCTCGGTGGTTATGATGGGAACATTCGATCAACCTCACCCGGTGTGTCATGCCAACAAAGAAAGCCAATCCCGCTGCAGCTGAAGTCGGTACGGTCGCAAAGGCCGCCGTCGCCCAACCAACGCTGACCTCGCTTCGCGGCGTGACCGACTGGCAGGAGGCCGCCGCCTGGCTGCGCGCGCGCGGCATCGAGGATATCGAATGCATCACGCCCGACTTGGCCGGCGTTCCGCGCGGCAAGATGATGCCGTCGTCGAAATTCACCTCCAACACATCGCTGGCGCTGCCATCCGCTCTCTACCGGCACACGATTTCCGGCGAATATCCGGAGGAAACCGCGAGTTTTCGCTACGAGCCGCGCGACAGCGACCTGAAGCTTCTGCCGGATCTTTCGACCCTTTCCGTCGTGCCCTGGGAAACTGACCCGACGGCGCAGGTGATCTGCGATATCGTCAACACCGAAGGGACGGCCGTCGCCTATACGCCGCGCAACGTGCTGAAGAACGTCGTCAGGCTTTATAACGAGCGTGGCTGGAAGCCGGTCGTGGCGCCGGAAATCGAGTTTTATCTCGTCGCCAAGAATGACGACCCGGATTATCCGCTGCATCCGCCGAAGGGCCGGTCCGGTCGCGCCATTCTCGGCGGCCAGGGTTATTCGATCGCCGGCATCAACGAGTTCGACGAACTGATCGACGACATCTACCACTTCTCGGAAAAGCAGGGGCTGGAGATCGACACGCTGATCCATGAAGAAGGACCGGCGCAGCTCGAGATCAACCTTCGTCACGGCGATCCGGTGGAACTGGCCGACCAGGTGTTCATGTTCAAGCGCACGATCCGCGAGGCGGCGCTGAAACACGGTATCTATGCCACGTTCATGGCCAAGCCGATGCAGGGCCAGGCGGGGTCGGCCATGCATATCCATCAGTCGGTCGTCGATATCGATACCGGCAAGAACATCTTTTCGAAGAAGGACGGAAAACCTTCAAAGGAGTTCTTCCAGTTCATCGGCGGGATGCAAACCTATGTTCCGAAGGCGCTCGTCATGATGGCGCCCTATGTGAACTCCTACCGGCGCCTGACACCTGACATGGCGGCACCGGTCAACACCGCCTGGGGTTACGACAATCGCACCACGGCGTTCCGCGTGCCCGTGTCCGATCCGGTTGCCCGGCGCGTGGAAAACCGGTTGCCGAGCTCGGATGCCAATCCCTATCTGGCGCTTGCCGCTTCGCTCGGCTGCGGTCTGCTCGGCATGATGAACAAGATCGACCCGACCCCGCCGACAGACGAATCCGCCAATGAAGGCGCGATCGACCTGCCGCGCGATCTGCTCAAGGCCGTCTCGCTGCTGGAAGAGGAGCCAGCTCTGGCAGACGTGTTCAGCAAGGAATTCATCGGCATCTATGCCGGCGTCAAGCGCGGCGAGTTCGAGACATTCATGCAGGTGATCAGCCCGTGGGAGCGCGAGTTCCTGCTTCTCAACGTTTGAGGTGAGCCGCATGGATACATGGCAGAGCCCGATCGCGCCGGGTCTTTCCTGGTATCAGGCAAGCGTCGACGAGCGCCCCACCTATGCTTCGCTCGATGGATCACAGACTGTCGACGTGACGATCATCGGCGGCGGTTATACCGGATTGCAGGCGGCTTATAATCTTGCCGCGGCCGGCGTTTCGGTGGCGTTGATCGAGGACGGTCATTTCGGCGACGGCGGTTCCGGCCGCAATGGCGGACAGCTGGGCACCGGCCAGCGCTGGTGGCCCGAAGAGGCTGAAAAGGAGCTGGGATACGAGCGCTCCAAGCTGCTGTTCGACATGGCAGAAAACGCCAAGCGTCATCTTCTCGATTTTGCGACAGTGCATGGTGTCGATATCGATTACATGCCGGGCCAGCTCAACGTGTCGCACAAACCGGGATATGAGCGCGAATACCGCGCCAATGCGGAGATCGCAGCCGAGCGCTACGACTATCCACATGTGACCTTCATGGACAAGGCCGAGACGCAAGAGCGGGTCGGCACGAAGGATTATTATTGCGGTGTGCGCGATACCGGCACTGGCCATATCCATCCGCTGAAGCTCTTGGTCGGGCTGGCGAAGGTGGCCAAGGCTGCAGGCGCGGGCATTTACGAGAATACCAAGGCGACGGCGATCCGCCGCGAGGGCGGCAAGATCAGGGTCGAGACGCCGAAAGGCACGCTGACTTCCGACCGGGTGCTGATCGCCACCAATGCCTATATCGGCGATCTGGAACCGATCACGTCTGCGCATGTGATGCCGATCGGTTCGTTCATTGCGGCAACCGAGCCGCTCGATGCATTCCCGCATGTCATTCCGGGCATGGAAGCGGTCTGCGACAGCCGCTTCGTGGTGCGTTATTTCCGCAAATCGAAGGACAACCGGCTGCTGTTCGGCGGTCGTGAGGTGTATAGTTCGAAGAACCCGAGCGATACGGCGGAGGCGATCCGCGGCCAAATCGTCGCCACCTATCCGGCGCTGAAGGATGTCCGGATTACCCATGCCTGGGGCGGCAATGTCGGGATCACCCTGCCGCGCCGGCCATTCGTGCGCGAGGTCATGCCGGGAGTGACATCGATCGGCGGTTATTCCGGCCATGGCGTGATGCTGTCAAATTACTGCGGCAAACTTTATGCTGAAATGGTCGCCGGGCGGAAAAGCGAACTCGACGCGCTTGCCGATCTTGATATACCCGCCTTTCCGGGAGGACATGCGATGCGTAAACCTCTGCTTTTCCTTGCATTAACCTGGTTCGCGCTAAGAGACCGTATTTGAAGGCGACATTCAGGCTAGCCTTTTTAAATCGATTAGATTAAGACACACCCCAACCACACACGATGAAAGTTGAGCGATGAGCAGCCAGATCATTCCAGTGGAACCATTCGATTGCATCGTCTTCGGCGGGACCGGCGACCTTGCGGAGCGCAAGCTTCTTCCGGCGCTGTATCACCGGCAGATCGAAGGCCAGTTCACGGAGCCGACGCGCATCATCGGCGCGTCGCGTAGCGCGCTTTCCAATGAGGAATACCGCAAGTTCGCCGAGGATGCGCTCAAGGAGCATCTGAAGAAGGGCGAGTATGACGAGGCGCAGGTCAAGGCGTTCTGCGAACGCATCTTCTATGTTCCCGTCGACGCCAAGTCCGATCAGGGCTGGGACAAGCTGAAGAAGCTGCTTGACGAAGGCACCGGCAAGGAGCGCGTGCGCGCCTTCTATCTCGCCGTCGCCCCTGCCATTTTTGGCGCGATTTCGGAAAAGATCCGTGACCACAAGCTGATCACCAAGTCGACGCGTATCGTTGTCGAAAAGCCGATCGGCCGTGATCTTGCTTCGGCACAGGAACTGAACGACACGATCGGCAAGGTGTTCAAGGAAGAACAGATCTACCGTATCGACCACTATCTCGGCAAAGAGACGGTGCAGAACCTGATGGCTCTGCGTTTTGCCAATGCGCTCTACGAGCCGCTGTGGAACGCCAACTATATCGACCACGTGCAGATCACGGTTGCCGAATCCGTCGGCCTGGAAGGTCGCGCGGGTTATTACGATACGGCCGGCGCGCTGCGCGACATGGTTCAGAACCACATCATGCAGCTCTTGTGCCTTGTTGCGATGGAAACTCCGTCGTCGATGAATTCCGAAGCGGTACGTGACGAAAAGCTCAAGGTTCTTCGCGCCCTGAAGCCGATTACCGCCGACAATTGCGAGCAGATGACGGTGCGCGGACAGTACCGCGCCGGTGCATCCGCGGGCGGCCCGGTCAAGGGCTATCTGGAAGAGCTGGAAGGCGGCGTCTCCAATACCGAGACCTTCGTCGCCATCAAGGCCGAAATCGGCAACTGGCGCTGGGCCGGCGTTCCCTTCTATATCCGCACGGGCAAGCGCCTGACGGAACGGATGTCGGAAATCGTCATCACCTTCAAGCCGGTACCGCACAACATCTTCGACACGGCAGCGGGCCGTATCTCGGCGAACCAGCTGATCATCCGCCTGCAGCCGGATGAAGGCGTCAAGCAGTCGCTGATGATCAAGGATCCGGGTCCGGGCGGCATGCGCCTGCGCAATGTCTCGCTCGACATGAGCTTTGCGGAAGCCTTCAACGCCCGCAGCCCCGATGCCTATGAGCGCCTGCTGATGGACACGATCCGCGCCAACCAGACGCTGTTCATGCGCCGCGACGAAGTGGAAGCGGCGTGGGAATGGGTCGACCCGATCCTCAAGGGCTGGGAAGAAACCGGACAGGTGGCGCAGGGTTATACCGCCGGCACCTGGGGTCCGAGCCAGGCGATTGCCCTGATCGAGCGTGACGGCCGTACCTGGCACGAAGGCTGAGACCATGACCTCGACCATGAATATATTTGCCGATGGCGCCGCTCTTGCTTCAGCTCTTGCGGACGCAGTATCCGTCAGGCTGAAGGCGGCGATTTCGGAAAAAGGGACGGCGTCCATCGCCGTCTCCGGTGGATCGACGCCGAAGCGTTTCTTCGAAGCGCTTTCGGGCAAGGATCTCGACTGGGCGAAGGTTTCGGTGACACTGGTGGACGAACGGTTCGTGCCGGCCGACAGCTCGCGTTCCAACCATCTTCTGGTCGCGACGCATCTGTTGAAGGACAAGGCTGCGGCTGCGACCTTCATCCCCCTCTACCATGAAGCACCTTCGATCGACGCTGCGGCCGAGATCGCAACGAAGGAAACGGCCTCGATCGGCAAGCCGTTCGATGTGGCGATCCTCGGCATGGGCGGCGATGGGCATACCGCATCGTTCTTCCCGCATGGCAACCATCTGGCGAAGGCGCTCGATCTTTCGACGCCGCGCGGCGTGATGACCATGGCGGCCGAAGGTGCAGGCGAAGAGCGGCTGACCTTCACTTTCTCCGCCCTTTCGGACGCGCGCCTTTTGGTGCTGCATATCGAAGGTCAGGAAAAGAAGGACGTGCTTGAGAAGGCTGAAGGCGGATCGGACGAAACCGAGATGCCGATCCGCGCCGTGCTCAACAGAGCGGTTTCGCCGCTCGATATATACTGGGCTCCATAAGGGCTCGCTCCGGCGCCCGACGACAGGGCGCCGGATGACTTATCATATCCATGATCCCGGTGGCTTCGGCCTCTCCCAACCCGGGATTGACCGAAGGAGACTTTGACATGGCGGCGCATTCCAGCATTCAGGCGATCACGGCAAGGATAGTCGAACGATCCAAACCGCATCGCGAGGCCTATCTGGATCGATTGCAGCGAGCGGTCGCCAAGGGGCCACATCGGACCGTTCTTTCCTGCGGTAACCTGGCACATGGATTTGCCGTCTGTTCCCCCGCCGAGAAGGACGCGCTCGCAGGAGATGTCGTTCCGAACCTCGGCATCATCACCGCCTATAACGACATGCTGTCGGCGCACCAGCCTTACGAGACCTTTCCGCAGATCATCCGCGATGCAGCCCGTGAAGCCGGCGGCATTGCGCAGGTGGCAGGTGCGGTGCCGGCCATGTGCGACGGCGTCACGCAGGGCCAGCCGGGAATGGAGCTTTCGCTCTTCTCGCGCGATACGATCGCCATGGCTGCCGGTATCGGCCTCAGCCACAACATGTTCGACGCGTCCGTCTATCTCGGCATCTGTGACAAGATCGTTCCGGGCCTCGTCATTGCAGCGCTTTCCTTCGGCCATCTGCCGGCCGTGTTCATTCCCGCAGGTCCGATGACTTCGGGCCTGCCGAATGACGAGAAGTCGCGCATCCGCCAGCTTTATGCGGAAGGCAAGGTCGGCCGCCCCGAGCTGCTGGAAGCGGAATCCAAATCCTATCATGGCCCCGGCACCTGCACCTTCTACGGCACGGCCAATTCCAATCAGATGCTGATGGAAATCATGGGCTTCCATATGCCCGGCGCTTCCTTCGTCAATCCGGGCACGCCGCTGCGCGAGGCTCTCACCCGCGAAGCCGCCAAGCGGGCGCTCGCCATTACCGCCATGGGCAACGAATTCACGCCGGCCGGCGAGATGATCGACGAACGCTCGATCGTCAACGGCGTTGTCGGCCTGCATGCGACGGGTGGCTCGACCAATCACACGATGCATCTCGTCGCCATGGCGCGGGCTGCCGGCATTCACCTGACATGGCAGGATATTTCCGAACTGTCGGATGCCGTTCCGCTGCTTGCCCGCGTCTATCCGAACGGGCTTGCCGATGTGAACCATTTCCATGCTGCCGGCGGCATGGGCTTCCTGATCAAGCAGCTGCTGCGCGAAGGTTATGTGCATGATGACGTGCGCACCGTCTTCGGCCACGGACTGGAAGCCTATACGGTGGAAGCGAAGCTCGGTGTCGATGGACAGGTGACGCGCGAGAGCGTGCCGGATGTCAGCGGTGACCCCAAGGTGCTGACGACCATCGACCAGCCGTTCCAGAAGACCGGCGGCTTGAAGATGCTTTCCGGCAATGTCGGCCATGGCGTCATCAAGATCTCGGCCGTCAAGCCGGAGCGCCACGTCATCGAAGCGCCTGCTGTCGTCTTCCAGGATCAGCAGGGCCTGCAGGACGCGTTCAAGCGCGGCGAGCTGAACCGTGATTTCATTGCCGTCGTCCGTTTCCAGGGACCGAAGGCCAACGGCATGCCGGAACTTCACCGCCTGACGCCGCCGCTCGGCGTGCTGCAGGACCGCGGTTTCAAGGTGGCGCTGGTTACCGACGGACGCATGTCGGGCGCTTCCGGCAAGGTGCCGGCGGCGATCCACATGACGCCGGAAGCTTGCGATGGCGGCGCGATCGCCAAGATCCGTGACGGCGACATAATCCGTCTCGACGCGGTTGCGGGCACGCTTGAAGTGCTGGTCGATGCTGCGGAATTCGATGCGCGCAAGCCGGCCGAAGCAGACCTGTCCGAAAACGAGTTCGGCATGGGCCGCGAGCTGTTTTCGGCCTTCCGTCGCAATGTCGGACGGGCTGATCAAGGCGCCAGCGTATTTGCGTGACCATCGTCAAAGACCGTCACTTGATTGTCTTTAACCGCATCTAATAGGCTCCCCGGGCTTTCGCACATGCCCGGGGGATCGCTTCATGAACTTCGCCATCAGCCGCCGCAGCCTCGTGGCTCTTTTTGCCTCAACCGCACTCATGTCGCTCGTGCCGATATCGGCACCTTCAGCTCAAGGCGGCTTCCAGGCAATCATCCTGTCTGATCTGCATTCGGCCTACGAACGCATGGGCCAGCTGCTGGCAACCATCGAAAACCAGGTTGCTGCGGCAAGCATTCCCCAAATCATCCTGATCAATGGCGACGTGTTCGAAAGCGGGAACGTCGTCGGATCGCGATCCGCAGGCGAGATCGACTGGGCGCTGCTCGGAGCACTGGCACAGCTTGCTCCGACCGTGATCAATATCGGCAATCACGAAGCGGATTTCGACCACGATCTTGCGCATTTCGTCGAACGTGCCGGTGGCCTTGGCATCAAGGTTGTCAGCAACATCAATGACAAACGGACGGGCAAACCCTTTGCGCCGGCGAGCGCCGAAATCGATGCAGACGGCATGAAGATCAAAATAGCCGCTCTCGGGACCGATGCGATCAACACCTATCCCAAAGCGACACGCGAGATGCTGGACATTCCCAGACCTGTCGAATGGGCGAAAGCGCAACTGCCGGGCCTGCTCGCGGGAGATGGTTACAAGATCGTGCTCAGCCATGCCGGCGTGGTGCCGGACCGGGACATTCTTCCCGTCTTGCCGGACGGCACGCTGATGATCGGCGGACATGACCACCTGATCCTCGAACACAGCCAGGGCGAGACCCGTTATCTTCACACGGGTTCATGGTCGTCGATGCTGACCGTTGCGACCTTTGCCGCGCCCGGAAAGGCGGCCGAGATCGAGCGCGTGAAGATCGAGCGTCTCGCCCTCTCCTCCGCCACGCTGAAAGACCTCATTCCCGCGGTTCTCGCCAAACATCTGAAGGATGAGGAGCGCGCCGTGGCGGTTCATCTGCCAGAGGCCATGGCGCTAGGCGAGGTCGCACGATTTGCCGCAGCGGCCATGGCCAGCAGGACCGGCGCCGATCTCGGCTTTATCGGGCACACATCTTTCGGCACCGGGCTGCCTTCCGGCGATGTCAGCCGTTTCGATTATAATGCCGGGCTACGCTTCGACGGAAAACTGATGGTGGCGGAAGTGGATGCCGCAACGCTTGCAGCGATCATCGAGCGATGCAATCAGGACCGGGACATGCCGCTTGCGGCGCGCACAGGTGACTTCCTCTATGCCGCGCCTGCACTTGCCGAAGGCAGGCAGACATACCGGATCGTTTGCAACGACTGGTCGGCAATCAACAAGAAGAGCTATTTCGGGCGCGAAGACCTGATCTTCAGCGAGGTACCCGACCTGAAACTGAAGCAGATCGTGCTGGAGGCGCTCGCCAAGGCCTGAACTATCCTGAAACAAATCGTCGGCAACGGGGTGAGATTGCGGACGCCCCGAAAGGATCGCTCACTGAGACGCGCTTGCTACCAGGTGCGAACATCCATCTTGCGGTCGCGATGCTTGGGATGGGTCGAGAAAACGAAGATGCGGTCCAGCTCCTTCTGCGTCATCAGGCGCAGAAAACGGACTTCGATCGTGTTGTTCATGTTGACGCGCATCAGGAGACAGCCGACCTTGTTGATGCGGGCATCCGGGATGTCGAGATAGAATTGCTGGGGAAGATTATACTGCGTCAGCAGGCCCAGGACCGCGCCGCTCTGGGAAATCTGCAACACGTCGCAGCGGCGCTGCGCCATGTTGAGGATGGCCTTTTCGGTGTATTCGATACGACCGGCGTTCATGGTGTCTTCCATCTTGAACCGCTGCTCGCGGTCGTACATGAAAGATTCTTCCTTGTTCAGATAATGATTTTTGTTAATTGGCACCGCACCCACGTGCATCACTCCTATATATGCAATCGGAGACTAGGCCGTGAAGTTTAACAAGGGGTTGGCGCGTCCAGTTTCTGCACAGGATAACTTGCCGGTTCGTGCGATGTGGTGAACCCACTCTTACCGTTCAGGCCCGATATGTCCTGCCTTCGGAATTGAACAGATGCAGCTTTTCGGCGGCGGCCTTGAGACGGACTATATCGCCCTTCGAGACATCGGATGTGCCCGGCAATTTCACGATGATCGGCTCTTCTCCTGCTCCTCCCTCAAGGTAAAGCAGGGTTACTTCGCCGAGTGCTTCGACCAGCAGGACACGGCCCTCGACGAGGTAATCATCGCCTGTCGAAATCTCCAGATCTTCCGGGCGTATGCCAAGGCTTGCCGGCTTGCCCTTGTCGCCGGCGGGAACCGCGATCGGCACGCCGGTGTACCGGCCAGCCTTGAAGCTGACCGTTGCATTGGTGCCCGGTTCGCTTACCGTCACCGGCAGGATGTTCATGGCCGGTGACCCGATGAAACGGGCGACGAAAAGGTTGGCCGGGCGTTCATAAAGCTCCAGCGGCGGGCCGACCTGCTCGATCCGGCCTGCGGACAGAACCACGATCCGATCGGCCAGCGTCATCGCCTCGACCTGATCGTGGGTGACGTAGATCATCGTCGTATCCGCCATCTTCTCCTTGAGCTTGGCGATCTCGATACGGGTCGCGACGCGCAGCGCCGCATCGAGATTGGAAAGAGGCTCGTCGAAGAGGAAGACCTTGGGGTTACGGCAGATGGCGCGACCGATGGCGACACGCTGGCGCTGGCCGCCGGAGAGCGCTTTCGGCAGGCGGTCGAGATAGGGGGTGAGCTGGAGGATATCGGCCGCCGCCCGGACACGGCGGTCGATCTCGGTTTTGGCTTCACGGGCAATCTTCATGCCGAAGGCCATGTTGTCGTAGACCGACATATGCGGGTAGAGCGCATAGGACTGGAAGACCATGGCAATGCCACGACGGGAGGGCGGTATTTCGTTGACCAGCTGGCCATCGATCGACATCTCGCCCGAGGTTACCGTTTCAAGCCCGGCGATCATGCGAAGCAGGGTCGATTTCCCGCAGCCGGACGGGCCGACGAAAACGATGAACTCACCCTGCTCTATTTCCAGATCGATGCCGTGCAGCACCTTGACCTGACCATAGGACTTGCGGATTTCCTTGAGCGTTACGCCGGTCATGACCTACCCTCCTCCCCTATCTTGATCTTCCTGGTTTTGCGCCATTTCGGACGCAAAACCGGTTCCCACTTTTGCTGGAATTGCTCTAAACCTGCCGGGCGAAGAACCCGCCCCAGGCCGGCAATTCGATCATGCGGTCTTGTAGCGCTGTCTCGAACCCATGCCCTTCCAGTACTTCCCAATTTCCATCCGGCAGTGCTGCAGAGACGGAATTAGGGCTCATGTTGAACATGCACAGGATGGTCTCGTTGCCATACTGTCTTTCATAGGCAAGCAGAGGCTCGTCCGTGGCCAGAAAGCCGATCTCGCCCTTCGACAGCGCGGGATGCGCCTTCCGGAAGGCGAGGAAACGCCGGTACTGTTCCAGCACCGAGGCCGGATCGCCATATTGAGCGCTGACGGCTTTCAGCTGGTGTTCGACCGGGATGGGCAACCATGTGCGTTCGGCAGTCGAGAAGCCGGCCTGCAGCGCCTGCGCATCCCAGGCCATCGGCGTGCGGCAGCCATCACGGCCCTTGAATTCCGGCCAGAACTGGATGCCGTAAGGATCCTGCAGGTCCGCATAGGCGATGTCGGCTTCCGTCAGGCCGAGTTCCTCACCCTGATAGATGCAGACAGAACCGCGCTGGGACAGAAGGATGGCGGACAGCATCTTGGCGAAGCCTTCGCGGTCGAGAACTTCCTGGCCCCAACGGCTGACATGGCGGACAACATCGTGGTTGGAGAAAGCCCAGCAAACCCAGCCTTCCGGTGCGGCCGTGGCAAAGGCGTTCTGGGTTTCCGCCACGCGCGCGGGTGTGAGCTGATCGGGCGCCAGGAACTCGAAGGCGTAACACATGTGCATCTTGTCGCCATCGGACGTGTATTCGCCGACGATCTCCAGACCGCGCTGGCTGTCGCCCACTTCACCGACGGCAGCAATGGCCGGAAATTCATCGAGTACGGCGCGGAAACGCTTGAGGAATTCCAGGTTCTCCGGTCGGTTCTTGTCGTAGAGATGTTCCTGGAAATTGTAGGGGTTGACCGCCGGCGCGGTGGACGCGTTGCGGCGTGACGGCTCAAGCGCCGGATTGTCGCGCAGTTCCCTGTCGTGGAAATAGAAGTTGATGGTGTCGAGACGAAAACCGTCGACGCCGCGTTTCAGCCAGAAACGGGTCATGTCGAGCAGCGCATCCTGCACTTCGGCATTATGCAGGTTCATGTCCGGCTGCGAGGTGAGGAAGTTGTGCATGTAATATTGCATGCGCGTCGGATCCCAATGCCAGGCGGATCCGCCGAAGATCGACAGCCAGTTATTGGGCGGCGAACCGTCGGGCTTGGCATCGGCCCAGACATACCAGTCGGCCTTGGGGTTGTAGCGCGAGGAGCGGCTTTCGATGAACCAGGGATGCTGGTCGGACGAATGGGACATGACCAGATCGATCATCACCTTGATGCCGAGGCGATGGGCTTCGGCGATCAGGCCATCGAAATCCGACAGCGTGCCGAACATCGGATCGACATCGATATAGTTCGACACGTCGTAACCGAAATCCTTCATCGGCGACGGGAAGAAGGGCGAAATCCAGACGGCATCGGCACCGAGCGCTGCGATATGCGGCAGGCGGGCGGTAATACCCTTCAGGTCGCCAATGCCGTCGCCGTTCGAATCCTGGAAGGAGCGCGGGTAGATCTGGTAGATGACAGCGCCACGCCACCAATCCCGGTCGGGGGACCCATCCTGGGCATTGTCAGGCGTCGCGACTGCTGCTGCGGAAATGCTCATTCAATATCCTTGTTCGTTCGTGATCGATCAGCCGCCCTTGACTGAGCCCGCGAGGAGGCCGCGGACGAGATATCGCTGCAGGGCAAAAAAGACGATAATCGGGACAATGATGGTAATGAAGGCGGAAGCGGTGAGGATTTCCCACTTTCCGCCCATGGAACCGAGCAGCGCGTTGAGTGCGCCGGTCAGCACCAGTTGATCCTTGCCCGTGCCGAGGAAGACCATGGCGACGAGAAGGTCGTTCCAGGTCCAGAGGAACTGGAAGATCGAAAAGGATGCCAGTGCGGGGAAGGACAGAGGCAGCACGATCCGCACGAAGATCTCGAAATCGCTGGCGCCATCGACACGGGCGGATTCGATGACTTCCTTGGGCAGACCGGCGATATAGTTGCGCAAAAGGTAGATGGCGAGCGGCATGCCGAAGGCCGCGTGAGCGAGCCAGATGCCGACATAACTGCGCGACGCGATGCCGAAGAAGGCGCCGATCTCGTTATACATTTTCAATAGCGGGATGAGCGACATCTGCAGCGGCACGACGATCAGGCCGACGACAACCGCGATGATGATCGCCCGGCCGGGAAAATGCATCCATGACAGGGCGTAAGCTGCAAAAGCCGAAATCAGGATGGGGATGATGGTTGCCGGGATGGCCACCGTCAGCGAATTGACAAAGGCCTGGCCGATGCCCTGGGACGTTAGTACCGTGCGGTAGTTGTCGAGCGTGAAGGATGCCGGCTGCGCGACGGAGAGATAGACGCGCTTGCCGCGCTTGTCGTCGAAGGGCGCGTTCTTCGAATAGACGTAACCACCGTCCTCGTTGACAGTCAGCGTCTCGCCGTCACCGATATCCGCGGCTTCACCGGCGGCAAATTCCGTCGGGGCTGCGACTTTCGTGCCGAAGGCGCGGACGCTGCCCTTGGCGCCGGCATCTTCGCTATCGAAGACCGAGCCGGAGATCACGTAGTTCGGTCCGTCCTGTCTTGCGGTCGACGGATCGCCCAGCCGCGCCGCGCTTGTTTCCGCGGCACCGCTGAAAGCCGTCCACCAGCCGGAGGAGGCGATCTGCCCCGGGTCACGCAGCGAGGTGACGAGGATGCCGATCGTCGGGATCAGCCAGAGAATGCAGATGACGAGCACCGAAAAATGCACGATGAGGCGTGGCAGGCCGATGCGGCGGAGGTTGATCGCGGCGTTCATCTCAGTGCCCTCCCCGGTCTTCGCTGGCCTGGCGGATGTTCCAGATCATGATCGGCGTGACGGCCGCCATGATGATCAGCGCGATGACGGCGCTGCGGCCACTGTCGCCCCCACCGCGGAACATCCAGTCGAACATCAGGTTGGCCAGAACCATCGTGTTCCACTGGCCGTTGGTCATGGTCAGCACGATATCGAAGACCTTGAGGACGAGGATGGTGATCGTCGTCCAGACGACGGCGATCGTGCCCCAGATCTGCGGCACCATGATCTTCCAGAAGATCTGCCAGCCATTGGCACCGTCGATGACGGCAGCCTCGATCGTCTCTTCCGGAATGCCGCGAAGTGCTGCCGACAGGATGACCATGGCGAAACCGGTCTGGATCCAGATCAGGATCACCATCAGAAAGAAGTTGTTCCAGATCGGCATGGCAATCCAAACCTGCGGATCGCCGCCGCAATACTGGACGATGGCGTTCAAAAGGCCGATCTGCGTGCCGTCCGCGCCGCGATATTCGTAGATGAATTTCCAGATGACGGAGGCGCCGACGAAGGAGATCGCCATCGGCATGAAGATCAGGCTTTTGGCGATATTGCCCCACCAAATGCGGTCGGTCAGCACCGCTATGACGAGGCCGAAAAAGGTGCATGCAGCGGGCACGACGGCGAGCCAGAGGATGTTGTTGAAGATCGACTGACGGAACTGGCCATCGGTCGCCGCCCATTTGTAATTGGCGAGCCCGACGAAATTGCCGCCTGATCGGTCGTAGAAGGACAGGATGAAGGTCGCGATGACGGGATAGACGAGGTAGACGATCATCAGCAGCAGCGCGGGGCCGAGAAAAAGCCAGGGGCGGATCGCTGCATGGGTCTTGAGGTTCGCCGAAATCCGCTGCACGTCGCCCGAGCGCACCGGCAGGACAAGTTGCAGAAGCTTGTCGGAAAGCCAGTAATAGAGCGCGCATCCAAACACGCCGGCGATTACCGCCCCGAAGGCCGATACGATCTGCGATGCCATGCTGCCCCTCCCGTGAATGCTGATTGTCTGGTGGGTTTGCCCCTCATCCGCCTGCCGGCACCTTC
>UBXM01000026.1:99640-120571 GCA_900469445.1 Hyphomicrobiales bacterium
GCGGAGGCGGGGTGAGGGGCAGCCCCGAATGATGCCCTACTTCAACCCGTCCCAGGCCTTCTGGATCTCGGTTGCCGCCGTCTTGGCGTCCTTGCCGCCGACATAGTCGATCATGCCGGTCCAGAAGGCGCCGGCGCCGATCTTGCCGGGCATCTGGTCGGATGCGTCGAAGCGGAAAGTCGTCGCATTGGTGAGGAGTTCGCCCTGTTTCTTCAGGACGTCATTGGCATAGGCATCCAGATTGACCCCCTTGTACGGCGTGAGGAACGAGGCCTGAGCCATCCAGACTTCATGGGCAATCGGCGTCTTCAAAAATTCGATGAAGGCCTTGGCGGCTGGACTGTCCTTGGTGATGGCGAAGAATGTGCCGGCGCCGAGAACCGGCGTGCCGAGTTCAGGCTTGGAAGCGTAAGTCGGCATGTAGAAGAAGTCCGCATCGACACCGAGCTCCTTGTCCGGCGGGAAGAAGGACGGAACGAAGGATGCCTGGTGATGCAGGTAGCATTTCGGCGGGATGTCGAAGAGGCCCTTCGGGCTGTCGCGGAAGTCTGTCGAGGCAACGGCCGCCACGCCACCGGCGACATATTTGTCGTTCTTGGCGAACTTGCCGAATTCCTCGATCGCGCCGACCACCGCCGGGTCGTCGAATTTCACTTCGTTGGATACCCATTTGTCATAGGTTTCCGGCGTCTGGGTGCGCAGCATCATGTCCTCGACCCAATCGGTGGCCGGCCATCCGGTGGCGCCGCCGGAACCGAGACCGATGCACCACGGCACGCCGCCGTCCTCGACGATCTGGTCGGTCAGTTCAACGAGCTCCTCCATGGTCTTGGGGACTTCGTAACCGGCTTCCTCGAAGTTTTCCGGCACGTACCAGACCATGGATTTCAGATCGGCCTTGAAGGGAAAGCCGAAATAACCTTCCTTACCGTCCTTGCCCTTGTAGGTGCCGTAGCGGATCCAGTCTTCGCCGGAGCCGTAATTGGTCTTGACCCAATCGGCATTTTCCTGACCGAGCGGCGTCAGGAACCCCTTGGTGGACAGGTCGGCCAGAAGGCCGGGCTGCGGGATGATGGCGATGTTGGGCGGCGAGCCTGCCTGGGTATCGATAACGATCTGCTGCTCGTAATTCTCCGAGGAGGAGTATTTGCCGTTGGCGCCGGTTGCGGCGTTGAAATAGGCAAGCACGCTGTTGAACAGGACCTCGTCTTCACCGCGCCAGGGACCGAACAGGGTCAGGCTCTCGCCCTTGATATCGGCATGGGCGGCCTTGAAATCCTCGAAGCTCTTCCAATTGAACTTCGGGTCTTCACCCGGCGGAAATTTCAGTTCCTGCGCGTGAGCCGCACCTGCGATCAGGGCGACCATGGCGGTGCCGATCCATACCGAAGTCCTCATCAAATCATCCTCCCGTCAGCGTTCGATCATGTTGATCTACGTCGCGGCCCCCAATTCAAAAGAAGCCAGTCGGGATAGTGATTTAACGCAATTTCGAAGGAATCAAGGGGGCACTGGCGCAACCGATTGTCGCGCCGCCGCAATGCCACATCCTATGGGGTCAGAATTTCGGTGCGGAAAGGCCGGCGGCGCGGTGAGCGGCGATTACCGTATTGGCCATCAGCATGGCGATGGTCATCGGGCCGACACCGCCCGGAACCGGGGTGATCGAGCCTGCAACCTCGGAGGCTTCGGCGAAAGCGACGTCGCCGACAAGCTTGGTCTTGCCCTCACCCTTTTCCGGTGCCGGTACGCGGTTGATCCCGACATCGATGACGGTTGCGTCCGGTTTTACCCAGTCGCGCTTGACCATTTCAGCCCGGCCGACGGCGGCAACCAGAATATCGGCGTTGCGGCAGACGGATGCGAGATCCTTTGTGCGCGAATGCGCCATGGTGACGGTGGCATTTGCCGCGAGAAGTAGAAGGCCCATCGGCTTGCCGAACAGGTTGGAGCGACCGATGACGACGGCATTGAGGCCCGACAGATCCTCGCCATGGACGCGCTTGACGAGCAGCATCGCGCCGGCCGGGGTGCAGGAGATGAGGCCGGTTTCGAGATCGCCGGTTGCGATCTTGCCGGCATTGGCGATGTTCAGGCCATCGACGTCCTTTTCCGGCAGGATCGACTGGATGATGGCATCGGAATCGAAATGCTTCGGCAAAGGCAATTGCACGAGAATGCCATGGATCGCCGGATCAGCGTTGAGCGTATCGACGAGAGCTTGCAGGTCTTCCTGTGTCGTCTCTTCCGGTAGCGTGTGCTGGATGGAATTGAAGCCGCATTGCTTGGCCATCTTGCCCTTGGAATTGACATAGGCATGGCTTGCCGGATCATTGCCGACGATGACGACCGCGAGGCCCGGCTTGACGCCGGTCTTGTCTACCAGCGATCCGGACGCTTCGGTTACAGCGGAAATGACGGAAGCGGCCGCTTCCTTGCCATCAATCACAAATGCCACGGTGAACTCCTCGCTCGACAGCGTCAAAATAGGCGATCGCACCACGGTCGATTGCCCGTGAACGCCCTATGCTGTCCCAAGCAAGCAAATGCAAGGAGTTTGTGCCGAATGGTCCGGGTCAGCCCGTCGCCTTGAACCGGCGCGCGGTCTGTTCGGCGACCAGTTCGCGAAGTTCTGCGAGTTCGCGCTGAAGCTCGCGCAGTTTGTCCTGATCGTAATCGGGGGCAGCTTCAGCGGCATCGGCCCAAAGCTGCCAATTCTCCTCGCCACGGCGGTTCAGGGACTGGTCGACCAAAGCGCCTACATGCTGCGGCAGAGCCGTGTCCTTAGCGGGCAGACGGTTTTCGATGAGCAACGCCCGCATCCGGTCACCGAAGGTGGTATCGTTTGCGGCAAACCGTTCCTCGACGGGCTCGTGATCGTGATAGCGCCTATCGTCGTCATGGGCCGGTGCGATGTTATCGACGATAAGCTCGTCGGCAACGGGTTCGTTCCCGCTTCGGACGAATTGCCGTTCGACCGGGAGATCGTCTTCGGACAGATCGAGATCAACGGACATGTCGTCGAATTCTTCGGCGAGTTTCGACTGGCGTCGATAGCGCATCGCAGCCAATGCAATTCCAGCAAACATTCCCGCGAGAGCACCAGCTCCGGCGAGTTTTAACACGTCCGGTCCAAGGCGCTCGGCGGTGGCCGACGAGGCCGGGACCAGGACGGGCGGCATGGATGCAGACACAGGTCGGGCTGCATCATGCGAACTCGCCTCGAGCTTTTCGAGATTGTGGCGCGCTTCCTCGGCTGCTGCCTGCAGCGATGCCAGTTGCGTGGCCGTTTCGGTGAGCGGCCTGTCGGCATCGAGAGCAGTCTTACGATCCTTGAGATCGGATAGGGACTTTGTCGTCGCGGCGACATCACTGTCGAGCGAGGCCACGAGCTGGCGCAGGGCACTGCCGATATCGCGCCTGGCGCCATCGAGCGCGCCCTTCGCCGCAACCAGCCGCGGGTGGAGCGGGCCGAGATCGACGGCAAGCTGCTGTGCGCTCAGCTCGGCCTGGACATAACGCTGCCGTTCATATTCGAGACCGGTAAATTCCAGGCTGTCGGGAAGCGGCCGGGCGAGCACATCGGCGAGTTTCATCGCCGATGCCATCTGCTGCTTGTCACGCAGTTCCGCCAAACGCTGTTCGGCACCGGCAATATCGGTCTCAAGGTCGCGGCGCTCGTCATGCAGCGACTGAAGTTTTTCGCGCGCGTCACCGTCCAGCCTGCCGACAAAACCGGCGAGCGCGGCTTCCGCCCGGCCAGCCGCCTTGCGCATGGCTTCCACCTGCGGGCTTGGCGTTTCGCCGACATTCGAGACGAGCGCGCGCCGGAATTCGCCGCCCAGCTGGTTGGCGATTGCCGCCGCGGTCTGCGGATCATCGGCTTTCGCGGCGAGCAAAACCCTGCTGCCGGCGGTATCGTAGCGGATGGAGATCGCATCCCTCAGCCGCTGGCGTGCAGCCTCCTCGGTCTGCGAAACGGTCGTCACATCACCGGACAGAACCTCCGAGATGACGCGAACGATTGTCGGACGGTTTTCCTCGCCGCTGGCAAGGTTGAGGGTGCGGATCACATTGTCCAGAGCCGCCTTCGAGCCAAGCTCCTGCATGGCGGAATGGATCCTGTCTCCGCCTTGGGCGACAACCGCGATCTGTGTCTCGGATCTGAACTGCGTGCCCTGGAGCTGCAGGGCGACGAAGGGTATGGTGATGCCGAAAGCGGCGGTCATTCCAAGGACCGGGCCAAGCGCCAAGGCAACGGAATGGAGCCGGCGATAGATCGACGGCGTCTCGTCAGACGCTTGCCTGTCTTCCGCATCGGCATCAACCGGCCCATACATCGCTCACCACCTCTGCGCGCAGCGGAGCCGACATTGCCCGCGCTCATTAACGCAGTCTAAATTTTCGTGGCAAACAAAAGGTTAACCGTCAGGCCAATGACGGCTTGGAAATCGAGGGTTGAGTACCGGTCGATACCGGCAGCGGACGGGCGAGCCCGTGAAGTCCCCTGCCCGCCATGATCACAAGCCCGATATCGAGGCCTTCGAGGCGACGTTCCATATGCCGGCCCGCGACCGCAGCTTCGGCGATCACCAGATCGAGGCGACCGGAGAGGCTTGTATCGGGCGCAATGGCGACGAATTCATGCCAGGGCGCATGACGGGCCAAGTGGGTACAAAGAGCCTCTGCGCGACTTTTGTCATCACCGACAAGGCCAATACGGCGTGGGGCGGCGAAATAGGTCAACAGAGCCGAGATGAAGCCGGCGGCTGTAAACGCCGCCTCAAGCGGCCGCTTTCGCCAGATAAATTTCAACAGCAGACGCAGAAACTTACCACCGGCTGGCAGGAGAAGATGATGCCTATCGTCACGGCCTCCCCCGAGCAGGAGAGCGGCGAACTTTGCTTCGTCCAGGAAGGCGATTGTTGCAGGCTTGCCTTGCGACAGAGCAAGCTCTTGCGCATGGGCCAGCGCCGCATTCCAACCGAGTGTCGAGACCTGCAGGCCCAAAAGCGTATGCGAGGTGGGATTGTCCGGAGATTTTACGCCTGCGCTCATGACCAACTCTGTCGCGGATCTCAGTCTGTCCGATCTTGTAACAGCGCGTCCTCAAGCAGCATTTAAGCCAGATGCTAAAATGCAATCTTTGCGCGGATATGCAGCACTGAGCCGGTATCACGTTGACGCATTGCCGAGAGTTCTGTGAATCCGATGGGGACACACATTTAGGCACCCTTGCCGATGGTCGTTCCAAGGCGATAAGACCTGAGATGTCCGGCATGATGCCGGCGAATGTCCAGGCAAGGCCGGCGACGTTATTGCCTACATCATAGATTTTTGAATTTTATCGATGCCAAGGTTGACAAGATGAGCTTACCTTCCGACGCCCCGCTTGCCGAAATTCTGGAACTTGCGCGCACACAGCGGCTTGCCTTCACCGATCTTTTCACTGTTGCCGAAAACCGCAGCGCTGCCGGGCAAAAAGCCGAGGCCGCGGAAATCTACAAGGCCTGGATCGCGTTTAACGACGGCAATCCCTTCCTGCATCTCGTTTATTTCAACTATTCCGTCACGCTGCGCCAGTTGAACGATCTTTCCGGCGCGATCAATGCCTTGCGGGCCTGCCTGAAGCTCGATCCCGCTTTCGGCCCGGCGCATATCAATCTGGGCCGCGCATTCGAAGACGGCGGTCTTGCTGTGCAGGCGATCCAGCAATGGCAGGCTTTTACGACGCTGACGGCAGAGACCACGGCAGACCGGGTCAGCCACCGGCTGATGACGCTTCAGCATATCGGCCGCGTGATGGAAAATGCCGGCCTGATGGAAGAGGCCGAAACGGCGCTGTGGCAGGCGATCGAACTGCGGCCGGACAAGCCGGAAGCCGGACAGCACTGGAGCGCGCTCCGTCAGCGCCAGTGCAAATGGCCGGTGCTGACGCCTTCGACCCATGCCACGCAGCGGCAGATGATCGATGCGATGTCGCCGCTGACACTTGCCTGCTATTCGGATGATCCGATGTTCCAGCTCGCCAAGGCCTATCGCTACAACAGGTCGCTGGTCGGGCGTGTCGAAACGAAGGAACTGCAGCGCCGCACGCCGAAACAGAAGACCGGTACCGGTCAGCGCCTGCGGGTCGGTTACGTCTCTTCCGACCTGCGCGACCACGCTGTCGGCTTTGCTCTTCGGGAAGTGCTTGAGCTGCACGACAAGCAGAAGGTCGAGATCTACGCCTATTATTGCGGCGATCCTGTACTGCATGACGAAACCCAGACGCGGATGAAGAAGGCGGTCGATTGCTGGCGTGACATCGCGACGCTCACCGATGCCGACGCCGCGAAACTGATCTGCGATGACGAGATCGACATCCTCGTCGACGTGAACGGCTATACCAAACACGCGCGTACCAAGATCTTCGCCTACAGACCCGCGCCGGTCATCGTCAATTTCTGCGGCTATCCGGGTTCGATGGGCAGCCCGTTCCACCAGTACATGATTGCCGACGAACATATCGTGCCGGCCGACAACGAACTCTATTACTCGGAAAAGGTCTTCCGCATCGCCTGCAACCAGCCGATCGACCGGCAGCGAACAATTGCGGCCAAGCCGTCGCGTGCCGAGGCCGGGCTGCCGAAGGACAAGTTCGTCTTTGCCTGCTTCAACGGCATGCAGAAGATCACCGACACCACATTCGGGCACTGGATGCAGATCCTGCGATCGGCACCCAACAGCGTGTTGTGGCTGCTGACCGGCGGCGACAAGGTGGATCAGCGACTGCGCGAAAGCGCCGAAAAGGCGGGGATCACCGGTGACCGGATCATCTTCGCCCCGAAGGCGCCGAATGCACAGCATCTGGCGCGTATCGCCGCCGCCGATCTGTTCCTCGACACGTTCCCCTATGGCGCTCATTCGACCGGGGCTGACGCCCTGACCATGGGGCTACCGGTTCTGACTTTCCCCGGTCGCAGCTTTGCCGCCCGTTTCTGCCACAGCATCGTCCATGCCGCCGGCGTTACCGAACTGCTGTGCAGCGATCCCGACGACTATGTGGCGAAGGCTATCGGCTATGCCAAAAATCCCGCCAGCCTGAAGACGATAAGGGAGCAGCTCGCTACGAAGCGCGACACCAGCGTGCTGCGCGACATTCCCGGCCTTGCCCGCCGGCTTGAAGAGATCTTCTGGGAGATGCAGGGCGAGTGCGAGCGCGGCGAGACGCCGGTACCGGACCTGCGCAACATGGATATCTATTACGATATCGGCGCGGAGCTCGTTCAGGCGCATATCGAATATTGCGACGATGGCGACTACCGCCGGCATTACCATGAAAAGCTTGCCGAATGGGACGACCAGTCGCCCATCGAGACCGACAACCGTTTCTGGAAGATGTCGGAAAGATAGAGCTTTCCGCAAAAGCAAATCGCCGCTCCCGTAAGAGCGGCGATTTTTTGTTTCTGCTATCGCTGGCTTGTGTGTTTACGCTGCCAGATAGAGCGAGATGATCGTCGAGACCTGTTCCGGGCTCAGCGCTGCCATATGCGTTTCGATCAGCGTATCGCGCTGTGCGCTCGACATGGCAACGATGCTTTCCGTCGACAGACCAGGAAGAGCGGCAGTGTTGAAGGCTGCGATATCCGCGGTCGAGAAGGTCGCCAGCCCCTCGTTCGACAGAGCCGCGAGCTGACCCGAAGTCAGCGCATTGACCTGTGTCGGGCTCAGTGCCTCCGCCTGCGCGCTGCTCAGCGATGCGATGACGGCCGTGGTCAGACCGGAGATTGCACCGGTGCCGAGTGCCGCAATTTCCCCAGTCGTGAGCACTGCGAGGTCGTCTGTGCCGAGTGCTGCGGCCTGCAGCGCATTGAGTGCGCCGATCTGGGCGGTCGTGAGTTCCGCGACCTGAGCGGTGGAGAGCGCCACGATCTGATTGTAGTTCAGCCCTCCGACCTGACCGGCGGACAGGGCGCCGATCTGCTCCGCCGTCAGCGATGCGATGATCGCGGTCGGCAGGCCCTTGATCGCTGACGTGCCGATGGCAGCGAGATCGGCTGTCGAGAACGACGCCATATCTTCGGTGGTCAGACCGGCAAGGCCTGCCGAGCTGAAGGCTGCGATCTGCGCCGTCGACAGCGAGTCGAGATGTTCGGCGGTCAGCGCATTGACCTGGGCGCTGGTGAGACCGGAGATGCCTACGGTACCCAGTGCAGCAAGCTCCTGCGTCGACAAGGCCGCGATGAAGTCGGTCGACAGGCCCGCTATCGCGGACGATGAGATAGCGGCGAGCTTCTCGGTCGAGAAGGATTCCAGATCCCCGGCGCTCAGGCCCGATATGGCCGTCGACGTCAGGGCCGCGATCTGCGCAGTGGAGAGCGCGGAAATCTGGTCCAGCGTCAGCGCGCTTGTCTGACCGCTGGTCAGCCCCGCGATGCCGGCCGTGCTGAGCGCGGCAATCTGCTCCGTCGTCAAGGCTGCGATGTCGGCGGTGGTGAGCACCGCGACCTGACCGGAGGAGAGCGCCCCGATCTGTGCCGTCGAGAGGGTTTCGAGCTGATCCAGGCTGAGCGCCGCGATCTGGCCGGTCGTCAAACCGGAGATGGCCGCGGTTCCGAGCGCCGCGATCTGTTCCGTTGTCAGCGCCGCGATGGTGCCGCTCGACAGACCAGAAATGGCTGTCGAGCTGATGGCGGCGATTTCCTCGGTCGTGAAGGTCGCGAGGTCGTCGAGGCCCAGGGCGGAAATCTGCCTGGAATTCAGTGCCGCAATCTGCGTCGTCGTTAGCGCCTCGGCCTGATCCGTGCTCAAGGCTGCGATCTGGCTGCTGGTGAGACCGGCAATGCCTGCCGCACTCAGATGGGCGATCTGTTCCGTGGAGAGCGCGGCTAGAACGGTGGAGGTCAATCCCGCCACGCCGCTGGAGCTGAGGGCGGCGATATCGGCAGTCGAGAAGACCTCCAGATCGTCCGTGCCGAAGGCCGCAACCTGGCTCGAGTTGAGTGCACCGATCTGGGTCGCGGTCAATGCCTCGACCTGACTGGTCGACAGCGCCGTGATCTGGGCCGCCGTCAGGCCCGCAATGCCGGCTGTGCCGAGAGCCGCAATCTGCTCTGTCGAGAGACCGGCGATGCTATCGGTGCCGAGGGCCGCGATCTGTTTCGAGCCGAGGGCGCCCATCTGTGCGGTGGTCAGGGCATCGACCTGTGCGCTGCTCAATGCGGTCATCTGACCGGTGGTCAGCCCGCCGATCGCGTCGGGGCTGAGCGAGGCAACCTGTTCGGTCGACAGCGTTGCAAGAACGCTGGTGGAGAGGCCGGTAATGGCGCTGGAACTGAGGAGCGAAAGCTCCTTGGTCGAGAATACGGCCAGATCGTCTGCACCCAGTGCTGCAACCTGCGCCGAGGTCAGAAGGGCGACCTGCGTACTCGTCAGCGCTCCGACCTGGCCGGTCGACATTGCGGCCACCTGCGCCGAGGTCAAGCCGGTCATTCCGGCTGTCGCCATGGCCGCAATCTGCCCGGTGGAAAGAACCGATATGCCGGCCGTGCCGAGTGCCGCGATCTGCTTGGATGACAGATGGCCGATCTGAGACGTGCTGAGAGCTCCCAGCTGACTGCTTGTGAGAGCCGCCACCTGAGCGGTCGAAAGAGCAGCGATGCTTGAGAAACTCAGAGCTTCGATCCTGTCGCTCGAAAGCGATGCAAGGACCGCTGTCGAAAGGCCGGAGATCGCACTGGCACTCAGTGCAGCGATTTCCCTGGTCGTGAAGAGCGCCAGATCATCGCTGCCCAGAGCAGCCATCTGACTCGAGCTCAGGACCGAAATCTGCGAGCTGGTCAAGGCTTCGGCCTGGGCCGTCGAAAGGGTCGCGATCTGGGCGGTCGAGAGACCGGCGATGACGGACGTGCTGAGCGCGGCGATCTCTTCCGTCGTAAGCGAGGCGATATAGCTCGTTCCCAGCGCCTCGAGCTGCTTCGAATTCAGCGCGCTGACCTGACTGCTTGTCATTGCGGCAAGCTGCGTTGTCGAGAAGGCGGCCATCTGGCTGGTCGACAGGCTGGTGATCGCAGCCGTGCTGAATGCCGCGACCAGAGTGGTCGAGAGAGATGCAAGCGTTGCGGTCGCCAATCCGGCAACCGCGCTGGAACTCAAGGCCGCAATTTCTCTGGTCGAGAACAAGGCAAGATCATTAACGCCGAGGGCCGCAACCTGCTTGGATGAAAGCGATGCCACCTGCGTTGCGGTCAGCGCTTCGGTCTGGACCGTCGTCAGTGCCTCGATCTGGCTCGCGGAGAGACCAGAGATGCCGGCCGTGCTCAAGGCGGCGATCTGGCCGGTCGTCAGGGCCGCGAGATTTTCGGCAGACAGCGCCGCGGCCTGGTAGGAGTTCAACGCTCCCATCTGGCGGGTCGTGAGGGATCCGATCTGGTCGGTGCTCAGCGTTGCGATCTGCCTTGTGGTCAGGCCGGCAATAGCCGACGTGCCGAGACCTGCAATGATTTCCGGCGGCAGCGACGCCAGCGTTTCGGTCGACAGGCCTGCAATCGCACCGGAGCTGATGGCCGCGAGCGCGGAAGTCGACAGCGCATCAAGTTCTTTCGCGTCAAGGGTGGCGATCTGTTGCGACGTCAGCGCGCCGACCTGCCTGCTGGAAAGGGCTGCAAGCTGACCGGTGGACAATGCCGCGATCTGTCTTGTCGTAAGCGACGCGATCGCGTTGGTGCTCAGCGAGGCAATCTGCTCCGTCGTGAGCGCCGCGATGGCATCCGTCGTCAGGCTGGGGATCGCATCGGTATTGATGGCTGCAACATCGGAGGTGGAAAAGGTCTTGATGTTTTCCTTTCCAATGACCGCGATCTGGGCGGAGCTCAATGCCGCTACCTGCACGTAGGTCAGGGCTCCCGCTTGCGCGGTGGTAAGCGCTGCGACCTGACTGGTCGTCAGGCCGGAAATGCCGGCAGTGCTGAATGCCGAGACCTGGGCGGTGGACAAGGCCGCGATGTCATCCGTGCCGAGAGCCGCTGCCTGGCTCGCGCTGAGCGACGAAATCTGCTTGGTTGTCAGAGACGATATCTGGTCGGTCTTGAGAGCCGCGATCTGGCCTGTCGTCAAACCGGTAATGCCATTGGCGCTCAGCGCCGCGATCTGAGCGTTGGACAGGGACGCCAATACCGATGTCGACAATCCGGAAATCGCGGCGGAGCTGATCGCTGCCATTTCCTTGGTGGAGAAGGTCGCGATATCGGCCGCGTCGAGAACCTCCATCTGGTCGACATTCAGAACGGCTATCTGGGCGGCGGTCAAGGCGTCGACCTGCGCTACCGAAAGGGCATCCACCTGTCTTGTCGACAGACCGGCTACACCGGCAGTGCTCAACGCTGCAACCTGCGCGGTGGATAGCGCGGCGATGTCATTCGTTCCGAAAGCGCCGATCTGCAGCGAACTCAGCGCCGCCATCTGGGCGGTGGACAAGGCTTTAACCTGGGCCGTCGTCAGCGCCGCGATATGGTCCTCGCTCAAGCCCCTCAAACCAACCGTGCTCAGCGCCGCGATCTGGGAGGTGCTGAATTTTCCGATTGCGGTAGCGCTCAAGGCCGCCACCTGGACAGAGGTCAGGGCGGCAATCTGCTTCGTCGACAGCGCACCTATCTGCGCGGAGTTGAGCGCATCGATCTGGTCGGTCGTCAGGTTGGCGATAGCCGTTACGCCGAGCGCACCAAGCTGGTCAGCCGTCAACGAAGCGATGGCGCTGTTGCTCAGGCCTGCGATGGCCTTGGCCCCGATCGCCGCGATGTCGGCGGCCGAGAATGTGGCAAGGTCCTCGATACTCAAGGCGGCGATCTGGGATGTCTTGAGAACACCGATCTGGAGCGTCGACAGGGCATCGATCTGCGCCGTCGACAGGGCGGCGATCTGATCCGTCGTCAGGCTGGCGACCCCGGCAGTGCTGAGGGCGGCAATCTGCGCCGTCGTCAGGGCGGCGATCACATCCGTGGACAAGGCCGCAACGGCAGCCGTGTTGAGGACGGAAATCCGCGCCGCCGAGAAAGCCGCAATCGTTTCCGGCGAGAGTGCCCCGACCTGCAACGATGTCAGGGCTGCAACCTGCGCCGTGGACAGCGCGGCAAGCTGAGAGGATGAAAGAGCTGCGATCTGATCCGTCGAAAGGGCGGCGAATGCGCTGGTCGTCAGGGAGGCAACCTGGTCACTCGAAAGAGATACGACCGCTTCGGTCGAGAGGGCTGCGATCTGCCTGGACGTCAGCGCCTTGATCTGGCTTGTCGACAAGGCCGAGGCCTGGCCGCTCGACAGTTCTGCGATCTGAGCCGTCGACATGGCGCCGATGGCCGCCGCGCTGAGCGCTGCAATCTGATCCTTCGACAAGGCCGCGACCGTGCTGGCCGGGAGACCCGAGATAGCAGCGGAGCTGATCGCCGCAAGAGACTTGGCCGAAAGCGCCAGGAAGCTTTCCGCGTCGATTGCGCCGAGCTGGGCGGAAGACAGCGCCGCGATCTGAGCGGTCGTGAGGGCGGCGACCTGCTTATCTGTCAGCGCCGCCACCTGTTCCGTCGTCATTTTCGAGACGGTGGAAGTTGTGAGCGCCGCAATCTGCCCGCTCGACAAGGCCTGCAGCGTCGCGGTGCTCAATCCCTGGATCGCCGCGGCGCTGAGAGCGGCCATGTCAGCGGTTGAAAACGTCTTGATATCTTCTGCATCCAGCGCGGCGACCTGAGCGGACGTCAAGGCCTTGACCTGTGTCGAGGTCAGCGCTTCGGCCTGGCTGGCGCTCAAGGCCGCGACCTGAGCAACCGTCAGACGGGAGATGACGGAGGTGGCCAGGGCCGCGATCTGGGTCGCGGACAAGGCGGCGATGTCATCCGTTCCGAGTGCGCCGATCTGCGTCGTCTTCAACCCGCCGATCTGTTCGGCAGTCATCGCCTTGATCTGGGCCAAGGACAGGCTGTCGAGCTGCTCCGTCGTCATTCCACCGATCGTGCTTGCCGTCAGGGCGGCGATCTGAGCGGTCGAAAGGGAGGCGATGACATTTGGACTCAGGCCGGAAATCGCCCTGCTGTTGATCGCCGCCATATCGTCGTTGGAGAACTTGGCAAACTGGTCCGGCGTCAGCATGGCCAGCTGCGCCGACGTCAGAACCTTCACCTGGGCGGATGTGAGTGCCTCGGCCTGGGCAACCGACAGGGCTTCCATCTGGGTGGAAGAAAGCTTGATGATTGCGCTCGTGCTCAAGGCCGCAATCTGCGCGGTCGTTAACGACGCGATGGCCGCGGTGCTGAGGCCGGAGATGCTGCGGCTGGTGAGAGCGGCGATATTGGCTGTCGAGAAAGCCTTAAGTTCCGCTGCGGTCAGCACGGCCAGCTGCGCCGAAGTCAGCGCCGCAGCCTGGCCGGTCGTAAACGACGCGATCTGGGCCGGCGTCAACACGTCCACCTGGTCTGTCGACAAGGCGGCCACGGCACTTGCGGTTAGCGATGCGATCTGTGCGGTTGTCAGCGAGGCCACGACCGCGGTCGACAATCCGGCCACAGCTTTGTTGCTGAGCACCGCGATTTCTCCGGTCGAGAATGTCGCCAGATCGTCGGCGCCTAATGCCGATACCTGATCCGATGACAGGACCCTGATCTGGCTGGAGGTCAATGCTTCGACCTGGGCGGTCGAGAGCGCGGCAACCTGATCCGTCGTCAGTCCAAGAATGGACTTGGTGCTGAGCGCGGCAATCTGCGCCGGCGTCAGGCCCGAAATATCCTCGGTCGAGAAAGCGACGATCTGCGTCGCCTTCAACACCGAAAGATGAGCTTCCGTCAACGCCGCAACCTGTTTTGCCGAAAGCGCGCTGATCTGGTCGCTGCTCAGAAAGGCGACACTTCCGGTGCTGAGGGAAGCGATCTGCATCGTCGACAGGGCACCCATCATGCCGGTGCTGAATGCGGCAATCTGCAACGGCTTCAATGCGCTGACCTGCGCCGATGTCAGCGCGGCAACCTGGCCGGTCGAGAGCGCCGCGACCTGGGTGCTTGTCAGGCTCGCGATAAGCGACGTGCTGGCGGCGGCGAGCTGGGCGGATGTCAGGACCGATATCTGCGACGTCGACAGGCCGGGGCCTGCGCCATTGCTGAGTGCGGCGATGCTTGCCGTGGACAGGGCCTTGATATCATCCAAGCCAAGGACGGCGACCTGCAGCGACTTGAGGGCGCCAACCTGCGCGGTCGTCAGGGCTGCAACATGAGCGGTGGACAAGGCCACGACCTGATCGGTCGTCAACCGGGCTATCGCGCCGGTGGAGAGAGACGCAACCTGTTCCGTCCTCAGCGAAGCCAGAACTTCGGGTTTAAGACCGATGATCGCAGCCTGATTGATGGCAGCCATGTCTTCGGTCGAGAAGGTCGCAAGGTCAGCCGCCGTCAACGCCGCGAGCTGGGCAGACGTCAGGGAACCGACCTGCGAGGATGTCAGCGCTTCGGCCTGATCCGTGGACAATGCCTGCAACTGGGCGCTTGTGAGTGCGGCCACCTGACCGGTGCTCAGGCCTTCGATCGAGATCTTGCTGAGAACGGCAAGCTGATCCATCGTCAAGCCGACGATCGCGTTGGTCGCGATCGCGCTCAGCTGGCGGGAATCCATCGTTTCGATGTCTTCCCTGTCCATGGCGGAAATCTGCTCCGAAGACAGCGCCCTGATCTGGTCCGTGGATAGCGATGCCACGTCATCGGTAGTCCATGCCGCAACTGCCGCCGTCGAAAGCGACCTGATCTGGGGAACGCTGAGCGAGGAAATGGTAGTAGTCATGTACGGAGCCTTGACGCTGGATCAAATGCCTAAAACAAAACCGAGGAAAGCCTTCCCCGGTGGTGAACACTGCAAGAAGGGTAAGTCCTCCCACCCCCACTCCCCGGAAACGGCGAGCTACAACCGGCTTTCATGCCGATGACATCAGAAGCTGTAGGAGGGTCGACTTGCGCGAAGCTGAAGCATTGTTCCAACCCGGCAAAAAACATGAGCGTGTATCAATTTGCGCAGGCAGCGTAACGGCGTCGGAGCATTCCCCGCGAAGGCCGCCGGGCCGCAGGCCGGATCGTCCCGCCCTTCAGAAACGCCGACGCAAAGCTGATCCCGCTGCCTGCGGAATAACTTGTCGATCAGGGAGGGAATAAAGACCTGAGTGCGGGCGTCAGAACCCGCTTTGCACGCGGGAGAAAACCAGATCGGCAAAAAGGGCGATCTGGCCGCCGATAAACGATGCCGACAGGCCGATGACGACCATGACGGCAACGATCTTGGGTACGAAGGTGAGCGTCATTTCCTGCACCTGTGTCAGTGCCTGGATCAAGGCGATCGAGACCCCGACAATCATACCGGCAAGAACAGCCGGTCCAGCCGCAATCAAGATCGTCCAGATGGCGTTGCGCATAATATCGAGCGCATCGGCCTCGTTCATGACATTCTACCCTTCATAGGCGCCTGGACGGCAGCACATTCATCGTCCGCGAGCCGTCCCAGCTCTAAGGGATTCGCAAGCCTGTTTTAAGCGGAATCTTTGGGATCCGTGCCGGTTCCGGTGTCCGTGTCGGCCTTAGCCGTGGAAATCGTGATACCCTGCTCGATATTGATCAGCTTGCCATCCTCGGTCTTGGCCGTGAGGCCCATGGAGGTGACTTCGACCGAAGCAACGATACCGGTGGTCTTGCCATCCGCGCTCATGATCGTCTTGCCGATGTAATTCGACGCATTCGACAGGTTGGACTGGTTGATCAGGCTCTCCAGATTGGAGTTCATCTTGATCGACTGTTCGACCTGAGAGAATGTCGCAAGCTGCGAAACCTGCTCGGTGGCGTCCATGGGATCCGTCGGATCCTGGTTCTGCATCTGGGTGATCAACAGCTTGAGAAAGCTGTTGTAATCCAGCGAAGCGGCCGCCGCGTCGGCGGACGACGCGGATTTGGAGGTTGCCGTGGTCGCCGTCGTCTGCGTCGACGTGGTGGAACCGACTGCCGTTACCATAGCGCGATTTCCTTTCGCAGTTCCATAACGGCTGCGGGCGTGATCTCGTTCTTGTTGAGGATGGCTTCCTCGACCGGATAAAGGGCACGGATGGCCTTCAACGCATCGAAGGGACGGCCCGACGAGACCATGGTGTCGATCCGCTTCAGTTCGGAACGAACTTCCTCGTCCTGGAAGCAGGCCATCAACATGGTGATCGACTTGCGGAAGAGCGCCATGGAGTGCTCTTTGCCTTCGGGATTGATCAGCATCATCTGGGCGATGAAATAAAGCTGCCGAAGCGGCGTCGTGGTCTGCTCGGGCTGAAGCACATGGTTTTCCAGCAGGAACGTCACGTCGTTGAGGAATTCGATCGAAACCTTGCGATCCACCCGAAGGACGGCGCCGTTGACGAAGATCTTTTCCCCGGATTTCAGCGAGAGGCGTAGCGTACTTTTCATTTAAGTCCATCCCGAATGATGATGGTTATATCTATGATACCTTGGTAGTTGGTGGAGGTACGTCGACGAATGTTCTCCAGCTCCTTCAGTATCCATATTGCGATTGATATAAGATTGGCTCTGACTTCCACACTGAGCTGGTTATCGGCGCTGCGAAGATCCTCGACCAACCTTATCCATACTCGTCTCGTGTAGTAGACAGCTTCGATCGAGTCCTTGTCGTATTTGTCGCTTTGCTTCGCCGCCTCCAAAAGCTCGATCGACCTTGTCAGGATCTGACGTTCTCTATCGCGGGCAACAGTGAGATCATCCTCCATGATCTCCGCGTATGAAAACTGAAACATTCAATTACCCTTCATGGTAGCGCGCGCATCGTGCTTACATGCCGATGACTACATATAATCAGCAAGGCTCATGCCCAAGATTCGAGAGGTGATCGTGTAGGAGGTCTCGACCTGGTTGAGCAGCGTCGACAACCGCACGGAGGCTTCTTCCGTGTCCACACCGATCAGGCCCGTCAGCTGCGTATCAATGATCGTAATCTGGTTGCTCATGTACGTGTTCGCTTTACCGATACGTTCCTGCGACAAACCAAGTGCCGACTGCTGAGCAGTCACGCCGGAAATTGCGGTACCGGCATATTGCGTTGCCTTCTGGCTGACCGCGGACAAGGCTCCGCTGCCGAGCCCGGCATTCGTCAGCTGCGAGGCTACCACAGAAGCGAGGACAAGGTTCTTGAAACCTTCGGAATTGGCGCTGGTGGATGTCGCTACGGTTTCCGAAGAGCTTATGCGCGTCGTCATTACGCTGTCAGACGCGTTATTCCAGAGCCCCCAGTCGAAAGATGTTTCATAGTCGGACAGAAACTGCTTCATCTGGTCGGCAGTGACATCCTTGACCGCAGTGCCGCCTCGGAAGAGGTCGAATGCGTCATTGAAGTCCTGCGTCATATTGGCGATGAAATCGTCGTCGAATGTCTGCACGTCGGTGGCAGTGCCGGAGAACAGGTATTCTCCGTTGACGGCAGTGTTCGCGTAGCTGACGAAATTCTCCAGAACCGACATGGCGCTGTCGGCAGAAACCTTGAGGCTGTTCACGTCCGAATTGCCGCTGAGGGCGGTCAGGGCATCCAGCAGCGTCTGACCGGCATCGGAGATGTTGGTCAAGGCTAGCTGAGATCCCTCCATTCTCGTCTCGGCAAAGGAATTCGCGTCGATGACCGACTGGAGCCGGCTGCTTTCGCGCGAATAGTCCAGGCTGGTGGAGGTGCGGGTGCCAAGCTCCAGCCCGACATCCGAAAAGGTACCCGTAACCGCCTCGTCCTGCAGCTTCGTGATCTCCGTCATCGCTGTGGAGACAGTCGACTGCATGGACTGGCTAATGGCGAGGGATGAGATAGACGTTGTTTTCATGACTAGCTAGCCGCCTGCATCAATGAAGCCAGCATCTCGTCAATCGTCGAAAGCAGTTTCGTGGCTGCCTTGTAGGATTGTTCGATGTCCAGCAGGAGAATGAGTTCCTCGTCGAGGTTCACGCCGGTGGCATTGGCATAGGCTTCCTTGGCCCGCATCTGCATGGCCGAGGTGCTTTCCGCCGCCGAACTCGCATTGCTTCGGTATTCCTGGACCCAGCCGACAGAGTCCGTCGAATAGGCCAGCAGCGTGGCACGGGTCGTTGTTCCCGCATCGCCGTCGAAACTTACGGTTTCTTCGAAGCCGCCGAGATACTTGTAGAGCAACTCCGAGAAACCGCTGGCGTTTTCGGTATTCTGGCTTGCGCTGGCAGCATTGACGCTGCCGTCCCGCAGTTTCGTCGGATCCGCCTGAGCGGATGCGGCGACGGTGATCAGTCCAGCCAGACCGGGCACGATGTCCGCATCATTGGGATCGAGCGTCAAGGTGGCCGGATCAATGCCGGTGACGGTGAACAGACCGGGGACGCGATCGCCAAGACCGTCCTGTTCGGCGAAAATATTGATCGTTACGCGGGCGATCTCGTCCAGTTGATCCTGGTAGCCTGGATAGACTTCATCACGGAGCTGCAAGAGCGACTGAAGCGAGCCGCTGGCGCTCGTGCTGCTGCCCACGCCCGCGGCGAGCGCGACGCCATCGATGTAAACCGAATTGCCTGCGGTATTGGCGTCCAGGGCGGCACTCGCGTCGAAGGTCACCGTACGCGGCACGGTCTCGAACAGCGTGATACCGCCGCTGGTGTAGAGCACCATGTCGTTGCCGGGGCGGACTGCGCTCGTGACACCGACGATCTCGGAGATCTGCTTTACAAGGCCCTCGCGTGTATCGAGCGCATCGTTGGCGTCTTCGCCCCTTGCGATCTTTTCCTTGACCTTGTCGTTGACCTTCTCGAAATCCTTCAAGAGCTGGTTCAACTTGTCGACAGTCGTCGAGATCTCGGAATCCGCTTCGACGCGAAGGGCCTGCAGCGCCTCGGTCTGCTGATTGAGGGAGTTGGCAACATCGCCGGCGGCTGCAACGGCGGCGGCAGCCAGCGTCACGTCACTCGGCGATGTCGCGAATGTATCCAGCGCTTCGACAAGCGCCGCAAGATATTGCGACGGCGTTGCCGAGGATTCATTTCCGCCCATCACCGCATCGAGAGATACGAGCCCCTTCAACAAAGCCTGCTGACCTGAATTGTCGGCAATCGCCGACAATGTCTGCTTCAGCAGAGCCGCGTCCTCGGTACGCTCCAGCTTGACCGTGGTCGCGCCGGAATAAGGGTTTGTCGTCGTAACCGCTGTACGCCGATTGTAATCCTCAGTGTTCGTATTGGACGTATTGGTCGACACCACCGCGGTTTGGGTCGCGGTGTTGCTCAGGATCGATTTCGTCGTGTTGATTGCGGATGCGATGGACATTCAACTTGCTCCTACGCCTTAACGGGCGAGATTGATGAGAACATCCATCAGGTCAGAGCCGGTCTGGAATACTTTGGAGTTCGCCGTGTAGCTGCGCTGCGATTCGATCATTTCGGTCAGTTCGCTTGCGAGGTCGACGTTGGAGGTTTCAAGCGCACCGGCAACGATTTCACCGAAACCGGTAGTGCCGGCGAAACCGATGGTGACGACGCCCGAATCGGCGGTCGGCTTGTAGACGTTGCCGGAATAGAGCTTGAGATTGTCCGGGCTCTGAACCGTTGCCAGGGCAACCTGGTAGAGAGCCTTCGGGTCGCTCTTGGCGTAGGTGGCGTAAACCGTGCCGTCCGTATCGATCTGGATGCCGGTCATCGATTCTGCCGGGCTGCCGTTGGCATTGCCCTCGGAGATAAGCGACTTGCTGGCCAGCTGGTTCATGCCCGAAAGATCGAACGAGATACCGCCTTCTCCGGTGATCGGATCGGCGCCGACCGTGAGGCCGAGACCGCTGGCTGTCGATCCAGCAACGCTTACGAGGCCCTTCGAATCGAAGGTCAGATTGGCAGTTACAGGGCCGCTTGAATACGGGAAGCTGCCGCTACCGGTCGTGCTCTTGTCGGCAGCGTTATAAACTGCGAGTTCCCAGGAGTTTTCGGCGGTCTTGGTGTAATAGAAGTCGTAGGTGACCGAAGCGCCGTACTCGTCGTAGGTGGTGACGGACGTCTTCAGGATGTTGTCCATGTTGACGTCGACGGTGGCGTTGTTGTCGCTGGCATAGCTGCCCGAATCGACGATTTCGGCGGCCTGATTGAGGTTGCCGGTCAGCGAGCCGTTCGTCGTCGCGACCGCCGTGATGGCCGAATTGGCCGCCCTGACCGGAACGAGACCGTCATAGGAATTGACGACCGTGGAGGGCATGCCGCCATCAGCTTCATAACCGAGCAGCTTATAGCCGGCGTCATTGATGAGGTAACCTTCTTCATCCGGCGTGAAAGAACCCGCACGGGTCAGGAAGATGTTGCCTGCCGTATCCTGGACGACGAAGAAACCTTCACCCTGGATCGCGAGGTCGGATCCGGATGTGGTGTATTCCAGCGCGCCCTGTTCGGAAACGGAATAGCTGACCTTCGTCTGGACGCCGCCGGAATTGTAGTTGCCGGACGTGGACGGAAGAACCAGAGACGAAAACGAGGTCGAAGCGCCCTTATAAGCGGTCGTGCTCGAGTTCGCGATGTTGTCACCGACCGTCCCCAGGCGGTTCGCCTGAGCATTCATGCCCGATACGGCGGTCTTCATGGTTCCAAAAATGCTCATTTCGAATCCTCGCTGTGATAGTTGCTCCACTTTAGGAGCCGGTCCTTGCGTGAAGCTGTCTGAAAACGATGGGCAGAAAATTTGAGAGATTATTTTTCGTGGGCGCGACGACCGCCCTGTGCCGGCGGCAGAAAATATCAATTGAATCAGCGAGATCCGGCCGGAAAAGCCGGACCGGTTATATAAAAAAGGGGGCGATCCAAATCGCCCCCACATCTATCAATTCCAGTCGATGCAATATCCGAGGAAACGCTTCGAATCGATCGGATCGGTTCCGAGCTTCTTGCGAAGCTTCTTGCGCAG
>UBXM01000039.1 GCA_900469445.1 Hyphomicrobiales bacterium
CTGCGCAAGAAGCTTCGCAAAAAGCTCGGAACCGATCCGATCGATTCGAAGCGCTTCCTCGGATATTGCATCGACTGGAATTGATTGCCGCGCCGCAGGCGCCGGCATCTCTGAAACGAAAACACCGCCCGAGATGAACGGGCGGTGTTTTCGTTTGCGGTGATGGGACCCTGCGATATCGCCTTCGTCAACGTGCCGAAAGCTGTGCCACAGCCAGAAGAGTGTCCGGGTTGATGGAGTAGGAACCGCCCTGAAGAACGGAGAGAGCCGGTGAATTGGCCGCCCCGTTCTGGCTGTCGTAAAGCGCCGTGAAGCGCTGGATGACCTTCTGCACATAATCCGGATCGGACAACTGATCGAGCTCGACGAACTTCTCGACTGTCGCAGCCTGCTTTTCCAGATCCATGCTGGAGAAGTAGCTCGACAGATTGTAGGTCGTCTTGAAGAAGTTGAGCAGCGCAGTATCCCCAAGCAGATCATAGGCGCTGGTGATCGTGGAAGCCTTGCGCTCGAAATAGAGAGCCAGTCTGACGCCCTCGTTGGAGCTGCCCTGTTCTTCCTCCAGGGTCTGCCGGTAGTAACTGTTGACCGTCTGCAGCACATCGCTTCGCTGCTGCACGGTCCCGACGGTATCGGGCGTAAGATTGCCTTCGATATCGAAATTGAACGATGAGACGATCTTGGCGAAAGTCTTGTCCGACAGCTGGTTCACGTAGCTCTTCGGATCGTCGAGATCCGAGGCGAACATCTGCTTCAAGTCATCCTTGGCAACGCTTTTCGGGTCGAGGCCCTGGCTCTCCAGCAGGAAGTTGACGGTTCTGCTATCCGCCAGCAGCTGGTCGACCGTGGTGATCGTTTCCATCTGCTTCTCGAAATACTCGATTTCCGTTGTCGCGGTTTCTCCGGCCTTCTCCCGTTCGGCGCCCGTCAGGAAGCGCGTCTTGAGGCTGAGATAGTCCGTCGTGAAGTCTTTCGTGACATTCTCCGACTGCGCCAGCAGCGGAGTGTCCACGTCTCCCTCGCTGTCGAAGTTGAAGGCCTTGACCAGGGCAACATATCGTTCGTCGTCGAGCTGGTTGACGTAGCTGTCCTTGGCGTCGAGATCACTGGCAAGAATTTTGCGCAGGGCCGTCATCGAAATCTCGCCGGGATCGATCCCATGGGCGCGCAAGGCGACGTCCCAGATCTCGGTGACCTCGTCATTGTTCGGGTCTTCGTCATCCGCATTGGATTTGAAGAAGTCGTCGATGCTCTTGACCTCGGCGATGCGGGTCTCGAAGTTGGAAACGGCGTTCTCCACCGCATCCGTCTGAGTGGCCTGGAAGGCGGATTTGTATTTGGCCGCGAGGCGGTCGGCCTGTTCGCTGGTCTGCGCCGCGCCGCCGGCTGCAACAGTTCCGTCGCTCTGGAAGGTGAAATAGTCCAGAAGCTCGGTATTGCCGATGGTCTCGGCGAATGTCCGGCTGTACATCATGCTGGCGACGCTCGACGCCATCATTGTCTCACGCAGGCCGAAGGTGGTCTTCACATAGTCCAGCAGACGTTCGTCGGAGGTGATCTCCGAGGCGCTTCCGGCTTTTGCGACGTTCTTTTCCCAGTATTCCTGGTTTGCATCGAACAGAAGGTCGGAGGGGAAGCTCGACTTGTTGTAGATATAGTCGAGACGAAGGTCCGATGTCTGGTCCGCGCTCTGTGCGGTCTCTCCGGCTGCAACCGTGCCGTCGGCGCTGAAATTGAACGCCGCCGCCAGCTTGCGCCAGGCATCGTTGCTTGCCTGGTTGGCAACGCTGTCGGGATCGTCAAGGTCGCTGGTCAGGACATTGCTGAGATAGGTCTTGGATGTGTAGGTCGCATCCAGTCCGAACGATTCCAGCACGTAATTGCGCAGCCTGTCATTGCCGATGATGTCGTTGACATTGTCGACGCTGCCGATCTTGCCCTGGAAATAGGCTGTCTCGGACTTGATATCGGCTTCTTCCTGAGTGAACGAATCCTGGTAGGCGGTCACCAGATTGTCGGTCTGTGCCGATGTCTGTGCCTTCGCCATATCGCCGGAAAAATTGTATGCCTTGGCGAACTCTGCATACCGGGTATCCGTGAGCGTGTTGGCGAAGCTGGTCGCGTCGTTCGGATCGCTTTCCAGGACCTTCTGCATGAAGGCCTTGGCATAGGTCATTTCCTCAAGGCCATAGGCTTTCATCGCATAGGAGAAAAGCCTGTAGTCGTTGACGAATTCCTCGGCGGTGGTGACCTTGCCGATATTTTCTTCGTAATAGGCGGTGTTGAGGGCGACATCGCCTTGCTTTGCGACGCGCGACAATGAGGAGTTGATGTCCCGGTTGAGGACAAGATAACTCGTATATGTGGAAAATGCGCCCGAAACCATGCTGATGGAAGCCTCTTGCTTGCTGCAAAGGCCTAATTCATGGCCCATGACCTGCGCTTCCATCGCGCACACGTCCACCCGGTAGCTTCACCCTCGGGACTGATTTGGTTCGACGGTAGCTGAAAACCTCGCTTCTGTCATCCCCGACCGTCGATCAATTACGGCAAAGGCTTAACGCGTCGTCACTCTCACGCAAGCTTCGTTTCCTAGATTTTTCTCAAACCGGTTGGCTGTCCGATGTTGCGATGGCTGTCCGAATGTAAGGACTTTGGAAGCGAAAGCGCCTCAGGCGGTTTCCGCATCTCATGACGAGACGGAGCAGAAATGGCCACCCCTCAGAGTATCCTGCCGCTGCCGAAGGCCGCGCCGAAGGGCAGAGACATCGGCTTCGCCGCCGGCATAGTGATGATCCTGTGCATTCTCTTCCTGCCGATCCCGGTCTTCATGATCGACGTCGGGCTGGCGTTCTCGATCGCCTTCTCGGTCCTGATCCTCATGGTTTCGCTCTGGATCCAGCGTCCTCTCGACTTCTCGTCCTTCCCGACGATCCTTCTGATCGCCACCATGGTCCGGCTGGCGCTCAACATCGCCACGACGCGCGTCATTCTCTCTCATGGTCATGAGGGTCACGACGCGGCAGGCGGCGTTATCGCCGGTTTCTCCAGCCTCGTCATGTCCGGCGACTTCGTCATCGGTCTGATCGTCTTCCTCATCCTGATCGTCGTCAACTTCATCGTCATCACCAAGGGTGCGACGCGTATCGCAGAAGTCGGTGCCCGCTTCACTCTCGATGCCATCCCCGGCAAGCAGATGTCGATCGATGCGGACTTGTCCGCCGGCACGATCGACGAGAAGGAAGCCCAGCGCCGCCGTCGTGAACTCGAAGAGGAAAGCTCCTTCTACGGCGCGATGGACGGTGCCTCGAAATTCGTCCGCGGTGACGCGGTCGCGGGCCTCTTGATCACTGCGATCAACATTTTCGGCGGCATCATCATCGGTTATTTCCGCCACGGAATGGAAATCGGCGAAGCAGCAGACGTCTTCGTCAAGCTTTCCGTCGGTGACGGTATCGTCACGCAGATCCCGGCTCTGATCGTTTCGCTCGCAGCCGGCCTCATCGTCACGCGCGGCGGCACGCAGGGCTCCACCGATACTGCCGTTATCGGCCAGTTGAGCGGCTATCCCAAGGCGATGTCGGTTGCTGCCGGCCTGATGTTCGTTCTGGCCCTCATCCCCGGCCTGCCTTTCCTGCCATTCACCGCTCTCGGCGGCTTGCTGGCTGCCGGCGCCTGGTTCATTCCCAAGCAGATCGAGGCGCAGAACAAGCTCCTGCGCGAAGAGGAAGAGAAAAAGGCTGTCCAGAAGCAGGAAGTCGAGAAGGACACGGTCAAGAGCGTGCTCAAGACCACGGAGATCGAACTGGCGCTCGGCAAGCTCGTTTCGCCGCGCCTGCTCGGCGCCCATCAGGAACTTGCCTTCCGCGTCAGCAAGATGCGCAAGAAGTTCGCCGTCCAGTATGGCTTCGTCGTGCCCGAGATCAAGGTCACCGACGATATCGCCATCCCGGACAAGTCCTACCAGATCCGCATTCATGGCACGACGGTGGCGGCAAGCACGCTGCGGGTCGGCGAAGTTCTGGTCATCACCGGCAAGCGCCACAAGCCGTCGGTTCCGGGCGATGAGGTTCGCGAACCCGCCTTCGGTATGCCGGCAGTTTCGGTGCTCGAACATTTCGTCGAAGACCTGAAGCGCGAAGGTTTCCATCCGATCGACAACATCTCGGCACTGCTGACCCATGTGAGCGAGGTGATCCGCAACAATCTGCCATCGCTTCTGTCATTCAAGGATGTGAAAATCCTGATCGACAGGCTGGACCCGGAATACAAGAAGCTCGCAGACGAAATCTGCTCCTCTCACATGTCCTATTCGGGTCTGCAGGCCATCCTGAAACTGCTGCTGGCCGAGCGGGTCTCGATCCGCAACCTGCATCTCATTCTCGAAGCGGTCGCCGAGCTCGCGCCGCATCTGAAGAAGGCGGAGCAGATCGTCGAGCATGTGCGTGTTCGTATGGCGCAGCAGATCTGCGGCGATCTTTCCGACAACGGCGTCCTGCGCGTCGTACGCATCGGCACCAAGTGGGACCTGATCTTCCAACAGGCGCTCAAGCGCGACGCCAAGGGCGAGGTCATCGAATTCGACATCGATCCGCGTCATCTGGAGGAGTTCAGCAACGAGGCAAGCAAGGTAATCCGTGAATTCATGGACGAGGGACTGCCTTTTGTACTTGTTACGCTGCCCGAAACGCGCTCCTATGTCCGCATGATCACCGAACGCCTGTTCTCGACGCTTCCGGTGCTCTCCCATGTCGAGCTGGCAAAAGGTACGGAAATCAAGATACTCGGTTCGATTTCATGATCCCCGATCCCCAGGGCGCCATAATGGCGCTTTTCCTGGCGTTCTGCCGAATAGGCGGATGCGTCATGATCATGCCGGGATTTTCATCGGCACGTTTGCCGATGCAAATCCGGCTCTTTCTGGCGCTGGCGTTATCGCTGGCGCTTTTGCCTTTGTTCTGGGACGTCCTCTATCCGCCGGCCTCGGCTGCGCCGGAAACCTACATGGTGACGATCTTCTGCGAGACGATGACCGGCGTCATCTTCGGCCTCGTCGCGCGCATCTATGTTCTCGGCATGCAGTTCGCGGGGGCCGCCATCGGCATGGCCATCTCGTTCAATGCGACGCCTTCAGGCGATGTATTCGAGGATAGTTCCGACAACTCGTTGACCAGCCTTCTCTCAACGGGCGCATTGCTGATCCTCTTCATTCTCGATTTTCACCATTACATGATCAAGGAACTGGCCGACTCCTACAGGGCTATTCCGGTCGGTTCGCTGATCGATGCGCAGCGATCGCTGATCAGCCTGACGGACACCTTGGCCGCCTCGTTCATGATCATGCTGCGGCTGGCAAGCCCCTTCATTCTCTACGGCCTTCTGTTCAACGTGGTCGTTGGCCTGATCAACAAGCTGGCGCCGCAGATTCCGCTCTACTTCATCTCCACGCCCTTCGCGCTCGCGGGCGGCATCCTGCTTCTCTATTTTGGTGTCGCGGCGATACTCGATCAGTTCGCCGATGGCTTCTTCGTGATCTTCAGCAACATATAGGGGCGGGCAATGGCTGATATCGACAGATCGAAGAAGCTGAAGCGTCTCGTCGGCGTTCAGCGGCATATGGAAAAGATGATCGAGAACGAGCTTGCGGTCATCGTTCGCCAGCGTGAGGAAGTGAATGCCGCAATGGATTTGACGGCAAATGTCATGACCTCGCTGGATCCAATCCACCGCGGACTTTCACGTCATTATCTGGGCCGTTTCTCCCGTCTGGCAACGGAAGAGAAACAGCTCATGGCGGCCCGCCGCGCGCAGGAAACGCGCCTGGCCAAGGAGCGCAGCAAGGGAGACCGGCTGGACGAGCGTCGCAAGGAAGCGCTGGAACAGGAACAGCGCGTGCGCGACGACGATGCCGTCATCAATTTGCTCGAGATGATGATGACGTTGAAGGACGCCAGCTTCCAGCAAGGTTAGAGTGGCAACATCTCCCTCGATTTTGCAGCGTCGTGCTCCCTCCATGGTTCACGAAAGGCGCTGCGACACTGAGGTCTGCGTATCGCAAAGTCCGATAACCCGAGCGGTTCCGGCTGACACGCAAACAAGAGGGAAAAGACATGGCCATATCTCCTCCCAGCGATCTTGTGCTCGACGTAGTCAAGGCAGCCGATCCGAACAGCATGCTGGCAGCGCGCGAAAAGCTGCGTTCCGTCAGCGCGGAACATCAGGCATCCGTCTTGACCGCGAGCAATGCCGGGTTCGCATCCGTTCTGGGTGCCGGTGCAAGCGATGCCGCCAAGGCCGGCATTGGCAATATTCAGCACGCGACGGGCAAGGAACCGGTGCCGGAAGTCTACAGGAAGTTCGAATCCAGCGTTCTGACGACCTTCCTCAAGGATATGATGCCGTCTGAAAGCGAAGCCGTTTACGGCAAGGGCTCTGCCGGCGAATTCTGGAAGAGCATGATGGCCGAGCAGATGGCCGACTCCGTTTCCAAGCGTGGCGGCATCGGTATCGCCGAACAGGTCTTCGCACAGGCGCTGAACAAGCAGCGCCTCGAAGTGCCAAACAATACGACCGACGGAAACGACAAGGCCAAGGCCGTCAGCATGATCACGGATTTCGAACGCCGCACGCTGATATCGCCCGGCGCCATCGACAAAACTGACAACGACGCGGCTTGAAGAAAATGCCGAGGGAGAACGACTCTATGGAAGTGTTGAACAACGAGTACCGTATCAAGGCGGTTCTCGGTCGCCTGGATGTGATCATCGAGAACGAGAACCAGCGGATCGGCACGGATCCCGATTTCGATTTCAAGCTCTCGAATGCGCATAAGAGCCGCTGCCTCTACGAACTCACCATGCTGTTCCGCGACAGCGGCAAAAACGAGATCACGGCTGCTCACCTCGAGCAGTTGCACGCACTCAAGGCCAAGCTGAAGCTCAACGAACGCCGTGTCGATGCCCACATGCGCGCAGTTCGCGCCGTTGCCGAGCTTTTGAAGAATGCCGTGCGTAGTGCCGATGACGACGGCACCTATTCGCAGGAGCAGTTCCTCGTCCGGGCCGATAAATGATCAAGATTGTCCTGATCGGCGTCTGGGTATGCATCATCTCGCTGGGCGGGGTATATGCGGCCGTCACCTTGTCGGGTGACCCTGGTGCGGAAATCGCCAAGCCGGTCACGCCACCGGCCTATGTGGCCGGGGAAACCCTGAGCATTCCAGTCGTGTCGGAAGGCGCGGTGACAGGCTACTTCCTCACCAAGGTCTCGGTCATGGTCGATCAGGAGAAGGCGGCGACAACGCATATCCCGATCGCGCCCTATGTCACCGACGAGCTCTACACCATTCTGGTCGGCAACAAGATGATCGACCTACCTAAGGCCGGTGACCTTGATGTCGAGGGCTTGAGAAGCAAGATCAAGGACGATCTCAATGCCCGTGCCGGGGATGCGTTGGTAACTGCGGTGATCTTCGAGCAGCTCGATTACCTGTCCAAGGCTGATCTGAACGGCAAGGCCAGCCAGAAGATGGCATCGAAGAAGATCGTGCCGCCGGAACCTGCACCGGCAGCCGGCAATACGGCTGCTCCGGCCCACTAAAGCAATTCCAGCAAAGCCGGGTACCGGCTTTGCGTCCGGAATGACGCCGGAACAGGGGAGGTAGAGCGATTTCGCCTTTCGGAGAAGGGCGAAATGCTCGGACAAGTATGACGTATGGGGGGAGCCAGTGCCGCAACCAGTTCTGATCGTCGGCGCCGGCCTGTCCGGAGCCGTCATTGGCCGTGAGTTGGCGGAAGCCGGCCATCTGGTCAGGATCGTCGACCGGCGCTCCCATATCGCCGGCAATTGTCACACCCGGCGGGACGACGTGTCCGGCGTGATGGTTCATGTCTACGGGCCGCACATCTTCCATACCAATGACGATGAGGTTTGGGGTTACGTCAACCGCCACATGACGTTCATGCCCTATGTGAACAGGGTCAAAACGATCAGCAATGGCCAAGTCTATTCGCTGCCCGTCAACCTGCACACGATCAACCAGTTCTTCGGCAAGACCTTCAGGCCGGATGAGGCCCGCGATTTCATCCTGTCACTGTCCGATCCGTCGATCGGCGAGCCCGTTACCTTCGAGGATCAGGCGCTCAAATTCGTCGGGCGCGAGCTCTATCAGGCCTTTTTCGAGGGCTACACACGCAAGCAGTGGGGATGTTCGCCTCAAGACCTGCCGGCAAGCATTCTCAAGCGTTTGCCGGTGCGGTTCAATTACGACGACAATTACTTCTCTCATCGTTTTCAGGGCATGCCGGAACACGGTTACACCGAGATGGTGGCAAGCATTCTGTCGCACGAAAACATCTCGGTCGAACTGGAGTGCGATTTCGTCCGCAACGACGCGGAGGGGTTTGGCCACGTCTTCTATTCCGGCCCGCTTGACGGCTATTTCGATTACGAGCTCGGGCGCCTCGGCTACCGCACCCTCGATTTCGAGGAGTTTCGCTATGACGGAGATTATCAGGGCTGCGCGGTGATGAACTACGGCAATGCCGATATTCCCTATACGCGGATCACGGAGCACAAGCACTTTTCGCCCTGGGAAAATCACGAAAGCAGTATCTGTTACCGGGAGTATTCGCGGGCCTGTGGTCCTGAAGATGTGCCCTATTACCCGATCCGTCTGAGCGGCGAACAGGCGCTGCTGGCGCAATATGTCGCACGCGCACGTCTTGAGGAGGGTGTCACCTTCGTTGGTCGTCTGGGCACATATCGTTATCTCGATATGGATGTGACGATCCGCGAAGCGCTCGATACCGCGCGCTCATACCTTGCCGCCATGGCCGCTGGCTCGCCGCCACCGAGCTTCGGAATGGAGCCATAATATGGTCAGGCAAGGGTAATCTTGTCGGTGCCGGACCGTGCAGACGGCGCCGACGCGATTTAGCCTGGCTGAATAATATACAACCCTAGGTTTTATCTCATCCAATTAAGACTCGCGTGCCACGAGTCTGGCAAGAATGAGGCATGTCAAACGGACTCTCGCGATTATGTTAGCCTCTCATATAATATCCACGACAAAAATTGTGTCCCTGTCGATTTGACCCACTAGATGTAGTGCAAATCGGAGTGCCATGGTTAATCAATTATTAATTAGTCCCCACAAG
>UBXM01000027.1 GCA_900469445.1 Hyphomicrobiales bacterium
TCAGCCACCGCGCCCGGCACGACGCCATTATGGGTGCCGGGCGCGGTGGCTGAAAGCATCCGCTTTTTCAACCAGATCGCCTGATCCGACGATCTGTCATCAGACCGTGCCGAACATCAGCGAGCGGTGTAATCCGGCGCCTGCGAGATTGCCGTCGCCGACCGCGAGCGCGACCGAGGCCATGGGCCGGGCCGCATCCCCGCAGGCGAAGACGCCCGGCACATTCGTTTCCTTCATCGGATCGGTCTTGATCGTGGCGCCGACCGGGCCTTCATCGAATTCGAGGCCCAGGCCTTCGGCGATCGGGCTCGCCATCTCGAAATGCGCAAGTACAAACAGGCCCGCAAAGGGCAGGGTGCGGCCATCCGCCAGCACGATATCGGCATGCCCGGTGATGCTGGCGATCGGATTGCGCTCCACCGTTACACCGCGCGCAGCAAGGCTTTTCAGCTGTTCGTCATCGGGCTCGAACGCACCGTTGAGAATGAAAGTTGTCGGTCCCCAGTCGGGCAGCATCAATGCGTGATGCATGGAAAGCTCCGAGCCTGCGATGACGCCGATCTGGCCCTGATTCAGCTCGTAACCATGGCAATAGGGGCAATGGAAAACCGCCTTGCCCCAGCGCTCTGCAAGCCCGGTTATGTCGGGAAGAATGTCTCTCACGCCGGTCGCCAGCAGCAGACGGCGGGCGAGGTGGCGATGGCCACTGACCGTCACCTCGAAGGCCGCTCCCGACACTTCGTTTTTCTCGATCCGCGCCGCACCGTCCGCCCATGCGGCAAGCCATTCTACGGTCGGATATTCCATCACCTGTGCGCGAGCATCTGCGGCAATGATCGCCGGATCGACACCGTCTTGCGTCAGGAAGCCGTGTGAATGGCTGGCAAACCGGTTGCGGCGTTTGCCTTCGTCGATGATCAGCACGTCGCGGCGGGCGCGGCCAAGCTGCAGGGCGGCAGACAGGCCGGCATAACTTCCGCCGATGATGATGACGTCGTGGATATGATCCTTCATGGGGGCTCCTCATCTTTCTCGATACAACATAAGTTACATGATTTCTCAGAGTCAAGGATCACGCAACTTTTGTTGTGACGAGTGAGGCTGCGGCATGTTAGGAAAGGGAAAAAGTAATCACCTGGATCGGGATGGCCCGGATTGGGATGGCCGGATCGGAATGGAATGAAAGGATCGATGAGATGAGACAGGACAGCCGGCTTTCCCGCATGCTGCACGTCCTTGTTCATATGGGCCAGCATGAAGGGGCAATGACCTCCGACATGATCGCCCGCATGCTCGACGCCAATCCGGTCGTGATCCGCCGCACCATGGCCGGCCTTCGCGAGAAAGGTTACGTGCATTCCGAAAAAGGTCATGGCGGCGGCTGGACATTGGCAAGGCCGCTTGCGGAGCTGACGCTTCTCGACATCTACCGCGCGGTCGGCGAACCATCCGTCTTCGCCGTCGGTCCTGCCTATGACATGCCCGGATGCCTGATCGAGCAGGCGGTGAATACCACGCTCAAGGATGTCTTTGCCGAGGCCGAGCAATTACTGCTGAAACGGTTCGAAGGCGTCACGCTTGCCGATATCGCCAAGGGTTTTCCCGAGGGAGTGACGGTCATTGGCCATGCCGCAAATGAGCGCTGCGCCCCCTGATATCCGGCTGACGATGACTCAAAGAAAAAGGCGGGGTGGAAGCCCCGCCTTTTCATCATTTGGAAGCTGATCGCCGTCGATCAGAATTCTTCCCAGTTGTCTGCCGCCGGTGCTGCAGCCGCGGCGCTGCTGCTGCGACCGCCGCCGAATGCCTGGGCAAGCTTGCCGACCATGCCGCGGGCAGGCGAGGCGACTGGAGCAGAGCTACGCGATGCGGTCTTCACCGGTCCGGCCATTGTCGATGCGGTCTGGCGCAGGGCCGTAGTCTGCTGCGAGTAGCTTGCGCCTCCGCCCTGGCCCAGCTGGAACTGCGAGACGAGTTCGCGCAGGCGGCCGGCTTCGGTTGCAAGCGTCGCGCCGGCGGCATTGGCTTCTTCCACCATGGCGGCGTTCTGCTGGGTCACCTGGTCCATCTGGTTGACGGCCGTGTTGACCTCGGCGAGGCCTACGGACTGCTCGCGCGAGGAGGTGGCGATCGCATCCATGTGCTGGTTGATCGTAACGATATAGTTCTCGATCGTCTTCAGTGCCGTGCCGGTATCGCTGACCAGCTTGACGCCGGTCTCGACCTCGACTGACGACTTGCCGATCAGGTCCTTGATCTCCTTGGCAGCCTGTGCGGAACGTTGCGCCAATTCGCGTACTTCCTGCGCCACGACCGCAAAGCCCTTGCCGGCTTCGCCCGCACGTGCTGCCTCGACACCGGCATTGAGAGCAAGCAGGTTGGTCTGGAAGGCGATATCGTCGATCACGCCGATGATGTTGGAGATCTGGCCCGACGATTCCTCGATACGGCCCATTGCGTTGACGGCATTGGCAACGACCGCACCCGAATGGCGGGCGCTTTCATTCGCCTGAATGGCGACCGTGCGGGCCTCTTCGGCGCGCTTGGACGAATTCGACACGTTGGTGGTGATCTGGTCGAGAGCGGCGGCGGTCTCTTCCAGCGAAGCGGCCTGTTGCTCCGTCCGCTTGGAAAGGTCGTCGGCGCTCTGGCTGACTTCGCGCGAACCCGAATCGATCGAGCTTGTCGACTGAGCAACCGAGCCGAGCGTGCCGCGCAGCTGCGAAACGGCGGCGTTGAAATCGGCGCGCAGGCTTTCGAATTCCTGTGCGAATGCGCGATCGAGCTGGAAGGTCAGGTTGCCGGCAGACAGGTGCTTGAGGCCGGTTGCGAGACCGTTTGTGGCTTCCGCCATGGCTTCGGCGCGAATGCGCTCCTGCTCGGCATTGCGCTGGCGCTGTTCCTCGGTGAGGCTGCGCTGCGATTCGGCCTCGCGTTCCAGGGCCTGTGTCCTCAGGGCATTGTCCTTGAACACCTGCACCGCCTGCGCCATCGTGCCGATCTCGTCGCGACGATCGAGGCCCGGAATTTCGCGGGCAGTTTCCCCGGAGGCGAGTTCGGCCATGCGGTCGCTCAAGCGGGCGATCGGACCCGTGATGCCGCGCGAAGCGACGTAAATGCCGAGTGCAATCAGAACGGCCAGAGAAACACCGAGAGCGATGAGGCCGGCAATGATCGTGTCGTTCGTGTCGTCCTGAAGTTCGGCGGTACCGAGATCGACCGACTTCATCAGTTCGTCGTTACCGGAAGCGAAAAGCGGCAACACTTCCATCACCTTGGTACCGGCATCCCGCATGGCTGCCCTGGCTTCGAAAGTCTGTCCGTTCTTGGCAAGCGTGATGACCCGCTGGCCGTACTGGTCGAATTCGTCGATTGCCTTCAAGATGGCATCGGCGGCAACGCGACGTGCGGGCACAAGCTCGGCGGTCATGCCGATACGTTCCTTCATCAGTCCGCGGTCGCCTTCGTATTTCTTCACGGCGGCGGCAAATTCAGGCGAAGCAGGATCGTTGACCAGCATCAGGCCGAGCTGCAGACCCATCTGCAGCAAGCCGCCGGTTGCGCGCGCATTCAGTGTTGCAGCCGTGCTCTCATGCGAGATGAAGTAGGAGTACCGTTCGTCTGCATTCTTGAACTGCATGCTGACATAGAGGAGGCCGACAAGGGCGATTGCGCCCATAAGGGCGATGACCGCGACGATCTTCGTGCGGATCTTTGCGTTTTCGAGGAACTGCATTTCGCTTCCTATTTTGATAAGGCGATCCCCTCGAGGGTCGTGCGAAATGCTGCCGATTCGCGGGATTGCCGTCTGAAAGAACACATGACGATCATCGCCGCTCGCATCGCGGCTGAACCTCCCGCACCGTCATGCGAGAACTAGCCTATGCATGTTTAAATTTGATTAAACATGTTCGGGACCACACGGTGACGTGAAGGGACGAGCACCGGGCATGCCCGACACCAGTTTCGCGCCAGCGCCACCTGCCAAAGTGCCTGAGACGTCATCTGCTCAAGCGGGTCCTTATGCTGAAAAAAGTTTCATCGCTCCGCCGCGCCACTGGTATTGCGGCCACACTTATTGCAACGACCTCGCTTGTCGGTTGTCAGGTGCCTTTCGTCACCGATACGAGCCGCGTGAACCCGAATGTCTTCGTTCAGGAGACCACTCCGGTCTTCAACGTTGCGCCCTATCGGGATCCGCCGTCCAACCAGCCGCCGCCCATGCCGGGCGCCATTCCGCACAAGCGCCAGCTCTATCCGTCCGATTTCCACCAGAAATACGATCACGGCACGATCTACGGCCTGCCTGTTTCCAACCCCGTTCACCGCACGATGTATGACGTCATGCGCGATGACGACCACACGCTGCCGGCCATTCCCTATTCGCGGGTCGACAGCCGCTTCCTGAGGGCCGAGGTCGAGTACCGCACCAATGAGGCGCCGGGCACGATCGTTGTCGATACCCGTGCCAACTATCTCTATCTGGTCCAGCCGGGTGGAAAGGCCATGCGTTATGGCGTCGGCCTCGGCAAGGACGGTTTCGCATGGTCCGGCCGCGGTGTGATCCAGCGCAAGGCGAAATGGCCGCGCTGGACGCCGCCGAGCGACATGATCGCCCGCGATCCCGAACTGCGCCAGTTCGCGGCGTCGGAAGGTGGCGCCACGCCCGGCCTCAACAATCCGCTCGGCGCCCGCGCGCTCTATATCTTCAAGGACGGCAAGGACACGCTCTACCGTGTTCACGGCACGCCGGACTGGCAGTCGGTCGGCAAGGCCACATCTTCGGGTTGCGTTCGCATGTTCAACCAGGATGTGATCGATCTTTTCGATCGTGTCCCGAACGGTTCGCCGATCGTCGTCATCTGATAAACCTTGGAAAACCGGTATCGGAGCCGCCCATCGGGCGGCTCTTCCGTTTCAATGTTCGTGCTGTTGACGAGCCGGACGTTGCCGATTTGCCGCAGCCGCTTGTCTTAGCGCGTCGACATGAGCGACTGGAACCTTTCGCGCTCGAGATCGTTCGAGTAAGCTTTGCGTAATCGCGTTCCTCTGGATGGTTCTCCCTGACATGACATTCGACACCTCTTTCTCTCGCCGGAGCTTCCTTACTCTTCTCGGCGCGGGTACGGCCTCGACGCTTGCCGGCTGTGCCTCGACGACGCCCTATGGCGGACAGGTCATCACCTATCGTGACGGCATCAGCACCCAGCCGCCGGAAATGGCGGGCGCCGACTCAGACGCCGCCCAGATGTATGGCAGTGTCTCCGATGGCGGTTTCGTTATTCCGGCCATCCCCTACCAGCAGATCAATCCGCGCTATTATCGGCAGCGCGTCGTCGATCCGACGGGCGAGCGCCCCGGCACGATCGTCGTCGATACGCCCTCGCGTTTCCTCTATCTCGTCGAGCCGGGTGGTTCGGCCATGCGTTATGGCGTCGGCATCGGCCGCGAAGGTTTTTCCTGGAGCGGCGAAGGCGTCATCCAGTGGAAACAGAAATGGCCGAAATGGACCCCGCCGGACGAAATGGTTGCCCGCCAGCCGGAACTTGTCAAATATTCCGCCAAGAACGGCGGCATGGCGCCCGGTCTCAACAACCCGCTCGGCGCCCGCGCGCTCTATATCTTCCAGAACGGCCAGGACACGCTTTACCGCCTGCACGGCTCGCCGGAATGGAACTCGATCGGCAAAGCCGTCTCGTCGGGCTGCGTACGCCTGATGAACCAGGACATTATCGACCTCTACGAACGCGTGCCCAGCAAGACACGAATCGTGGTGTGGCAGTAACGACGCATCGTTTAATTCCGCGATATCCCCGGCCATGTTCCGGGGATTTTTCGTCGCGCATCGCCAGCGCGCGAACATTTCTAGGATGAAGCTGAAACATGTGTTAAGCGCCAGCCGAATAGCAGCAGGAGCGCAACCATGACCGAATTGACCGTAGAAGACGCAACCAACCGCATTTATGAATCGCTCCACGCGGACAATGCCGATATCGACACCCATATCACGTCTCTCAAGGCTGCGCTGGCCAAGGCCGGCCAGAAAGAAGCCGTCTTCGATCCGGCGAAGATCTCGCAGAACAACCGCTCCGGCCGCAAGCTGATGCAGGCCTATTTCCGCCAGCGCGGCGTGACGGTGAAGTTTTCGGCATAGTGAAGCTGTGCCGTGCCGTGACGCAGGTGCTGTGTCACGGCAGACTTGGGCCTAAGGTCTGCAAAGTGTGAACGTCATACCTTCGTAACTCTGGATTGCTTTATGGTGTGCATGATGCACCAGGACGATCTTCCGGTGACCGATGCATTGGTCCGCGCGCTATTGGCAACCCATACGCCGCAATGGGCCGACGAGCCGTTGCATCGGGTGGAATCATCGGGAACCGACAACGCATTGTACCGGATCGGCGAAGGGCTGGTTCTGCGTATTCCTCGGCGGGAAAGCGCCGCGTTGCTCGTGTCCAAGGAACTTGACTGGCTACCTCGGTTGGGCGAGTTGCCTTTGGCGATACCAAAGCTGCGATATCGTGGCCGAATTGACCTCGAGGCGGATTGCGAGTTCGGCATATTCGATTGGATGGAAGGCCGCATTGCAACTCCCGAAAATGTTGCGGATGTGAACGCTGCAGCCATTTCTCTGGCCGCTTTCTTGAAGGCTCTTCATCGCAAATCGACAATTGATGCACCGGTCGCGGGCCCTCTCAACCATTTGAGGGGCATTCCTCTTTCGGAAATGTCCGGGCGCGCCATTGCGGCCATAGAGATCGTTGCGGATGAGATCGATGCTTCTGCAGCGCTGGCGCTTTGGGAAAATGCCCTTTTGCAACGATCTGACGCCAGTCCTGTATGGTTGCATGGTGATCTTAAGGCTGACAACCTGCTGGCGGTTGATGGAAAGCTGTCGGGAGTTATCGATTGGGGGCTGTCGGCGGTTGGAGATCCCGCTGCGGATTATGCTGCTGCCTGGTCCTGGGTGCACCCGTCGGCCCGAGAAGGATTTAGAGACGCCTTGGATCTTGGCGAAGGCGATTGGCTTCGCGGAAAGGCCTGGGCGCTTTACGGGGCGGTAATCGCGCTGAGTTATTATCGCGGCGGCAAGAATGAACCGTTGTGCGAGCAATGCCGGCTTACGCTATCGCGGCTCGACCTGAGGCTTTGATTGCTTCCGATACGGTTCTAAGGGGACTTGAGGTAACCGGCAAAAACGGCCTTTCGAGAGAAAAACGCCTTCCGCCTCTACTTCTCGCCAGCGCCCTCCAGCCGCTCCGTCAGTTCCACCAGCGCCTCGCGTAAGGCAGTAACCTCGTCGAGGCTGCATCCGGTCGCCTTGCCGATTGCGGCCATCACGCCGGATGAGCGTTCCTTCAGCTCCAGCCCCTGCTGCGTCACCGTGATCTTCACCTGCCGCTCGTCCTCCGCATCGCGCTTGCGCTTGACGAGGCCGGATTGCTCCAGCCGCTTGAGGAGAGGGGAGAGTGTGCCGGAATCGAGCCCCAGCCTGTCGCCGAGCATTTTTACCTTCTGCCCATCCTCGGCCCACAGCGCCATCATGACGAGATATTGCGGGTAGGTCAGTCCGAGCGGCTCGAGCAAAGGTTTGTAGGCACGCGTGAAGGCATGTGCTGCGCCATAGATGGCGAAACACAGCATCGCATCCAGCCCTCCGGCTGCTGCGTGCGTGTTTCCGGTCCTGTCGTTTTTATCAGGCTCTGCCCCTGTCATCACGAAACCGTGCCCTATCTCTTTCATAATCCATTTTCGCAGGCTTGACGCGCGAATGCAATGCGCATAAATCTATTGCACGCAATTGAATTGCGAACGATTTAACCGAAGGGAGTACGAACATGCCCATTCTCTACACCACCAAGGGTTCTGCTACCGGCGGCCGTGCAGGCCACGGCGCCTCTGAAAACGGCGTTCTCGATGTCACGCTCACGGTTCCGAAGGAACTCGGCGGCGATGGCGCAACTGGCACCAATCCAGAACAGCTTTTCGCGGTCGGTTATTCCGCCTGCTTCCTCGGCGCACTGAAGGCTGTCGCGGCTAAGGAAAAGGCAAAGATCCCGGAAGATGCGAAGGTGACGGCAACCGTCGGCATCGGCCCGCGCGAAGACGGTACCGGCTTCGGCATCGAAGTTTCGCTTTCGGTTTCCATCCCAGGCATGGACAAGGCCCAGGCTGAAGATCTGGTCGCCAAGGCGCATATCGTTTGCCCCTACAGCCACGCCATGCGCACCTCGACCGAAGTCCCGGTCACGGTTGCCTAACAAGTATGCGCATATCGGGTGCCGCCTTCGGGCGGTATCCGGAAGGCGTCTTGAAAACGGCCGGAAGTCCTCGGACTTCCGGCCGTTTTGTCATGTCAGTTTCGCTGCAGGGCCAGATGGGCGCCGAGCCCGATCAGCACTGCGCCGCCGGCACGCTGCATCATGCGCTGCGCTGAGGCTGATTTCTTCAGGCCCCGGACGACCGCCCCTGCAAGGAATACGCACACCAGATCGGCGGACGAAAAGATCAGATTGACTAGGGTTCCGAGGATGAGGAACTGCAGCCAGACGGGAAAGACCGCCGAAGCATCAACGAATTGCGGCAGGAAGGCCATGAAGAAGATCGCGGTCTTCGGGTTCAGAACCTCCACGGTAATGCTTTCCACAAAGGCGCGCCGAGCAGATTTCTGGCTGATCATGGGCATTGAAGGGTCACCGCCCGTCCGGCTTCTAAAGAGCGAAATACCGAGCCAGATCAGGTAGGCCGCCCCAATCATCTTCACTGCAAGATAGAGCGTTGGCACGGCATGGAAGAGGACCGAAAGCCCCGCCGCGGCGGCTAGCACATGAACGTAACAGCCCACGTGAATGCCGAACGTTGCCATCAGCCCGCCCCGCCGCCCGCGCGCCATCGTCTGGGCCGCAGCGTAGAGCATCGCGGGACCGGGAATGTAGGCAAAGACGGCAGTGGTGATGAAGAAGGTGATCAGCAGCTCAGGAGACGGCATCGGGTGACCTTCGACGGTGGTGGCGTCAGGAACGATAGCTTCTCTCTCAAGGTAAAACCAGCGTGAAATCCCTTGTCAGTGGAAATATATCATCTATATTGTTTCTTAAGAAAGGAAGAGGCTATGGCTTACGCATCGAAAAATCCAGATCTCGTCATTTCGGAAGCGCAGGTTGTGACCAAAGCCACAGTTGCTGCTGCCGATCGGCTTGGCCTCAGCGCCCGCGCGCTCGCCGGCATTGTCGGTGTTTCGGAAGCTTCCGTGTCGCGCATGAAGCGGCTGGATCACCTGCTCGAAAAGGGAACGAAACCCTTCGAGCTGGCGCTGCTGCTGATCCGTCTTTTCCGTTCTCTCGATGCGATCACGGGCGGCGACGAGCAGGTGGCTCGCGCCTGGCTCAAAAGCCACAATACCGCTCTGGCCGGCATTCCCGCCAACAAGATCCTCAGCATTTCCGGTTTGATTGATGTCCTTGCCTATCTGGATGCCCGCCGCGCTCTCGTCTGAGTTCAGGCGGCTGAGCCGAAACGTCTGGCGTCTCGTCGAGGCGCAGCATCGTGTCTCGACGATGAAGCTGGTCGACGATATCGATGAGCAGGCGCTGCTGGAAAATCTTCTGGAAGAGACCAAGCCTGCTTATCCGCCGGAATGCGAAGGGCTCGATTATCTGCTGAAAACACCGTTTCGTTATGGCGCGGCCTATCCGCATGGCTCGCGTTTCCGCCGCGCCGGCAAGACGCAGGGTGTCTTTTACGCGGCATTCGAAATCTCAACTGCAATCGCCGAAATGGCCTTTTACCGGCTGCTTTTCTTCGCCGAGTCTCCAGCCACGCCGCTGCCGTCCAATCCTGCCGAATACACGGCCTTTGCTGTGCCGATCGACAGCGGAAAAATCCTGGATCTGACGGCGGCACCATTCGACAAGGACCGTACGGCCTGGGAAGATCGGTTAGATTACACCGCCTGCCAGTCATTTGCCGAGGTGGCCCGTAGCGCCGGCGCCGAGGCGATCGTCTATCGCTCGGTTCGCGATCCGCAGGAAGGGCCCAATATCGCCTTGCTGACAGTGTCCGCCTTTGCGGCGACAGAGCCGTCGGAAAGGCAGACATGGCGAATTCGCCTCTCCCGCGCGGGCGTGCAGGCCATCAGAAACTATCCGTTGCTGCGGCTGGGATTTTCCATAACCGAATTTGCCGACGATCCGAGGATTGCCGCAGCCATGAAGGGCTGACCGCATATCTTTCAGCCGATGGCAAAGAAGGAGATCTCGGGCACAAAACGAAAAAAGGCCGGGGCAATGTTGCTCCGACCTCTCTCATCGCTGCTTTATCCACCCGTGCCAGTACATCCGTGGTCAAAAGCTGAAAGCAGCGCGGTTATTGCGAGCAGCACATGGGTTAAGCGCTCATCAGCAATACCGATATTGCTTATGTAATCCGTGATTGTGGTCAAATCAAGTCCTTCCGCCTTCTGCGACAAAAATACTCGTTTTCCGCGTGTGGGGAGCAGGTTGTCGTATTCCTTCAAGGAAAGACGCCAGAGTGAGCTTGCGGCAGACTGGTATTTGAAAAGCGATGGCCGGATGCTGCCGCATCGGAAATTTTCCAGTCTATATTCTCTTTCTGTGGGGCGTCTTGTGTCCTAGATGAAGCTGGCGGAAGACGTGCCTTGCCAATGAAGAGCCGAGGAGGCTGCAGCTATGAGGTCGGTTTTAATTCTCTCCTTCGTAACGCTTGTGCTTGCCGCCTGCAGCAGCACCGGAGACGCGCCGCCCGGCGCTATCGACTATGGTCCTGGGATCCGGCCGATAAAGGGAAGCATCACCTATGGAGACCAAGGGCCGCGGCGCTCTGACCTGCCTCCGGGCTATAAATTCAGCCATGAATTCTACGATGCCTTCGGCAGTCGCGTTCAAGAGCGTTATCGCATCACCGATGACGGTATTCTGGAACTCTACAGCCGGCGCGTGAAGCCGATCACCATCTCGGGCGGTCGCTGAGGGATCTCTTCGGTTCGGGCTGTCTCAGCGTATGCCCGCCAGCGATCGCCGCACCACATCAGATCCGCCATCCCCCAGTTCCGCATCGATCTGTGCATGAACCCGGGTCCAGATGGGCAGTGCTGCGGAAAGCATAGCCATGCCTGCTTCGGTCAGCATCAGGAGCCGTCCGCGGCGATCCTTCGGATCTGTCTCGGTCTTCACCAGTCCGCGCCGTTCCAGGACCTTCAGCGCCGCCGTCAACGTGGTGCGGTCCATGGCGAGAAGATCGCAGACTGATTTCATCGTTGCCGGCACCGGCCGGTTCAATGACATCATCAGCGAAAACTGCCCGTTATTCAGCCCGATCGGCTTCATCGCCACATCGAAACGACGCGCAAGTGCGCGCGCTGCCCGCTGCACGTGAAGGCACAGGCAGGTGTCCCGCACATGGATCGTGGTGGAAAACGGAACTGATTCGATGTTTGACAGCATGGGATAATTATGTTGATATCAACTTAATCTGTCAAGGAAGAGGAGATCCGAGACATGGATACAACCCGCATGGATATCACCGCATCCGCGAAGAATGGTCCCGAAAACGCCGTTGTCGATCGCGACGAGTGGCGCGATGCGCGCCTCACGTTGCTGGAACTGGAGAAGGAAGAAACCCGCCTGCGCGACAGGGTGAGGGCGGCGCGCCAGGCGCTTCCCTGGGTCAAGCTCGATAAGGATTATGCCTTCGATACGCTTGCCGGCCGCAAGACCCTGGCCGAACTTTTCGAAGGCCGCAGCCAGCTGCTTGTCTATCACTTCATGCTCGGCCCGGATTGGGATGAGGGCTGTATCGGCTGTTCCTTTTTCTGCGACCATGTCGAAGGCGCACTGCCGCACCTGAACAATCACGACGTCACTTGGGTGGCCGTTTCCCGCGCACCGCTCGACAAGATCGAGGCCTATCGCAAGCGTATGGGCTGGAATTTTCCCTGGGTCTCGTCCTTCGGCGACGATTTCAACTATGATTACAACGTTTCGTTCTCGGATGAGGAGCGGGCGTCTGGCGCAGTCGAATACAATTACCGCAAGGTGCCGACCGGCGAGATTGCTGACGAGGAGCACGGCATGTCCTCCTTCTACCGCAACGAAGCGGGCGAGATTTTCCATACCTATTCGACCTATGCCCGCGGCGGCGAGGAAGTCTGCGGCACGCTGATGCTGCTCGACCGTGCGCCGCTTGGCCGCAACGAAACCTCGACCATGAGTTTTCTCAAGCGCCACGACGAATACGAGACTGCGCCGCAGACGGCGGGTTCATCCTGCTGCCATTGAGGCGGCCTATGTTCAACAGACAGGGAGGAAGACACGATGACGATGGTCATGGCAAAACCGCGCGCCGAACACGGCTTTCTGGAAAAGATGGTTGGCAGCTGGGATGTCACCTCGGACATGAGCGGAGATGCGACATGGGTGGAAAATGTTCGTTCGCTGCAAGGTCTCTGGATCATCGCGGAAGGTAGTGGCGAGATGCCCAAGGGTGAGGGAGGTGAAGAAGTCGTGCCTGTCACCACCGTGCTCACCCTCGGTTTCGATTCTGCCAAGCAAAAATATGTCGGCACCTGGCTCGGCTCGATGATGGACAATCTCTGGGTCTATGAAGGCGAGGCCGAGCCGGATGGAAAGACGCTCAGCCTCTATACCGTTGGTCCGTCGATGAGCGGTGAGGGCCTGGCCGATTACCGCGAGCAGATCACTTTCCTTTCCGATGACCACCGCACCTTCAATTCCAGCGCCAAACAGCCGGATGGCAGCTGGAAACAGTTCATGGAGGCCCATTACCGCCGCAGGACATAAACAGGCGCCCCGCCCACCTGCTCGAACCGCAAGGCGAAAACCCCAAGGAGAGAACGATGAGCGAAGACGATTTCGAAAAGCCGCAACCCGAGCACAAGGCCCTGGAACGCCTTGTCGGCACCTGGGATGTGAAATCCTCGATGACCGGACCGGATGCCAGCTGGACCGAGACATGCCGTTCGCTTGATGGCATGTGGTATATTGCCGAGGGCGAAGGCGATGTGCCGGGCGGCACGGCCAAAACGGTCATGACGCTCGGTTACGATCCGGAAAAACGCCGTTATGTCGGTAGTTGGATCGGCACGATGATGGGCATGCTCTGGGTCTATGACGGTGAGATGTCGCCGGATGGCAATACGCTCAGCCTCTATGCGACCGGTCCGGATTTCGAGGTCGAAGGCCGCACCGCCGAATACCGCGAACAGATCGTCTTTCAGGACAAGGACCACCGGCTTTTCACCTCCGCCACGCGGCAGGAGGATGGCAGCTGGAAGACCTTTCAGGACATTCAATACATCCGCGCAAAATAGGCGTGTCTTGGCCGCTACACGCAAAGAGAGGAGAATACCATGTTGCAGACCGCTTCGAGTACTCGCTCCGCCACCCATGGCAAATTCATCTGGTGCGAGTTGATGACATCCGACACCAAAGCCGCCGGCGATTTTTATTCCGCCGTTATCGGCTGGAAGGTGAACACGATGTCCATGCCCGATATGCCGGCCTATTACCTGTTCGAAATGGGCGAGGGGGAAAATTGTCCCGGCATCGGCGGCATGATGGATTTCCCGCCCGAACTGGAGGGCAAGCTGCCGCCGAACTGGACCGGTTACGTGGCTGTCGACGATGTCGATGCAACGGCGAAGGAATATGTCTCGCTTGGCGGCAGCATCCAGCGTGAACCGGAGGATATCCCCGGCATCGGTCGTTTTGCCGTGGTGGCCGACCCGCATGGGGCGGTGCTCTGCATCATGACGCCGATCCCGCCGGAAAATCCGCCGCGTGAACTGGGGCCGGAAGATCGCGGCAATGTCGGCTGGCGCGAGCTTTATGCCGGCGAGGTGCATGAAGCCTTCGATTTTTATGGCAAGGTTTTCGGTTGGACGAAGGACCACGATTTCGACATGGGCGCGATGGGCCCATACCGCATCTTCGCCCACGGCGGCAAAGCCATCGGCGGCATGATGACGAGGCCGGAAACCGTGCCCGTGCCCTGCTGGAGCTATTACTTCAACGTCGAGGCTATCGACGCGGCGATCGAGCGGGTCAAGGAGAACGGCGGCACGGTGGTCTTCGGTCCGCAATCCGTGCCCGGCGACAGCTGGATTATCAACGCCACCGATCCGCAGGGCGCATTCTTCAGCCTGGTGGCGCCGAAACGTTAAATCGGTTTCACGCCCGCAATCGCGCCGAGACACTTATCGGCGCGATGGCGCCTCTGGTGGAGGGCTGCCCCATCGAAGGCCAGTTCCAACGGTCCAGCATCGCGCTGATTTATCTCGTTGAACTCGATCTCAAGGCGTTGGCGCGCGCGGTTGTTCCCGCGCGCGGCCTTCATGGCGGTTAGTTGGTTCGTCACCAGCCCATCACGAAAGCTTTTGGATCGTGCTGTAGATGATGTTGCGATTGGCGCCGAACCAGACCTTGCCTTCAACATTTTCCGCCGAAGAGCTGGCGTTGACGATACGCCACATATCGGCTTGCGACCGCTGGAGGAGCTCCCAGTTCATGAAGGACTCCATATAGCCGTCATCGGCCATCTCGTCGGAGAAGTTGGCAAACAGAAAGACGCCGCCCGGTTTCAGCATCTCCATGCAGATCTGCGTAAGGCGGATCGCAACCTTGTCAGCCAGGTAATCGTAAAGACCAGCCGCATAGATCAGGTCAAATGTTCCGATCTGATGTTTTTTCGCGAGCAACCCGCGCACGGATCCATCGATAGGCTCCACAGCGGTTCCGTGGAACTGGCTCGAGATCGATCCGATACTTTGCGGGTCCTGATCGAGCGCAACCCAGCGTTTCAGGCGGCCATCCGCCAGCGACTTTGATGCTTCCGCTTCGCGAAGATGACCGGCTGCGATCGCGAGGACTTCGGTATCCGGACCTATCCGCGCCGCGGTGTCATCGACATAGCGGGTCAGGATGTCGCGCCGTTCTCTTACGGCCACGGGTCCGGGGGCGTTGATCGTGTATTCGAAGATATCAAGACCGAGGGGAGTGGATCTCGCCACCTCCTCGGCCACCGCCGAGTGCCCATAGATGAAGTCGATCAGGCTGGCGTCACCCGAATAGCCGCGTGGTTTTTCAAATGACCAACGGGTGAACGGGCACTGCTGCATAATCGTTGCCGAGGAATGCGCCTGAATGATCGGGATGAGTTTCTGCCACGAGGCCGGGCCGCATTTGAGCCGGATATCATGGAGCTGGCCGATCAACCATCTGACGGCGCCAGGCAAGTCGTTGCCTGCGGAGAAACGCTGCATCGCGATATTGATGACAACAGCGAATTCTGCCTCCGCGGTTCGCAGGAGGTCCGTCTCGTTATTCTGATTGGCTTGGAGGAAGTTGTTGCTGACTGACTGCGGTGTGATCAAGCTTTCGCCATCAAGGGAAAAAAGGGGCTGCGCCACGAAAACCTCATTGGTTAATAAGGAATTAAAACTTCAGTTAAAATCTTCAGCATTTGGGAAAACGTCAAGCGATAAGAGCAAGACCCGCACTTTTTTGCCCCGGCTGTCCAAGCTTTAGAAAATATTAGTGAAGCTGCAAAATACTCCACGGGTGGACGGGTGATATCGATTGATGTGCAGTTTGCGTAAGGCTATCGAGATTCTGCTGGCGGTCTACGTAGGGTAACTGCGGCGAGATATTGGGTGACAGGGCATGATGCACATGTTGGCCGAGACCGCTGTTGCCGCTTTGCGGCCGACGCTGTCGCCAGAAGCGTTGCGTCGTCTGTATAAGCAGGAAGGCGAGGCCTCGCGCACGAAGGCAACGCGTAACGGTCTGTGGATCGCTGTCGCCGTCTATCTTGCGTACTCTCTCACCGACTATCTCTTTATTCGCGATGTCGTTGAATACACCGTCGCCGCGCGTTTCGTTGTTGGCATTGCTGCATTGTGCCTGCTGGAGGTTTTGCTCCACCTCAAGGCGAAGGCTGATACGGTCGATATCGTTGTCGCCGTATCCGTGCAGGCAGCCTATCTCGTCTGGTTGCTCACCGCGCAGATGACCGAGGCCAGATACGCGTTCTCGTATTATATGGTCTTCGGCGCTATTTTCATGATGAGCGTCAACTTGTTCTTCAAGTTTCGTTTTCCGGTCGCTCTGGCGGCGTCGGCGACGAACATGCTCATCTTCATCGGCGCGCTTTTTCTGTTCGCGCCCATGTTGCTTGCCCCCAAGCTCATCCTGGGCGCCTTCTGCATTTCCTGCTTTATCTTCACCTCCTATGTAAATCTTCAGCTCAACAGAGAGCGCTACAAGGTTTTCCTGAACGCATACGAGGCCAGGCTTCAGCAGGCTGCAGCCGAGGAAAGAGGCAGGGCACTTCTACTCCTGTCCAACACAGATTCACTGACCGGCTTGGAAAATCGCCGGGCCATCGACGAGCGTCTGCGAGAATATTGGCAAGGTTGGCTGGATCACAGGGCGCCATTTGCCGTTCTGCTCATCGATGTGGATTACTTCAAGCATTACAATGACTGTTACGGTCACCAGGAAGGTGACCGTTGTCTTATTGCCGTATCCGAAGTTCTCCAGGGCGTGGCTGCCTCCCGCGGGGCTGTCATCGGAAGATATGGTGGTGAGGAATTCATCGTCATTACGCCGGAGCGCAGCGCTCAAGGTGCGATCGATCTGGCGGAAGCGGTTTGTGCGGCCGTGCGAATGCTGGCGTGGCCACATGAACATCGACGAGACGGCACCTCCATCGTTACCGTAAGCGTCGGCCTGTCCTATACCAGGCATCACACCAAGCAGGTCGACAAGGTCATTCACGAAGCCGATCGCGCACTTTACGCCGCCAAGGCAAATGGGCGCAACACGCTCAAGGTCTTCGATCCTGACGACCCGCGCAGCAACGATCACAGTGAGGACATAGCCGCGATCCTGAAAATCGCATTGGAACAGCAGCTCGTCTCGCTGGTCTATCAGCCGATCAGGAATGTCCAGACCGGCAAGTTGGACGCCGCCGAAGCCTTAATGCGTTTGAAGATGCTGGATGGAACGCCGGTGGCGCCCGATATGTTCATTCCGGTCGCGGAACGGACCGGAATGATCACCGAACTCGGTCGGTGGGCTATCCGTACCGTTTGCCGCGAGCTGCTGACGACCGATCTCGTTCAAGTCGCCAGCGTCAATGTCTCGCCGGTCGAACTCAAGACGCCGGGCTTCGCCGGCTATGTCGCGGCCACTCTTGCCGAATTCGGCCTGTCAGGGGCCCGGCTCGCTTTCGAGATTACCGAAGGTGTGGAACTGGAGATCGACCAGAATGTGGTCCGCTGCATCAGCGACCTGAGGAAGCTCGGCGCACAGGTCTGGCTCGACGACTTCGGTACGGGGTTTGCGGGATTGTCATGGCTTCGTCTGATCGATTTCGACACCGTGAAGATCGATCGATCCTTCCTCCATGATTGCGACACCGAGCGCGGGAGACGAATGTTGCTCGACATCATCAGCCTGTTGCGCAATCTCGGCGTGAAGATCCTTGTTGAAGGCGTCGAGACGATTGAACATCAGCGGCTGATGCAGCAATACGGGATAAGTCAGATCCAAGGTTATCATATCGGACGCCCCGCGCCGGCGAGCCAGCTTGAAATCGACAACGTGTTGCCGTTCAGCAAGATCAGGAAATACATGGGATAACTGCCACAAGGCAGTCTTTGATCCAAACGATCTCCGAGCTATGACCAGCTGGCGACGGGCAGAAGCTTCACATCGCGACCGTCGTCGATACGCGTTCCTGCGGCCTCATGAAGCCTGCTCGGAAAATAATCCAGGCTGCGCTTCAACTTTTCCGTTCCTCAGAACTTTACCTGTCATGTGCGGGTGCCGTTCGGCTTCGAGATTCTTAGGAGATCACGATGAAACCATTGTGGTTCCCACATCATGTGACACGCTGGGCAAGACCGGCAAGCGGGCTTGAGTGCCCGTTACGCCCGGGGCTATCTTCCAGCATATATTCCCGGTGGAAAGACCATTGCGCCGGTCATATCGATGATGCGACAGGAGACATTTCATGAAAGCAGCAATTTATCACCAGGCCGGCGGGCCGGATGTATTTCGATACGAGGATGTTGCAGATCCGGTGCCGGCCGCGGATGAGATCCTGATCCGCGTAGAGGCGATCAGCATCGAAGGCGGCGATCTTGTCGGCCGGCGTGACCTGGCCCCGGGCAAGAACGAAGTCCCCGGTTATGCCGCCGCCGGCGAAATTCTGGAAATCGGCAAGGATGTCAAGGGTCTAGCCGTCGGACAGAAGGTGGCGACTTTCCACTGGAAAGGCTCGCATGCCGAACTGCGCGCCGTGCCCGCCCGCAATTGTTTCGTGATCCCCGACGGTCTCGATATCGGCGTCGCCTCGACCATTCCGGTCGGTCCCGGTACGGCCGCATGGGCGCTTCATCTGGCGAAGCTCAAACCCGGCCAGACCGTGTTGGTTCTCGGAGCCGCCGGCGGTGTCGGTCTGGCAACCGTGCAGCTTGCCGCAAAGCTCGGCGCTCGCGTCATCGGTACCGGCACACGGCCTGAATCGCTCGAACGCATCCGCGAATACGGCCTGGATGATGGCATCGTCATCGGCGAAAAGCCGGCGAGCGAGCAGATCCGCGCACTTCTCGGTGGCAACGAGGTCGATGTTATCATCGACACGATCGGAGGCGACGCCCTGGTTGATGCGCTCAAGGTGCTCAAGGATGGCGGCAACGCTGTCTTGATCGGCGTGTTCGGCGGGCGCAATACGATGATCGATGCCGGCAGCCTTCTCAAGCATCGGCATACGGTCATCGGCTGCCTGCTCGGTCCGGAAATGGGTGACGAAATCCCACGCCGTCTGATCACCGAATTGTTCGGTATGGCGAAAAACGGCGACCTTGAAATCCCGATCGATGCCAGCTTCCCGCTGTCCGATGCCGCAAGCGCGCATCGCCGAGCGGAGGAGCGCGGCAGGATCGGACGCGTGCTGATGACGGTCTGAGCGCGGCCAGCCAAAATCTTGCCCTCCGCAATGGGTCTGTGCAGGGCAAGAGCGGGCGGGTCGTCATACGGACAGGTCCCGGCGATCCGGAGGCCAACGGCGCCTCCGACATTGATCTAATTCTTGTGCAGGGGGCTGTTCCCTTATGCATTCTGCGCATGGCTGAACTGCTTTTGACCATCTTACCATTGCCGCCATACGCGTTTATAACGACCTCCATCGAAGCAATGCATCCTCCTCCCGCAAAGCTTCGATTTGCGAACACCCTTATCCTCCTCCCAAAGGGTGTTTGTTTGAACGGCGGCACTCCTCCTCCCAGTCGCTGTTCGCTCATTTCGAAAAGCCTGCCGCACCTCCTCCCGCGGCGGGCTTTTTCGTTTTTAACGCTTCAAACCCAGCCGCTGCTCGCAATCCGCAAAGGTCGCCAAGTTAGGCTGGCCGACAAGGGGCGTCTTTTGGAGGCTTGCACGCAGTGACCGCCAGATCGTAGGGGCGAGGTTGGCCGAACCCAGGCGAAGGATGCCGCGCTCCGCCAGTTGACCGAGGATCGGACGAACCGACCGCTGTGCACGATCGGTACGGCCTGTGATCTCCAAGGGCGAGATGCCGCAGACCAATAATGCATTCCCACCCCATCGGTGCCTGTGATTGGCTGTTGGCAGAGCATTGCCTTGTCGAATTTTGCCTGCTAAACGTAATAACATTACATAGGCTTTGCGTTCTGCAAGGTCTGCCAGCCGATAGCAGGAAACAAGCATGTCGATGTCTGAAACCGGCCAGACCTTTCGTGATTTGACGCCGGATATAATCGGCATCCAGCCGTTCAATGGCCGGTCCCGGTTATATCGACGTGACTCGCTGCAATCCTGAAACACTCGTTGTGGTTATCCGGCGCGCTTGAAGCTTTGCCCAACGAGTAAAAAACCACCCATCAATGTTATGTAATATCATTAAGGAGAGCTAGAGATGAAACGATGGATTATGGGCGTATCTGCCCTCGCAATCTCGGTGGGACTGACCGGGCCTGCGGCATTTGCCCATGATGAGGAGGAAGATGTCACGCTCTATCGCGTCTTCGTCGGCGACCATGCCGATGCCGAGGTAACGGCCTTCGACCTCGGCCAACCCGAAAATCGCTGGAACTTTGAAACGACGGGCCAGAGCAAACTCTACAGCGTCAACGAGGGGGCCGCCATTGTCGCCGTCGAATCGGACAATGACGCAGTTCATTTCATCAATAGCGGTATCTCGCTTGCGTCCCACGGCGATCATTCCGATATCGAAATTGCCGATCCCTCGGCCGTTGAAAAGCCGCTGACCGGTCCGCGTCCTTTCCATGTCATCGATCACGGTGGCAAAGTGGTCATCAATTTCGACAAGGGCGGTTATGCCGACATCATTGATGCGCACGAGCTTTCGCATGGCGAACTGGAAACGAGCCGCCTGACACAGGCGCGGGCCCACCATGGTTTTGTCACGCCTCTTGGCAAATACTGGGTGACGACGGTTGCCTCGGATGCCCCGGTGGAAGGCGACGCGGCCCCGACGCGGGTTGGATTGCAGGCGGTCAAGGCCGATGGGACTGCAGCGGGTGACGTGGCGACATGCACGGGTATCCACGGCGAGGCTTTTTCGGGCGCCTATCTCGCTGCAGGCTGCAAGGAAGGCATTCTTACCGTCACCGCCGGCAAGGATGGCCTCGTTACCAATCTGCTGGCCTATCCGGACGATCTGCCGAGCGGACAAACCACGGGCACCCTCCTGGGCGCCAAGAGCATGCAGGTCTTTCTCGGCAATTACGGAGCCAAGGGACTGGTTGTCGTCGATCCGGTCGATGCGCCGAATTTCCAGTATATCGAGCTGCCGTTTCGCCGCGTAGATTTCGTTCTCGATCCGGCGGATGCCCGCTTCGGCTACGTTTTGACGGAGGATGGCACGCTTCACCAGATCAATATGCTTGAAGGCGAAATCGCCAAGAGCGCAAAAGTCACCGGACCATATTCAATGGATGGTCACTGGAACGACCCGCGTCCGCGCATTGCCATGGCCGGCGAGGAAGTGGTGATGAGCGATCCGAATGCGGGATTGGTTCGCAGAATTTCCAAGGATGATCTGAAGGAAGTCGGCACGATCGAGGTCGGTGGAAAGCCCTATAACATTGCTGTTGCGGGTGGCAGCGGCAAGGTTCATGAGCACGCCCACAGCCATGGCGACCCGCAGATCTACAAGGGCTATTTCGAAGATAGCCAGGTCAAAGACCGTCCGCTTTCGGACTATGCCGGCGACTGGCAGTCGGTTTACCCCTATCTGCAGAATGGCGCGCTTGATCCGGTTTGGGAACACAAGGCGAAGGGCGGCACGATGAGCGCGCAGGAATATCGCGCCGAATACGAAACCGGCTACAAGACCGATGTGGACCGCATCACCATTGATGGTGACCAGGTCACGTTCCAAGAGGATGGAAAAAGCCTCAAGGGCACCTATGCCTATGACGGCAAAGAGATCCTGACCTACAAGAAGGGAAATCGCGGCGTACGGTTCGTCTTCAAGAAGACCGGTGGGGATGCGGATGCTCCGCAATTCATCCAGTTCAGCGACCACAAGATCGCGCCGGAAAAGACCGATCATTACCATATCTACTGGGGCAATGACCGCGCGGCTCTGTTAGCCGAAGTAACGAACTGGCCGACCTATTATCCGTCCGCGCTGACACCGAAGCAGATCGTCAGCGAGATGAAGGCGCACTGAACTCGTAGGCACAAGATCCGTCCGGCCTTAGGGCCGGACGTGATCCGATATACAGAGGTCAGAAGCCGGTCATGCGCGGCAACCATGTCGAGATTGCCGGAACGAAGGTGATCAGTCCGAGGATCACCAGATAGGCGATCATGAACGGCGTCATCTCGCGGGAAATCTCGCTCACCCGGATCTTGACGACGGCGGAGACGACATACAGCAATTGCCCGACCGGCGGCGTGATCAATCCGATCGTCAGGTTGAGAATGACGATCATGGCGAAATGGATCGGATCGATGCCGAGCTGGAACGAGATCGGTGCAAGGATCGGCACGAGGATCATCACGCCCGGCAGAGGATCCATGAACAATCCGAAAAGCAGCAGCAGAACGTTGACCGCAAGCAGGAAAACGAACGGGCTGAGGTTCCAGGAGATGATCACATCGGCAAGATATTGCGGCACGCCCTCGATGATCAGCACCCAGGCAAAGGAACGGGCCGCGGCGAGAATGAGCAGGATGCCGACGGTGATCATGGCCGAACGGAAGATGATGTCGGGCAGATCCTTCGGCTTCAAGGTGCGATAGACGAACATGCCGCAGACGAGCGAATAAAAGACCGCGATCACCGAGGCTTCGGTCGGCGTGAAATAGCCGGCACGGATACCGCCGACGACGATGACGATCAGAGCAACCGCCGGGAGTGCGAAGACGGTTGTTGAGATCATTTCACGAACCGTGGGACGCAGATCCATTGAACGGTAATTGCGCTTGCGCGAGATATAGAAATTCACGGCGCACATGGCAACCGAGATCAAAAGACCGGGAATGACACCGGCAACGAAAAGCCCGCCGACCGAAACGCGATTATCCTGCAACGCATAGATGATCATGGTGATCGAGGGAGGAATGATCGGATCGACGATCGCAACCGCCGCTGCAAGCGCTGAAGCGTAACGTTTGTCGTAGCCGCTCTTTTCCATCATCCGGATGTTCATCGCGCCGGGGCCTGCTGCTGCGGCGAGTGCCGAGCCGGAAATCCCGGCAAACAGGGTTGTCGAGATGATGCTGGCATAACCCAGGCCGCCGCGGGCGCGGCCGACGAACTGAGCGGCAAGGCGGAGCAGATGATGGGTTAGCGCACCGCCGGTCATCAGTTCTGCTGCCAGGATGAAGAAGGGCACTGCCAGCAGCGGAAAGCTGTCGACGCCCGAGAACATCTCCTTGATGACGACGATCTGCGGATAATTGCTGCCAAGGATGACTGCAAGCCAGGTGGAGATCGCCAGCGTGAAGGCGACGGGAACGCCAACGGCCATGAGAACGGCGAAGGACGCAAAAAGAATGATGATCATGATCGGAACTTCGACGTTGAACTAGGAGGCGACTGGCGGCATATCGTCATCGCCCTGCAATGCGGCCATGCCACCCGCCAGGTAGGCTTTCAGCACGAAAAGCAGATGAATGACGAGCAGGCCGAAGCCGATCGGGATCGCGAGATAGATGTAACCGAACGGGATGCGTGTCGACGGGGTCATCTGGAACATCGTGCGTCCCACATAGATCTTGCCGACCCAGATCATGACGGCGAAAAACGCCATCATGATCACGGCGACCACAATCCGCATCAGCTTCGCATTGCGTGGACTTGCCGAGAGCTGGAAATTATCGACGGCCGTAAGCCCGCCGTGCCTCAAGGTGATGCCGGCGCCGATGAATGTCAGCCAGATCATCATGTGTCGGGCGACTTCATCCGACCAGGTGATCGAATGATTGGTGAAATAGCGCAGCGAGATGTTGGCGAAGACGAGGATCGCCATGGCTGAAAGCAACAGGATCAGCGCCCAGCGATTGGCCTCCACGAAGATATATTCGAATTTCCGCATTGCGTTACTCCCCCGCAGGCCCACCCCAGGCTGTCCGGCCCGGGGCGTTACGATAGCTGCGCGCCTTACTTGGTCGCGATGATCTGGTCGATCAGCTCTTTGGTGTAGGTTTCATAATATCCGTCATAGGCGGACTGGATCGACTTCTGGAAGGCAGCCTTCTGTTCGTCGCTCAGCACGTTGATCTGCATGCCTGCAGCCTTTGCTGTCTCGACGCCATTCTTTTCCGAGTTGTCGACGAAAGCGCGCATGGCTTCCTTACCCTTGAGGGCGCCGTCCGCGAAAATCTTCTTCTCGTCATCGGACAGGCTGTCCCAGAAGGACGGGGAAACGATCAGCATGGCCGGAGAATAGACATGCCCGGAAACGGTCAGATATTTCTGAACTTCCCAGAGCTTGGCCGAAACGATGACCGACAACGGATTTTCCTGGCCGTCGATCGCACCCTGTTGCAGTGCCGGGATGACTTCCGGCCAGGACATCGGCGTGGGCGCCGCTCCGGCAGTCTCGAACGCCGTAATGTGGACGGGATTTTCCATTGTGCGGATTTTCAGGCCGGCAAGATCTTCCGGCTTTTCGATCGGCTGGCGATTGTTGGTAATGTGGCGGAAGCCCTGTTCGCCCCAGGCGAGCGCAATAAGTTCACGGTCCTTGAATTTCTCAAGGATGCCTTCGCCGATCGGGCCGTCGAGAACCGCACGTGCATGCGGCAGATCGCGGAACAGAAAGGGTATGTCGGTAACGCCGATCTCCGGCACGAAATTCGACAATGCACCCGACGAGACGACAACCGCCTGAACACCTGTGCCGAGCTGCAGCCCTTCGATCACTTCACGCTCGCCGCCCTGGGCGGAAGAGGGGAAGTGCACGAACTTGAATTTGCCCTGGCTTGTTTCGGTGACATATTTGTCCCAGCCGTCGGCGGCCGCGCCATAATGCGAATCGCGAGCGAGCGCGTAAGCGATCTTGACTTCGGTGGACTGGGCGAATGCACCCGTTGCCCAGCTCGTGGCAGCCAAAATCCCGGCTACAGCTAGCCGATTGAACGATGAAATCATGTATCTCCCCTCCCTCAGGTGATGCACGTAAGCGTGATCGTATAAAGCGACGATTTCAATCCGTGAAAAACTGGCAAGCGTCAAGTTCAGCCAAGGTCAATGTTGGCTTGCCTGCGGATGAGAAACATGCGTTCAACTCAAAAGTGGGAACAGCTTCCGTGAAGCCGCTCCGATTGAGGGGTAGGCGGCGCTGCCACATTGAAACAACATTACGTCGGCAGAATTGAGTTTCAACGGCCTGTTGCTAAAGATGCGTAATGTTCCCGCAATCTCCACGAGGCATCTGGAGCGCATCCGGTCGCGGTTTCGACCACAGCCGTGTCGGATGGCCGGTCGAAAACATCGACCGGCCACCCTTGCAATCCGCTCGGTGTCGACCAGCTTAAGGCACCTGCAGAAAAATGAAATCGAGGTCATCCATGACGACGGCGATCCGCCGCCCAGGCAGTGCCTTCCGCCTCCTTTCCCTCATCGTTGCGATCGGTCTGATTGGTGCGCTCTCCCATGCTGTCGCACAGGAGCCGGCAAACGCTCCGATCGAGTTGTCCAAGGTCGATGTCAGCACCGCGACACGTCAGGATGTGGCGACCGAGGTGCGGATCGCCGGATCGCTGACGCCCATCCGCCGCTCGACACTGACCTCGCGTGTCTCTTCCACCATCCTGGAACTGCCGGTGCAGATCGGCGATGTGGTCAAGAAGGGGGATCTCCTCGTCCGTTTCGATACCGAGGCTCTCGCATCGGCCGTGACAGCGCGCAAGGCCGAGATCGATGCGCTGGGCGCCCAGATCGAACTCGCCGAAGTGGTGCTCGAGCGGAACACGACGCTTGGAGAACGCGGTGCGGCGTCCGAAGCGACACGTCTTGAGGCGCAGGCCAATCTTCTCAATCTGAGGGCCCAGCTCCGATCCAAGCAGGCGGAAGTCGCGGATGCGGAACGCTCGCTTGCCTATGCCGAATTGAGAGCGGAGTTCGACGGTGTCGTGGCCTCCCGCGCGGTGGACCAGGGGCAAACGGTGCCGCTGAACACCGAACTGATGAGCCTTGTGGACCTGAGCCGGATGGAAGTGGATGCCGGCGTCCCGACAAGCCGCATCCCTCTCGTGCGGCTCGGGCAGCATGTGGAACTGAATGTCGAAGGTTTTCGCGGCCGCACCTTTGCCGGTGAGGTCATGCGCATCTCGCCGACTGCGGTTGCGGGTTCGCGAGCCGTGCGCGTCTTCGTCGCGATCAACAATGACGAGGGACTGTTGCGCGGCGGCATGTTTACCACAGGCCTCCTGAAAGTGGACGACCAGAAGGGCGTCATTGCCCTGCCGTCAGCTGCGATCCGGCATGATGACGAAGGCGCCTTCGTGCTCAAGGTGGATGACAACATGCTGCGCCGGCAACCGGTCGATCTCGGCACGAGCTGGACCGACCGCAATCTTGTCCAGGTCTCGGGCGTGGACGAAGGCGACGTCATCGTCACGGCGCCGCTGCCGGATCTCGTTGCCGGGGCATCGGTGCGCATCGAGGATATCTGACCCATGTTCCTCACCCGCATCAGCGTCGCACATCCCGTTTTCGCCACCATGATGATGGTCACGATCCTGGTCGTCGGCCTGTTTTCCTACAGCCGCCTCGGCGTCGATCAGTTTCCCGAAACGGATCTGCCGATCGTCGTCGTTGCGACCACCTATACCGGCGCCTCGCCGGCTTCGGTCGAAAGCGAGGTTTCACGGCCGATCGAATCCTCGCTCAACACGATCGGTGGTATCGACACGATCACGTCCGAATCCTACGAGGGCCGCTCGATCGTCGTCGTCCAGTTCGATCTCGACACGGACAGCCAGGTTGCCGCGCAGGAAGTGCGCGACCGTGTGGCGCGGCTGGAAGCGACCTTCCCCGATGAGGTCGATACGCCGCAGGTCACCCGCTTTAACCCCGATGACCAGCCGATCCTCTCGATCGCCGCATCCTCGCCGACCAAGACACTGTCCGAGATTACCACGCTTGCCAACCGCATCATTACCAACCGGCTGAACGTGATTGCCGGCGTCGGCCAGATTTCGCTGGTCGGCGACAGCGAGCGGCAAGTGCTCGTGGTCGTCGATCCGGACCGGCTTGAAGCCTATGGGGTTGGTGTCGCGACCGTGATGGATGCGATCCGCCGCGAGAACCAGGATCGCGCCGCCGGCACCCTGATCTCCGGGATCAACCAGCGCATCGTCACGGTGGAAGGCCGGATTGCCGATGCCGCCGGCTTCAACAGCATCATCGTCGCGCAAAGCGGCGGTTATCCGGTCTATCTCTCGGATGTTGCGAGCATTTTCGATACCGGGGCCGAAGTCACCAGCCGCGCGACCTATCAGGGCGCCCCCTCGCTCGGGCTCGATATCGTCAAGGTTCAGGGCGCCAATACGGTGGAAGTGGCGCGCGTATTGCGCCAAGAGATCGCGACGCTGAATACGGAACTGGCGAAGGAAGATGTCGAACTCACCATCACGCGCGATAATTCCCGCGCGATCGCATCCCAGGTTTCCGAAGTCCAGCGCACGCTGATCGAAGGCGGCGTCCTGACGGTGCTGATCGTCTTCATCTTCCTGAATTCCTGGCGTTCGACGGTCATTACCGGCCTCACGCTTCCGATTTCGGTCATCGGCACATTCGCCGTCATTTATGCGCTGGGCTTCACGCTCAATACGATGACGCTGATGGCGCTCTCGCTGTCGATCGGTATTCTGATCGACGACGCGATCGTCGTGCGCGAAAACATCACGCGCCACCTTCAGATGGGCAAGGACCATGTGAAGGCCGCGCTCGACGGCACCAATGAAATCGGGCTTGCAGTTCTTGCGACCACACTCTGCATCGTTGCGGTCTTCTTGCCCGTCGCCTTTATGGGTGGCCTGATCGGCCGCTTTTTCCTCCAGTTCGGCGTGACGGTGGCTGCCGCCGTGATGATTTCGCTGTTCGTGTCCTTCACGCTCGACCCGATGCTTTCCAGCGTCTGGTACGATCCGCAATCGCAAAAGGGAGCCAAGCGTGGTTTCATCGGACGTCAGGTCGAGCGTTTCGATCACTGGTTCGAGGGGCTGGCCGCCCGTTATCGCTCGCTCATTCACTGGACCTTCGATCACCGCAAGACGACGATCGCCATCGTGGTTGCGATGTTCGTCGGCAGCCTGCTTCTCGTGCCGCGCATCGGTGCGGAATTCCTGCCGCCTGCAGATCAGGGCGAAGTGAGCGTTTCGCTCGAAGCCAATGAAGGCGCATCTCTCGATTACATGGCGGCGAAGGTCGGTCAGGTCGAACGGGCTTTGCGGGAATTTTCCTATGTCGCGACAATCTATTCGACCGTCAATTCGGGCGGTGCTCGCGGCTTCAACGAGGCCGTGGTCGCAGTGCAGCTCGTGCCGAGCGCCGAGCGGAACATGACGACGGCGCAGAGCATCGACCCGATCCGCCAACGCCTGGCCAGAATTGCCGGACTGAAGATCTCGGTCGGCCAGTCCGACGGTGTCGGCGGATCGCAAAAGCCGCTGCAACTGTCCATCCTTGGCGATGGAGACGAGGGGCTGAGGCGCATCTCCGACCAGATCACCACTGCGCTCTCCGCAATTCCGGGGGCGACGGAGGTCGAATCGTCGATCGAGAATGTGCGGCCGACGCTGGCGGTGCGTGTCCGCCGGGAAGCGGCGAGCGATCTTGGCGTATCGATCGCGATGATCGGCGACACTCTACGGCCATTGGTCGCGGGTGACGCGATATCTGTCTGGAATGCGCCGGACGGCGAATCCTACGATGTTATGGTGCGTCTGCCGGCAACCGGCCGAAAGGATGCAGCACAGCTTCGCAACCTGACGATTTCGACCAACAGGACGGATGATGACGGCAAGCCGATCACCGTGCTGCTTGATCAGGTCGCCGACGTGGTCGAAAGCACCGCACCCGATGCGATCACGCGAAAGGATCTGTCACGTGAAGTGCGCATATCCAGCAATATCGAGGGTAGGGCGCTTGGCGATGTAACCAGTGATCTCAATGCCGCGATAGCCAAGATGGATATCCCGGTCGGTTATCGCATCTCCTTCGGTGGCGATGCCGAAAACCTCGCGGAAAGCACCGGATATGCGCTGCAGTCGCTCGTGCTGGCGGTGATCTTCATCTACATCATCCTCGCTTCGCAGTTCGGCTCCTTCATCCAGCCGATCGCGATCATGATGACCCTGCCGCTGTCGCTGATCGGCGTGCTGCTCGGCCTGTTGTTCACCGGATCGACGCTCAACATGTTCTCGATGATCGGCTTCATCATGCTGATGGGCCTCGTCACCAAGAACGCCATCCTGCTGGTCGACTATTCCAATCTCGGGGTGCGCGAGGGTAAGACGTTGCGCCAGAGCCTCGCCGATGCCGGTGCCGTCAGGTTGCGGCCGATCGTCATGACGACGCTGGCAATGATCTTCGGCATGCTGCCCATGGCATTGGGAATGGGCGAGGGCGGCGAACAGCGCGCGCCGATGGCGCATGCCGTGATCGGCGGACTGATCTCCTCGACGCTGCTGACGCTCGTCTTCGTCCCTGTCGTCCTGACCTATCTCGATGGCATGGCGCGGCGGGTCAAGCGATGGTTCTCGCCGGCGGCAAAGAGAGCGCAGGACGGCGAGGCCGAGGCGACGCTTTCGAGCTGATAATTCGCAACCGACGAAACACTTTGGACGGCAAGGCTGATGAGACTTCTGCTGGTGGAAGACGAGGTGGAAATGGCAAGGGCGCTCACCACCGTTCTGGTGCAGCACAGCCATGTCGTCGACCACATGACCCTGATCGATCATGCCCGCGAAGCCTTGCGCTCGAAAGTCCATGACGCCGTCATCCTCGACCGTCAGCTTCCCGATGGCGATGGTCTCTCTCTTCTTCGCGAGATGCGCGATGCTGGAGACAAGACGCCGGTCATCGTTCTGACTGCGCATAACGCACCCGACGATCGCGTTGGCGGCCTCGACGACGGAGCCGATGATTACCTCGGAAAACCCTTTCTGGCCGACGAACTGATGGCTCGGTTGCGAGCTGTGGTGCGTCGATCGGAAAGTTACGTCAGCCAGGTCTTTTCAGAGGGAAACGTTGAGATCGATCTCGACCATCAGGAACTGCGGGTCGATGGCGAAACCGTCGTGCTGACACGGCGCGAGATGCTGGTTCTCCAGATTCTTGTCCGGCGCGCCGGAAAGACGGTCCTGCGCGGAACGCTCGAAGAAGCTGTCTATGGTTATGATGACGAAATCCAGTCCAACGCCCTCGACAGCCACGTATCGCGTCTTCGCAAGAAGCTTGCGGATGCGGGCGCCAGCGTGACGATCCATACGGTGCGGGGCATCGGCTATCTGTTGAGGGGTGAATGATGATCGGGATGTTCAGTCGGCGGTCCCTCAAGGGCAGACTTGTCTTGCGGTTTGCGATCGTCCTCGGCGTGCTGATGGTCGTCATGAATATCGGCTTTCTGGCACTCCTGGGCTATCTTCTTCCGAAGAAAAACGATGCGGATGACACGGTGAAGCCGCTGGTTGCCGCGGCGATAGAAACGAAGGACGGTGAGCTTTTCGTCTCAGCGACCGAGGATCTGAAGCGGCTGGTGGAGAAGGCGCCGTCATTCTGGTTCCTGGCAAGAGCGCCGGATGGTCGCCGGGCGAGCTTCGGTGTTGTTCCGCCCCAATATCAAGCCCTTTTCCCGATCATGCGCGATATCCATTTCCTCGACATACGAGGAGAAGACAATTCGCCGCTGACGGCAAATTTTGCCGAACTGGAAACGCCGGCAGGCCAAATGAAGGTGATGTATGGCGGCACGGTTGCGGCGCGCTCCTACTTGATCAAGGTCATGCTGGGCATGAGCGTGTTCTATGTTCCGTTCACCCTGGTCCCCATCGGGCTTGTTTTCCTTGCCCTGCCCATTCTGGTCGGTCGAGCTCTCTCGGGCATCAAGCAGACCATCAATCGCGCAGCCTCAATCGATGCGAACAGCCTGGGCATCCGTTTGCCTCGGGAAGACGTGGTGTTGGAACTGCAGCCTCTGGTGGATGCATTCAACTCCGCGCTCGGCCGTATCGACGAGGATGTTACGCAGCGGCGTCGTTTTCTCGCCAATGCCGCGCATGAACTGAGAACCCCGATCGCTATCCTGCAGACGCGGCTTGAAGCGTCCCCGGCGGGCCCTGAAAAAGACAGGCTGCTCATGGATGTTGCGCGTCTGGCGCAAACGGCGGAACAGCTCCTTGACATGCAGCGTTTCGGCGCCGTCCAGGCCTGGGAGGATGTCGATCTCGTCGACCTCTGCCGGAAAGTCGTTGCCGACAGCGCGCCGATGGCGATTTCCGCTGGATACGAGCTTGGTTTTGAAGCGGAACCTCCATCGCTCATCATCAAGGGCGACCGGGGATCTCTCGAGCGAGCCGTCAGCAATCTGGTCCGCAATGCGATCGAACATGGCGGCGGGTCGGGCAGCATCCGGGTCGAGGTTACGCGTGACGGTTCAATCGATGTCGCAGACGATGGACCAGGAATTTCCCAGGACGAGCGCGGGAGGGTTTTCGAGCCATTTTACAGATCGAAGCCGAAGTCCACAGGGGCGGGGCTTGGCCTGAGCATCGTTGCGCAAGTCGCTCAGACGCACCGCGGACAGGTCGCGATTATCCCTCAAGTCTGGGGTGCGCGTTTCCGGCTGACATTCAAAACGAAGGCCATGTTGCCTGTCACCGGAAACAGGCCGATACACGGCTAAAGCGCGGCGCGATCTTTCAGGCTCGCTTGTCGCGCTTTAGCTTCTTGTTTTTATGCATGTCTTCATCCCGAAACCGGTGACCACTTTCGGGAGACATGCTTTAGTCCGGTGCGTCGATTACCGGTGCGAAACTCGTTGCATTGAACACTTCCAGCCGCGCCTCGTCTTTCGGAAAGGCAAGAATGGTCAGGCTTGCCGGGCCAACGGGTATGATACGGGCGGGTGCCAATCCGAGTGCGCCGTCAAGGGCCGCACGAATGACGCCGCCGTGGCAAACCATCAGCACGGTCTCGGCCTCTGCCGCAAACGCCTTTTCGAGCGCACCCGCAACACGAGCGCGAAAATCAGCCCAGATCTCACCATTTTCCGGCGCGAAAGTGCCGGCCCGCCAGCCGGCATAGGCGGCAGGCGCATCAGCCATCAGATGGGCAATCTCGGCGCCGGTCCAGGTGCCGACATTCTGTTCACGCAACAGCGGTTCATGGGTCGCCTCCGGATAGCCAAGCAGAGCGCTGGTGTGAACGGCGCGTTTCAGGTCCGATGTCATCACGAGGCCAGGCTTGAAGCTCGCAACCATCGGGCCAAGCGCGCATGCCTGTTCTCTGCCGCGTTCCGAAAGCTCGATATCGGCCTGTCCCTGCAGGCGGCGGATGGCGTTCCATTCGCTCTCGCCATGGCGAACCAGAAGGATGCGTTTCATGAAATGCGTGTTCCCTTTTTATCAAAAATTGCCGCCGGGGCGGATGGAAGGCGAAAACGCAGCTTTCCCGAAGGACGCGCCACGTGATCGGAGACGGCGGTGATGCGGATCCCATTAACGATACCGGTCACGAGAAACCGCCCGGCCATCGGCACCACTTCGGCCAGAACCGCCTCGAATGTGCGCGGGCCATCCTCATCGGCCAGCACGAGCTGCTCCGCCCGCACCATCGCGTGGCCGGAATGATCCCGCAGCAGCGGATCGGGCATGGTGCCGAACCAGTTACCGTTTTCGATCGGGATCAGGTTTGCGGCTGGCGTGCCGACAAAACCGGCGACGAACGCCGAAGCCGGTTCGGCCAGCAACCGGTCGGGCGCGTTGAACTGCTCGATACGGCCGTTGTTCATCACGGCCACATGCGTCGCCATTGTCATGGCCTCCACCTGATCGTGGGTGACGTAAACTGCGGTCGCTCCCGTGGCGGCGTGAACTTTCAGAAGTTCGAAGCGCATTTCCACGCGCAAGGTCGCATCGAGGTTGGAAAGCGGCTCATCGAACAACATCACCTTCGGACGTGGCGCGATCATGCGGGCAAGCGCCACGCGCTGCTGCTGGCCGCCGGAAATTTCGCCGGGATAACGGTTGGCAAGCTTTTCGATGCCGAGCATTTCCATGGCTTCGAGAACACGGGCGCGGCGTTCCTCTGTCGGCAGTTTCGCTACCTTCAGCGGCCATTCGATATTGCCGGCCACCGTCATGTGCGGCCATAGCGCGTAGGACTGGAACACCAGCCCGGCATTGCGGTCCGCCGGCGGCAGGGAAAGGCCCGCCTCGCCATCGGCCACCAGCGTATCGCCAAACTGCATTTTGCCGGATGTCGGCTGGTCGAGACCTGCCAGCATGCGCAGCATCGTGCTTTTGCCGCAGCCGGAAGGGCCGAGCAGAACCAGAAACGAACCTTCCGGTACGGAAAAGCTTACATCGGAAACGGCATTGGAACTGCCGAAGGATTTTGTGATCTTGTCGAGGGAAATCACGGGTCTTGCCTCAGGTAAAGGACTGGCGACGGCGGCCGCGCAGAAGCGTGGCGGCACCGGTGGCCAGCATGGAAATGATCAGGATGACCAGCGTCACCGCATTGGCGAACTGATGGAACCCGTCGGATGCGTAGGAATAGGACAGCACGGCCAGAAGCGGTGAGGTCGGGGTGTAGAGAAGAATGGTGATGGCCAGATCGCCGATGACATTGACGAAGGTGATCAACAGACCGGCCGCCAGACCACGCGCCGCCAGCGGCAGCGTGATGGCGCCTAGCCTGCGGAAGAAGCCGGCGCCGGTCATGCGTGCCGCCTCGTCGATATCGCCTGAAATCTGCGAAACAGTTGCCCGGCCCGTCTGCACCGCAAAGGGCAGCATGGCGGCGGTGAGGGCAAGTGCCAGTAAAAGCTTGGTGCCGTAAAGGGCAGGCAGCGGGCCGATCGGGGCGCCGTAAAGCGCGATATAGGCGGCGGCGAAGGCGATGCCGGGCAGCAGCATCGGCAGGAAGCTGAGCTGCGAGACGAGGTTGCTCAGCACCGGCACTTTTTGCCGCGTGAGGGCAACGGCAATCAGGATGCCGATGATGTTTGCGGCGAGCGCCACGGATGCGCCTAATATCAGCGTCGTTGTGAGGGCAGACAGAAGCTGCGGGTTATGAAAAATGCCGGGCTGGCCGCGAGCAAACGCGGGGTCTGCATCGCCGATCCAGTAATGCAGCGTCCAGTCGGAAAACAGCGAGAGCGAGGAGGGCGCAAGGCTTGCCGCGACGAGAAGCAGGATCGGCAGGATGGTGGTGAGAATGCAGATCACCCATGCGGCCAGTGTCAGCGGCAGGCGGGCATTGCCGAGCGCGAAACGGCGCGGTTTGGCACCCTTGCCGCCGATCGTCGCAAAACTGCGGCGGCCGGACAGCATGCGGTTGCCGAGCCCGAGGAAAATCGCGGAAATGCCGATCAGCAGGATGGCGAGAACATAACCACGCTCCGTCTGGCCGATCTCGATCATGCCGAATAGGCGGGTGGAGAGTGTCTGCATACGGACCGGCAGGCCGAGAAGCGCAGGGGCGGCGAAATTGGAAACGGCACCGGCAAAGGCGAGCGACCCGCCGGCGATGATGGCGGGCGTGACCACCGGCAGCACGATGCCGAACAGGATGCGTTTTCGCGTTGCACCGGTCATCTGCGCGGCTTCCACGAGATCACCGTTGACGGTGGCAAGGGCTGCGGCGATGACGGTGAAGGCGAGCGCATAATAATGGGCGATCAGCACAACGATGGTCGGCGTCATGCCCCAGGAGAGCCAGTCGGGCACGGCAAACCCAAGCCCTTCCAGCAGGCCACCGCCACCGCCGACGCGGCCGTTGCGGAAGACCGTGCCCCAGGCAAGCGCGGTGGCAAAGCTCGGGATCATGAAGGGCAGGGTGGCCATGAAGGCGATGGCGGGCCGGCCGGGAATATCGGTCATCACCACCAGCCAGGCGAGAAAGCCGCCGAGCAGCACGCAGCCGCTCGCGACGCCGAGGCCAATGATCATGGTGTTGATGGTCGGGCGCCAGAAGAGGTTCTGCGACAGGCGGCTTGCCAGCACATCGCCCCAGGCGGCGGAGGATGGGTAAAGTGTCTGCACGAGAATGGTGACAAGCGGCGCCGCCACCAGTAAGACGAGCGCCAGCGCCATGGCAAGCGTCAGGCCGCGTTTGTTAAGTGCTGAACCGATCGGCCCGAGCAGGGTGGTCATGTGGTACTCCGAAAATTCCAATGTGCGTTCGGGGTGGCCCCTCACCCCCGCCTCCGCGTTGCTCGGCGGACCCTCTCCCCGCAAGCGGGGCGAGGGGGGCCGGCAACGTTGCGGCTAGCGGCCTTCTCCCCGTCATGACGGGGAGA
>UBXM01000021.1 GCA_900469445.1 Hyphomicrobiales bacterium
GGGTTAGGGTGAGGGGCAGATGCGCGCGGCTCAGCTCGCCGCCTTCATCTCCGCATAATGATAGAACTTCTTGGCAAAGATATCCGGCCAGGAGGCAAGTTCCGGGCGGCCTTCAGCCCATTGACCGTTGAAGCGCAGGTCGAGATAGCCGATCATCGCGGCAAGCGCGAAATGGCCGCCATGCAGCTTCTTGCCGGTCTTCGGCAGGTTCTTTTCCAGATAGTCCAGCGACTTGACGACCTTGTCCCACTGCTTGTCGATCCATGGCTGATAGGCATTTTCTTCGCCGCGGAAACGGCGCTCGTAGACGATCGACAGAAGGCTATCCATCACGCCGTCGCAGAGCGCTTCGAGCACTTCGGCCTCGGTGCGCTTCTCGTCCTTTTTCGGATAAAGCTTGCCGCCCGACTTTCGGTCGAGAAAATGCATGATCGCAACGCTGTCATAGATCGGCGCTTCACCGTCGCGGATAAGAACCGGAATCTTGCCGAGCGGATTGTTGTCGGTCAGTTCCGCCGGTGCCTCATTGGTGTCGGTCTTCACTTCGGTGAGTGCGATCCCGAGGTGGCGCGCCGCCATGCGGCACTTGGCCGAGTAGGGGGAGGCAGGTGAATAGAGAATTTTCATGATTTTTCCTCTCTGAATTCTGTCAGCGGCCCGGCGGGAGGGTGATCTGGCTGATCGTGCAGCCACGGCGATCGACTTCTGCGCAGTCGCGAAATTTTAGGTCCTTGGTGAGGCAGATGCGGATTTCTTCGAGCTGCCGTCCCTCGCAGCTCGCCGCTATCCCCCGGCGGCTCATGCCGGGATTGGCGGCGAGGAATTTTTGTTCGATCTCATCCGCCGAAAGGCTGAGCGGGCGGTCGCCGCGCGCCAGATCGGCAGGGATTTCAATATGCTCGTAAGCCTGTCGGACCTTGTCGAAATAGGTTTTCTGATCAAGGCCGGAGCAGCTGCCATGCTTGCGCCACTGATGGCCGACAAGTCCCATCGACGGCATGATGTCGAATACGGTCTCACCAAGTGCGCGTGGCACGCGTTCCGGTTCGGAGGTCCGGCAGAAGTCCGGATAACCCTTTTCATATTGCGGCCACAGCCCGTGGACGATGAAACGGAAGCGTTTGTCTATGCCGCATTGCTGGTCGTTCCGTCCGCCCTTGTTCGTGGCGCAGAAGGTCGGCGACCATGAGAGGGAGAGCACGTAGAAATCAAAATTGCCGGCGCGGTCTTGGCTGCGATCCTGGCGTCGTTCCTGCGCATTGACCGGGGACAATGTCGAAAAGCCCGTCGCGAGCATGATCGCTGCGGCAAAAAGAACCTCGCGGAGAGCCGACGATTTCTTCATCATGATCACGAATCCTCACCATTGGAACACGAGAGCGTTGTAATTGTTGAATGTTCAGTGTCCAGGCGAATAGACTGCAAATTCGCTGATGGCTGCGTGCAGTGATCGAGGTGGGGAGCAAAGAGCGAAACAGCTGAATGACATTCAAAAAATACCTGTGGCCTGCCGTTGGCGGCCTGACGATAGCGCTTTCGGCGTGGCTTCTCTACAAGGAATTGAGGGGGCTTTCGCTCGATGATTTGTGGGAAAGCCTGGCGGCGATTCCAAAGATGCACTGGTTCCTGGCGGCGGCATCGAGCCTTGTCGCATACTGGGCATTGGCGGGTTACGACCGAATCGCTCTGATGCATCTCGGACGCAAGATCGACTGGTTCTTCATCACGGTCTGTTCCTTCACCACCTATGCGCTGTCGCATAACATAGGGGCTTCCGTCGTCTCCGGTGCCGTCGTTCGCTACCGCGCCTATTCGACGAGAGGACTGACACCGGCCGAGATCGGCGTTCTCATCGCCATGTGTTCCTTCACCTTCATTCTCGGGACGTTGATGCTGATCGGCATCATTCTTGTCATCGAGCCTGAAGTGATCGCGCGTTTCGGCGATCTGATCCCGGTCGAAGCCTCGGCCGCGTTGGGTTATATCCTGCTTTTCCTGATCGGCCTTTATGTCGTGGCAAGTTTCATGAAGCTGAAGCCGTTGACGCTGCGGCTTTTCAAACTGGGATCGGTCAACATCGTCTATCCGGCGCCGCGTGTCGTTCTGCCGCAGCTTCTGATCGCTCCGATCGAACTGATCGGCGCGGCCGGGATCATCTATTTTGCTTTGCCGGAGGCCGGAAATCCCGGCTACATGGTCGTGCTCGGAATATTCCTGGTGTCCTTTTCCGCAGCACTGCTTTCCCACGCGCCGGGTGGCCTCGGGGTGCTGGAACTGGTCTTCGTCATGGGCTTGCCGGACATGAACCCGGCCGATGTCATCGCCGCACTTCTGGTCTTCAGGCTGTTTTACCTGATCATCCCCTTCGTCATGGCGCTGGTGGTGATCTTCGTTTTCGAGCGCTCGCAGTTCCGCCGGGAAAACCCGCTCGACATGCAAAGGGCAAAGCAGCAGGAAAAGGGCTGAAGATCAGTCCTCGCCGCGAATCCAGAAGGCGCGTTGCGAGGCAAAGCGATCCTGCGCCAGAACGGTCTTCAGCACCGGTAGAATGGCGTGCAGCTCGTCCTTCAGGGTGAAGGGCGGGTTGACGATGATGAGGCCCGAACCGCTGAGCCCAGTCGTTTCGCGATCGCTTTTGACCGACAGCTCGGCACAGAGCATTTTCGGAATTTCAAGCGCCTGCAGTTCGTCGTGAAAGGCCTTGATCGGCGCGCCTTTCTTGATCGGATACCAGAGGCAATAGGTGCCGCCGGCAAAGCGGCGATAGGCGTTGGCAAGCCCTTTCACCAGGCGATCGTATTCGCCGTTTTCCTCGAATGGAGGATCGACGAGAACGATGCCGCGTTTTTCCTTCGGCGGCAGATGCGCGCCGAGCGCCAGCCAGCCGTCCAGTTCCGTCACACGAACCTGAAAGTCGCCCTCGAACAGATTGTGCAGGCGGTTGTAATCTTCCGGGTGCAGTTCCATCGCCGAAAGCCGGTCCTGCGGGCGAAACAACATGCGGGCAAGCTTGGGCGAGCCGGGATAGAGCTTGATGCCGCCCTTGGGATTGAGCTCCTTGACGGCGCTCAGATACGGTTCGAGGATTTCCGCGACATCTGCCGGAAGTTCCTCTTCCATCAGGCGACCGATGCCGCCGACCCATTCACCCGTCTTCTGCGCTTCTTCCGACGACAGGTCGTAGAGCCCGATGCCGGCATGGGTGTCGAGCACGCGAAACGCCTTGTCCTTGTTCTGCTGATAACGAACAAGCCGCGCCAGGACGGCGTGCTTGAGGACGTCGGCAAAATTGCCCGCGTGATAGATATGCCGGTAGTTCATGGTCTGTCTGGTCCTGCGGGGCGATGGTGGCTCGCGTGAATAAAATTGATGCTCCGCAAATCGCGCTTTTTGCGGGCTCGCGCTTGCAATATAGAAAAGCCATGAACGTTGCGACCCCCATCTCCGCCAAAACGAAACTGGGCCATAATTCGGTTGGCCATACCGTCTGTCCGCATGACTGTCCGAGCGCCTGTGCGCTGGATGTCGATCTGAACGAGGACGGCAGGATCGGCCGTGTGCGCGGCTCGTCCGACAACAGCTATACGGCAGGCGTCATCTGCGCCAAGGTGGCGCGTTATTCCGAGCGCATCTATCATCCGGGCCGTCTTATGGTTCCGCAGCGCCGCAAGGGTGCCAAGGGTGACGGCAACTGGCAGGAGCTGTCCTGGGAGGCGGCACTCGACGAGATCGCCAATGCCTTCGTTAAGGCGGAAGCACGACACGGATCGGAAGCCGTCTGGCCCTATTTCTACGCCGGCACGATGGGGCAGGTGCAGCGCGACAGTATCGAGCGGCTGCGCCATGCGAAGAAATATTCCGGCTTCATGGGCACGATCTGCACCAACATGGCCTGGACCGGCTATGTGATGGGCACCGGCGCCCTGCGCGGACCCGATCCACGCGAGATGGCAAAATCCGATTGTGTCGTCATCTGGGGCACCAATGCGGTGGCGACCCAGGTCAACGTGATGACCCATGCGGTAAAGGCGCGCAAGGAACGCGGCGCCAAGATCGTCGTCGTTGACATCTACGACAACCCGACGATGAAGCAGGCTGACGTGAAGGTCGTCGTTCGTCCCGGAACGGATGCCGCGCTCGCCTGCGCGCTGATGCATATAGCTTTCCGCGACGGTTATGCCGATCGCGATTACATGGCGAAATACGCCGATGACCCGGCAGGGCTTGAGCAGCATCTGCAGACACGCACGCCGGCATGGGCATCCGCGATCACCGGCCTTTCGGTCGAGGAGATCGAGGACTTCGCCAGGCTGATCGGCACGACGAAGAAGACGTTTTTCCGCCTCGGTTACGGCTTTTCGCGCCAGCGCAACGGTACTGCGGCCATGCATGCGGCACTTTCCATCGCGACCGTGCTCGGCTCCTGGCAATACGAAGGCGGCGGCGCGTTCCACAATAACGGCGAGATCTTCCGGCTGGACAAGTCCGAGTTGATGGGCACGGCCTATATGGATCCGGATATCCGCATGCTCGACCAGTCGCAGATCGGCCGCGTTCTGACCGGCGATGCGGTTGCGCTGCGCCATCGTGGCCCGGTGACGGCGCTGCTGATCCAGAACACCAACCCGATGAACATCGCGCCGGAACAGCGCCTTGTCCGGCAGGGCTTCCTGCGCGACGACCTGTTCACCTCCGTCCACGAGCATTTCATGACCGATACGGCCAAGGTGGCCGATATCGTTCTGCCGGCGACCATGTTCCTCGAACACGACGATCTCTACCGCGCCGGCGGCCAGCAGCATATCCTGCTCGGCCCCAAGCTGGTCGAGCCGCCATCGACCGTGCGCACCAATCTCTTCGTTATCGAGGAACTGGCGAAACGCCTCGGCGTCGACCATTTCGCCGGCTTCGGCAAGGATGAGCGTTACCATATCGACCGTATCCTCGCGGATAGCGGCTGGAGCTCCTACGAGGATCTGAAGGCCGATAAGTGGATCGACGCCCAGCCGGACTTCGATACCGCCCACTACATCAAGGGTTTCGGGTATCCTGACGGCAGGTTTCGCTTCAGCCCGGATTGGGTGAACGGTCCATCGCCCGACCGCACGCCTGCAAGCGTCGGTCCGCTCGGGCCGCATGCCGAGCTGCCGCGTTTTCCTGACCATGTCGCCGTGATCGAGACTGTCGATGCCGAACATCCGTTCCGGCTGGCGACGTCTCCGTCGCGCAGCTTCCTGAATTCCAGCTTTGCGGAAACCAAAAGCTCGATCCAGAAGGAAGGCAGGCCGGAGGTGATGATCGATCCGAGCGACGCCGAACGGATGGGAATTGTCGATGGCGATATCGTCCGGCTGGGCAACCGCCGCGGCGAGATCCGCCTACATGCCAGGCTGGTGCCGGGCGCCAAGCCAGGCGTGCTGATTGCCGAAGGTCTCTGGCCCAACGATGCGCATCTCGACGGCGAGGGGATCAACGTGTTGACCGGTGCCGATCCGGTTGCCCCATTCGGTGGTGCCGCCGTCCACGACAACAAGGTCTGGCTCCGCAAGCACTGATCCTGCATCATTGACGGGAATCATAACGACAGGAACGGACATGATCGATATCGACACTTCCGAGACGGAACGCGTGCGCCTTGTCTCCAGAAGAACCCTCTGGAAGGGGTTCGTGACGCTGGAAATGCTCACTTTCGAACAGCGCATGCCCGATGGAAGCGTGGTAACCATCGACAGGGAGGTCCATGATCATGGCGGTGCCGCAGCCATCCTCCTGCATGATGCGGCCAACGATACCATCGTGCTCGTTCGCCAGTTCCGTTCCGGTGCCTTTGCCAATGGCGACCCCGCCTACATGCTGGAAATTCCGGCCGGTCTCGTCGACGAGGGCGAAATCCCCGCCGATGCCGTGGCTCGTGAGGCGATGGAGGAGACCGGTTTCGAAGTAACCAAGGCGCGTTACATTTGCGACGTTCACGCCAGCCCCGGCGCTCTGACGGAGAAGCTGTCGCTTTTTGTCGCCGGTATCGATGCCGACAAGAGAACAGGTCTCGGTGGCGGGCTTGCGGGCGAATCGGAGGATATCGAGATCGTCACGCTCGGCCTCGACGAGGCCTACAGGATGATTGGCACTGGCGAGATCACCGACGCCAAGACGATCATCGCATTGCAATGGGCCATGCTCAATCGATCGAAACTGGTTGAGGACCGATAGGATACGGCTCTGGCCGGTAGCGTTCTTCACACCATTGTCACAAAACGCGCCTAACGGCTCCAGCCGGACAGACCGAAAGCATTAGGAGATGATCATGTGGCTCGGCAATTTCACCCTCGTTTTGCCGGACCAGATTGTTGAAGGCGGATCGGTACGGGTCGAGGACGGCGCAATCGCCGAAATCCGTGACGAACCGGTCGCCAATGCCGTCATCGATGGCGGCGGGCGTTATCTGATGCCGGGTTTCGTCGACCTGCATGGCGACATGATCGAGCGCGAGATTTCCCCGCGCCCCAAGGCCGAGATGCCGATCGATTTCGGTATTCATGAACTGGACAAGAAACTCGCCGCTCATGGCGTGACGACGGCCTATGCGGCCGTCTCGTTTGCCACCGAAAGCGTCTATGGCAATGTCCGTTCGCTGGAAACGACTTCGGCTGTGATCGAGGGCATCAACCGGCTGCGCGACGATCTTTTGATCGATCACCGCGTCCATGCCCGCTATGAGATCACCAATGTCGGGGCGGCGCCGACGCTGGAGCGACTGCTCGAAGCCGGCGAGATCGACATGGTCTCGTTGACCGACCATACGCCGGGGCAGGGCCAGTACAACAATATCGAGGCCTATGTGCTGAGCATGTCCGAACGCCGCTCGATCTCGATCGAGACCGCGCAGGAGATGATCAACAAGCGTATCGAGATGCGCAGCAATCCGGAAATCGAGACGCGGCTGAAGGAAATCGTCGCGCTGTCGAAGAAACACGGCCTGTCGCTGGCGTCACATGATGACGACAGTGCCGAAAAAGTCATCGAGATGTTTAATCTCGGCGTGACGATCAGCGAGTTTCCGGTGACCATGGCGGCTGCCGAAGAAGCCATTCGCCGTGGCCTCCACACGCTGATGGGCGCACCGAATGCGCTGCGTGGCGGGTCGATGTCCGGTAATCTGAGCGCGCTCGATGCCGCCAGCGCCGGGCTTCTGTCGACCATTGCCGCGGACTATCACCCGGCCGCCTTCGTTCCGGCGATCTTCAGGCTTGCGGATATCATGACCATCGGTCTGCCCAAGGCGGTCGCCATGGCCACGTCGAATGCGGCGCGTGCGGCAGGTCTCACCGATCGCGGCGAAATATCGATCGGCCAGCGGGCCGATCTCGTTGCCGTCGAGACCGGCGATGTCCACCGCATCCGCGCCACCTTCCGCGACGGTCGCTTCGTCTACAGCGACGGCACGCTGCACCCGCTGCAGATGATGGCGGCGTAAGGGCTCGATTATGCAAGCAGCGGCACACCTTCCTGTGTCGCTGCGACGATCAATTGCTTGTCCAGAGTTGCCAGCGGCAGTTTCGTCTCGAGAGCAAGGGCCAGATAGGCCGCGTCATAGGCCGTCAGTCTGTGCCGTTCCGCGAGTGTAAGAATATGGTCGTTGTTGTTGGACCCGGCGGCGGTGATGATGCTCAGTTGGTCCAAGCGATGCATCGAATGCCAGACTTCCGCCAATGATAACCGCTTGCGTCGGTAGGATGTCATCAGGACATTTCGCATTTCGTGCCAGAACAAATCCGGCACGGTTGCCTCAGCGCCATCCAGACGCCTCAGGACATCGTCCGCAAGAGAACTTTCTTCATCCGGCAAAAACCAGACAAGCGCTATGGAGGCATCGAGAACAAGACCGTTTATCGGCGTCCGATCTGCTTCCATTCGGCAATCTCTTCCTGAGTGACCGGTTTGCGGCCTTCGCGTTCGCGAAGGATGGTTTCTATCAGCTCGGCTTTATCGCTCGGCTGGGCGACTGCCGTCATTTGCGCCACAGGCATGCCATTCCGTGCAAGGATAATGTCCTCGCCAGCTTCCACTTTCGCAAGCAGTTCGTTGAGATCGGCGTCGCCGATATTGACTGTGATCGTCATCGTTTCGCTCCACCTTGTCCATCGAGGATAAGGCCGGTCATGGAGCCGGTCAATTGGAGCAAAACGCCTAGTGTAAATCAGGCCGAAATCAGAGTGCCAAATTCCTCAGCTGAAGGAGCCGCACCGATGGTCCGTCCACCGTCCATCTTCACCCTGCCTTCGGCAAAAAGCTTCAGCGCCAGCGGATAAAGCCTGTGCTCCACCGTCAGCACGCGTCCGGCAAGCGTATCTGCAGTATCGCCGACGATGACTGGCACCGCTGCCTGCGCCACGATCGGGCCTTCGTCCATGCCTTCGGTGACGAAATGCACGGAGCAGCCGGCGATCTTCATGCCGGCGTCGATAGCGCGCTGATGCGTATGCAGGCCGGGAAAGAGCGGCAAAAGCGACGGGTGGATATTGAGGATCCGGCCCTCGTAAGGGCGAATGAAGTCCCCGGAGATCAGCCGCATGTAGCCGGCGAGACAGATGATGTCCGGATTGATATCGGCAAGCGCGGCAAGGATCGCCGCCTCGTGTTCCGTTTTGCCGGCATAGGCCTTGCGCTCGAAGACAAAGGTCTTGATGCCGCGCGCTTCTGCCTTGGCAAGCCCGCCGGCCATCGGCTTGTCGGAAATGACGGCGACGATTTCGGCCGGAAAATCGGGTGCTGCGCAGGCATCCGCCAGCGACACCATGTTGGAGCCGCCGCCGGAGATGAAGACGACGACGCGTTTTCTGGCCGAATTCATGATCTCATCCTTCGAGGGACGTGGAGCGATTAGAGACCGAGCGTACCCTTGTAGATGACGCCGGCATCGCCCTCAGCGCGTTCGACCATACGGCCGAGCTGTACGACCGTCTCGCCTTGGGAGCTAAGCACATCGGTAACGGCCTTGGCGTTTTCTTCCGCCACGACGACGATCATGCCGACGCCGCAGTTGAAGGTGCGCAGCATTTCCTTGGGCTCCACGCCGCCAGTTTTTGCCAGCCAGGAGAATACGGCCGGAACCGGGATGTTGCCGAGTTCGATTTCGGCCGCGAGATGCTTTGGCAGGACGCGCGGAATATTTTCCGGGAATCCGCCGCCGGTAATGTGGGCAAGTGCCTTCAGCGCATGTGTTTCGCGGATCGCCTTCAAAAGTGGCTTCACATAGATGCGGGTCGGCGTCAAAAGCGCTTCGCCGAGCTTCTTGTCCGCTGCGAACGGGGCAGGGGCGTCCCAGCCGAGGCCGGAAAGCGAAACGATCTTGCGCACCAGCGAAAAGCCGTTGGAATGTACGCCGGAAGAGGTGAGGCCAAGGATGACGTCGCCTGAAGCGATATCGCCGGCCGGCAGAAGCTGGCCGCGTTCGGCGGCGCCGACGGCAAAGCCTGCAAGGTCATAATCGCCATCGGAATACATGCCCGGCATTTCCGCTGTCTCGCCGCCGATCAGCGCGCAACCGGATTCGACACAGCCCGCTGCAATGCCCTTGACGATCGCCGCACCCTGGTCGGGGTCGAGCTTGCCGGTGGCGTAATAGTCGAGGAACAGCAGCGGCTCTGCACCCTGCACGACGAGATCGTTGACGCACATGGCGACGAGGTCGATGCCGACCGTGTCATGGAAATCCGCGTCGATGGCGATCTTCAGCTTGGTGCCGACGCCGTCATTGGCGGCCACCAGGATCGGGTCGTTGAAGCCTGCCGCCTTCAGGTCGAACAGGCCGCCGAAGCCGCCGATCTCGCCATCAGCGCCCGGACGGCGGGTGGAGCGCACCGCCGGCTTGATTTTCTCGACCATCAGGTTGCCTGCATCGATATCGACGCCCGCATCGCTATAGGTGAGACCGTTCTTGCCCGCCTCGCTCATCATCCATCTCCCAGTCCGGATCCAATGGGGAACTATAAGCTGCCGCCAATTGCACGCCCGGCCCGGATATGCAAGCGTTTCGGCCGTGTTTTGAAGGCATTTCACAGGTTGGGCCGCTAACCGGGATGTGAACTTGACCTCGCCCCACAAGCCCCTCATATGCCATGGGAAAACGCGATCTGCAGCCGACAAGGAGCCGACATGCCATATCACGTCAGTGGCGCAAGCCTGAAGCGCCACATTCTGTTCTGGCTGGGTGTCCTTGTCGGCTTCATCCTGTTCCTGTGGTTTTTCTCGTCCATTCTCCTGCCGTTCGTGGCCGGCATGGCGCTCGCCTATTTCCTTGATCCCGTGGCCGATTGGCTGGAGCGCCGGGGCTTGAGCCGCACCATGGCGACGATCGTCATCCTCGTCTGCTTCGTCACCATCTTCGCTTTGGCGCTGATGCTGGTCATTCCGATCATCATCAGCCAGTTCACCCAGTTTGCAGCAGCACTCCCCGGTTATATCACCGAGTTGCAGCAGATCATCTCGAGCCCGCAGACTTCCTTCCTGCCGCCCTGGATCTCGTCGCAGATCGAAACGGTGAAGGAGAATTTTTCCCAGGTTGTCAGCCAGGGGGCGGGTTTCGTCGGTTCGCTGCTTGCCCAAATCTGGAACTCCGGCAAGGCGATCGTCGATGTCATGTCGCTCCTGGTCGTCACCCCGGTCGTCGCCTTCTACATCCTGCTCGACTGGGATCGCATGGTGCGCAAGGTCGACAGCTGGATCCCGCGCGACCAGGTGCTGGTCGTGCGCCAGATCGCTCGTGAAATGGATCAGTCGGTGGCCGGTTTCATCCGCGGCCAGGGTTCGCTCTGCCTTATCCTCGGCATTTATTACGCCGTCGGGCTGTCGCTTGTCGGGCTGAACTTCGGCCTTCTTATCGGCTTCATCGCCGGCATGATCTCCTTCATTCCCTATATCGGCTCGCTCATCGGGCTGGTCATGGCGATCGGCGTGGCGCTGGTGCAGTTCTGGCCGGACTTTCCGTGGATCCTCGTGGTGGCCGCCGTGTTCTTCTCGGGTCAGTTCCTCGAGGGGAACATCCTGCAGCCGAAACTCGTCGGCCAGAGTGTCGGCCTGCACCCTGTCTGGCTGATGTTTGCCCTGTTCGCCTTCGGTGCCTTGTTCGGCTTCGTCGGTCTTCTGATTGCGGTCCCAGCGGCTGCGGTGGTTGGCGTGCTTGTCCGTTTCGCCTTGGCACGATATCTTGATAGCGATATCTACTATGGTCGCTCCGCCGAACTTCCCTGGGAGGAGGGTGCGCCGCATGCCGTCGAACACAAGGACGACGTGCGTGAAATCGAGGCTCCTAAAAGCAATTGAAATTGCCCCAGAACGATAAAGAATGACTGACCCTATGGACCGCCCGCAAGGCAAGGGCGAGCAACTGCCCCTGCAATTCTCCCATGACGCCGCCCGCGGCCGGGACGACCTCATGGTGTCCGAACGCATGGCCGCCGCCGTCTCGATTGTCGACGAATGGCCCAACTGGCCGTCGCCGGTCGTGGTTCTGGCCGGCCCGGTCGGATCGGGGAAATCCCATCTTGCCCATATCTGGCGTGAGCAGTCGGGCGCGCAGGAAATACATCCGCTCGCGGGCGGCAATGCATCGCAGATCGCGGCGGGTGGCCCTGTCCTGTTCGAAGATGCGGACCGTCGTGGCTTCGGCGATGCCGAACTATTTCACGTCATCAACGCGGTGCGCCAGCATGGCCAGACCCTGTTGATGACCTCGCGGCTCTGGCCGACATCATGGACAGTCGACCTGCCGGACCTGAAGTCGCGTCTGAAGGCTGCGACGGTCGTGGAAATCGGCGAGCCCGACGAAGAGCTTCTCGCACAGGTCATGATCAAGCTGTTCTCCGACCGGCAGCTTAACATTGATGACAAACTGGTAGGCTATATCGTCAACCGGATGGAACGTTCGCTCGATACGGCGCAGCGTGTTGTCGAGCAATTGGATCATCTGGCACTGTCGCGTGGTACCCGTATAAACCGGGCGCTGGCGGCGGAAGTGCTGGAGAGTTTCGGTCAAGCTGATGCCGGAGATTGACTGTCACAGTTCCGTCGTCAAAACATTATACGGCCGAAAGGCTTAAACTGAGGATGGAGCTCATGGACCAGATCGCCGAAACGCACGAGACCAAGGAAGTTGTTGAGGTGATCCCGAGCTTCGAGGAGCAGCTTTCAAGCTCCGACCGCTTCATCAATCGCGAATTTTCCTGGCTGCAGTTCAATCGTCGTGTTCTCGAAGAAACGTTGAACACGGCGCACCCGCTTCTGGAGCGTGTGCGCTTCCTGTCGATTTCGGCCGCCAACCTCGACGAATTCTTCATGGTCCGCGTCGCCGGTCTCGAAGGCCAGGTCCGCCAGAACATCGTGGTGCGCAGCCCGGACGGCAAGACGCCGGCCGAGCAGCTCGATTTCATCCTGCAAGAAATCGACAACCTGCAGATGGAACAGCAGGCTTCGCTTGCGGTTTTGCAGCAGTATCTGGCCCAGGAAGACATCCTGATCGTGCGCCCGAATGCTCTGTCTGCGGAAGATCGCGCCTGGCTCGCCACCGATTTCGAGGAAGACCTGTTCCCGGTTCTGACGCCGCTCGCCATCGACCCGGCGCATCCGTTCCCCTTCATCCCGAACCTCGGCTTCTCCATGGGCCTGCAGCTGCACAGCCTGCTCGGCAAGGAGCCGATGACCGGCCTGCTGCGTCTGCCGACCACGCTCGATCGCTTCGTTCGCCTGCCGGATGACGGCACGACGATCCGCTACATCACGCTGGAAGATGTCGTCGGCATGTTCACCGACCGGCTGTTCCCCGGCTACGAAGTCAAGGGTGCCGGCACGTTCCGCATCATTCGCGACAGCGATCTGGAAGTCGAGGAAGAAGCCGAAGATCTGGTTCGCTTCTTCGAAACGGCTTTGAAGCGCCGCCGCCGCGGCAAGGTCATCCGCATCGAGACCGATAGCGAAATGCCGGCCTCGCTGCGCCAGTTCGTCGTGCAGGAACTCGGCGTTCCGGACAACCGCGTTGCCGTTCTTCCCGGCCTGCTGGCGCTCAACACCATGTCTGAGATCACCAAGGCGCCGCGCGAGGACCTGCGTTTCGAAAGCTACAACGCCCGATTTCCGGAGCGGGTTCGCGAACATGCTGGCGATTGCCTTGCAGCCATCCGCGAAAAGGACATGGTGGTCCATCATCCGTATGAGAGCTTTGACGTGGTTGTGCAGTTCCTTCTGCAGGCCGCCCGCGACCCCGACGTGCTCGCCATCAAGCAGACCCTCTACAGAACCTCCAACGACAGCCCGATCGTCCGGGCGCTGATCGATGCGGCCGAAGCCGGCAAGTCGGTGACGGCGCTTGTCGAATTGAAGGCGCGTTTCGACGAAGAAGCAAACATCCGCTGGGCGCGCGATCTTGAACGCGCCGGCGTGCAGGTCGTGTTCGGCTTTATTGAACTGAAGACCCACGCCAAGATGTCGATGGTCGTGCGCCGTGAAGACGGCAGGCTGCGTACCTATTGCCATCTCGGCACCGGCAACTATCACCCGATCACCGCCAAGATCTACACCGACCTGTCCTTCTTCACTTGCAACCCGAAGATCGCCCATGACATGGCGAATATCTTCAACTTCATCACCGGTTACGGCGAGCCGAAGGAAAGCATGAAGCTGGCGGTGTCGCCCTACACGCTGCGCCCGCGCATCCTGCGCCATATCGAGGAAGAGATCGCGCATGCCAAGGCCGGTCGTCCCGCCGCGATCTGGATGAAGATGAATTCGCTGGTCGACCCCGAAATCATCGATGCGCTCTATCGCGCCAGCCATGCCGGCGTCGACGTGGAACTGGTCATTCGCGGCATTTGCTGCCTTCGCCCGCAGGTCAAGGGATTGTCGGACAACATCCGCGTCAAGTCGATCGTCGGCCGCTTCCTCGAGCACAGCCGCATCTTCTGCTTCGGCAATGGCCAGGGCCTGCCGTCCGATAAGGCGCTGGTCTATATCGGTTCTGCGGACATGATGCCGCGCAATCTCGACCGTCGCGTCGAGACGCTGGTGCCGCTGCTCAATCCGACGGTGCATGAACAGGTTCTCTCACAGATTATGCTGGGCAATCTGATTGACAACCAGCAGAGCTACGAGATACTCCCGGACGGGACTTCAAGACGCATGGAGGTGCGGCAGGGCGAGGAGCCTTTCAACGCCCAGCACTACTTCATGACCAACCCCAGCCTTTCCGGTCGCGGGGAAGCCTTGAAATCCAGCGCACCGAAACTGATTGCCGGAGTAATGTCCGGCCGTAAGAAATAGGCAGTATGGTAATTTCTGAAGCTCAGGGGCGGCTTCCGGGCATCGCCCCTGTTTCCGTTATCGATATCGGATCGAACTCCGTCCGCGTGGTCATCTACGAGGGGCTGAGCCGGGCGCCCACGGTACTTTTCAATGAGAAGGTGTTGTGCGGTCTTGGCAGGGGGCTCGGTGCCAATGGCCGTATGGACGACGAAGGCGTTGAACGCGCTCTTGCCGCGCTGAAACGCTTCAAGGCACTTTCCGACCAGGCCAAGGCGACGGATATCTACGTACTTGCCACCGCGGCAGCCCGCGAGGCGAGCAACGGCCCGGATTTCATCCGCAATGCCGAAGAAATCCTTGGTCAGGAAATTAAGGTCCTCTCCGGAGAGGAAGAGGCCAAGTATTCGGCGCTCGGCGTCATCAGCGGCTTCCATGACGTGGATGGCATCGCCGGCGATCTCGGTGGCGGATCGCTTGAACTGATCGACATCAAGGGTCACGAATTCGGCCGTGGCATCACGCTTCCGCTGGGCGGCTTGAGGTTGTCGGAATCCTCCGGGAATTCGCTTGCCAAGGCCCGTACCTTTGCCCGCAAGCAGGTCAATACCGCGCGCTTTCTGGAAAAGGGCGAGGGACGCACGTTTTATGCGGTCGGCGGGACCTGGCGAAACATCGCCAAGCTGCACATGGAGATCAGCAACTATCCGCTGCACATGATGCAGGGTTATGAGCTGTCTCTCGAGGAGATGCAGAGATTTCTCGAAGAGGTCATCGCCGCCAAGGATAGCAAGGACGGTGCCTGGCAGGCGGTCTCGAAGAACCGTCGCGCGCTGCTGCCCTATGGCGCAATCGCCATGCAGGAAGTGCTCAACGTCATGAAGCCGGCGAAGATCACCTTCTCCGCGCAAGGTGTTCGCGAGGGCTATCTCTACTGGCTGATGCCGGACGAGGAGCAGCAGGCGGATCCGTTGCTGGTCGCCGCCGATCAGCTGGCGATCCTGCGCGCCCGTTCGCCCGAACATGCACGCGAACTGGCCGATTGGACAGGGCGAATGATGCCGTTCTTCGACGTGAAGGAGACGGATGAAGAGAAGCGTTATCGACAGGCTGCCTGCCTTGTCGCGGACATCAGCTGGCGCGCGCATCCGGATTATCGCGGTGCGCAGGCCCTGAACGTGATCGCTCACTCGTCCTTCGTCGGGATTACCCATCCGGGCAGGGCCTATCTGGCGCTTGCCAATTATTACCGTTTCGAAGGCCTTTCGGACAACGGCAATACCGACGCCCTGACGACGATTGCCACACCACGCCTGCTGGATCTGGCCAAGCTTCTCGGCGGCATGTTGCGCGTCGTTTACCTGTTCTCGGCCTCCATGCCCGGACTGATCAACCACCTGACCTTCCGACAGTCGACGACGCCGGATCTCGATCTGGAATTCGTCGTGCCGCACGAATACGCCAATTTCGCCGGCGAGCGACTGGATGGTCGGCTGCAGCAGCTGGCCAAGCTCACCGGCAAGCGTCTGGCCTTCAAGTTCGAATGACCGGCAAGGTCGGCGTTTGTCTTCGCCGACCTGCATCTGAACGGTCAGGTTTTATTCTTCGATATTCGGCTCCACCAGTCTGGCGAGATTGCGCAGGCATTCCTGCCAGCCGAGATAGCAGGCTTCGGCCGGAATGATGTCAGGGACGCCCGCCTGGGTGATGTCGAGTTCGGTTCCGACCGAGACCTTCTTCAAGATGATCGTCACATCCATCTCGCCCGGAAGGTTCGGGTCATCGAAGCGATCGGTGTAGCGGATGCGCTCGCCGGGAACGAGTTCATGAAACTCGCCGCCGAAGGAATGGCTTTGGCCATTGGTGAAATTGCGAAAGGACATCTTGAACGTGCCGCCGACTTTCGCATCGAGCTGGTGCACGATGCAGGTAAAGCCGTTCGGCGGAAACCACTTGGTCAGGGCGTCGGCCTCGATGAAGGCGCGATAGACTTTTTCCGGGCTGGTTGCGAGAACGCGATGCAGTTTGATCGTGCTGGGCATGTTCGTTTCCTCCTGATCGAAACCTTGGCGATGCTCCAAGGACGAAGGATAGCGCGCCGATCCGACAACGGCTCTGCTGCAATTGAAAAATACTTGGCCGGCTGCCCCGCTCGCAGAGGGCAAGCGGATTGGCGCCATGCCTGCTCCCAAGGCGGAAACAACAAAGGCGCCCGGCATATGCCGGACGCCTTTGCATGACGATATCGGATACGTTACTTCGCAGACAGGAACTCGCCGACTTCCAGCAGGCTGAATTCGTTGTCGTCTGCCTTGTCGACGGCGCGGCCGGCGGAGAAGGGCAGGTTGTTGTCGTTGCCGATGACGATGTGGGTGGCGTCGACCTGATCGACATTCTCGATCGTCACGAACGGCATGTCATAGACGCCCGGCTTGCCGCCGGCGACTTTCTTCTTGTTGTCCGGATCCTGGATGTTCATCAGGTCGATATAGCCGATCTTGCGGACGGCCTTGCCGACATTGGCATCGTTGAACTCGATCTTGTAGACGCGCTTCAGCTCGGCCGGAGCATCGAAGCAATCCGGCTGCGGCTGCTTCGGATCGGCGCAGGCCTTGTCTTTGGTACCGGCACCATTGTCGCGCTCGATCACGAGAGCGGTCGTTTCGTCGAGCATGTTGAAGTCGCCGATCGCCACGCCCTTTTCTGCGAGCGGGTAGAGCCAGGAACGGCCGGTCCAGCTTTTCGAGGTGATGTCGAATTCGATGACGCGCAGCGCCGTGCGACCGTCGGCCTGTTCGACCTTGCCGTCTTCGAGATAAAGCGGGCCTTCCAGCATGCCGTAAAGCTTGGAGCCGTCCTTGGACATGGCCATGCCTTCATAACCGCCCGAGCGCTTCAGGTTGAAGACCGGCATTTTGGCGGTCGGGTTGGCCGGCACGGACAGGCTCGGGTTGTCGGGAGACTTGACCGGCTTGCCGTCAACCGTGGTCGCGACGACGTCGGTCAGCTGGCCGAGAGCGTCGACCTTGATCAGGAAGGGGCCGAATTCCTCGCCGAGCCAGAAGCCGTCAGCAACCGGCTGGATCGATTCGATATCGAAATCGGCGCCCGTCAGGTAACGCTTTTCGGAACCTTCCATCACGATCGGGAAGGGAGCGATCTTGTTCGGGTCGGACAGGAAGATGTTCTTGACGACATCGACCTTGTTGGTGGCCCAATCGAACTTCACCTGATGAAGAAAGAGCATGGCGTCGGACGAATTGGCCTTGGAGCCGAAGCCGTTGTCGGACAACGTCCAGAATGTGCCGTCATCCATTGCCTTGATGCCGGAAAAGCCCTGGATCGGCTGGCCGTCGAGCGGCAGCTTCACGTCGGTTACCCGCGCGCCGTCCTTGCCATCAACGCTGCCGAGCTTCTCGACGCGCTTGCCCGCTGTCGTGAACTTGCCGGAAGTCTTGAGGAATTCGGGCGCATCGGCCGGCGCTGCCGTCACCGTATTGGCGGGAAGGATCGCCTGGCCGGCCAGCTTGGCCGGAAATTCCTTGCCATCGGCCAGCGCCGAGCCCGCCATCAGTGCGGCGATTGCAACAGAGGTGATAAAGGTTTTGGTCATGAAAACACCCGGTCGTTTCGCATTGAACATGCGGCGTCGATAGAGTTCTCGTATGACGGGCGGGTGATGATGCGATGAAGATTTGATGACTGATGCTCAGGTCAGGTTTCGAGCTGTGTCCGCCATGCGTTTTGAGCCCCGCGCTGCGCGGTGATCCACTGCCGCGGCGGCCACAGGCGTTTGCTAGCGCGTCGCCTGTGTACCGTGCTCTTGAGCAAACGAGCGCTGCCATCTGCGTCGCGGCGGCACCCGTATCAGAATGTCGTCAATGGCGAGCTTAAAGCTCGACCGCCTCGACCTTCTTGTTGACGAAGCGCAGTGCAACGCCGCCTTCGATCAGTTTCAGCGCGGTATCGCCGAACAGTTCCTTGCGCCAGCCGGAAAGTGCGGCCACGTTTGCCTTCTCTCCCTCCGATGCGATCTTTTCCAGATCGTCGGTATTGGCGATCACCTTGGCGGCAACGCCCTGTTTGTCCGAGATCAGCTTGAGCAGAACCTTGAGCAGTTCGACGGCGGCGGCGGTGCCTTCCGGCACATGGGCATGTTTGGGCGGGTGTGGCATGTCGGCCTTTGGCAATGCGAGCGCGGCGTTGACCGCTTCGACGATCGCCGTGCCGGAGGCCGAGCGCTCCCAGCCCTTGGGGATGGTGCGCAGGCGACCGAGCGCTTCGGTATCCTTGGGCTGCTGCTGCGCGATTTCGTAGATCGCATCGTCCTTCAGCACGCGTGAGCGCGGAACGTTGCGGCTGCGTGCTTCCCGCTCGCGCCATGCGGCGACGAATTTCAGGATCGCAAGCTCGGTCGGCTTGCGCAGGCGTGCCTTCAGGCGCTGCCACGCATCGTCGGGGTGCAGGTCGTAGGTGGAGGGATTTTCGAGGATCGCCATTTCCTCGGTCAGCCACAGGGCGCGGCCCTCGCGCTCCAGCTGTTCCTTGAGGAAGAGATAGACGTCCCTCAGATGCGTGACATCGGCCAGCGCATAATCGAGCTGTTTTTCCGACAGCGGCCGGCGGCTCCAATCGGTGAAGCGCGAAGACTTGTCAATATGGACGTTCTTGATGCGGCTGACGAGCTGGTCATAGGAGACGCTGTCGCCGAAACCGCAGACCATGGCGGCGACCTGCGTATCGAAGATCGGATGCGGCACCAGCTTGCCGAGGTGGTGGATGATTTCGATATCCTGCCTTGCGGCATGGAAAACCTTCACCACTGCGGAGTTCGCCATCAGCTCGAAGAAGGGCGCAAGATCCAGCCCTTTTGCCAGCGGATCGACGATGACCTCCATGTCCGGGCTCGCCATCTGGATCAGGCAGAGTTCCGGCCAGAACGTCGTTTCTCTCAGAAACTCCGTGTCGATGGTGATGAAATCCGATTGCGCCAGCTTGGCACAGGCGTCTTGAAGGGCAGTGGTTGTGTCGATCATTGGTCCGTTCACGTGCGGTGATCAACCTTCCTTTCGCTTTAGGCCACGCATGTCAATACCAGCAAGCGCGTCGTGCGAGGTTAGTCCCTGCGATCTTTCTCCGGCGGTGCCGCAAGCCGGTTGAAATAGGCAGAGGTGCGCAACAGGGCGCGGAAGCGGGAATGCCGTTCGGATGGAGGCACGGGTGGCCGGGTACCCATGCGCAGAAGGGTAAAGACCAGAAATCCGGCAAAGATGAAGGATGTATAGGCGAAAAAGGCCTGTGGGCCATAATATTGGAGAAGGGCAGCGGCGAGCAGTGGCCCGACGATTGCCCCGACCGACCAGAAGAAAAGCAGACCGGCTGCGACAAGGGCATATTGCCCGGGTTTGGCGTGGTCGTTCCCATGCGCCGAGCACAGCGAATAGAGCGGCATCGAAAACGCGCCGAACAGAAATATGGCGATGATATTGGCCGTCTCGTTCGTGCCCGCGCCGAATGAGAGATAGCCGCCGGTCAGGATCGATCCGATCGTCGCCCAGACGATGACGCGCCGTCTGTCCAGCTTGTCGGAGTAGAGACCGAGCGGATATTGCAGCACCACGCCGCCGATAATGCCGGCGCTCATGAAGGTGGCGATCGAGGTAATGTCCATGCCGATCTCATGGGCATAGACCGGCCCGATATTGCGGAAGGCGGCCATGGAAAGGCCGACGGCAACGACCCCGACCACGGCAAGCGGCGAAATCTGCCAGACTTCCTTCAGATCGAATGTCACCGCATCCGGTGGGGCGGGGCCGGATTTGTCGGCCACCGAAATCGGCACCAGCGATAGCGTCATGGCGACCGAAATGATGGCGAAGAGTGCTTGTCCTTCAATGCCGATCGTCGGAATGAGATATTGGGCGAACGTGACGGAGCCGAGATCGACGAAACGATAGATGGAAAGTGTTCGGGCCCGGTTTTCATTCGTGACCTTGGCATTGATCCAGCTTTCGACGGTTGCAAACAGGCTCGCAACCGCAATACCGATCAGGAAGCGCAGGAGCGCCCACGCGACGGGATCGATCACCTGTGCCATGACGATCGAGCAAGATGCCGCCACCGCAGCCATTGCCGCAAAGGTTCGGATATGCCCGATCAGGCGCAAAAGTCGGGTGACATAGATGCAGCCGATTGCGAAACCGACGCTGTATCCCGCGCCGATCATGCCGATCACGGTGGGCGAAAACCCCTCTGCCGTGCCGCGCAACGCGATATAGGTGCCTTGCAGCCCGTTCCCGCCGATCAGGATGCCTGCAGTGACGAGAAGGGGCACGAGAGGCTTGATATGGCTCATCGGGAATCTTTGCGCGGGGTGTGTTCGCAAAAATCTAGCGCGTTGCGCGAAGGAGCGACAGGCCAGAAATGCTTCGGGAAGCCCTCATCGCGCGAAAAATGTGGAGATACCCGCCCGTGCTCTATTGAGCAGAGGCGGGGTCTTGCCGTTATGAAAGATCAAGCCTGCCGCTTTACGGTCTGATTTCCATATAGACCGATTGGCTGCCATCCTTGTTGAGGGCGATGACATCATAGGATGCGGACGGATCCTCGCCCATGCCCAATGAGCCGCTCGGCATGCCGGGAACGGCGATGCCGGTGATGTCGGGATGTTCGCTCAGCACACGGTTGACTGCTTCCAGCGGTACATGGCCTTCAAAGACGTAGCCGTCTGCAACAGCCGTGTGGCAGCTCCAGGCATCATCCGGCACCTTGTAGCTGGCCTTCAATGTGTCCATGTCCTCGACATTTTCCATGCGAAGCGGAATGCCTGACGCTTTCAGCGCTTCTGCCCATTCTTCGCAGCAGCCGCAATAGGGGCTTTTATAAACCACCATTTCCGCCGCCATGGCGCCGGTGGCAATGAAGGATGCTGCACTCATGAGTGCGAAGGCGAGCGATCTCGCCGTAAATTTCCGTCGGTTCACGATAATCTCCTTGAGGTTCGGCGAACGAATGCTTCGGTTCGGGCGGTCAGGCCGCCCGCAGGTAGCCGATCGGAGATTTGGGAGGAGGCGAGGGAGGTCCGATACGCAGAGAAGAGAAGGCTGCGTCGTCAGGACGGGGATAGGTTGGTGGAAGCAGGGACGGAACGGCAGTCAGGTTATCCGGAAGGATTGCGGCCGTTGCCAATAGGACCAGGCAGGCTGCAAGCGCACAACCTGCCTTCGAGCACTGTGTCTCGATCTGATGGCCGTCCATCGGCGCATGCCCGCGGTGCAAGGCCAATTCGGTATGGCTGAGATGAACATGATCCGGTGCCGGTTGCGAGCCATAGACAACGGGTCCGCGCGCCAGAAAAAGCGCGGCCAGAAGCATCAGCATGACCCGGATAAACTTGACCATAAATCTATAATTGCATCGCCCGCATGAACAATAAAGGGACGGATGACGGGACATAAGTACGCAGTCGGTGACCGCGCGGGCACACGCGAATGCTGACTATCATGTGCTAAGCAGGGGTGCGGAAGCATTGCAACCTTGACAAATCGGAGCGCACATGCGCTTTTCGCGCCGATTTTCCATGCGACCGGCGGCCGTGCTCTGCACGCCATAAAACCCGTTCCCAAGCATCAGTCCAGGATTGAAGTCATGCATCGTTACCGCAGCCACACCTGTGCAGCCCTCCGCAAGTCGGATGTCGGCTCCAATGTCCGCATTTCCGGCTGGGTCCATCGTGTACGAGATCATGGCGGCGTTTTGTTCGTCGATCTGCGCGACCATTACGGCATGACCCAGGTCGTCTGTGACCCGGATAGCCCGGCCTTCAAGACGGCCGAAATCGTTCGTGGCGAATGGGTGATCCGCATCGATGGCACCGTCAAGGCGCGTTCGGAAGACACCGTCAACAAGAACATGGCGACCGGCGAGATCGAACTCTACGCCAAGGAAATCGAAGTTCTCGGCGCTGCCAAGGAACTGCCGCTGCCGGTCTTCGGCGAGCCGGAATATCCGGAAGACGTGCGCCTGAAGTATCGCTTCCTCGACCTGCGTCGCGAAACGCTGCACAAGAACATCGTCAAGCGCACCCAGATCATCGCTGCCATGCGCCGCGAAATGACCATCGGCGGCTTCACCGAATATTCGACGCCGATCCTGACCGCATCCTCGCCGGAAGGCGCACGCGACTTTCTCGTGCCGTCGCGTATTCATCCCGGCAAGTTCTTCGCCCTGCCGCAGGCGCCGCAGCAGTACAAGCAGCTGATGATGGTTGCCGGTTTCGACCGTTATTTCCAGATCGCGCCGTGCTTCCGCGATGAAGACCCGCGCGCCGACCGCCTGCCGGGCGAATTCTACCAGCTCGACCTCGAAATGAGCTTCGTTACCCAGGAAGAAGTCTGGGAAACGATGGAGCCGGTCATACGCGGCATCTTCGAAGAGTTCGCCGAAGGCAAGCCGGTCACCAAGGAATTCCCGCGCATCCCGTACGACGTCGCCATCCGCAAGTATGGCTCGGACAAGCCGGACCTGCGTAACCCGATCGAGATGGAAGCGGTTACCGAGCATTTCGCCGGTTCCGGCTTCAAGGTCTTCGCCGGCATGATCGCGTCGAACCCGAAGGTCGAAGTCTGGGCGATCCCGGCCAAGACCGGTGGCTCCCGCGCATTCTGCGACCGCATGAACGCATGGGCGCAGCAGCAGGGTCAGCCGGGTCTCGGCTACATCTTCTGGAAGGAAGAAGAAGGCAAGGTTGTCGGCTCCGGTCCGCTCGCCAAGAACATCGGCGAAGAACGCACCGAAGCGCTGCGCGTGCAGCTCGGTCTTGAGGCTGGCGATGCCTGCTTCTTCGTCGCCGGCGAACCGGAAAAGTTCTACAAGTTCGCAGGCGAAGCCCGTAACCGCGCTGCCGACGAGCTGGGTCTCGCCAACAAGGACCAGTTCGCCCTGTGCTGGATCGTCGACTTCCCGTTCTTCGAATATAACGAAGAAGACAAGAAGATCGATTTCGCCCACAACCCGTTCTCGATGCCGCAGGGTGGTCTCGACGCGCTGGAAAACCAGGATCCGCTGACGATCAAGGCCTACCAGTACGACATGGTCTGCAACGGCTTTGAAATCGCTTCGGGTTCGATCCGTAACCAGCTGCCGGAAGTCATGGTCAAGGCCTTCGAAATGGTCGGCCTTTCCCAGCAGGACGTGGAAGATCGCTTTGGCGGCCTCTACCGCGCCTTCCAGTACGGCGCGCCTCCGCACGGTGGCATGGCAGCCGGCGTCGACCGCGTTGTCATGCTTCTGACCGGTGCCAAGAACCTGCGCGAAATCACGCTGTTCCCGATGAACCAGCAGGCACAGGATCTTCTGATGGGCGCACCGTCGGAAGCCACGCCGCAGCAGCTGCGCGAACTGGCGATCCGCCCGATCCCGCCGGTTAAGAAAGACTGATCTCAGTCTTCCGATTTGAATATCGTCAAGAAATCGCAGCGGCGGCCTTCGGGTCGCCGTTTTGCATAGGTGTGCAATGCAAGGCTGCATTGCTGCATTGCGGAATTGGCAGCAGTTTTTAATCTTCTGGTTGAGATTTATTTAAGTCCTGGCAGGCAGTTATGCCGATACGTTCATCTGCCTCGGGATCCACGACTTGGCCTTCTTTTCTAATCTTCGCATTTCTCATCGTGTGCTTTTGCTCGCCATTCTCGCTTTCGTCGGCATCGCTGCCATTTCGGCGATCTTTCTTGGCCAGAGACAGATGGAGGCAGGTTATAGGGCGGCGGCGGATGTGCTGACGGAAAGACAGGCGGAGGTCTCCATGATGTCCGCGAGCGTCAGCGACAGTCTGCTTTGGGAGCAATATTTCCTGCTCAACAAGGACATGGCAGCGGTCGAGAAGTTTCAGGTTGCGATTGCCGGTGTTCATGCCCGGCTCGATGGATTGAGATCTTCGGCAGAGGGTGAACTGGCCGCCGATCTCGAGCGGCTGGGCGAAGGGCTTGCGGTCTACGAAGCGGCCTTCGCCACGCTGGTGAAAGACAATCAGGAGCTGGGTCTCGATCAGAATAACGGCCTTGAAGGCGCAATGCGCTCCGCCGTGCATTCGGTCGAAGAGCGCCTTCGCTCGGTCGAGGATATCGGCATTCGCGCAAGCATGCTGATGATGCGCCGGCACGAGAAGGATTTCATCCTGCGTCGCGATGCGAGTTACCTCGAAAAGCATGCAGCAGAGGCGGAAACCTTTACCGCTATGGTCAAGCAGGCCTTCCGCCCCGGCGCGCAGCGCAGCCGCGTCATGGATGCGCTGGAAATCTACAGGACGGCGTTCCGCTTCTATGCCGAGGGCAGCTTGAAGGAAGCGAAGTCGGAAGCGGATGTATCGGCAGCCTATCAAGCACTGGAGCCGCAGGTCTCGGCCATCCGCGCAGGCTATGAGGCGCAGCGGGCCGAGACGCTTGCCGAAAACCAGTTGGTGGCAGAACGAAATTTCATCATCGTCGCCGCACTTATTCTCGGCGCCATCGTCACGTTGATCGCAGGCGTCTGGCTGATCGGACGTTCCATCACCGGCCCGGTCGTCGCCATGACCGGAGCCATGCGCAGGCTGGCCGATGGCCAAACGGATATCACCATCCCGGCGCTTCACTGTCGTAATGAATTCGGTGCGATGGCCCATGCACTCGATACGTTCCGCGAGGCCGCGATCGCCAATAGCCGGCTTGAGCAGGAGGCTGCGGAAGCTCGTGCCAGTGCCGAGAACGATCGCAGAAGTATGCAGGAGGAAGCGGAAGCCGAGGCGCGCAGGATGCTTCAGCAGGCGACGCGCGGCCTTGCCGGCGGTCTGCATCGCCTCGCCGAGGGGGATCTTTCCTTCACGCTGTCCGAGCCTTTCGCCCCCGATTTCGAGGCGCTTCGAGGCGACCTCAACCAGACTGTCGCACGCCTTGCTGATGTGATGACGCAGATCGCCCATGCCAGCGGCTCGATCGAAGGCGGAAGCCGCGAGATCGCGGGCAGTGCCGATGATCTCTCCCGCCGCACGGAACAGCAGGCGGCTTCGCTTGAGGAAACTGCGGCAGCTCTGGATGAGATAACCGCCAATGTCGGAAATTCGTCGCGTCGTTCGCAGGAGGCGCATGGCCTTGCCGGTGATGCGAACAAGGCGGCGGAGCATACGCGGGTTCTCGTTGTGAATGCGCTGGATGCCATGCAGCGTATCGAAGGATCGTCGGCAAGGATTTCCGGCATTATCGGCGTAATCGACGAGATCGCTTTCCAGACCAACCTCTTGGCGCTGAACGCTGGTGTCGAGGCGGCAAGGGCAGGGGATGCTGGTCGCGGCTTTGCAGTCGTGGCGCAGGAGGTGCGGGCGCTCGCCAGCCGCTCGGCAGATGCCGCACGCGAGATCAAGCAGCTCATCCAGATTTCGGCCGACGAGGTGAAAGACGGCGTCCGCTCCGTGCGCGATACCGGCGAAGCGCTGACCGGGATCAGCGGTCACATCGAAGCGATCAACCTTCAGGTCGAGGCCATCGCGGTCTCCGCGCGTGAACAGTCGGTCGGGCTCGGCGAGATCAACAGCGCCGTCAACCTGCTCGATCAGGGTACCCAGCAGAACGCCGCGATGGTGGAGGAAAACAATGCGGCCAGCGCGCTTCTGATGACGGAAGCGCAGCGTCTGCGCGAACTCGTCGGAATGTTCCGTCTGTCGCCCAGTCGGCAGATGGAGCAGGAGCGGCTGGATAGCCGGGCGGCTTAAGCGCATCCAAGTCTCCGGCGAAGTCCAGACTGTCCGAACCGCGACTTCGGGCAAGGGCTTATGTATTGCTGCAGTTTTGCCATGGTTTCTGCCACAATTAAGGCAGTTAAAAATGCGGAACCAACTCATCCCGACTGTGTTGTTACTGCCAGCAGAAGCAAGGGAGAAACAACATGCGTAAGTTCCTGCTGGCCGCATCGGCGGCCCTGATGGCCTTTTCCGGTGTGGCTTTCGCCCAAACCACCGTGATCACTCAGGATCCGGTAACGACCAATTCCACGGTCGTGCTGCCCGGCGAAGTCCGCACCTATGTGATGGAGCAGCCGATCGAATCCGTGCCTTATGAAGGCGACGTACTGGTCGGTCGCGTATTGCCCGACACTGTCGAGGTCCGTCCGGTCGAGGGTTACGATAACTACGGTTACACCATCGTCAATGAGCGACGTGTGATCGTCGACCCCCAGACCCACACGGTTATCCAGGTTCTCGAGTAATCGCGTTCTCTGAACAGGATAGAATATGTAAGGCCGGTATCGCTTAGCGTTTCCGGCCTTCTTTCGTGATTGATTTGGCCAGACACCAAGCCGCCACGCCTATCATGGCCGCGCCGATCGGTACGATCAGGAAGGAAATCAGCTCCATCGTATTCATGGCTGTAATCCCTTTAGAATTGTGCTTGCCAAATAATGTAGGATGAATGCTCCCGAGAAGCAAAAGATCGTGGTCAGGGCAGCAGCGCCACCAAAGCTATCCGAGCGGCTGGCGCTCGCGACGATAGGGGCCAGAACCCCTACGGCAAACACTGCTATTCCCATTCCATTCACGAAGGTCGCCAGCAGTTTCAGCCGCTCGTTGTTCACCAGTTTTCGCTGAGCGTCGTCGTCCATCCCCGATCCCCCAACCCATTTCACGATAGCCGGAAAACTCTTCAAGCCAAATCGTATTGATCACGGACTTGGCATTTGTTCGGTTCGCCGCTATTGCTCGGAAACCACAAGGACTCGGGTGAAACTCCCGGGTGGCTCTTCCGGCCGCCGATCCGCCGGACAACGCAAAGCATCAGCCGTTTTCACACCCCGGATTTCTCCTGCGGCGATGCGCGAATGTGTGCGATTTTCCATGACAAGTTTGACCAATTACCGCCGCGAGTGGTTCTCCAGTATCCGTGGCGATATCCTTTCCGGCATCGTCGTCGCTCTCGCCCTGATACCGGAGGCCGTGGGCTTTTCCGTCATCGCTGGCGTCGATCCCAAGGTGGGGCTCTTCGCCTCCGTCGCCATCGCCTGCACCACGGCGATTACCGGTGGCCGCCCCGCGATGATTTCCGCCGCAACCGCTGCAACCGCCGTCCTGATGGGGCCGCTGGTGAAGGAACACGGGATCGAATATCTCTTTGCCGCAACGCTGCTGATGGGCGTGCTGCAGATCATCGCCGGCATGCTGAAGCTGGGGCGACTGATGCGCTTCGTCTCGAAGTCGGTGATGACCGGTTTCGTCAATTCTCTGGCGATCCTGATCTTCATGGCTCAGCTGCCGCAGCTGATCGGCGTGCCGAATATCACTTATCCCCTGATCGCCCTGGCGCTCGCGGTGATCTACCTTTTCCCCTATCTGACGAAGGCGGTACCTTCGCCGCTGGTGGCCATCGTTGTGATAACGATCGTGACGCTCAGCTTCGGCATCCATGTGCCGACGGTCGCCGATCTGGGTGAAATGCCGACCACGCTGCCGGTATTTGCGCTTCCCATGGTGCCGCTGACATTCGAGACGCTGCAGATCATCTTCCCGTATTCGCTGGCGCTTGCCGCCGTCGGCCTGCTGGAATCGCTGCTGACGGCCCAGATCGTCGACGACATGACCGATACGGTCAGCAGCAAGAGCCGGGAATGCGTGGGACAGGGGACAGGCAATATCGTGTCGGGCCTGTTCGGCGGCATGGGTGGCTGCGCCATGATCGGCCAATCGGTGATCAATGTCTCTTCGGGAGGCCGCGGGCGTCTTTCCACCTTCGTTGCCGGCGCATTCCTGCTCATCCTGCTGCTCGTGCTGGACGATATCCTGCGCATCGTGCCGGTTGCGGCACTGGTGGCGATCATGATCATGGTCTCGATCGGCACGTTTTCGTGGAAATCGATCGTCGACCTGAAGCGGCATCCCGGCACGTCATCGATCGTCATGCTGGCGACCGTTGGCGTTGTGCTTGCAACGCACGACCTGTCAAAGGGGGTGATTGTCGGTGTGCTGCTATCGGGCGTCTTCTTTGCCGGCAAGGTGGCACGCATGTTCAAGGTGGCGGCCAAAACCACCTCCGATGGCAAGTCGCGAACATACGAGGTCGAAGGGCAGATTTTCTTCGCCTCGACCCATTATCTGCTTCAGGCTTTCGATTTCGAGGAGAAGCTGGAACGCGTGACGATCGACGTCAGCCGCGCCCATCTCTGGGACATTTCCGCCGTTGACGCTTTGGACCAGGTCGTCCTGAAATTCCGCCGCCGTGGCGTGGAGGTCGAGGTGAGGGGCGCCAATGAAGCGAGCGCCAGCATGATTGATCGCTTTGCGCTTCACGACAAGGAACACGCCTCTCTCAGCGCATCTGCTGCGCACTGACAAAAAAGCCCGGCAGTTTCCTGCCGGGCTTTTTATTTCTGAAGCGATAATATCAGTCGTTCGCCTTGACCGTCACGCCGAGAATTTCGGGCAGCGTATTGGGCGCGCCCATGCCAGCGCCGAGGATCATCGGGAAGGGAACCGGGTTCTGCGGCTGGGCCGTAACGGTCAGATTACCCGGCTTGTCCAGATAGGTGTTGACCGCCTGGCTGAGCGCATTCTGCAGTTCCGGAATGTTGTACTGTGCAAGGACGATCGGCGTCATGGCCTTGATCATCTGGGCAATCTGGTCGCCTGTCGTACCCTGCTGCTTGCCAGCGACATCCAGCCCCCTTTCGGTAATGCCGGCATCCTCGAAGCGGATCATCGCGCTGTTGAAGGTCAGTCGCTGCATCAGGCCGAGCATGGCGAGATTGGCGGCCTGTTCCGCTTCCTGCTTGTTCGGATTGGCTTCCATCGCCTTTGCCGTCTCATTGGCGGAGCGGACGAAGTCGAGCGTATAGCCCGACAGGCTGAAGGCCAGGTCAAGCTTGCCGATATTGGCGAAATCAAAGGCATATTCCTCGATTGCCAGCGTGCCGGGCTCCAGATCCCAGCTTCCGACCATGCTGATCTTGCCGTCGAGCGAGCTGAGGCCGAGATCGATGATGATCTGCTTCGTGCTCGGGGCTTCGACTGTGCTCAGGTCGGCCTTGATACCGTCTACATGCAGATCGAAATCCACTTTCTTGTCGTCTTCGGAAACTTCGGTCGTCAGCTTCGAAGAGCTGATCGAAGCGAGGCTCTTGCCTTCGACCTTGATCTCCATCGGGCCGGTTGTCGCCTCGTCATAGAGCAGAACGGAACCGAGCGAGTTGCCGGTCGTGCTGGCCGGCACGGTGACGCCACTCATGGTGATGTCGGAGGCGGTGATTTCCGTGGTGTCCTGGCGAATGTCGACATTTTCGAAAGTGAGGCTTTCGATCGTATAGCCGCCGGCATCTTCTTCCACGCCTTCCATTTCGATCGTGCCGAGCGGCAGGCTGCCCTGGCCGGCGCCGGCTTCGAAACGGCTGTTTCTGAGCGTGATGTTCGAACCGTTGACCTCCACTGAGCCTGGCACGATGCCGGCGCCCTGCTGCATGTAGAGCGCACTATTGAGCTTCTTGACCAGATCGTTCCCGTCCAGCGCCAGGGCTGGGGTGCCGAGTGCAATGAGGGTCGTTCCGGCCGCAAGTAGCCTGATTGTGGAAGTATAACGCATGAAAAGCCTCCTGGGGCAGGGATCTGCCCATGAAATCAATCGCATTTATAGGTCTGGTGGACAAAACGTCCACCGCTTTGTGTCCCGGGCGTTGAGCCATTTTTGTGACGCCCTTATCAAAGGGTTAGTTTCTCCACAGCCTGATATCCCGGCTTTGTTGCTGAAAACCGGGCTTTGAGCTAGTCAAAGCCCATGGGACAGATCGTGAATCCGCCCGGCGACGACGGCGGCGACAACATTTTACCGGTAGACCTCAAGGCGGCGCTCGAAGAGCGCTATCTCGCCTATGCGCTGTCCACCATCATGCACCGTGCACTGCCGGACGTCCGTGACGGCTTGAAGCCCGTCCATCGCCGCATCGTTTATGCGATGAGCGAGATGGGGCTTCGCCCGAACGCCGCCTTCCGCAAATGCGCCAAGATCGTCGGCGAAGTGATGGGTAACTATCACCCGCATGGTGACCAGTCGATCTACGATGCGCTTGCGCGTCTGGCTCAGGACTTTTCACAGCGTTATCCTCTGGTCAACGGCCAGGGCAATTTCGGTAATATCGACGGGGATAGCCCCGCCGCCATGCGTTACACCGAAAGCAAGATGACGGCAGTGGCCGAACTCCTGCTCGAAGGCATCGGCGAGGATGCGGTTGATTTCCGCGATACCTATGACGAGAGCAATTCCGAGCCGACAGTGCTTCCTGGGGCCTTCCCGAACCTGCTCGCCAATGGCGCGACGGGCATCGCCGTCGGCATGGCGACCTCCATTCCGCCGCATAATGCTCACGAACTTTGCGACGCGGCCCTGCATCTGATCAAGCATCCCGATGCAACCGTCGAGAAACTGGTCGATTTCGTGCCCGGTCCGGACCTGCCGACCGGCGGCATCATCATCGATAGCCGCGAATCGATCATCGAGAGCTACAGGACCGGCCGCGGCGGGTTCCGTGTTCGCGCCAAGTGGGAAGTCGAAGATCTCGGTCGCGGCGGTTACCAGATCGTCGTCACCGAAATACCCTATCAGGTGCAGAAGTCTCGCCTGATCGAAAAGATCGCCGAACTGCTGATCGCCCGCAAGCTGCCGCTGCTCGACGATATCCGTGATGAATCGGCGGAAGACGTGCGTATCGTCATCGTGCCGAAGAGCCGTACCGTCGATGCGACGCTGCTGATGGAATCGATGTTCAAGCTGACCGAGCTTGAAAACCGCATTCCGCTCAACATGAACGTGCTGTCCATGGGCCGCGTGCCCAAGGTGATGGCGCTGAACGAAGTGCTGGTCGAATGGCTGGCGCATCGCAAGGACGTGCTTGTCCGCCGCTCGAACCATCGTCTGGCCGCGATCGACCGTCGCCTGGAGATCTTGGGCGGCCTGCTCGTCGCCTATCTCAACATCGATGAAGTCATCCGTATCATCCGCGAGGAAGATGAGCCGAAGCCGGTGATGATGGAGCGCTGGTCGCTCACCGACATTCAGGTCGAAGCCATCCTCAACATGCGGCTGCGCGCCTTGCGCAAGCTCGAAGAATTCGAGATCCGCACCGAGCACGAAAACCTGACCAAGGAAAAGGCCGATATCGAGGCGCTGCTCGCATCCGACGAGAAGCAGTGGCGGATGATCGAGGTCGAAATCCAGGACGTCAAGAAGAAGTACGCCAAGGCGACCGAGCTCGGCCGCCGCCGTACCCAGTTTGCCGAAGCACCCGAAGCCGATCTGGAAGCCATCCAGCAGGCGATGATCGAAAAGGAACCGATCACCGTCATCATCTCGCAGAAGGGCTGGATCCGCGCGCTGAAGGGCCATGTGGCCGATACGTCGGGTCTCTCCTTCAAGGAAGGCGATGGACCGAAGATCGCCTTCCCGGCACAGACGACCGACAAGCTGCTGCTCGTAACGACCGGCGGAAAGGCTTATACGCTCGGCGCCGACAAGCTGCCAGGTGGCCGTGGCCATGGCGAGCCGATCCGCATCATGGTCGATATGGAGAATGATCAGGATATCCTGACTGCCTTCGTGCACGATACGAGCCGCAAGATGATCATCGCTTCGACAGCGGGTTATGGCTTCATCGTCGCCGAGAACGAAATGGTCGCCAATACCCGCAAGGGCAAGCAGGTGATGAATGTCGGCATGCCGGACGAGACGAAGCTTGTCGTGCCTGTTTCCGGCGATCATGTCGCGATCGTCGGTGAAAACCGCAAGATGGTGGTCTTCCCGCTGGAGCAACTGCCGGAAATGACCCGCGGCAAGGGCGTTCGCCTGCAGCGCTACAAGGATGGCGGAATTTCCGACATCAAGTGCTTTGCAATGGAGGCTGGCCTTTCCTGGGAAGACAGCGCCGGTCGTGCCTTCAACCGCACGAAGGACGAACTGCTTGAATGGATGGGCGACCGCGCTTCTGCCGGACGCACGGTCCCGAAGGGCTTCCCGAGAAGCGGGAAATTCGCTGGCTGATCAGTGTTTCGCGAGCGCTCTGAGCGCCGCATAGTAATTCCTCATCGCCACACTGGCGATGAGTTCTGGGCTTGTGTGCTGCCCGTTACCGTCAGTCGTTTTGGTGGTGACAAATTCGATGTGAACGGTATCCGATCGTATCTCGACCCGGTCGCCTTCTTTCCAGCCAACCCTTTCGAGATGCTCCTGCGGCAACATGATGCCGCAGCATTCACCAATGCGCTGAATGACCACTGTCTCGCCCATCTCCGCCCTCCATCGATGGAAGTGATACGCTATCATGTATGTGGGATTAAATATATACGGTGCGGCTTGGATTGTACGATATCGGACTAAGCCGCGACGATTTGGACGGCTGAAAGATCACGCAGGGTAGGGGATGCAGTGATCGCGAAGAAATCGCGTCGCGCCATCCTCATCGATTTCGCCGGCCGCGACGGCAAGGACAAAAGCAACGATCTCGGCTTGTGTCGCCTCAATCAAGTAGCCATTGATCAGCAAAAAGGTGAATGCGGCAAGGTAAGCGATACGTTTGTTGCCGTCAGAGAACGGGTGGTTACGCGCCAAGCCGTAGAGATAGGCCGCAGCAAGTACGAAAATGTCGTCTTCGCCATAGGCATGTTTGTGAAGTGGGCGTGCAAGCGCCGCTTCCAAAGCGTTCTCGTCTTTCAAGCCTGGCAAGCCGCCGTGCTCTATAATTTGCTCGTCGTGGACGATTTCAATCGCGGATCGAGATAGCCACTTTATGGCTGTCATTTGGCCAATTCCCGCAGCGCGATACGGTATTTCTCCATTCCAAGCCGTGCGGCTTTCAATTGGTCAGCAAGGTCAGCTTGTTCCGGAACAAGCGAAATGCTGCCGTTCTCTTCTCGGATTTCGACGCTGTCTCCCGCCTTCAATCCAAGGCGTTCGAGTACTTCCTTCGGGATGATGATGCCTTCGGAATTTCCGATCTTGCGGATGGTCGTGTTCATGGTCGAACCTCATGTTGCAACGTTGTTATAACATGAGGTCGGCATCTCGACAATAAGGCTAAGGCGCCCTGAGGTCCGGCCGCCGCCGACGTATCTGCCACAAAGCATGGCCGATCAGCGCGAGGATCAGAACGGTACCGCCGGTAAGGGTGCGTGGCGAGATTTCTTCCGCAAAGACCAGCCAGACCCAGATGGGCGCCAGAACCGTTTCCAGGAGATAACACATGCCGACTTCGGCGCCGGAGAGGTATCGAGGGCCGATCGCCAGACACCAGAAGGCCAGCGGGATGAGCACGAGGCCGTCAAGCAACACCCAGAACGGCTGGGGGATTGAGGTGAGGCCGCCGGGCTGCATCATCGTCAGGCCGATGATGGCAGGTATGATCGTCGCGACAAGCGGGACAAGACCGAGATCGGTTTGGCTCTTGCGCCCCACGGTAATCGCTCCGGCAAGCAGAAGCGTCGTTGCCAGCGCCGACATGTTGCCCAGGAGTTCGCCGCCGGAAAGACCGCCGGAAACGATGATCCCGACACCGAGGATCATGAGAAACATGGTGATCCAGGTTGATCGTGACGGGTGTTCGCCAAGCAGCAGCCAGCCGAACAGTGCTGCAAACATCGGGGTGAAAGCGACGATGAAGACGACGTTGGCCGTCGCCGTATTGAAGATGCCGCCAAGGAACGTGATGGTCGAAAGGCCGTAGAAGAGCCCGGCGAGCAGACCGGCTTTCCCGGGCCCCAGCGCAGAATTGCCTGGCTGAATACGGCTGAGCAGAAACCAGATCGCCACGCCCAGGGCGAGAGTGCAAAGGCTGCGCAATGCAAGTGTTTGCCAAAGCTCACCTCCGCCCAGCCGGACGAGTGGCACGTCGAAGGATAGCGCGATGCCTCCGGTAATCGTTATGATCAACCCTTTGCGGTGGTTGCTCATCGATGACCGTCAATCATCGGCATCGGTCGACGAGGGCAGCGAACGCTCCCAGCCGCGTGCCATCAAGTGTTCCTGCGGCTGATAGCGGGTCTTGTAATCCATCTTCGACGATCCCTTGACCCAGTAGCCGAGATAGACATGCGGAAGCCCAAGCGTGCGCGCTCGGTTGATGTGGTCGAGGATCATGAAGGTCCCGAGCGAACGCTTCTCGTATTTTGGGTTGAAGAAGGAATACACCATCGAAAGCCCGTCGCTCATCATGTCGGTCAGCGCAACGGCAATCAGTTCGCCTTTCGGCTGCGGGCTGAGGCCCGACCCGGGCTCGCGGATCCGGTATTCGATCAGCCTCGTATTCACATGTGTGTCTTCTACCATGATCGCATAGTCGAGGGCGGACATGTCCGACATCCCGCCATGCTGGTGCCGGTCATCGAGATACCGGCGGAAGAGTGCGAACTGTTCGGTGGAAGGCTGGGCCGGCTGGACTGTGGCGATCAGGTCGCGATTGGCGGTCACCACGCGCTTCATCGAGCGTGTGGGTTCGAACTCGCCGGCCAGAATGCGGACCGAAACACAGGCGCGGCAGGCTTCGCAGGCCGGCCGGTAGGCGATGTTCTGGGAGCGGCGAAAACCGCCTTGGGTCAGAAGGTCGTTCATCTCTGCGGCACGGGGGCCGACGAGGTGGGTGAACACCTTGCGTTCCATTTCACCCGGAAGATAGGGACAAACTGCCGGAGCCGTCAGATAGAACTGCGGGGAAGGCGTCGTCTGGGTATTCATCGAACTGTGGCCGATCCCGTCATGGAGTGCGAAATGTCATACCATGGCGCATAAATGGAAAACGTCAACCTGCGCTTTTTACGGCCTGGTTTTAAGCGCGGCCAATCAGGTGCAATTCGATGATTGGCCGCTCTGATGAAGCCGGTCAGGATGTCCTGACGATGACTGTGCCGAGCAGCATGTCGTGGACCAGTCGTGATTTTTCGGTGAACAGGCCGACCAGCAGAATGAGCGGTGTCAGCACCGAGTTGATCAGCCAGAACAGCACCGTGTGCACCATGGCCGTCATGAAATCCATGCGGCGCCCGTCCATCCGCATCAGCGTTATGCCCATGGCGCGCATGCCGGGGGAGGCTTGCGAAGGGCCGCCCAGCGTCATGCCGAAATAGAGCAGCGCCACGATCACGAACAGCGCCGGATAAAGCATGAAGCCGAGGCCGAGCGTGATGATGCCGAGAAAGAAGACGATCACGGCAGCCGGAATGCATAAGAGAAGCACGATCAGGTAGTCGAGAATGAAAGCGAACACCCGGCGGGAAAGAACGCCGCTATAGGCGCGCCAGTCCTCCGGTGCGGCATAGGTCGGGTTCGGGTCGAGGCTCATTTATCGTCGGTCTCCTGTTTCTCTCCAATATATGGGGAGATGCTGCAACCTTAGCAAGCCTCGGCCCGTGCGCCGACACTCAGCCCTTTATCAGCTTCTTCGCCACGTCGACGGCGAAATAGGTGAGGATGCCATCGCAGCCGGCGCGCTTGAAGCAGAGAAGCGTCTCCATCATCACCCGCTCGCCGTCGATCCAGCCGTTCATCGCGGCGGCCTTGATCTGTGCGTATTCGCCCGACACCTGATAGGCATAGGTCGGCAGCCCGAAAGCTTCCTTCACGCGCCAACAGATGTCGAGATAGGGCAGGCCGGGCTTGATCATCATCATGTCGGCGCCTTCCTCGACGTCGAGAGCGGCATCGCGCATCGCTTCCGTACCGTTGGCCGGAGAGATGTAATAGCTGTTCTTGTCACCCTTCAGCAGGCCGCCGGTATTGATCGCCTCGCGATAGGGGCCGTAGAAACCGGAAGAGAACTTCGTCGCATAGGACATGATGCCGACGTCCTGATGGCCGGCAGCATCCAGCCCGCGACGGATCGCGCCGATACGGCCATCCATCATTTCCGACGGCGCGATGATATCGGCGCCGGCATCCGCCTGCATGACCGCGGCCTTCACCACATGGTCCACCGTTTCGTCATTGACGATGATGCCTTCCCGCAGGATGCCGTCATGGCCATGGCTGGTAAACGGGTCGAGCGCGACGTCGGTGATCAGGCCGATATTCGGCACCGCCTTCTTCGTTTCGCGAATGAACCGGTTCATCAGGTTATTCGCGTCGAGAATGTGTGAGCCGGTCGCGTCACGCAGATCCATCTCGATATCCGGGAAAGGGGCGATTGCCGGAATGCCGAGATCGGCCGCTTCCCTGATCGCTTCCACGGCCTTGTCGACGCTCATCCGGTTGACGCCCGGCATGGCCGCCAGGGGTTCGGAAATTCCGGTACCGTGGGTGATGAAGATCGGCCAGATAAGGTCATCGACGGTCAGCCGGTTTTCCTGCACCATGCGGCGGACCCAGTCGGCCTTGCGATTGCGTCGCATCCTGCGGTGCCCGGTGATCTCGTCGACGAGATGGGTCTTGTCCATGACGGTGTCTCCGTTGTTTTTGTTGGCCGGTCCTTAGCATGCGACAAGTTGTTTATGAATGGCCACGATCAAGCATTGCTGCCATGCGCGCGGCTGGCGGCTTGCGTCATGCCTCTATATATCATTGCCCTATGGAACCTGATTCACCCACGACGCCCCGGCGCACGCTGACCGAGCTCCTGTTCATTCTCTTCCTGAGGATGATTGCCGTCACCTGTTTCTGGTTCGGCATGCAATATTGGGCGATGCTCGTCGGCTATTCGCTGGAAGGCCGGGCGCGCTTCGATCTCCTGAACCTGCCCTGGAGGGCCGCGGCTCCGACACTGGCAGTGCTTTTTCCGGTCGCGTCGCTCGGCCTGTGGCTTGCCACTTCATGGGGGGCGGTGCTCTGGGCTATGGCCGCCATCATCCAGATACTCATGTATGTCGTCTGGCCGCATATCTTCGGCGAGAACCATCTCGTGCCGTTTCTAAACGTCCTTGTTGCGAGCCTTTACGTCGTATTTCGGGTCGCCTTATGGCTGGAAAGCCGGCGTAAGGAGGAGAAGGTAAGGATCGATTTACCATGAAATTAAGGGAATTTTCGCTCAAATTTTAGCGAATTTTGCATGTTAAGTATTTGATTTTTATAAGCCGAACGTGGTGCTGCAGGATGTGCGTCACAGTCCCGACAAAATCGAAAAATGCAGGTAAGCTTTTGTTAAGCAAATGTTTTAAGTCGAATTTTATGCGCATTCGATAGGGTCTGTCTCAAGGCGGGAACAAACAAACACACCGCCAAACAAAACAGTGAGGCAGTTATGATGAACACGAAGCTCAAGCCGCAGGCACCGGCACTCGCAGATCAGCACGAAGATACGATCCGTGGTCTTTACATGGAATCGCTGCACCTGGTGGAACGTCTCCACCGTCGCCTTCTCGACGTCATCAAGGACGAGTTCGACCGTCAGGGTCGCGACGACGTCAACGCCGTACAGGCCCTTCTTCTCTTCAACATCGGCAATTCGGAACTGACTGCCGGTGAACTCCGCTCCCGCGGCTACTACCTTGGCTCCAACGTTTCCTACAACGTCAAGAAGCTGGTCGATCTCGGCTTCATCAATCACGCTCGTTCGCGCATTGACCGTCGTTCGGTCCGCATCAGCCTGACGCCGGCCGGCCAGGAAATCGCTGAAACCGTTTCCAAGCTTTACGAGCGCCATATCGGCTCGATCGAAAAGGTTGGCGGCATCGGCGAAGGCGAGTTCTCCCAGATGAACCGTCTGCTGCAGCGTCTCGATCGCTTCTGGAACGACTCGATCGCCTACCGGATGTAATCTTAACGGAACCGCGATCCGCCTTTAAACCACTAAGGGCTTGGCGTTCCTCATTACCTCCAGTCATGCGGTGACGCACAAAAGCAAAACGGAGCGTAGGCCTACGCTCCGTTTTGCTTGTTTAACTCATCTGTCGGAGACTTTAGCCGCCGATGGCCTTGATGCGGGTCAAGTCGACAATCACTTCCTGCCAGCCCGTCGGACGATATCCGCGGACTTTATCCGGCCATTCACAAATACCGTCTTCGTTGACGTAGCCGACCCATTGAGCGCTCTCAAGATGATCGAACAGTAGAAAGACAAGCTTGTTTGGAATGAGAGTGTTTATCGGTTTCCACTGCATATAACTCCTCCACTCTTATATTTTTAGTTCATAGAATATATTATCGACGCCTTGCTTGAAGCTGGCGCTTCTCCTGAAACAACTTTTGCCGAGCGAATGCTCAGGCGCACGTTGATTCTTCAACCGGAGCCTGTTTTGCGGAAAGCTCTGAAAAGCGCAATACCGGAAGATCTCAGACATTAATAAGAGAACGCCTCAACCTGCCTGATGTGGTGCCATTGCACTGGAGGCGCAAATGCCTGGCCGCGGCGAAGAGGAAGCGGTCAGCCAAAAGCTCCATGCAATTGTCTCTCTTGGCAGTCTCTTGGGGCAGGCGGATCTTCGTCCGGAAGGCGCACTTTGATATCGCGGTTGTTTTTCCGATACGGCAGAAAGGTCACACGGCAACACGGCTTGGTGACGTGAAGCCCGCTGACACGAATTGGCCATATTACTATGGGACCGGGCATGTTCAAGCATTTGGTAAAATGGGCCTTTGTCTGCCGTGGTGGAGCTTGGCAGAAACGCATGCTCGCCTGACCTTTGCGCCTTTTTTAACCATATCCCGGTAACCCTGTGATGTTGAACGGGATCAAATGGATAGGATGATGTCGAAGAAGATCGGATCTGAAATTTTGTCTCGCCGCTCCCTGCTGCGCACTGCTGTGTCCGCAGGTGCGGCGGCTCTGACGGCGCCGGCGCTCGCTCAAAGCCCGATTGACGCTCTGATCAATGCGCCGCGTCGCGGCAGCTGGGACGATCAGTTCGATGCGCGCGGTGCACGCGCTGCTGTCGGCGTTGTCTCCAACAATCCGGTACTTGGGCCGGAAGGCCCGGCAAACATCCAGCAGGCGATCTATGCCTACCAGCAGATCGTCTCGAACGGCGGCTGGCCGGAAGTCGGTTCCGCCAACCGGCTCCAGCTCGGCGTTGCCGATCCGTCCGTGCAGAATCTGCGTCGTCGCCTTATGATCTCCGGTGACCTTGATCAGTCGGCCGGCATTTCGAACGCATTCGACAGCTATGTTGATGGCGCAGTCAAGCGCTTCCAGGCGCGTCACGGCCTGCCCGCAGACGGCGTTCTTGGGGATTTTTCGCTGAAGGCGATGAACATCCCGGCACAGACCCGGCTGATGCAGCTTCAGACCAACCTCGTTCGCCTCCAGTCCATGTCCGGCGATCTCGGGTCGCGTTACGTCATGGTCAACATTCCGGCTGCCTATGTGGAAGCCGTCGAAAGCGATCGCGTCGCGTTGCGCACCAATGCCGTCGTGGGCCGTATCGATCGTCCGACACATGCGATCAATTCGAAGATCTACGAAGTCATCCTCAATCCCTACTGGACCGCACCGCGCTCGATCATCGAAAAAGATATCGTTCCGCTGATGCGCAAGGATCCGACCTATCTCACGCGTAACCAGATCCGTCTGATCGATGGTCGCGGTCAGGAAGTGGCTCCCGATACGGTTGACTGGTTCGCGCCGAAGGCGCCGAATTTCATGTTCCGCCAGGACCCGGGCAAGATCAACGCGATGGCATCGACGAAGATCAACTTCCACAATCCGAACAACGAATACATGCATGACACGCCCCAGCAGGGCCTGTTCAACAAGCTGATGCGTTTCGAATCATCCGGCTGCATGCGTATCCAGAACGTCCGTGACCTGATCACCTGGCTGCTTCGCGACACGCCCGGCTGGTCGCGCCAGGACATTGAGCGCGTCATCGCCGCCCGCCAGAACAACCCGATCAAGCTTGCCCAGGAAGTGCCGGTCTATATCGTCTACGTCACGGCATGGTCGGCCAAGGACCAGGTGGTGCAGTTCCGCGACGACATCTATCAGAAGGATGGCAACCAGGAACTCGCGCTGCAGACCACGACCGGCATCGAGCAGCGTCAGGGCGCGCTGACCGAAAGCGATATGCTGCCGCAATAAACTGCGGATTGAAAAGAGATTGAAAAGGCCGGGCATTTGTCCGGCCTTTTTCGTTGCTGTCATGGGGGTGTGATGCTGCCGATCACAAAATGTAATCGGTGCTCCGTTATGCGTTGCCTTAATATGATCGGGAACTAATCTGAGGTCTCTGATGGGGGCGGGGCTCTTCGATGACGCATAATTTTTTGTATTTCACTGGCGCTGCCTTTGTGGCGGCGGCAACGTTGTTCGGGGCCCTTTCGGCTTCGGCTGCTGACTTCGACCAGACACGACTGGCACCTGAGCGGGAATGGTCGGTTATCGTCAGTCCCTATGTCTGGGCCGCTTCGCTGAAAGGGGATGCATCCCTTGCCGGCTTCAATTCGGATGTCGATGTGCCGTTTTCAGAAGTATTCGACCATCTCGATTTCGTTCTGATGGGCAATATCGAGGTGACCAACGGTCAATGGGGCGTATATGTCGATGCCCAGCGTGTCCGTACCTCGCAGGACGAGGAGCTGTTTGCCAACGAGCTCAAGTTGGGAATCAAGACGACGTCTCTGGCCGCGGGCGCATTTTTCAAGGCTTATGAAACGGAACTTGGCGGCGATACCGTCTTCGGTCGGCCCCGCACGCTTTCCATCGAGCCGACTGCCGGGCTGCGCTGGACGAAGCTTGAAGCGGATGTTTCCGTATTTGGCCTGAACGCATCGAAAAGCGCCAACTGGACGGATCCGTTCATCGGCTTGCGCGTCAATGCCGACCTGACGCGGCGCTGGAACCTGTTCGCCTCGACCGATGTCGGTGGGTTCGGGGTAGGTTCGCGCCTCAGCGTCAATGCCCAGGCCTATCTGGGCTATCGCACAACGATGCTGGGGAGGCCGACCATCCTGCGCGCGGGTTATCGCGCGCTTTATCAGGATTATAAAAACGACGATTTTACCGGAGTGAACAAGTTCCGCTGGGATACGACCCAGCACGGTCCGGTCGTCGGATTGTCCATGCGCTTCTGACCGCCAGAATTCATCTTTTTATTCAGGGGAGTGGGTCATAATGTTCTCACCGGCCAATACCGCTCGCAAGGCCGCAGTCGCCTTGTCCGTTTCAACACTGTGCTTTGCCTCCGTTGCCGAAGCCTGCACGCGTTTCGTCTATCACGGCGCCGATGGGCAGGTCGTCACCGCGCGTTCCATGGATTGGAAAAGCGATGTGATGACCAATCTCTACGTGCTGCCCAGGGGAATGGAGCGGAACGGGGAGGCGGGGCCGAATTCGATCCGGTGGAAATCGAAATACGGCAGCGTCGTCGCAACCGGCTATGATGTCTCGACGACCGATGGCGTCAACGAGGCGGGCTTGGCGGCGAACCTGCTCTGGCTTGTCGAATCCGACTATCCGCCCTTCGACAAGGACAGCAAGCCGGGCCTAACGATCGCCGCCTGGGCGCAATATGTGCTCGATAATTTTGCGACGGTTGAGGAGGCGGTCAATGCTCTCGAAAAGCAGCCTTTCACCATCGTTACCGATAATGTTCCCGGCGAGGAGCGTCTGACCACCCTGCACCTGTCCATTTCAGATGCGTCGGGCGACAGTGCCATCGTTGAATATATCGCCGGCAAGCAGGTCATCCATCACAGCCGCGATTACAAGGTGATGACCAATTCTCCGATCTTCGACCAGCAATTGGCGCTGGATGCCTACTGGAAGCAGATCGGCGGCACCGTCATGCTGCCCGGCACCAACCGTGCGGCAGATCGCTTCGCCCGCGCATCGTTCTACGTCGATGCGATCCCGAAATTCGAGGATCCGAACCGTTCTGTTGCCAGCGTCTTCAGCGTCATCCGCAATGTCTCGGTGCCGTTCGGCCTGAATACGCCGGAAGAACCGAACATTTCCTCGACCCGCTGGCGCACGGTCGTCGATCATAAGCGCAAGCTCTATTTCTTCGAATCCGCGCTGACGCCGAACACGTTCTGGGTGGATCTCAAGGCGCTCGATTTTTCTGCCGACACGGGAAAGGTGATGAGGCTCGATCTCGGTCCAAATCAGGACCACACTTTTTCAGGCAATGCGACGAAGGATTTCCGCGCAGCTCCCGCGTTTCATTTCCTCGGCGTGAAAATCTGATCGACCGGTCAACAAGCGGCATGCCGCGGTGGGAACACCGCGGCAGAGCGCGCAAATGTCGCTCTTCGTATTGCCCTTCAACGGGCGGAGCGCTAAGACGCGTCACACCGCTTGCCATCCCTGTCGAGGAGCCTCGTCCATGTCGCATACCGAAGCCTTCTTCTCTCGCCCGCTTGCCGAAACCGATCCGGAAATCTTCGGCTCGATCCAGAAGGAGCTCGGTCGCCAGCGCCACGAGATCGAACTGATCGCCTCCGAAAATATCGTCTCGCGCGCCGTGCTCGAAGCCCAGGGCTCGATCATGACCAACAAGTATGCGGAAGGTTATCCGGGCAAGCGCTATTACGGCGGCTGCCAGTTCGTCGATATCGCCGAAGAGCTCGCCATCGAACGCGCCAAGAAGCTGTTCGGCGTCAACTTCGCCAACGTCCAGCCGAATTCGGGTTCGCAGATGAACCAGGCCGTCTTCCTCGCGCTCCTGCAGCCGGGCGATACGTTCATGGGCCTCGACCTCAACTCGGGCGGTCACCTGACGCATGGTTCGCCGGTCAACATGTCCGGCAAATGGTTCAACGTCGTGTCCTACGGCGTGCGTGAAGACGACAACCTGCTCGACATGGACGACGTTGCCGCCAAGGCGCGCGAACACAAGCCGAAGCTGATCATTGCCGGCGGCACCGCCTATTCCCGCATCTGGGACTGGAAGCGTTTCCGCGAGATTGCCGATGAAGTCGGCGCTTATCTGATGGTCGACATGGCCCACATCGCCGGTCTCGTTGCCGGTGGCCAGCATCCGTCGCCGTTCCCGCATTGCCACGTCGCCACCACCACGACCCACAAGTCGCTGCGCGGCCCGCGCGGTGGCGTGATCCTGACGAATGACGAGGATCTGGCGAAGAAGTTCAATTCGGCCGTTTTCCCCGGCCTGCAGGGCGGCCCGCTCATGCACATCATCGCCGCCAAGGCCGTTGCCTTCGGTGAAGCGCTGCAGCCTGACTTCAAGGATTACGCAGCCCAGATCGTCAAGAACGCCAAGGCGCTGTCGGAAACGCTGGTTGCCGGCGGTCTGGACATCGTTTCGGGCGGCACCGACAACCACCTGATGCTGGTCGACCTGCGCAAGAAGAACGCCACCGGCAAGCGCGCCGAGGCCGCTCTCGGTCGCGGTTACATCACCTGCAACAAGAACGGCATCCCGTTCGATCCAGAAAAGCCGTTTGTCACCTCGGGTGTCCGCCTCGGTACGCCGGCCGGTACGACCCGCGGCTTCAAGGAAGCCGAGTTCAAGGAAATCGGCAATCTCATCGTCGAAGTTCTCGACGGTCTGAAGACGGCCAATTCCGATGAGGGCAATGCTGCCGTGGAAGCCGCCGTTCGCGAAAAGGTCGTTGCCTTGACCGACCGTTTCCCGATGTACCCGTACCTCTAAGGAGAGCCGATGCGCTGCCCATTTTGCGGCTCTGAAGACACCCAGGTCAAGGATAGTCGTCCGGCGGAGGATTTTACCTCCATCCGCCGGCGCCGCATCTGCCCGGATTGCGGCGGTCGTTTCACCACTTTCGAGCGTGTGCAACTGCGCGAATTGATGGTGTTGAAAAAGACCGGCCGCAAGGTGCCGTTCGCCCGCGACAAGCTGGTGCGGTCTTTCCAGATCGCGCTGCGTAAGCGCCCGGTCGAGCCTGACCGGATCGAACGCGCCGTGTCGGGCATCGTCCGTCGGCTGGAAAGTTCGGGCGAAGCCGAGATTTCCTCCGAACAGATCGGTCTTCAGGTTCTCGAAGCGCTGAAAAGCCTCGATGACGTTGCTTTCGTTCGCTACGCCTCTGTCTATCGGGATTTCTCTCACGCTGAGGATTTCGAGAAGGTGATTGAGGAGATCAACGCCAAGCTTGCCCGCGATCCGGGGCTTGAAACCGGAGACGGTTCTTGACGGGCGCTGCCGAAGACCGGCGTTTCATGGCAGCCGCATTGCGGCTGTCCCGTTGGCACACCGGCCTCACGGCAACCAACCCTTCCGTCGGCTGCATCGTCGTCAGGGACGGTGCGATCGTCGGCCAGGCCGTGACTGCCGTTGGCGGCAGGCCTCATGCGGAGACGCAGGCGCTCGCCGTCGCCGGTGAACGGGCGAGGGGGGCGACGGTTTATGTCACCCTTGAACCTTGCTCACACTATGGACGCACACCACCCTGCGCCAATGCGCTTGTCGCAGCCGGTGTCGCCCGTGTCGTCGTTTGCCTCAACGATCCCGATCCTCGTGTCTCCGGCCGTGGTTTCGGCATTCTGCGCGAAGCCGGCATCATTGTCGAAACCGGACTGCTCGAAGATGAAGGGCGGCGTGTGCTCGCAGCCTACCTCTCGCGTCAGACGCGGGGATTGCCCTATGTGACCCTCAAGCTTGCCGTTTCCGCCGATGGAATGCTGGGCCGCAAGGGTGAGGAGCTGATTGTCACCGGGCCGCAATCGCGCGCCCAGGTGCATATGATGCGTGCCGAAAACGATGCGATCCTCGTCGGCATCGGCACGGCGCTGGTGGACGATCCCGAGCTTACCGTGCGGCTTCCCGGACTGCAGAGCCGCTCGCCGCTCCGGATCATTCTCGATCGCCGGCTGGAACTGCCGCTATCCTCGAAACTGGTGAAATCGACCGGGACCGTGCCGGTCGTTGCCGTCACAGATCCCTTCTGCGAGACACATCCGGCAAACGAAGAACGTCTGCGTGCGCTGATGTCCGCTGGTGTCGAAGTTCTCCAGGCGGCCGATCTGAGCGACCTACTGGCCAATCTCGCGACGCGCGGAATTTCCTCGCTCATGGTCGAGGGCGGAGCTCATGTCGCGCGCAGCTTCCTTTCGGCGGGACTGGTCGACCGCCTTGTGCTTGCCCAGTCGGAACTCGTCGTGGGGGCGGATGGCATTGAATCGCCCGCCACGCCATCCGATATTCCAGCAGGATTTCAGTGCGTGCGGCAGGAGCGCTTCGGCGCCGACCGCAGCTTCGAATATGAAAGAGGCCTTTGATGTTTACCGGCATTGTCACCGATATTGGCACGGTTTCCGAACTGACCCCTCTGGACGAGGGCGTGAAGCTGCGCATCTCGACCAATTACGATCCGAAGACGATCGATCTGGGAGCATCGATCGCCCATGGCGGCGTCTGCCTGACCGTGACCACGCTTCCCGAAGATGGCAGCAACGAGCGCTGGTTTGAAGTGGAAGCCTGGGAAGAGGCTTTGCGTCTGACGACGATCGCATCCTGGGAGAAGGGAACGCGGGTCAATCTGGAGCGCGCGTTGAAGATCGGCGACGAGCTCGGCGGCCATATCGTTTCCGGCCATGTCGATGGCAAGGCCGAGATATTGGCGGTCGAGCCGGAAGGCGAGGCTGTCCGTATCACCTTGCGTGCCCCGGAAGAACTGGCCCGTTTCGTTGCGCCAAAGGGCTCCGTTGCGCTCGACGGGACGTCGCTCACCGTCAATGCCGTCAACGGAACTGATTTCGATATTCTGCTCATCCGCCACACGCTGGCCGTTACCACCTGGGGGGATCGCAAACCCGGCGACTTCATCAATTTCGAAGTCGATACCATGGCACGCTATGCCGCCCGACTGGCGGAGTTTCCCGCAAAGGCGTGAAGCGCGTCCGGTTTAGATAGGCTGTGAGAACTGGCGGTGGATCTCCGCAAATTGCGGAGCCACATCGCCGAAGGCCGCAACGACTGCCGGGTCGAAATGTTTGCCGCTCTCGCCGGTGATGATGTTGACGGCCTCGTTGTGGCTCATCGCGGGTTTGTAGACCCGCTCCGACACCAGCGCGTCATAGACATCGGCGACGGCCATGATCCGACCCGCAAGCGGAATATCCTCGCCCTTCAGGCCGCGCGGATATCCGGTCCCGTCCCATTTCTCATGGTGGCAATGAGCGATTTCCTTGGCGAGGCTGAGAAACGGATTGCTTGATCCGATATAGCGCTCAGCAGTGGCAATCGCGGTGCGGCCGAGATCGGCATGGGTTTTCATGATGTCGTATTCGGCCCGGTCGAGCCGGCCAGGCTTCTGCAGGATGCGATCCGGAATGCCGACCTTGCCGATGTCGTGAAGTGGAGCCGACTTGTAGAGCAGGTCGACGAATTCCTCATCGAGACCGGTCGTTTCCGGTTCGCGCCGGTTGAGCGCCTCGGCAAGAGCACGCACATAATGCTGGGTGCGACGGATATGGTCGCCGGTCTCGTGGTCTCGTGTCTCGGCAAGCGACGCCATGGCCAGGATCATCGCGTCGCGCGCGCGCGCCGCTTCGTCCCTGGCTTCGGCAAGGGAATTGGTCAGCGCGACATTCGCCATTGCGACCGCCGCCGTATTGGCGATGCGCTGCAGGCGATAGACACTTTCGGCCGGCGGAGTTCCAATCTTCGCCCAATAGGCGCCGATCGCACCCAAAGGATCGCCCGGCCGCAACGGCACCATCGCGAGACTTTTGACGAATGTCGGACGATAGGCGTCCTGCGGGATTCGGGGATCCTTGGAAATATCGTCGATGACGACAACTTCGGAATGCTGCATGGCCCAGCCTGAGATGCAGGACGCCATCGGAAAGCGCTGTCCCTTCCAGAGCGGCTGGATCGCGTCCTCGTCCACGTAATAGCACTCGTTCTTGTCACGCAGGATGAATGCAAGACCATCGGCGCCGATCAGAGGGCGTGCGGATTGCCTGACCACGGTCATGATCTCTTCCAGACCGCGGGCCATGGAAATCTTCAGCAGCAGGTCATCTATGTCATCCATCTGGAAACGGTGCTTTTCCATTGTCCACCTGCATCGGTAAGTCGAATAATAGATGTCTAATAAAACGAAGGTGGCAAGAGTGATACGCTTTGTTTCTTTAGTTTAACAGATAATTAATTACTGGCTACGGAGATGATCCGGACTGGGATTGAGAAAGTATTTCGGGTTGAACTGGCGCGATCCTATTCCCGCCGCGCAAGCCTCGTTCCCGCAAAATCGCTTGCCAAGCGCCTCACGGCGTGTTTTGACCGCGCCCATGCTCCAAGTCCGCTTCTGGCGGACCGAATACACGTATCTTAAGGTGATCCATGTCGCTCGAATCCGCTCCACACATCCTGATCGTAGAAGCACGCTTCTACGATGATATGGCCGACGCACTGCTTGACGGCGCGACCTCGGCATTGAAGGAGGCGGGGGCGACCTATGATGTGATCACGGTGCCGGGTGCGCTGGAAATCCCGCCGACGATCGCCATGGCTCTTGACGCCTCTGAAAACGGCGGCGCAGAATATGACGGTTTTGTTGCGCTCGGCATGGTTATCCGTGGCGAGACCTATCATTTCGATATCGTCTCGAACGAATCCTCGCGCGCATTGATGGATCTCGCCGTTTCGGAATCGCTCGCGATCGGCAACGGCATCATGACCGTAGAGAATGACGATCAGGCCTGGGTGCGTGTCCGCCGTTCCGACAAGGACAAGGGCGGCTTTGCTGCCCGCGCCGCGCTGAGCATGATCGCCGTGCGCGAAAAGCTGAACGGTGCACGCTGATGTCTAACGAAGAAAAACAGATCAAGCCCGTCAACCAGCGTGGTGCAGCCCGCCTCGCGGCCGTGCAGGCGCTCTACCAGATGGATATCGGCGGCACCGGCGTGCTGGAAGTCGTCGCCGAATACGAGGCCCATCGTCTCGGCCAGGAACTTGATGGCGATACCTATCTGAAGGCCGATCCGTCCTGGTTCCGCTCCATCGTCTCCGGCGTCGTGCGCGACCAGACCAAGATCGACCCGATCGTGCGTTCCTCGCTGCAGGAAGACTGGCCGCTGTCGCGTCTCGATTCGACGCTGCGCGCCATCCTGCGCGCCGGCACGTTCGAAATCCTCGAGCGCAAGGACGTTCCGGTCCCGGTCATCGTGACCGAATATGTAGAGATCGCCCGCGCCTTCTTCGAGGAAGACGAACCGCGTATCGTCAATGCGGTTCTCGACCGGATCGCCAAACAGGTCCGTAGCGACAAGAAATAACAGGGTGGCAGACATGGACGGTGTGGTGGACGGCCTTCAGACGCAGGTGCGTGCCGCCCGCCGCAATGTCGCGTTTCTGGCGGCAAGTCAGGCGATCCTCGGATCGGCGGCCCCTCTGTCTATCGCGGTCGGCTCGCTTGCCGGATACCAGTTGCTCGGCGACGACAAGTCGCTTGCGACCGCTCCCATCACCGCCTTCAATGTCGGAACAGCCTGCGGCGCGGTCGTCATTGCTGTCCTGTCGCGTTTCCTCGGTCGCCGTGAAGCCTTCATGGCCGGATGCCTGATCGGGGCGGCCGGCGGTGCCTTTGCCGCGATCGCGCTTTTCCGCGAAAGCTTCTGGCTGTTTGCGCTGGCGCTTCTGTTCATCGGCACATCCTCGGGCTTCACCCAGAAGATCCGTTTCGCCGCAGCCGACGCATCGCCATCGTCCTACAAGCCCAAGGCGATCTCCTGGATTCTCGGTGCGGGTATCGTCTCGGCGGTCCTCGGGCCTCAGATCGTCATCTGGGCAAAAGACTGGTTTGCGCCGGTGACTTTTGCCGGCGCCTTCATCGCGCTCATTCCGATGAGCCTCGTTGCGATCGGCATCTTTGCCTTCCTGCGCCTTCCCGAAACGAAAGCCGCACCTCAAGGCTCCGAACCCGCCCGGCCGTTGAAGGAGATCGTGCTGACGCAGCGTTTCCTCACCGGAATGATCTGCGGCATCTGCATCTATGCGCTGATGACCTTCGTCATGACCGGTGCGCCGCTTGCCATGGTGATCGGCTGCGGTTTCCCGCCTGAAATGGCGACGCTCGGCATCCAGTGGCATGTGCTCGCCATGTTCGGGCCGAGCTTTATCACCGGTTCGCTGATTTCCCGCTTCGGTGCGGAAAAGGTGGTGGCTGCCGGAATTTTCGTGATGATGGGATGCGCCGTCGTTGCCCATCTCGGCATCGAGCTCTGGAATTTCTGGGGTGCTCTGGTTCTGCTCGGCATCGGCTGGAATTTCGGCTTTATCGGATCAACCGCCATCGTCTCATCCAGCTATCGGCCGCATGAGGCCGACAAGGTCCAGGGTTTTCACGATATCGTGCTGTTCGGCACGGTGGCTTTGTCGTCCTTTTCCTCCGGCAAGGTTTTCGTCACCTGGGGCTGGTCCTTCATCAACATGGTCATCTGGCCGGTTGCGGTAATCTGCCTTCTGTTGATCGCAGCCCTCTTGTTCAGGCGTTCGACGGCCAAGTCGTCATAGGCGAGCGTTAACTCATATTACAACCTGCGTCCATTTGAGCCCTTGTCCGAGCGGGGCTTGACGTCATTTCATCTCCACCGCAATCTCGTCTTCGCATGGCGGAACGCATCCTTGGGAGGGGAGAGCGCCCGCATGGAAGATGCACGACCGGGATTTTTCGGCCCGGCGGATAGGGAGAGGAAAATAGTATGGCAGTCATTTTGAGTGTGATCGTCTGCGGTCTGCTGTCGATCATCTATGCCGTGTGGGCGACGCGTTCAGTACTTGCCGCCGATCAGGGCAACGAGCGCATGCAGGAAATCGCTGGTTATATCCGTGAGGGGGCTCAGGCCTATCTCGCACGCCAGTATCTGACGATCGCCATAGTCGGCGTCGTCGTTACCATCCTCGCATGGCTGCTTTTGTCAGGCACGGCCGCCTTGGGCTTCATAATCGGTGCGGTCCTGTCCGGCGCCGCAGGTTTTATTGGCATGCATGTCTCCGTCCGGGCCAATGTCCGCACGGCGCAAGCGTCTTCCCACAGCCTTGCCGCTGGCCTCGATATCGCCTTCAAGTCCGGCGCCATCACGGGCATGCTGGTTGCCGGTCTCGCACTGCTCGGCGTCTCGATCTATTACTGGATACTGACGGCCGGCCTCGGTCACGCCAGCGGTTCGCGTGAAGTCATCGATGCGCTGGTCGCACTCGGTTTCGGCGCTTCGCTCATCTCCATCTTCGCCCGTCTTGGCGGCGGTATCTTCACCAAGGGCGCAGACGTCGGTGGTGACCTCGTCGGCAAGGTCGAGGCCGGTATTCCCGAAGACGATCCGCGCAATCCGGCGACGATTGCCGATAACGTCGGCGACAATGTCGGCGATTGCGCCGGCATGGCTGCCGACCTTTTCGAGACCTACGCGGTCTCCGTCGTTGCCACCATGGTGCTTGCGGCGATCTTCTTCGCCGGTGCTCCGGTGCTCGAATCAGCAATGCTCTATCCGCTTGCCATTTGCGGCGCCTGCATCGTCACCTCGATCATCGGCACCTTCTTCGTCAAGCTCGGCTCCAATGGCTCGATCATGGGCGCACTCTACAAGGGCCTGATCGCCACCGGCGTGCTGTCCATATTCGGTCTGGCGATCGCCACCTCGATGACGGTCGGCTGGGGTGTGATCGGCACAGTCGCCGGCAAGGAAATCACCGGTTCCAGCCTCTTTGTCTGCGGTCTGGTCGGTCTCATCGTCACGGCGCTGATCGTCGTCATCACCGAATATTACACGGGCACCAACAAGCGCCCGGTCAATTCGATTGCCCAGGCCTCGGTGACCGGCCACGGCACCAACGTTATCCAGGGCCTTGCCGTTTCGCTCGAATCGACGGCGCTTCCGGCAATCGTCATCGTCGGCGGCATCATTGCGACCTACCAGTTCGGCGGCCTGTTCGGTACCGGCATTGCCGTTACCGCCATGCTCGGCCTTGCCGGCATGATCGTCGCGCTCGACGCCTTCGGCCCGGTCACCGACAATGCCGGTGGCATTGCCGAAATGTCCCACCTGCCGCCGGAAGTCCGCAAGTCGACCGACGCGCTCGACGCCGTCGGCAACACCACCAAGGCGGTCACCAAGGGCTATGCGATCGGTTCTGCCGGTCTCGGTGCTCTCGTCCTGTTTGCCGCTTACTCCAACGACCTGCAGTATTTTGCCGCAAACCCGCAGCAATATCCTTACTTCGAAGGTGTCGGCGCGATCTCCTTCAGCCTCGCCAACCCCTATGTCGTCGCCGGTCTGATCTTCGGTGGCCTCATCCCGTACCTGTTCGGCGGCATCGCCATGACGGCCGTCGGCAAGGCGGCCGGCTCGATCGTCGAAGAAGTCCGCCGTCAGTTCCGCGACAAGCCGGGCATCATGCAGGGCACCGACCGGCCTGATTATGGCCGCGCCGTCGACATCCTGACGCGGGCGGCGATCCGCGAAATGATCATCCCGTCGCTTCTGCCGGTTCTCGCACCGATCGTCGTCTATTTCGGCGTCCTCATGATTTCCGGTGGCGACAAGGCTTCTGCCTTTGCCGCTCTCGGTGCCTCGCTTCTCGGCGTGATCGTCAACGGCCTGTTCGTCGCCATCTCGATGACCTCGGGTGGTGGCGCTTGGGACAATGCCAAGAAGAGCTTCGAGGATGGTTTCGTCGACAAGGACGGTCAGCGCCATCTGAAGGGCTCCGAAGCGCACAAGGCTTCGGTGACGGGCGATACGGTGGGCGATCCCTACAAGGATACGGCAGGCCCGGCCGTCAATCCGGCGATCAAGATCACCAATATCGTGGCCCTGCTGCTGCTGGCCATTCTAGCCGGCTGACAGCCTGCACTCGCATAAAAGAAGAAGCCCGCGGAGCGATCCGCGGGCTTCTTTGCATTCGATGATTGTTTAGTTGCTGAGCAGGCTGCGCATGGCGGCCGCACCCGCACCGGCGCCGGAGCCACCGGAAAGGATCTGCTGCAGGAAGGTCAGGTCGCGACCGCCGGTTGGCGTGGTGCGCGAGATCGTGTCGAACACCTTGCCGTCCTGAAGCGTGTAATTGGCCTTGCGCTCGACCACGCCATCCTTGTTGAGATAGATGGCAAGAACCGTCTGCTCGACCAGTTTCGGCTTCATGAAGGCGGCTGCGCGCTCGCGCCGCTGCGAAATGTAATAGAGCACTTCCGAATCAAAGGTCGCCGTCGTCGATGGCGTGCCCATCGTCAGCAACACTTGTTCGCGGCTCGAACCTTCCGGAATCAGGGCGAGGGACTTCTGGTCGATCACATAACCGTTATACATGGTGTCGCCGATATTCATCGACGTGCAACCAGAGGCGGTGACGGAAGCGATAAGTACCAGGCTGATGGCGGTTTTATTCAGAAAATTCATTCCGTACTCGACATTCCGCTTCTTCAACGGGATCCCCCAGGTAAATGAGACCGGCACATAGACCGGGACTTCTGCTGTTCATCACCATTGTGGCTATTCCGGGGAAAAGAACCCTGTAATGCCAAACGTTTCACGGATCGATCGCATCCCGTCTGCGGCTCTGGCCGAACGGCATTGCAATTCGCGCCTGCTTCGGTAAACCAGCTTTCGTCTCCATGCAACATTGGGCCCGGTCATTCGCGGGACTTATCGATGATCTTTGGGCTATTCAAAAAGAAAAAACACAATCAGGTCATTGTCGAGCGGCAATACGCGGCCTTGACCTCGGCGGCGCGAATTCCTTTTTTCTATAGTGATCTCGGCGTGCCCGACACCGTCATGGGCCGCTACGAAATGCTGTCGATCACGATGATCCTGTTTTTTCGCCGTACCGCCAAATCCGGCACGAGCGGACAGGAACTGGCGCAGGAAATTGTGGACGCCTTTTTCCAGGATCTCGACCATTCGATCCGTGAACTCGGCATTGGTGATCAGGGCGTGCCGAAACGCATGAAGAAGCTTGCCGGCATGTTTTATGGGCGGCTCGAGACATATGCCAAGGCGCTTGATGCCGGCGATCGGCAAGAACTGGCGAAAAGCCTGGCCCGCAACATATATCCGGAAAACGATACCGCGCCGGATATGATGCGGCTGGCGGCATGGATGGTCGAGGCTGAGCATCATCTCGCCGCGACTTCGGAAGACGATATCTCCCGCGGCAGCGCGGTTATCCCGGCGCCTGTGAACGGCTGACGCGGGAAAAGTGAGGAAAGATGAAAAGCGATAACAACACGGGCGGCAAGCCGCCATTTTCCTATCCGGTCAAGGTCGGAAACATCTCTGCCAATCCGGTGACGGTCAAGGTTTCCGCCGATGAGCGGGAGTGCAAGGAACTTGCTCAGGTGTGGCAGGTGGTGGAGGTGAAGTCCGTCAAGGCAGAGGTTTATCTGTCACGCTGGAAAAAGGACGGTGTGCGCGTCAAGGGAAGGGTCGAGGCCGAAATCGTTCAGGCCTGCGTCGTGACGCTGGAGCCGGTCGGTTCGAAAATCGACGAAGAGTTCGAACAGATATTCGTGCCCGAGGGTTCCAAACTCGCCCGCGTCGTCGCCAAGGACGCGGCCGAAATGGTGCTCGATCCGGACGGACCGGATCTTCCGGAGGAATTTGCGGGAGATTTGATCGATATCGGCGAGGCGATCACGGAGTTCGCGGCACTGGCAATCGATCCTTATCCGCGCAAGCAGGGTGTGGAATTTGCCGATCACATCGAGAGCACCGCCGATGCCAAGAACGATCGGCCCAATCCTTTCGCGGCCCTCAAGGACTGGAAAAAAGACTAGGCCTGTTGTAAGCGGCGGCGAAAACTATATTTTGGCCACGATTTCGCCGGGTCGGCCACGCATGAGCGTGGCCTGAATGCCGGCGGCGACCGTTGGACGAGGATAATTGCCTGTCCTTCTGGGCGAAGATTAAGGATCGGATACGCGTGATCAGAATTTCTCTGGATGCCATGGGGGGCGATTTCGGTCCCGAGGTTACCATACCCGGTGCAGCGAAAGCTCTCGACCGGCATCCCGAAGCGACCTTCATCATCTATGGATTGAAGGCGGAATGCGAACCTTGGCTTGCCAAATATCCGAAACTGCGCGACCGCTCGACTTTCCACGAGTGCGAAGTCGCCGTGGCCATGGACGAAAAGCCGAGCGCAGCTTTGCGGCGCGGCCGCTATGTCTCGAGCATGTGGCGTTCCATCGAGGCGGTAAAGCTGAGCGAGGCCGATGTCTGCGTTTCGGCTGGTAATACCGGCGCACTGATGGCCATGGCGAAATTCTGTTTGCGCACCATGGCGAATATCGAACGTCCGGCAATCGCCGGCATCTGGCCGACGCTGAAAGGCGAAAGCATCGTTCTCGATGTCGGCGCGACGATTGGCGCCGACAGCCAGCAGCTTCTCGATTTCGCTCTGATGGGGGGCGCCATGGCGCGCGCCCTGTTCGAGGTCGATCGTCCGACCGTCGGTCTTCTCAACGTCGGCGTTGAAGAGGTGAAGGGTCAGGAAGAGGTCAAGGAAGCCGGTCGCTTGCTTCGCGAGGCGAACCTGCCGACGATCGCCTATCAGGGTTTTGTCGAGGGTAACGATATCGGCAAGGGCACGGTGGACGTTGTCGTCACCGAAGGCTTTACCGGCAATATCGCGTTGAAGACGGCTGAAGGCACCGCCCGTCAGATTGCCACGCTGCTGCGCGAATCGATGTCGCGCACCTTCCTCGCCAAGGTCGGTTATCTGCTGGCCAAGCCAGCCTTCGACCGTCTGCGCGAGAAGATGGACCCGAACAAGGTCAATGGCGGCGTCTTCCTCGGCCTCAACGGCATCGTCATCAAGAGCCATGGCGGCGCCAATGCCGAAGGTTTCGCCGCAGCCATCGACGTGGCGTATGATATGGCACGCAACGACCTGAACGCGAAGATCGCGCAGGATTTGACAATTTACCATGCCAAGCACCAGCCGCCGGCCGGTCCTGAAGCGGCATGACGACAGGATGTGATTGAGAATGATCCGATCAGTAGTTCGCGGTTATGGGGCAGCGCTCCCGAAACGGGTAATGACCAACCGTGAGTTGGAAAGCATCGTCGATACGACCGATGAATGGATCGTGCAGCGTACGGGTATCACCCAGCGTTATATCGCCGGCGAAGGCGAAACGACGGCTTCGCTCGGCGAGCAGGCCGCGCGTGCCGCGCTCGACAATGCCGGTCTGACGCCGGACGACATCGATCTCATTCTGGTCGCCACCTCGACGCCGGACAACACCTTCCCGGCAACGGCGGTCGATATCCAGCGTCGTCTCGGCATGAGCCATGGCTATGCATTCGACATGCAGGCCGTCTGCACCGGATTCGTTTATGCGATGGCAACCGCCGATCTGCATATCCGCGGCGGCATGGCGCGGCGCGTATTGGTGATCGGCGCAGAAACATTCTCGCGCATTCTCGACTGGAAGGACCGCACCACCTGCGTGCTCTTCGGTGACGGTGCGGGTGCGCTCGTGCTGGAAGCTGAGGAAGGCGAGGGGACCACGAGTGACCGGGGCATCCTGACGGCCAAGCTCCGTTCCGACGGTTCCCACAAGGACAAGCTCTATGTCGATGGCGGCCCGTCCTCGACCGGAACGGTCGGCCATCTGCGCATGGAAGGCCGCGAAGTCTTCAAGCACGCGGTCGCGATGATTACCGACGTGATCCAAGGCGCATTCGAGGCGACCGGTACGACGGCCGAGGATATCGATTGGCTGGTGCCGCACCAGGCCAACCGCCGTATCATCGACGCATCGGCCAAGAAACTCGGCATTCCGCCGGAAAAGGTCGTGGTGACGGTGGATCTGCACGGAAATACGTCCGCGGCCTCCATTCCGCTCGCACTTTCCGTCGCGCTAGCCGATGGCCGGATCAAGAAGGGCGATCTGGTGATGCTCGAAGCTATGGGCGGCGGTTTCACCTGGGGTTCCGTGCTCGTCCGGTGGTAAGCATGCCACGTCTGCCGGGAACAAATAACTGATTGGCGACAGGTGCTTGACCCTAGTCGCCAAGCAAAATACTCTTGGTTGGCTTTGACGAGATCAATTTGCAAAACTGGGCGGGGATCATGGCCGGAAAGACAGTGACGCGTGCAGACTTGGCGGAATCGGTATTTCGCAAGGTTGGGCTCTCTCGGACTGAATCGGCAGAGCTCGTAGAGACGGTGATCGACGAGATCTGTAACGCGATCATTCGCGGCGAGGTCGTCAAGCTTTCCTCCTTTGCGACCTTTCAGGTTCGTTCGAAAAACGAGCGTATCGGCCGCAACCCGAAGACCGGCGAGGAAGTGCCGATCTCTCCTCGTCGTGTCATGACGTTCAAGGCTTCCAATGTTCTGAAGCAGCGGATATTGAAGTCTCACACCAGCCGCAAGGCCAAGCAAAAGCCAGCGGTTCCGGCCGCCTGAGCCTGACGCTTGCTCGTATTTTACCTCATTCCTGTGAACATGCTTGAATCCTTGGCCTCAACCCATTGAGATAAGTGGGAATCGGGGCTTAGTTTCATACAGCGCATCGAAAATCGGAATCGGTATTCGGAAAATGCGGTGTGTGGATTATGAAGTGACGCAGAGTTTTTCTGCCGCCAGATCTGGCGCGCGGCTCTGCGCTGTAAGTCGGCTTCACAGCCGCTGCTTGGAGGATTGAGCGTGGACAAGAGCCCGGATGCATTCCGCACGATCAGCGAGGTGGCAGATGATCTTGATCTGCCACAGCACGTGTTGCGCTTTTGGGAGACCCGCTTCACCCAGATCAAGCCGATGAAACGCGGCGGTGGCCGACGCTATTACCGGCCCGAAGACGTCGAGCTGCTGAAAGGCATCCGTCATCTGCTTTATGATCACGGCTATACGATCAAGGGCGTCCAGAAGCTTCTGAAGACGAATGGCAACAAGTTCGTTGCCGCCATCGCATCGGGCGATGTGGCCACCATGGATGCGATCATTGCCTCCAGTGGCGAAAAACATGCCGAGCCGAAGGTCAATGCCTCGGAAGAGGATCAGGTTCTGGGCCGCCCGAAGGTGAAGCCCAGCGGCCGCTTTTTCGGTTTCGGTTCGTCCGGTGGCGACGACGCCCTGGAAGTGTCGATCGGAAAATCCAGCGTCGGCAAGGAAGATCGTGCCTTGCTGCAGGAAGCCTTGTTCGATCTTCTCGAATGCAAGCGGCTGCTCGATCAGGTGCGCTGACCCGCCGAGCGGCGGCGTTTACAACTATCTGTGATCACCGGAATTTTACCGTTCACCTCTGGTTCAGACCGTAAATCAGATCATTTACCTCAGGGAGACATTCCAAGGAGAATGAGATGAAGAATAAAATTGCGATCATCCTGGTATCCGCGGTCACCGCATTGACTGGCGTCGCGCCTGCCAACGCTTTTCCAACGGTAAGCCCCCCAGCAGTGCAGACGTCGCAGGCGGTGGAAAAGGTACAGTGGCGTGAAGATCGCCGTGACTGGCGTCGCCATAGCCCGCGTTACTCTCGCGACGACCGCCGTTGGCGCCATGATCGCCGCTGGCGTGACGACCGCCGTTATGGCGACCGTCGCTGGCGTCATCATCGCCATCACCGCAACTCGAATGCGGGTGCCATCATCGGCGGTCTTGCAGCAGGCGCCATCATCGGCGGCGCACTGGCCGCACCGCGTTATGCACCGCCGCAACAGCGCCGTTATGTCGGCGGCGGCAATAGCCACGTGAACTGGTGCTATTCGCGCTACCGGTCCTACAGGGCTTACGACAATACCTTCCAGCCCTATAACGGCCCGCGCCAGCAGTGCTATTCGCCTTACTGATAGGCTGCCGTTCTATCGCATCAATGATGCCGCTCCGATTCGGGGCGGCATTTTTTTTAACGGGAAGGGGCTCAGGGATTGACCTTGAGATAGGCGATCAGGTCGTCGATTTCGGACTGGAACCACATTCCCCAGAACCGCATGCTCGTATTCGGCACTTTCGTCTTGGGGCTGGAGAGAAATTCGGCGAGCGCCTTGTCATCCCATACTAGGCCTGCGTTTCCGGCCTCCGACATCGCTTTTGAATACCGGAAACCGGCAACGCCGCCCGCAGGCCTGCCAAACACACCCTTCAGATGAGGGCCGGCCTTGTTGGTGTCGCTGTCAATTGCATGACAGGGCGCGCAGACCTTGAACAAGCGCTGGCCGCGCTCGATATCGGCGGCGAGGGCCGCTGAATGCAGGAAGGGCAACAGAACAAGCGAGGATAGAAGCATTCGGAGTTCGATCGGCATTTTCGATCTCATCTCGCGCATGTCCATATCCGGCTTGCGAACCTAGTCCAGTCATGGAGAATTCGGGGGGAGAAATTGGTCGGAATGGCGGGATTCGAACCCACGACCCCTTGACCCCCAGTCAAGTGCGCTACCGGGCTGCGCTACATTCCGACCTGCTTCGAGAGCAAGACTTCCATACTGGCATGACATTCACGGTGCAAGCGAAAAATCCCGGTCGCGAGGCCGCTTGCACGTCATCCAACGAAAAAGTCCCGCCACGCACTCCCATGCATGGCAGGATAGGATTTTCCTCGATGTCATCCGTTATCAGATGATCGGGCAACCACGGCGATTGGCAAATGTGATCCGGTCGGGGCCACGACGCGTCATGCCCTCCACAGTGACGCTGCGCGTGGTCACCCGCACCACTTCGGGACGGCGAAGTCCCTCATCGCGGGCAGCGGCACGCGCCTCGCCGGGGCTGCAGCCGCGGCCCCGTTCACTGTAGCGATCGGAATCCCTGTCTCGATCCCGGATCACCGGCCGCACGCCATCAGGGCCAATGCGCAACTCCACGTCCTGTGCCGAAGCGGGTAGGGCAAAGACAGAGGACGCTGCGATGGAAAGGACTGCTGCGAGCCCGATTTTAGAACCTGTCTTGAACATCTCTTCTCCTCCGCGCGATCGTCGCGCTATTGATAACTCACGGAGAAGTAACCAGCCTGAGGAGCGAAGGTTCCGCGGCCGGGTGTGCGTCGGATGAAGTATAGAGGGTGTCTATCCAAGCCAGGGAGAAGCACTCTCACGAGTGCCTCCAGCGCCTGTCGAGGTAAGTCGATTACCGGAACCGCGGTGCCCGGCTTGCGTTCATCAAGAGCTCCTGCTGCGTGGCGAAGGGGCCAAGCAGCTTGAGAAGCCTTGTTTCCTCGTCGGTATCGAGCCGATAGCGTCGAGCGAAGTCCGTGACGCTCCAGACTTTCCGCAGGCCTTTTTCCTCAATTTCAGCGGTGCTGAGATGCGATGTCATGTGAACCCCTCTTCGTGTTCAGAGACTTTGCTAAAGGCAATTTGAAAGAAGTATACGCCTATGCGGTTAAGTTTATATGCGCAATTTTACTTTTAGTTCTCTTGAACATTCACGCCGTTCTCACCGATGCTGATGGAAACGCCTTCCGGCTTTGTTTCTTCCCGATAGACGTAGAAGCTCAGGCCGGCGACGACCACGATCAGAGCGCCGATGATGAGATATAGGTTATTGCTGCGAGCCATGCGTGTCCCCGATATTGATTGCGGCGGAGAAACGCGTTGCAAGTCAAATGGTTCCGGACGAATTGAAGAATTTAATCGTCGTTTGTGGCATTGAGATTTTGAGGGCGAATGCCTTCGTCCGGGGGCTGTTGATGCAGCCTCACACCGGGGCCTGACGCATCCTGCTGCCCGGCGGCCACAAAGATGATGCCGCGGGATTCGAGAACGCGCTTCAGTTTTCTTGAAAGCTCAGGCTCGACGTTGCCGGTTGAAGCTTCGCCGGCGCGAATGGTATCGGCGGCGACGCCGGCCGCCTCGGCAAGCTCTTCTATCGAAATCCCGATCATCGCCCGGGCGGCGCGCAATTGTGATGTGGTGAGCATCCATATGATCTGGAATGGCTGAAGCGGAAGTCAAGCTGTCGCCATAGCCGCTTCGGCGCGTTGCCGGCGCATGTGTCGATGCTCCAGCGCGAAGCACCCCCACAGGAGGCCCAGAAGCAGGTAGAAATGCCGCCAATGGTCGGTGTCGATGACATTGCCGATCAGGGCGTGCCCGAGGATCATCACCCAGCAGATCATCATGTAGGGCTGCCACGGTCTTTCCCTGAGCAGGTAGCGAAAGCCCATCCAGATCGTCGACCAGATCATGATCTGATAGGTCGCAGCCCCCAGCCACCCATAGGTCGTCAGCGACTTCAGCCAGATATTGTGCTCGTCCTCGCCATAGATCTTGCCGAAGGCCATGGCCCCCATGCCGAGCGGCCGCTCCATCGCCATCAGGAAACCGATCCTGTGCCTTTCGAAACGGCCAAAACGCGCACCGTCATATTCCTGAACCAGCCTGGCGCGGTTGGTGAAGAGATCGGAGACCTGGGGGATTTGCAGGGCGATCACCAGCGCCAGGATGAGCACTACCGCCGCAACGGCGGAAATGGTCAGTATTTTCAACCGGAAGGCCGTCGTCCTTTCCTTCAGGAGCATGACAATGACCAGCGCCACACCGCTGAACAGCAGCAGGCCCCAAGCCGCGCGGGAAAAGGAAAGGAATACGCCGAGAACCAGCACGAGGATGCCGGCGATCAGAAACGGTGCGGCCAGGATACGGCCCGTCAGCAGCCGGTAGACCAGATAGAGGATCGGCGCGATGAGATAGGGGCCGAACACGTTCGGATCCTGAAATGCGCCCATGGCCCGGTCGTAGCGGGTGAAAATATGCGCGCCGGGAAAGGCGTTGAAATAGCCCAGAATGCCGAGAAGTGCCGTGATGATCGCCGCAACCACCCAGGCGCGGAAGATCAATGCGAACCGGCCCGGATCGTCCTCGATGATTGCTGCGTAAAAGACCGAGCTCAGCGCCAGGAAGATGGAAACGGCGATATACATCGGCGCGCCGCTCATGTCCTTCATGACGGTGAGCGAGAACAGCCCGCCGATATTGAAGACGAGCAGCAGGGCAAGCAGAAGGCAGACAGTGCGCGAGATGCGCAGGCCAAGCAGGAACCAGATGGCGACCTGCACCACCATGATCAGTTCGTACGGAGCCGGCTCGGAGATGACGAAGCCCGACAGGAATACGCCGAACGCCAGCAGGCCGGATCCGAAAAGCCGGGCGATCTGGACTGCCGGAAGGCGTTGCGCCTGATGGTCGAAGTCAGCGGTCGTCAATACGCATTGTCCGTGTTGAACAGGCTGGTTGGGGTCAGGAACAGAATCTTGAGGTCGAAGAACAGTGACCAATTTTCGATATAGTCCAGATCGTGCTGGGTTCGGGCGCGGATCTTTTCGTCGGAATCGAGTTCACCGCGCAGGCCCTTGATCTGTGCCCAGCCGGTAACGCCGGGCTTTACCCGGTGCCGGGCAAAATAGCTTTCGATGACATCGACATATTTGCGCTCGCCCGTCTGGGCGTGAACTGCGTGCGGACGTGGCCCGACCAGCGAAAGCTCGCCCTTCAGCACGTTGAACAGTTGCGGCAACTCGTCGATCGAGGACTTGCGCAGAAAACGGCCGACCGGGGTGACACGCGGGTCTCCCTTGGTGACGGCTTTCACCGCCGTCTGGTCGCTCATGTTGGTGTACATCGAGCGGAACTTCAAAACCTTGATGGTCTCGTTATTGAAGCCGTGCCGGTTCTGCCGGAACAGGATCGGCCCTTGCGACGTGGCTTTCACCGCGATCGCAGCACCAAGCATGATCGGCCACAGAAGCACGATCGCTATCACGGTGAAGAAGATGTCGAAGGCGCGCTTTGCCACCGAATCCCAGTCACGGATCGGCTTGTCGAAAATGTCGAACATCGGCACCGCACCCACATGCGAATAGGAGCGGGGCCGGAAACGCAGGCGGTTCGCATGTGCCGCAAGCCGAATGTCGACCGGAAGCACCCAGAGCTTGCGCAGGAGCTGCAGGATGCGCGCCTCGGCGCTTGCCGGCAGCGCGATGATCAGCATGTCGATGCGGGCAAGCCGCGCGAATTCGATCAGTTCGGCGAATGTGCCGAGCTTTGGGTAGCCGGCCACGACGCTCGGAGAGCGGTCGCTGCCGCGGTCATCGAAGATGCCGCAGATGCGGATGTCGTTGTCCGGTTGCTGTTCGAGGGCGCGGATGAACTGCTTGGCAGGCTCGCCGCCGCCAACGATGACGGCCCTGCGTTCCATCACGCCATTGCGCGCCCAGTGGCGGATCCCATAGGCGGTCAGAAGCCGTTCGCCGAGCAGAAAGGCAGCGCCGCACACGAACCAGATCGCCGCCGCGCCCGTTGGATAGAGCACCCCTTCGGCAACCGATACGCCCATAAAGGTCACGAGGAAGCCCATCGCCCAGGCGGCGAGCACGCGTTTGGCATTGCGCCGCGCCGCGCGAATGGAGGGAATGAGATAGGTATCGGCAAGCTGCAGGAACAGCACCGTCAGCGTCGCGCCGATGGCGGTAACCACGAAGCGCGTGAGGAAATGACTGTCGGAGGGAACCGGCGCCATATAGCAGGCAAGCAGGCCGATCGCGAGAATGGATGTGAGCTCGAACAGGCGAAACTGTCCAATCAGCATCGTCGGCGAATAATTGTTGTCGCGGAACTGGTCGGCAATCTGCTTGGCGAACGGGTTGAGCTCGACAGGGGCTGCCGGTTCCTCGTTGCGAGGCCCGCCATCCGCGACGCTGCGGCGCAATGCGTCGAGGTCCAGGTCCGGCCGATTGCCCAAGTCGCTCATGAAATGGTCCCTTGTCTCCCGGTTGTCATCAGGGAGATCATAAGAAATCGCTTATCAGGAAGATGCTAAGGAAGCCTTTAGGTCGGCAGGGCTTCGCGATAGAGGTCGAGCATGTCGCGCGCCATTACCGGCGCGGAGAAAACCGCCTTGAATGCGGAAGGTTTCGGCATCGTGCGGGCTCGCCAGTCGGGCTGTGTTGCGGCGGCCGTCATGATGCGGGAAAGATCCTGCGCATCCCCCGGAATAGCAAGCGCTTCGCTGTTTTCGCCCAGTACTTCCGGTATCCCGCCGACGCGGGATGCTATGACCGCTTTGCCGGCGGCGAGCGCCTCAAGCACGATATAGGGCATCGCCTCCGCACGCGAGGGGACGACGATCGTTTTTGCCAGCGCGAATGCCTTGCGGGCGGGCATGGCAGGCAGCATCTGCATGCGTCGATCAAGCCCGAGTTCCGATATCATTGCCCGGTATTTGTCTTCGTCTGGGCCGTCGCCGATCATCATGGCAGTCAAAGGACGTCCGATGCGGCGCTCTGTACGCAGGAAAGCGTCGATGAAGACATCCGGCCCCTTCATGTCCCGCATCATGCCGATGAAGAGAAAATCGGCGGCATCTGCATCCAGCGGAACCGGCCCAAATTCCGCTTCGTTGATGCCGTTATAGATCACCTGCGAAAGGGGTCTCGGCATGCCGACCTTGGTTTCGTAGATTCGCCTTTCGTAATCGCAGACGAAGGCTATCGCGTCGCAGAAATTCTCCTGAAAACGCTCAAGCCTGAGCACGATCTGCCCGGTTGGGGATGACCGCGCAAAATGCAGGCTGCCGCCATGCGGAGAATAGACGCGGGCTACGCGATACCTGTTGACCCGCAACACTGAGCCGATCATCCGGGCCATTGCGCCACCCTTGGCGCCATGTCCATGCAGAATGTCCGGCTGCAAACTCTTGATATGCCGATAGCTCTTGCCAAGAGCGATCATGTCTGAAGGCGATATGGCCCGTCGCATCGGCAGGCGTGTCAGCCCCAATGCAAGCTTTGGCCCGATCGTTTCGAAAAGCGCGCTCTCGTAGGCGCCGCCCGTCGAACTGTCGCACAAAATGCCGACCTGATGACCCGCGGCGCTGTGTTCTTCCACCAGGTCGCGCACATGCCGGAAGATCCCGCCTATGGGATTGCGGAAGCAATGCAGGATGCGCAGGGGAGGGAGAGGCTGCATCTTGGGTCAGAACAGGCGCTCGCGGACATAGATCGTATCGCCGGCAAGGATGGGGGCGGTGACGACGGTTCGCCCGGTCGCCACCTGTCCGTTGACCTTGCGGGTAACGTCCACATCCCGCTCGTTTCCGCGCGAGGTGAAGCCACCGGCGATTGCAATCGCGTTCTGGGCGGTCATGCCCGGTACATAGGAATATTGGCCGGGCCGTCCGACTTCGCCCATGACGAAGACGGGGCGATATCGATCGATCTCGATGCTGACGTCCGGATCGCGCAGATAGCCCTGCTTCAGGCGGCTCGCGATCGCGCCTTCGAGTGCCGGAAGGGTCTGGCCGCGGGCAGCGACCTGTCCGACCAGCGGAAAGGCGATATAGCCTGCCTGATCGACCGTGTAGGTGTTGGTAAGTCCTGCCTGTTCGAAGACGGTGACGCGCAGGCGGTCGCCACTATCCAGCCGATAGGGCTGCAATGCGGCCGTCTCGAAGCCCTTCGTCGGCGGGGGGCTGGATGCGCAGCCGCTCAAAAGCGCAGCTGCGGCGACGATGGCCGCGGCCAGCGCCTTACGGGTCTGCACTTGTCTGCGTTGGGCAAGGACCATGTCCCACTCAGGCTCCGGCTTTTCATACCATTTCATCCGTTATGGATCTGTTAGGGTTAATGGCCGGTAAAAAGCGACGCTGAAAATCGGAGGCGTCGAAAAAATGGCACCATTAACCACGGGGTTACCATGGTCCTTTACCATTCGCTGAATTGAGACGGTGGAGTGTGTGATGTCGGGTGCCAACGGCAATTACCAGGACGTGGATATCGATCTGGGCCGCGTGATTGCCGCCGTATGGGCGCGCAAGGGCAGGATCGTCGCCGTCACCGCTTTCGCGGCCGTCGCCTCGCTGGTCATCACCAGCATGATGACGCCGAGCTACAGGGCCGAGACGCGGCTGCTGATCGAATCCCGTTCTCCGAACCTGACCGGCGGGGAGGGCGCTGCTGCCGCCAACGATCCGGTGCTCGACAGCCTCAATATCACCAGCCAGGCGCAGCTCCTGCAATCGACGGATCTGATCCGCCGTGTTGCCCGTGAGCTGGACCTTGCCCAATACAAGGAATTCGATCCGGCGGCGCGATCGCTGCTGCCGGACTTTCTCGTCATGGTGGGCCTGAAGCCGGACCCGATGGCGCTTGATCCCGAAGATCGTGTCGTGGAGAAATTCCGCGAGCGGCTGGAAGTCTACGCCGTCGAAAATTCCCGCGTCATCGGCGTCGAATTTTCCTCGCACGACCCGATGCTCGCCTCCGCCATTCCCAACAAGATGGCCGAGGTCTATCTTCAGCTGCAGAGCGGCGCCAAGCTCGACACCCATTCGGAAACGGCCAAATGGCTGGAGCCGGAAATCGCCAATCTGACCCAGAGGGTGAGGGAGGCCGAGAGCAAGGTTGCGGATTACCGGTCCAGCAACGGCCTGTTCCAGACGACCGAAACCAGCAGCTTCTCCAGCCAGCAGCTGAACGACATTTCCACCGAGCTGGCGCGGGTGCGCGGCGAGCGCGCCAATGCGGAAGCGAGAGCCGAGAACGTCCGCACGGCACTGAATGCAGGCCGGGCTTCCGACACGATCGCCGATGTCGTCAGCTCGCAGGTCATTCAGCGGCTCAAGGAAGCCGAGACCAATCTCCAGGCGCAGATTTCGGATCAGGCGACATCGCTTCTCGATGGCCATCCCCGGATCAAGGGCTTGCGGGCGCAGCTGGCGCAGATCCGCCAGCAGATCGCCAACGAGACCAGCAAGGTTCTGGCCAGCCTCGAAAGCGAGGCCGAAGTGTCGCGTCTGCGCGAACAGCAGCTTATCGCGCAGCTCAATACGCTGAAGGCGGATTCCGCGCGCGCCGGCCAGGAGGAAGTCGGGCTTCGCGCCCTGGAACGCGAAGCCACCGCCCAGCGGCAACTGCTCGAAACCTACCTTGCCCGCTATCGCGAGGCGACCTCCAGGCTCGACGGCAATGCCACTCCGGCCGATGCCCGTGTCGTATCCAAGGCCGTAGAGCCATCGGAACCCTATTTCCCCAAAATCATCCCGATCGTCATCGTCGTGACGCTCGCGACGCTGATCGTCAGCTGCCTGATCGTGATGATCTCCGAACTGTTCAGCGGCCGGGCGCTCAGGCCGGTCAGCCGGGAGGCAGAGCTGGAGCCGGTTCCCGTAACCGAACGTGAAAAGACGATAGACGCACCGGTGCCCACCGTCGCACCTGCCGCCGCCGTGATTGTCTCGCGCGAAACGCAGGTTGAGACGAAAACACTGCCAGAGCCGAAGACCGTGATTGAGCGGAAGGCGGAGGTTCGCACCACGGTCACGCCGTCCGCAGCCATTGTCGGTCCGCCGGCAAAGCCTGCCGAAGCCGTCACCTCGAAGCCTGCGCTGACGGAAGAAGCCGTACCGGCTCCCGTTATCGATACGGGCTTCACCATCGGATCGGTTGCCCACTATCTGCAGCGCCATGCCGTGCCGGTTGCTGTCGCCGTGTCTCCGGACGGTGACGAGGGTTCGACCGCGACCGTCATGCTGGCGCGCGCCGTGGCCGAAACAGGCCGCACCGTCATCCTCGTCGATCTGACCGGTTCTGCCTGCCCGACACGGCTGATGGCAGAGCATGACCGCCTGCCGGGGATCACCGATCTTCTGTGCGGAGAAACCGCATTCGGCGAGGCCATTCATCCCGATCGCCTGTCCGAGGCCCATGTCGTGCCGCAGGGCATCTCCGATCCCGTGCGTGCCATGCGGGCAGCAGATCGCCTGACGATGATCATCGATGCGCTGTCCGATGCCTATGACCTCGTGCTCATCGAATGTGGTCCGGCGGACACCGCCAGCCTGCGGCGTCTGGTGCGTGCGGATGGAACCGAGATCATCCTCTCCGTTCCGGGCTTCACCGAAGAAGCGATCGCCGAACTCGTCGTCACCTATGCCGATGCAGGTTTCCGCAACCTGCTCGTCATGGCGCAGCCGGATGACCGCCAGTCGCCGTCATCGCGAAACCGCAGCGCCGCTTGAGCCAGGGTTTGAGCCTTGGTCAGTCCTGCCCGTCATGGCGGGAGCGCCAGCGCTGTACCATCGCATAGAGCCGGTGATTGCGCTTTATCGCTGTCTTTATGCCGGTTTCTGCCAGATGCAGGCCGGCCAGCGCCGAGCCCTTGACGCCAATCGGCACAAGCATGTCGTGCTGCACCGTCTCCTGACTGCACCAGCTGCGCTTGTAAGGCTGGTCGCCGATGCCGAAATCGAAAAGCGTTGCGCCTTCCGCAATGCTGCGTTCGATTGCCAGCCAGAAAAGAAGCTCTCCCGGACTCGCGTCGGCGCCGATGCTGTCGTCGATGGAACCGAACTGGCAAAGCACATGGCCGCCCTTGCGTGAGAGCCCCGTAACGGCCGCGATATGGCCGTCATGGTCGCCTTTGAGCCGTATCGCGTGCATGCAAAGCGGCTTGTCCAGGTCGCGCTGAGGCGCATCGAGCAGCCGGTGCAGGAAATCGCGGGTCGGGGTGGAGGCGAACACATCCGGCAGGCCGGAGGTTTTCAGCCTTTCGCCTTTCTGGGCGAAAAAACGGTCGAGAAGCGCATGCTGTTCTTGGCGCGTATCGGCGACCACATGGTCGAAGCCACCGATCGCCTCCAGCCGGCGAACCTGAACGCGGTATTTCTTGCGCCGCGTCTTGGCGTTCACCTGCGCAAGCGTCGCCGCCATCGTGTCCAGGAGCGGCAGCTGAAACGAGTGGTTCTGGTTCTCGATGGAGGCCATGCCGCTCAGCGGATGCGCCATGCCTTTCCACGCAAGCGGAACCTCGTCGATCACAAGCAGATCGGCAACGCCTCGCAGGCATTGCGCGAGCTTGTCTTTGAACGCGTGCAGCTCAGTGGCGTCCGGTGCAGCAAGGTCGCCGTCGAGGAGCCCGGTATTGAGATTGTTGAAACGCCCGCCCGGCAACCGCGCGACGCGTCCGAACCGGTCGTTGACGATCTCGAGAGGCAGCAAAAACAGGATTCGTGAACCGGCAGAACCGGTGATGGCCAACAGCTCGCTTCGGTGAGCCGAGGTCCATGCGCGGCACCAGTCGAGGCCTTGATTAAGGGAATTCCATTCCCGGCTTTCGAGCTTGCGCCATTGTTCTTCGATCGACGGGATATTTCCGGTCAGGGCGATATCGAGTTCACTAAGACGCGTCCCTCGCTTTCCCACCGTTTTGGAGGCAAGCGAAGAAACATTCGTATCGTTGTGATTTGCCCGTGCCGTCATCCATCACCCGTTATCGATCGATATAATGGGCGGCGAGCACCAAGAATGCGTTTATGCCGCCGACGGAAGAAGGGGAAGCGCTGCGTCTGGTTAACCTGCGGTGTACGGCTACCGTTTCGGCTTCGGACCGGCCATCCACTTGATGATCAGCATCGCCGGCAGGATCCAGAGAAGTCCGGACAGGAGGAAATAGAGGAAATGCACCCACCATGGCGAGGTGGCGAGCGTCAGCGTCGCGATCGTCGTTGCGGCAAGCGCATAGGTGATCACCAGAATGATGATCAGGATGGTACCGACAAAACTTCTCCAATGCGGCACCTGACGTCCTCCTCATGCCCCTCGCGACCGCGACCGGATGCCGCAAAGCCTTGGGGCTTGTTTTGCACGGGTCCATGGGGCAAAGCAACGTGGAAACTGGAGACGATCTGCCGCTGTGGCGTGTTGTCTCACAAATGACGGGCCGATGCGCACCCCATGAGCGGCCCGAACCCTGGCCCCTGAACGAAGCCATCAATGGCAGGAGTCGTCACCATGTCGGCAACGGACACGATCATTATCGAAGCGAAGCGCGAAACCGGGCGGCTCGACCGTAACCGCAAGGCGGTCCGCATTTGGCTCGGCGTCGTCATTTTCACGCTTTTCTGTCTCGTTCTTGTCGGCGGCGCCACGCGATTGACTGACAGTGGTCTGTCGATCACCGAATGGAAACCCATTCACGGTGTCATCCCGCCGCTCAATGCTGCCGAGTGGCAGGAAGAATTCGAACTCTACCAGCGCATTCCGCAATATCAGCTGCTCAACAGCCACATGACGGTCGACGATTTCAAGTCGATCTTCTGGTGGGAATGGGCGCATCGTTTCCTTGCACGCTCGATCGGCATCATCTTCGCCCTGCCGCTGGCTTTCTTCTGGATAACCGGTCGTATCGAAAAGCGCGTGCGCCTGCCGCTCCTCGGCACGCTGGCGCTTGGCGGTTTTCAGGGCTTCATCGGCTGGTGGATGGTGTCCTCCGGGCTAACCAAGCTCACCAGCGTCTCGCAATACCGCCTCGCCACCCATCTGGTGATCGCCTGTCTGATCTTTGCCGCCTGTGTCTGGATCATGCGCGGGCTGGCGCCGCATGCAAAGGACCGCCCGCCGACGGACAGGTCGAAATGGGCGGCGGGCGCGATTGCCTTCCTCGTGCTGTTCCAGATCTATCTCGGCGCGCTTGTCGCCGGTCTCGATGCCGGTCTGAGCTACAACACCTGGCCGATGATGGATGGCGCCTTCATTCCCGGCGATCTTTTCGTCCAGAACCCATGGTGGATCAATCTGTTCGAAAACCCGAAGACGGTTCAGTTCGTGCATCGCTGCGGAGCTTATGTCCTTCTTGCCGCCGTTTTCCTGCACATGGTCATCTCGCTGTCGAAGGCCCCTGCCAGCACCCATGCCCGCCGCGCCGTGCTGCTGTTCATTCTCGTCTGCATTCAGGCAGTGATCGGAATTTTCACGCTTCTCATGCAGGTCCAGCTCGATCTGGCGCTCGCCCATCAGGGCATGGCGCTGATCGTGCTCGGCTTCGCCATAGCGCATTTTCGGGCCTTTTTCGGCGAATACCAGCGGGAAGCGGCAATCGAAGTCAGGAGCTGATCAGATTCAGCACTGTGTGAGGATTGCCTCGATGGCCGCGACGACGGCAAGCTCGTTGTCGCGTTCTTCAGCGTTGCCGTCCTCCTCATGCCATGCCGCCGAGAGGCAGCCATAAGCGAAGGCGTAACTGAGGATTGTGCGAACGTCGCGCTTCAGTGTCTGGGAAAAGACTTCCGCCATGAACTCAATGCGTGAGCCGTCGCGCGTCAGGTCGAAGCGATCAAGCGGATTGGAGAACATGTTGGCGACATCGAGCGCTGCATCGCCGATCAATCCGACCGGATCGATGATCAGCCAGCCACGCGGCCCGAGTACGATGTTCTCATGGTGCAGATCGCCATGTAGCGGTTTGATGTCCTTTTGATCGGAAATTAGCGTCTCCGCTATTCTGGCCCCTTCAACGAACACGCTTTCGACACCGTGTTGGTGGTCAAGCTTGGCTCGGGCAAAAAGGCTGGCGAAATACCGGTCCAGCGGCAGCAGGCTCGCGGGTAAGGCGTTCTGCGACGACTGGTGATATGAAAGCAGAACCTCGGCGGCGATACGGGTTGCGTCTTCATCACCATGGGATAGCAGGCGGTCGCGTAGCGTTATCGTGCCGGCGTGTTCCATCAGCAGCATGTCTTCCGATCTTGCAATCAGTCGCACACAGCCGACACCATCACGCCATTCCATGAAATCGGCACCGCGAAAACTGTCTTCCAGCGCCTTGGGTTTCAAGGTCTTGATGACCGCAAGCTTTCCGCCGGCGGTCACCTCATAGACCGTACCCACCACGGTATCGGCAATCAGGCGGATATTCTCCACCTGCCATTCTGTGGGAAAGGCGTTGTTGCCCGACATCAGGCCGACAGCATCAGGTCCATGTTCTGGACGGCCGCACCCGAAGCACCTTTGCCGAGATTGTCGAGCAGAGCAACGAGATTGACATGTGCGCCGCCGGGCACGCCGAACACGAAGAGCTTCATGCGGTCGGTATTGGCCAGTTCTTCCGCATCGACGCGGCCAAGCGTGGCGCTTTCCTCGAGCGGCACGACGGTGACGATATCCTGACCGGCATAATGCGCGACAAGCGCCGCATGGATGCTTTCGACCGTCGCGCCGTCCTTCAGATCATCGAGGAACAGCGGCACCTGCACGATCATGCCCTGCGGGAAGCGGCCGACCGAAGGCGAAAACAGCGGTGCGCGGTCGAGCAGGCCGTGTGTCTTCATTTCCGGCACATGCTTGTGCTTGAGCGTCAGGCCATAGACGAAATTGTTGGCGGAGATCGCATCCTCGCGCGACGGGTCTTCCATCTGGGCGATCATCTGCTTGCCACCGCCGGTATAACCAGAGACCGCATTGACCGAGACCGGATAACCGTCGGGCAGGATGCCGGCGCTGCGCAGCGGCCGGATGAGGCCGATCGCGCCGGTCGGGTAGCAGCCCGGATTGGCGACATGGCGGGCGGCCTTGATCTTCTCGGCCTGCGCCTTGTCCATCTCGGCAAAGCCATAGGCCCAGTCGGGTGCAATCCGGTAGGCGGTCGAGGTGTCGATGATCCGCACGCTATTATTGCCGGACAGCATGCCGACCGCTTCCTTGGAAGCATCGTCGGGCAGGCACAGAATGGCGATATCGGCGCTGTTCAGCAGATCCTCGCGCATTGCGGCGTTACGGCGCTCGGCTTCGGGAATGGACAGAAGCTCGACATCGCGGCGGCCGGCCATGCGGGTGCGGATCTGCAGTCCCGTGGTGCCATGTTCGCCATCAATGAAGATCTTCGGTGTCATTGCCTTTATCCTGTTAAATCAGCTTCTTGGGAGGAGGTCTGGAATCAGTTTACCAGACCGTTGAGTCAGTTTGTTAACGCCGGGCCAGACGCTCGGCCTTGAGCCCGAGCATATACATTGCAACGGTTGCCCCGGCAATGGCGGTGATATCGGCATGATCATAGGCCGGCGCCACCTCTACCACATCGGCACCGCGAATATCGAGGCCGCCGAGCTTGCGCAACACCGAAAGGATTTTCGCACTCGATGGGCCGCCGGAGACCGGCGTGCCCGTGCCCGGGGCAAATGCGGGGTCGAGGCAATCGATGTCGAAGGTCAGATAGGCCGGTCGGTCGCCGACATGTGCGAGGATCGCATCGGCGATCTGTTGCGCACTCATATCCTCGACATCGTAGCCATGCAGGATCCTTATGCCGAAATTCTCCGGCGCATGGGTGCGGATGCCGATCTGGATCGAATGGGCTGCATCGATCACGCCTTCGCGCACCGCCCGGGAGACGAAGGAACCATGGTCGATCCGTTCGCCATCGTCATCCCATGTATCCTGATGGGCATCAAAATGGACGAGGGCTAGGGGGCCATGCTTTCCGGCATGGGCTTTCAGCAATGGCCATGTCACGAAGTGATCGCCGCCGAGCGACAGCAGGAAGGCGCCGGATGCGATGATCCTGGCTGCGGTCTCTTCGATCAGCCACGGCGTCTTTTGGTGATTGCCGTAGTCGAGCAGAACATCACCGTAATCGACCACCGCCATCGCCTCGAAAAGATCACGTGCAAAGGGATATTGCGGGTCATTGTCGAAGATTGCTGATGCGCGGCGGATGGCCTGTGGCCCGAAACGTGCGCCCGGGCGGTTGGAGACAGCTGCATCGAAGGGAATGCCGAGCACGACCGCATCTGCTCCTTCGACATCTTTCGAATAACGCCGCCGCATGAAGGAGAGCACGCCGGCATAGGTCGGGTCGGTCGCCGCACCCCGCAGAGCCTTGGCCGTAAACGCGTTGTCGATCGATTTGCTCGCCATTCTCTATCCTATTTTTCGAACCCGTAGGCCCGCTCCACCCGCGCGATCCGCACCTGATAATCTTCATACCAGCGCTCCCGCCCGATTTTCTGGGCGGCTGCATGGGAGACGACGGCCTTCCAGGCTCTGATACTGTCCTCGTCCGTCCAATAGGAATTGGTAATTCCGAACCCGTCAATGCCGCGGGCACTTTCAACGCCAAGAAATCCGGGTTGCTGGCTGGCGAGTTCCACCATGGCGTCGGCCATGTTGCCGTAACCATTGTCACCTTCGGTGCGACAGGAGGAAAAGGCGACGATGTAATAGGGCGGGGCGGGTAGTCGGGCAAAGGACGTGGCCGGCAGGTTGGACATGGAGTGTTCTTTCCTGATTTCGCAAGCGCCCAGTTTGTCGATCCGCGGGTGATACGCAAATCTCAAATCTTGATCGATCGGGAACTGCAGGAGAGCGGAGGAGGGGGCGACGCTGCCAAGTGCCCAAACAAAAAAGGCGGAGCCGAAGCCCCGCCTTTCGAAAAGCATATGTCTGAAAGCGATTAGCGCTTCGAGAACTGGAAGGAACGGCGAGCCTTGGCCTTACCGTACTTCTTACGTTCGACAACGCGGCTGTCGCGGGTCAGGAAGCCACCCTTCTTGAGAACCGCGCGCAGGCCCGGCTCGAAGTAGGTGAGGGACTTGGACAGGCCGTGACGAACGGCACCGGCCTGACCGGAAAGACCACCACCGGCAACGGTAGCGATGATGTCGAACTGACCCGAACGGGCAGCGGCAACCAGCGGCTGCTGGAGGATCATCTGCAGAACCGGACGTGCGAAATACGTGGTGTAGTCGCGGCCGTTGATGATGATCTTGCCGGAGCCGGCCTTGATCCATACGCGGGCAACGGCGTTCTTGCGCTTGCCTGTTGCATAGGCGCGGCCCTGGGCGTCGACCTTGCGGACGTGAACCGGTGCTGCCTGGCCTTCAGCCGGAGCGAGGTCCTTCAAAGAGGAAAGATCAGCCATTATCAGGCGCTCCTTGTGTTCTTGCTGTTCAGCGAAGCCACGTCGAGAGCGACCGGCTGCTGTGCTTCATGAGGATGGTTCGAGCCGGCGTAAACGCGCAGGTTCTTCATCTGACGACGGCCGAGCGGGCCGCGGGGAACCATGCGCTCGATAGCCTTTTCGAGAACGCGCTCCGGGAAACGGCCTTCGATGATGGCGCGTGCGGTACGTTCCTTGATGCCGCCCGGGTAACCGGTGTGCCAGTAGTACTTCTTGTCGGTGTACTTCTTGCCGGTCAGGACGCACTTTTCAGCGTTGATGATGATGACGTTGTCGCCGTCGTCAACGTGCGGGGTGTAGGTAGCCTTGTGCTTGCCGCGAAGACGGTTTGCAACGATGGTGGCGAGGCGGCCGACAACGAGCCCTTCGGCGTCGATGATCACCCACTTCTTCTCCACCTCTGCAGGCTTCTGAACGAAGGTAGACATGATTTTCTCTTTCGTTTGATCCCCGGTGCCGGAAACCGGTCGCCGAGGCGTTTCTTGTTGCTTGTATTGGCTGCCTTGGCGGCGCCAAAAAGAAAGCGGGCCCGTGAAGGTCCGCAATCTGGCGCGCTTATAACGTGACGATCAAAAGCGGTCAACGTCGCCTGTTCGGTCGGTCAAAAAATAAAACTAGCAAAAACAAAGGCTTGATTGTGTGGTTTTATAATACCACAAATTATGCTGCCTTTGTTGTTTGTTCTTGCCGTTACGAGCGGGGATGCAGATGGCATCCGCGCAATATGAGTGGTCGTCATTATCCGTGAGGAATTTCTAATGTGTCGGGAACAAAATTGGAATGTTCCCGCAACAAATGAGCCACCGGGGCATCTGTCGCTAAGTTGGACCTAGCGACCATGTGAAGCGCCGTTTCCATCGCCCCGGATATTGGCGACCGCCGCATGGAAAGCCTACATAGGGGAGACACACGACTGATACGCGGAGAAAACTGCAGGGAGGCCGTATATGGAACACGATCGTTATGAAGACGACTACATTGCCGGGATTTTGAAGGAGACCCGCACGATCGCTCTTCTCGGAGCCTCCCCCAAGCCGGATCGGCCGAGCCATGGCGTCATGCGTTTCCTGCTCGAACGCGGTTATACGGTCTATCCCGTCAATCCGGGACAGGCCGGCAAGGAAATCCTCGGCCAGAAGACTTATGCAACGCTTGCCGATGTTCCGGAACCGATCGACCTCGTCGATATCTTTCGTGCGCCGGAACATCTGGACGGGATCGTCGATGAGACGCTTGCGCTGGAAACGCAGCCTGCCGCGATCTGGGGCCAGCTTGGCGTTCGTGACGATGCCGCCGCCGCCAAGGCCGAGGCAGCGGGCATCAAGGTGGTGATGAACCGCTGCCCGGCGATAGAATATCCGAGACTGGTTGGCTGACGGGTTCAGCCGTGCAGGAGTTCAGGGTCGGCGCGCATTTCATTGAGACTTGCCGCATTGCCGCAATATCCGGCGAATTCCTGACCGGCTCTTTCGGCTTCCAGGTCATGCCGACACCGGTTCTTGGATCTGCATTTGCTGCAAGTCACCTGCATTTCCCGGTATAGGGCCGGATGCAGCACGGCGACATCGCTCTGATCGATATTGAGGGCACGCATCATCTCGATCATTTCATCGGCGGCGTGTGGTCCCGCCTTGACCAGTTGCAAAAGATCGTCGGGCGCGATCGCGCAGTCCTTGGAAATCCGCCGGATCGTCTCCTCATCCAGCATCGCGATCTCTTCGGTTTCGATTGCCGCCGACCATGCTTCCGCGCACCAGCTCAAGAACCGCCGCGAAATGCTTCTATGTTCCTCCAATGCCATCCTTCCCATGACAACCTCCTTTGTTTTGAGAAAGGTGCGCCGGGCAGAATTATATTCCTTGATCCCCGTCAACGTCCGGGCTTTGCTGCGGCAAGATAAATCAAGTCAATTTAGGGGGAGGGTCGCATGCCGCCATTAAATCCGGGATTTTCCACGCTCGCCGTTCATGCCGGGGCAGCACCCGATCCGACAACCGGCGCTCGGGCGACGCCGATCTATCAGACGACGTCCTTCGTCTTCAACGACGCCGATCATGCGGCAGCCCTTTTCGGTCTCCAGCAGTTCGGCAATATCTACACCCGCATCATGAACCCGACCCAGGCCGTGCTTGAGGAAAGGGTGGCTGCGCTCGAGGGCGGAACGGCGGCACTCGCGGTCGCTTCCGGCCATGCGGCGCAGATGCTGATCTTCCACACGATCATGCAGCCCGGCGCGAATTTCGTCGCAGCCAGACGGCTCTATGGTGGCTCGATCAACCAGTTCGGCCACGCCTTCAAGAATTTCGACTGGCATGTGCGCTGGGCCGATACCGATGACCCGGCCAGCTTCGAGGACGCGATCGACGATCAAACGCGGGCGATCTTCATCGAAAGCCTCGCCAATCCGGGCGGCACCTTCGTCGATATCTCGGCAATCGCCGATATTGCCCACCGTCATGGCCTGCCGCTCATCGTCGACAACACGATGGCGAGCCCCTATCTGCTGCGCCCGCTTGAACATGGCGCCGACATCGTCGTGCATTCGCTGACAAAATTCCTCGGCGGCCACGGCAATTCGATGGGCGGCATTCTGGTCGATGGCGGCACCTTCGACTGGTCGAAATCGGGAAGATATCCGATGATGTCGGAGCCGAGGCCGGAATATGGCGGCATCGTCCTGCACGAAACCTTCGGCAATATCGCCTTCGCGATTGCCGCTCGCGTGCTCGGTCTGCGCGATCTCGGACCGGCGATTTCACCCTTCAACGCCTTCATGATCCAGACGGGCATCGAGACCTTGCCGCTGAGAATGCAGAAGCATTGCGACAATGCGCTGGCGGTCGCGAAATGGCTGAAGCAGCATCCGAAAATCGCCTGGGTCAATTATGCCGGGCTGGAGGATAACCCCAACCATCTGCTGCAGCAGCATTATTCACCGAAGGGCGCGGGCTCGGTCTTCACCTTCGGCATCGAAGGTGGATATCAGGCCGGCAAGAGCTTTGTCGAAGGACTGCAGCTCTTTTCCCATCTCGCCAATATTGGCGACACCCGCTCGCTCGTCATCCACCCGGCATCGACAACCCATCGCCAGCTGACCGAAGAACAGCAGATCGCGGCGGGTGCCGGACCGGATGTCGTGCGCCTGTCGATCGGCATCGAGGACGCCGCCGATATCATTGCGGATATCGAACAGGCCTTGTCGAGAGTAAGCTGAGGCTTCTATAGAGGCTGCGCATGTAATCATTTCTCCATGGTCGGCTGTTATCGGCTGGCCGTGCCGTCCTGGGCAAGGCCCCTCCCAACCCTCC
>UBXM01000028.1 GCA_900469445.1 Hyphomicrobiales bacterium
TTTTTACTCCGCCGTTGACAGATCACGGCGTCGATCGGCCAGGTGCCGAGGTGGGTGCGGCGCTGGGCGACGAGAATGTCGACCGCCGTCTCGTTCGCCTCGATGGCCTCAATCGCGGCACCCATGTCGTCCCACGGACCGAGATTCTCGATCGGTATGACGTCGCCATCCTCATCGTAGCCGCCGGATTTATATTGCGGGGCGGGCTGCACGCGCGCGTAGGCACGTTCGGCTTGATTGATGAGACGGAAACCTTCCGTTCGCTGCCTCCAGTATTCCGGGCTGCCGCCGTCGATATGCTTGATTTTGCGTTGTGTCACAGAAGTCTCCTTTTCGTTTTCTGACGAAAGGAGCCCGCACTGTAGACGCGAGGTGTCAGGGGTCAGGGATAGCGAAACGCGACCGCTGGAGGCGGCCAGCGGAGGTGCCGAGTTTCTGACGGGGCTAGACAAGCACCGGCTGAAACTTGGAGGGGCCGCGCAGTCCTTGACGCCGGAGTGTCGTGTGCATCACGGGCGGTCAGAGAGAGAAGAGACCACGGCCCCACCAGGGGCCGTGCCCATATCCGGCGATCAGCCAGCTGGGAGTGCAAAGGGCATGCCCTTGCGGCGAAGCGGCCTGCCGATCCGCCTGTTGCGCCCTACGAGAGTGATCCTTACCGTCGGCGGAGACCGCGAAGCGGGCTCCGTGAGCGGTGCTGCGCGACGCGAATAGAGCGGTCGGGACAGGCCGGCTCGCTTGATCGGAACACCGTCTCTCTGATGCAGCCGCCCCATCACGGAAATGAATCGATCACTGCCGACCGATTCATAACTGTCGTTGGACGGGAATTTGCCAATCGACGATTCTGTCGACATGATCTCACAACCATATCAGCTCTATGTCGAGCGATCTGATACGCTGAAAAACATGGCCCGTTATTACGCCATGGTATCTCAACGACATCGGTCGGCCACGCCTGCCTGACGCGGCGATGGGGCCGCATCGGATCTCGGGGCCAATCGAAACTCCATATCTTCGAGGATGAGAAGGACGCGGTTTCGCTGTTCCTTGATATTTTGCACCAGAAGCGCCGCAGAGGCTACCAGCCATCCCGGCGATAACTCGCGTGCTTTGTGCTAAATGCCGGACACATCACTGCCAAGCGGAGCTTCGTGCCCGGTAAGTCGGTCGAACCGACGGACCGGGCAAGGTCTGACGGCAAAAGCCTCCCTCAGAAGGGAGGCTCAGCCGAGACCTGGCCCTCCCGTTCGGCAATCATCACTGCAAGCTCGGCGCGTGCCAGTTCCAGTTCGAGCTCGATCTCGCGGCGCTCGACAACGTCGACCGATGCATTCAATTCCAGGCGCAGCTCTTCGATGTGTTGTTCCAGTAGCATCTTCGTCTCCTTGACGTTGTGAATGACGACGCCCGCGGTCATGAGGGGTCGGGTCGGGTCAAGGTTCGCGTCAGCGACCGGCGGAGCCGGCGTGCGGAGGAGCCGATTTTGTCGGAGCGGAGGGAACCGGAGTGGAGGCAAAATTGGAGGTGCCGCGCGACCTTGAGGCGGCGCGATCGCTCATGGCACCCTTGGCCAGATCGAGCAGACATACCCCTCTCCGTATGGCACCCATCAGAAGGGTGCGGTGGTGCGAACACGCTCGATTCGAGTGTTGGTGACCTGAAGTTGTGGAAATCTCGGAATTGCGGGCATTTGTGCTGCACTGCGCCAATGACACGCCGGAATTCCCCTGCAAGGGATTTTGGATCATAGATGCGGAGACAAGAACATGACGACCACAAACGAAATTGCCGACAAGATCGCTTCTGACCACAGCCTGACCAAGGCACAGGCCAAGACCATCGTAGAGTCGGTGATCTCCTCGATCACCGCTGCCGCCGTTGCCGGCAACGAGACAAGCCTGCCGGGATTTGGGAAATTCAAGGTGAAAAATACCCCGGAGCGTGAAGCACGCAATCCGTCGACCGGCGCGACCATCAAGGTCGCCGCCGCTCGGAAACTGGCATTCACGCCGGCCAAGGCTCTGAAAGACGCCCTTAACAAGTGATGGCACCGAAATCATAGCCAAGAGGCCCGGTGATCCGCCGGGCCTTCTTGGCTGCGAAAGGACTACCTACCAAAATTCAGCCGCGCTCCAGTCGGCACCACAAAGTCGGGGTCAAGCTCGATGCTGCTCCGGCTTAGCTGAGCGACAAAGGAAAAGCCCCGCCTTGGCCGGCGGGGCTCGATGTTGCGCGGTTCAGATTTCGCGCTTCGGGCGGTTCCAGATGAGGGCGTATTCGCCTTCCGTTTCGCTTGGCCACAGGGCAGCTGTGATCGGTGCGTTGAAGCTCGGATCGTCGAGCTTTACGGAGATGTACTGCTCGCCGTCATTGGAAACCGCCTTCCACCCGGCGCCAACCTCGACGCCGTTGCCGGCGGTGATGCGGAAATCCGGGGCGTCCCGTGAGACCCGTTCGATCGGGTTGAGGCGGGCCTTCATGCTGACGGTGAGGGTGCGAACGTTGCCGATGATGGAGTTGTTGCCGTTGGTGGTGAATTCGCCGATGACTGCCATTGTCGTTTTCCTTTTCCGGTGTGTTCGGGCCGCGCCCACCGCGGCCTCGATGGCGGTGTCAAGACCGGTGGCGATCGACGCCGCACCCTTGGGCCGAAACGTCAGTGGAGGGCGGTCGGGAGCGGCTTTCTTGTCCCGCGAGGAATGCGAACTTGTTCGCAGGGGATGAAAGTTGCGGACGGCCGTTGTGGTTCAGGCGATCGAGACGAAGTCGGCCTTCGGTCACACCAGCCCCATCGAGGTCTGCGTGGGTGTCGTCCGTCGTTGCGGATGGGCAGGCCACGACCTGTGCTCATCGGCAGGCTCGCGACCGGCGTGATACGCAAAACCATGGCTCCGTGCCCCCGCGCGACCGCCTGGCCACGCTGACCGGTCGGCATGAGATTGCATCGCCACTGTTTTGCCTCCACGACAATACTGTTGCGTTTGCGTTGGTCCGCCGAGGTCCCTCCGATCGCTTAGACTACGCGACCTGTAAGGCTGGACACCGCACAGGCCTTATTGCCGCCGGATCATGCCACCGTATCATCGTGTGGGACTAGATCTCGATCGTGGTCCGGCGCGAAGTGATCTCGATTTGGGCGCCATGGTCGTGGATTGGACCCGGGCCCCGAGCGACAGTGCTCTCAGCCGGATGGTTGATGTTGCGGGGTGGTCGACAAGCTCGGGCTTGAACAATCTTACGCCGCCTCCGGTTCGGACGCCGCCTGCGGCTGAAGGTCGTGGAGATAGGCGACGGCGCGCTGCGCATGAGCAGCAGCATTGAAGATTGCGCGCTTGTCGGAGCCAAGGATCGCAGCCCAACTCTGGATATAGGCAGCATGGTCCGGCCGTGGCTCCAGTTCCGGGACGATCCCCAGATCGGCACAAATCATGGCAGCTCCGAGCTCCACGAGCATCTCTTCGAAGGCGCGTTCGCGGCGATCCTTGTGATAGCGGGACAGATCCCTGTTCAGCCGATGAGATGCAGATGTCCAGTGCAACGTCTCATGCGCTCGGATGGCAACGAATGACGCCATGTCGCGGAACTGCGCCGGCTCGGGAAGCTGGACGTGATCGGTAGGCGGCGAATAATAAGCCTGATTGCCGCCATAGCGGACAACTGCACCGGTATTGTCGAAGAAGCGATCAGCTTGCTCGATGCGTTCGAGCGGTTTGGTGATTGCGTCGGGAGCGCGGTAATAATGATCCGGCAATCCTTCTATTTGATCACAATTGAAGACGGTGTATGCCTTCAGAAACGGGATATCCCGCTCGATTTCGCCACCGCCTGGATCGGTTTCCGTCTTGGTGAAGCGGCTCGCATAGACCACGGTGGCACCGCTTTCGCCCTTGCGGACATGGGCACCCAGTTCGTTGGCCTGACGCAAGGTCATCCAGGTCGCCGAATTGAACCCGCAGGCGACAGTCTCCGACCATAAAAGCAGGACGTTTAGACCGGTATAGGCCTGTCCGTTATGGCGGAGCGGTCGGCTAACCCGGCCCGTCATATTGCGGGCGCTCCATGGCTTGACCCAGGGGCGCACGCCGTTTTCCAGATCGGCGACGATCCGATCGGTAATGCGGGCATAGATGTCGATGCGGGTGGTTTCGGTCTTCCTGCTCATGTTCAAACCTCCATTTACCGTAGGCAGCGTCGGTCGCGACCTCGTTACGGTGGGCCGATTGCAGGAGCGGTCAGGGGGCAGGCGCACCGGAACGGCCAAAACGCATGTGAAGGACGGCGAAGCCGTTGCGGCCTGCATCCGGCTCCTGCAGGACCGAGACCGGGACGGGGTTGCGACCGACGCCCGTGGCCATCTGTCTTCCTTCTTCTCCTTTTTGCCTTCGCCATGGTCATGGTCGCGGACATGGAAAAGGCCGCCCGTGGTTGGGCGGCCGCGCAGTTCAGACCTGCATTGAAGGGCGGGCCTGAGCTCCGCCGGTGGGATCGCCTCAGTCGAAAGCTGACATCTGGGCCGCGGCCGCTTTGCGGTCGAGTGTATGGCCAGGATTTTCGACCGGTCGGTCGAAGGGCTTCCAGGCCTCGCCGACAATCTGCTCGTAAGCGGCGACAGCGCCTTCCGCTGCCATCCGCAGGGCGTGGGCCTGGATGCCCATGTCGGCGGCGAATTCGCGCTTGCGCTGCGCGGCGCTGTCATAGCCGACCGGGCCGTCGAGATCTTCGTCGCGGGCTTCAGCGGCACCCTTGGCGGTGGCGTCGCGTGCCTCGGTGACCGCGCGGGAGTAGAACTGGCCGGCGCCATGGGCCGAGCCGACATAGGCGCCGACGATCCGCTGGAGGTGGATCTGCATCGCCCGTTCCCCGAGGCCATCCGAGAGACCGGTGGCCGTCTCTATGATCAAGCGCTCGTGCATGTCGCGGATGCCGTCGCTATCGAGGATGGCAGCGCCGAAGCTCTCTGCGATCTTCAGTGCCTGAGCTTCATCGGGGCAGGTCAGGCGGACCATCTCGACAGTGGCGCCCTTGCGGAGCTGGAGGACGCGAGCGGATGGACGCGACGCCTGATGTGAGGATTGCCGGGACTGGGTTGTGGGCTTTGCCATGATGGTTTCCTTTCGTTATCTGCCGAGGCGGTTTCGGCCCCCTTGGCCGGCCTGTCCTTCGGTGCGGTCGAAAGGGACCGACGCAAGCCGGCCGGTTCAGGGTCCGGGCAGGCCAGATCCAGCGAAGCCGGTGTGCGGGCGAGCGGGGCCAAAGCCCTGCGATGCCCCGCATTCCTGCTTTGCGACGAGCGGCATGACCGGCCGCCCCGCGGCGCGATAGCGGCCTTGAACAGGACGGGCGTCGGTCCAGACCGCTATGAAACCGAAGGACGGACCGGCCAGGGGGAGAAACCTTGCCGGACCAGATGACGGGAGTAGCCCAGCAGATCCATGGCGAACAATGCCACGATCGGACCGGATCGCTGATGCCGACGAGGCAATCTCAGGCACGGACAGCGTCAGCCCTGTAGCAGTTCCTGATGCCGCGACGATCGCTCATGCTTTAGCCCTCCCCTGCCCTGCATTGCTGGCCACCTCGTCGGCGGTGACGTCTTCCAATACGGCGGAGGGATAGCCGTGCCGGGTGAGCCACTCCTTCGCGGCCTCGCGGGTGGTGGCGAGATGGACGAGTTCGGCGTTCTCACCGGCTCGGTCGAAAACGCAGCAGCTCCCGACGGCTGGGACTTCGACAATGCTGAAGCTCAGGCTACTGTCTATCGAAAAGCTCCGATAGACACGGATCGCAATGCCCCCGCCGGCCCCATGATCGCCTTCGTGCAACCTGAAGCCGGCCGGTATGATCATGCTGCCGCGCCGATATTCGCCCTGACGGCTGACCAACCGGCCGCTGCTGTTGCGGCTTCGCCATGCGGACAGCTTCTTGGCGTGACGTTCGGGTGGAGGCGTGCCGTCGGACCAGGCCAGAACGGAACCGATCGGGGCCAGAAATGCTGGATGAGGTGACATGGAAAGCTCCGGGATGAAGTGTGAATGGGCGAGACGGAACCGCCGCCAGTGGCGACCACGGGCGGCGGTTGGGTCGTGAAGAGATGCATGGATCCAATGCCGCTATTCTGCCGCGATACCGTAGGCACTCTCATCCTCATCGAGATCGGATTCGTCGATGCCGGCCTCGGTGGCATCGACATCATCGGCATGGTCGCTACCGGGATCACCGGCCCCATCGAGGTCGGCTCCACTGGAGGAGCTTTCCTTTTCGGCCTCGGCTTCGGCTTCGTCGAATGCTTCCCCATGCTTTTTCAGGGCGATGATATCGGCCGGGTCGGGGGCGAACAGCGCCGAAGCGTGGACGAACCGTTCTTCCGCAAAGTGGCTAACGAGTTCCGATCGCGTCTCCCGCACCTTCAGGCGCGGCGTCACATTCGCATCGTTTGCGGCCGCCTCGAGCGCCTGCCTCGACAGGCACAACAGGAAGTCCTCCGATCCCATATTGGGAAGGAAGCCGTCAGCGCCGATCGAGTCACCAGCAATCCGGGAGACCACGCCGCTGTTCGACATGCCACGCCGGCACGACAGGACATCGATCAGCATGGAGCGCGCGACAACACGGAGCGTTTCCATGGTCATGTCGAGCTTACCGTCATCCGAGATGAGGCGGGCGGCATGCCGCCGAAGACGGCCCGGTCCGATTACCGTATCGCTCGCGCCGGAATCGACCCGGACATTCAGGCCCGCGAATGCGATAACGAGCAGCCCCATCAACGTGTCGTCCTCGATCGGCGCCCGCGACAGAGCATCGTGCAGAGCATCCGTGCGGAAGTCGCCGATCATGTCCTGCCCCTTTTGCGTCACGTCGGGGCGTGCTTTCGGTGCCTCGATCACAGCGCTGGCGCCGCTCCCACCGTTGGCCGTAGTGCCTTTGGTCTTCTTCTCATCGGGCATACGATACGCGACGGACTGCACCTTGCCGTCACGGTCGAGATACATGCCGACGTGATCTGACTTTGACGGCTTGCCATAGACCCGCTCAGCCTTTTTCGGGAGCTCGGGCTGGCCCCAGTTGTTGACGTCTACGATCGCGCCCTTCTTTGGCAGATTGGCCGTCATCCATTCTTGCTGTGCTCCGAGAAACGCCTCGACATTCGTCGTGTACCGGCTGTCCTGGTCGGCGGGTGCAAAGAGGTCCTCGACCCATTCGATGCCGTAGGCGCTTGCGAGATCGTCGCCGAAGCTCGCATCCTTGGCGAACATGCGGGTTTTTGAAAGCGCGCGAGCGATATTGTACCAGTCGGCACGCTCTGTCTTTTTGGGCTTGTTCGCCTTCCAGACTTCTTTCTGTTCATCGAGCGAGGCCGCAGCAATCGTGCGAAGCTGCTGTTCGTTTGGCATATCGCCGAGTGCCATGTTATCGAGCATGGCGGCCAGAACATTGGCGAGAAGCCTGAGTTTCCGGATCTGGCGAACCGGGAGCGCCAGCGCTACGCCGATCGCCTCTTCGGTCCAGCCGAGGGCCACCAGCCGTTCGATGCCACGCCATTGATCGATGGGATTCATGGCTTAGGTTATGCGTCAACTGTCCTTTTAGTTGGAACGTGCGGATTTTGGTGGCTTTTCCATCGCTGACTAGGATTGCAAGTGTATCTCTGGCTCAGCAACCTTCTCGGGACGGTAAATCAGTCACTTTCGCGACGGAAGCGATACTCTCCCTTTGACTTTCGCATCGCGGTGACGATTGCTTTGTTGATCTGATCGAGATCGCAAGCTTCCGGGTGGAACTTGCGGCCGACCCATCGCCGCATATCTTTGTGCTCGTCGTGCTCCGGATCAAGCCAGGCGTCGAGGAAGTCGGCGTAGCCGGAGGTTCCGCCCACATCCTCTGGAGGTCCGGAGCGTTTGCCGGCAATGCAGCGGGGATACTTTGCGCCTTCCTCACGCGGAACACGCTCCAACCGCAACAAATGGTGCCAACTGTCACCGAAGTCATATTCGTAGAGGATGCCCAAGGTTTCGTCGCGATCGTAGGGGAAGTGGAAGTCGATCAACCTGACCTCGGTCGCTTCGAAGATCTTGCTGTCGAATAGCCCGTCTTCGTCGAACTCTGGTGCGCCGTAGATCAAGCCACCTATATTGAACTGGTGCAGATGACTGTCGGTCCAGCCGAAGGCCGCTTGTAGGACTTCGTGGAGTTCGGCAAGGTTCAATGTAATCGGTAGTTCGAGAACACGGCTGATCTCAGGTTCGATATCGAGGATATGAACCTCAGCGCGGACGATAAAGCTCTCAGGGTCAAACGGATCAAGCATATCGGGATCATGCCGCGCGGAATAATTACCTGCAATGGATGAGGGACAATTTCTTTCCACCCTCATCGCGCTCAGGATTTCCGAGAAGCGAGCGGCACGGGCTTTGAGCCGCGATCGCGCTCGGCGATCAGGCGAGTGTTCTGGCGCTTCTGACGCTCAACCTCCGCCTCTGCTTCGAGGATCCGCTTCAAAAGGACAGCGTTCTCCGTCACCATGCGCCGCTCCTCGATCTGCAGCACCTGGATCAAAGCGCGCTGCTGGGCGAGTTTGTCCTCCCAGGCTGCCAGCTTATCGGGGATGACCGTGTGTTCGCTGGTGCGTCGCAGCTCCTCGATGATCGGACGATGGTTGGTGTAGATGGCATTGCGACCGACACGTGCTTCGCGGGCGAGGGTGGCAATGGTCAAACGGTAGGATCGCTTTTGCAGGTCGGGATGTGTTGGCAACCCCTTTACAAGACGCTCCAAGGCCTCGCGCAACTTACGCTCCGTGTTGCGCAGACGTTTTTCGGGCGGCGTCAGCGCCGGCGTTCTGTCGATCTTATGTGCCATCAGATAGGTCCTTCTCACGATCGAGTTCAGTGAGGATGCGATCGCACTCAATGATCCGTGTCTCGGCGAGGTTTCGGCTAACCGGGTCTAGCCCGGGTTGATCGAGAAGGACCGTATTTCGGTCTCGACGCGCCTGCCACACGGGTCGATGTCTGGCTGTTACAGCAAAGTTGGCGCAGCTGAGACAGGTACTTTCGGTTCGCAGCACCGGGTTCGGGCCTCGCTCGTCGCCGAGGCAGGCCGCTGTTTCGACGCGGTAGACGCAATAGCCCCAGTCGCAAACCCCGAGCCGGAGGTCGGTCTCTTCCATCAGGAAACGAACATAGGCCTGGACGTCGCCGTCGCGGGTGCGACCGCGGAACTGCGAGCGGGCGGTAATCATACGCCCGCCCTTGCCGCCGAGTGTCGTCGCGGTCAGCACTTCTTCCAGGGCAGCTCGGGTTTCCTCCTGGGCATGGCGGTCGACCAGTTCGTCAAGTGCGAAGTCAGTTCCAACATAACCACGGTCGGTCATGGCCCGCGTCACATGCCCGAAGTGCACCTGAAGCGCGTGTAAGCCAGTGCGGTCGCGTTTTCCGACGAAGCGGGCAAATGTCTTGCGGCCCTGATGGGTGTTCAGATGCCAGCGCTCACCCTCGTGGTCCGGCATGTCGATAAATGGCGCGAAGTGTTCGTTCAGCCGCCGTATGATTGTGGTGACGACGGGCAGGTCAATACGGGCGGCAGGGCCGGCCAGTCCCGTGCTGGCCATCACCAAGAACAGCTCGGAGCGCCCGGCCTGAGCTCGCAAACGGGCAGTCAGCCGTTCCATCACCCAAACGGCACGCTCGACTGGCGCTGGCGCAAGCCAGCGATGGGCTTCGCCATTGATGCCGCGCTCTGTCTTGTAGATCTGCCCCTTTACATAGGCGAAGCTCTCACCACCATCGCCGGACGGGTGCTGCTCGATGCATCCGGCTTGAAGCCCAAGGATCTCCGACACCCGGGCGCCAACCAGATAAGCGATCACGACGAAGCAGGCGTCGTAAATGCGATCGGCTAGATATCGAACCTGCTTGGTGCTGGTGACTGGCGCATCATGCCAGGGAGCATCCTCTCCAGGGAGTGTCGAGAAGACGAACGGCGCAATGGTATCGGTGACGATGAAGCCGGCTTTCGTCTGGTGGACCCCCTGCCCAAGGGCATCATCGTATGTGGTCTGCGCCAATGTCTGCAGCGCAACGACGTCATCCGCCGGCTGCCCGATCAGCCGCAGCGCCGCCGAGACCAATGGCACGGCGATCGCATCCGGCGTATAGGGAAGCCAGCCCCGATCACGGCGCACGAAGGGCGGTGTCACCCCAGGGAACGGGTCTTCGATCGCCACCTCGGGGAACTTCGATCCCTGAAGATAAAGAAGCCTCAGCAGATTGGCATAATGCTGCAGTGTCACGATCGTCACCATCTTGCCAGGCTTGGCTCCCGGACGCTGCGCCATCGCCGCCAGGAACCGATCACAGCTATCCCGATCGAGATCGGCGAAGCTTCGGTATCCCTGCGCCACCATCCAGCGGATCAATATCCTTTCCATATTGAAGATGCGGACGATCGTTGATTCGTGGACGTTCCGGCGTCCCGGTGGAGGGTCCAGCTTCAGGCTCCAAAGGAAGAGTTTCGCTGACTCGCGCCATTCGGCCCATTGCGGATCGCTAAACCGGCTGTCGTCAACAAGCGTAAATCCCCAGTCGAGCGAGAAGTCGCTGCGGTTCCCGCCTGGGCGAACGCCATCAAGATGCCAGACCTGATCCGGCCATATCGAGCGCGCCGATATCCGCAGGTCCGGCCTCGCCTCGGCAACAAGATCGCGTGCAGCAGACGTTTGCATCCGTCACTCCAGCGCTGGAAGGATTGGCAACGTCGACACTCGGCGTTCGGCCTCCATGTGCAGCGCTTGTGGGAAGCCGGGCAGGATGTCGTGCGTCAGAATGTGCAGGCTCTGCGCGTACAGAAGCGCGAAGCGACGCGGATCGATCCGCTCGCGCGCACACTCCAGTTCCTTCTTCGCCTGGAGGATGCGTGCCAGATGCTCAGCATCGATCGGGATCACCAGACCTGGGCAGCGCAGACATCCGCCGAAGTGGCGGCACACCCGACCGGCCGTCGATCCAGGTGCTGCACCCGCAACCGGGTTGAGGCAATCATGGCTAAAGGGAACCGTTGCATTCTCTACGATTGCAATCTCGCCGCCTTTCGCCTGATCTTTTTCCTCCGCCCGCTCACCGATGATCCAGCCAAGCATCAGACCCTGCAAACGGGCAATCGTCTCACGCTGGATGCGCTGCGTCTGAGGCCCCTTGATGTAAAGCTCGGTCGTGTCGGCGCGCGCGTGGTTGAGCACGTCCTGTGTCGCTAGGAGATCGCCGCCGGACGCCTTGTAATATTCGGTGGCGACACTGCCACGCAGCAGCACGGCTGCAAAATCCGGCAAGAGCTGACGGGCTCGTTCCGGCGCTGCCTTGTTCCAGATCGCAATCCGGGCATTTGAGCGCTTGATGAACGGCTTCAGCGCATGCGACAAGGTTGCCTCGGCAATGAGCGTCACGGCGACCTTCTTCTCGCTTTTCAACAGGAACAGTCGGTTTTGATCCTGCCGGCTGGCTCGCGCGGCCAACGGCGCCGTCATCGACAGCAATTTATCGATCAGGTTCGGCGCCGCATAACGACGACGGCGATCGAATGATCGCCTCTGCGCGCGCTTCACCTTACCGCCGGCCCGCGGTTTGGCCCACTCGACAACGATACGATGCTCGTCGAGCGGATGCGCCACTTGGCAATCGCGCGTCATCAGTCTCAAGGCATCCGGATTGCCCGCCGTCTGGATCGATAGCGCGAGAAAGAACGCGACGACCGTCTCGCCCGTTAGATGGAGATAGCTGCCCAGATGGCGAAGGCCACCATGGCGGTTGACCGCCGATATGTTTACACCGCTGCGGATCGCACGAACGCGTGAGGGTACAAGGCCTTCGTCCACACCGGCAATCGCCCGGATCGCGTCGCAAAGCTCGGGATCGGCACCCTCGACCGGTCCTTGCGCCGCAAGGATGGTTTGCCCGACCTCAAAGCGTTCCCATGCCTCGTCGATTTCTTCATAGCACGCGCGAAGGATCGCCTTGAGATCCTGCTCTGTAAGGCGCCGCCGGCTACCGGCGTTGCGGTTCGGCCAGACCCGCCAGGGGAAGTCGATCCGAGCTGGCAGCCGCGACGGATGCCGGCGCTTGGTCCAGCCAATCATCTGCTGAAGCTGCGCGAGCACATTCGCCCGCGTGCCCTTCGACCAAGGCTCATTTGTCTGAGCCGTGATCTGCCGATCCAGCCATGCAATATAGCGCCCGACCATAGCACTGGTCATATCATCAGCCGACAAGACGTGGCCATCCTCACCCACAAATCGTGCAAATGTCCGTAAGGCCTGCCAGCAATGGCGATGCGTTTCATGGCTCGAGGCGACATGATGGTGACGGAAGGCATCGGCCAGCAGCATCGCAATATCTGCCGGCAACCCAACGCTTCCCAGATCGTAACGCTTCACGACATCGCCCCAACCATCACGGAAGACGACGATGGCATCAGCAGACGGGCCCAAAACGACCAATCCAACCTCGGGCGCCATCTTTCGATCAATCCGTTCGCGTCTACCGGCCATCGGGGATCAACTCGCCATAAAGATAGTCGATGCTGTCGGCCAGATCCCGCCCGTGCAGCTCCACGCACCGCAGGTAAATTGCCGTGCTCTGGATCGAACTGTGGCCCAGCAGGACCTGTACGATCTTCAACGGATTGAGGTCCGGCCTCCTCATCGCCTGCCGTTGTAACTGCACCAGCATCGTCGTCGCATATGTGTGCCTCAGGCAATGAAGGCTTCCTGCCACGCCGGCCGCGCGGAACGCCTCGGCAAAAACCGCCGTCAATCGCGCCTTGCTGACCGCGTTTCCATGGCCGTTGAGGAACAGTGCCGAGGGAGGCTGATAGCTCGCGCGACGGCGGCGCAAAGCCCGGACCTGCGGCGTACGAACCTCATCGACATAGCGCTGTGTGCGATCGACCAGGCGGATCGGCGGATAGATCGTGCGAGGCTTGTCACCCTTGGTGATCGTCAGCGGCACGCCGATCAAAGGATGATCCTCAGCGTCCAGATGTGCCGTCTCCGGCACCTGGAAGACGGCAAGGCCGCAAAGCTCCTTACGCCGCAATCCCGTCGACAGCGCCCATTCCGCCATCAGACCATACGGCATCTCCAGATGCGCAAACACCCGGCGCAACTGATCGACACGCAATGGTCGCGGCAGATGCTCATGCTCGGAGACCGTTAGGATATTCGCCGCCATCACCCCCGGGCGTCCATCCACATGGGCTAGGAAAGATTGCCGCCGGCCAGTGCCCACCCGCACATCGACAAAGTGGAACGGCAGGCTTTCGATCATGCCGCGGCCTTGCGCCCAGGCATAGAACCGACAGATCGTGCGCACCCGATCATTCACCGTCGAACGCGCGTAAGGGCGTTTCGTATGCGGGCTCGGCTGCGACAGCATGCGATTGCGCCAGGATGCTATCTCGGCCTCACTCACACCCCGCCAATCAAGGCCCGATTGCTCCAGGCTGTCGAACCACTCATGAAGATGCTCAGCATAAGTCCGAACCGTTTCCGCCGCATGGCTGCGACCGGGTATTGTCGCCAGTTCCAACAGCCAGGCAAACGCCGGCTTGATGATCGACATCCGTTCCGACACCAGGATTGGAAAGCCCGCCGGTATCGTCGAATACCCCATCGCCGCCCTGATGATGCGCACCATCATCTGTCCTCTTTGCTCGCCGTCGCTCAAAACAGCACAAGACGCAAGGCAGGCCTCAAAGCCCTGCACAGCAACAAAGAAGACAGCTTTCCAAACAGGATGTTATCTTGAGCGGAGCGCCTCCGGCGCACTCTTCTCTTTTGAATGCGAGGGGTTCCCCTCGCGCTCTCCCGTTCGCCACGTGGCAGAAGTGCAGGCTTAGTCCTGCACTTCATGGACAAGCTTATGGTGTCGCCGCCGCCTCAAGCGTTGTCCTCGCTTCGCTGCGGGAACGCTTGACCCGGACGTCTGCCTGCCTTCCTCGATATGTCCCGCCAATATCACCCGGAACCATGACGGCCGTACGAACCCAACAGGACATTTGCGAAACAGAACCTAAAAGCGGTTCGCGGGCGATATTTTCGACCATGGACTGCATGGCACCGTTGTCGTCGGCGGGATCTTTTACGAGGACCTGGATTTCAGTGAGATCAGCTGCAATGGCAGCACACTTGCGCCTATGACCTGCCTGGATGACATAACCATTGCCGCCGTTCGTTTGCGGCGAAACAACGGGAGGCTGGATGATACCGACGGCCTTCACCGTTGCCAGAAGCAGAGCATCGGCCTGAGGCGATGTTTTTGTCTGACGAGCGTCGTCGGGATTGTCATTCAGCGCCCGGGGGTCGATCATGATGAGATGCATGTGAATTGCTCCTTGCGGGTTTCGGAGCGGCGGTCGCCACCCCTTCCTGCCTTCAGTTCTTTCCGAAGACATCTCCCGGACCGCGGGGCGAACGGTCCGGCGCAACTGCGCCCGAGCGGCCCTGCCCGGCAGGAAGAGCGGGGCCTTAAGCCCTGCGAGACCGATGGGCAGGGTTGAGGAGGGGGCGGTTGAGCGAAGCGACGCCGGGACAGGCGATCTGCGAGAGGGGTTTCTTCCCCTTTCCTTCTCCCTCTTTCATTCCCTTGGAGCTTGAACCGGCCGCCCCAATCGAGCATGTCTCGTCGGGTGGTAGCTAAGTCGGCGCACTTGGCGGATTGATTTTTTACGAGGATCTTCGTATATATGCCGAAGACAGGTTTCAAGGAAGCTAAGAGAAAGGTTATCACGGCGCTGCAAAGCGGGACTTTCCAGCATGAGACGACGCGCTCAAATGTATCGACGAAGAACCTGCTTCTCATGGGATTGGTAACGGCAGAGCAGATTTGTGACGTCCTGAAGCACTGCCAGGGCCAAGATCATCAATCTTCACCGCATCATCAGGCGCCGTCGATCGAAGTCCACATCATCCAGCGTGATGGCTGGTACATCAAATTCTACTTCGTTGACCCGGATACGGTGTTCATCAGCGTGCATCAATGAGGCTACCCATGAAGCTTTATCAGCCCGGCGACACGAGTAAGGCGATCTGCCCTGACTGTGGCAAGCTCGTTTCGACGACCTTCGCCTACCGTGATGTGCCGTTCGATGACGGGACAGGCGTGGTGAAAGGGATTCTCGCGGCAGTCTGCGACGAATGCGAGGCCGTTTTGTCGATCCCCGCACAATCCACGCCCGCCATTAGGCGCGCGCGGGAGGCAGCCGATATCCCGCTCGAAGTCAGCATCCCAGCTCCCGAGATCGAGATTATCGATGCGGCTGCCTACCGGATCGATCCGGATGCAACGACACGATTCAGAAAATCGTTGTTCGCTTTCTACCTTCAACGCCTTCGACACGACGAAAGCGCTGCCGGAATGCTTCGACGCGAATTCGAGACCTGGAATGCGGCGAAGATCGAACAGCGCAATCGGGTCGGCAAGGCTGTGAGGATCCCGCAGCGCAGACTATCGTTCAAGATCTCGCCCAAGACCGATCGGGACGTCCAGTGGCTCATGAAGGCGAGTGGGATGAACAAGACGGACACGGTCAGGAGTGTGGTCATGGAGATCGAACGGGATCTTCTCGCGCCGAAAGCGCCCAACGGCCTGCGCCATCTGCAGGACATCGCCGCGGTCGTCAACGCGTAAACCTGCGCTGAAATCCTGCGCCGCCCGCTGTTGCATTTGCGATCATCGCGCGTGCCAAGACGTCTTTCATTGCTCGTGCCAGACGACGATTTGGAATAAATTCTGAGAGTCAGGCGGACGTGATCACTGAATCCGAAATCATTTTCAGGGAGTTACACGCGAGGCTTAGTCGAACCAAGCGGCCCGAGCAGCCAGTTGCTGGGGGTTCTGAACCGCCATTCGAAACTCGCCGATGAACTGTGCCAGCAGGCGAGTTAACTTGGCACGACATAAGCGGTGTCCAGGCAAAGCCTCCCACGACGCTTCAGCAGTTAACACGACCAAAAGAGGTATCGACGCGACACGATGCCACTGAATTTCTTTGCGAAAACGTTGATTAAAACTCTCGCAACTCCGGATTGGACGCCGCTCCGTTCCGGATTGGACGGGACGATTTCCAAATAAGAAGCGCTCTGACGAACCAAGAAAAAAGGGCCGACGGAAAACCGCGGCCCATAAGTGTGGAGATCTTGAACCTCCAGAGGGGAACAGCTGTTGCGGCGGAACTGGGAGGTGACCGCCATGTGCATCAGCTGTGAGCGTTATGATGAATATGTCACCACAACGCACCTAAATTTTGCGCATTACAGCTATGCAGCGATGTCCACACTCTCACCCGTAACGCCGGCAGCAAGCTGCTTTTCGATTTCTCGCAGAGACGTTCTCTTTTCGGCCAGTTCATCCGAAAACGCGAATGCCCCACCGTGCCGCGACGTGTAGGATGCAAGCCTGCGCTGATAGTCATCGAGCCGGCTGCGATTACGTCCACGTTCCTCTTCGAACCCGTCGAGCGCGTGCTCGAGACGTGAGATCGCGCCAAGCGGCGTGACGGTCACTGGAAGGTCGATCTCATAGTCTGCACCTGTGCGCTGCAGAACGGTCTGATAATGGTAGTTGTCGCCACGCCCGAATTTCTCACCCTCGTAGACGAGATCAAAGCCGCCGATTGAGGCGAGAAGAACCTCACCCTCGCTCTGAAGTTGGACGAGGGTCAGGATCTCCTTCATCAGCACCCGGCCCGCGTCCTTGCGTTCGGTCAGCGGCTTGCCTTTCACAGTCATGGAAAACGCGTCGCCGCCCGTTGGATGACGTCGCGCGATGTCCGGGTCGATTTCCTCGCTCCGCCGGCTCGCCGTGGCGATCTCACGTTCGGCGTCGGAAACCTGCCGGCGCACAGCAAAGAGATCGTCGTCATGGGCGGCGCGCAGTCGCTCAAGCCGGGCGATATCGGCTTCAAGGCCCGCCTTTTGCATCAGACGCTCGTCGCCGGAGGCGATCGCCTTGGCCATGGCGAACTGGTTGGCCTGCCCCTCGTTCAGATCGTCCAACCTACGGATCGAGGTATCGCCGGACAACGCCGCTGCAATGAAGCGCGCCTTGCGCTCGTTATTCTGCCACATGGTCGCGTCGAGCGAGCCTTGCGTGGCATAGGCATAAATATCGACCTCATCGTGCTGATTGCCCTGACGAACGATCCGGCCTTCCCGCTGCTCGATCTGCGAAGGCAGCCACGGCACGTCGAGGTGATGCAAGGCCTTCAGCCGAAGCTGCGCATTCACTCCGGTTCCCATGGTTTCGGAGCTGCCGATCAAAAAGCGGACCTTGCCGGCGCGGACATCACCGAACAGGCGCTGCTTCGCCTCGCTCTTTTTGAAGTCCTGCATGAAAGCGATTTCCGATCCTGGCACGCCTAGCCGGATAAGCTCATCGCGGATCCAGCGGTAAGCGGAAAATCCCCTGCTTTTCTCGACATTGATCGTGCCGAGATCGGAGAAGATCATCTGCGCTGCGCCGTCCAGCTCATAGGGCTTGCCGTCCGGTCGACGATAACTGTTTTGCGCAGTCTCCTGCCATATGCGGTGGGCATTGCAGATCAGGAGATTGAGCTTGTTGTGGGCCTCGTCGTCCATTGCCGCCATGACCAGACGCAGGTCGATCGCGGCGTGGCGGCCATCGGTGATCACGGACAACAGAATGTCGTCGCCGGGCTGAGCCGGCCCCTCTCGCATCTCGATCGCCTTGATCCGGCCTTCCAGGACCTGCTGGTAGGACTTGAATGCGAGCGTCGGCACCGCCGTCACGATCTGGCGCTTTCCTGTCGCGATCTCCGGAACTTTTACATATTGGCGCAGGTCCTCCGGCATCACCACATCGGCAAAAGCGCGGAACATGGCGATCAGCTCGGGCACGTTGACGAAGGAAGCGAAGCGCGACACCGGCTTGTATTTGCCCGACGGCTGAAGTTCGAGCTCGGTTTTCTCGTCGCCAAAATTGCTCGCCCAGGCATCGAATTCGTGCAGGCCGCGCTCATGCAATGCATCGTAGCCAAGCAGCCGCTGGATCGAGAACATTTCCCCGAGGGTATTGGTGATCGGCGTACCAGAGGCCAGCACCAGTGCTCTGCCAGGGTTTTTCGTTTCGATATAACGGCTCTTCACATAGAGATCCCAGGCTTTCTGCGATCCGTTCGGGTCGATCCCCTTCAGCGTGCTCATATTGGTCGCAAAAGACAGCTTGCGGAATTCCTGCGCCTCATCGACGACGATTTGATCGACTCCTATTTCCGAGATAGTCAGAAGATCGTCGTTACGCGTGGCGAGCGCCTCCATTCGCTCCTGCAGCCCTTCTTTCAAGCGCTCGAGGCGCTTGCGCGAAACACGATCTTCATCAGCAACCTTTGAGAGCATATCTTCGTAAAGCTGAAGTTCATCCTGGATCATCTGTTGCTCGAAGGCAGATGGCACGCCAATGAACTTGAAGGCTGAATGGGTGATAATGATCGCGTCCCAGACTGCAGTTGCGGCCCGCGACAGGAACCGGGCTCGCTTGTCTTTGGTGAAGTTCGTCTCATCGGCTACGAGGATATTGGCCGAGGGGTACAGCGCAAGAAACTCCCGCGCCGCCTGCGCGAGGCAATGTCCGGGAACGACCAGCATGGCCTTGGCGATCAGTCCGAGACGTTTCTGCTCCATGATCGCTGCTGACATGGTCATCGTCTTGCCGGCGCCGACGGCATGGGCAAGATAGGTCGACCCGGACGAGATGATCCTCCAGATGCCACGCTTTTGATGACCATAGAGCGAGAAGGCGCTGCAGGCGCCGGGGAGTTGGAGATGCGCGCCATCGAACCTGCGGGGCGCGATGTTGTTGAAACGATCGTTATAGACCCGCGCCAGCCGGTCGGTCCGATCTGGTTCCGACCAGACCCAGGTCTGGAATGTCTCCTTGATCTTCTGAAGTTTGTCGCGAGCAGCTTCGGTGTCGACGACATTCAGCACCCGACGCTCTCCATCGGCGCCCTTGAACGTGTCGAAGATCTGTGGGACTCGGCTGTTGAGGGCGTCGGCCAGAAGTTCGCCGGCATGACGGCGGCTGGTGCCCCATTCCGATGTACCGGCTGCACTATAACCGAGCTGTCGCGTCTCTACCGTCCAGGAGCCGAGTTCCGGCATGTGATGGATTCGGATCTCCGTGCCCATGGTTTCGCGCACAAATTCAATGACGTCGGATGCCGGGATCCATGGTGCGCCAAGCCGGGCGGTGATGTCCGATGGGCGCAGATCGGCGGGCTGTACTACCTCTAGTGCCTCGACATTGCGCCGAAACGCCGGGTCGAGCTCGGCTGCAGACTGCGCAGTGGTAAGCTTGGTGCGAACCGGGCCGGACAGGTACGCGTCGGAGGTGTGCCACGATCCATCCGCAGGATCACGGAAGATCGCATCATCAAGGTCTGAAATTACTGCATCGCAATCGCGATGCAAGAGCTCGGCAATATGATCGATATCGACGCGACCTCGCTCATTCAGCACCACGGCTAGAGCATCTGTGGCCGAGGTAATGACGGGTGCGGCCGGCGGTGAAATCACCCGCTCGGAAAAGATCGGGCCCGGTCGGGCGGTGTCGGTTTCGAGGTCGTAGTCCTCGATCGAGGCGACCAGCCAGCAGTCCGGATCGTCACGGAACGGTGTAAGGTTTGGCTGGCGATGTGTCTCCTTGACCTCGCCGGTCCCGGCATCTTCCAGCACGGAGACGACCGTGTGGCTGATTGGCCCGAAATCACGCACGAAACTCGACCAGGCGATACGCAATCGCACCTGAGGATCGCGCCAAGGCCGATCGGTTTCCTGCGCCTTCAGAACCTCGCGAACGGCATCGCGGATCGGGAGCAGCTTGCTGATGATCCGCACATGTTTGTCAGAGATACCATCGCCTGTGCGGCTCTTACGCACGGTCACCGGTACGGCCGATCCGTCGAGCATCTGCATCAGGCCCTTCGACCGGTCGAGGAGGAAGCTGCCCTCGCGGACAACGCCATCCTTCTGCTGAAGGTCGACGATCTCGCCGAGCTCGTCTTCCAGATCGAGATCGATGGGCGTCGGCTCTCCGTCATAGAGATCGATGGGTAGCAGATCGATGGCAGCGGCAAGAGCGGCTTCGAGATCCGAGCCCGCGAGCGGCTGGCATGTGTAGGTCTCGCCAAACGGCCCGGAGGTGAGGGCATGGGTGCCGAGCACGAAATCGGGATGGCGCGCGAACCAGCGATTCACGCGGATCGCCCCCTCGTCGCCGGTTGCGGCCTGAACCTCATCGACATCGAGCCACATCTGCTCACCATCCGGCTCACCAACCTTGCGCTTGCGGAAGAAGAGGATGTCGACGACGACATCTGTGCCGGCATCGCGACGAAAGCTGCCCTCGGGCAGCCGGATTGCCGCGACCAAGTCCGCTGATTTGGCGATATGCTTGCGTGCCGTCGTGTCGCTCTTGTCCATCGTGCCGTGTGAGGTGACGAAGGCGGCGAGCCCGCCGGGCTTCAGGAGATCGATCGACCGGGCGATGAAGTAATCGTGTAGGCGAAGGCCGAGTGGACGATAGGCACGGTCCGAGCGGACAGTGCGGTCGGAGAAAGGCGGGTTGCCGATAGCGAGATCATAGATGGGCGCAAGCTCGGTGCGGGCAAGATCACCCGTGATGATCCGAGCCTTCGGCTGCAGGAGCCCCACGATACGGGCGGTGACCGGATCAAGTTCGATCCCGGTGACATAGGACGTATCGCGGTAAGCCTCGGGCATCAAGGCTGGGAAAAGCCCTGTGCCGATGCCTGGTTCCAGCACCCGTCCACCGCGCCAGCCAAGATGTTGAAGGCCAGCCCAGATCGCCCGAATCATGAATTCGGGTGTGAAGTGGGCATACTGCGTGCAGCGGGACAGGCTCGAATAATCGCGATCCGAGACGGCGGTCTCCAGGGAAGTGCCGAGATCGTCCCAGCCCTCGCGAAACTCCGCTTCGCCCGGACGGCGGAACATGCCATTGGCAAGCTCGCCGGCGCCAAAGCCGGTGAACCGGACCAGACGCTTCTGCTGCTCACGTGTTGCCGGGATGCCGAGCTTTTCGAGTTCGTTCGCAGACAGAATTGCCGCAACATTGATTTTAGCTCGCTCTTTCCACGATGGAGCCAGATCGCGGGCCTCACCATCTTCGAAATAGAAGTTTGCTCGATAACCTTGTCCGCGCGTCACCGCAGCGGGGCTGGAGACAGGACGGAGTGCCGCGGCGGGCGCGGTTGGTGTCGGGTCTGGATCGTCGTCCTGCGGGCCAGTCTCAAAATCACCGGCGAAAGCGGTCACGCCAAGGCCGATCCCGGAGGATAGCAAGGTGGTTCCGAACATATCGAACGTGAAGGGATCGTCATGTGCCATTGCGGAATTCTCCTACGGTTGGACATGCGCCGGCATCCGAAACGAGGTCACGGCAAAACGGGCGCTAAACTGTGAGGCAGGTGACCGTAGCGGTCGGTGTCAGAGGCGGATGAGGTCGATCGTCATGGCACTATCGTCCATGCTGAACCGCATATGCGTTCCGTCGGGCGCAGCGCTCATCAAACGTTCGAGTTCCACGGCGTCGAGGAAATCCACGCCATCGTCGCCGCCGAAGGTGCGGCGCTTGATCTCGAACCAGTCGTCGCTCCGCGTTGGGTCACACTCCTGCGCGTAGACGACAAGCAAACGTGCCTCTGCAAGTCTGCCATTCGAGCACAAATAGACGCCATGGTCGCCAACCAGCCACAGACCCGGTTTGCGGTTGTCGATATCGGAAAGCCCGCCATGGGGATCGAGAAACCCGCCGTTAGCATCGGCGTCAGCGATGCCTCGAGCAATAACGCTGCGCACGGCCTCAATGGAAAAAGTCAGCATCGTCTCCCCCTCACGCTGCAATCGCATCGGGAAGATGGCGAAGCTGGACCGGGAGCTTGGCGGTGATCTCATCGGCCGTCAGACCAGCAAGCAGTTTCAGGACGGTCCCGCGACCAGGGCTCCACAGCATGATGGTGCGTTGGCCTCTATCCGTTTCAGGCCAGCGATCGCCGGCATATCCGCGATAATCGTCGGCGGTGCTGGACCAGATATGCTCCAGTCGTTCGTCGCGGGTCATCGCACGGATGGGACGGCCTTCCCGCTCGACGATGGCGGCGCGCATGCGATCAAGCGAGCCTTGGTCGGACAGATCGCAATAGGCATGGAAATATCGCATCGTCCCTTCGATCCAGAGCTTGAAAAAGACGCTGGTGATCGAGCCGGTGAGATATTCGCGCATCGCGAACAGTTCGCCGCGCATGAACAGTGGCGGCAGGATCTCGAACATATAGTCATGCGAAGGCTCGTCGATTTCGAACCATTCGCCACGGTAAAGAGCGCCATCGTCACCCGCCCATCGGTTTGGGCGCTGAACGTGGCGGTCGAACATGCGGAACATTTGCCGGCGATCGGCTATGCCCTGATAGATCTTGCGGATGGGAGTTTCGCTCATACCGGCCTCCTTGGCCTCGTCCTGGCCTGAAGCGCAGCCGATCCTCGCGGTCGCCATCTTCTCTTCAGCCCTTCTGGACCCCTCCCCTCAGGCCGCCTCTCCGTCCGGGCGGGTCAAGGGCCGGCAAAGCCGGGCGAAGCTTCACCCTTGATGCGCTCGGCGGGCATGCGGCAGGCCTCCTCTGTTTCCCTCCCCTGCCCTCTTCATCTTCCTTTCCCTTCTTTCGGTTTCTCGCGCGCGCAGCGCATCGTTCCAGTCTTCCTCCGGCGGTTTGAGGCGCAGCCAGTCGCAGCCGGCCACATCTGCGATATCGCGTAACCGGCTGGCGAATGTCTCGCCCTGGCTGTTTGCGTCCGTGGCGGCGATGAGCTGGGCGCCCGGACGAGAAGCGAGCCTGCGTATCGCCGTGTCGGTGGTTGGCGACCACCCACCCCCGGTGCTGAGATAGAGACTGCCCTCGCGAAAACCTTCGAAAGCCGCAAGGCTCATCGCATCAATCGCAGCTTCGGTCACGCAGAGCCGCAACGCATCCTCGGCACCAAATCGGAAAAGCACCTTCGAACCACCTGTGGCAAAGCCACGCCAGATTGGGCCACGTTCTTCCCACCCGGAAACGGCGCCGTCATCATCGAGATGTACCGCCCACACGCTGCCATAAGGCCCTTCCCGCAGAAGTTCGGCGTGCATCGCGGCGCGGATGATCGCATCAGGTAGGTGGCGTTCCGATCGCAGGTATCGCCAGGCCGCCGATCCGTGCCACAACCGGCGACGCTCGGACCAGCGCGTTTGGACGGAGGTAACAAGGATTTCGTTGCGAACAGGCCGGATATGTCCGGCTCGCCGCGATAGTGGCTGAGCGATCGGATACCCGATCAATTCAGCCACGCGCTCGACGGCATTACTGAAGGATAGACCATCCAGATATTCGGCAAGACCGAATACATCGCCTTTGGCATCAGACAGCGGATCAAACCATCCCCTCCCCTCGTGGATGACAATCACGATTTCTCTAGCGCGCCGGTATTTGATCGCCCGCTGGGTGCTCTCATTCGGATCTACTGCGAAGCCAACCTGTTCGAGGACAGCGGCGCACGGGACCTGATCCCGCAGGTTTTCCAGTTCCTGTCTTCCCATGGTTTCTTCGGACCGGTGGTCCGCCCTTCCGTTTTCTTGCCTTTCCCCACATTGCACGGGGCCTATCCCCTTGCCGCGAAGAGCAAAGGGGGCAAGGGCGCGGATGGCGGACATCAGGTCGAGCGACTTCCTGCACCTTACGATGCCAGCCGCGGCGAAGCCTCCCTTGCGGCCTGCAGCTCACAAGCGGCACTAAGGTAATTTCATCGATAAAAATGCGGGCGATATCAATATGTTACAGTGATGACCGCGGTCAATTTGCTGTCCGTTCCAGGTTCGCCTTCATGAAACTTAGGCGATGATCGGATCGTCCTCAATTAGTCTCGAAGACGATCCGATCATGCCATTCAGGACGTTCCCGGGTTAAAAGATGTCGTTAAAATAAAAGGACAACAGATCGACGCTAGGCAACACCGCAAAATCGAAAAAAGAACAGCATCCCGTTGCACATAAGTTTTTGGACTGCATCTAGTGTGACGGCTAAAGACCCATCCTCCCAATACGATCGCATTGGCCGATCGGCAAGCAAGGCGACCCACATGACGAAGCAGAGAAGAATGCTCTCTTCAGCAGTGCGTGAAATTGATAGCGCGGGGGCATGCGAGTCGACAGGCACTGTCTCTGCCTCCCGTAACCTATAACTGATCAACGGCGCTGATCGGTTATAGTGGCGGCGCCGCAATTAGATATCTGTCTCTATCGCAATCTGATTGACGGATTGCTCCTCGTTCCACCAGTCTCAGGACAGGCGTCAGCGTCCCGCTCGTCACGGGACTATTTTACAGATCTTGTGGCATGATTGTGCAATCACGGTGCGAAACCGATGACTTTATCAAGCTATGGGATCCCCCACATGCCATTCCCCGTCCCGACAACCTGACGAGCCGCACCCACCATGCACATTGCTCACCAGGAAAAACTAAAGCGCGTTGCGAGCCGCTTGAACGATCATCACAGACCACCTCATGGCGCAGAACAGTCAGAACTTGTCATTGGCTCCAGAGCTGCATCCGGACGTATCGGTCTACGTGCTGCGTCTGATCCTAGTTCGAGAGTGGCCAGCACTTCCCGTACGAGGATCGATCCCGTCCCGGTTGGACCCTGCTGCGCGATGCGAGCAGTTCTACGATCGGGCTTGCAAGCCGTTCCTAGCAGGCTCAAAGATCGCATAGTCCACGCGCCAGTCTGGCAAACCGATCCTTAGCGCGCTGCTTCTTTCTCGGCTGAGAGACGCGGAAGGGCTCAAGGTAGTGATCGCGATGTATCAGCGGCATCATCTTGGGGCTCGTAGCGCGGTATCAATGCCACCGGATGGTGGGCCATTGGCCCGAAGGATCGCGTCACCTGCCTCAATCCCATCCTCGTATAAGAGACAGGCTTAGTTGACGCTCCAGATCATTTGCTCTGCTATTGGCACGACGGAGCAACTGGATAGCAAAGCACGGTAGATCTCTGGCATTGGAACGACAAATTGAGAATTCTCAAAGCCGAGTTTTTCCAGCCCTTGCCGGTCATCCATGCAACTTCCATCCGGGCGTCTTCGCGTCTACCGTGCTTGGCTACGCTCTTGCAACACCTCCTGGAGCGGCACGACGCTTTGCTCGTGTGACAGCCACCCCCGAACGCTGGAGGACCTTAACATTCGAACACGTGCGATCATCGAAACGTCGCTGTTTCCGAACTTTCGGAAAAGTGAGAATCTCCAATCAGTTAGGTTGATGACCGCGGTCAACTTTCCCGTAACGCCTCGCAAAAGAAGAATGCAGAGTAGATCGCACCAATGCTGGCTAGACCTGGCGACTTTCACAAATTCCCAACTATCGGACGGCGTCCAATCATGCTCCGCGAAACCGCCATGATAGACGATGGGTAACTCCGTCCGCTTTGGGGCATGGAAAACGTCTCGCCTTCTTATCCTCATTGCTTTGCTTGGTTTCCGTTCCACACGCAATTCACATTCAAGCGTGCAAGTTCGCTGGTGGTCTCTTTTCTTGCCTCATAAGCCATGAGAATCATGGGGCCAGGCAAACCGCCCGATCATCGACGGCATCCTTGCGGGGGTAGGTGTGGAGCGCCGTCGCCCCTATGTTCGCCGCGATGACGACGGACAGCATCGACCACAGCATCAACAAAACCGCGGTCCGCACTGACGTTCTGGCCACTTGCGGGGCGGGTTCACCAACCAAGCTTCAAAGCCGGGCTGGTGCCGCGTGGACGACGACTCGCCTTCCACGTGGAAGCCCGCGAAGCGCTTTATTGCGAAACGCATACTACTCCGAATCGGCCTTCCCGAGCGCGCGGCCGATGCTCCTACTGCCGGCAAGGGCTACGACTTGGGCGCGATCCGCGACGCTCCTGCTAAACAATGGATCGAAGCCGTCATTCCGGGTCGCCCAAACCGCGGCGTGAAGATCAAACATGAATAGACGCTCCATAGCCAGCGCAACCGCATCGAGCATATGGTCGACGTGCTCAAGATCAACGGCGCCATCGGCACCTGCTACGATCATCCGCCAACCGCCTCCTCTGCTTGGTCCATCTCACCTCTGCCGGGTACTGGCTCAAATTTGACTACAGCGCCTACCCACCTCAACGTAGACGTCATCGCCTTACCCCGCTTTGAGATACGTCTGATTGTTCGCCTTCAAGGCAGCCATCACCATCGGCCCGATGGAAAACTCGTTTTGCTCTGCTCGTCTGGTCAGATCGCGCAAATACGCTCCGGCTGAATTGATCAGGTTGGCCCGTTCAAGAATGCAGGCCATCACCGCCGCGGCATTTTCGGGACCCATAACCTCGCAGGCACCCTGATAGACAGAGCCGGTTACGCCAAGCATCGATCTGATCACGACCGCAGTTGACATCAGCTCGCGCCAGCTTCGGATCGTGCCGCCAGGTGCATAGTCCGATACTTGCGGGCAGGCCTTTAGCACGATGGAAAGCGGGAATGACTTCAGCGGTTCCCTCGACGTTGCAGATATCCTCAGCTTTTCGCCCCGCTCTTTTTCTAAGCTAGGTTCAAATTCAGTAATGGATTCTAATTCTGAATTCTGTATGTGGCGCTCAGATTGAGCATCATTGGTGCTAGAATTTCCGGAATTATTCTTGATCTCCAGGCGGTTGAGGATTTCATCCTTCAGCATTTCCATTTCGTTGAGGATATCGGTGAGTTCTGCTGCCGTAGGGGTTCTGGGCAGTCGTCCGACCAGATCGATATAGGCGTCCTCGATAAGTTGCCAATCACCGTCAACGCCTTCTTCCATCGCAGCCGTGAGGAGTTTGCGAGTGTCGCGCCGACAAATCGTCAATTTTTCTTTCGCTCTGCGGTGGGCGGAGCGTGCTGCGATAACATCCTGGGCAAGCATAGCGAGCTCTTCGGAGCGGAGGAGGAGAGGGGACAAATCGAAGCCGAACGCTTGCTCCACATTTCCCGCCGCGCCCTTTCTGGAAAAGCGCTTACCGTTGGCGCTATCACGACGGACAATAAGCCCCGCTTCCACAAGGGCAGCCAAGTGGCGTCTCAGTGTCGAACCTGGCATGGAGTGGGCGCGCAGTGACAATTGCAGGTTTGACGGAAAAACAATCAACTGTGCATCTTCACGCAGTTCATTTCCAGGGTAGAAGCTCAGAAGGGCATCGAGAACAGCGAGGCTGTTTGATTGGATCCCTAGCGCTTCCATCGCCGCGGACGCATCTCTGAAGACTTTCCACTTGTCAGCGATCTTGCCAGGCTCGATCAGCTTTGTCGCTTGCTGACGCCTCAGTAGGGCGAGCGTCATCGGCCGCCGCCCAAAGGGCGTCGTCACGCTATCCGTTTGCATCGTCTCTCACCTTTCAGCAGGCAAAAGAAATTCGTTCGCCAAAATGGCGCCTAGACTCTTGACGATGATTCCCGGAAATGCGATTCTATCTTTGCTTAAGAGATAGGGGCTTCCGAGGCGGCGACGTTTTGGGGCCTCTTTTCTTTTGCGGTTTACGCTTCCTTCTTAAGTTGACTGATTGCGCGGCGCTCCTCGAAGATCGCAACCGCATCGTTCAACAAGAATGCAGCGAAGTCCGCCGCTTCCGTTCGATCGATTGTAATTTCAAGCTTGGTTTTGCTCTGCTTTACGTGAGCAAGACGCTCACCTGACTGTGCAGACAGTACCTCCGGTAGCCGCACTGTGCGACGCGGCTTAAGCTTTGCAACAACAGCTTTGAAGCGATCTTGCGATGGCATTCGCTGCAGCTCCTCGCCACGAACGATCTCTATGGCATCCTTGCCAGAGGACTTTTGAACAAGCTCCGCCAACTCCTGCCAACTACGTCGACCAATGCCCGGAGCCGGCCCGATTGCGTCGATCAAATCCACTGGAATTTGGTCGATAAGGGCAAACATTCGAGAAATCTCCGCTTTGTCCAGAGACATGGCAGAAATGATGACTTCACGCGGAAAACGTTTCTTGAGGTAATGCGCAAAGCGAGACTTCTCTATGTAGGAAAGGTCCTCGCGCTCATTGTTTTCCTGACCCTGGGCAATAACCAGCTCTTCGTCAGTGAGGCTGCGAACGATTGCTTTGACCTGCTGGCCAAGCTCTTGTACCGCACGCAAGCGGCGGTGACCGAAAGCGACTTGGTAACGGCCTGCCTCTGTGGGGTGTGGCCGAACAAGGATCGGCACTTGTTGACCCTGATCTCGGATAGACGCGAGGAGTCCTGCGATGTCGCCCGGCATCCGATCGCGCACAAAGGATGGTTCAACCACAACTGGGTCAAGCTCTATGACCGCCTGACCTTCAGACAAGCGCCGCTCGATATCATCCGCACGTGCTTGGCGCGCCTTCTCCTCTCGCATTGAGTTAGCAACTTGGCCGACCAACTTGTTATCCGAGGCTGGTGCTTTGGTCGGCATGTCGGCGTCGACCTGGATAAGGTTTAGAAGGTTTTTTCTGCTCATGTCGGTCTACCCCAAGCTTTCTTGATGAGCGTCTCGATCTCGTCATTCACGCTATTCATGGCCTCAAGGGCGCGGTCGTAGGTGCTGCGGGTGAACTGGCTACGCTCGACTTCGTAAAGCGTTTGATTGGTTAAGCCCGCGTCAGACACTGCGGTCGATTTCAACATCGGGAAATTCAACACGTGTGCCCCAAAAATTGACCGAAGATATCCCACCATCTGGTTCTGAGGCCCGTCCGACGGCTCAAACCTTGTGACAAGGTAGCGTAGCCAGGCGAAATCCACATTCCCGCCGGCTGCGGCGACCTCGCGCAGCAGGTCCGCTACCATCGCCAGGAATTGGTTCATTGACATAACGTCCAGCATCTGAGGATGCACCGTAACGAGAACTGATGTTGCTGCGGTGAGGGCAGACAGGGTCAGGTAACCGAGCTGTGGGGGGCAGTCTATAACTACTATGTCATAGTCCGCGTTAACCTCATCGATCGCCTCGCTGACGCGCTGGAAGAACATGACGTCACCAGCTTTGCGTGTCATGAGCGCACGCGGAGTATCGTGCTCGAATTCCATGAGTTCAAGGTTGCCGGGGACAAGGTCCAGGCCAGGGATGTACGTCTTGCGGACAAGCTGCTTGAGCGGCCGACGTTGCTCGTCGTATCGGATCGCGCCGTACATTGTCTCGTTCTCTTTAACATCAAGTTCTGGCTGATGACCGTAGAGTGCAGACAGGCTCGCCTGGGGATCGAGATCTACCGCCAAAACTCTGTAGCCGCGCAGTGCGAGATATTGCGCAAGGTGCGCAGATGTCGTCGTCTTGCCGGACCCACCTTTGAAATTCATGACGGAGATAACTTGAAGCTCCTCACTATCCCTTCGATGAGGCAGGTACCGGCGATCCGCGCGTCCTACTTTATCGAGATGCCGCCGGATCTTATCGATATCCTCGACGGAGTAAGATCGGCGCCCGCCCGGCGTTGTGCTAACTTCAAGTCCATCGATATCGTTGGACACCTGACGGAGATAGACTTCCTTCACGCCAACAAGCTTCGCGGCTTCCGATGGCTGAAAGTGCCTTATGCCCTTCTGTGCAGTTGGAGGAAACGTGCTGACGTGGTGCGCCTGAAGTTGGACAGCAAGAGCCGAGGAATGCCTGTCGATAAGGCTCACCAACGTCTCGCGCGATTGTGTCGTAGCTTCAGCCTTCGTTTTCATATTCAGCCCAAAAATCGGTAACAGCGCTTGGTTGCGGTGAAATCTACTATCATCCGCTGTTGCAATAAGACGCGATTCTTTGCGCTCGGCAAGCTATTTAGGGTTAGCAAGATCTTAATGTCGGCGGCACGCTATCTTATGCATCTCTAAATTTCCCAGAAACTAAGGTGTTTCACCTCATTTCGTGGTTCAATGGTCACGAACGTGCCCTTAAAAAAAGGAGTCGATAAGTCGGCTAAGCGTCTCCTAATCCCAGTCGGCTGGCGAATCAGAGCGACGCATTTGACTGTCATGCCGCCTAACCGTAAGGCGATTTCTCGGACGGGGATGACAAGGACTGCTCTGGTATGTCCCTGATGGATGGTCCCGCGAAGACAAAGCACAATAGTCTGTGGCACTTTTGAGCAATGAGAATGACGGAGGAAAACTACAAGTTTTCACAAATTTGGCCGTCATATCGACCCTAAGTGCACACGTGACCACAAGAGCCGTTTTCAGCGTCGGGTTTGCGCGCTCGGGGAACGAACGGTGAATCCGAACCCGCGTAAGTGATAAAAGGCCCGCCACCGAGAGAGCGCGCTGGCGGGCAGGGTGCCGGACGGCTGGGAAGCTATATTCCGGTGGCATTAAAACCACCGAATTCCGCCGCTGTTCCTAGAAATATCACCGCTGCTGCTAGACTAATGGCCGTACGACTGCGGTTGGTACGAAACCGTACTGAAACTGAACTGCCCCCTGTGCGTTTCGCAACGCAACGCGGAGTGGGAATTTGTCAAAGCATATAGATAAAACTGAATTGGAAATTTCTGGTGCTCAGGAGGTCCTCACGGTCACTGAGTTCGCCCTGCAATATTCCTTGACCAGCGACGAGCAATTACGCCTTACCAAGCTCTTCGGAATGTTCGCGACCAAGCAGGAATTGCTCATGAACGCCCGGACGAAATCGCGCATTCGTCACTGAATAAGGTGCTGATCGATCGGCGTAATCATTGCCTTCAGCTCATGAGAACCCCGAAAACCGCCAAGCCACAAATTGACTAGATCGCGCGCCAGGTCATCGAGGCTCGGATCACGCGCTTCAATCCCGCGGTGAAGTCGGATTTCTTCAAGCACGCTTCTCAGCTGAGTTAAGTCGCTTGGTTCCAGGGGCTCGTACGCGGTAAAGTGCATGTGAGTGCCCCATTTTCGCCTCAAATTAACGCGGCATGATAGGCGTTGGATAGATGCGAGATTTCACATCGGCTTAAATTGATCGTGACGGGTCAAGCAGGAGCTACTTTATTTAGTCGGCACTCGAATTCTTGACAAGGCGACAAACCCGCTCAAATATTACGCATCTGCCGAAAATTAAGAGCTAAGTGGCAGGATTGGGAGTGAGCAATGGCGGTCGATATTCTGGCGAGCGCACCATTTCGTGTGCCCGTTCTTGTACGCATTGGGCACGGATCATCCGAAGCGGTTGAGAGTGCATCCGACGCAATCCACTACCTTCAAAATAGGTGGCCTCACGAGCGCGGACATCATTACCAGCAAGCAATGCGACTCTGTAAGGAAGCGGCTCAAGGCTTGCTTCCGACTGAAGTCGCACGGGAAGCTTTCATAGCGGCGGCGATCGAAGCGTACGTGCTCGCATAGGTTCAGGGGAGTACTCTCTGGCGCGCGGGCATGAGAGAGAGGCGCGGCAGTAAGGCACCATCGGGGTACGGTCCACGGGCAATGTGGCCGGTAGGAGCCAAACTTGCGAAGGCACTGTTCCAGATACGAAAACCCCCTGCCGGAGGGAGGCAACGGCAAGGGGCTTGGAGATCGGTAGCATGCAATCAATACCGATATCGACGTAACCATTCTTTCTCGAATTAGTTCCGCGGTGGTCCGCCATAGAGCGCTTTTTTTGAAATACCCGCTGGTGTCAGCCGATATTTTGCACTCGCTGAGAATTCGCCATCAGATTCAACTAGGCCTTCGCTCTTGGCTTGGATCGCAGTCTTGAGACCGACGCCATCTGGCAAGCTTCTGAATGCGCGTGGACCTAGCGCCATGATGAGAATACGTAATCTACTATATGCCATTCGGCTTCGCTATTCTCTTGTGTTCCGGTCGCCGCAACCCCGACCGGTATGAGCCGGTGAGGGGAGCAGTACAAGGACAGCCGACGTCCATGCGAAGGCATCGGCTCCTTGTGGAACAGCGTCGTTTTACCATTTGTTCCCGACAGATTTCGGCAAAGAAAACCCCGCTGCGAAGTCAGGGAGTGCAGCGGGGTGGAGGAAGCCGCGCGGAGGGGAAGGTCGGCACGGCAGCCTGAGAACGCGGGTTGTGAAGATTGGTTCCCACAATTAATGAGGGTCGATAGCCTTACGCCTATGACAGCCATCGCAGCGTCGCCCGATGACTCGCGCCGAACCAGCAGCAGTTGCCGTCTCTTTCACTCATCGGATCGTAGCCTTTCAGCCTGCTTCGTCTCGGTTGTGTACCCACTGTAGAGAGCGCAGAACATTTCGCCTGAGAAGACGGGCGATAGGATTTGCGTCGATGGCAAGGGTCAAGCGTCAGGCACAATTGAAAGTCCGGCCGTGCGAGTTGTGCGGCTGCTCATCGCAGGTGCGCTTTTCAATGACATCCCCGCTGTAGCAAACGGTAGGAGGCACGAAGCTAGGACGAGGCCTTTTAGTACTTCGCGCTTACGACATCAAACTAGCAGATTTGCCATCCAAAATGTAGACGGCGAGCAGTTTATTAAGAATTCAGAAGTTCCATATTGAATGGGCCGTCAATCAACGCGGAATGTTGACCATCCTGTCGGCTTTCTGGCTCCCACCTGGCGTAAGCATAGAAGCGAAGGTTCTTTTCATATGGCATCTAAGGGCTCCGGAGTATCACGAAGGTGTAATGTCAAATTTGACTGTGGAGACATGGTATAGGAGGCCGAATGGCCGTAGCCATCCCTTTTCTTGTCGTTGTGGTGGGGTACGGCCTCATTTGGTTCGTGGTGTCACGATACAGGTCGATTAACGATGTCCCGCGCAAGCAGTTGGCATTGCTCGGACTAATCTGGCTCGTTCTAGTTTTCTTGGCTATTCGCATTGTCCCACTGACCGGTTAGAGCCGAACGCGGGCGCCTCGATGCCCATCTTCTTCATCAGCATGGCGACGTGCAGCCGCCCAGCCTCCAGACCTTCTCCCTTCAAGGGCTATTGCAACATCCGACTTTCCGCAAAACGAGTATTCGAGATGCAGTTCGCGGGCGGCGTCAGTCCTAATTCTCCGTGCGGATTCCGAATACCAGCAGTTGGCACGTGGCATTATCCAAAGCGAGGGCTGGAAATCTATGCCGTACAAAGCCGGGCGCGTAAACCGCGCGATCGGCAAGCTGATGCTCCGCGCTTAAGAACGAATGAGGCCAAACCGATGTGCCTCATCCAGCAGGTGGCGAACAGAGGAAGGCTGCCATTTCCGCCCACCGCGGGCCGGCCGCTCTCCCATCTGGTCCAGCTGGGCGGCAATCTCGCGTAATGACAGACCGGGGTCAGCAATGGCAATCGCCGCTACGATCTTCATTAGGTGATCTTCCGGCGCGCGCCGCGGCGAGCGCGCCAGTAGCTCGGGGTCGGCCAATTTTTCACGGACCATGCGATGTACCGCGCGGCGCAGTCGCTCTACCGTCCAGTCATGGCCGCGGCGATTGAGCACCCTGACGACATTGTCCCAGCTGTGTTGAGGCCGGAGCTGCCGGACCATGGGCAACCAGGTTTGGGCGGAAGAGACCAGCTCGTCGAGATAGAGTTTTTCTCGCGCCTTCGACACCGCCTCGATCGCCTCTGGTCGCCGCTCTCGAAGTCCCGGATTGCCCGGCAGCTTGCCACGCGCTTTTGCCGCCTTGATACCAGCTTTGGTTCGTTCGGCGATCAGTGCCCGTTCGAGCTGCGCGACGGCGCCGAGGACCTGAAGGGCAAACATCCCCTGTGGCGTGGACGTGTCGATGGGATCGCGGATCGATCGGAAATGAACGCCGCGTTCTTCAAGGTTTTCGATCACCTGCAACAGGTGGCTGACGGAACGGGCGAGGCGATCCAACCGGACAACGACAAGAACGTCGCCGGCAGTCAGGTCTCCGAGCAGTCTGGTCAACACCGGCCGCGCGCGCGATGCACCCGAGCCGTGCTCCTGAAAAATGCGCTCGCAGCCTGCGGCACGTAGCTCGTCCATCTGAGCGTCATGGACCTGATCGTCGGTCGAGACACGCGCGTAGCCGATTAGACGTTTCGAGGCCAGCGATGGATTGGCGGCTCGCCGTTCTACCATTGTTCCCTCACGCGTTTTTCAAATACTCTGTACAAACAAAATATGCGTGAGAAAATGACCCTTTGCAAGCGTGTCTTATGACTTGAATCCAGCCTTACAGGACTTGAAACGCGGTAACGGATGGGTGAAGGGCTGCAGACGGTGCGACGAGCGCTCTGGTGGCCGCCAGAGGCGAAATTTCATAAAAACGGCGAGGGAGGTAACAGCTAGTGCTGGATCGGCAGAAGGACGTTTGATCCGACTATAGGTAGCTCACCTTACTTCAGGCCGCATCATCGTCCTTGGTGCTCTGAGTTTTTTAGGAATCCAGACGAACGGAGGTAGTCGGCCCAATAAGTTAGAAATGGTAGCGACAATTGTATGCGCAAGGTTTATGAAATCGGGGATGTACTAGGAAGGCTGACGGGCCGTCAAACCTAGCCAAGTTGCGCATTACTCTATCACTGCCGCTTCAGTCACCGCAGCATGTTTTGCCAACTGTGTACACGGTCATGGAAGGGATCAGCCTCTCCGCACTTGGAGAGCCGATATAATAGTCGGGCTTAAACCAGAGAATACAAGACCGTACGAAGGCGGCACGCATCCGATTAGAAAGCCCTCTGTTGAATCCGAGGCGCAGGCGCGGTTCACCTGCCCGAGTGCCCGCCATATTTTTCCGACGCGCGCTGGTCGACACCGTTTTGCGCTTCACGCGTCAGCCATTCATGGGTCAGCCATTCATGGGTCGGCAATTCGGGCGGCACCTGTGGAGAAGGTGCCCGGCTTCGCTGCCACCGGGTGTAAATCGCGATCGCGGCAGCAGCGAGGGCGCACGCTAGAAGTGCCGCAAGGATACTCATGGGGAGATATGTCGACATGGACACTCTTTAATTTCTGAGGTGAAAATAAAGGAGAAAGGGATCAGAATGGGCGTTTCCCGTTGGCAGCTTCGCGCTTCAGCCATTCGGCGGTCGGTTTGTCGGGATCGACCTGGCTAGGGTTACGGTTCTTCAACTTTCCGCGTCTCAGAATGATGAAAGTGAAAACACCGATAACGATGATCAGAAAGACCGCGAGCGCGATCATCGGCGCAAAAGTCATTGTGGTCATTGGGCTATCCTCTTTTTTTATCCAAAAGGCCACATGGGAGCTGTTCCGAGAGAGACGCTGGTCATGAACTCCGCAATCCGGCCAGGCTACCCAGCCAGTTTCAACGCATCGGCGTAACGAGCCGGATTGGTGGACTGGACGGCAATCTCGAACAATTCGCGCGCTTCGTCAGGAGTAGCTCGACCGTCGAGCGCCTTGCGGATGCAGAGATCGGCAGCGGCATAATCTGGGTTCTCTGGATAAGTCCAATTAGCGTGAAGAAAACGCTGCGCTTCCATTGGGCCGAAAATTAACCTTTCGCCGGCGACCACTGGCTTATCCCAAAATAATTTCTGCATGGCATGCTCCTTCACTCAATGTGTCAGACGTTAGTCTGACGTCAAATAACCCGGTCGATGGGTCGAGGTTCCCAAAAAAGCTGACACCAAACCGCAGGCAGCCTAAACTACCGGACGTTGGCCGTATGGCCCGGGCAAGCCACGCCAATCCTTCATCGGCAGGAGAAAGGAAAAAGGGTGAGCTGGCACGGGGCGTGGCTGGACATCTACACCGGGCGCGACGAGCGCGACACGTTCAGTCGTGCTGCGATGCCACATTGGCATTTCAGTGTTACTGGCCGAGGCGGTCGAAGCAAGGAGCGTCCGCGGAGATGGTGAGTTTGCGGAGATAAAGGCCGTCATCCGATCGACGGGGAAAGGCGACTGTTGGGTCGCGACAAACAATAACGTCGATGGGCCCACGAAGGTGGCGGGTGTGCAGGCGAGGCTGGCAGTATGTTGCAACTCGTCGCCCTACGAGGGTAAAGGGGCTCGCACGTAGCGCGATCCCCATACCAGCCTTGCGCACTTAAGTTGTACCGAACGCCGCGTACGCTACATGTTTGCAGCCTTTGAACGCGGGGGTAACTTTTACCGCAATCCGAAGAAGCTAAGGATTGCCAGTACGATGACGATGGCTCCAACGAGCCAAACGATGTTGTTCATAATCATTTCCTCTGAAATGTGAGTGGCTAACGGAAGCGAGAATGCGATAGCGAGGCCTTAGTTCCATCGTCACTAACCGCCTGCCATGTCGAGCCGCATAGTGAACCATGCCTCTGTGCTTTCGATTGGCTGGTCGGTGTGCCATTGCGATGGCGCGCATATAACCAACGTCACGAATTATGTGACGGCCCTCGCAATGCGGTCGCTCGGGGCATCTATTTACAGGATCGGCTTTGGACGCATAAGCCCCGGCTATCCAAAGGCAGACGTCAAAGGACAGCAGCGCTCCGCTTCGGCGGAGTGCTGCCTGCGTGCCTCACCCAGACGCGCTGACATTTCCTTTGTGCCTGCACCGCTCCAGTTGATGCAGCAACATGTCAACTGCCTAGAGAAACAGCAGTTGGAAAGAGGCTAGCCTCCATCGCACCCAGACCCTCGATATAGTCGCCATGCTTTCGGAGAAAAGAAAATGATGCCGTACTCACAAAAAGCCCCTCGGGCGGTTCCGAGGGGCGAGCAAAGACTGCAAGTCAAAGGCGCGCCAAATACGCCTTTCACTCATGAGGCCATGAAAACTTGCGTTTGTCTATAATTGCTATCGTACCGACTGCGCGAGCAAACGCCGGATGCTCGGATTTCAGTGTCGTGTCGTGTTGCCCGCCGGCCGGTTTAACTGAAAAGGACCGCCTGTGCCGCTGTCTTGTTGCGGGTCTGACCAGTTGGCGCCGAGACTGCAGGCGCCGTACTGGGCGCAGCCGGCTGTGTTGATATAAGGACCGTGTGGATGGTGTTTCGTTTAAAGGCTGCAGCCGTCGCCCTGATTTCTATCAAACAGCCGTGAAGGTGACCTCGTAGGATAGTCTAGAACTCCTGGGTCGGTCGAGTAACCTGTGCTTCGTGTTCGTATGCCTTCAACTCTTCCGCGATAACCGGTCGCGAAAACAGAAAACCCTGGAGATCGTTGCACCCGATAGCAACCAGGAAATCCCTCTGGCCCTGTGTCTCGACCCCCTCAGCGGTGGTTTCAATTCCGAGATTGCGTGCAAGGCTCGTAACGGCCGCGGCAACTGCAGCACCATTGCTTTGTGTATCGAGCAACCGCACGAAAGAACGGTCGATCTTGATGCGGTCTATGCCGAAATGGATGAGATGGCTTAGCGATGAATAGCCGGTGCCAAAGTCATCGAGTGCAATCTTAATTCCTTCGCCCCGAAGCCGACTTAAGGTTTCTTTCGCCTGTTCCGGATTATCCACGAGCGCCGTTTCCGTCAGCTCAAGTTCCAGGCAGGAGGGGGCAAATTCGGCTTTCCTCAGCATGGCCAGGACGCTGTCGGCAAAGCCAGAGTTCCTCAACTGCCTTGGTGAGACATTGACGGAAATGGTTTTATTCGGCAGGCGAGACTGACCAATACGACAGGCCTGCTCCAGAATGAATTCTCCTAGCTTGTCGATTAGCCCCGTACTTTCCGCAAGCGGTATGAACCTGTCTGGCGACAGGAGCCCTAGCCGTGGGTGGCGCCAGCGAACAAGCGCTTCGGCACCCGATACCTTGCTCTCGTCTCCGGCCTGATGGATGGTCTGAAAATGGACTTCGAGGGCAGGGCGGTATGATGCCTCCATGTCGTTACCCGAAAGCGACGCGGCCGCGATCTCACAGAGTTCTGTTCGCAGTTCGTCGACCAGACGCTCGCGCTCACGCTGCGCGGTTTCGATCTCAGCGTGATAAACCACGTAGCAACCGCGTCCTTTGGCCTTTGCCTGATAAAGCGCGACATCTGCACGGCGGAGCAGTTCTTCTGGCGGGCAGTGATGATCGGTACCTGAAGCGATGCCAATCGAGCATCCTATGTAAGCCGTAATCTCGCCTTGCCGCAGGGAGAAAGGTCGACTTATCTCCGAAATGATGGTCTCAAAAACCTCGGCGTGGAAAGCGATGTCCTGTCGTTGCAGCATAAGGAGCACTGCGAATTCGTCGCCGCCGAGGCGGGCGAGTGTGCCACGTCCATCGAGCACCTCATTCATGCGCGTAGCGGCCTCGATGATCAACTCGTCGCCAACAGCGTGACCAAAGGAATCGTTGACGGCTTTGAAACGGTCGAGATCGATGAACCCGACGACAATGCCAGAATCCGAGGAGGTGGATTTGAAGCACTCGTCAAGCCGTCTGGCGAAGAGATCGCGATTGGGAAGACGCGTCAGCACGTCTTGGAGGGCAAGCTCCCTGGCGTGTCGCTCGCTGTGACGCAGCTCCTTCCAACTTCGATTAAGACGTCGCACCAGCAGCCAGAACAATCCGCCGATCACCGCGATGGCGGCGCACAGATAAGGCGTGAGCTTTTCTATGACCCGGGAACCTGGCAGGTCCGGTGTCCAGATTATCACGCCGATCGGGTCGCCTGTGGCACTCGCTTCCACCTGGAAAGCGACTTCTCCATCTTCCGCATCCAGGGTGCGGGCATATCGCGCACCTTTCAAACCCATCTCGCGACTGAGATCGTCGAGTACGATACCGTCCAGGAACCTGAATGCGATGAGAAAATACTGTGCTTGTGGCTCTATCATTCCATCAGGGTTGCTAAAATGGACGGGTGTTATGCTCGCGATCGAAGCTCGGCCCTCGAGGCGCAAAATCTCGGCACGTGAAGCGACGGGTGAACCTTTGCCCTGCGCACCCGCTGCGGTTCGAGAACGACCGTCCCGCACTCTCTCGAAGAAGTCTGCGAGAAGCGGCCTCACCCACTGATACCGTCGAGCGAGCGCAGCGTCACGATCAAGGATCAGGTCGCCTTGTCGATCGACAAGAAGCATTTGCTCAAAGCCGAACACCGCAGTGATTGTCTCGCCAAATCTTCTTGCCTCCTCATAGTTGGGACTATCGCTGCCGGAAACGGCGCGTGGGAGAAGCGAAGCGTAGCCATTGGCAACCACTGCCATATCCGAAGCCACCTGATTGACCTGATCGGCGAGCTTGGTCGTGACCAGTTCCTTCTGGCGTTCGAGCGCTGCCAGATCGCTCTCGACCCCAGCCCAGAGCGTGGCGACGATTGCAAGCAAGGCCGCGGCGATGCCGATCGCAATGATAGGTACGAAAATCAGTCGGGAATTTTTGCGGCGACAAAAGCTTTTCGACACCACGCCGGATAGATGCTCAAGCAATTCTGCCCCCAATTTTTGAGGCAGAATTCAGCAAAAAGATTTCAAAACACTTATAAAAGCAGTCGGAATTTAAGCGACCGCTCAACAACTCATATTAACGTGTCCGTGCTAGAAAGAATGGCGCACAACAAGGGATGCGGTGAATGTTCAAGAACGTCGGCGGCAGGACCAAAAACCTGGTCTCAAGCATCGTAATCGGATTATGCATATTCGGCACTACAGCGCCGGCGGTATCCGAGACGCAGGAGACCATAATCAAGGTTGCCTTCGAAGGCATCTTTCCACCGTTCAATTATCTCGACTCTAATAACAAACTTCAGGGATTTGATGTCGAGATCGCCGAAGCGCTTTGCAGTGTAGCGAAGCTGAAATGCGAGTTTGTCGTCCAGGATTGGGATGGCATGATCCCTAACCTTCTGGAAGATAAATATGACACGATCATTTCCTCGATGTCGATGAGCGCGGAGCGTAAGGAGAAGGTCAAGTTCACCGACCCGTATTATGATAGCCCGTCGGTGTTCATTGTTCAGAAATCGTCCTCACTCAAGCGCATGCAGCCCAGCGATCTCGCTGGCAAAAAGCTCGGCGTGACGTTGTCGACTTCGCAGGCAAGCTATGCCGACGATCATTACAGTAGCGTGGAACGCATCGTCTATTCTTCGTCGCCTGACCTCTACAAAGCACTTGAGGCTGAGGAAGTCGACGTCATTCTGGAGGACAAGCTAGCGGTCTACGATTGGCTGACGAATACAAAGGCTGGGAGCTGCTGTGAATTCCGTGGTGAAGATGTGAAGGACCCAGATTACTTTGGAGAGGGCGCCGGCATCGCTGTGCGCCCGGATGATGCAGATCTCCTACTTCGTCTGAATCAGGCCCTTGGAACAATCCAGGCTGACGGGACATATGATAGGATCAACGCGAAGTATTTCCCGTTCAGTATCCGTTAGCGATTTGCACGGACGTAGACGTTTTACGGCCGGCACGGTTGTTGCCTGGGATGACAGTGGCTGTTCTCGGCGATACTCGTGAAAGAGGCTGCGTACCTTAGGCCCCGGAATGCACAGCAAGAGAAGTTTTACGCGTGCTGCCGGTATGGGCGGTTCCTTGAAAGATCCAGACTCAGCGTGCCGACACTTTCTAAACGTTCACGCAGCGACAACTCAACATTCCCAATGTGGGCCAGGGCGTGGCTGAGCGGTGCGTGGGGGATGAGCGAACATGATGATTGGCTGGACGCTGCAGCGCATGTCTGTAGCTATCGACGCATCTACATCTTTCGTTAAATTTCGTGCGCAATGGTTGATCCCTCCCTTAAAGCCGCAGCAGAAGAAGTCGTCGCGGGCTTCAAAGATGCCGGCCGGCTTGCCACTACTAGCGCCGACCACTGAAAGAGGGCAGGCAGCGCTTCATCATCCGGACAATCGTTCTGGCAGTGGCTCATTCGTGGAACAATACACGACCAACGCATGTTCGATCTGCACACACGTGGAGGATCTTTATGTCGAATTCTGGAAGAGGTCGCGAGCAGGACAGCGCACGCGTAGCCGGCAGCCAAGACCATCAAATCCGATATGAGGCGGGCAATCAAGGAGACGCCAAGGACCTGGTGAAAGGCAGCATCAAGGAGATCGGCAACAGGCGTGGGGGGACTGAGACCGATCTGGATAGATGGAAGTGAGCGGAGTGATCTGATGGATGCTTATTCGAACGATTTCATCTTGCTAGCGTCGAGCTGCATGGTGCGCCAGGCGATACGGCAGCAGCCCGCCTACCAGCCGCCTCGGAGCGAAGGCATGTTTGCCCAACTTCTGGATCGCCTTTTGGAAGCGGAGCATGATGAGGCCCGGAAGGGAGACGCGCTCGTACCCCGGTCCGCAAAGGAGTAGGACTTGCAGGAGGGTGCTCTTTGTGCACGATTAATCACCGTGGTCGTTGCAGCGGGAGTTGAGCGGGCTCCGGAAATCGACTTTACCCCACCGAACATGTTTTGGTCCGAGAGGCATTTAGTGACGAAAAACTGCATTCCGTTGTTCGAGATAACGCACGGTCGATCGAAACTGCAATTCTCATTGCTGGATGTGGCTGTGCCCCGCCAGCGCACCTCGGCAAGCGCTTCGTGCCTTAACAAAGTGTAGATCTTGCTGCGCGGGCCAGTTTTCGCTGAGGTAAGCCAAGGCTTAGAAAGCCCACTGATCTGACGGGATCCGTTTCCCGGGGTGGGAAGCTCGACCGGTTTGTCCCAGCGTGAATATGGTCCTCAATTCTACTCCCGTCCAGTCTGCGGCCCACTAACCGCAGCGCAGAGCGGAAGGTCCAGGGCCTTGTTTTTGCATAGAAATTGGTCACCGGGCATAAGATCGCTGCGTGCGTGTGATGTTGACCAGCCTAGCGAGCGGCGGTGTTGCCTCGAAAAGACGGCCGCAGGCGGGCAGTTCGCCCGCTTCAACAGACGCACTGTTATAATAGCCCGACTTCTGCTGCACCGAGCTATGATGAGTGCGCCATTGCCTAGAGGAGGGGCGGCGATTCGCTTGCTTAGTCAGATATACCGATCGCAATCCATGCCCGAAAACTCTTCCAGTGTCCAACCGGCTATCGTACCCCCACGGCTTGACTATATCTTTGGCCGCTCTCGGATCCAGGACTTGCTTACATACGTTGCCCAAGCAATCGATATCCCGGATATGGAGCCGTCTCGATCTTGGCTGCCGCCGGCCAGCCATTCAGCGCTTCGACGGGCCACCGATGAGGCAAACGACGTCGTCTGATCGGAGCTCGAGGTTTGCGTGCCCGAAACGCTGGCTCATACGAATATCTATAGAGCGATCTGTCGGGCGACCTCAGCAAAGAAACTGTCGTCCTCGAATGGCACTATGGTTGCTATAACCTCTGCTAGCGAAACCGACCCCAATACTTCCCCATCCGGGGACGCGACATCGATCCTGCGCACCCGTATCCTGCGGCCGTGCCCCATGTCCTGCGCGGCCAAGAAGCACAATGAGCCGAACGCTTCTGCCGTCGCTGCGGCAAGATCAACAAACGGACTTCCATCTTGATCTGATACAGCGTCGTCATCGTAGAACACGTTTAGGTGGTATATCTGCATCGGCGCCTCCTGAGCCAGCATAGGCATCCAAGACGTCTACGACGGAAGATCGCCGTTGGATCATCGCTAAGTCTGTTTTTCCGCCCGCCACTCCGGAGCCGGCATTCTGTTCAGTGCGGCGTTGCTCGGCCAGGTCGGCGGCCTGGCGCGCAGGTATATAACGAAACTCAGTCGCTCTGGCGACCGTCGGCCCGCACGACCGGATTTCGAGGACCGTCCACCCGCTCGTGTCTCGCATAGCAGCTCCGGCTGGTAAGCTAGCCGCTCGAATCCAGGCTTGGACGCGCACGAGGAACTTCCACCGGTCTCGAATGTTGTCCGCTGCATTGAGGAGGGGAGATCGCACTAATGTCAAAATCGATGCAGCGGGGAAGACCCAAAGCGCAAGAGCCCAGGATCTTCCTAGTCGGGCTTGGCAGAGGCGCTGCGGGCGCGTTGCTGTTCGGCATCCCGATGTTGATGACGATGGAGCTTTGGGAGCTCGGATTTTACATGGAGCGCCATCGGCTGTTTCTCCTGTTGCTCGCAAACGTCCCACTGCTTATCTTTCTGGCCGATCGCGTCGGGTTCGAGCGCACTACCACGCTCATACAGGCGTGCCGAGACGCTAATATCGCTTATGGCTTGGGCGTTCTAATGAGCGCGGGCATTTTGATCCTGTTTGGTGATATCAAGATAGGGATGCCTTTTTCCGAAATTGTCGGGAAGATCGCTATCCAGGCAGTTCCGGCAAGTATCGGAGCGCTTCTCGGCCGCTCTCAGCTTGGCGGATCTTCGGACGATCAACACGGCGGTAAACACGATGATTCCAATGACGGTGATAATGCTGCCCGGGATGACAATGAAGACGCTGTCCCTGACGAGCTATCGACCAGCTACGCCCAGGAGTTGATGCTAATGGCGGTTGGCGCGCTGTTCTTGAACCTCAACGTAGCGCCGACCGAAGAAATCGTCTTGATTTCATTCAAAATGACTCCGTGGCACGCCTTAGCGACGATGATAATCTCGATCGGGATCATGCATGCTTTCGTTTATGTCGTAGCGTTCAAGGGGACACACGAGATGCCGGCCGGTACGCCTTGGTGGCATGCATTTTTTCGATTCACGCTGCCAGGCTACATCGTTTCCATGTCGATAAGCTTCTTCGTTCTATGGACCTTCGGTAGATTAGATGCTGTCGCTTCGACACAGGCGCTGATGTTCGTAATCGTGCTATCGTTCCCTGGGTCAATCGGCGCGGCAGCAGCGCGCCTGATCCTCTAGGAGGTTCCATGACAGAAATATCTCGCCGACCTCATTCCGAGAAAAAGGATCCGCATTGGGTCGAATGGGCTGTTGGCATTGTTTCCGGGCTCCTTATCTTGACGATCATGGGCTGGGTTGGGTTCGAAGCAATTACGGAAGAGGATCAGTCTCCCAGTTTCCGAACCGCCATCATCCAAAAAAGTGCGATTGAAAGTGGCGTCCGTGTCGAGTTCGAGATCGAAAATCTCTCCACTCGAACCGCTGCTGCGGTGGTCGTGCGGGGCGAGATACGGGACGGGATTACCGTCGTCGAATCCGCCGAAGCAATGATCGACTATGTTCCGGCCCAGTCGAAATCCTCCGGAGCGATCATCTTCTCTACCGATCCAGGGGAGAAGGCCGTCTGGGTCGGGGCTGTCGGATATAGCGATCCATAAACGAGAGCATCTAAGGTAGAATGTTCATGAGACATCTGATTCTTAAAAGTCTACGCACATCGCAACCCGGCGGATCTGTCACCTCGGTGAGCGGATTGGCAGCTGGCAATCATTGCTCATGAATGCAAAAGGTTGAGCGGCGCTGCGGCCAGAGCGATTTCCGCGAGCGGTGGGATGGTATCGAGGTCCGTCTTTAGGCGCCACTGGTGAATGGATGCGAATTCTTCCCTCGATGGAAGTTACGTGTCTGAGGGTAGATTAAAGATCTGGCGGCTAATGATGCTGAGGCCACGATCAGGTCTTATTCGGTATCGCTCAACAACTCGGGTTCCGAAGCTATCGGTGAATTCATGGTCGAAGCTACTTCCGGCAGGCGACTTTGTAAGCCGGCTTCCGGGTTGCCCACCATATGTGATGCTGCCTGGAATAGGCTGGATGTCGGGTCCGAAAGTGCGCGCAGCTTACTCCGGATCGGCGGCGGTGCTGCAGGCTGAAAGCATGGTGCCAGCAAAAAAAATCAAAGCTTTTTTCATCGTAGAGCCTCACAGTCTTTTTCTTGCATTCAGCCAGTGCGGCGGACTTGCGCTCCGGTTGGCTCATCTTCCGGTTTTGTCATTAGCATTTCTTTGAAACGATTAGCCTTTGGCGAGGTAGAAGACGACGCTGCCAGCTATGATGACGGCGAGTATAATCGCGGTAGCTCTGACCGGCATTGCCGCCCTGACTTTGAAATATCAGGAGCCACCATTCGGGCCCCTGGTTTCCGTGCGCCCTTTCTCGTCCAATCAAATGAGGCCATAAACGACAAAGCCGAGAAACAGGGCAGCAACAAAGATCGCCCCGATCGCGATCAGACCAACGCTGCCGCCGCCAAACTTTGGCCTCGCAGGTGGCCGTGAGGCCTCAACCTTGTCACGGAGAGAATTTTTATCGGTCATCGAGACCTCCTACCGCTTTCGCTATTTGGTTGTCGCTCCAGGTGCGCCATGGTGATGGTCTGCCTCACGCTCTTGCTTTGGCGTATTGTCCACGTCAACGAAGTCACGGTATCGGCCCTTACCGATCCCGCGGCCCACTTCCGGCTGTCCGGTATCCCGCGCCTCAGTTCCGGTCTCTAAACTCGGCCGTGCGGCATTGGCAGAGCGATCCTGGTTTTTCTTTGACATTGGTCTTTTCCCTTATAACCCGGCACGAACAAATGTCGGTGGGGATAGTTCCTTAAGAGCTCGAACTTCGACGAAGTCGTGCGCGCTGGAACAGCAACGCGGCCATAGCTATCGTTCGGCGCCGGTCTCGCCACCCAGGCACCGAACGCGCCGCGTGAGGGAACTCAAGCGAGGAAAGGCGGTTTCCCCTGTGACCATCCCTGAATAGTGACTGCCCGCCTAGAAGGATTGATCATGGACGAAGAACAGAAACTTATTGTCAGCACAATCGGCGTGGCTTCCGACTTCAATGCTGAACAAGAGGTGTTAAGGCGCGCTGAGTTTCTACGCGACTATTTACAGAAGGCATCCTGCCGGACATTCGTTTTGGGCATAAGCGGCGGTGTCGACTCTCTTGCTGCGGGTCTACTAGCACAGCGCGCAGTCGCGAGACTTCGCGACGAGGGATATGAGGCCAGATTTATAGCGGTCCGCCTGCCCTACGGCGTCCAGGCCGATGAGGCGGATGCTCGGAAATCTCTTGCAGTAATCAAACCTGATCGTGTCGTTACAATCGATATCAAACCAGCCGCTGACGCCATGCTAGCTGCCGTTATGGCCGATGGTGCGGATCTGGTTGATCCAGCTCGGAAAGACTTCCACTTCGGAAACATCAAGGCCCGCCAACGCATGATCGCGCAATATGCTTTGGCAGGTGCAACGGGTGGGTTGGTGATCGGGACTGATCAGGCGGCTGAAGCGCTAATGGGGTTCTTCACCAAGTTCGGGGATGGAGCAGCTGACGTCCTTCCGCTCGCAGGTCTGACGAAACGGCGGGTAAGGGCAGTCGCGGAACACATGGGCGCTCCGTTGGAGCTGGTGTTTAAGGTGCCAACCGCGGATCTCGAATCTGAGAGGCCGCTTCGTCCCGACGAAGAGGTCTATGGCGTCAGTTACAAAGAGATTGACGATTTCCTTGAAGGCAAGCCGGTTGGACAGCGCGCCCGTAACCTTATTTTAAAGACGTATCGCGCGAGCGCGCACAAACGCTCCCTTCCCGTCGCCGCGACTGAATGAAGCTAGCAGAACCCAGCTGGCGAAATCGTTGCGCGGAGCTATCCGACGAGATGGTCTTGTCTGTGTGATGCATTGGAACCAACTGCCGTTTTTGCGGTTCGTGGCGACGGAGGCGAGCCATGACTTATAGGAACTGGATCCACCTGTGCATTGATATGCAGCGGATGTTCGCGGAAGAAACACCATGGCACGTGCCTTGGATGCGCAATGTCTCCCCTCAAGTGCTGGAGGTCGCTCAGCGACACCCCCATCGGACAATCTTCACACGTTTCGTTCCGCCCCAGCGTGCGGAGGACATGTCCGGCACTTGGCGCGCCTACTATGAAAAGTGGGAGATGATGACGGTTGAGACGCTCGGCTCTGACTTGGTTGATCTCGTTCCATCCCTGAAGTCATTGGTCCCCCCAGCGAGGATCTTCGACAAGATGACTTACTCACCATGGACGACAGGGGAACTCCATCGGGTCATAACTGGTGAGGGGGTCGACACATTGGTCGTCACAGGCGGTGAAACCGACGTATGCGTGTTGGCGGCTGCTATTGGCGCCATAGACCTCGGGTACCGGGTCATCCTCCTTAAAGACGCGGTTTGTAGCGGCGCTGACGAGACTCATGACGCCTCGCTTGAACTTTTAGGTGATAGGTTCTCAGTCCAGTTGCAAATCTCGTCGACCGAGGAATTTCTTGGCCGGAACTGAACCGGAGGCGACTGATCTTCTCGAAACCCGGCCTAGAAATGACGTGCAGGCATCGACGACCTCGTCCGGCGAAGGCGCTTGACGCAATAATGGTACCGGGCACCTTGGCCGTTCAGCACGTTTTCTTAACTGCCGAGCGTGCTACACTCGAATACGGACCGGAGGGCTTTCGTTTCGGCCGAACGTATACGCAGCGCCGGGCATCGGTTGGAAGAGCCAGTCTCATAATCAGTTCGGCCTCATCGGCGGCTGCGATGAACGCCTTACGCGCTGCATGTGCATTCGAGTGGCCTGAAGTCTGTTTAGCAGCGCTAAAAGCAACACCCATCTTCGATGGGCCACGGGTAAAGCAGTCTCCCGCGGCTGACTGTTTATCGGGGATAAATGTGAACAGGCTGTTCCAACTTGATCTCAACCGGCACGCTCCAATCACCAGGCATCGAAGAAACTCCTCTAGCAGGCCGACTTAATTCGTTCTGCCAGCTTTAGTCCTCTGTCGGTGAAAGATACTCTGTTGGTAGTCGTTTGATTTGATCGAGCCCTCGGCCGGCATCGAGAATAGCGGGTTGAGAGCTCACCTTGATGCTCAGAATTTACGGATCGGAACAAATTCGCACGCCATTCGACCACATCGACGTCGAAGAGGTGCCACAGACGGAGTATTTTTTTATCTTGCCACGGAACTATGTCTGAAACGGTCGGTTCGAGTCTAAGACCGGCAGTCTCCTGTTGGTCCGCAACAAGCACGGTGCCAATCCGGCAATGGCTGGTCTAGCATTCAGCACGTCGCATCTAAGCTGTTACGCTGCGGCTTTGCAAGAACGGACCTTTCTCCCAAAGACGCGGCGGGCTGGTCCGGTGAAAACCGGACCAGTTCTCTTTTCACCAGTTCTCTTCTCACATTCGCCTCTGCTTCTTTACTGAAAGAACTGGATACCGAAGCGTCTGAACAGTTGCCAATAGGAGTCGGTCTAAAGAGCTTATCGGGGCCCGGGATCGTGGCATTCTCCAACATCTAGGGTAATTCGAGTTGCCTCAAGCGTCCTGAATACAACAGCGCTGGACTTCAAAGAAAAGGGCCCGAGTCGACAGCCTATCAGTAATGCATTATATATCGAACCATTACCAACCGAGACCTTGGCGGTGGCGACGGAGGGTTACTAAGTGCGCTCGCCTTCGAAGAAGAGAGGGGAGCGTCATGCCTTCTTCCTTCATTGACAAAAACAACTCCCGCAGGCCTGACCTCCGCCCAATGTTGCGGGAATGGGCGTCAAGGTTCACACAGGACGCACATCTTCGAGAGCGTATCGTATCCGCGACAATCTCCAAAGTTGTAGACGCGCCCGAACGCCTTAGTAGCACTTCAATTCGGAGGTCGCTCTACAAGATTGTAGTTCAAACAGCACAGGAAACCGTTGCGTCGATAGACTGGCGCAAAGAACCGCTCGACATAGAGATTTATCCAGAAGGCGAGTTTTTCATTGTGCGCATGGCAAACGGGTCGACGTCCGACGAGATGAAATTCATCAGCAAACGATCCGCGCTGAAATACGTGAGAACACTCAAACGGCGGTCTCTGATCACGCGGAAGACGAAGCCGAAATAGGGGCGCCTGGGGCCTAATTCCTCAAATCGGAGTACACGTGTTTGCAATGGCTGATGACTTTGGTTGCATCTTCGCCTCAGCAGATCAGAGTTGCAACGGCGGTCTTTGGATCCTCAGCCATAATGCTTAGGCTCCCGCACTTGATAATCAAAGGTGGTCCGCCTGCACCTTGGACTGCCTCGATTGAGATACAGTCGGCCCGTTCATTGAATGGGTCCCGTCATCCAGAGTGAGAGTGCTATAATCAGAAGAAGCGCAGCGTTTAGTCCGCAGTAGAACGCGAAACCGTGATTTTTGTGCATAGTAAATCCTCCAAATTCCTAACAAACATGCTGGGCGGAGGTTCCGGCGTCGATGATCGCGTTGGTAACGACCAGAAAAAAGCGATGAAAGAATGCTTCGTTTTGCCAAGGCACATTCGCAGACATCAGATATAAATTTGAAATCATTGAAGCCGGCAGATCGCATACTGGTTTTTGCTCACCGTTGCGTACTGGCCCGGTTCCTGCCAGGCCACATCGGTAAAACAAGCGGCTAGTCATTCTCCGGGAGCACCCCGCGATCTGTAGCAACCGATCGTGGCCAAGCCATTAACTCGACCGCGAGGTGTGCAGACACCCTACAAGATGCTTATCAGCAAGACAGCTTGGCAAAGGCTGTGGCCTTGAAGCCGTCAGTCGGCCCATCGCTTTTGTTGAATAGGCTGACTTACCTAGAGGGGTTCGCCGTGCGCAGGCAGTGGGTAGCATGCCCGCAACGTTCTCTCGGCTGCTCGTACAGTTGAGGCGGCAACCGGTCACGACTTCACTGCTGGATTAAAATGCGCAACGAATTTGAGCGGCAACGCCTTGGGCCAGCGGGGAGGTGAGCGATCTTCCGTTGGCCCGACGCACCAAGCCTGCTAGGTGAGCTTCGAGGTGAGGGCGCATGCGCGTTTTCGCCTGTGCTTTGGTTGGAGCAGGTGGCGCAGGATTTCGACATCCTGATCAGTCAAGTCTAAGCCAGTTCGTCACGCCGCTCGGACGCGAGGCGGCAACCGTGTCGAGTTCTTCTACCCGAACCCGTGTTGAGTGACTTAAATTCTGCTGCCCCCGCGGACAAACTGTCGCGCGGGATCGTAAACAGGCGGACAGACTCATGGGGTTCATTACATCGTTGGTTAACCGTAACGGTTTCCACGTTTGTAAGGCCGGTATGTTAGAACTCGTTCATTGAATGATGGACATGCTTATGAATATGCAGATTGCTCGACGCAGATTTCGGGATTTCATGTCGGTGCAACGCGATAATCCTGAGCTCCTTAAAGCTCAGTATCGGGCTTTTACCCGCCAGATGCCGATGATGTATTTCATCCTGCTTACGAGCAGCTGGGCGCTCGCGATGACTCACATGAAGCTCGCACCGCCATGGTTGACAGTGGGCGTTCCGACACTATTGACATTCGGCTGCCTGCTGCGCGTATTTTTCTGGTACCGGACCAGAAATTTTGATCCGACACCCGAGCTTGCGTATTTCGCGCTCCTGCGCACCAACCGGCTTGCGGGTGGCATCGCCGTAGCATTCACCCTCTGGTCGTTCGCGCTTGTCCCTTATGGAGATGCCTACACCCGCTCGCATGTCGCTTTCTACATGGCAATCACGGTAATTTCCTGCATCTTCTGCTTGATGTATCTGCGTTCGGCTGCCTTTATAGTGACGCTCATCGTCAATGGTGCGTTTATCGCCTTTTTCATATCGACGGCGCAGCCGACGTTCGTCGCGATCGCGGTCAACGTGTTTCTGGTCTGCACCGGTATGATGTCGATACTTCTAACCAACTATCGAAATTTTGAGAGCATGGTCGTCTCGAAGCAGCGAAGCGACGCGCTGAGTGCCGAAAATTTCAGGCTCGCTAATCTTGATAGCCTGACGGGCCTTGCCAACCGGCGCGCTTTTTTTGCGCAATTGGAAGCAGAACTGGAGAAAGCGCGCGCGAACGGTCAGCGACTGGCACTGGGTGTCATGGATATTGATGGCTTCAAGCCCGTCAACGATCTTTATGGTCACTCTGTGGGCGACCGGCTGCTGGTCGAGGTCGCCAACCGACTGTCCGGGCTTCTGAAGGCAAGCACAGCTTTCCGACTGGGAGGCGACGAGTTCGCAATCATTGCTCCAGTACCGCCGGAAGACGATGAGCTCGTGTCTAATGCAAATGCCATTTCAGCACAGCTGAAGGAGGCGTATCAAATGCCAGAAGGCATGATACATGTCTCAGCATCGATGGGCATTGCGGTTTTCCCAGATCTGGCGCTGAGCCGCGAGCAGTTGTTCGACCGGGCGGACTACGCGCTCTACCATGCCAAGAACAAACGCCGCGGTGGCGCGGTTCTCTTCAATGCCGATCATGCAAAGCAGATCAACTGCGATGCCAAGGTCGAAAGTTTGCTGAAACAGGCCGATCTGGAAAAAGAGCTCTCCGTTGTCTTCCAACCCATTGTCGATATTCGCGACCACGCGACCATTGGCTTTGAAGCCCTGGCGAGATGGGACAGTCCGGCCCTGGGGAGGGTCTCTCCTGCCCGTTTCATCCCGATCGCTGAACGAGCCGGCATGGTGGGGACCCTAACGAGACCTCTCTTGAGGAAGGCGCTCAACGCGGCTTTTGAATGGGATCCATCCTTGCGGCTCGCCTTCAACCTCTCGGCCCACGACTTGAATTCGAGCGAAGGGCTACTGGGGGTTATCGACATTATCTTGAGCAGCGGCTTCGATCCGAGGCGCCTCGATCTTGAAATTACAGAGACTGCCTTCACCCACGACTTTGAGCAAGTCACACAATCGGTCGAGACCTTGCGCCGACTCGGCTGTGGCATATCGCTCGATGATTTCGGAACGGGGTATTCGAGCCTCACACGACTGCACGCGCTGCCGCTGACAAAGTTTAAGATCGACCGGAGTTTCGTCACGAACTTGCATCAGAGGCCGGCGAGCTACAAGATCGTAAAATCACTTCTGACCCTCAGTGCCGACATGGGACTTGATTGCGTTATCGAAGGCGTCGAGACGGAAGATGAGCTGACGGCTATCGGAGCCTTGGGCGGTACGAGTGTTCAGGGATATTTGTTCTCGCCACCATTGCCTGCAGATCAGGTCGTGGAGTTTGCTGCGCGCAATGGTCGCCGGCCTTGCAAGATCGCGGTTTGACGGAGGTTGAGCTGTATTATGACAATCTGGCGCTCGCCCGGAAGCGGGAACTAAAACTGGAAGCCGAAATCGCCGCGGGCGATGGTGCAACGACCGAAACCATGGCGAAGCTCGGTCAACCGATTGCTCTGACATGCCATGACTGTGGCGGCGTTCTTTCGGAGGTCGCATGCTCGCTCCCGCTTCGCTTTCGCTGCCAGGCAGGCACGCTCCGGCAAGATGCTGCTGGCGGAGCATCAAAGCTCTGTTGATGAAGCGATGCGGGTTGCATCGAGGATCATCGAGGAGCGCGCCGAGCTCGTCTCACGCATGGGAAGCTTTCTCGGCGATGGCGGCCGCGGGGACATGCCGGTCCCCCGGGTCTGGTAGCTTTAGGTCACTCACCAAAGAACGGTAGTGCGTCACGTCCGCTTGAGGCAGCACGGCTTTCATCCTGTCCCGCGTGGCGATCAGGCGTTCGACGGGCAAGGAAGATGTGTTGGTGGCGAGATTTCGGATCCGCTCGTCATGGATATCGTCGCTCCAGCGCGCCTCAACGAGACCGTCGAAGGCGCACTGAATCAGGACGTTGCGGAGGTGGAATGGATAAAGAACGCAGGCATCATAGACCGCGACAGACGGTTTAGAGGCCATGGATGTGAAGGAGACCCTCGGTGTCTTCGGCAAGCAAGTCGATCGCAGCCTGCCAGGTGTCTAGCTTGGTTTTAAGGAAGAGCACATCCTTGAGCAACGCGCGGCGGTCTTTACCGACGTAGCGGAACAGGAGATCGCCCCGGTCCATGCGGAAATGTTATTCGAGATCGAGTGCGTGCTTTAGTTCATCAATGCGCTTCGACGCGTCCGCCTTTGTCAGGTCTCTAGCGTATACATCAGGCTGGGGCGCTTGCTCCGACAGGGTTTGAGGTAGGAGTGCTGCGCCCCGGTCATTGGTTCATCGCCGCTGACCCAATCATCGCGGTCCTTTTGCGTGTTGGACGGCGCATCGACTTTTGGATTGTCACTCACGATGGTCTCTTGGATTTGTTCTCCTAACGTTCCTGGTCCTCGATTGTTCCAGGTTGGCTGATCTGGAACCCAGCGACGAACCTCCCGTTTCGCTCAAGTACCCGCAAGCAGGATTACCCGAAATGCCAGTCATCGCCACTGCAGCCTGGTCCATTCCCAGAAATGTCGCCGATCAATTTGCACGGGAGGGAAGTGGCCTGTCCCGATACGCGTCCGTCTTCGACGGGGTCGAAATAAACTCGACTTTTTACCGTAGGCACAAGACCTCAACTTTTGCGAGGTGGGCTGCGTCGGTACCGGACGGTTTTCGGTTCTCCGTCAAAATTCCCAAGGAGATAACCCACATCCGAGCGATGAAGGATATAGCCCAGCCGCTCGAGACATTCTTGGCTGATATTGCGCCGCTTGCAGATAGACGAGGCCCACTGCTCTGCCAGCTCCCACCATCATTGGCGTTCGACGCTACAGTGCTCGATAGTGCGTTGGAGGCGATACGGAATATCGACAACGGACAGATCGTCATCGAGGCGCGGCACAAGAGCTGGGCCTTGCCCGAAGCGCTTGATTTGCTAAAAACATATGCTATCGACCGGGTTCTTGCAGATCCGTCGCAGGTATGGCCGGCAGAGAGTTTCGATGCTCCTCCGCGATATGTGCGTCTGCACGGCAAGCCGCGTATATACTATTCAAAATACAGCGAGAACGAGATCCGATCATATTCAGAACTTATGGCGCCAGATGGCTGGTGCGTGTTCGACAATACAGCCTCTGGGGCCGCGATTGAAAACGCGATAACCATGCTTGCTTCGATATGAAGCTACAGCGAGCGGCCGCATGGGAATGGGAGCGGCGTCGTTGAATGGAGGTTGACGTGGTCACATTCTGGGCTGACGGTATTCACTGAGTTGGTGCTGGCGCGGAGGAACAGCGTAATGCCTCGCGAGTTATGGCGAGATGAACCAAACGATCACCGAAATCGACACGGTCGCCGCGGAAGCCAAGCTGGCATCTGGCTTGGTCTACGTCCCTGGACTAGAGACTGGTATTACGCGAAAGGTGGGCGCCAAAGGCTTGCTCTACTACCGGCCAGATGGTCGGCGGATCACGGAAGCTGCCGAGATTTCGCGATTGAACGCTCTGGCGATACCGCCCGCCTATACCGACGTCATTATCTCGACCAATCCGTTTTCCTATCTCCAGGCGATCGGCAAAGACGCTCGCGGTCGTCGTCAGTATCGATACCACTCCGACTGGCATACGGAGCGTGGTAAAGCTAAATTCGAACGGCTCGTCGACTTTGCCGATCGCTTGCCGGACCTCCGTGAGCGGGTTGAGACAGACTTGCACTCACGTAGCCTCACCATGGATAAGGCCCTGGCCACCGTGGTTTGGATGCTCGACAACCTTTACATCCGAGTGGGCAACGCGGCTTATGCGGAGGCGAATAAGTCGTATGGGTTAACGACTCTACGCCGTCGCCATGTAAAGGTCGAGGGTGGCAGCCTGAAGTTCCGCTTCAAGGGAAAGTCAGGCAAGGAGTGGAACCTTGCTCACAGCGACCGTCGCATTGCCAACGTGGTCCGAAAGCTGCAGGAACTGCCCGGCCAGCATCTGTTTCAGTACGTTTGCGATGACGGCGGATGCAGGCCGATTTCCTCGCACGACGTCAACGCGTACATCCGCGAAATCACCGGCGACGACTTCAGTTCCAAGCAGTTTCGGACCTGGGGTGCGACCTGCATGGCGGTTGAAGCCCTTGCGCCGCTTGAGGTCGCCGCGTCCAAGCGCGAGCTTGCTCGTCAACTCAATGAGGCGGTTGATGCGGTAGCGGCGAAACTCGTCAATACCCGTTCGGTCTGTCGCTCGTCATACATACATCCTGCGGTGTTTGAGGATTTTGAGGCTGGGATGCTTCGCGATGTGCTGAGGCTGAAAACGAAAAGCGAACGGCTCCAACAGTGGCTAGACGAAAAGGAAATCCGTGTCCTACGCTGGCTCAAAAAGCGTGCTGCACTTTTGAGCGCGATGTAACGATTTTTGGTTCGCTGTTATCCTACAGAAACCCATACCCGCCGTGATCCCGGAAACTACCGGCGCGGCGCATAATGGCACCAACAGTCCGTGACCGTCATGCAGTGCGCTTCCGAAGCTAGATAGTATTCTGGCCGCTTGTCCGCTTCTTCGCGTTGCATCCTTACCGAGTTCAAGTGCCCAATTGCGAAGTGTGCCGTAACGGGCAATCTCATAATGTTCAACGGCCTGGGCAGCGGCCAGAAGACGAGCGTCAAGCTCTCAAACCTTGGCTGGCTCCCCAGCCTCCCGGAGCGACAGGAACTTTTGATGTCTGCGTCTTGGCAGCCGCGCTCGGCGCTGTCGATCTGGGATATAAGGTAATCGTGTTGAAGGACGCCGTATGCAGCAGAGCGGATGAAACCCATGACGCCTCGCTGGAACTTCTTGGCGATCGCTATTCAGTCCAGCTTGAGATCATCACGACCGAAGCGTTTCTAGCCGAGGTGTGACAACACGTACCAGGAGCTTCATCATCACGCGCCCGCCGCGGGCGTTCCCCTGCCGGCTCTCGTGTCTAGACGGCCAGACACGGGAAGGCCGGACGAAATGTCTGCCGAAATGCCGACGCGCGCAAGCCGGCAAAGTCCCTGTACCCGGCATTATGAACCGTGAGATTCGGCGGGATGGGAAATTTCTTCCAATGCATTTTGCCTTCCCACGTCGGTCATCGCGTTCTGCTGCTCGAGCAGATACTGTTCAACATCACCACCGCAGGCGTCCTTCAACTGAGCTACATTGAAACCGGCAACCTCGGCCTGCAGCCAAAGCAGTTTCGCTTGCTCCTGGAAATCCGCCTTTCGATCATGGATCCCCGGCGGCCCGATGATCTCTTGCACTCTGTCATCTAACCAGTCGCTGATTTTCTGCATGTTGTTCAAAGTCCTTGTTGGGTTAGATGGATCTCAGGTGAGATATGTTTCCACCTCGTAGCAGAGGCTTTATCTTCGAGATGAGGGATCCTGGTACTGTCAGAGTGGCTGCGAACCTGCCACTGATATCGATCGCCGCATCGTGTCCTTCGCCAAGTGCCGAGAGCAAGATCGGCATGTTCTGCCCGCAGATGCCGATTTCTTGCGCCGTCTCGGCGGCCTGGGAGGGATCGGAGGCCCCGAGGTCAATAGCGACGCTGAGGCAGAGAAACATAGCAGCGTCGGTTGCGGTGACGTTGCGATCCGGAAAGGACACAGCAAGTTCTCCGGCCTCATCGCTCGCCCCCATCGTAAAGAGCAACTCTGCTCCCAGGACGAAGTCGCTGTGTTGGAAATCCATTTCGTCCGCCAGGAAGCCACAAAATTGGCCGAACTTCACGATGCAATCTCCTTCGATTCATGCCTGAAAGGTCAATGAGCCATGAATAGGAGGTAGCGCTGAGTAGGCGGAAGTCACCCCCAAACAGTCAATCAACGACAAGCTGATCCAGATCCCCGAAACAGATGGTGCCGCGTATTTCTCTCGTCCGGCGGAGCGTACCGAATGTGTCCGGGCCTGAACATTTGGTCCTTTACCGTACCCTCCTCTGGTGAACATGAAACTCTCAGCGGTCTTTGCGGTTAGCTGTCGGACAGGAGGGCCGAATGTCAAAGGAACCAAGTAACCCAGACCCGACCTTTCCGACGCCCGCCATCTCGACCGGTAAATCCACCCCCAAGTCGCTGAACCTGGAAAACATCGATATGAGCAAAAACGGTAGGCAAGGCGACGTTGTCGTTTCAAAGGGGAGATCTAGTACATTTGCCTCATTGGCGAACGACGATCCCGCTAACTGATGGGACTGCTCCTTGCCCCCTCCAGCGTTCAACTCAGCCAGGTGACACCATCTGGAAAGCACGTTGAGACGGCTATCGAAAAGCACAAGCCTGACGTCATCGTACTCAACATCGGCAACGCGGTGTTCATGGGCTATGACCCTATCATCATGGGCTTGGAAGATGCGGTCGCCGTGCACAATGCCGCTCCGAATGCGATGCTGGTTGCGAGCCACATGGAGGCGATCAACCACTGCATATTGAGCCGGGCGACGCTCCGCGACTTTTCCGTCAGGAAGGGTTTTGAAAAGAGCCTTTTGATTCCGGCAGACGGCGAGACCGTGAGCGTCTAACAGTTCAGAGGCCACCATCGCGATGGTGGCCTTCATTGACCGGTTTGGGGCCGAGAGCGGACTTAAAGCATCCTAGCCGCTCGACCGCTACGCCGAGTCGCGTTGTTATAGTAACTCGACGCCTGCTGGACCGACCGATGGCGCGACTGCTCCATCGCCTCGGGGAGGGGTATGCCGCGATTGGCAGCCTCAGTCAGATACCCCGATCGCAACCCGTGAGCCGAATACTCCTCCCGCTCCAACCCGGCCATCGCCGCCCGCTGCTTGACGATATCATTGACCGATTTCGGATCGAGCGTCCTTTTCGACACGTTGTCCCAGCGATCCACCTTGCGGAAGACGGTACCCGCCTCGATCGCGGCAGCCGCCATCCAGGCATTCAAAGCCTCGACCGGCCGTCCGGTGAGATAAACGACCTCATCATGATCGGCACCGGATGTTTTGGTGCGGCCGAGATGGATAGCGAGCGAGGTGAGGGGAGGGCCGTCCTCGACAACGATCGGCGGCTCGACCACCAGCTGCTCGCAGCGCAGGCCGGCAATCTCACTGCGCCGCCGACCACCAGAGGCGAATGCGACCATCAGGATTGCCCGGTCACGCAGATCGCGAAGACTACCGCTCGCACAGGTCGCCAGCATTTTGGCCAGCACATCACCGGTGACCGCCTTGGCGCTCTTGCGTTTTCTTGGCCGCGGTGTCGCCCGCACTGCGAGGCGAATGGCGGACTTGAGGGCAGGGGAGGCGAAAGCGCCAGTCAGCCCCCGCCATTTCGTCAGCGTCGACCAGGTCGCCAGCCGCCGGCGCACCGTGCCGGGCGCATGCGGACCGGTCACCTTCAGAAACCCTTGCCCACGAAGGTTCTGTTGAACCTCTGCCGGCATCCCATGGTCCGGATCGTTTTCACGTTTTGCTGGATCCCACAGATGATGCGCAACAAATTTCAGCAGCATCGCCTCGGGCGCCGGCCAGGGCAGCGATTTTTTCGTGGCCGCCAGCGACCAGGCCTGCAGGTAAGCGAGATCGGAGGTGAGGGCGCGCAAAGTGTTTGCGCCCATGCCTTCGTTGACCAGGTGACGCAGTGTTTCGACATCCTGGTCGGTCAAGAGCTCGGCGAGCTCGTCACGCCGCTCCATTGGCAGCACGGCGGCGATCGTATCCAGTTCCTGGGCGCGGCGATCGACAGCACTCATTTTGGCAGTCCATGTTCGTCATAGAAATCGTCGTGGTGCGAGGTGGTGCCGGGCGGCACGCTGGCTCGCCTTTCGTCCATGAGAGCCTTGGGTTCGCCTGGCTTGCTAATGCCTTTCGGGATCCCAGTGATCTCTGCGACCGGTTTCCCCGCACGACAGATAAAAACCTCGTCACCGCGGACCACCAGCTCGATCAGTTCCTCAAACCGCTCGCCGGCTTCGTCCACATCAACCAGAATACGCATTCTCTTCCCCTGAGCCGATATGACCTCTACACAATCGGGCGATAGCCGCCCAACGCACGTTGGCACCGTGGCAGGTGATGCCACGCGCCGTTGCAAAACTTCCGTAATTTCCGTATATTCCGTAAAAAGGAGTTTTGACATGACCTCCACAGTTACGGCCGCTGCAGTCTCCAAGAATTTTGGCGCCTATCAGGATGCCGCGGTCCGCGATCCGGTGATCATCACAAAAAATGGCCGGCCGCGCACGGTGCTGATCGCCTATGAGGATTATTTGCGGCTGACAAAGCGCGACCGGCGCGTCGAGCTGACGAGCGCGCTTGGCGACGACGATCTCGCCGCGATCGAAACTTCGGAGATGGACGGGGCGCTCGATCATCTCAATGCCGAATTGCTGACGGGCAAGCATGCTGCCGACTGAGCCAAAAATCGGTTGGGTGTTTCGCTACTCGTATCTCTGGCACTGGCAGTTTGTTGAAGGCCGCGAAGAGGGCGACAAAGACCGCCCGGCGCTGGTTCTGGCGATCGTTGCGCATCTCGATGACGGCACGCCGGCAGTGCGGGTGCTGCCAATCACCCATAGTCCGCCCAACAATCCGGACGAGGCGATCGAAATCCCGCCGGCGACCAAACGGCGCCTGGGGCTCGACGACGAGCGCTCCTGGATCGTGCTGACGGAAAGCAACCGGTTTGTCTGGCCAGGACCTGACACGCGGCCGGTCGACAGCGACACCGGTTATTTCGGGCCTCTGCCGCCGGCATTGTTTGCCGAGGTCAAGCGGCGGTTTGTCGAGCTGGCGCGGGCTCAGCGGCACCGGGCGACGCCGCGCAGCGAATAATCTTTTCCGCATCATCCATCGCTCCAACAGGGCCGGACCGAACGGCGCCACCATCGTGTGTCGGGCCGATTCTCGGTGATTTGCGGGTGCAGATCAATCACTTCGGATAACAAATACTTATCGATGGTTATGACCCCTACTTGCAATCATGCCATGTGGCGAACCACAATATTCACATAGAGTTCTTTTAAAAGATCGTTTACTATAATATCAATGGCTTACGATCTCGCGAAATTGCCCATCTCAAACTTGGTTGGGCCCGCTTTTGACGCGGGCATCGCCCTGAGCCGCCTCGACGAGCGGATTGCGCGCTCGCCGGTCGGCGCCGGCTTTCTGGGGCGGCAGCATTTCGCAGATGCCTGCGCGTCGCTGTGGATCGACGGCGAATTGGTGCATCTCGAAGACCTCGTCCTCCACGACGCCTTGCGCGATACCCGCACCCCAACCCACGAACTCACCATCGCCCGCGACGTTTTGAGGACTCGGCGTAGGATTTCGGGGCAGTCGCCGGACTGGGCTCTGTCTGCAGAAGGTGTCCGGACTTTGCGACAAACATCGGACATCACGTCGGCCGGCCCTGACGGCGCATATTCGACCGACGTCAACCGGGCCGCGACCCCGATCGAGGCGGAAGGGGAGGGGGATGATTATGATGACGCCAAAGATCTGCCCGGTGTCGATTTCTCCGCGATCGATGCGGTGCTTGCCCGATCGGAGGCTGCGATTGAGATCGCCAGACGACCCGGGCGTGGCAGCTCTCAGGACAAAGATCCGATGATCTATGATCTCGATTGGGACGAGGATGCCCGGCTCGACGAATGGCGCGGCATCCTACGCCAGGTCGAACATCTGCCGCCAGCGATGCAGGCGATCATCGCCCTTGATGCCTGGAACGAGCTTTCCGTGCTTCAGCACGAGCCCTGGCTTGGCCGGCTGTTTGCCGCGTCGATCCTGCGGGAATCCGGCATCACCACCGGCGCCCATCTCACCGCCATCAATTCGGGCCTGAAAACCATTCCCGTCGATCGGCGCCGGCATCGAGATCGCGAGACGCGGCTGGTCGCCATCGCCCACGGGTTTTTGGCGGCCGCCGAGATCGGCATGAAAGAGCATGACCGGCTGGCGCTGGCGAAGACGATGTTCGAGCGAAAACTGGAGGGGCGCCGGACATCGTCAAAACTGCCGGTGCTGGTCGAGCTGGTAATGGCGAAGCCGCTGGTGTCGGCTGGGATGGTGGCGAAGACGTTGGACGTGACGCCGCAGGCGGCGCGGCGGATCGTTTTGGAGCTAGGCTTGCGCGAGATGACGGGGAGGGGGAGGTTTCGGGCATGGGGGGTGCTTTAACATCGGCCATCGACAGCCCGACTGTTTACAGCTCGTTTGATCGCAGCAATTGCGGCGGTGACGCCAACAAGCGTCGATACCTGCTCGCGGTCACGCGTCGTAAGCAAATTTTCTTTTCGCCAACAATGGGCTCGAAAAGTAGGTCCTGCTGCGTCCCTTCGCGCGGCCTACCTCAGATATCAAGTAGAGATTTTTTCTTGCGCGAGAGCAGATTACATATAGCAGCTTGCGAGCAGCGCCCTCCTGATCGGTATCAGTGAAATGCGGTACCATCCCATCAAGCAATCCATAGGCAATCACGACATCGAATTCTGCACCTTTGACGCCGTGGATCGAGGATACCGTTATCCCGCTTCTCTCTGAAAACACTTTGCGAAACATCGCGATATCCGAGATCGCGACTGAACCCTCTTTGACTAACTTGGCAATTCGTCGCTGAGCGCTATCAAAAAAAGCGTCATGATGCTCCCTAAGCGATGCACTATGGGTATGATCGACGGCTAGAGCATCAAAAACCTGCGAGAAAGCCTCTCTAAGGTAAGCCAGGCCGTCTTGCTCCGAGCAGTTGACCTTATTACAGATCATCAGCAGGTCACGCTGATCGATTGCGCCGACGCCGACGCCGGCGGCCAGTAGGGAATCAATCACCTCTCCTGCCCATCTCCTCCGCTTGATAAAGAGAGAGGGTGATGGTGTCGTCAGTAGAATCCGAGATAGCTTGAACCAGAAATTATCCGGATCTCGCGCGAACGGCGCCATCCCCGGCCCGTCAAATGTGTATTCGGGCATCGCGGTCATGAGCTGCCTGGCCGCGCTGGCAAGATGGGTCCACCATGGCGCAATGATACATATCTCGCTCGGAGGAATCTTTTTCTCCTCGATGGTGAGGCGGATGAGACGGATCAGCTCTGCCTGTAGGTCATCCTTCCGGACCTGATTATTATAGGAGATTACGCTTGGGTAATCCTTCTGCTTGCCCACGGCCTCAACCTTTACAGTAGGCGAGCTGAAGTCCTCAAAGTACCCGACAATCTTCTTGGACGATCGATAGTTTGAGGACAGGTGCATCTCCCGAAAGGGTAAGCCAGACATCTGCCCGAAGGCTACCGGTGAAATCGCGTAGCCTCCAAGCGAGCCAAAAATTGCCTGATTTGGATCGCCTACGATGAAAGCCGTTGTATTGCCTTCACCCTGTCGGAGGATGCAGGCAAGTATGAAATACTGGATCTCCCGCGTGTCCTGATACTCGTCGATCAAAATGGCCTGGAAGATAGAGGCCAGGAGTTTGCTGATCACGGGCACGGTTATGATGAGCTGATGTGCGAAATAGAGAATGAGCTCGAAATCGAGCTGCCGATTTTGCTTTAGGAGAGCCCAGTACTCTCCGAGCAGCCGATGAAGTGCCCCCGCTTTCGATGCGTCCGAGCAAGTGAGGTGGTAGCCAGAACTGGTAACGTAGTAGCCACAGTCAAAAGTGGTGAGATTTTGGTATCGCTGCCCGATAAGCGCCTCAAGAACAGTCTCTGTGTCATGGCTGTTGGTGACCGTGAACCCTAACTTTAGCTCTTCATGAAAACCCGCGTATGGGCGAAGGATCCACTCAAGACAGAACGAGTGGATAGTCCCGATCCATAGCTGGCTGGTATCGATCCCTAAACGCTCGATGCGCTCATGGATCTCATCAGCCGCACGGCGAGTGTATGTGATCGCAACAACGCGATGCTTCTCGGATTTCAGTTCCGATAGCTGTTTGGCGATACGGTAGATAAGTGTGTCAACGGCGGAGTAA
>UBXM01000044.1 GCA_900469445.1 Hyphomicrobiales bacterium
CGATCATCGAGTAATCGATAAGGGCAGGGCGGTATCTCCGGATACCGCCCGCTTTAATTTTTTTTAAGCAAGTGGCGGATTGCGACTTGCTTATGACACAAAAACATAGCAAATGGCGCGCAAGCGTGATTTGCGCCTGCTTCGCTATGGCGACGCAGGGAATTGCCCAGAAATTTAAGGTGGGCCTTCGGGCCTGAAGACTGGAATGGGATACCTGCTGGAAGCGGTGTCCTCTTCGATCTTTGAAACCGGTGATCCGCCTTAGGTAAACGAACAACCCGTGCCATTACGTTTGGCTTCGGGAGAACAGAAAACAAGGATAACGTCGAATGAACGGCCAAAATATCCGCATTCGCCTTAAGGCATTCGATCACCGTATTCTCGACGCTTCTACGCGCGAGATCGTGTCGACGGCGAAGCGCACCGGAGCAAGTGTCCGGGGCCCCGTTCCGCTTCCGACCCGCATCGAGAAGTTTACGGTTAACCGGTCCCCCCACATCGACAAGAAGAGCCGCGAGCAGTTCGAGATGCGCACTCATAAGCGCCTTCTCGATATCGTTGACCCGACACCGCAGACGGTGGACGCGCTGATGAAGCTCGACCTCGCCGCCGGCGTCGATGTTGAGATCAAGCTCTGAGAAATCAGAGCTGAGTTGGAAGGATTGAACCGATGCGTTCAGGTGTAATTGCACAGAAGATTGGGATGACCCGCGTCTACAACGACGCTGGTGAGCATATCCCGGTAACCGTATTGCGTCTCGACAGCTGCCAGGTCGTTGCACACCGCACCGTAGAGAAGAACGGCTATGTTGCTGTTCAGCTCGGTGCAGGCGTTGCCAAGGTGAAGAACACCTCCAAGGCTATGCGTGGCAACTTTGCTGCTGCAAACGTCGAGCCGAAGTCGAAGCTCGTAGAGTTTCGCGTTTCTGAAGAAAACATGATCGAAGTCGGCACTGAGCTGAAGGCTGATCACTTCTCGGCCGGTCAGCTGGTCGACGTGACCGGTACCTCGATCGGTAAGGGTTTTGCCGGCGCCATGAAGCGCCACAACTTCGGCGGTCTGCGTGCGACCCACGGTGTATCCGTATCGCACCGTTCGCACGGTTCGACTGGTAACAACCAGGATCCGGGCAAGGTCTGGAAGGGCAAGCGCATGGCTGGTCACATGGGTCAGACGCGCGTCACCACCCAGAACCTCGAAGTCGTGTCCACCGATGAAGGCCGCGGCCTGATCCTCGTCAAGGGTGCCGTCCCCGGCTCCAAGGGCGCCTGGATCGAAGTTCGCGACGCCGTCAAGTCGGTTGCGAAGTAAGGGAGCCAGTATCATGGAATTCAACGTCAAGACCCTCGAAGGCAAAGACGCTGGCAAGGTTTCCCTGTCGGATGCGATCTTCGGCCTCGACCCCCGCGAGGACATCCTCGCTCGTATGGTCCGTTACCAGCTCGCCAAGAAGCAGCAGGGCACGCATCAGTCGCTGACCCGCGGTGAAGTTTCCCGCACCGGCGCCAAGATGTACAAGCAGAAGGGTACGGGCCGCGCTCGTCACCATTCGGCTCGCGCTCCGCAGTTCCGCGGCGGTGCCAAGGCTCACGGCCCGGTTTCCCGCAGCCACGCCTTCGACCTGCCGAAGAAGGTTCGCGCTCTGGCCCTGCGCCACGCGCTTTCGGCAAAGCTGAAGTCCGAAGACCTGATCATCATCGAAGATCTGGTTTCGGTCGAAGCAAAGACCAAGGCTCTCGTCGGCACGTTCGCGTCGCTCGGCCTGACCAATGCCCTGGTTATCGGTGGTGCCGAGCTCGACAGCAACTTCAAGCTCGCAGCCCAGAACATCCCGAATATCGATGTTCTGCCGGTTCAGGGCATCAATGTTTACGACATCCTGCGTCGCGGCAAGCTCGTGCTTTCCAAGGCTGCGGTTGAAGCCCTCGAGGAGCGTTTCAAGTGACCGACATTCGCCACTATGATGTGATCGTATCTCCTTCGATCACCGAAAAGTCGACCCTGTTGTCCGAGCATAACCAGGTCGTCTTCAACGTTGCCAAGACTGCTTCTAAGCCTGAAATCAAGGCTGCCGTAGAAGCTCTCTTCGGTGTGAAGGTCACTGCCGTCAATACGCTGGTCCGTTTGGGCAAGACGAAGCGCTTCCGCGGCTTCATCGGTAAGCAGAAAGACGTCAAGAAGGCTGTCGTCACCCTGGCCGAAGGTCAGACGATCGACGTCTCCACCGGTCTTTGAGGTAAGATACAATGGCATTGAAAAGCTACAATCCGACGACCCCGAGCCAGCGTCAGCTGGTCATCGTCGACCGTTCGGGCCTCTGGAAGGGCAAGCCGGTCAAGGCGCTGACGGAAGGTCTGTCCAAGAGCGGCGGTCGTAACAACAACGGTCGCATCACCGCCCGCTTCATCGGCGGCGGTCACAAGCGTACCTACCGCCTGGTCGACTTCAAGCGTCGCAAGTTCGACGTTGAAGGCACGGTCGAGCGTCTGGAATACGACCCGAACCGTACCGCGTTCATCGCGCTCGTCAACTATGCCGACGGCGAACAGGCCTACATCATCGCTCCGCAGCGTCTTGCTGCTGGCGACAAGGTCATCGCTTCCAACAAGGCTGTCGACGTGAAGCCGGGCAACACCATGCCCCTGCAGTACATTCCGGTTGGCTCGATCGTTCATAACGTCGAGATGAAGCCGGGCAAGGGTGGTCAGATCGCTCGTTCGGCTGGCACCTACGTACAGCTGGTCGGCCGCGACGCCGGCATGGCTATCCTTCGTCTGAACTCTGGCGAGCAGCGCCTCGTCCCGGGTTCCTGCCTCGCCTCCGTTGGCGCCGTTTCCAACCCGGATCACGGCAACATCAACGACGGTAAGGCTGGCCGCACCGTATGGCGCGGCAAGCGTCCGCATAACCGCGGCGTCGTCATGAACCCGGTCGACCACCCGCACGGTGGTGGTGAAGGCCGTACCTCCGGTGGCCGTCACCCGGTCAGCCCGTGGGGTAAGCCCACCAAGGGCAAGCGCACGCGTTCGAACAAGTCCACGGACAAGTTCATCATGCGCTCGCGCCACGTGAAGAAGTAAGAGAGGAAGTCGTTCAATGGCTCGTTCAGTATGGAAAGGTCCGTTTGTTGACGGCTATCTTCTCGCCAAGGCTGAGAAGGTACGTGAAGGCGGCCGTAACGAAGTGATCAAGATGTGGAGCCGTCGCTCCACGATCTTGCCGCAGTTCGTCGGTCTCACCTTCGGCGTCTACAATGGCTCGAAGCACATCCCGGTCAATGTCAACGAAGACATGGTCGGTCACAAGTTCGGTGAATTCGCTCCCACCCGTACCTACTATGGTCACGGCGCGGACAAGAAGGCGAAGAGGAAGTAATCATGGCCAAGGCAAAGACCGAACGCCGGCTGAAGGACAACGAAGCACAGGCAGTCGCCCGTACGCTTCGCGTCAGCCCGCAGAAGCTTAACCTGGTTGCCGCCATGATCCGCGGCAAGAAGGTAGAGCGCGCACTCGCAGAACTCGAGTTCTCGCGCAAGCGCATCTCCGGTACGGTGAAGAAGACCCTCGAGTCTGCTATCGCCAACGCAGAAAACAACCATGACCTCGACGTCGACAGCCTGATCGTAGCGGAAGCTTACGTCGGCAAGTCGATCACCATGAAGCGTTTCCACGCTCGTGGTCGCGGCCGCGCATCGCGCATCGAAAAGCCGTTCGCGCATCTGACGATCGTCGTTCGCGAAGTCGAGGAAAAAGGGGAGGCCGCATAATGGGCCAGAAAATTAATCCGATCGGTTTCCGCCTCGGCATTAACCGCACCTGGGACAGCCGTTGGTTCGCCGACAACGCCGAATACGGCCAGCTGCTCCATGAAGACCTGAAGATCCGTGCATATCTCATGCAGGAACTGAAGCAGGCCGGCATCGCCAAGGTGGTCATCGAGCGTCCGCACAAGAAGTGCCGCGTCACGATCCACTCGGCTCGTCCGGGTCTGATCATCGGCAAGAAGGGTGCAGACATCGAAAAGCTTCGCAAGAAGATCGCTTCGATGACCTCTTCCGAAACGCACCTCAACATCGTTGAAGTTCGTAAGCCGGAAGTTGACGCGACGCTGGTTGCCCAGTCGATCGCTCAGCAGCTCGAACGCCGCGTGGCTTTCCGCCGTGCGATGAAGCGAGCTGTTCAGTCCGCAATGCGTCTTGGCGCCGAAGGCATCAAGATCACCTGCGCCGGCCGTCTGGGTGGCGCGGAAATCGCTCGTACCGAATGGTACCGCGAAGGCCGCGTTCCGCTTCACACGCTGCGTGCAGACATCGACTACGGTACGGCTGAAGCCGAAACCGCATTCGGTATTTGCGGCATCAAGGTCTGGATCTTCAAGGGCGAAATCCTTGAGCACGATCCGATGGCTTCCGAACGTCGCGCGCTGGAAGGCGATGCGCAGGGTCCGGCAAGCCGCGACCGTGATCGTGGCGATCGTCGCCGCGAACGCGAAAACGCTTGATTATCGCTGGCGAAAGATAAGCTCGGAGAAGTAAGAAAATGTTGCAGCCAAAGCGTACCAAGTATCGCAAGCAGTTCAAGGGCCGCATCAAGGGCGTCGCAAAAGGCGGCTTTGACCTGGCATTCGGCGAATTCGGCCTGAAGGCTCAGGAACCGAACCGCGTGAACGCTCGCGAGATCGAAGCGGCCCGCCGCGCGATCACCCGTTACATGAAGCGCGCGGGTCGAGTATGGATCCGCGTCTTCCCTGACGTCCCGGTTACTGCCAAGCCCACCGAAGTTCGTATGGGTAAGGGTAAGGGTTCGGTTGAATACTGGGCTTGCAAGGTCAAGCCTGGTCGTATCATGTTCGAGATCGACGGCGTTTCGGAAGAAATCGCGCGCGAGGCACTTCGCCTCGGTTCTGCCAAGCTCTCGGTCACGACGCGCTTCGTTCAGCGCATCGCAGAGTAAGGAGAAGGCACGATGAAAGCCGAAGACGTACGCGGCCTCAGCGCCGACCAGCTCAAGGACAAGCTCGTAGAGCTCAAGAAGGAGCAGTTCAACCTGCGCTTCCAGAAGGCCACTGGCCAGCTCGAGAAGTCCTCGCGCATCACTGAAGTTCGCAAGGACATCGCTCGCGTGAAAACCATTGCCCGCCAGAAGGCGGCAGAAGCCAAGGCCTAAGGAAGAATAATATGCCAAAACGCATTCTGCAGGGCGTTGTCGTTTCCGACAAGAACGAGAAGACCGTTGTTGTCCGCGTCGAGCGCCGCTTCGCTCACCCTCTGCTTCAGAAGACCGTTCGTCGGTCCAAGAAGTACAAGGCCCATGACGAAAACAACCAGTACAAGGTTGGTGATGTCGTTTCCATCGAGGAATGCGCACCGATCTCCAAGGATAAGCGCTGGACGGTAATTGCCGCCCAGGCTTAATAAGACCAGGAATTTCCGTCAGGCTATTGCGTCTGGCGGAGAATCCTGTATGAAGCACGCCACTGGCGTAGAACGCTCGGAAACGGGCGTTCTTTTGCTTTGAGCGCACGGAAGGTCCCTTTCAGGGAAACCACCTTGGCAAGACCCATCCCGCGCACACTGAAAATCTGTTCATAGCCGGCTCCTCGCGCTTTTGCGTGTGGTGCGCCGGTCATTAGAAAAAGGCGACCTGACATGATTCAGATGCAAACAAACCTCGACGTGGCGGATAATTCCGGCGCACGTCGTGTCATGTGCATCAAGGTGCTGGGCGGCTCCAAGCGTAAGTACGCTTCGGTCGGCGACATTATCGTCGTTTCGATCAAGGAAGCTATTCCGCGTGGCCGCGTGAAGAAGGGTGACGTGATGAAGGCGGTTGTTGTGCGTACCGCTAAAGACATCCGTCGCGCCGACGGCAGCGTCATCCGCTTCGATAACAACGCAGCGGTTCTCATCGACAACAAGAAAGAGCCGATCGGCACCCGTATCTTCGGACCGGTTCCGCGCGAACTTCGCGCCAAGAACCACATGAAGATCATCTCGCTGGCTCCAGAAGTACTGTAAGGAGCGGGACCCATGCAGAAGATCAAGAAGGGCGACAACGTCGTCATCCTCGCCGGCAAGGACAAGGGCCGTACCGGTGAAGTTCTCCAGGTTCTGCCGAAGGAAGACCGTGCGGTCGTCCGCGGTATCAACATGGTGAAGCGCCACCAGCGTCAGACTCAGACGCAGGAAGCTGGCATCATCAACAAGGAAGCATCCATCCATCTGTCGAACGTCGCGATCGTGGCGAAAGACGGCAAGCCGACCCGCGTTGGCTTCTCTGTCGTCGACGGTAAGAAGGTGCGTGTAGCCAAGCGTACGGGAGATGTCATCGATGGCTGAGGCAAATTACGAGCCGCGGCTCAAGGTCGAATACACCACCCGCATCCGTGCAGCACTTCAGGAACAGTTCTCGTTCGCTAACGAGATGATGATCCCGAAGATGGACAAGATCGTCATCAACATGGGCGTGGGCGAGGCAACTGCCGACTCCAAGAAGCCTACCGTTGCTGCAGCTGACCTCGCAGCGATCGCCGGTCAGAAGCCGGTTATCACGCGCGCCCGCAACTCGATTGCTGGCTTCAAGGTTCGCGAACAGATGCCGATCGGCGCGAAGGTTACCCTCCGCGGCGCCCGCATGTATGAATTCATGGATCGCCTGGTCAACATCGCGCTTCCGCGCGTTCGCGACTTCCGCGGCCTGAACCCGAAGTCCTTTGATGGTCGTGGCAACTTCGCCATGGGCCTCAAGGAGCACATTGTGTTCCCGGAAATCAACTACGACAAGGTTGATCAGATGTGGGGCATGGACATCATCGTTTGCACGACGGCTACGAACGACGACGAAGCACGGGCTCTTCTGAAAGAGTTCAACTTCCCGTTCCGTGCGTAACCGTAACGACGAGCGTTAAAAAGGAACTACGATATGGCGAAGACCAGCGCAGTTGAAAAGAACAAGCGCCGCCGCAAGACGGTCGCCGACCATGCTGCCAAGCGCGCAGCATTGAAGGCAACCATCATGAACCAGGAGCTTCCGATCGAAGAGCGGTTCAAGGCAACTATCAAGCTCGCTTCCCTGCCGCGCGATGGCTCGAAGACGCGTATCCGCAACCGTTGCGAAGTCACCGGTCGCCCGCGCGCTTTCTATCGCAAGCTCAAGATGTCGCGTATCGCGCTTCGTGAGCTCGGCAACCTCGGCAAGGTGCCGGGTATTGTTAAGTCGAGCTGGTAAGGAGATCGTTCGATGACCATGACTGATCCCTTGGGCGATATGCTCACCCGTATCCGCAACGGCGCTTCCCGCCGCAAGAACTCCGTCACGACGCCGGCTTCGCGCCTGCGCGCTCGTGTTCTGGACGTTCTGCAGGCTGAAGGCTACATCCGCGGCTACACCCAGACCGATTTCGGCAACGGCAAGTCCGAGATTGAAATCGAACTGAAGTACTACGAAGGTGCGTCCGTGATCCGTGAGATCGGCCGCGTCTCCAAGCCGGGCCGCCGAGTTTATGTCTCGGTTAAGTCCATTCCGCAGGTCGCGAACGGCCTCGGCATCACCATCCTTTCGACCCCGAAGGGCGTGATGGCCGATCACCAGGCTCGCGAACAGAACGTAGGCGGCGAGGTTCTTTGCTCGGTCTTCTAAGGCTGGGCAAGGATCTCCATAACGGACAGACAGGATAACAAAATGTCTCGTATCGGTAAAAGGCCCGTTCCGGTTCCTGCAGGCGTGACGGCTTCGGTCGAAGGCCAGAAGATCACCGCGAAGGGCCCGAAGGGCGAACTTCACTTCGTCGCGAATGACGAAGTCAAGGTTGAACTGAATGACAACGCCGTTTCGGTGACCCCGGTCAACGATTCCAAGGATGCTCGTTCCAAGTGGGGCATGTCCCGCACGATGGTCGAGAACATCTTCAAGGGCGTTAAGGACGGTTACGAGCGCAAGCTCGAAATCAACGGCGTTGGTTACCGCGCAGCCATGCAGGGCAAGAACCTGCAGCTGGCTCTCGGTTTTTCCCACGACGTAGTCTACGAAGCCCCTGAGGGCATCACCATTGCCGTGCCGAAGCCGACGGAAATCATCGTCTCCGGCATCAATAAGCAGCAGGTCGGTCAGGTTGCCGCGGAAATCCGCGAATACCGTGGTCCCGAGCCCTACAAGGGCAAAGGCGTCAAGTACGCCGAGGAACGGATCGTCCGCAAGGAAGGCAAGAAGAAGTAAGGTCGAGCGATCATGGCTACCAGAAAAGAAGCACTCACCAAGCGTGCGAGCCGTGTTCGCCGCCAGATCAAGAAGGTCGCAAATGGCCGTCCGCGTCTGTCGGTTCACCGCTCGTCCAAGAACATCTACGTACAGGTCATCGACGATGTGGCCGGCCGCACACTTGCAGCCGCCTCCACGCTCGACGCCGACCTGCGCAAGTCGCTGAAGACCGGCGCGGACGTTGCAGCAGCTGCTGCCGTCGGCAAGCTGGTTGCAGAGCGCGCCTCCAAGGCTGGCGTGAAGGAAGTCGTGTTCGATCGCGGCGCCTTCATCTACCATGGCCGCATCAAGGCACTTGCTGAAGCTGCCCGCGAAGGCGGTCTGAGCTTCTAAGAAATTTTCGCCCGGCTTCCTTGATAGGGGAGGCCGGGCGAAATGCGGTTTCTCCGCACCGCCCAGATCTTCTGGGTTATCTTTAACCTGCCGTTCTACCCGCAAAAGAAAAAGGACAAGGACAATGGCACAGGAAAGAAAGGGCCGCGACGATCGTCAGGCCCGTGAAGAGCGCGATAGCGAATTCGTCGACAAGCTGGTCGCGATCAACCGCGTCGCCAAGGTCGTCAAGGGCGGCCGTCGTTTCGGTTTTGCTGCTCTCGTCGTCGTTGGCGACCAGAAGGGTCGCGTTGGCTTCGGTCATGGCAAGGCTCGTGAAGTGCCGGAAGCTATCCGCAAGGCAACCGAATCCGCCAAGCGCGATCTGATCTTCGTACCGCTGCGCGACGGCCGTACGCTGCATCACGACGTTCATGGCCGTCACGGCGCCGGCAAGGTTCTGCTGCGCTCCGCCAAGGCCGGTACCGGTATCATCGCCGGTGGCCCGATGCGTGCCGTTTTCGAAACCCTCGGCATGCACGACGTCGTTGCAAAGTCGACCGGTTCGTCGAACCCGTACAACATGATCCGTGCGACGTTCGATGCTCTCAAGCACCAGGTGCATCCGAAGGATGTGGCAGCTCAGCGTGGCCTCAAGTATGCCACTCTGCAGGCTCGTCGCGCCGCTTCCGGCAATGCGTCGGAAGAATAAGAGGAGTCTGACACATGGCTAAGGCTACGAAGAAGACTGAAGCAAAGACGGTTACGGTCGAACAGATCGGATCGCCTATTCGCCGTCCGGCTATCCAGCGCGCTACGCTGGTTGGTCTGGGCCTCAACAAGATGCACCGGGTTAGCACGCTGGAAGATACGCCTTCCGTTCGTGGCATGATCCGGGCCGTCCAGCATCTCGTCCGCGTCGTCGACGAGAAGTGAGGGTTTGATCATGAAACTGAATGAGATCAAGGACAACGAAGGTTCGTCCAAGGAACGTATCCGCGTAGGTCGCGGTATCGGTTCCGGCAAGGGCAAGACCGGTGGTCGCGGCGTCAAGGGTCAGAAGGCCCGTTCCGGCGTTGCCATCAACGGCTTCGAAGGCGGTCAGATGCCAATCTACCGTCGCCTGCCGAAGCGCGGCTTCAACAACATCTTCGCTTCTGACTACGTCACCGTTTCGGTTGGCCGTATCCAGACCGCGATCGATGCTGGCAAGCTCGACGCCAAGGCAACGGTTGATGCCGCAGCTCTCAAGGCTGCCGGCGTTATCCGTCGCGAAAAGGACGGCGTTCGCGTTCTGTCCGACGGCGAACTGAAGGCAAAGCTGACGATCGAAGTTGCCGGCGCCTCCAAGGCTGCCGTCGAAAAGATCGAAAAGGCTGGCGGTTCTATCAAGCTGCTCGCTGCTGCGGAAACTGCCGCAGAGTAAAACGTTTAAAATCGCCCGGCGTGTGCTTCACACCGGGCGATTTTATGTCCATATGTGAGCCTCACGATTTGGCGGCCCCGATGGGCGCCGATCACATGAAAACAGGGTGAGGCACCCGATTGCTCCCGCAATCTCCGCGCCCGGTTTTTTGAACCAGAATTTGCGACCGCTTTCCTGAGCAGGCATTTTGCGCCCGGGGAAAGTGATCGGGCGGAGAAACGCATGGCGTCTGCAGCGGAACAACTTGCCTCTAATCTCAATTTTTCGACCTTCGCCAAGGCAGAGGATCTCAAGAAGCGGCTGTGGTTTACCCTCGCTGCTCTCCTCGTTTACCGCCTCGGCACGCATATCCCGCTTCCGGGTCTGAACCCAGAAGCCTATGCACAGGCGTTCCGCGGCCAGGCTGGCGGTATTCTCGGCCTGTTCAACATGTTTGCCGGCGGCGCTGTCGAGCGCATGGCGATCTTCGCGCTCGGCATTATGCCGTATATTTCCGCGTCGATCATCGTGCAGCTGATGACCTCGGTCGTTCCTTCGCTGGAAGCCCTGAAGAAGGAAGGCGAGGCCGGCCGCAAGATCATCAACCAGTACACCCGTTACGGCACGGTGATTCTCGGTACGCTTCAGGCCTATGGCATCGCTGCCGGCCTCGAGAGCGGGCAGGGCATTGTCAACGATCCGGGCTGGTTCTTCCGCCTGTCGACCGTTGTCACGCTTCTCGGCGGCACCATGTTCCTGATGTGGCTCGGTGAGCAGATCACCTCGCGCGGTATCGGTAACGGCATTTCGCTGATCATCTTCGCAGGTATCGCTGCCGGTCTTCCTTCGGCACTTGCCGGAACTCTGGAACTCGGCCGCACCGGCGCTCTGTCGACCGGCCTGATTCTCGCGGTTATCCTCGTTGCGATCTTCGTTATCGGTCTGATCGTCTTCGTCGAGCGCGCCCAGCGTCGTCTTCTGATCCAATATCCGAAGCGACAGGTCGGCAACCGCATGTTCCAGGGCGACACCTCGCACCTGCCGCTCAAGCTCAACACGTCCGGTGTTATTCCGGCGATCTTTGCCTCGTCGCTGCTCTTGCTTCCCGCAACGGCTGCCGGCTTTGCAGGCAATTCCGACCTGCCTGCATGGGCAACCGCTGCCATCGCCGCTCTCGGCCATGGCCAGCCGCTGTTCATGCTGCTCTACGGTCTGCTGATCGCCTTTTTTGCCTTCTTCTACACGGCCATCGTCTTCAATCCGAAGGACACGGCCGACAACCTGAAGAAACATGGTGGGTTTATTCCGGGCATCCGTCCGGGCGAGCGCACCGCCGAATATATTGACTATGTACTGACCCGCATCACAGTTATCGGTGCGATCTACCTCGTCTTCGTCTGCATTCTGCCAGAGTTTCTGATCGCCCGTACGGGCGTGCCATTAGCCCTTGGTGGTACTTCGCTTTTGATTGTTGTCAGTGTAACCCTCGATACGGTTGCACAGATCCAGGGACATCTCATTGCGCAGCAGTATGAGGGTCTGATCAAAAAGTCGAAGCTGCGCGGAGGAAAGAGGGGACGATGAGACTTATATTCTTGGGGCCACCCGGCGCCGGTAAGGGTACGCAGGCAAAGCTGCTGACTGAGAAATACGGAATTCCGCAGCTTTCCACGGGTGACATGCTTCGTGCCGCCAAGGAAGCAGGAACCGAAATCGGTCTGAAGGCGAAAGCCGTGATGGATGCCGGCCAGCTGGTATCCGACGATATCGTCAACGCGATCGTCGCCGAACGTATCGATCTGGACGACTGTTCGAATGGTTTCATCCTCGATGGTTATCCGCGCACCGTGCCCCAGGCCATCGCGCTGGAAAAGATGCTGCAGGATAAGGGTTGCCCGCTCAATGCGGTCATCGAACTGAAGGTGGACGAGGGGGCTCTGATGGGCCGAATCGAAAACCGCGTGGCCGAAACCATTGCCGCTGGCGGCAAGGTTCGCGCCGACGATATGCCGGAAGCTTTCAAGAAGCGTCTGGTCGAATATCGGGAAAAGACTGCACCGCTCTCGGCTCACTACGAATCGACCGGTCAGTTGAAGACGATCGACGGCATGGCTGACGTGAAGGCCGTGACCGCCGAAATCGAAAAGATCCTGTCGGCTCTTTGAGCTGTCACAGGTCTGTTAAAGAATCTCGGGCTCGGCGGTTGCAATTCAGCGCTGATTCCGTTAAACACCGCGCCAACTCGCGACAGACTTGAGCGATTGGCGCGGATTTCCGCAAGGATATCCGGGGCTGGTCGTTTTGAGCTGTCTCGTTTGGTGTTGTTGAACTGGTGGCCTTGATCGGGCTGCTATCATGGAAGAAGTACCGCTTGCCGGATGGCAACCGGAACGAAGGAGAATAGACGTGGCACGTATCGCTGGCGTCAACATCCCGACTGCGAAGCGCGTTGTTATCGCGCTGACCTACATTCACGGGATCGGCCCGAAATTTGCGCAGGAAATCATGGACAAGGTCGGTCTTCCGGCTGAAAAGCGCGTCCATCAGCTGACGGATTCTGAAGTTCTTCAGATCCGCGAAACCATCGACCGCGACTACGCTGTCGAAGGCGATCTTCGTCGCGAAACCGCGATGAACATCAAGCGTCTCATGGACCTCGGTTGCTACCGTGGCCTGCGTCACCGTCGTGGCCTTCCGGTCCGCGGTCAGCGCACCCACACCAACGCTCGTACCCGCAAGGGTCCGGCTAAGGCAATCGCCGGTAAGAAGAAGTAATTCTGAGGCATTAGCCAAACGGCATTGGGCGCGAGCCCTATTGCCTGCTGCCTAAAACCTACTGCCTCTCAAGGTGGAGCCGCTGGAACTACGGCGGTGCAGAGATCAACGAAAGGGATAAAATGGCCAAGGAAGCCACCCGCGTTCGTCGTCGCGAACGCAAGAATATCACGTCGGGCGTTGCCCACGTCAATTCTACCTTCAACAACACCATGATCACCATCACCGACGCGCAGGGCAATGCTATTGCCTGGTCGTCTGCCGGTGCAAAGGGCTTCAAGGGTTCGCGTAAGTCGACCCCGTTTGCTGCTCAGATCGCCGCTGAAGACTGCGCCAAGAAGGCTCAGGAACACGGCATGAAGTCGCTTGAAGTCGAAGTTTGCGGTCCGGGTTCGGGTCGTGAATCCGCACTTCGCGCTCTCCAGGCTGCCGGTTTCATGATCACTTCGATCCGCGACGTCACGCCGATCCCGCATAACGGCTGCCGCCCGCGCAAGAAGCGCCGCGTCTAATGGACGTATTGGAGCTCGCTTTTCAGGCGAGCGCCATCTGAACTCGGGGTTAGCCGCTTTGTCTCCTGCAGGAGCCGAGGCGGCTTTCACCGTATCGCCGGAAGGTTACTTTCGGTGTTCCTCGTGCTCGGTTGCCACGATTGGATGGTGGCAACGAACGGAAGGTATAGGTCATGATCCAGAAGAACTGGCAGGAACTGATTAAGCCGAACAAGGTGGAATTCACCTCGTCCGGTCGCACTAAGGCAACGCTTGTTGCCGAACCTCTTGAGCGCGGCTTCGGCCTGACGCTCGGCAACGCGCTTCGTCGCGTGCTTCTGTCGTCGCTCCGCGGTGCAGCCGTCACGGCTGTGCAGATCGACGGCGTCCTGCACGAGTTCTCCTCCATCCCGGGCGTCCGGGAAGATGTGACGGACATCGTGCTCAACATCAAGGAAATCGCCATCAAGATGGACGGCGATGATCCGAAGCGCATGGTCGTGCGCAAGCAGGGCCCTGGTGCCGTTACCGCTGGCGATATCCAGACGGTTGGCGACATCGAGATCCTCAACCCCGACCACGTGATCTGCACGCTGGACGACGGCGCTGAGATCCGTATGGAATTCACGGTCAACAACGGCAAGGGTTACGTCCCGGCCGAGCGTAACCGTGCAGAGGATGCTCCGATCGGCTTGATTCCGGTCGACAGCCTCTATTCCCCGGTCAAGAAAGTGTCCTACAAGGTGGAAAACACCCGCGAAGGCCAGGTTCTCGACTACGACAAGCTGACCATGACCATCGAAACCGATGGTTCGGTCACGGGTGAAGACGCCGTAGCCTTCGCCGCCCGCATTCTTCAGGACCAGCTGTCGGTCTTCGTCAACTTCGACGAGCCGCAGAAGGAACAGGAAGAAGAGTCCGTCACTGAACTCGCGTTCAACCCGGCGCTCCTCAAGAAGGTCGACGAACTGGAACTTTCCGTCCGTTCGGCCAACTGCCTGAAGAACGACAACATCGTTTATATCGGCGACCTCATCCAGAAGACCGAGGCGGAAATGCTGCGCACTCCGAATTTCGGTCGCAAGTCGCTGAACGAGATCAAGGAAGTTCTGGCATCCATGGGCCTCCATCTTGGTATGGAAGTTCCTGCATGGCCGCCGGAAAACATCGAAGATCTCGCTAAGCGTTACGAAGACCAATACTAACAAATCATACTGCAGGCGAATGCCTGCAAGTGAAGGAGACCAGATATGCGCCACGCAAAAGCCGGCCGTAAGCTTAACCGCACCGCAAGCCACCGTAAGGCCATGTTCACCAACATGGCTGCATCGCTCATCACCCATGAGCAGATCGTAACCACCCTGCCGAAGGCGAAGGAAATTCGCCCGATCGTCGAGAAGCTCGTAACTCTCGGCAAGCGCGGCGATCTGCACGCTCGTCGTCAGGCGATCTCGCAGGTTCAGGACCAGGACGCCGTTCGCAAGCTGTTCGACGTCATCGCTTCCCGTTACGCAACCCGCAACGGCGGTTACCTGCGTATCATGAAGGCTGGCTACCGTCAGGGCGACAACGCTCCTATGGCTGTCATCGAGTTCGTTGAACGCGACGTCACCGCCAAGGGCGCAGCCGACAAGGCTCGCGTTGCTGCTGAAGCAGAAGCTGCTGAAGCCGCTTAAATCTCGATCTTTGATCGATCAGTTTGAAAAGGCCGGGTGGCAACACCCGGCCTTTTCGTTCGAAAGACGTATTGGGAAACGATCGGCCGATGACAGGGACGCGATATTTCAGGCGAGGACCGGCCGTGCTGGCGGTGATTTGCGCAGGTCTTGCGTTGCGCCGCTTCGGTTACGATCTCGGCCTGCCGTTCGTCACGGTCAAATACGGTGGCTCGATCCTGTGGGGCGCGATGGTCTTTCTTCTGCTGGCGTTGCTGACCGGTTCAGCCAGGATTTTGCGCCTGGTCGCCGGAGCTGTTGTCATTGCCGCGTTGGTCGAGTTTTCCCGCCTCTACCATACGCCGGAACTCGATGCCTTCCGCCTGACGACCGCGGGCAAGCTGCTGCTCGGACGTGTCTTTTCATTCTGGAACCTGCTGGCCTACGCGATAGGTATCGGCCTTGCCGCAGCTCTCGAATGGCGTCTCGTCATTCGGGAACGTGGATCTGCCGTTTGATATGCTTCAGGTGGGCGACGATCGTGAAGGTCATGATCACCAGCAGCGACCAGGAACTCCATTTACCGATATGCACGGCTGACCAGGCGCCCAGCTGGTTGGGATAGCTCCATATGCCGAAAAAGGTGGAAATGTTCTCCGCCAGCCAGATGAAAAAGCCGATCAGCACGAAAGCCAGAAGCAGCGGCATTTTCCGATCACGATCATAAGGCCTGAAGGTGACCGTGGTGCGGGCGTAGAGCCCTAGCGCGCAGGCGGCGATATACCAGCGGTAATCGCCGATGAAATGATGCGTGAAGAAATTCGCATAGATCGCAAGCGCCACCAAGGTCGCCATCCAGTAGCTTGGATGATGGGTGATGCGCAGGTCGAACAGGCGCCAGGCCTGGATGATGTAACTGCCGACGGCGGCATACATGAAGCCGGAAAACAGCGGCACGCCAAGAACCTTCGTATAGGCGAAATCCGGATAGGACCATGACTGGATACTGCCCGAGGTCTTGAACACTTCCAGTGCAAATCCGACGATATGAAACAGGCCGATCGCCTTGGCCTCATCCCAGGTTTCCAGTCGGCTCCAGATCATGAAGAACTGGATCGCAAGCGCGATGACCAGCAGCACGTCGTAACGCGGCAGGCCCAGCAGTCCGGCTTTGGGCACCAGAAAGATCGAGACGAAGAAAAGTCCGGCAAACAGGCAGGCCCGCGCCTCTTTGATGCCGAAATAGAGGAACTCGATCACGAAGCGCGCAAAGCCGCGCAATTCGCCCCAGGGGCGCAGATCGCAGAGATAGACATCCAGAACCGAAAGTCGCCCGCCGCTCGCCGTCGTGTCTGTCGCCATCATATATTGCCCCCGATCTCGCGCCGGGAATGGAGCCTCTGATCTGTGCTCTGTCAAGACAAGCGGAACACAAGAGCAAGGGATAAACAGTGGACGGTACGGCTTCTGGCTTTATGATGACCGACAATGATCTGCAGGAAGGAGCCTGATATCATGACCGGCAAGGCCACACCCAAATCTACAGAGCCGAAACTCCTGTCCGGCGGCAATCCGCAGATCGCCAAGGGATATGGTGACGAACCCGTTCAGGCCTATATCGCTGCCATGCCGGGATGGAAAAGCGCTGTCGGACGAAGGCTGGATGACCTTGTCATGCGCACGGTGCCGGGTGTCGCCAAGGCGGTGAAGTGGAATACGCCGCTTTACGGTAAGGAAGGGCAGGGCTGGTTTCTCGGCCTCCACTGCTTCAACAGATATGTCAAACTCACCTTCTTCCGCGGATCGTCGCTGGATCCCGTCCCGCCGGATAGCTCGAAAACGGCCGAAACACGCTATTTCCACATCCACGAAGCCGACGAATGGAACGAGGCGCAACTCGTAACCTGGATCAGGCAGGCGAGCCTGCTGCCCGGTGAAAAATTGTAGGATGCGATCATGACGGACGATGCGGACGGAAAGACAGCGGATGCCTCTGCATTGATCGACCAACGGATTGCGGAGCTTGGCGATTGGCGTGGAAAGATGCTCGCGCATGTTCGGTCGCTCATCCACAAGGCCGTTCCCGATGTGGTCGAGACCTGGAAATGGCGCGGTGTTCCCGTATGGGAAAGTCACGGCATCATCTGTACCGGCGAAACCTACAAGGCGGTCGTCAAGCTGACCTTTGCCAAAGGCGCTTCGGTCGAGGATCCGGCAAGGCTCTTCAACGCAAGCCTCGAGGGCAATGCGCGCCGGGCCATCGATCTGCGGGAAGGGGAGGTTATCGATGAGGAGTCCTTCATCGCATTGATACGAGCTGCAGCGGCGCTCAATGCATCGAAGACGAAGGCGAAAAACCGCTCCTGAATTGCAGATGCCGCGCTGGCGTTCGACGCTTCGTCGCGTTACCCATTATCATCCAATAGCATCGAGAGGCGCAAAACATGTCGGAAGCAAAAGTGGCGATCGTAACGGCGGGTGGCAGCGGCATGGGGGCGGCTTCGGCAAGGAAGCTCGCGGCAGACGGTTTCAAGGTCGCCATTCTCTCCTCTTCCGGCAAGGGTGAGGCTCTGGCGGGCGAACTCGGCGGCATCGGCATCACCGGCTCCAACCAGTCCAACGATGATCTCAAGCGGCTGGTCGATACGGTCATGGATGCCTGGGGGCGCATTGATGTGCTGGTCAACAGCGCCGGCCACGGTCCGCGCGCGCAGATCATCGAGATCACCGATGAGCAGTGGCATACTGGCCTCGATGTTTATCTGATGAACGTCATCCGCCCGGTCCGCCTCATCGCACCGATCATGCAGGCGCAGAAGGCCGGTTCGATCGTCAACATCTCCACCGCCTGGGCCTTCGAGCCCTCGGCCATGTTCCCCACCTCTGCGGTGTTCCGCGCCGGTCTCGCCTCCTATACGAAGATTTTTGCCGATGCCTACGCCGCAGACAACGTGCGGATGAACAATGTCCTGCCGGGCTGGATCGACAGCCTGCCGGCGACCGAGGAACGGCGCGACGGTGTGCCGATGAAGCGTTACGGTACGAGCGAGGAAATCGCAGCGACCGTGGCCTTCCTCGCCTCGGAGGGCGCCGGTTACATCACCGGCCAGAATCTCAAGGTCGATGGCGGCCTGACACGCTCCGTCTGAGCATGTCGCCCTTCGGTGACGTCAGCGCGCAACCCGCGCCGGCTGGCGTCCCCGCTTCCAGTTGAGCAGGGGCCGCCGGATCAGGCGGTAGAACAGCAGAAGTCCGATCAGTGCGATATGCACGAATGGTGCCAGCGTCACCGATTTGACGGCGAGCACATAGTGGATCGCACCACCGATCGCGATCAGGTAGATCAGCTTGTGAAGCTTCGTCCAGCCTTGCCCGAGCTTGCGGATCGACCAATTGTTGGATGTCACCGCAAGGGGAGTAAGGAAGATCAGCGCCGCGAACCCGATCGTGATATAAGGCCGCCTTGCAATATCGCCGCCGACCGCCGCGAAATTGAGCTGCAGATCGAGCAGCAGATAAACGGAAAAATGCATCAGCACATAATAGAAGGCGAGTAGCCCCAGCGCCCGCCGATATCGCATCCAGTTGATGCCCAAAAGATCGCGCAATGGCGTGACGACGAGTGTCGCGATGATCAGGCGCAACGCCCATATGCCGAGAAGATGCTCGAATTCCTTGACCGGATTGAAGCCAAGCCCCCCGGTTGCCGCCTGATAGAAATACCAGGCGGCCGGACAGAGGCCGACTGCATAAAGCGCCCATATGCTGGCGGCGTGATAACGCCGCGGCAGGGCAGGGATGGCGGCGTGCAGGGACGTCATGCTCAGTAATTCGCCTTCAGGTCCATTCCGGCATAGAGGCTGGCGACTTCATTGCCGTAGCCGTTGAAGGGCAGCGTATCGACACGCTTGGTACCGAAGAACCCGCCTTCTCCGATCCGCTGTTCCGTCGCCTGGCTCCAGCGCGGATGATCGACCGCCGGGTTGACGTTGGAATAGAAGCCGTATTCGCGCGCATTGGAGTTCTTCCACGTCGTCTCGGGCTGCTTCTCCACAAGCTTGATCTTGACGATCGATTTGATGCCCTTGAACCCGTATTTCCACGGCACGACCAGCCGGATCGGCGCACCGTTCTGGTTCGGCAGCGTTTCGCCATAAAGACCGACGGCGAGAATGGTCAGCGGATGACGTGCCTCGTCGAGCCGAAGCCCTTCGATATAAGGCCATGGAAGGGGCTGGAAGAGGCCGCCCTGAGCAGGCATTTCCTCCGGTCTGACGACCGTTTCGAAGGCGACATATTTGGCGCTGCCGAGCGGCTCGACCTGATCGAGGATCGCCGAAAGCGGGAAGCCGATCCACGGGATCACCATCGACCAACCCTCGACGCAGCGCATCCGGTAGGTCCGCTCCTCGAGCTTCATCTTCAGGATTTCATCAAGTCCGAATTCCTTCGGCTTGCCGACCATGCCCTCGACCTTGACCGACCAGGGCGTGGTCTTGAAGGCGCCGGAATTCTGCGCCGGATCTTCCTTGTTCACTCCGAATTCGTAGAAATTGTTGTAGCTCGTCACCGCCTCTTTCGGCGTCAGTTTTTCATTGAGCTTGTAGGGGCCGGGAGCGGCTGTCAGGGGAGCAGCCCAGGCCTTGCCGCCGGCAGTCAGGCCAATACCGGCAGCTGTTGCAGCGCCGATGAAGTTTCGGCGAGACAGATAGATACCTTTCGGCGTGATCTCCGAAGGCGAAATATGCGGCGGACGATAGGCGGGCATGGGATGTCTCCTCGGGCGCAATGCCTTTCCTTTGCTCTATACGTAATCCCAAAGCGTTCGGTTTCACAGACGCTGGAATTCTCGTTCGAACCACGTTTACGTGAGAAAAACTGCATCTTCGCTCCGTGCCCATCTTGGAACCGGCATCCGCGATTCTCATTTGTAGTTGGAAACGGTGATGGAGAATGATGCATGACGACGAAGACCTGGGATGCCGCCAGTGAACGGTTCGTCAAGGACGACCTGGATCATGTCGAAAGAATGCGCCGCCTGCGGCGCCTGCACGGCATCGCCCGGCTTATGGATACCGCGATCCGCATTCCGGGCACCGGTATCCGCTTCGGGGCAGATTCCATCTTCGGCCTTGTTCCTCTGGTGGGTGATGCCGGCGGTGCCCTTGTCGGCCTCTACATCGTCAACGAAGCCCGCCGCCTGGGCGTGCCGCCCAACAAGCTCGTCCAGATGCTCGGCAATGTCGCCGTCGATGGGGTCGTCGGCAGCTTCCCCGTTGCGGGTGATCTGTTCGACCTTTTCTTCAAGTCCCACCGTCGCAATCTCGATATCATTCTCCGACATTTCGACGTCGATGCGGGGGAGTTCGGACGCAAGAAATAGCTCAAAATGCCTTTGGCAAACCGGCTTGTTTCAGCGTTTCATTGGCGGTGTGCCGAGATTTCACCCCGTGGTCGACGGTGAAATGACGCTTGGTGATCGGACTGTACCATATCTCATGATCGCCTTTTCCCGGGCGGTGATAAGAGCAACCTGCCGTCTCAAGCAATTCTTTCAATAGTTTAAGGTGGGATGCCATGATCAGGCAGCGTGCGGATTGGAAACGCGCGATAGCTGCTCAGACATGATGTAGAAGGGGATTTCTTTTAAAGGTGAAGAAATTCGGTTCAGCTCGATCAAGTCCGCGAGCGCGGCCTTTACTTTGGGTTCCAGCGCTTCGATCGTGTCTGCCTCAACGGCAAGACCGTCTATGTCATTGCTGGTCGCCACCCACATGGATGCTTCATCGTCCCAAGTGGCACGCACGACGATCGACAGGATTGGTGCCATCATTATCTCCTTCTGGTCGCCCGAAACTATAGCGGGACTTATGAGGTTGCACAATTTTACAAGCGTAAATGGAAGCGAACCGTACCGTACCGTACTGATTTGCCGATAACCGGCAGTGACAGGGATCGGCGGTTGGTTTAGGAGATTTCCAATATAGGGCTTTTGTGTCTCCGCCGAGGAGCGGATAGACTATGGGCCTGATCGAGTGAGGAAAGACCCATGCCCGTTTACCGTTCCAGAACCACCACCCACGGCCGCAACATGGCGGGTGCCCGCGGCCTTTGGCGCGCCACCGGCATGAAGGACGGCGATTTCGGCAAGCCGATCATCGCGGTCGTCAATTCGTTCACCCAGTTCGTGCCAGGCCACGTCCATCTCAAGGATCTCGGCCAGCTGGTCGCCCGCGAAATCGAGGCTGCCGGCGGCGTCGCCAAGGAATTCAATACGATCGCCGTCGATGACGGCATCGCCATGGGCCATGACGGCATGCTCTATTCGTTGCCGTCGCGCGAGATCATCGCCGATAGCGTCGAATATATGGTCAATGCCCATTGCGCCGACGCCATGGTCTGCATTTCCAATTGCGACAAGATCACCCCCGGCATGCTGAATGCCGCCATGCGCCTCAATATCCCGGCCGTCTTCGTCTCCGGCGGTCCGATGGAAGCCGGCAAGGTCACGCTGCATGGCAAGAAGGTCGCCCTCGACCTCGTTGACGCCATGGTTGCCGCTGCCGACGACAAGATTTCCGACGAGGATGTCGCCGTCATCGAGCGTTCCGCCTGTCCCACCTGCGGCTCGTGCTCCGGCATGTTCACCGCCAATTCGATGAACTGCCTGACCGAAGCGCTCGGCCTGTCGCTGCCGGGCAACGGCTCGACGCTCGCCACCCACTCGGACCGCAAGCGCCTCTTCGTCGAAGCCGGACATCTGATCGTCGATATCACCCGCCGTTATTACGAGCAGAATGACGAAAGCGTCCTGCCGCGCAACATCGCCACCAAGCAGGCCTTTGAAAACGCCATGTCGCTCGATATCGCCATGGGCGGCTCGACCAATACGGTCCTGCACATCCTGGCCGCCGCTTACGAAGGCGGCATCGATTTCGGCATGGAAGACATCGACCGTCTGTCGCGCAAGGTGCCGTGCCTCTCCAAAGTCGCGCCTGCCAAGCAGGACGTTCACATGGAAGATGTCCACCGTGCCGGCGGCATCATGCGTATTCTGGGCGAACTCGATCGCGGCGGCCTGATCAACCGCGATTGCTCCACGGTTCATGAACCGACGCTCGGTGACGCCATCGATCGCTGGGACATCACCCGCACCAATTCGGAAACCGTCCGCGAATTCTTCAAGGCAGCCCCCGGCGGCGTTCCGACCCAGGTCGCCTTCTCGCAGTCCTCGCGCTGGGATGATCTCGATGCCGACGGTGAAAAGGGTGTTATCCGTTCGGTCGAACATCCGTTCTCCAAGGATGGCGGCCTTGCCGTTCTTTACGGCAATATCGCGCTGGACGGCTGCATCGTGAAGACAGCCGGCGTCGACGAATCAATCCTGAAATTCACCGGTCCGGCCGTCGTCTTCGAAAGCCAGGATGCCGCCGTGAAGGGCATTCTCGGCAACGAGGTCAAGGCCGGCGACGTCGTCGTCATTCGTTACGAAGGCCCCAAGGGCGGCCCGGGCATGCAGGAAATGCTCTATCCGACCAGCTATCTGAAGTCCAAGGGCCTCGGAAAGGCCTGCGCGCTGATCACCGACGGCCGCTTCTCCGGCGGTACCTCGGGTCTGTCGATCGGCCATGCCTCGCCGGAAGCAGGTCAGGGCGGCGCCATCGGCCTGGTTCAGGCGGGCGATATAATCGAGATCGATATCCCGAACCGCACGATCAACCTCAAGGTCACCGACGCCGAGCTTTCCGCCCGCCGCCACGAGCAGGACGCGCTCGGTTGGAAGCCGGCCGCCCCGCGCAAGCGCAATGTTACGACGGCGCTCAAGGCCTACGCCGCCTTTGCCTCCTCCGCCGACAAGGGCGCGGTCCGTATCCTGCCGGAATAAGGCCAGGCCCTAACCGATCTCTCCAAAGCCTCGCCCGGTTCCCCTGGCGGGGCTTTATGTTATTCTGCAGGTCACAGCGTTAAGGAAACGGAACATGTCCGAGCTTCATCGCATTACATTCGATCCACAGGTCTGTTCCGGTCGCCCGACTGTTCGCGGGTTGCGTATTCGTGTGAAGGACGTCCTTGAGCTTCTGGCCGCCGGCGCCAGCCATGACGAAATTCTTCAAGACTATCCGGCGCTGGACCGGGAAGACATTCTTGCGGTGCTGGAATACGCCGCGCGCCAGAGCGACCATACCGTACTTCGCGTAGCGTGATGCGTTTCCTGGTTGATGCGCAACTGCCGCCTGCGCTTGCCAAATGGTTGGCAGAGAGAGCGCAGGAGGCCGAGCATGTCGGTGATCATGATCTCCAATCCGCGTCGGATCGGCAAATATGGGACTTTGCGGTCAACCATGCTTGCGTCATCGTCACAAAGGACGAGGACTTTGCCCGGCGGAGGGCGGTCACCGACGTCGGGCCATCGATCGTCTGGGTTCGGTTGCCTAATTCACGTCGCCGTGATCTGCTGAAATGGTTCGAACAGGCATTTCCTGACATCCTGGATGCATTGGAACGCGGCGAGACAATCATTGAAGTGATTTAACGAAAACGGCTGGTATCGAGCCAAAATACAATATGGTCTACCAGCTTTGACATAGCCGGAAAATCTGTGCCGCAAGCATGCTGCGCAGGTCGATTTCGATCGCGCTGCGCCGCACAAGCTTGAACATGCAGCGTAAGGCCGCGTGCATCGTCTCTAAGTTACCTTCAGGTCATTGCACGCCGAATTAGAGCGGCCGGCTGAGCCCTTCATAGGCTTCGTTGAGCTGTTTCATGCGTTCCGCATAGGCATTCGTAAGGCAGGCCGAATCGGCGCCGCAGGCCTGGCGTTTTTTCAGCCATTCGCTCTGTTCTTCGCGCAACGTGTCGCGGTTGCCCATGGCGAGCAGGCTGGTGAGAATGTCGAATGTCGTCACCATTTTCACATCGGCATCATTGAGCGCACGGGTGTCACAGATGACTTTCTCGTCGGCTGCAAGATCGGTCCGCTCGCAGTCGAAACTCGCTGCTGCTGCAGTCATGGGAAGGGTGGGGGCAAGCATGATGCCGATAATGCCCATGGCAGCCAGTCGCGATTTCATTGTCCGTACTCCTGATCTTGCATCGGAGCCTGCTCACAACAGGTCGCTGAGGCTCCAGACAATGAAGATGATGCAGAAAAGCCATATGGCAAGGATGACGGCGAGGCCTGTACGGCTGACGGGACGTGTCGATCGTTGTTCGGCCGCCAGCCGGAACTCCGACATCAGTTCATCCGGTATCAGCCGGATGGCAATAACGATCCCCAGCGGCACAAGGATCAGGTCATCGAGATAACCGAGGATCGGAATGAAGTCGGGTATGAGGTCGACGGGAGAAAGCGCATAGGCCGCAACGGCTCCCGCCACCAGCTTGGCGGTCAGCGGTACGCGTGGATCGCGCGCGGCAAGCCACAAGGCGATGACATCGCGCTTGAGAGCCTTAGCCCATGCTTTTGCCTTTTTCAGCATCTTCTTATCCCGGATATGCGGTCGCACCCCATATAGACGAACAAGTGGCCGATCTGTCTGGTCGCGGACATCTTTATTTTCCAGCCTCCGGCGCTAAAACTCGATCCGGAAATTCGCAAAGAGGAATCAAATGCCCAGTCTGCTCAAGCATATATCGGTCGGTCTTTTCGCGTTGGCGGTGATTTGTCCCGCAGCGTCTTATGCGCAGGAAGGCAAGACGGTTCCTCAGAGCCGCCAGGAAATGCAGCTGTCCTTCTCTCCGCTCGTCAAGCAGACGTCCGGTGCCGTGGTCAATGTCTATGCGGAACGCCTCGTACGGCGGCCGAGCACATTGACCGGCGATCCCTTCTTCGATCAGTTTTTCGGCCAGCGCATGCCGAACCGTTCAGAAAAACAGTCCTCGCTCGGTTCCGGCGTGATCCTCTCCCATAATGGCCTCGTGGTCACCAACAACCACGTCATCCAGGGCGCCGACGATATCAAGATCGCACTCGCCGATGGCCGCGAGTTCCCCTGCGAACTGGTATTGAAGGATGAGAACATCGATCTCGCGGTGCTGCGCATCAAGAGCAAGGAAAATTTTCCGGTTCTTGCCATCGGTGATTCCGACCGTGCTGAAGTCGGCGATCTGGTACTCGCGATCGGCAACCCGTTCGGCGTCGGTCAGACGGTCACGAGCGGTATCGTGTCCGCACTTGCCCGTAACCAGGTGTCGAGCGGAGACTTCGGCTTCTTCATCCAGACCGATGCGTCCATCAATCCGGGCAATTCCGGTGGCGCGCTGACGAACATGAATGGCGAGCTGATCGGCATCAACACGGCGATCTTCTCCCGCGGCGGCGGATCGAACGGCGTCGGTTTTGCCATCCCGGCAAATCTGGTGAAGGCTTTTCTTGTTGCTGCCGAAGAGGGCAAGACGACGTTCGAGCGCCCCTATGTCGGCGCAACCTTTGATGCCGTCACCTCCGATGTCGCCGAAGCGCTGGGCCTGAAGGCGGCCCGCGGCGCGCTCGTCGTGCGAACCGTAGAGGGTGGCCCGGCCGACAAGGCTGGCCTGAAGCCCGGCGAGGTGATCACCGCCGTCAACGGCGTTCCCGTCGAACATCCCGACGCCCTCGGTTATCGTCTGACGACAGCAGGCCTCGGCAAGCAGGCTGACCTCACGGTACAGACCAGCGACGGCCAGCGGGAAATGACGATGATGCTCAACACCGCGCCGGAAACCACGCCGCGTGACGAACGCCTGATGGAAGGACGCAGCCCCTTTGCCGGTCTGCATGTCGCAAACCTGTCGCCCAAGCTGGCAACGGAACTGCATCTGCCGACCGACAAGAGCGGTGTTGTCGTCACCGACGTCAGTCGTGGTTCTCCCTCCGCACGCCTTGGCTTCCAGCCGAACGACATCATCGTTTCGATCAACGGCAGCACGGTCAACACCACCAAGACGCTCGAGGACATGCTGGAGGAGGATCCGAGCTTCTGGCGTGTTGAAATCGAACGCGGCGGCCAGCGTATCCGGCAATTCTTCAGATGAGCGACGACCTGTTCTCTCCCCGTATTCCGGATGATGTCGCCAGTCGCAGACCGCTGGCTGACAGGCTGCGCCCGACCTCGCTTGCCGAGGTCACCGGCCAGCAACATCTGACGGGAGAGGATGGCGCGTTGCGCCGCATGATCGCATCGGGCACGCTCGGCTCGATGATCTTCTGGGGACCGCCGGGAACGGGCAAGACCACCGTTGCCCGGCTTCTCTCCGGCGAGACGGGTCTCGCCTTCGAACAGATCTCGGCGATCTTTTCCGGCGTCGCCGACCTGAAGAGGGTATTCGAGAGCGCCCGGCTGCGGCGCATGGACGGGCGGCAGACACTCCTCTTCGTCGACGAGATTCATCGGTTCAACCGTGCCCAGCAGGATAGTTTCCTGCCGGTCATGGAAGACGGCACGGTCATCCTGGTCGGCGCGACGACGGAAAATCCGAGCTTCGAGCTCAATGCCGCTCTTCTGTCCCGCGCCCGTGTTCTCACGTTCAGGGCGCATGACGAGGAAAGCCTGCAGGAGCTGCTGAAACGTGCCGAGCAGGTCGAAAACCGGCCGCTGCCGCTTGATGAGGATGCTCGGGCGGCGCTGGTCCGCATGGCGGATGGTGACGGTCGGGCGGTTCTGACGCTGGCGGAAGAGGTCTGGCGTGCCGCAAGGGCAGGGGAGGTCTTCGACACGTCCGGCCTGACCGAGATCGTCCAGCGCCGCGCACCGGTCTATGACAAGGGGCAGGATGGCCACTACAATCTCATCTCGGCCCTGCACAAGGCGGTGCGCGGATCGGATCCCGACGCGGCTCTCTATTATCTCGCCCGCATGTTCGATGCCGGGGAAGACCCGCTTTACCTCGGCCGGCGGCTGGTAAGGATGGCGATAGAGGATATCGGCCTTGCCGATCCGCAGGCGCTTGTCGTCTGCAATGCCGCCAAGGACGCCTATGATTATCTCGGGTCACCGGAGGGTGAATTGGCGCTTGCCAATGCCTGCGTCTATCTCGCCACCGCGCCGAAATCCAATGCGGTCTATACCGCCTTCAAGTCGGCCATGCGGGCGGCCAAGGAAAACGGCTCGCTTCTGCCGCCCAAGCACATCCTCAATGCGCCGACCAAGCTGATGAAGCAGGAAGGTTACAGCGAGGGATACCGTTACGATCACGACGAGCCGGACGCCTTTTCCGGCCAGAACTACTTTCCCGAAAAGATGGGACGCCAGACCTACTATGATCCGCCGGAGCGCGGTTTCGAGCGCGAGATCCGCAAAAGGCTGGAATGGTGGTCGAAGCTGCGCCGGGAGCGCGGCGAGCCATAGGCAAACTCCGGCAAGGAGAGAAGCCGGTTAAAGTCCGGGTTTACTCTGGAGCCGAGCGGTCAGAGATGTTTCGTTATCCATTGTTCAGCAAGGCTGGTCCAGGCGGAATGCGTGCCGGACGTGTCTCTCAGCGCAAAGCCGTGCGGAGCCGTTCCGAAGATATGCGCATCCACATCGCGCTCAGCCGTGCGGGCGGATCGGATCACGTTGAGGACATGGTCGACCGGTACCGACGCGTCATGCAGCGCATAGGCGAGGAATAGCGGTATTTTCGGCATGCCATGCGGTATCGCCGCGATGCCGATCGGCCAATCGTTGTAGAACGCCTGTTTTTCTGCCGGCGGATAATCGGGCTTTCCCTCGGGCGCTTTGTAATCCCTGTGGTTTGCATTCACGGGAGCATAGGCGATGATCGCGCCTTTAACGGCAAGCGGATGATCCTGACAGGCCATGACGCCTGCGAGATGTCCTCCCGAAGACAGGCCGACATGGAAAAGCGGCAGCTGCGAACCGCGCCGATATAGATAGTCGAGGCAGGCGAGCGCGTCGGTCAGCGCAATGTCTTTCGGATGAACGCCATCTGCGGCTGCAGCGCCTGGCAATCGATGGGTCACCACATAGGCGTCGATCGAAAGCGAGTTCAGCCACAGGGCAGGCTCGACGCCTTCCTTGTCATGCATCAGCTTCAGATAACCGCCGCCGGGATAGACGAGTGCCTGCGCCCTTGGCTTTGCGACACGATAGGCATGGAGTTCCAGCCTTTGGATCTGGTCGTAAACCCGATCCGGCCGTACGCCGCTCAAATGGTTGGGCGTGTCATCCGAAAGCGGGATGACGTCTCCATCCATGATGGTCTCCAGGTCTTGCATGTTCGTCAAAGCTGTTTCCTCCCCGCAGCATTCTCATCACGTCCTGGTGAAGAGGCGCACATGGTGTTCACGGAACGCATTGCGATCAAGATGATAAGGCTACGCATCTTGACGCATCTTGACGCATCATGCGCCTGTGCCCCTCGGGTTCTGTGATGGATTGCTCAGGAATCCTGCTTTTGCGGGCTCTGCATGGCCGGCGCGGGAATCAGTTTGACGGAAGATTCCGCCAGTCCGTGATGGCCTTCCATGTCGACGATCAGGTGCCAATGCCCGTTTTCGGGAATCACCAGCCGAACGGGTGATTTGCGGGTAACCCCGCCGACATATTTGAAATCGAGTCGTTCCGTAAATCGCTGGTAGTTCGCCGCGTTCATGAGGCGGATATTGTTGACGGCGCTCAATGTCACCTCGATCGCGGTCCCGGCACGCTGTGGTTTGAGATCGTAATGGGTGAAATGAAAATTCGGCACTGCCATGTCAGTCTCTTTGTTACTCCGTCCAGAGTTGTGCAACCCTACGTCACGCTCGGTTAAGGATTGGTGGAACCTAACCCTTGCTGGCGGGTTATATTGGCGAATGGCAATGGCTGTTGCAACCGACACCGATGTCACAGGAATAAAACCGGCGGCGTCCGTCCCCTGCGCCGCTCCATAATAATAACAGCCAACCTCCAATTCCAACCTCGCCGCGTCCCCTCGGCGAGGTTTTCTTTTATCCGGCGCGCCTGTTCTCCACGTCGAGCTGCTGCACGAGCGCCAAGACCGTCTCGCATACCGGTGTCGGCACATTTGCCAGCTTTCCCAGTTCGACGACCATTCCGTTGAGTGGAACGGTCTCGAGCGCCTTGCCGGCGTTCAGATCCTGCAGCATGGAAGTCTTGACCGGGCCGAAGCCATTGGCGCTGGCGAATTGTTCGTCGGCGGATCGCTGGAAGCGGCAGCCGAGTGCGGTGCCGACGGCCTGCACCTCGTTCATGATCCTGCGGACCATCTGCGACAGATCCGGATTGGCCATAAGGTCGACCATCAAGGCCCGCGTCAGTGCGCTGATCGGATTGAAGGCGGCATTGCCCCGGAGCTTTGCCCAGATTTCGTCGCGGATGCGCGCCGTCGGACGAATGTCGAGGCCGGCCTCAGCGAGCAGTTCCGCCACGGCTTGCAGATCGGCCGTCAGTTCGCCGTTAGGCTCTCCGAGATGGAAGTGACCTTTGCCATTGAGTTTGGTGCAGCCGGGCCGGATCACTTCCGCACCCTGATAAGCGACGCAGCCGATCACGCGCTCGGGGCCGACCATAGTCCACAGCCGACCGTTCGGATCGAGTTGCGGCAATTGCCGCCCTGCAAATCCGCTTTCCTGATCCTGGTGGAAATACCACCAGGGTATGCCGTTGAGGATCGTCATTACGCGCGTCTGTGGGTGAAGCAGGCAAGCGATGCCATCCGCGGCTGCGGAAAGCTGATGTCCCTTGAGGCCGGTGATGACGAGATCCTGCGGCGGGAGGTTGGCAGGGTCGTCCGTTGCTGCGACGTTGGCAAAGATCGAAGGAAAAGCCTCGTCGTCATATACGACGCTCAGTCCTTGATCCTTGATCGCCGCAAGCTGTGCTCCGCGTGCAATCACCGAAATCGTGACCTTGTCTCCAAGCGCATGCGCAATATTCGTCGCGAATGCGCCGCCGAGTGCCCCTGCGCCGTAAATGCAAATCGTCTTGATGCTCATCGTCCCTCGCTGCATGCCGGTCATTCGGCGACAGCCTAAAGCAGCAGGGACGACGAGGCGAACGAGTTTTTATGATAATTCAACAACTCACGGGAACGCTGCCGCGGGTTAATGCGGCCGTGTCAGCGGCAGAAGCTCGTTGCGCCGCAATTCGTCGATTGCGGTGACGGCTTCAGAAAGCGGCCAGCCTGCGTCGAGTGCGGCGGAAAGCATCTTCAGTTCCGCCTCCTGCTCTAGGGCCAGAAACAGCGGTTCCAGCGCCTCCTGAACCGTGAGGACGTGGTCCGTGGGCGAGACAACAGATTGGCGTGCTTCGTTCGGCATGGATGCGGTTCTCCTCTCTGTTTTTAAGTGCATTTCTGTCAATTTCCCGAGAGTGGAAAAGGTTCCCGCTCTCCTGTTTTATTTTTGGGTGGCGGGGCGGCCGTGAAGAACTTTCGCCTTGAAGCGTCTCTGCAATGGCTGATCGAGCCAGATTGTCATGCACCATGAAATGAGGACGACGATTGCGACAAGGATGATGCCGGCGAATGGCATCGCTTCCGGCCGGGTAATGCCTGGAATGAGGACATGCGCCCAGTCGAGCAGCGGTGTGTGCAGCACATAGACCGCATAGGAGGCGGTCCCGAGAAAACTGGAGACTGCCGCGGTTTTCGGACCCGGCACGATAGCACTTGCCCAGTAAAGAAGTGCAGGCCAGATCAGCAAGACGACGACGAGATCGAAGATCCAGCGCAGGTCGCGTGGGGTCGGGAAGGCGAGTACGGCAATCAGCAGCGCCAGGCAGAGCAGTGATTGTCCGGGGCGCATCACCGGTACCCGGCGGCGATAGCGATAGATCAGCATCCCCATGGTGAATGAAAAGAACACGCGCGCCATGCCGGCATACATTTCGTGCCAGCGGAAGCCCGCATGCAGGCGGTCGAATTGCAGTGCGGCAACGACGAGCAATATCGCGCTGACCGCAAGCACGCCGGCGATCTGGCGCAGTGTAGCCCGCGCGCCGCGCAATGCATAAGCCAGGTTCGCCACGAGTTCGTTGAACAGTGACCATGCCGGGTGGACGAGGAAAAGCGCCGCGTTGAACGAGATGGTGATCGGTGAGGGCAGGAAGAGAAGCCCGGTAAGGAAGGAAAGCGCCAGCTCGTTCGGGATGACGTATTCGTCCGCCATGACCGGCACGCCGGCAAAATACATCCGGATATAGTAGGCCGTACCCAGCGCAAGCGCGATCGCGTAAAGCGGATAAAGCCGCAGCAGCCGCGCCTTCATGAATTGAAACGGCGAGATGCGCCCTTCCGAAAGCGAGGCGCCATAGGCATGCGCCAGCACGAAGCCGCTCAGCGCGAAAAACAGATCGACGCCGAGATAGCTGGAGGGCAGGGCGTCTCCCAGAAGGTCTTCCGCATGGCGCTGGATAATGAAGATCGCAGCGATGCCCCTGAGCCCGTCGAGTAGCACAAAACGGTCTCTGGTCGGGCGGTTTGCAGGTTCCATGGGGCCTCGGGATTGATTGCGGACGGAAAGATGTGTCGCTCGCAAGATAGCACCGATTGTCACCTGGAACACCGTTTCCTGCGGGCGGAAATCATCATGACTTGCTGCGTTTTGGGGAAGCCTGATCGGATGCTCGCGTGGTCCTCGCGATGTCGTGACCACGTGGCGCAGGTCTTTTTATGCCGGCCTGCGCGCGGTTAACAGTGTGTTTATGAATTCATGAAAGTAGGAAGTAATCGGTGCGGGATCGCACATGCGGCCAGGGGTAGGGCAAAATCCGCATGAACGGTCTCGAGGCTAGATGCCGGATGTATTCGCCTGCCCATCCGCCAAACGCAGGCTGTGTATGGAGTAATTGTATCATGACCAATAAGCCCTTCGCGCTGGCGCTCGCCGCCGTATTCGTTTCCGGTTCCGCACTTTCGGTATCCGCAGCTGACCTCACCAGCTCCTATGAGCCGCCGGCTTACAGTGAGCCGTCTGGCCCGTCTTCCGATTGGAGCGGCGCTTATGTCGGTCTGAACGCCGGCACAGCGTCCGACAAGATCAACCCGTTCTCGGGTGATTCCGAATTCAGCGGCGGTATCCAGGGTGGCTACAACACCGAAATCAACGGCGTTGTTGTCGGCGGCGAAGCCGAGCTTTCTCATCTTGGCGATGCGGAAGTGGGTGTGCGCGGCGGCAAGCTGAAGGAGCGTTATCGCGCTGCCGTCAAGGGCAAGGTCGGTGCACCGCTCGGCAATACGCTGGTTTACGGTACGGCTGGTGTAGCCATGACGAGCCTGCGCGACAACGGCGGCACTGAAGGCCCGGATGGCTGGAAGCCCGGCTGGCTGGTTGGTGCCGGCGTCGAGCAGAAGATCACCGACAACCTCTCGGGTCGCGTTGAGTATAATTACACTCGCACCAACGACGTCCGCAGCTTCCGTACGGACAGCGGAACGTCTGAGCGCGATATCGGCGATCACACGATCAAGGCCGGCGTGAACTACAAGTTCTAAAAATACCGGGCCCTCGGGCTCGCAGACGAAATGACGATGGCGTCGCATACCTTCGGGTTTGCGGCGCCATTTTCGTTTGTCTTGAGGCGGGATTGTTGGCTGTGCTGGGCCCGGTGTGTTTGTGAGGCCGTATTGCTGGGTTGGTGATCGCTGCCCGCGCTGTAATCAGCTTTTCTGATTACAGCAATTGAATTTAAGTATAAAATGACTGAATGATGTTTTCTGTTTCTATTTTTGGCGACAATATTTTCGCTTAATTGATGATGGTCAGGCGTATTCAAGTATTGGTATCGGTTTATTGTGGATGCATTAATCCCTGTGCGGTCTTTTGCGACTATGCAGGTGAACCTGCATTGATCCGTCGCATGATGCGAACCGCACCCAATCCTTCGTCATCCCGCTGAAGCCGATGCAAATCGAGCCGGGGTTATGGCGCATTTCCGATCCGGTCGATTTCATAGGTAATTTCACGATGTTGAAGCATATACGCATCAGAACCAAAATCCTTCTGTCCATTGGCGTATTGGCGCTTATCTCCCTTTGCGGGGTTTCCTACCTCACCTACAAGTTTGAAGAAGCCAGTACGGCATATAACGAGTTCCTCAATACGGAGGCGAAAGCCGCCCTGTTGTCGGCAAGGGCCAGTTCTGGTGTTAACGGTGCCGCCGTCCGTCTCGGGCGCATTCTTCTTTTCTCGCCTGATGTTCCGCAGTTCGAAACGGCGCAGAAGGAATTCGATTCTCTGCTCGGTATCGCGGTTGGCCGCATGCAGGAGCTTTCGACGCTCGTTCCCGGCACCAAGCAGGCGATGGACAATCTTCTGGTCGATATCAATGGCGTTCGGGCGCTGCTTGATGACGTCGTGAAACTGCGCAAGGAAGGCAGCTATCAGGCTGCTGTCGAGCGGATGGCCGCGCTGGAGGCGCTGACGACACGTATTTCCAAGCAGTTCAATGACAGCAACAGCGCCTTGCAGGCGGTCCAGACGGCGGGGACCGATCGTCTTGCAGCCCTGGTCAGCGAGACGATCGTCACCAATATGGTCGCCATGGTCGTCGGCATCGTGTTTGCCCTCGCGGTCGCGGCCTATTTCGTCCAGCAGGGCATTACCAAGCCGATGAACAGGCTGCGTGAACAGATGCAGCAGCTGGCTCAGGGCGAGACTGCCGGCGAGATCTTCGGTCATGACCGGCGCGACGAGATCGGCGATATGGCGGCTACCGTCGCGGTGTTCCGGGAAAATGCGATCGAGCGCACACGTCTGGAAGAGCAGACGGAAAACACCAGAAACCTCGCCGAAAGCGAAAGGGCGCGTCAGGAGCTCGAAAAGGCGTCCGAGGCCCAAAACGTGCAGTTCGCGCTGCAGTCTCTCGGCAACGGTCTGAAGCGGCTTGCAGGTGGCGACCTGGTAACCACCATCGATACGCCTTTTGTCGCCGATCTGGATTCCGTTCGTGAGGATTTCAACGTTTCGCTGAGCAAGGTTCGCGAAGCGATGCAATCCGTCGGCCTCAATGCGCAGGCCATCACCGCCAGTGCCAATGAGCTCATGTCTTCGGCAAACGACATGTCGAGCCGCACCGAACAGCAGGCGGCCTCCGTCGAGGAGACGGCTGCGGCGCTCGAAGAGATCACGACGACGGTCAAGGATGCGGCGAGCCGGGCCGAAGAGGCAAGTCAGCTCGTTGCCCGTACGCGGACCGGTGCCGAAAAATCCGGCGAGATCGTTCGCCACGCGGTCGATGCCATGCACCAGATCGAGCGCTCGTCCTCCGAGATCAGCAACATTATCGGCGTGATCGACGATATCGCCTTCCAGACCAACCTTCTGGCCCTCAATGCCGGGGTCGAGGCAGCGCGTGCCGGCGAGGCGGGCAAGGGCTTTGCCGTCGTGGCGCAGGAAGTCCGTGAGCTGGCCCAGCGCTCAGCCGCTGCCGCCAAGGAAATCAAGGTCCTGATCAATACGTCGGGCGGTCATGTCGAACAGGGTGTCAATCTGGTCGGTGAGACCGGCAAGGCGCTCGATGCGATCGTAACGGAAGTGCATGAGATAAATCGGCATGTTCAGGCGATCGCGGAATCGGCGCGCGAACAGTCGCTCGGCCTTCAGGAAATCAACACGGCCGTCAATACGATCGATCAGGGAACCCAGCAGAACGCGGCCATGGTGGAGCAATCGACCGCCGCCAGCCATAGTCTCGCAAAGGATGCCGAAGCGCTGATGACACTGCTTGGTCAGTTCCATGTCGGCAGCGAACGTCTGCAGTCCTCTCGCTCTGTCGAGCGGCATGTCGCGCGCTCTGCTGCGCCGCTGCGTGTCGCCGATCAGGACGAGCGGCCGCGTCTGTCTCCGGCGCGTTCGCTTGGTCGCAGGTTGGCCTCCGCATTCGGCGGCGGTTCGGCCTCCGCCGCTGCGGTCAAGGAAACGGAATGGTCCGAGTTCTAGGTCGTTAGATCTTCGACCCTCACGGCTTTAATAACCAAACACGGGCCTTCGATCCTTGGTGGCGAAGGCCCGTGGCCGTTTCAGGGGTTTCGTCTCGTCAGGCCGGATTGCACGTCATTCCATTGCGCCGGGCGTTGTCGATGCAGTCGCTTTTGTTGATGTAGCTCTCGCCCGAATTGCCGACGATGCGACCGTTCGAGGCCGTGCGCCGCCACCGCCACTGGCTGCCGCTCTGATAGATTTCCCAGGTATCCCCATTGCTGTCCTTGCAACTTGGCATATCGTCCTCCCGTTTGTTGCGATGAGGACGCTAGGCGATAATGCAGGGCTGCACCACGAAATCAACGCAATCGAAGATTGCTGTTCTTTGTGGGGTTGGTTGTGTTCTGGAGCGTTGAGCGGCTATCTCAGCCGCCCGACCAGAAGCGGTCGTGATCGAAGTCTTCGGCGATCGAGAGCGGCAGCGGGCTCGTGCGCGACGGCTCGGCCGTCGGGTCCGTCAGGGTTCGGCCGATAACGACCGGCGCTGCCATGCCGGTATCGTTGCCGGGGGCGGCGAGCGCCCATGAAAGAAGCGTGTCCTCGCCGTCGAATTCATCCTCGATATCGAGATCCGGCCCGGTGATCGGCAGGGCTGCGATCGAGCCTTCGGGCGTGCGCAGCAGCTTCATGCCATCCGGAGGGGAAAGTGCTGCGAGGGTGCTGAAGGCCTGTGTGCCTTTGGGCGCCGAGGCCGGCAAGGGACGTGCCGCGACAACGGGTGCAAGCTGCGGTGCCGGCGCAAGCGATGCTGTCTGCACCGGATCGATCGTGGTCGTCTTGGCAGGCCGCAGGATCGGCAGCGGCGCGGCAAGGGCGGCGAGATCGGCAAATTCCGGATCGCTCTTCCTGTTTGCAGCGCTGGTTATGACCTTGGGGCTTGTCTGTTCCGCAAGGGCTTCTGCCGCGCGGCTCTTCGGCGTCGGCAGCATGGCGGTCAGCAGGCCGCTGCCGCCACGTTTTGCGCTGCCGCTGTCGTCGTCATCGTCCGGCGCGGTGCTGGCGATCTGGATCGACTTCGATCCGACACGGCGCTTGTAGTCGGCGACCGCCTGATCATAGCCGGGAAGCGGCCGGCCGTCTGCGGGCACGTGCATCGTTCTGCCATTCGGGAATATGCGCGCCAGCTCCTTGCGCGACATGCGCGGCCAGGCGCGTACATTGCCGACATCGAGATGCACGAAGGGAGAGCCGGAGGTCGGATAGAAGCCGACGCCGCCGACCTGCGCCTGCATGGCGAGCCGGCGCAGCGTCGAGATCTTGACGCCTGGGATATAGAAATCCATTGCCTTGCCGAGCGTGTGCTGGCTTTTCTTGGCGACGCCGGAAGAGCGTGAGCGGCCGCGCAGCATGCTGTTGGTGGCCGGTGAACGATAAGCGGAAACGACCCGGATGTAATCCGTGGCGCCACTGCGCTGATAGACCTCCCAGACCAGATCGAGCAGGCGGGGGTCCATGCGCGTCGACTGGTTCTTGCGCCAGTCGCGAAGCAGCCGGTTGGCCTGCGCGAGGCCCTTCTGGTCGAACTTGCCGTTGCGCTTGTAGGTAATCGCCGCCCGCTCGCCTGTATGGGTGAAATGCAGTTTCAGCGTCCGGTCTTCGGCGAATGCCATGGCGGCGGTTCCGGCAAATGCCGAAAGCGCCAGAACGGCTGCGCAGGACGTCTTTGCCATGGTGCATGCCGTTGCTGCGGCAAGGCTCAGAAGGCTGCGCATGGCGCCGGTCACAGGAGCATTCGACTGGGGCTGGAACACGACAGAACTCGCTTTACGCCAAGATCACTAAAACCGGGAAGAACAAGACAGGCCCGGCAACGAAGCCGCGATTATGGTCAATGAAAAGCTAATAGGAGGTTGACGAAATATTAGTCGTCCCGTTTCGACACGCTTTCGTGAAGTGCAGGCGGTATCCGCAGCTCTCCATATGCTGGTTTCGCGATCGAAAAAAGCTGATCCCGTCTTGTGGATTTTCGCGAGGAAGTCGGGCAGGTTCACCAATCACAGGCTGCGGCGTGCTGGATCTGATTGCCCGGCGCGCTATCTGTCGAAGCGAACCACAGGCGGACGGTTCAGGCATTTTGATCGGTGGGGGTTCAGGTTGATTTTACGATTTTTGGCATCGCTGAGCGCCACCGGCGTGCTGCTTGCGCTTCTGTTTTTTGCAGCCTCGCTGACGCCGAGCCTCATGCCCCGGTCCTGGCTCATCCAGGGTGTGCTGTCGGGTGCCTGCGCCGCCGCCGGTTATGCGATCGGCGTCTTCATCGGTTGGCTCTGGCGCTATCTGGAGCTCCCCTGGTTCTCGAAACATGCCGCCGCCTTGCGGGCCACAACGCTTCTGTTTGCCATCATCGTCTCCTGTGTGTTTCTGTGGCATGCGGTGGCATGGCAGAATTCGATCCGCACGCTCTGGCAGATGGAGCCGCAGGAAAGCAGCGATCCATTCCGCCTGGCAGCCATTGCCGGCATCACCTTCGCCGTGTTGCTGGCGCTCGGCTGGCTGTTCCAGCTGGCTGCGAGCCGGTTCTCCAATTGGCTCGATGCGATCATGCCGCGCCGGGTTTCCAACGTTGTCGGCCTGACACTGGCGATCGCGGTGTTCTGGCTGGTCGGTCAGGGACTGCTGGTCAAATGGGCGCTCGATGCGACCGATGTTTCGTTCCAGAAGGCCGATGCGCTCATCGAGCCGGACGAGACGCCGCCGACAAGTCCGGCCATGACCGGCGGGCCGGGGTCGCTGGTCGGCTGGGATACGCTTGGAAGGCAGGGCAGGGCTTTCGTCTCAAGCGGCCCGAAAGCCGCCGCCATCGGCGATTTCTGGAACAGATCCGTCCTTGATCCGGTGCGTGTCTATGTCGGGCTGAACAGCGCCGAAACCGTCGATGAAAGAGCGGCTCTCGCCCTGAAGGAGCTTCAACGGCAGGGTGGTTTTGAACGCTCGCTGCTGGTCGTTGTCGTGCCGACGGGCACCGGCTGGGTCGATCCGGCCGCCATGGATACGCTCGAATATCTGCATGATGGCGATGTCGCGAGTGTCGCCCTGCAATATTCCTATCTGTCGAGCTGGCTTTCGCTTCTGGTCGAACCGGAGAACGGGCAGGAGACTGCAAGGGCGCTGTTTCAGGCGATCTACAATCACTGGAAAACCCTGCCCAAGGATCGGCGTCCGCGCCTTTACCTGCATGGCCTCAGCCTCGGCGCGTTGAATTCGCAGCTCTCCACCGACATCTATGATGTTGTGGCCGATCCTTTCCACGGTGCGCTGTGGAGCGGCCCGCCCTTCCGAAGTGCCAGATGGAATGCGATCACCGCGATGCGCGCGCCGGGATCGCCTGCCTGGCTGCCGAAATTTCGCGACGGATCGGTCGTGCGCTTCGCCAACCAGGTGGATACCGCATCCGGCGACTTCGCACCCTGGGGCCCGATCCGCATGATCTATCTGCAATATGCGAGCGATCCCGTCACCTTCTTCGATCCGTCCGCGTTCTTCCGTGAGCCCGAATGGCTGAGAGGCGAGCGCGGACCGGATGTCTCGCAAAGCTTCACCTGGATCCCGGTCGTGACCGGTCTCCAGCTCGCGGTCGACATGGCGATCGCCACGAGCTCGCCGGTCGGCCACGGCCATGTCTATGCTCCCGAACACTATATCGATGCCTGGATCCCGCTGACCGATCCCGCGATCTCGGCCGATGACGTCAGCCGCCTCAAGCAACATTTAAGGTCGATCGCCGATTGATCCGGCATGTGCCGCAACGAAAGATGTTCGGTATTGTAAACACACTGTCCATCTTGTCGTGGATGGCAGGCTATCTGCGTTCGGCAGCAACAGAGACGAAGCCGTATTTCGTTGTTTTTGCTCGATTTAATTCCTTTGCCTGCAATGATCGGCCTCAAGGAACTATTCGCCCGCCGCCGCATGTTGTCCGGTAACGGTTTCGTTGACTGCGCCCAAAAGCCTTGCCTTGGATTGTCAGCCGGCCGATATCCGCGTGGTAGTTTTTCCATTGATCAACTTGGAAGTGACAGAACATGACCAAACGAATTTTTGCCTCCCCCGGCCGTTATATTCAGGGAAGCGGCGTGATTGCCGAACTGGGCGATTACCTTTCCGAAATGGGCACCAAGGCCCTCTTGGTTTCCGACGATATCGTCTGGGGCCTGATCGGCACGAAAGTCGAATCCGCCGTCTCCGGCAAGATCGAATTCGCCCGCGAAAAATTCAGCGGTGAAGCCTCCACCAACGAGATCAACCGTCTCGTCGAAGTGGCAAAAAAGAACGGTTCCAACCTCGTCGTCGGCATCGGCGGCGGCAAGACGCTCGATACGGTCAAGGCCGTGGCCGACGAGCTGAAGACCCCCGTCATCATCGTGCCGACCATTGCTTCCACCGACGCGCCCTGCAGCGCGCTCTCCGTCATCTATTCCGATGACGGCGTCTTCGAAAAATACCGCTTCTACGCCAAGAACCCCGATCTGGTTCTGGTCGATACCTGGATCTGCGCCCAGGCGCCGGTCCGCCTCTTCGCCTCCGGCATCGCCGATGGTCTTGCTACTTACGTCGAGGCGCTCGCCGTCCAGCGCTCCAATTCCAAAACCATGGTCGGCGGCTCCGCCACCATCGCCGGCATGGCGATTGCCGAAGCCTGCGAAAAGACGCTGCTCACCTACGGTATCAGCGCCTATCAGGCCGTCGAAAAGAAGCTGGTAACCCCCGCCGTCGAAGCGGTTGTCGAGGCAGCAACGCTTCTCTCCGGCCTCGGTTTCGAAAACGGCGGTCTCGCCGCAGCCCACGCCATCCATAACGGCTTCACCGCGCTTCATGGCGATATCCACCACCTGACCCACGGCGAAAAGGTCGCCTACGGCACGCTCGCCCACATGATCCTCGAACAGCGCGAAGACGACGAGATCGCCGGCTATATCGACTTCTACCGCTCGATCAAAATGCCGGTGACGCTCGCCGAACTGCATCTGGAAGGCGTGTCCCGCGAAGACCTGATCAAGGTCGGCAAACTCGCCAACAGCAAGGACGACACGCTGCAGAACCTGCGCAACGATTTCACGGCGGAAGAAGTGGCGGACGCTATCTTTGCGGTGGATGCGCTGGCGAAGGTTGTTTGATTGATGACTGCGCCGGGCATCTTGTGGTGCCCGGCTTCTCCTGCCGCTCGCTGCCCTCTGGTGAGCAGGCGACTAAGCCACCAGCGCCTTGGCCGTCCCTTCGGGATCTACGGCGATCACCTTGAGATAGGCACGCGCCGGCTGATCCGGTTCCGAACGCCCCTGTTCCCAGTCACGCAAGGTACCGAGCGGGATCCTGTAGCGGGCTGAAAATTCTTCCTGAGTAAGCCCCAGCGCCCGACGAATGACCTTCACCCGCGGCATGCGAGCCGCAGAGCGCATCTGCTCCTCCGTCATCGGCGGATTGTCGGGATCCGAAAGCGCATTGGCTTCCGCTTCCTCGTCGGTCATGGCGTCGAGGTGGGGCCAGTCGGTTTGAAGTTGTCTCTTTTCCGCCATGATAACGCTCCGAGGGAGCTTTCGGAGTAATCGAGGACAATTTATTCATTTCGCGCAGCGTTGTCTTGCCTTGTCTAAGGGCAAGGCAAGACAACGCTTAGATATCGCGAGCGCCTAACGGCAAAGGGCGATATCCTGCGTACCCAGGATAACCGGGGTAACCGGGATATCCGGGGTAACCAGGATATCCAGGATACCCTCTATAGGGTCGGTACATATGTGCGATTCGGTTACCACTCACTACTGTTCCCAAATATTTGCCTGTCGTATCGACCGCATCATCGTCACCCCACGGAAACCATCCAATCCATTTCCCATTTTTATCAAACAGGTAACGGTCGGTTGAGTTTCGCCTGAAAGCTATCCACTCGCCACGCGAATTAAAGAAATGTTGTGTCATTTCGATTCCTCACATTTTCAGAAAAGCGAAAGAGGGCCAGTCAGATGACTGGCCCTCCTTGATTACGCGAGTTGAATGAGCTGCCAAGTTACGGCATTGCCACCGTAAGGTGGCATGCGATTGCCCTTAGCTATCGGCGCGGTTGTTGAATGTGCGCCAACGACTTTCCAGACACCGCTTTCGGGGCACGTTTCGCCCGTGCGTGCAGTACGTCCAACGGTCATGCGTCCTCTCCTTTCTCCTGCAACACTGCTGTCATTCGCTTGCGCGACCTTGACAACCGTTGATCGGAAGAACAGCATGTCCACGCTTTACCAAAGCACGGGACGACAGGGCGGCAGGTGCTCCCTGGCTGTTCCAAGAGGCGACGTGATGTAGGAGTCACGTCGCCTTTTTGTTATGCTTGTACGTTAACTCTGCTTTGTCTAGCGTTCCGTTTATCCACGTTATCCACTGCGTGTATTGACCTGATATCTAGAATCGGTGCATCAAAGGCGCCTATCCAAGATCATGTGTCTGCGTGCTGACCTGCATGCTATATCTTGTGGATATCTCTTTTCAACCGTTATTTCTCTTTGTTGTGGAAAACCGAGTTTTCAACAGGTTTTCCACTGTCTCGTTTAGCGCGCGACCAGATTAAACCGACTGATAAGCACTTGGTTTTCTTGATAGTGATTCTACGCAAAGTAAAAGGCCCGGTTTTACCGGGCCTTTGTATTTAGATCATTCAATCAAGAGCAACCGCTCGTCGCACCACAAGTGTCGCACTTCTCGCACGTGCCATTCCGCACCATCGTAAAATTCTGGCACTCGGAGCACATGTTGCCCGTATAACCCTGCATGATGGACTTCATGCGGCGATCGGCTTCGACCTTTTTGGCTTCCGACTTGGCGGCAGCGGCGTCGGCTTCGGCCTTGTCGGAGAAGAGCGCGGTTGCGACCTGCTTTTCTTCCGACACGACGTCGTTGACCACGTCCTCGGCAATCTCCTCGGCCAGTTCCTTGGCGCGCTCCTCGTAATCACGCTTGAAGGCGACGATTTCCGAGGTCGAGATGGCGACTGCCGGCTCGAGCTTGCGGGCCGTGTTGCCGGCAATCGAGGTGACGCTGGCCGAAGCGCGGGCAGGGGCGGCGGTCGCCGAACCCTTGGCTTCCGAACCACCGGCAGCCTGGCCGCCCTGGATCAGGGTCGGCTTGTAACCGCGGGTCCAGCCGGTCGAAACGAGCTGCGTCTTGCCTTCCTTGATGCCCTTGCCGAGCGCCGTGTTGGAGAAGTCAGACGTGTCGACATGCGCAAGGTCGTGACGGCCGAGATAGGAAACGGCGAGTTCGCGGAACACGTAGTCGAGGATCGACGTGGCGTTCTTGATCGCGTCATTGCCCGTCACGATGCCGGCCGGCTCGAACTTGGTGAAGGTGAAGGCTTCGACATATTCTTCCAGCGGCACGCCGTACTGGAGACCCAGCGAGATGGCGATGGCAAAGTTGTTCATCATTGCGCGGAAGGCAGCGCCTTCCTTGTGCATGTCGATGAAGATTTCGCCGATGCGGCCATCGCCGAATTCGCCGGTGCGCAGATAGACCTTGTGTCCGCCGACATTGGCCTTCTGGGTGTAACCCTGACGGCGGTTCGGCAGCTTTTCGCGCTCGCGGGTAACGCGCTCGATGACGCGTTCCACGATCTTTTCGGTGATCTGCACGGCCTGGGCGGCGGTCGGAGCCTGTACCAGTTCCTCGATCGCGTCTTCCGCATCGTCCTCGTCGATAAGCGAGGCATTGAGCGGCTGCGACAGCTTGGAACCGTCACGGTAAAGCGCGTTGGCCTTGAGAGCCAGCTTCCAGGACAGCATGTAGGCGGCGCCGCAATCCTCGACGGTTGCCTCGTTCGGCATGTTGATCGTCTTGGAGATCGCACCCGAGATGAACGGCTGGGCAGCAGCCATCATGCGGATATGGGATTCGACCGAGAGATAACGCTTGCCGATCTTGCCGCAGGGATTGGCGCAATCGAAGACGGCGAGATGCTCGTCCTTGAGGAAAGGCGCACCTTCGAGCGTCATCGCACCGCAGACGTGAACGTTGGCGGCCTCGATGTCCTTCTTCGAGAAACCGACATGCTCGAGCAGGTTGAAGCTCATGTCAGCGAGCTGCTCGTCGGTGACCTTGAGGGTTTCCTTGAGGAAGTCCGCGCCGAGCGTCCACTGGTTGAAGACGAACTTGATGTCGAACGCGGCCTTGGTCGCGTCGTTGATCGCGGCAATCTTCTCGTCGGAAAAACCCTTGGCCTTCAGCGTGCCGGGGTTGATGCCGGGAGCCTGGTTCAGGTTGCCGTGGCCGACAGCGTAAGCTTCGATCTCGGCGATCTGGCTTTCCGAATAACCGAGCGAACGCAGCGCGTCCGGAACGGCGCGGTTGATGATCTTGAAGTAACCGCCACCGGCGAGCTTCTTGAACTTGACCAGTGCGAAGTCGGGCTCGATGCCGGTCGTGTCGCAGTCCATGACGAGGCCGATCGTGCCGGTCGGCGCGATAACGGTCGTCTGGGCGTTGCGGTAGCCGTGCTTTTCACCGAGTTCGAGCGCCTTGTCCCATGCGGCCTTGGCATGAATGGCCAGCGTCTGGTCCGGGTTTTCGTCGTGATAGAGCGGAACCGGGTCGACCGAAAGCTGCTCGTAACCGGTCGTCTCGCCGTAAGCTGCGCGGCGATGGTTGCGCATGACGCGCAGCATGCTTTCGCGGTTCGGCGCGAAGTTCGGGAACGGACCAAGCTCGCTGGCGATTTCAGCAGATGTCGCATAGGCGATACCGGTCATGATCGCGGTCAGCGAACCGGCAATCGCACGGCCTTCCTTCGAGTCGTACGGAATGCCCGACGACATCAGGAAACCGCCGATATTGGCGTAGCCGAGACCGAGCGTACGGTACTGGTAGGAGAGTTCGGCAATTTCCTTCGACGGGAACTGCGCCATCATCACCGATACTTCGAGAACGACGGTCCACAGGCGAACGGCATGTTCGTAATCGGCGATCGCAATGTTCTTCGTTGCCTTGTCCTTGAACTGGAGAAGGTTGAGCGAAGCAAGGTTGCAGGCCGTGTCGTCGAGGAACATGTATTCCGAGCACGGGTTGGAGCCGCGGATCGGGCCACCGGCCGGCGACGTGTGCCAGTCGTTCATCGTCGTGTTGAAGTGGATGCCCGGGTCGGCCGATGCCCATGCGGCGTAAGAGATCTGTTCCCACAAATCCTTGGCCTTGAGCGTCTTCATCACCTTGCCGTCCTTGCGGGCGGTCAGGTTCCACTCGCCGTCGTTTTCGACGGCACGAAGGAAGTCGTCCTTCAGCGAGACGGAGTTGTTGGAGTTCTGGCCCGAAACGGTGAGGTAGGCTTCCGAATCCCAGTCGGTGTCATAGGTCTTGAATTCAAGATCCTTGTAACCCTGCTGGGCAAACTGGATGACGCGCTTGACGTAGTTTTCCGGAACCAGGTCCTTCTTGGCAGCGCGGATTTCGCGCTTCAGGGCCGGGTTCTTCGTCGGGTCGAAGCAATCGTCCTCAGAGCCTTCGCAATTGACGCAGGCCTTCATGATCGCCTTCAGGTGCTTGGCGACGATCTTCGAACCGGTGACGAGGGCAGCAACCTTCTGCTCTTCCTTGACCTTCCAGTTGATGTATTCCTCGATATCCGGATGGTCGATATCGACAACGACCATCTTTGCCGCGCGGCGGGTCGTGCCGCCGGACTTGATCGCGCCGGCTGCCCGGTCACCGATCTTGAGGAAGCTCATCAGGCCGGAAGAACGGCCGCCGCCGGAAAGCTTTTCGCCTTCGCCGCGAAGATGGGAGAAGTTGGAGCCGGTGCCGGAACCATACTTGAACAGACGTGCCTCGCGAACCCACAGGTCCATGATGCCGCCTTCGTTGACCAGGTCGTCACCGACGGACTGGATGAAGCAGGCATGCGGCTGCGGATGCTCATAGGCCGACTTGGACTTGGTCAGCTTGCCGGTGAAGGGGTCAACATAGAAGTGGCCCTGGCCGGGGCCGTCAATGCCATAGGCCCAATGCAGGCCGGTATTGAACCACTGAGGGGAGTTCGGCGCAACGCGCTGGGTGGCGAGCATATAGGCAAGCTCGTCCATGAAGGCGGCCGCGTCTTCTTCGGAGGTGAAATAGCCACCTTTCCAGCCCCAATAGGTCCAGGTGCCGGCAAGGCGCGTAAAGACCTGGCGCGCATCGGTTTCGGGACCGTACTGCTCTTCCTTTGGCAGATCCTTCAGCGCCTTTTCATCGGCAACCGAGCGCCACAGGAAGGAAGGAACGTCGTTTTCCTCGACCTTCTTCAAAAACTTAGGAACGCCGGCCTTGCGGAAATATTTCTGCGCCAGAACGTCGGTTGCAACCTGGGAAAACTGCGACGGCACGTCGATATCGGCCAGCCGGAAGACGATGGAACCATCCGGATTGCGGATCTCGCTGGTCGCCTTGCGGAATTCGATTTCCCCATAGGCGCCTGTCTCAGGCTTCGTGAAACGACGTTCGATGCGCATTGCCTCTAGTCCCTCATCCTTTGGCGCCGAAAAGGCGCACGTGTTCGATGCGGCCGCTCTCCATCATGGGCAGCCGGCTGAAATGTCATCCAGACTCATTGGATGTCTATATGTATATTGTGCTGAATGATGGCTGCCAACACTAAATATAGTATTAACAACACGTTTATGCCAGCTCAATCATCGTCTTGGCAGCATTTTTTGAGCGCACGAAAACCCGCCGCCCGGCGGTCTGTCAAAACACGCCCTGCGCTTGATTGTTTCCATCAAACTCGAAAAGAACCGGCCTCGTTAATTCCGGTCCAGGTTGCCGCCGCAACATGGGTTCATTCATGCGGCGATGAGCTGATTCGGTCAAGCCGTAGTTCGTAGGAGTTTCTAAACCACAAGATATTGTGGCCGCTGCCTGTGGATAACGGGGAATAAAAAACTGCTAGGATTCTCAATTGCTTGGCGGCAATGGCTGAAGCTTGCGCGAGGCTTGCGGATTTGGATTATGGCGCGATCGGGGCAGATCGGGGGCGCTGGAAGCCCTTCCTGAACGGGCTTTTTAGCTTTTGGCCATACCATATTGAGACATATGGGTAACACGACCCGCTAAATGACGAGCGGCCCGCCATCCTGTGGATGACGGGCCGGCTATTGACATCAAAAAGGCAGGGCAAGGGATGCGTCAACGCATACCGTGAGATTGGTGCCTGCAACGGCTGTAGCCACTATCTGTTGTGGTCTGCAGCCCGCAACGGCTTAACCCCGATGTCCCTTGGCGATCGGCTCCTGATAGGTGAAGCCCATATCCCAGGGGAAATAGATCCAGGTATCCTGCGAAACTTCCGTCACGAACGTATCGATCGTCGGCACACCGGAAGGTTTTGCATAGATGCAGGCGAAATGGGCTTTCGGCAGCATCTCGCGCACTTCCTTGGCCGTCTTGCCGGTATCGGTCAGGTCGTCGACAACCAGAATGCCTTCGCCGCCGTTTTCCGTCAGTTCGGGCGAAATGCCCTTGAGCAGCACCGTATCGCCCTGGTTGATATAATCATGGCGCGTCGCGATGCAGACGGTATCGATCAGGCGGATATTCAGTTCGCGCGAGATGATCGCAGCCGGCACCAGGCCGCCGCGGGTGATGCAGACGATCGCCTTGAATTCCTGGCCAAGGCCGGAAAGACGCCATGAAAGCGCGCGGGTATCGCGGTGAAACTGGTCCCAGGAAACGGGAAATGCTTTTTCGGGAAGAGACATAGGGTTCTGCCAAGTACTAGAGAGCTTCGTTGGCTCTCGCTAATAGCGGCAGATGCGGCAGGAAAGCAAGCGGGCCTTGTCCGATCGGCCCGCATTGCGGCCAGATATGGCCTTAATCCTCTGACAAGCGTGCCATGCCCATTTGCCAATCTATTCATAATGAGGAGTATTTGATGGACGAACTGGAAAAAGCCGCCCGTGGATTGCTGTATGATGCGAATTACGATCCGGCCGTCCTCGAAAAGCGCAAGGCCGCAAAACGCGTGCTGCATCGGCTGAATGCCCTCTCTCCAGATGAGAACGAGGAGCGCGCGCAGCTGATCAGGGGACTGATGGGCCGGATCGGCAGAAACTTCGTCTTCGACGGCGCACTTCACTGCGATTACGGTTTCAACATCGAGATCGGCGACGATTTCTACGCCAACGTCAATCTTGTCATCCTCGATGGCGCAAAGGTCACGATCGGCAACAATGTCTTCATCGCCCCGAATGTCGGCATCTATACCGCCGGTCATCCGCTGGACGCCGGGCGCCGCAATGCCGGGCTGGAATATGCGCTTCCGATCACCATCGGCAACAATGTCTGGATCGGCGGCGGCGTCTCGATCATGCCGGGCGTCACCATCGGCGACGGCGTGGTGATCGGTAGCGGAGCTGTCGTCACGAAGGATATTCCACCGAATGTCGTCGCAGCCGGAAACCCGGCACGGGTGATCCGGGAGATCACGGCGGAAGACGCCAGGCGCGAAAAATTCGGCCGGAAATAAGCCTTCATGCGCAAGACCGCCGGCAGCGGCCGATAAGCCGCTGCCGGAACGGATTTTTCAGCGCGACAGCAGCGTCAGCGCCGTCATCGAATCGAGCAGGCTGCGCGTCACGCCGCCGAAGAACATTTCCCACCAGCGCGAATGCCCGTAACCGCCCATGACGAGAAGATCGATGCTTCTGTCGGCGAGGCGGTTCTCGATTGCTGCGGCCGGCGAGTTTCCGCCGCTATCCTGTGTCGTCACCGTAACGGTGATGTCGTGGCGTGCAAGCGTTGCGGCAAGTTCGGTTCCGGCAAGTTCCGGGCTCCGGTCGCCGCGTTCCGGCGGATCGATGACCAGCACCTCCACCGAGGCGGCCTGCTTCAGCAGCGGCAGCGAATCGAACACGGCCCTTGCTGCCTCGCGCGAACCGTTCCAGGCAATCAGCACCCGCTCGATCGCTTTCGGTTGCTTCAGCGTATAGGGAACGAGCAGCATCGGTCTGCCGCTTTCGAACAGGAATGTTTCCAGATCGGCGCGATGGTCTGCCTGTGAAGGGCTGCTCTGGTTGGCGACGATCAGATCCGCTGTCCGCGCGACCTCCTGCACGGAACCGGACGCATAACCCGCCGCCATCATATAGCTGCGCCATTCGGCCGAAAGTCCTTCGCGCGTCGTCTTCTGGCGAAAGATCTGCTCGATCGCCTGGGTTTCCCTCTGGGCGCTTTCCTGCAGGATCTCGATCGCTGCCGGATCGGGTATTTCCATCGGTGCGATCAGCGGCACGGCTGCCAGCGTTTCGGTATGAAGTCCCACGAGATGAGCGGAAAACTGCTCGGCGATCGCTATGGCGAAATCGGTGATCTGCGGCGCGTTCCGCTGCGTGTCGAGAACGGCAAGAACCGTCTTGTAGGACATGGACATCTCCTCATTACCGGCTTCGTTTCAAGCCGTGTTCCCATAAGGTGGAGCCGCCGCGTCGCGGGTCAACGGGGGCTCGGCATGCATCATGCATCCGCGGTGGGATTGGCCGAAATTCCCTGGCGGTCGAGCTCGGCAATCATTGCCGAAACGGCCTCGGCCGCCGCATCCAGCGGCTGCGCATCGCGGGCGCGCACAACGATTTCGGTCGAAAATTTCTTGCCGTCGAAACGCGGATAGGAGCCGATGCTGGTATCCGGATGCGCCTTCTGGATATCGGCAAGCAATGTGCCGATGTCGCCCTCTCCATAGGGGCAGGAAACGGCGCGCGACAGCATCTTGATGCCCGTGCGCAAGGTCGGCAGAACATTGTCGACCATGGCCTGGAACACCTGCGGCACGCCGGCCATCACATGGACATTGCCGATGACGAAACCGGGAGCCGTTGAGACCGGGTTGACGATATGTTTCGCCCCCTCTGGCATCCGCGCCATGCGCTGGCGGGCAGGGGTGAATTCCATCTCCCGGCGCTTGTACATGTCGGCAAGCAGCGTCATCGCGTCCGGATCGTAGATGCATTCGACACCGAAAGCCTTGGAAACGGCATCCGCGGTGATGTCGTCATGAGTCGGGCCTATCCCGCCCGAGGTAAAGATATAGTCGTAGCGCGTCCGCAACGCATTCAACGCCTCGACGATCGCATCCTCTTCGTCGGCCACGATGCGAACTTCCTTGAGGTCGATGGCCGACAGCGTCAGCATGTCGGCCAGATGTCCGATATTCTTGTCCTTGGTCCGCCCCGAAAGCAGTTCGTCGCCAATGGCAAGCATGGCGGCAGTGACGATGACGGGGGAGGCGGACTGACTGGACATGATGAGGCTCTCGCTTTCTGATGGTTGGACGTTAGTCCGCCTGCCGGGGAATGCAATCCGTTGAACATATTTGATGGAATACAAATTGCGGAAGATATTCGCGCATCGTTCAAAAATAATGGACAGTGCGTCTTGAGCCCATTGTCTGGCGCGCGGTGTCCGGCTCGGCTACCTTTTGGCCACACGCTTGTCACAGGGCAGATCGATGATCTTGGAGTTCTTGAAAAGAGTGCTCGCTGGAACACCTTCAGTAAGCGCGCAAACCGCTTCCACACCCGCAAAGGAAATGAAGAAAATGACGAAAGTTCTGGTTCTCTATTATTCGTCCTATGGTCATATCGAGACGATGGCCTATGCGGCCGCTGAAGGCGCGAAGTCCGCCGGCGCCGAAGTGACCGTGAAGCGTGTTCCCGAACTGGTGCCGGAAGAGGTTGCCAAGTCCTCGCATTTCAAGCTCGATCAGGCAGCCCCGATCGCAACCCCTGCAGAACTCGACCAGTATGATGCGATCATCGTCGGCGCCGGCACGCGTTTCGGCACGGTCGCCTCGCAGATGCGCAATTTCTGGGATCAGACGGGTGGCCTGTGGGCAAGCGGCAAGCTGGTCGGCAAGGTCGGCTCTGTCTTCACCTCGTCCGCCACGCAGCATGGCGGCCAAGAATCCACCATCCTCGGCTTCATCCCGACCCTGCTTCACCACGGCATGGCCGTCGTCGGCCTTCCCTATGCCTTCCAGGGGCAGATGGGTGTTGAAGCGGTCAAGGGCGGCTCGCCCTATGGCGCATCGACCATCACCGACGGCGACGGCTCGCGCCAGCCTTCCGAAGTCGAACTGGAAGCCGCAAGGTACCAGGGCGCGCATGTCGCCAGGATCGCAGCCAAGCTTTCTGCCTGATCTCGATCGTACCTACGCCAGCGAAACAAAAAGGGAGCAGCGCCGCTGCTCCCTTTTCCATTTTTGTCACAGATTTTGTCACAAACGGCACGGAATGCCGTCCATTTCCACCTGAACCTGGTATCGAAACGGGGAGGTGTGGTGCCGTTTAGCGTTCTATATCAAAGGTTTGAATGTCTGGTGCGGACGGCGGGGATCGAACCCGCATGACCAAGGCCGAGAGATTTTAAGTCTCTTGCGTCTACCAGTTTCGCCACGTCCGCTTGGGTCTTGCTTTTCAGGTAGATAGACGATTCCGTCAAGCTCAGCTTTGCAAAACTGGGTGCACAGTTTGCAAGATCGGCGATTTTGCATCTCCGGGCAACGGCGCTGCAGGCGGGGGAAGTCCGACAGAACAGGAAAAGAGGCCGGCGCTCCGCTGCGCCAGCCTCTCTTCATGACATGATCGCGGCCTGTTTCAGTCGAGAAGGTCCGCCGGCACCTTGCCGCCGTTTTCCGACAGTTTCTTCATCAGCGCCTTGTGAAGCCACATGTTCATCTTGGCGGAATCGCCCGTGTCACCCGTATAGCCCAGTTCGGCGGCAAGCTCCTTGCGTTCGGCAAGGCTGGCATCCATGCCGAGCGCCTTCATCAGGTCGACGATCGAGTGGCGCCAGTCGAGTTTCTGGCCGCTCTGTTTGACCGCCGCATCGAGGATGGGTGCGACATCGACCGCTGCCGCTGCCGGCTGGCTTGCGGCGGGCGCCGAGGTCGATGTGGCTGACGGCGCCGGTGCCGAAGGAGCGGGGGAGGCGGATGGCGACGGCTGAGAAGCCGGAGGAGGCGCGGGATTTTCCGCCGCTGCCGCCGGATGGCCGAAAATCGCATTCTTGATCTTGCTGAAGATGCTCATGAGGTCCTCTCCTCTGGGTTAGACACGGGAGGAATTAGGGCGGTCGATACGCGAGGAAATGCCCAGCATTTTAAGAAATTCGCATAGTCCTCACGAGCGTTGCCGCGGATGTGCCGGTTGACGCGCAAGAAGCGAATTCTATCTCCGTCTCTCCACGAGGGAGGAAAGTGTTGATGGTTCGGAAGGTGTTGTTTCTTCTGCTGGTTCTCTTCGCCGGCTCTGCGGCGCATGCGGAAGGCACGGTCAAGGAAGGTCAGTTCATGGCCAGCCGCATCCTTGGCAAGAATGTCGAATTCACGCTCTATCTGCCGCCAGGTTATGGCCGCGACGAGAGGCGTTATCCGGTCATCTATCTCATGCATGGCGGCGGCGATGGCCAGAACCAGGACTGGTATCGTTTCGGCAATGCCAACCTTGTCTTCGATCGGCTGATCGAAAGCGGCGAGGTGCCGCCCTTCATCGCCGTGACGCCCGAGGGTCGTCGTGACGACGCCAACAAGTTCAACACCTATTATATGAACGATGCCGACGGCCAATATCTGTGGCAGGACATGTTTGTGAAGGAATTCATTCCCCATGTGGAAAAGACCTTCCCCGTCCTTGCCGGCAAGAAGTCGCGCGGCATTCTCGGCCTCTCCATGGGTGGTTATGCCGCCATGGCCTTCTCGCTGAAATATCCCGATCTTTTCGCCGGCGCCGCCGCTTTGAGCGCGGCTTTCCGCACCGACCAGCAGATCGTCGACATGGATCAGGCCGGTTATGATCGCCGCTACGGCAAGGCCTGGGGCGTGGGGCTCGCTGCCCGAGACCGTCTCAACCAGCCCTATTACGCCAACAGCGTGCTCGATCTCGTCGACAAGACGCCGGTAGATGATATCAAGAAGACCGAACTTTATATCGACTGCGGCTCCTACGACGATTTCTTCGTCGGCAATGCCGAACTGACTCTGAAGCTGCAGAAGCTCGAAGTCCCGCATCATTTCATGGCCCGCGAAGGCGGTCACGACTGGACCTATTGGCGCACCGGTCTGCCGCAGGCGACCATCTTTCTCGGCCGGGTTTTCCATCAATAACGGCGCGCGATCGGCAGCCCTTGGCGGCTGCCGATCGCGTGTCAGCGGAAACGGGGAACGGAAAGGCGGCAAAACGGACTTGGTCTTCCTCCGCCTGCTGTGGCATAGCGGGGAAAATCTTGATGATCCGTGGATGGTTTAAGTGATGAAGACAGGTGTGGACGATGCCAAGGCGGCGATGCGGACGATCTTTCCGGAAACGCCGCTCCAGTTGAACGAGCATCTGAGCCGCCGTTACGGCGCAGATATCTGGTTGAAGCGCGAGGACCTGTCGCCGGTCCGATCCTACAAGATTCGCGGCGCCTTCAATTTCCTGCGCAAGGCGATTGCCGCCGGCGCCACCGGCAAGACCTTCGTCTGCGCTTCGGCCGGCAACCATGCCCAGGGCTTTGCCTTCGTCTGCCGTCATTTCGAAGTGCCGGGCGTCGTTTTCATGCCGGTCACGACCCCGCAGCAGAAGATCGACAAGACCCGCATCTTCGGCGGTGAATTCATCACCATCAAGCTGATCGGCGACATCTTCGACCAGTGCTATGCGGCGGCCCGCGCCCATGTCGAGGAAATCGGCGGCATGATGGTGCCGCCTTTCGACGACCTCGATATCATCGAGGGGCAGGCGACGGTCGCGGCCGAGATCGCGACGCAATTGCCCGAAGGCGTGCGCCCGGACATGGTCATCCTTCCGGTCGGCGGCGGCGGTCTTGCCTCCGGCGTTACCGGTTACCTCAAGGACATCGTGGCAGCCGAAGGCTTCGTCTTCACCGAGCCGACCGGTGCGCCGAGCCTGAAGAAAAGCCTCGAAGCCGGATCGCCGGTCACGCTGCCGAAGGTCGACAATTTCGTCGATGGCGCCGCCGTCGCAAGGATCGGCGATCTGAATTTCGAGGCGCTGCAGGGCTTTTCCCCGTCGCAGGTGACGCTCGTTCCCGAAAATGCGATCTGCGTCACGATGACCGACATGCTGAATGTCGAGGGCGTCGTGCTGGAGCCGGCCGGTGGCCTGTCGATCACCGCCCTGTCGCTTCTTGGCCCCGAACGGATCGCCGGCAAGACCATCATCTGCGTCGTTTCCGGCGGCAATTTTGATTTCGAACGCCTGCCGGACGTCAAGGAACGGGCCATGCGTTATGCCGGCCTGAAGAAATATTTCATCCTGCGTTTGCCCCAGCGTCCCGGCGCTTTGCGCGATTTCCTCAACCTGCTTGGCCCCGATGACGATATCGCCCGCTTCGAATATCTGAAGAAGTCGGCCCGCAATTTCGGCTCGATCCTGATCGGCATCGAAACGACCGCGCCGGAAAATTTTTCGGGCCTTTACGAACGTTTCGAAACGGCAGGCCTCGGTTACGAGGACATTACCGAAAACGAGATCCTCGCCAACCTCATCATCTGATGGGCTGGCGCTCCCGGCGTTTAACGTTTACAGCCGTTTGGGTGCCTTTTGGCGCCGGGAGCAATTGGTAGGCAAAAACATGGCATCATTTTTCTCTTCTCTCCTCTCCGCTTTCTCGGGCAAGGATAAGCCGGCTAAGGCCGCCAAGGGCGCCGAGCCCGTTCCTTACAAGGATTGCCTGATTTATCCCGCGCCGATCGCCGAGGGCGGGCAATATCGTCTTGCGGGCCGGATCGAGAAGGAAGTGAACGGCGAAACGCTGGTTCGCCATGTCATCAGGGCCGACATGTTTTCATCGATGGACGATGCCGTGACCTTTACCGTCCGCAAGGCCGAGCAGATCATCGATCAGAACGGTCCGTCGCTTTTTGCCGGCGGTGAGACGTCCAGGTCGGCCTGACCCGATCTCGAGCTCCGTTCAACCATTGGTGATCGGGCCAACCGCGACACTCACTGATTATTAAAACCTGCCGTCTAATTTCGCTGAGCATTTATCAATTTTTCCAGCGGCTTTTTTCGATGGGATCGCAGCGGCTTTATTTGAAGCGTGTTTTATGGATGTTTCTGGCGGCGGCAATTCTGCCTGCACATGCCTATGCCAAAAGCGATCTCACGACTGATTACGCAAGGCCTGCATCTGTCGATGACATGTGGACAATGCTCGTCGCCGCTTGCGTGGTCGTCATGCAGACGGGCCTGCTGTTCCTGACTGCCGGTTCCGGCCTGTCCGGCAAATCGATTGTCATCGCCAGAAAAAACCTGCTGGGCTTTGTGCTGGCGATCATCGTCTTCGCCCTCATCGGCTTCCCGCTTGCCTTCGGCGAGGCTTCCTCGCTTCCGTTCTCAACCGGGTTGGGCCTGTCCCTCATCGCGGATGTCGCGCCGCAATCCTCCGCCGCCGTCCTGTTTCAGCTGATGCTTTGCGGCATCGTCGTTACGATCTTTTCCGGCTCCGTGGCCGGGCGCATGAGCCCGAAAGCTTTCGTGCTCGTCTGCATCGTCATCGCCGGGCTGGTTTATCCCGTGTTTCTGCATTGGGCGCGCGGAAATCTGCTTTTTTCCAACCTGACCGCCTTCCTGTCGAACCTCGACTTCGCCGATCTTGCCGGGGGCGTTTCGATCCACGCGACGGCCGGCTGGATCGTGCTTGCGGCCTGCATGGTGCTTGGCCCTCAATCGGGCGGAATGATGCCGGCCGATTTTAGGGGGCAGGTTCCTGGCCGCAACGTGTTGTTTTCCGTTGCAGGCGGATTGGCGCTTTTCGCCGGCTGGGCTTTCCTCAACGGCGGTTTTGCGATGGCTGATGGCAAGAGCCTGCCCGCCGTGCTCGTCAATTCCCTCTTGGCCGGCGCAATGGGCGCCTGCATCGGTTGCCTGATCGCACGGCGCATGGACCGCCAGGTTCTACCCGAAAGGCTGATTTGCGGCATGCTGGGCGGGCTGGCGGCAGTCACCGCGGGTGCGGGCATACTCGATGTCCCCGGTTCTTTGGTCGTCGGCGGCATGGGAGGCGCAGTCGCGATATTCGCAAACCTCTTCGTCGCCCGGCAGCTGAAGGTGGAGGAGCCGACCGGCGTGGTCGGCATCCATGCCTTTGCGGCTGTCGCCGGTGCGCTGCTTTTGCCTCTGGTCGCGCCGATCGGGCAGCTGCCTGCGGGCGGGCGGCTGGAACAGCTTTGGGTCCAGGTCGTCGGGGTCGGCATCAATTTCTACTGGGCCTTTGGCGCAAGCTATATCTTCTTCCGGCTTCTCGATCGCGTCATGCCGATCCGAAAGCTCGGCGACGCCGACGGGCGCAATGACGCAATCGCCGAGTGGTCTCGCCAATACGACGATGCCGAGCGCGTGGCGGCTCTGGCCAGGGCGACATTCGAAGCGATCATGATCCATCGCAACGGCATCGTGGTCGACGGCAACGAGGAGCTGGCAAAACTCGTCGGTCGTCCGCTGCCGGATCTGATCGGCCGGTCCATCTTCGATTTTCTCCGCGACGGCGAGACCATCCGTGTTTCCGAGATCATCAAGCTGAACGACGATGCCCGGCATGAGATTTCAATCGAGTTGCCGGATGGAGTTCTGGTGCCGGTCGCAGCAAGGGGCCGGGACATCACCTTCCATGGCGAAAAGGCGCGCGTCGGCTGTTTCGTCGATCTGCGGGAAAGGCGAGAGGCCGAAAAGCGCATCCGCCATCTCGCGCTGCACGATCCGCTGACGGGCCTGCCCAATCGTGTCCTTTTTGGTGAAAGCCTGAACGAAATCGTGGCGGATGCCGGTGAAGGCCGTGCTTTCGGCATCGCGATGATCGATCTCGACCGTTTTAAGGACATCAACGACATTCATGGCCACCAGGCCGGCGATGCGGTCATCCGCGAAGTATCCGCCAGGCTGATGGCCGCTGCCGGACCGCAGGATCTCGTCGCCCGTCTCGGAGGAGACGAGTTCGCGGCGATCCTTGGAGGCGCATCGACAGAGCAGGATCTGGAAGCGTTCAGCGAGCGCCTGCTGGACGCAATGGCAATGCCGATCGATATCCGCCGCGGCGAACAGGTGAATGTCACGCTCAGCATCGGTGCGGCTTTGTGCCCGGAACACGGCAACGACAAGGATACGCTTGTCGGCTGTGCCGACATTGCGCTTTATCACGCCAAGAGCTCCGGCCGGAACGCCTTCCGTCTGTTCCGCTGCGGCATGAACGACCTGATCGAAAAGCGCCGGGCGCTTGAAGGCGATCTGGAGCAGGCGATGCACCAGGGGCAGTTCGAGCTTTATCTGCAGCCGCGCGTCAATGTGGGTGACGCCTCCATCAGCGGCTACGAGGCGCTGCTGCGCTGGAGCCATCCGACGAGAGGCATGGTCAGCCCTGCGGATTTCATCCCGGTTGCCGAGGCGTCGGGCAAGATCATCCAGCTTGGTGAATGGGTGCTCGCCGAGGCGGTCAGGCTGCTCGACCGTATCGAAGGGCATATCAGCGTCAACGTCAGCCCGCTGCAGTTTCGCCACGGTGATTTTGTTTCCAACCTTGCCGGTCTTCTGGAAAGAACCGGTGCCGATCCCCGCCGCATCGAGCTGGAAATCACCGAAAGCGTGCTGATCGACGATGACAGGCGTGCCGTCCATATTCTCGGAGAGCTGAAACGCATGGGCTTTGCCATCGCGCTCGACGATTTCGGCACCGGTTATTCGTCGCTCAGCTATTTGAGCCGATACCCGTTCGATACGCTCAAGATCGACCGCAGTTTCGTTGCCAATCTCGGTGTGGCGGAGAATGCCCGCATGATTGCGCGCACGATCATCGATCTCGGTACAGGGCTTGGAATGAAGGTCGTCGCGGAAGGTGTCGAGACACCGGAAGAGGCGCTCTTCCTCGCGCATTCCGGCTGCCATGAATTGCAGGGATATCTTCTCGGGCGCCCTGCCAAACTCGCCGATGTCGCGCGGCGGGTCGACCCCGCGATTGCCGTTCAGCTGCAACATATGCCGCGCCGATCGCCGGAGATTCACGCCCCAGCCTTCAACCGCGAAGCAGATCCGCAGGTGGTCGTCTGATCTCGTCGTGAACCGGACGGACTTGATGAAAACTTAACTGAGGATCTCCTAAAAAGGGCCTGTTCTCAATGGCGCAAGGAGCGCCCATGCAATGGCTTAACCTGGGCCTGTTTCTGGTCGAAGCGGCCGTCTATTTCTCCGTCATGACGGCCTTCCTGCATTTCCGGCGTACGCTTGGTCTGGGTGTGTTCCTGGCCGCGCTCGGCGTGATGCACTTCATGGAAACCTATCTGGCGGCGGTCTTCTACGTCGAGCTGCCGTTCGGTACCGTATCGCCGGGCTCCTCGATCTTTTTCGCCGGCAAGCTGATGATGATCCTGATGCTCTACATCAAGGAAGATGCAGCAACGGTGCGTCAGCCGATCTATGGCCTGTTTCTCGGCAACCTTCTGACCGTCGGTCTCGCCCAGCTCCTCCAGTGGCATGCCGCGGTGGCCATGCCGGGCGGCCGGTCCGCCGACATGGGGTTTCTCGACGAGATGGGCTGGCTGATGGTCTGGGGCACGACGCTGCTTTATGTCGATGCGATCGCGATCATTCTTCTCTATGAACGGCTGGGGCGCTGGATCGATCGCCATGTCGTCTTGCGCTTTGCAATCAGCGGCGCCGTGATCCTCACCTTCGACCAGATCGGTTTCTACACCATCCTGCATATCCTGATCGATGCCCCGCCGGCGGTCTTTTTCGGCGGCTGGTATGCCAAGCTTTTTGCCGTGCTCATCTATTCGTTTTTCTTCTTCATCTATCTGAAGATAGACCAGAACGAGCGATGGTCTGCGTCGTCACGCCAGATCAAGGACATATTCCACGACCTGACCTTCCGGGAGCGATATCAGGCGCTGTTGGCAAAGGCCGGGCTGGACGGTCTGACCGGCGTGCTCGACCGGGGGCGTTATGAGATGGACGGTCCCGAACTGGTGCGCAAAAGCCTGGCACTGCGCCAGTCGATCAGCCTGGTCATTGTCGATGCGGACCATTTCAAGGATGTCAACGACCAGTTCGGCCATCAGCGCGGCGACGCGGTTCTGAAGGACCTGGCTGCCTGTCTGACCCGCAACGCACGCTCCGGCGATCACCTGTCGCGCTTCGGCGGCGAGGAATTCGTGTTGTTATTGTCCGACACGGATCACGAAGAGGCGGTGGAGGTGGCGGAGCGCATTCGCCAGGATATCGCAGCCCGTGTATCGCGTCCCGATGGCACGGCGTTGACCGTCTCGGTTGGCGTTGCAACCGCGCCCGAGGATGGCCGTACGCTCGACCTCATCCTCAGCAGGGCCGATGAGCGACTGTATCAGGCAAAGAAAGACGGCCGTGATAGGGTTCACGGCCGTCTCGGAAGGTTCTGAATGTTCAGTCGCAGGGATCAGGCGGCGAGCGCCAGCTGCTGGGTGCGTTCCTGAGCCGAAGCAATCGCCTTTTCGAAGGCTTCCGGACCGAAGGCCGTGCCTTCGACATAGATCACTTCGACATCGGTCATGCCCATGAAGGCAAGAACGGTCTTGAGGTAGGGAATGGCATGGTTCATCGCCATGGCCGGACCTTCGGAATAGACGCCGGCAGCCGACAGGACGATGTAAACCTTCTTGTTCTTGGCAAGGCCTTCCGGGCCTTCAGCCGTGTAGCGGAAGGTCAGGCCGGCGCGGGCGACGTTGTCGATCCAGCTCTTCAGCGTCGAATAGATGTTGAAGTTGATCAGGCCGGTTGCCAGCACGACGGTGTCGGCGGCAAGCAGTTCCGCGGTCAGCGCGTCGGACTCGACGACGGCCGCGGTTTCGTCTGCGGTGCGGTCAGCCGGCTGCTTCTTGATGGCCGAGGTGGTGACCGTGTCGAGATGCGCGATCGGGTTACGGCCGAGGTCGCGATGCGCGATGGTTGCGGTAGGGTTCTGCGTCTTCAATTTATCGACGAATTCGCTAGCGATCCGGGTGGAGAGCGAATCTGCGCCGCGCGGGCTGGAGGTGACGAGAAGAATGGAAGACATGGTGCCAATTCCTTGATTTTTTGGAGAGGCCTGCTGTCGACCTCGATATGTGGGGCGAGACTGGAGGCTCGTGTGAGTGACAAATAGGTCTGGACCGCTATCTATAAAACAGGGATAATATCGAAGGTCTCTATCGAATATCTGGATAGCTCATATGGATGCCAATCCGACCCTCGACCAGTTGCAGGTCTTCATCGCCGTAGCCGAAACGGGAAGCTTCTCGGCGGCCGCCCGCTCGCTCAACCGGGCGCAATCGGTCGTCAGCTACACGATCGGCAATCTTGAGGCGCAGCTTGAAGTGACGCTCTTCGAGCGCAGCGGCGCGCGCCAGCCGAAGCTCACCGAAGCGGGCAGGGCGATGCTTGCCGATGCCCGCAGGATCGTCGCCGACCTGCAGGTTATGCGTTCGCGCGCCAAGGGCATCCGGCAGGGGCTGGAGGCGGAAATCACCCTGGCGATCAGCGTCATGGTTCCGGCGGACGCACTGGTTGCCGAGCTGAAGGAGTTCCGCACCGAGTTCCCGACCGTGGCGCTCAACCTCAATGTCGGCGAACTCGGCATGGTGATGAACCTTGTCGTGAGCGGCAAGGCGGATATCGGTATCGGCGGCGCGCTTTTGAAACAGGACGATTCGCTGATGGCGGAAAAGATCGGCCACGCCTTCCTGTTGCCGGTCGCCGCCGCGGATCATCCGCTCGCCAGGCTGGGCCGACCGCTGACGCTTGCCGATGTCCGCGAAGAAACGCAGCTCGTCGTCACCGACGCATCGGGGATCACCGCCGGCCGCGATTTCAATGTTCTCTCCTACAAAATCTGGCGGGTCAGCGACATCGCCACCAAGCATCATCTCGTCAAGGGTGGGCTCGGATGGGGCGGCTTGCCGGCATCGCTGGTGCGTGAAGACGTGCGCGACGGCAATCTCGTCGTGCTCGATATCGAAGCCTACGAGCAGGGCGAATATCCGCTTTACGCGCTGCGCAGAACGGCAAGCCCACCCGGTCCGGCCGGCCAGTGGCTGATCGATAGCTTTGCCCGCCGGCTTTCGACCTGCCCGAACAAGCAGCATTTCACCACCATGCTCCGCGCCGATATCGACAAGCCCGCTTACCCAGAAGCTGCTGAATAGGTGGCGTCGATACGGACTGATTGACCCCGGCGGACTGATCTTGATATAGGTCTGCCACGGTCAGCAGTTCACCGAGGCGTCGCCGTCCCTTATGGGAAGCTAAACCTGCAATTTCAGATATCAGCACTTATCCTGTGCCGAAGTCGACAAGACGGTGACCAGCGACATACCAGACGGATCGGCACGCTTTGAAGGATAAGCCATGCCCAGAACCATCTTTCCGATGGCCGTTTCAGATATGTCGGCTTTCGCGAAATCCCTGCGGGATCAGCTCGAAAAGCTCGATCACAAGCCGAGCCATGTGGAGATGCTCAATCTCCTGAGCCGCGCCGGCGGTTTCCGCAACTACCAGCATTTTCGCTCGACGGCGGATAGCGCCGATCCCGCCGACATCGCCCATGTCGCGGCCGAGCCCGAACCGCAGCCGGACGAACGTCGCGTCATGCACACGCTTCGCGTCTTCGATCGCGAAGGCCGCATCACGCGCTGGCCGGGCAAACGCTCGCAGCAGCAATTGTGCCTCTGGTACCTCTGGTCGAAAATCCCGCGCGGAAAAGTCTTTTCCGAACGCGAGATCAGCGCCTTCCTGAACGGGCTGCATCTGTTCGAAGACGCCGCATTGCTCAGGCGTGATCTCTTCGACCTCGGTCTCGTCACCCGCAAGCGTGACGGCAGCGGCTATCGCCGCATCGAGAAAAAGCCCCCGCCGGAACTGGGGCTTCTTCTGCGCAAGGTCGCAACCTCACCCATAAAAACCGTGGGCCGGTACAGGCCTGCGGCAGTCTTGCCGGAAGCCGCAAACCCCGCCTGACCGCCTCACAGCGTCAGCGTGCCGGAAATGCATGTCGCGACCTCGCCGCCGATCCAGATGTCGTCGCCGACCTTGTCGACATGCACCCGGCCGGCGCGGCCGAGCACGGTGCCTTGAGCCGCGACATAACTTTCCGGCGCGACGCCGGAGCCGATCAGCCACTGGGCAAGCCCGGCATTGAGGCTTCCCGTCACCGGGTCTTCGTAACCGTTACGGGTAAAGGCGCGCACCTCGAACTGCGCGTCTGTCCCGTCCGACTGCGGGTCGAAGCGGCCGACCAGCCCGACCCGGGTTCCCGCAAGAACGGAATAGTCCGGCTTGACCGCCAGGACATCTGCACGTGAGCGCAGGCGAACACCGATCCAGTCCGGCCCGTTCTCGACCCAGTTGCTGTCTTCGATCATCTCTGCCGGAATCCGAAGACCTTTGGCGATCTTCTCCATCAGTACGGGATCAACCGGACCGCTGCGAAGAAGCGGTGGTGCGGCAAAGGCCAGCCGTGAGCCGTCGCGGCGAATCCGCACCAGCCCCGCACCGCATTCCTGCACGATCTCGCCGTCGGGAGCCTTCGCCGCCTGGCTGAGCCAGACATGCGCGCTGCCGAGCGTCGGATGCCCGGCAAACGGCAGTTCCTGTGTCGGCGTAAATATCCGCACCCGGTAATGCGCCTCGGCAGTCGTCGGCCTCAGCAAAAAGGTCGTCTCGCTCAGATTGGTCCAGTTGGCGAAGGACTGCATCTGCGTGTCATCGAGCCCGCCGGCGCCGATCACGACCGCAAGCGGATTGCCGCGCATCGGCGCATTGGAAAAGACATCGACCTGCTGGAAGGAAAAGCTTGGCATGAGGGATCACTGCATTCGGTTGAAATCGAAACACGAGGGTTTCAGGTTTTTCCGAATGTCGCAAACGGATTCAGGGCGTGAGGCATCCGCTATGGCTTCATGATGACCCGGCCGAGCGGCTTTCCGGTTTCCGCGTATTCATGCGCCGCCGCGGCGTCGGCCAATGGGAAGACGCGGTCGATGACGATGTCGAACTCTCCGTCAGCCACCGCCTGCAGCATGGTATCGACTGTTGCATAGACATCAGCATGGGCAAACTGCGTTCCCATGAAGACGCCATGTAGCGACTGATTGGCCTGAAGTGCCGGCCACAGGTCGACGGAGAGCGCCCCGCCGCCGGCATTGCCGACAAAAACGAGGCGACCTTCCGGCTTGAGCGCGAGGAGGGATGCCTGAAGCGTATTCCCCACCGGATCGATGACGAGTGCCGCGCCGTCACCATCGGTCAGTTCCTTCACGACCTGCAGCACGTCTTCTTGGTGGCGGTCGACAACGTGATCGGCTCCGAGCTCCTTCAGCCGTGCGAGCCGCTCCTTGCCGCTTGCCACGGCAATGACCCGTGCCCCGATCCGGCTCGCCAGTTGAACGGCCGCGAGCCCCACACCGCCGGCGGCAGCCTGTATCAACACGGTCTCGCCCGGCTGCAGGCAGCCTTTGGCAAACAGGCAATGATGGGCCGTGCCATGGGATATCGGCAGGGCGGCAGCGGCGGAAAAATCGACGCCATCCGGGATGCGCCATGTCTGGCCGGCGGAAACGCTGCGCAGTTCGGCATGCGAACCGGCAAGGTCGAAGCTCGTGACCCGGTCGCCTATTTTTTCGGTTCGATACATTGGCGCCGACTGCCGTCACAGTTCCCGCTGCAGCATAACCGATGACGCTCATCGGTCGCGCAGGCGGAGTCAAGCGGCGATTGATCAGGTCACCACCCTCGATCGAGATCGCCTCAATGGCGATCAACACTTCGTCCGGTCCGCATTCGGGAGCCGGGATATCCACATATGTCAGCACGTCGGGCCCGCCGGCCTCGTTATATACGGCAGCTTTCAAGACACCCTCCGGGTAGAGGCTGAACGTCGTCAGGGCGACATCCGCCGCCCTGTGTTTTATCGCGCCCTGACGGGCATGTGAGGCTTGCGCCTCACAGCACCAGTCGGAATTTCGCAAATCCGTTTTCGCCGTCGCCGGCATCCTCGATTTTTGCGCCCTTGATCGCGCTGGCGAACTCGCGACCCTTCGGTCCGCTCTCGAAGACCGCCGTCGTTCCCGGCAGCGGCTTGAACGACCAGTTGTCGTCGGCCGACGGGTTGATCGTGCCCTGGTCGACGATGTAGCGCACGATCACGTCGCGATTGGTGTCGGGCGCAACGAAGATCAGCTTGTCGGCCGCGATCTCCGGGAACTTGCCGCCGCCACCGGCGCGGTAATTGTTCGTCACGACGACGAATTTCTGTGCCGGATCAATCGGTTTTCCGTCGAACTTCAAGTCAGTTATGCGATGTGAATCGGCATTGATGAGCTTTCCGTCCTTGTCGAAGCGCACCGGCTGCGACAGATCGATCTGGTAGGTCACGCCGTCGATCACGTCGTAATTGTAGGATGGGAAACCGTCGTTCAGCAGCGTCGCATCCTTCTCACCCGGCTTGATCTGGTTGAACATGCCCGCCGACATTTCCAGCCAGTTCCTCACCTGCTCGCCGGTGATCAGCACGGCCTGAACGGTGTTCGGGTAGAGATAGAGGTCGGCAACGTTCTTGATGGCGATATCGCCGGTCGGCACGTCGGTGAAATAGTCCGGACCGCCACGCCCGCCGGCCTTGAACGGTGCTGCCGCCGAAAGGACCGGATAATCCTTGTAAGGCCCGTCCTTCAGCATTTGCTTGATATACCAGGTCTGCGCGTTCGAGACGATCTGCACCGACGGATCGTCGGCAACCAGGGAGAAGTAGGAATAAAGCGGCGCAGATGTCTTGCCGACCGCGCGGCGCACATAGGCAAGCGTCGCCTCATGCTCGGCCTTGGCTGCCGCCAGCACTTCCGGCTTGTCCTTTACGTCGGCGACGACCTTGCGGTTCTCGTCACGATGATAGATCGGCCGCGCTTCCGATGTGGAGGAGATGATCTTCCAGCTATTGCCGTCCTTCTCCAAGAGCAGGTCGATCAGGCCCATGTGAGAGCCCCAGAAACCGGCCATCACCGCGGGCTTGCCCATCAGCGTGCCCTTCTTGGCGTCTGCCCCGGCAATCCCGTCGAAATCCTTCGGGCCGGGGAAAACCAGGTGCTGGTGACCGGTGAAGATCGCGTCGATGCCTTCGATCCCGGCGAGATAGAGCGAGGCATTTTCCATCCGATCGCTCTGGCCGGAACCGTCGATGCCGGAATGCGAAAGCGCGATCACGATATCGGCGCCTTCCTCCTTCATCTGCGGCACCCATGCCTTGGCCGCATCGACGATGTCGCGGGTCTGCGCCTTGCCTTCCAGGTTCTTGGCGTCCCACACCATGACCTGCGGCGGCACGAAGCCGATAAAGCCGACCTTGATCGCAGACGCAGCACCCGAACCGTCACGGATCTGCTTTTCGATGATCACATAAGGCTTGAAGAAAAGTTCATCCTTTTTGGGATCGGATGCCAGCATGCCTTTGGTAAGGTTGGCACAAACGTAAGGGAAACCCGATCCGGCCAGAACCTTGTTGAGAAAGTCGAGACCGTAGTTGAACTCATGGTTCCCAAGCGTGCCGACATCATAGCCGAGCACGTTCATCGCGGTGATGATGGGATGCTTGTCGCCTTCCTTCATGCCGCGCTCATAGGCGATATAATCGCCGAGCGGATTGCCCTGCAGGAAGTCGCCATTGTCGACCAGCATCGAATTGCCGGCCTCGGCGCGAATCGCGTCGACGATCGAGGCGGTGCGCGAAAGGCCCAGCGTGTCGTTCGGCTTGTCGGCGTAATAGTCGTAAGGAAAGACGTGAACGTGGATGTCCGTCGTTTCCATGATCCGCAGATGCGCCTGGTTGGCCTGCGCCCTTGCGGCGAACGGGTGAAGCGCAACCAGCGCGGAGGAGGCCGCGATGCCGCCGATGACGGAGCGGCGCGACAGGATTGGCGATGATGGTGAGGGCTGCATGAAATCTCCCCTGGGTCATGAAATGGCGTCACACTAGGCTCATTCGCATAAGCCCGCATCACCAAAATGACAGGGGTATCGATCCCTCTGCGATCTATCGCCTCAGGACCGGATTGATATCCTGATGGAAGAACCGGAAATAGGCCGCCACCTGCGCCGATGCATTGGTGTTGGGACGAAACTGGATGCCGATCCTGCCGTTATGGCTCCATTTGACGATGCCTTCCAGCACGCCCAGTTCCTCGCTGTCGATCCTCACCGGGCTTCCGACCGAAGCGTTGAGCGGCGCGACTAGGTCGAGCGCCAGTCCGGTTGCGGAAATGTCGACCACCCGGCCATTCACGGATTGTCCGTAATATTTGACCGTGCCGGGAATACGGGCCTTCCGCCGCGGGGCGGAGCGCACCTTCATGTTGAGATTGTTGACTGCCATTGTTACCCCCTGAATTGTATCAGTGGGATGAATTTTAGCGGGCGGCGGTTGAGACACTGCTAGGGTAATTGCTAAAAATGTAAGTGCTTGTCATTTCGGCACGTCGGCCAATCCCGGCATGATAATCACAGGCCGACATTCGGCCGGTCGATGATTTCGCGCAGCGCGAAGCTGGAATTGATCTTCACCACATGCGGCAGGGCCGAGAGCCAGTCGCGGTGGATCCGCTCGTAATCCTCCAGGTCCTTGGCCGCAACGCGCAATATGTAGTCGTATTCTCCCGACATCAGGTAGCAGACCAGCACGTTGGGACAGAGTTTCACCGCCGCTTCGAATTCCGTCAGCGTTTTTGCGAACTGGCCCGACAGCGAGATATGGACGATGACCATCATCTTGTAGTCGAGTGCGGCGTTGGAAAGACGCGCGTGATAACCGCTGATCGTGCCGCTCTTTTCCAGAATGTCGAGCCGCCGCGAACAGGCGGAAGGCGACAGGCCGACAAGCTCGGCCAGTTCCGCGTTGGAAATCCGCCCACGGTCCTGCAATATCCGCATGATCGCACGATCGATGGCATCTAGGCTGTTCATCGGGATTTCTTTCGAAAACGAGCGGTTTCGCGCAATAATCCCCGAAAAACACCGTTTCGGCAATCGCCCTTTGCAAGGACATTCCATCGCTTTTCTGATGTGCTCGCCGGGCAAAAAATAAACTGGCGATAGCCATATAAAAGAGAGGAATGCTGTATGCGTGTCGGGTGCCCGAAGGAAATCAAGAACCATGAATATCGTGTCGGCCTCACGCCGGGTGCGGTGCGTGAATATGTGGCCCACGGTCATGATGTTCTCATAGAAACCAGGGCCGGTGCCGGCATTGGCGCCGATGATGCCGCCTATCAGGCGGCTGGCGCCAGGGTCGTCGGTTCGGCAAAGGAAATTTTCGAAAAATCCGACATGGTGGTGAAGGTCAAGGAGCCTCAACCGGCCGAATGGGCGCAGCTGCGCGAAGACCAGATCCTTTATACCTATCTGCATCTGGCACCCGATCCTGAACAGACGAAGGGCCTGCTCGGCTCCGGCGTCACGGCGGTTGCCTATGAGACCGTCACCGACGAGCGCGGCGGCCTGCCGCTTCTGGCGCCGATGTCGGAAGTTGCCGGACGTCTTGCCATCCAGGCGGGGGCGACGGCGCTGCAGAAGGCCAATGGCGGCCGCGGTATTCTGCTCGGTGGCGTGCCGGGCGTGTTGCCGGCCAAGGTCGCGGTCATCGGCGGCGGTGTGGTCGGGCTGCATGCGGCCCGCATGGCGGCAGGCCTCGGTGCCGATGTGACGATCCTCGACCGTTCGCTGCCGCGCCTGCGTCAGCTGGACGATATCTTTGGTGGCCGCGTCCACACCCGTTATTCCACCATCGATGCGTTGGAAGAGGAAACCTTCTCCGCCGATCTCGTCATCGGCGCAGTCCTCATTCCAGGGGCTGCAGCTCCCAAACTCGTCACGCGTGAAATGCTGTCGGGCATGAAACAGGGCGCGGTCATGGTCGATGTCGCGATCGATCAGGGCGGATGTTTCGAGACATCCCATGCTACCACCCATTCCGACCCGACCTATGAAGTGGATGGCATCGTCCATTATTGCGTCGCCAACATGCCGGGCGCGGTTCCGGTGACGTCGGCTCATGCGCTCAACAATGCGACGCTGCAGCACGGACTGGCGCTTGCCGATCGTGGCCTGCGCGCCATCGCCGAAGATCGGCACCTGCGCAACGGGCTGAACGTGCACAAGGGAAGGATCACCAACACGGCCGTTGCCGAAGCGCTCGGTTATGAGGCATTTGCAGCCGAATCCATGCTGCACGTCGCCTGATCCGTTTCCCCGGATCAACGTGAACGCCGGATGCGATCGTGTCCGGCGTTTTTTCGTCCGTGAAATCAATTCGATATGATTTAGATATATCTATTCTCTTGCGTTAACCTCCGACTGGACTATCTTTAGATATATCGAAAGACAGTCTGAGGAGACGAAAATGTTTGGACACAAATTTGACGGCCGCCACGGATGCGGCGAACGCGGAGGCCGCAGAGGCTTTGAGGAATTCTTTGCCGCACGCGGCGGCCCGTTCGGTCGGGGTTTCGGCGGTCCGGGCCGCGGCGGGCGAGGTGGTGGTGGCCACGGTTTCGGTGACGAGGGTGATGGCCGCATCGGCCGTTTCCTCATGCAGGGTGATCTGCGCCTTCTGGTCCTGGCGCTGATCGAAAAGGAACCGCGCCATGGCTATGAGATCATCAAGCATATCGAGGACATGACCTACGGCTTTTATGCCCCGAGCCCTGGCGTGATCTATCCGACGCTCACCTATCTCGAAGAGGCCGGTTATGTGGTCTCGGAGGCTGACGGCAACAAGAAGCGTTACGCCATCACCGAAGAGGGTAGGGCGCATCTGGAGGAAAACCGCAGCTTCGCCTCCACCATCCTCGGCCGGCTTTCCGAACTTGCCGAACGCATCAGGGAGCGGCAGGAACGCAACGAGCATCATCAGCGCAGGGAACGTGGCCCGGAAATGCCGCGCAGCGTCGACGCGGCCCTCCTCAACCTGCGCGAAGTCATCGCCGCGAAACTGGCGACCGACGAGAAAAAGGCCGGCGATCTCGTCAAGCTCCTGCTGCAGGTAGCCGAGGATCTCGACAACGAAGGCAACAAGGATGCGGGTAGCTTGAGCTGAGATCCAAGTTGGGGTGGCGGGTAAAGCCGACCCCCTCACCAACAAAATCTAAGACTTAGCTTTCAGCTAAGATCTTGATTTTGTAACCTCTCCCACAGGGGGAGAGGTAGGCCGCGGAGATCACGGCGAACGCTGGTATCTCTCCCCTTGTGGGAGAGAAAGCAATTTCAACACCTTAGCGTAGCTAAGTGTTAGAAATTGCAAGTGAGGGGGTGAGGACTGGTCGATGAAGCCGACGAAACGATCCAGTGAATCGTTTCGAAGGACGAACGCCTTGAGCACAAGCGAAAGGCCGGGGAAGATTCGGGGTTCCCGCTCAACAAAATCAATCCCTTACACAAAACTTCATCCCCGCCCTCAAAACTCGTGCCTACAATCCCCCCGTTCCGCTTCGGCTACACCGGCCGCATAACCGGCGAGGCGGGACCGGTGATCGGATGGGCCGCCCTTATGCAAGCGGAATATCCGGGGCCGCGCAGAAAATGGTCTGCC
>UBXM01000031.1 GCA_900469445.1 Hyphomicrobiales bacterium
GTGCTGGTCGCGTCACCCGAATATATCAAGCGACACGGGCGACCAACCACGCCCGACGACTTGGCAGAACATACCTGCCTCGTCGTCGGCACGCTGGATCTCTGGACGTTTCGAGGGAAAGATGCGGAGGCAATCGAGCGTCGTGTTACTCCGAGCCTGCGCATCAATGACGGTACCGCAGTGCGCGACGCCGCTTCTGCCGGGCTAGGCATCGCCCTGATGGCCACGTGGTGCGCATCGGAAGAGCTACAATCTGGTGCCCTCGTACCAGTCCTTCCCGAATATCCGCTTATCTCAACACAGACGCTTTGGGCGCTATATCCAAGTTCCCGCGAACTGGCACCGAAAGTGAGAGTATTCATCGACTGGCTTGTCAATCGATTTGGGCCTCAACCCTACTGGGACAAGGGGCTCGACGAAATCCTCATGGAAAGAGGGTGATCAATGGATCGGTAGACGTGTTCACCGCTCGTGCGAGAGGCAAATTTGCGGTTCCTCTTAGGCCGTGGGATGCACAATCTCTTCAATTCTCACCGGCGACCTGGAATGGGCCCGTCACTGCAGAACCGGCTGTGTCAAATACGAAGGCACCAACATTTCCGAGGATCCTGCGATCTTGAGCCTCCGTTTCTGCCAGCGTACCGGCGAAGCGCGCGAAAGAGGCAAATCGGTCATGGCCGAGGCCATCGACGGACTGCAGGGACGAAATATCTACGACCCTCAACCTGTCGGACTTGGCGGCTTCCTTAATGATCGGATCATGCACATCTACCTTTCCAACGCGTTCGCGCCGCATTGCAAGAAGGCTTGATACCGTCAGGGCTCGATCGGATTTGGAAACCAGCAGGGTAATCGGTGTTGATAGGTCTCCGATATCCGTGATTTGGGAGCGGAATACATCGACGTCGATATCCGGCGAGGCGAGAATAATCTGCAATTTCCCCAAAGTGCCGGCGCGTCCGTTCAATCTGAGCTGCCTTACCGATTCCATGGACAGGAACCCGCCCATACTGTGAGCTACCAGGGTGATCCGTTTGATTTTGACGGATTCCCCGAGAGCTTCGAGAACACTGGTCAGTTCGCTACGGGAGTAGAGAGAAGCATCACGATCCGCAACGTAGCCCATCACACTCCCCGCAGAAGGCCACGCAAAAAGGACCGGCGGACGAGCCGCATCGACATCGGCAGTCATTTGCGCGGTTCGATACAACGCCTCCTCGAAGCTGTTGTTATAGCCGTGTACGAAAACACTGGCCGTCCCATCGAACGCTGGATCGTCGACGATCTTGCTGACGAAATCATCCGCCGTGAGATTTTCGCGACCAGTGACGAGATAATCGCGTCCAGGCTTTGGCTTTGAGTTCGGATACGAAATATTCGTTCCATCTCGGTTCGTTGGTACGGAGAACCGGTAGCGTTCGAAGTGAAGGCCTTTTTCCCACTCGCGAGTATAGCCCAGACCGGACTTGGACTTTGCGCGATTTGTGGCAGCGATAAGTGTGACGCCCTCGGTTACAGTTGGATTGGGAGCGGCGATCACAGTGGGTGAAAGTACGCCTTCTGTGGGGCGTGACGAACAGCCCGATAGCGCAATTGATGAAGCAATCGCTGTCACTGCGATCTTGGTACGAATGGTTGCCCTGGTCGCTCGCAGATGGATCGGCAACGCTGTAAGAGCCATCACCATGCGAGCGACAACCGGCATAGAAGGATGCTTCGCAGCATCTGTTGAGGTGAGGTTCGAAGGCATTTTTGGCTAAGACAAGCTCAGATTGGATTGAAGAAGAGTGAGACTGGCACTTTGGTAAAAGGAGCGATAGGTGCCATGCGCGATCATCTAAGTTGCAAAAGGCGGAACGTTCGCGACGGTTAAAGGTCTCTAATGTCCCACTGCAGGAGCGCGTCTTGAATTATTGCTAGAAAGCGGGAGTTGGCAGGACAGCTTTTAGGTCGATACCAAGCGAGGCCCCCGATCTCGCCCATCGTCATTTCGTCGTGAGACCGCTCAGCCAGTATCCTGCCCGCAATGTCCGGACACTGACCGCGATCGCCACCAACTGCCTTGGAAAAGCGAATGACGGCAAGGTCGCTTCAGCGGCAGCTACGCGGTCTTTTCGTGAAGAGCTGCCTCCTGCCTCAGCATGCTTCTACATGCGCCCGTATCGACCGGGAGCCCGCTGAGTTCCTGCAGTTTCTCCCCCCATTTGCACATACTGACTAGTACCGGAGCCAGTGATCGCCCCAACTCTGTAAGCTCATATTCCACCTTTGGCGGCACCTCGGGGTAAATGATCCGGCTGATGATGCCATCGGCCTCCAATTCTCTGAGTTGAAGCGTGATCATTCTTGGCGTCGCCGCCGGTGTAAGGCGGCAAATGGCATTGAAACGCAATTTGCCGTCGAGCAGATGGAAGAGGATCACCGGTTTCCACACACCGCCGATGACAGAGATCGTCGCTTCCACAGCGCAGCCGGTCCGGTGAGCCGTCCGGCGCCTTCGTTTCAAAGGGGTACTATCATTCATGATACTACATGCTCTCTTTGTACGTACTTCACTAACATTCATCGTATCCTTACTTGGGTTGCGTGGAAAGAATGCGGCTGCCTGGTGCGCCGCGTTTCCAGCCGCGCGTCCAATGTAGGGAATCAATTCCAATGTCTACCGAACAAAAGCCGCTGATCTCGGTTGTTGGCGCCACCAGCAAACAGGGTCGCAGCGTCGCCACGACGCTGCTCAAGAGCCAACAGTATCGGGTCCGGGCGCTGACGCGCAGCCGTGACTCTGCCGAGGCCCGCAGCCTGGCGGATCTCGGTGCCGAAGTCGTTGTCGCGCCGCTTGGCCTCGGCCATGAGAAGGACCTCGTGGCGGCCTTCAAGGGCGCCGACGGCGCATATCTGATGACACCGCAGCTCCTGCCGCAGGATAATGCTGAATTCCTGCTCGGCAAGCAGCTGGCAGATGCAGCGGTCGAGGCTGGCGTCGGTCACATCGTCTTCTCGACCCTCGAAAACGTCGAAAAAATTTCCGGCGACAAAAAGTTCACCCCGCACTTCACCGACAAGGCCCTTGTCGCCGACTACATTCGCACGCTGCCGATAACGCACTCGTTCGTCTCGCTGGCATTCTTTTATACCAACCTGCTGGAATACTATGTGCCGCAGATGGACGGCGACACCCTCCTCATGCCGATCTACCTGCCAGAGGATTTCCGCGCACCTTTTGTCGATCCGGTCACCGCGACCGGCCCGGCAGTGCTTTCCGTGTTCTCTGACCCTCAGGCCTTCAAGGGCAAGACACTGCCGATCGTCGGCGACATCCTTTCTCCGCGCGAGATGGTCGATACATTCCAGCGCGTCACCGGCGTCAAAGCTGAGTATCGCAGTGCTTTCAAGCGCGCAGAGCTTCTGAAATACTTTCCGGGCTTCGCCGCCAACAAGCTGCTTGTCGAAGAGTTGATCGGGATGGTCGAGTTTGCCGTCGAGTATGGTTACTTCGGTAAGGAACATGATCTGGAATGGAGCCGTCGCTTGAATCCGGAGACGCTCTCGTGGGAGCAGTTCCTGAAGTCGACTGGATGGCGCGGCGGCAAGACACAGTTCGGCTTGTGAACCTCTCTACCGGTGTCAGCAAGCGTGGGAGGATCGTCCCGTGGTTGCCGACGCCGGACAAGCGCGGGTGGGGCCATGGCTACCCGACAAGCCCAATCGCCGCCCGATTTCCCCTCAGACTTTCAACAGTGGTGAAACAACGATGAGTATAGAAGAAAACAAGCAAATCGTACGAGAATTCTGCAATCATTTCAGAACTTCGAACGCGGACGGATTGATCGATGGCATGACCGAGGACGCAACATGGTGGGTAAACGGCAAGCCTCATCTGTTCTCATCAGCGGGAACGAAGACCAGAGCAGAGGCCGAAGCCATGTTCCGCAACATGTTTTCGGCCTACACGGACGGTCTGGAGATGACGATTATCAACATGGTCGGAGAGGGTGACAGTGTCGCCGCCGAAGCTCAGTCGCAAGCGACCACGAAGTCGGGCAAACTCTATGAGAATGAGTATTTCTTTCTCTTCAAGATCCGAAACGGAAAAATCGCGGTCGTGAGGGAGTATACTGACCTCATGCACGTGAAAGAGACTTTCGGTTGATCATTGGTCTCGCTCGGAGAGCATTGGCCATGGAGCCACCACTTGCAAGAATTCGCAACTCCAGGAGGGGCGTCCGCGTCTATCCGGGAACACCGTTATGCACGTAGATATCTACGATAATTTTTTGGTGGACTTTACAGGTCAGGGCATCAATGTCCGTCGGCCTACGCATGATGCGCAACCTTCTCTTCTTTGACTGTTTATTCGTCGAGAACAGCGGCTTCATGACCTCGTTAACGTCATGATTTGGATAGCGGCTTTTGTCGAACGAGACGATCTAGAACTTGCTTAGGTTGCACACCTTGCGGGCCGGATGCGGGCTGAACGCCTTACGACATAAACAGTGACGACTGGCAACGGAAAGCGGGTCATTGCCGGGACGAGCGCGCGGTGCGCCAGATATTCGTGAGTGACGCAGTCGGGAAACTTTGCGAGGCTGCGTCTGCCGCCGCCACGCGTGCAAGTGCGGCGCCGCGGTGGAGTTGAAGTGCCGTTGCGGCTGCACGGTGGCGATCCTGTCATTTTCTGTAAACCGACACGCTTCATGTAAGCCGGGCAAGCGTCAAGCTTTCCAAGAATCTCGCCTATGGGCTTCGAGATGAGATTGGACTCAGGCAGTTGGCCGACCCGGACTGCGTAATCGAAACCGACCGCGACGAGATCGGCGAACCGGTCGCTATATTCGCCATGAGCTGGCAGGAGGTATTTCAAGCCCGTTTAACTGTTGGGCTATGCCGGCCGACGAAGACTTCGCGGCTTCTATGGGATAGTCTTGCCCTCGTCCCTCAGTGGGGCCAAATCTATGGCGATATTGACCAGGGGGCAGGCTTGTCAGCCGGTGGAACACCCGACGAAATGCGGTCACATCGGAATAGCCGACGCTCCAGGCGATCTGTTCGATCGGTTGGTTGGTCGTCTCCAGTGCGTCACGCGCTTTCATGACCCTGACCTGCTGCAGATACTCCGTCGGGCGCAGGCCGGTGGCCTTGGTGAAACGCCGCAGGAATGTGCGCTCGGTCAGCCCGGCGCGCGCCGCCAGTTCTGCAATTTCATGTGCGGTGGCGAGATCCGCATGGATGTGGTGCTGCACGGAGAGGACCGCGGCATCACCATGATCGAATTTGGGGATGAAGGTGCGGTAGAGAGCCTGATTGCGGCGCGGCGGGTCGATCAGCAGGAAGCGCGCCGTAGCCAGCATGACGCCAGGCCCCATCAATCGCTCCACCAGCGTCAAGCCAAGATCCGTCCAGGCCAGAATGCCACCCGCCGTCATGATGTCACCGTCATCGATCACCAGCTTCTCTGCAGCCAGTTCGATCCTGGGATAGCGGGTGGCCAACTCGTCGCTGAACGCCCAGTGGGTTGTCGCCCGTCGTCCATCGATCAGGCCGGTCTCCGCGAGCACAAAGGCGCCGGCGCAAACGGAGCAGGCGGTGGCGCCCGACGCGTGCTGCTGCAGCATCCAGGCCGCCGCAGTCGGCATCGGCTTCATATCGGCCGGCATGACGATGCTCGGCGGTGCGATGATATAGCCAAGCCGATGCTCCCTGCCGGGATGGCTGTCCCAAACGCAGTCGACACCATCATCCTGAACCTGCCAGTGCGACACCCGGATCGCCCGCATGACCTCGCGCTGCTGAGGCGCCCACTGGTTGGCAATGCGGAAGAGGTCCGTCAGTCCATTGACCGCAGATAGCTGGCAATCCGGATAGATCAGCAGCCCGATTTCGGCAACGAGATTGACCTTTCGATCCATATTGTCACTTTCGGCATGTTTAATGTCATTTTCGCCACCTCACTCTGATGCCAGAATTCGTTACATCTGTCCACATCGAAGTAAGTAGCAACTGGCTTTCCGAGAAGTAATGAAGATGAGTACGTCACTTGAGGGCACCGGCGCTTGGCCGACCCGCCGCGGGATACTGACTGGCGCAGGAGCCGCCATTTCGCTTGCCGGATTACAGATCCCGGCGAGCGCCGAAGATACAACCCATACTCAAATGCAAGGAGCAACGAACATGACCACGAGCACTGTAACAACCAAGGACGGCGTCGAAATCTTCTACAAGGATTGGGGTCCGAAGGAAGCCCAGCCGATCGTCTTCCATCACGGCTGGCCGCTGTCGTCGGACGACTGGGACGCACAGATGCTGTTCTTCCTCTCCAAGGGCTATCGAGTCGTCGCCCATGACCGTCGTGGACATGGCCGCTCTGCCCAAGTGGCAGAAGGTCACGACATGGACCACTACGCAGCCGACGCCTTTGCCGTCGCCGAGCATCTCGATCTGAAGAACGCAATCCATATCGGTCACTCCACCGGTGGCGGTGAAGTTGCGCGCTATGTCGCCAAGCATGGCCAGAAGGCCGGTCGCGTCGCCAAGGCAGTCCTCGTCTCCGCTGTGCCGCCGCTGATGCTGAAGACGGAAAGCAATCCCGGAGGCCTGCCGATCGAAGTGTTCGATGGGTTCCGTTCGGCACTCGCCGCCAATCGCGCACAGTTCTTCCGCGACGTTCCGGACGGGCCCTTCTACGGCTTTAACCGTGAGGGCACAAAAGTGCAGGAAGGCGTTATCCAGAACTGGTGGCGTCAAGGCATGATGGGCGGCGCGAAGGCTCACTACGATGGCATCAAGGCGTTCTCGGAAACCGATCAGACGGAAGACCTGAAGACAATCACCGTTCCGACGCTGGTCCTGCATGGCGAAGACGACCAGATCGTTCCGATCGCGGATTCGGCACTGAAGGCGGTCAAGCTTCTGAAGAACGGCACGCTGAAGACCTATCCCGGCTTCTCGCACGGCATGCTGACCATCAATGCCGATGTACTAAACGCCGATCTTCTGGCATTTGTCCGAACCTAAATCTCTGAAACGGGCGACCGGCGCAATCCTTTGCGACGGTCGTCTGAGATTAAGGTCTTGAACGGTTCTGAACCTAAACCCCACTCAAACGCTTTGGCCAAGCATCTGAAACTTTATGACATCTTACGCAGGCTTGGCTAGACGGTGGATATAGACATCAGGCGATGTTCCGCCCTCGCCTTACTCCTCATCTCAATGCGAATTTTCCCAACCAGGTGATGATCGCCAGTTCCTGATCAACTGTTGTCGGATAGCTTACAGGCGGCCAGTACATTTAGCCGGATTTGCCTAGCAAATCCGCATATGATCGGAATTCCGCACATTTTCAAAAGATGTTGCGGAATTCCGCTCGAGTGTGTAAAAGCAAATCCATGCGGATTTCCGCATTATTCTCACAATAAAGCGGAATTCCGCATGGCCTCTACCGTTTTTCAGTCATTGGGCGAACAACTGCTCACAGCCCGCAAAAAACGTGACCTGAGCCAACCGGCGCTCGCCGAGCGACTTGGCCGAAATCGCGCCCGCATATCGGAATTGGAACGTGACCTTGCCAACAATCGCTTGGGCAGGGACCGTCTGACACTGTTTGCCGAACTCTGCGATACGCTTGATCTCGTCCCCGTGCTGATCCCGAAATCGCGCATGGAAAGCGTGCGGCTGCTGCTCGATGACATACCTGCCCCAAGACATTCGACCGAGGTTCCGAGAGCTTTCGACGAGCTCTTTATCGATCTCGACGACGATGAGACAAAGGAACGGTAATGGCGAAAGCAGCGGCGGTTCTTGGCGTCTTCATGCTCGACGAAAAAGGAGGGTCCGTCCGGGCAGGGACCCTGACGCGCGACGCCGATGGTGCGGTGTCCTTCGTCGTTGCGGAAAGCTTCCTGCGGGACGCGACAAGGCCAATCCTTACTCTAGGCTGGTATGATCCCGATTCCGACCAAGGGACACGCGAAAGGCTCGCCTCGCGGGGAGACAAAATCGGGCTACACGGAAGGTTACCGCCCTGGTTTTCCGGACTTCTGCCGGAAGGAGCCCTGCGCGACTTGGTGATGACGGAAATGGGTCCGGGTGATCATGACGAATTCGACGTGCTGACCCGCCTCGGAGCGGACTTGCCTGGCGCGGTGTTCATTGTCCCGGAGACCGACATACCGGCGTCGGCAGGACCGCTGGATCTCGGAAACGTCCATGGCTTCAAGGCGCCGCTTCCCGAAGGCGCGGTGAAATTCTCGCTGGCAGGCGTCCAGCTGAAATTTACCGGCAACCCGGATGGCGACCGTCTGACAGCTCCAGCCCGGGGAGAGACTGGTCGTAGTATCATCAAGCTGGGCAGCGAACGATTTCCCAATCTTCCCGAAGCAGAGTTTGCCGCCATGCAGATGGCAAGCGCCATGGGCGTCAGAACCGCGTCGTGCCGGCTCATCTCTCGCGACGCGATCCGGGGCGTACCAGCCGAATTGCTGCAGCACGGCGAAAACGTGCTTGTCGTGGAAAGGTTCGACAGGTCTGCTGGCGGCCGCATCCAAATCGAGGACGCCGGCCAGGTTCTCGGCGCTGTAGGTGACCGCAAATATACGATGGGTACGACCGAAACGGTCATCAACATGGTTCGCCGTTTCAGTACCGATCACCGTTACGACGTTCTGGAAGCCGTCAGGCGTGTCGTCGCCGACGTACTTCTAGGAAATGGCGATAATCACCTGAAGAACTGGTCGTTCTATTTCCCGCAGGCGGGCCAGATTAGGCTATCGCCCGCCTACGATATCGTGCCGACTGTCCTGTACCTCCCCAAGGACGAGATGGCATTGCGCTTCGTCAGGACGCATGATTTCGACGCAGTCAACTTGCATCGCTTCGAACGGGTTGCGAGCTTTATAAGGCTGGATCCAAAGCTCATCACGCGCGAAGTCGAGCATGCTGTCCGGCAAGCCTTGGAAACTTGGCCAAAGATTGCCCCCGATCTTTTGGGATCCGACTCTTCGGATCGGGTTCTGAGGCGACTCGACACGTTGACACTCGTCCACGAGGTCCGTCAAAGGATCGGACTATGATGGAGGTCGCGTAGATCGTCGTAGCGGCGACGGATGCGCGGCCTTTCAGCTGGGTATCCGCCCTTGATGTTGTCGGCGTGGAGGCGTTGTACTTGCTCTTGAGCAGATCTGAACCTTCGACCCGTACCTATTTATCCCTAAGCGATTGAGAAACCGCTCAATCCACGAAAACGGCCGATTGCTCTATGACGCGGCTGCAAGTTCGCTTCGCACTCATAGTTCAAATCGGGGTATGAGCGCGTCATTAGTTGAGGCGGGTGTCACCGTCCTCAGAGAACAGGTGAATGGAGCCGACCTCAGGCGAGACGTGTATCACTTCGCCAGGCGCACCATTGATCCGCTCACGGAAGACGCCGGTTACCTGAGTTTCCCCAAACTTCATTGTCACTTGCGTCTCGGGTCCCATCGGCTCGATGAGAACGATTTCGGCAGGAACACTTGCGTGTCTGGGATGGTCAGAGAATCGAAAGTGTTCGGGACGAATGCCGTAGACGGCAATCTGCCCCATTTCGGTGTTTATCAACTTAGGCAGGGGCAAAACCCCGCCCGATGTTTGGAAGCCCGCCTCCGTTATCTTACCCTCGAGAAAATTCATCGACGGCGATCCGATGAAACCCGCAACGAACTGGTTGGCCGGGCGGTCGTAGAGATCGAGCGGCGCACCGATCTGCTCTACCCTGCCGGCGTTCAGCACGACGATCCTGTCGGCCATGGTCATCGCCTCCACCTGGTCGTGGGTGACGTAGATAGTGGTCGTCTTCAGCTTCTGATGCAACGCCTTGATCTCGCCGCGCATCACGACACGCAGCTTCGCGTCGAGGTTCGACAGCGGCTCGTCGAACAGAAAAACCTGCGGATTGCGAACGATCGCGCGGCCCATAGCGACGCGCTGCCGCTGGCCGCCGGAGAGCTGTCGCGGATAACGATCGAGGAGATCGGTCAGGCCTAGAATGCCGGCTGCCCAGTTAACCCGCTCGGCGATCTCGGTCTTTGCCGTACCGCGGTGCTCCAGCGAGAAGCCCATATTGGTCGCAACCGTCATATGCGGGTAAAGCGCATAGGACTGGAACACCATGGCGATGTCGCGGTCCTTCGGGTCGAGGTCGTTAACGACCCTGCCACTGATCTTAAGCGTACCGCCGGTGATCGTTTCCAGACCGGCGATCATTCTCAGAAGTGTGGACTTACCGCAGCCTGACGGCCCGACCAGCACGACGAACTCGCCGTCTTTGATCTCGAGATCGACGCCGTGAACGGTCTTTACTGCGCCATAGCTCTTGCGGATATCGGAAAGGGTGACGTCTGCCATGATGTGATCCGGTTGTTCAGCCCTTGAGGCCTGTATGGGCGAGGCCTTCGACGAATTGCTTCTGGGCAATGATGAAGACGATGAGGACGGGCAGCGCCGTCAGGGTGGCGGCTGCGAGCTGGATGTTCCACATTGGCCCGCCATAGGCGTCGGTATATTGGGTAAGCGCCTGCGGCAGCGTGAACATCTCGGCGCTGGAAAGAAATACGATAGGCTCGAGGAACAGATTCCAGGAATGCAGGAACGTGAAAATGGCCACCGATGCCAGTGCAGGTTTTGCCAACGGCAGGGCGATCCTGGTGAAGATCTTGAACCGTCCGAGACCATCGACGCGAGCGGCCTCTTCCAGTTCGGCCGGAAGCGTCACGAAGAACTGTCGCATGACGAAGGTGGCGAATACGCTGGGCGCGCCGAAGATCGGCACCAGGATCAGCGGCCAGTGAGTGTTCACCATGCCGGCCTTCAGAAACATCTGGAATAGCGGCACGATCGTCACTTCGGACGGGATCAGCAGGCCGAGCAGCACGATCATGAAGATCGCATTCGCGTAAGGAAACCTGATCCGGGCAAAGGCATAACCCGCCATGGACGAGATGATCATCGTGCCGACGGTCACCACCGCCGCGATATAGGCGGAATTCCAGTACTGCCGGACAAAGGGCTGCAATTCGAAGACCTTCGAATAAGTCGTCCAGTCGTAGCTTTGCGGCACGAGTTGCGGCGGGAAGGCGAAGATATCGCTGATCGGCTTCATCGACGACGTCACCATCCACCATGTCGGGAAGACGAAGGGGATGAGCAATACGCACATCACTCCGTAGAGCACCACTTTTGCGCGCGGGGAAATATCAGCTCTCATAAAAGACGATCCTCTTGCGCATCTGCCACTGGGCGAATGTCAGGATGGCGACGATGGCAAACAGCAGGATGGACAGCGTCGAGCCGTAGCCGAAGAAGTGAAACTGGAATGCCTGCTGGTAGAGATAGTAGACCAGCACGGTGGTCGAGAGGCCCGGCCCGCCCTGGGTCAGCACCGCGATCTGGGCAAAGACCTGCAGCGACCCGACGATGGTGATGATCGAGGTCAGCAGAATGGTCGGGCTGATCAGCGGCAGGGTGATGCGGCGGAACTGCTTGAAGGCCGGCGCGCCATCGATCCGCGCCGCTTCGTAGAGTTCCTTCGGCACGCCCTGCAATGCGGCCAGGAACAGGATCATGTTCAAACCGACATTCTTGAACACCTGCACGACGATGACCGAGATCATCGCGGTCGTCTCTTCCCTGAGCCAGTTAGGACCTTCGATGCCGAACGTCAGAAGCATGCCGTTGATACCGCCGTTTTTCTGCAGAAGAAAACCCCAGACGATCGTCCAGGCGACTAGCGAGACGACGACCGGCGAAAAGAACAGGGTGCGGAAGATAGCGATGCCGGCGAGTTTCTGGTTGAGAAGCACGGCCAGAAGAAGCGCCAGCGACAGGTTGAAGATCACCAGCCCGGCGGAAAAGATCGCGGTCGCGCCCAGCACGTCGAGAAGGCTCTCGTCCTCCATCAGCATCCGGTAATTCTGCGCACCGGTATAGGTGAAGGTGTTCGCGAGCACGTTCCACTCGTGCAGCGAATACCAGAAGACCAGCCCAAGCGGGATCAGCACGAAGACGATGATCCCGATCAGTTGCGGCGCGATGAAGAGGAAGCCGGCGAGGCTGTCGCGCCGCGCGATCGTCCAGAACGGCGATGAGGAGCGGCCTTCCGGATGGGCGTTTTCCCGCGCGACAGCCATGAACAACCTCCTTCAGCGCTTCAGCAAGGGGCCGATCTGGCCGCAGATCTTCTGGAGAGTAGCCGGCACGTCCGCCTCCGGCCGCCACACGGCGTCGAGATTGGAGCGAACCATCTGCTGGATCTGCGCAAAGCCGGTATGGCCAGGCATGACCTTGCCGGTGGCGATGCCTGAAATCACGACCTTTTCGATCTGTTCCTGGCTGAGCAGGGGATTAGTCTTTTTCAGAATATCGGCATTCAGCAGCGACTTCCGCGCAGATGGGAAGAACTGGCTGAGCTTGGCCGAGCTTTCCGGATTGGTCATGTAAGCTACGAATTCGGCGGCCGTTTCGGCATTCTTGCCCGATTGCATGACGCCGATGCCCGCCTGGCCTATCAGCGCATATTCACCTGCCGAGCCCTTCGGCAGCGGCACGAGATCCCAGCTGAACGCCTTTTCTTTAGGCAATAGCGAGGCGCGACTGATCTGGGTGATCGTCATCGCCGCATTGCCGGCGAAAAAATCGACTGTCTCGCCCGGGCCGGGGATCGCCTTCTTGGTGAACACGGCGTCGTGGATGAAGGTCAGCGCATCCGCCATCGGCTTGTCGGCCATGGTGCAGGTCTTGCCATCTTCGCTCCAAGGCGATGCGCCCCAGCCGTTCCATACAGAGGTAAGGTATTGCCATGCCTGATAGTTGAAGTCGCGCACGACCAGCCCGCCCTTGCCGGATTTGGCAACGGCGGCGGCCGTTTCGATCGCGTTGTCCCAGGTCCATTCGCCTGCAGCGATCATCTCGGCCGGTGTTTTGGCGCCAGCAGCCTTGATCAGGTCGTTGTTGACGAAAACGGCGAACGGCGAAGTCGAAAACGGATAGGCGTAGAGCTTGCCGTCTTCAGTCCAGCGTTCGGTGGCCCCGGTACCGACTTCTTCGAGATTATAGCCTTCTGCCGCCTTCAATGTGTCGGTCAGCGGATAAAGCGCACCGGACTTGACGAAATCATAGGCCGAAGTCTCGAAGATCCACGCCATGTCGGGCGCGTTGCCACCGGCGATCTGGGTCGTCAGCGCTGTCGTGTAAGTCTCAAACGGCAGCGACTCATAGGTGACGCTGACATTCGGATGATCCTTCTTGAAGCCCGCGGCGATCTCGTTGAACAGCTTCAAATGTGCTTCATTGGCGCTCCAGATGGTCATCCGAAGATTGACCGCATCCTGCGCCTGGGCAGTTCCGCCCAGCGCAAGCGATCCGAGGATCGCCAGCGCGCAGGCGGTCGATTTCAAAGTCCTTTGATAAAGCATTCCCAGTCCTCCTCCAAAGATGGGTTCGATCAAAAATCAATAGGCGGCGATCTCCGGCCAGCGGAACTCGATGCCTTCACGGGTCAGTGCCGCCTGGAATTCCGCCAGATGACTGTCGGCTTCCTGCACCTGATGCGGCGTCAGTCCCTTCTCCAGGCACCAGGCCGCCAGCATGCCGGCCACCTCGCCGACATTCCATTCGACCGGGTGCAGGCGGTAGCAACCGTTGGTGATATGCGTCGTGCCTATATTCTTGCCGGCGGGAATAAGGTTCTTCATCCGTTGCGGCAGCAACGCACCGAGCGGGATCTCGAACGGGCAGGATGGCACGTCGACATAGTTGTCGCCGCCTGTCGAGGGATGCAGGTCGATGCGGTACATGCCGATGCCGATGCTGTCGCGATACCGCATCGCGCCCTTTTCCCCGCGGACGGTAAAGGACAGGTCCTGCTCGACGATCCGCGTCACCGGCTTGATACGCCGGCCTTCGCGGATATAGGGCGCCATGGCGAGGCCATGTTCGGTGCCTGTGATATCACCACGCAGACGCAGGCCGCGGTAACCCTGCCCCCCATCAAGACGCGGTGCTTCCGTCTGCAGCCAGTAGAAGACAGAATAGGAAAGGTCAGCCGCCGATTTCAGATGCCGCGCCTTTTCTTCGTCCGGGACGTCGATGATGGTGCCGTCCATGTAGTCGATCATCGGCCAGTTCACGAGGCAGATGTCGGACTGATAGAAACCCGGCGCAAAGTTCCGGCGTGCGGCGATGCGGCGGAAGATCCAGAGGTTTTCATCGCCGCCGCCCTTGCGCTGGTCTGCATCGACGAGAAGCGGATCATCATCCGGGTTCGGCGTGAACGAGCGTGTCGTATGCTCCAGCGTGCGCGGATGCGGCGCCGTCAGGCCGAGCAGCGGCCCACCCCAGAAATGCGGCTGGTACTTGCGCCAATAGTCATAGTTTTCCGGCTTGTCGATCGTCTGGTCGCCATCGACATGATCGATCGCAAAGCAGATCGAGACCGCCTGAACATTGTGCGGCTGGGCTTCTGCCGGCGCACTCGGTTCGCCTGTGTCGGACTGCGCCTCGAAGCCTTTGGCGTATTCCGTACCCGTCATCGGCAGAAGATCGCCGAGTTCGGTCGCGTCGAGAACGTAGTCGGCGGAAATGACGATCTCGGCATCCATATCGCGGTGGCGGACCGTAATCGAGCGAACCGTATCGCCCTCGACATCCGCGGCAACCGGCCGGTAGGGTTTCAGCACCGTCAGCCGGCCGGCACCGATATAGGGCATCAGCATGCTTTCCATCACCGCCAGGCTGACGCGCGGTTCGGCGCAGATGCGGCTGACCCAGCCACCTCCGGGATTGAGGTCACCCCAGGCGCGAGCGCCTTCGGTCAGCGGATAGTGGTCACGATAATACTGCCGAACACCGCTGCGCAGTTTGCGATAGGACCGCGTGATGCCGAACTGCTCGACCCAGGTATGCTCGTCGGAGGGGACCGCCTGACTGGTCAGCTGCCCGCCGATCCAGTCGAATTCCTCCGTCATGATGACGCGCTTGCCGGCGCGTGCTGCGCCCAATGCTGCTGCCACGCCACCCAGGCCGCCGCCTAGCACGAGAATATCTGCTTGCAACTCTTTCACGTCATCACATCCGTTTCGTTGATTGGCGTTTCTTCGCGGGATCCGAAGGGCATGGCCCCAGTGTTTCGCCCGCGACGGGCTCACAAGTGAGGAGAATCTGGCTGCCGAGGCTGCCGGTCTCGATGCGGTTGACCAGCATCGCCGTTGCCTGCCGTCCCATCTCCTCGCGGGGAATTTCGTAGGACGTGAAGCGCACCGGGCTGCGTCCCGCGCGGATATGGCTGCCAAGCACGATCATCGAGAAGTCCCGGGGTACCGAGAGCCCGCGTTCGCGTGCGAGTTCTTCGACGCGAACGGCATCAGCCAGTTCGATGAAGAAGGCGACAGTCGCACCGCTCGAGAGTATCCCATCGAGGATCTCGTCCGCCGGACTGTTGACGGCATCAACATGCAGGGCAAGCTCCGCGCCCTCACCTAGCGCAGAACCGAAACCCCGCCAGCGATCGGCAATGGATTCCGCCGGTCCTTCCGGACCCACATAGGCTAGCTTCGAATGGTCGAGCGAAACGGCCTTTTCGACGAGTTGCCGGGTGCCGGCCGCATAGTCGCCACCGACATAGGGAACCGGCCCGCCGGCATCGTCACGACGGCCGATCGCCACGAAAGGGTAATCCTCAGCCACCAGCCGGGCGAGTTCCTTGCGGTCGAATTCCCGGCCGAGCACGAGGCAGCCGTCGGCGATGCGGAGCCGGTTGTTCTCGGAGAATATTTTGCGGTTATTGCCGACACCGGCGCTCGTCAGGAGCAGGAGATCGTAGTTCTGCTGCTGCGCCTCCTCTTCGATGCCGAGCAGAAAGGGTGTGAAGAAGTCTGCCTGCGCGTTCGGAAAAGCCGGCTCGTAGGTGAAGACACCGAGGATGCGGTTCAGCCCCTTCGCCATCCGCCTTGCGATCGGGTCGGCGACATAACCGGTTGTGCGGATGACGGCTTGGACCCGGTCGCGGGTCTCGGCAGGAATCCGTGCCAACGCGGTAGGCGCACCGTTGAGCACAAGCGAGACCGTAGCCTGGCTGACGCCGGCAAGCTTCGCGATATCGTTTTGGGTTAGTCGCTTTCGGCCAGTCACGCGATGCCCTCCCAAGCATCAAATATCTGCTAATGCGTATTAGCGCTAATGCGCATTAGCACGCCAACCTTGCAACATGTCAAGAGGCGATAGTGAGCGACTTCACAGCTTCGCCTCCAGTCGGAGCCCTGAAGGAAAGGAAACAAGCCCGTTATTTTGCGAGCAGGTTTCTGGTCAGTAATCTTTGCCGGAGGCGTGCTGTGCGCTGGCGCGCCCCTCCCAATATCGGCCGCTTCTTACAGGTCTTCAACGGGTACGAACTTGCGACAGACGATTGGAAACGTGATTTTTTTAGAAGCTTAGGTTCATAGATCCTCTTAGATCCCTGATCCGAACGCATTTTTCTGTGCAGACGGTTTGCTGATTGCCTCAACGAGGATTCAATCAGCTAATATCAGTCCTCTTAGCCAGAGTCGTTATACGAGCGCGGCATGAACAGGGCTGTTTTTGCGCGCCGAGCTTTAGCGGTGCGGAGATTACTGCGCACTATCTCCGCTATTTTGCGGAGATAAATCTTGCTATTCTCCGCAGGTAGGCTTTATCGTGGGTTATGACTTATATTTGGCAGTCCACCCTATGGCCGAAATTTGAGTGGCGGATCGACCGCCTTACATCAAAGATTGCGGCTGTCCGCCTTGATCAAGGGCGTCTTATTGGCCGCGTCGAGAGCCTTGGTTTTCGTACACGGGAGCAAACATTCCTACGCGCGCTAACGGACGACGTCGTCAAGTCGTCGGCGATCGAGGGAGAACAGCTGGATGAGCAACAGGTCCGATCCTCGCTCGCCAGACGGCTTGGTATCGATATCGATGGCTTCGTTACGCCAAATCGCTCGGTTGAAAGAATCGTCCATATTACGCTAGATGCGACGATCAATTGCGCTGAGCCACTGACGGCAGAGCGACTGTTCCAATGGCATGCTGCCCTTTTTCCGACCGGCCGCAACGAATGGGGCCATAAACTTCGCGTCGGCGATTGGCGTGACGATTCTGGCGGCCGTATGGAAATAGTTTCTGGCGCGTTCGGGCACGAGAAAGTCCACTATGTTGCTCCGTCCGCAGATCGCGTGGAAGCTGAGATGTCAGCCTTCCTTGAGTGGTTTAACGGAGCACATGATGTAGATCCCCTTATCAAAGCAGCCATTGCCCATCTCTGGTTCGTCGCAATCCATCCTTTCGGCGATGGCAACGGCCGCATAACGCGCGCAATCGCGGATATGACACTTGCACGCAGTGGCGGAGGCGCCCAGCGGCTTTATTCCATGTCTGCAGCAATTGAGCGATCTCGCGCCGGGTATTATGAAGCCCTGCAATCAATTTCCAGCAGAGATAGCCTCGACATCACGAGCTGGATCGAGTGGTTCATCGATCGTCTAGGCAATGCTATTGGCCAGGCGCTCCTGACGCTCGACAACGTGATGCTGAAAAATGATTTTTGGCAGATGCATGCTGAAAGCGATCTCAATCCGCGACAAGCCAAGGTCCTAAACCGGCTGTTAGAGGGGAATTTCCACGGCAAGCTCACATCGACAAAGTGGGCGAAATTAACGAACGCATCCCAAGACACTGCATCTCGCGACATCGCAGACCTGATGGCGAAAGGCATCCTGCGAAAAGGAGAGGCTGGAGGACGAAGCACGGCCTACGAGCTGGCTTTAAACGTCACTATGAACCACGTTCCCTCATCTGGATAAAATCCGGTCGCCGATGATGACCCGAGACCACTTTGTCGCGCCTTTCGCTACACAAGTTGATCAAGAGGACCATGGCCCTTCAAGAACGTAGCCAGATTTTCGACCGGCGGTTAAGCTCTTGAGTTCCCATCAGGGGTGAGTAGCGGCCTGCTCCGTGGCAGAGTGAGGTCGCTAGAAAACGCTCTGGAGGCCAACCATGCCGATGACAGCAGATCAATCTCAAAAGCAAACCGCTACTCTCGTCGATCTTGGCGCAATTTTCGTCTCGTTGGAATTGAGCAAATGAACGTGGCTGGTGACGGCGCTGTCGCCATGTAGCGAGAAGATGTCCCGCTATACCATCACTGGGGGTGACGTCGCCGGCCTGTTCTCGTGTTTTGGCGAGCTTCGCCAGAAAGCAAACGTCGAAGGAGCATACTTTACCAGCTGGTAGTGATCCAAGAGGCCGGACTGGATGGCTTCTGGCTCGGACGAATGCTGAGCAAGGAAGCCTGGATAGAGAGCCACATCGTAGAAGCCGCATCGATTGCAATGCCGCGCCGGCATCGCCGGGCGAAGACTGACCGGATCGATTGCGAAACGCTGATCCGCGCTTTGATTGCATGGAGACGCGGCGAGCCACGTGCATGCTCAATGGTGAAGCTTCTTACACCTGAGGAGGATGACAACCGACGGATTGGGCGGGAGAGGAAAACTCTGATCGCCGAACGCGTCTTCCACGTCAACCGCATAAAAGGACTGCTCTTCACTCAAGGAATTAGAGATTATGAACCTGTCAATCGGGATCGCCGCCAGCGTCTTGACGAACTTCGAACCGGTGACGGGCACCCACTAGCAAAACATCTAAAAGCGGAAGTCTGCAGAGAGCTCGATCGTCTCGAGTTGTTGCTGACACAAATCAAGGCTGTAGAAGCCGAGCGAGATGCCTTGATCGTTCGCGAGACGTCGGAGACACCGAGGGAAGCGACCGCTCTTTTGGGCATCAAGGGAATAGGGCCGGAATTCGCTACGATACTTTACACGGAAGGGCTGTTTCGGCACTTCGACAACCGCCGCCAATCGCATCGTACGCAGGCCTCGCTCCCTCCCCTTGGCAAAGCGGTAACGTCAATCGCGAGCAGGGTGTGTCCAAGGCCGGAAATCCGCGTTTACGAACAACCATGGTCGAGCTCGCCTGGCTATGGTTGCGGCATCAACCGAAATCCACATTGACGTTATGGTTCAAGGAACGCATCGCTCGGAACGCCGGCCGCTTAAAGACGCCGATGATCGTCGCGCTCGCGCGCAATTTACTCGTAGCGCTCTGGAAGTATGTGAAGTCTGGCGTCGTGATCGAAGGTGCGATCATGAATACCGCCTGAGGTCGAAAGAGGCTATAAAACGCAAAATCAAATCCTCAGGGCCTGATCAGCTCTGACGGATCCAGGTGGACGAACCGGGTAGCCTTTTGGCTTTTACACGCCGATCTTGAGTTTGGTCTCGTTCTCCTGAGCCCGTGCCCGTCGAATGCGGGATAATGGTGCAGCCGCTAAGAGCGGCGACCGGATGTGAGGTTGTATAGGCCCTAGAACCGGGCCGGTAATTTTTACGGGCTCAGACCGCGGATCCGCTACCAAGGAGAAATTCGATGCCACTTGGATGAACGATTGACAAAAAACCTGATGTGAACGGATACGAACCGCCGACACGCGACTTAAAAGAGGCTACGATACTGAAATACCTGACTCTGATCGGCGCGGGTCTCGCGGCGACACAACCTACTGTTATGGAGCACAGTCGTCTTGTGTCGTTTTTGATCTAAAGCCGGAGCACAAATCGAGAGCTCACGACTGCGATGTCATCCAGACGCCCACAAGGGTCACGAAAAGCCCCACAAACATCGCCACAGTTAGTGGTTCCGAGAACATCATCCACGCCCAGAGCATAGTGACCGGTGGACTGAGATAGATAGCAGCGCTCACCTTGGCAACGGGAAACAGTCGCAGGCTCGTGTAGTAGACTGCATACGCGAGGAACGTGGCCACTAGGATCAACCAAACCATTCCGATCGCGAAGTTAGTGGTCATAGGCGGAGCAAGGCTGCCTTGCGTTGAGGCGCACAGACCAAAGAGGAGCGAGCCCATCAGCGTCTGGATGCACAGGCTCTGGTGGACCGGCATATACTGTGTCATTCGTTTCCTGTGCAGCACGGATGCGACGGCAAACACCAACATTGATCCTACGGTCAATCCATAGGCCCACCCGGGAGCAGATCCGAGGCTCAGACTATCGAACGACACGATCAATACGCCGGCGACGGCAATAGCTGTCCCCAACCATTGCCGCGGCGTCAGACGTTCATCGAGTACGGGTTGCGACAGAGCTACAATGGCGAGCGGGAGAAGGTCAGCAATGAGTGCCACAAGGCCCGTCGGCACCTTCTGTTCGATGGCCAAACCAAAGCCCCCGAGATAAAGGAAGACAGACATTATGCCAAACAACGCTTGATCCTTGACCGCCTTGCGCGAAATACGCGGGCCGATGGCCAATGCAAACGGCAGAAGGATGAGACCAGAGAGCAACGTCCTCCAGAACAGGAGGAGCATGACACTCGCTTCGTCACTGGCATATCGAATACCAACGAATCCGGAACTCCAACCGATGATCAATAGGGTTGCCAATGCAGGCCACAAAAGCGGGTGGTGAAGCTTTGCAGCTTTCGAGGAAGGAAGAATTGCGGTCATTTGAAGCTCGATTGGATTGAACTGATCGTCACTCCTAAAGCGCGCAACGAGATACCGCACATGACAAATTTCGATCACGCAATCGATTTTCGACGATTTCTGTCATTCCTAAGTTTAAATGTGTTATCATGCACCTGAAACGAAATCGGGTAAGATATGCACGAACTTAATAGCCGGAAGCTCGACATAGATTCATTGCGCGCTCTCGCTGTAATCCGCCAGCACGGTGGGATTACTAGGGCGTCGGTTGCCCTTGGCCTGTCGCAGTCAGCAGTGAGCAGTGAGCAGTGAGCAGTGAGCAGTGAGCAGTGAGCAGTGAGCCACAAAATCAAGAGACTTGAGTCAAGCCTGGACTGCGAGCTGCTGGGGCGAAAGCCAGGTGGCCCGATGTTCACGACTGCGGGAGAGGATTTGCTTGAATATGCAGGGCGCATTCTAAATCTGCACGACGAGGCCCTGCTCAGCCTTTCCAAAGCCCCGCTCGCTGGAAGACTCGCGCTCGGCATGACTGAAGACACAGCGTGTACTGATCTTGCCCGGATCCTCACCCGCTTCAAGCGGACCCATCCCAATGTTGCGGTAAGAACAAAGGTGAGGATGAGCTTGGTCCTACGGAGCATGCTGGAAGGCGGAGAATTGGATGCGGCGATCATCCAGGTATTCACTCACGAGGTGCGACCCACTGATTTGGTGCTTTTCAAAGAGCATCTCCACTGGGTGAAACATCCGGAGTTGGAGATCCTCCCGGAATTACCGATACCTTTCCTTTCGTTCGATGATGACTGCTTCTATCGGCAATGGGCATTTGGCACTGGTCAGGAAGATGTCGTGTTCGAAACCGTATACGAATGCGCCAGTGCTGCTGGAATAGTGTCTGCCGTGAATTCCGCGATGGGGGTTGCGCTTCTGAATGAGCGTCACATCCGAGGGCAGATGCAGATCTTCGATGACAATCTGCCACTGCCTCCCACAGTTACCTACGTCGTGCGGCGCGCACGAAAGTCCCGGAATCCCGCGTTGGATACCTTGATCCGTGAAATCGAGACGGATGTCGGCCGGCAGGGTGGACTAGCTCTTGCAGGGTGAACCTGACCATCAAAAACCGAGGATACTCGCCAAAAATGCGGAATAGGAGCGAGACAGTTCTTTCTTAGTTTTGCTCTTGAAGGGACATGAACCGCCGGCCCGTTATCGGATTACCCTAAGGAATTGGATCCGCGCGCACTTCATCGAGGCAATGTTCGGACCGAAAAAATATGCCGGTGCCCTACCGCCCTTCGAGGCGCACGTCAGATCCTATGCGTCTAATTCGCTGCAATCTCTGATACCAGTCCGCCCGGAAAGTTTTAAGCGCCCGTGGCGGGTATATTCGCTTTACATAGAGCCAACGCACGATCACACAGTCTACGCGCTCAGTGCGTTGCTGAGATCTTTTAATCCAATCATCAACATCATCGGATCGGACGGAGATGGCATGAATCCGACAGCTTCATAGAAGGCACGTGCGTCATCGGATATCGCGTGCACCAGTACGCCACGGATACCGAGGATTTCGGCGGCGTTCAGCAGACGCAGGCCGGCATCGCGCACCAACGCCCGGCCGATACCGCAGCCTTGATAAGAGAGGTCGATAGCGAGTCGACCAAGCACAGCAACCGGGATCGGATCTGGCATGTTTCGCTTGAAGCGACCTGGTGCTTCTGGTGTCCTGACCGCTCCGGAGGCGAGAGCGTAGTAAGCAACGACACGGTTCCCCTCACAGACAACGAAAGTACGTGATGCACCGCCCGCCTGGTTGGCTCGCGCTCTTCGACGCAGCCAATCATCAAGCTCCGGGACCCCAGAATGAAACTCTACAAGCTCATGATGTTCAGCCAATGGAGCGGGGGAAGTAAGGGTCACGCCTTATCCCACGGAGCTTTGATCGACATCGTGCGCTTCAGACGCTCATTCGACTGCGTAGGCGCATCGAGCCGGGCGAGGTATTCAGCATACGCCTCTGGGCTGACCGTGAATACAGTACGGTCAAGCAGCACTTCCTCGGCGCGGCGTTCGGAGGCCTCCAGCATAAAATCCGTCCGCGTCTTTCCAAGCAGTTCAGCCGCGCGATCGATGAGATTGCGCGTCGCGGGTTTTACACGGATATTCAGTGGAACGCTTGCATCCAAATTTTTGCTCGTGTGTGACGTCGGCATGGGCAACTCCTATGTGATACAGGTATATACCGTAACGACACCATCGTTACAAGTATCATAACGATGTTGTCGTTACGGCTTCGTATTTTGATGAGCTGTGTCGGCTTTAAGGTCTTGAAAGGACTCGAACCGCCGACCTCGTTGATGAAGCCTTCGCTCATCGAGAACGAGTGCTTTTGAAAACAGGTACTTGCTAAGGGTTATCGTGATGGCCGGCCGCCACCTCACGCAGCTTGGTCTTGCTGCTCATGATGGCCCCGGCCGGCCGAGGGCGTGCCAGGCAGACGGCTTCTCGCTCGACAACTGTTCCATCAAACAATTGGCAGCCACCTGTCGTTGGCCAGACCCCGAGGATACGCTCAATTTTGGTCAGATCGCCCCTTGCAAGAAATCTTGATTCAGCATCAATGGCTTGGCCTGCAACGCACATAGATGGGTACATTTTTTACCCTTTCATTGTTGCTTTCTTAACAGGATTGCTCCATATCGTTGCTCAACAACACCCGCCACGCCTCGGACGGAGCCTCGGTTCCGAAACTGCGCACCCCGGCGGGTTTTTTTGTTTTATAGCTATTAGAATCCGCCTATGAAATGGCATGAAGTTCGAAAAGCCCTCCGTCTCCATCCCCGACCAAATCGCCTTGCTGGAAGCAAGGGGAATGGCCGTGCCAGATTATGCCCACGCTGCCCATTGCCTCCAGCATATAAGCTACTATCGGCTACGGGCCTACTGGTTGCCATTCGAGGACGCGCTACAGGCAAGTGGTGCGCATGAGTTTCGAGTTGGAACCTCCTTCGACCAAGTCCTGGAGCTCTACATTTTTGATAGGCGGCTGCGCCTACTCGTGATGGATGCGATCGAAAGGATCGAAGTATCCTTGCGAGGCAGCTGGGCACATCACCTTGCCATGAAATACGGGCCACACGGCTATCTCGATCCTGGTCTCTATCACCGGCCCGATCGATATGCTCAAGCCTTCGCCAAATTGATCGAGGATCTGGCAAGGTCGAAAGATACCTTCATACTTCATTACAGGAGCAAATACGACGATCCAGAGCACCCACCGATCTGGATGACAGCCGAAGTGATATCGTTGGGGCAACTCTCGATGTGGTATAACAATCTCAAGAAACGGCCGGATCGACAGGCGATCGCCAAGGTTTACGGGTTGGATGAATCGGTTTTGGTATCACTCGCCCATCACCTGACATACATCCGCAATATTTGTGCCCATCACGGCCGACTTTGGAACAAGCAGGTGACGGTAAAGATGATTGTGCCGACGTCTCCCGCGAGCTTAAAGCTGGCTATGAACGGAAATGCACAAGGGCGAGTCTACAATACCATTGCAGTTCTCGGCTATCTTATGGATATCGTTGCACCGAACAACCAATGGCGCGAACAGATTGCAGAACTAATGGATTCATGCCCGCTGGCAGACAAGGCCGCGATGGGCTTCCCGTCCAATTGGAAGAATTTCCCTGCTTGGAATTGACTAGCTAGGAGTGTCGGATAGCCTTCTACCATTGGCCTTTGAGCGTGCTCTCGATGGGGTGGGAACCAACGACCCGCAATTCCCTAAAATGAGCTGATCAGGCGCACTAGTTCGATTGTCCGCACTAGGATGTATCTCAGCGATGCTCCGAGATTGCCGCCCGAAAAGCGGCAACCTCTATTGATCACGGGTACGCCGTCGAGCCGTCTGGCATGCGGGTTACTTTTCGTTCCCAGTAAACGTAATCATCCCGTTCCAGAACGCTCTCATCGATCTCGATGCCCCAGCCGGGCCGATCCGGCCGCAGTTCCATATGGCCATCGACGGGCATATAAGGATCGAGCGCCCAAGGCGCGTGCACATGCGGCTTGAATTCCAGCACTTGGAAATTCGGCTGCGCCGCGCAGAAATGCACGTTGACGGCTGTTGCCAATGGTCCCATCGGGTTATGCGGAGCAACTGTCACGTAGTGGGCCTCCGCGATGGTCGCGATGCGGCGCATTTCCGAAACGCCGCCCACGACGCAAATGTCCGGCTGAATGATATCCGCACCCTGATTAGTGAGCAGGTTGAGGAATTCGAAGCGATTGTAAAGCGACTCGCCAGTAGCGAGCGGTACGTTCACCTTCGACTTCAGCTCCTTCCATGCGGGGATATGCTCCGGACGGATAGGCTCTTCATAGAATAGCGGATCATTGGGCGCGATGGCGGCGGCAAGCTGTACCGCCTTGTAGGGCTCAAAAATCTTGGCGTGCGCGTCGAATGCGAACTCGAAATGCGAGGGTGTGATTTCGCGAATACGCCCAAACCAATCCCCCGTTTCCTTCACAAGTTCGCCCCAACGTCCGGAATGGAGATCGCGGCGATATGGACTGAGCTTGAAGGCCGTGTAGCCGTAGTCCTCGTTGAGCTTGAGCGACTGCTCAAGCACCTGCTCGGGATCCGGCGCGGTATAGACACCGCAATAGATCCGAACCCGATCGCGCACGCTGCCGCCGAGCAACATGTAGACGGGAAGCCCTGCAGCCTTGCCGGCGATATCCCACAATGCGTGATCGATTGCGGAAATCGCGGCAAGACCGAGGGCCCCGGGAGGAAACCGGCATTGCTGGTTAAGTTTCAGGACGAGGAATTCGACGCGGCGCGGATCCTCTCCCTGGATCTGATGAAAGAGATAGTCGAGAAGCGGCGGAAGCGCCCAGTCGGGGCCGTGATTATAGCACTCACCCCAGCCGGAAATTCCTTCGCTCGTCTCGATTTTCAACAGCAGGCGCGGGCGATCGTCCACGCGCTGCATGTAGGTCTTGATACCGGTAATACGCACGTCTTGTCTCCGATCAGGCGGCCAGCGCTTCGTCTTTAACGCGTTCGACGATCGCGCGGAGCGTCGTGCGTTCTTCGTCATTCAGCGCCACGACACCGGGTACACGCACTGGCCCGACATCATTGCCGAGCATGCCGAGTGCTTCCTTGACGACGGTGACATTGGCACCGTTATTGTATTTCGTGCGCAGCGCTTCAAATCCTGCGATCGGATCGATCAGAGCGCGCGCGGAAGCGTAATTTCCGTTTTCGAGCGCCTCATGGATGGCGTGCGAACGCTCGGGGAAAACATTCACGAGGCCGGACGTGAAGCCTCTCGCTCCCATGGCGTAGAAAGCTGGCGCCCAGCCTTCGGCAAGGCCGCAGACCCAGATGGCGGGCGCGTCGGCGGTCGCCCGGATGACTTCGGCAAGGAGCATGAGATTGGAAGAAGCAAACTTGATGCCCGCGATGTTCGGATGCAGCGCCAGCCTGCGGAAATCCGCAACGGAAAAACTGTCGCTGCGCACATAGGCAATCACGGGAACGGTCGAGAAATCGGCAAGTTCAAGGAAATAACCGGCCTGATAGGACGGCCCTGCAAACGGATCCATCGGATGGTGGCCCATGATCGCGTCAGCGCCGGCGGCAATGGCGTCCCTGGCCAGCGCCTTGGCCTCCGTCAACGACCGACCGACAGCAGCGCTGACGAGCGCGTTGCTCGCCGCAGCCTCGATGGTGGCCGCATGCACTTCGCGGACTTCATCCATGGTCAACGTAAAGAATTCGCCCGTATTTCCGGCAGCCATCAGGTTATGCACTCTGGCGCCGGCAAGCCCCTTGATGAGCGTTTTCAGTTTCGCGGTATCGATCGAGCCATCACCCTTGTAGGGTGTAACCGGCACGCCAGAAATCCCGGTCAGTGCCTTCCTCACGGTCTGAAGTTTATCATTCACGTCAGATTTCTCCCTCTTTCTTGAAAATAATGCTGAGATACGTGTCGCCGGACCGGACAACATGATCACGCATGGTGCGCTCCGCCCCATCCGCATCTCCTGCGGCGATCGCATCCGCAATGGCGACATGTTCGTCGAGCGCCTTTTGTCGTTCGGTCGGATCCAGATGGATGACCCGCCGGATACTCGCGTCATAAAATTGCTGGCGCTCGATCAGCTTGGCGAGATAACCGCACTGCGAGCTCCGATGGATGTGATCGTGGAACCTCTCGTTGAGAGTGATCAGGCTATCCGGGTCCCCCGATATGGTTGCTTCTTTCATGTGTTTGGCGATCGACTGAAGCTCCAGCCTGCCCTTTTCGTCGATGCGCTTGGCGGCGAGATGGGCAATCATCGATTCAAGGGCCGCCCGGGCCAAGATCATCTCCTCCGCCCACGAACTGCTGAATTTGATGATCACGCCACGCCGCGGAAGAGCCTCGACCAGCCCTTCGGTCTCCAACTGACGCAAGGCTTCCTTGATCGGCGTCGTACTGACCCCGAACTGCTCGGCGAGATGGCGCTCGTTGATTTTCTGCCCCGGCGCGAACCGACCGGAAATGATCGCGCTTCGCATAGCGCGATGCACGTGATCGCGCACCGTCATCTGGAAGCTGGCGTCGATTTTTTCAAAGTCGGCATTGCCGGAACTGGGCAGGTTATCAGCGGCCATTTTTCGAAAATCCGTTGACGAAGATCATTTTGTGTGAAACTTGATATATCAGATTTGAAATCCATGTCGATATGGAAATTTCGATTTGGCGAGGTTGAGGAGCCTTGGGAGGCTGACATGAAAACGCTCACACGCGCATTGCTGACATGCGCCATAACGGTTGCGGCACTGAGTCCCGTCGGTGCGGCCACCCCTAAAGATCAGCTGGTGATTGCCATCATGATGACGACCATGCGCGGTCTCGACCCGCATGAGATCAACCAGTTGGAAGCTGCGGAAGTTGTCGCGAACCTGTACGATCGCCTGATCTCGTTGCCACCGGACGACATCACCAATCCGCAGCCTTCACTGGCCGAAAGCTGGACGATCTCCGAGGATGGAAAAACGTTCACGTTCAAGATCCGGCAGGGCGTCACCTTCCATTCGGGCAATCCTGTTACGGCGCGGGATGTGGAATGGTCGCTGCATCGGCTGGTCAAGCTCGGCCTGGCGCCATCTACCGATCTGCGCCAATGGGGGTTTTCGGCCAAGAATGTCGACCAGCTTATCCGGGCAACGGATGATCAGACGCTCGTTCTCGTGACGCCCGAGGTGTGGAATCCCAACCTCATCCTTTATTCGCTGGCCAGCTATTCCACGTCTATTGTCGACAGCAAATTCCTTGCCAGCAAGGAGAAGGATGGCGACTGGGCGCGGAACTATCTTCAGACGGCAGATGCCGGATCGGGGCCTTATTCGCTCGTCACCTGGCGGTCCAACCAGTTGCTGATCGCCGACGCGTTCACGGATTACTGGAAGGGCGAGCCCGCCATGAAGCGTGTCTACATGGGACACGTGCCGGAATCCTCGGCCCAACGCCTGCAGATCGACGCCGGAGACGTGGATGTGGCAACGCGCCTGTCATCCACGGATCTTTCCGGCCTCGAAAGAGATGGCAAGGTGACAGTCCAGAAGGTGCCGGGTTTCGGTTTCTACTATCTGGCCCTGAACCAGAAAGACGAGATCCTATCGAACCCCAAGGTGCGCGAAGCCTTTCGCTACCTGATCGATTATGACGGCCTCGCCGGTTCGGTGATGAAATATTACGGGATCAAGCAGCAGACCATCATTCCAGGTGGGCTTCCCGGCGCATCCACTGACATGCCTTATAAACTCGATATCGAGAAGGCAAAGCAATTGCTTGCCGAAGCGGGTTACCCTGACGGTTTCTCGAAGGTCTATTTCGCTCAGCCTGGCACGCCGGAATCCGAAGTCGGCGTTTCGCTCCAGAACAATGCCGCCAAAGCCGGCATCAAGCTCGAGCTGCAGATCGGCGACCAGATCGGAAAATTCCGGTCCCGTCAGTTCGAACTGTTCTCGTCGCGAACAGGTGAGCGTTTGCCCGATCCGCATGCCGTCCTGCAATCCTACGCCACGAATGCCAATAATGCAGACGACGCCAAGCTGGCGGGTCTCGTCGCGTGGCGCTCGGCCTGGGATGTGCCCAAGGAGATCCAGAACATGGTCACCGCAGCGGCGCATGAGACCGATCAGGAAAAGCGTGATGAACTCTATGCGCGCATCAACCAAGCCTATCTGCGGTCTTCGCCGGCGCTCGTCACATCATTTCAACGCACCGACCCGAAAGCGGTCCGCAACGAGGTGAAAGGTTATGTCGGGCACCCGACCTGGCTCACCCGCTGGGACACCGTGACCAAAGGCGAGTGACGATAAAAAACTCCAAGGACAGTGGCATGAGCATTACCCAAACCTCCGATGCCCCGCCGAGCAGGAAATCGCCGTTTCCTAAAGCTGCGGCCAAGATCGCAACATCCTTTGTCGTGATCCTGACAACACTGCTCGGACTGATGATGATCACCTTCACGGTTGGTCGCATGGTCCCGGCCGATCCAGTCATCGCCGTCATTGGCGATCAGGCTGATCAAGCCACCTATGATCGCGTCTACAAGGAAATGGGCCTCGACAGGCCGATCTATGTGCAGTTCGGCAATTATCTGAACGACGTGGTCCATCTGGACTTCGGACAGTCGATCATCACCAAACAGGCCGTTTCCAAGGACCTCGCCCGCGTCTTCCCGGCAACGATCGAACTGGCCACCCTTGCGACCATCATCGGTGCAGGCCTCGGCATTCCGCTCGGTGTCATCGCGGCCGTGCGCAAGGGCACATGGGTGGATCATCTCGCCCGCGTGGTTGGCCTTCTGGGATATTCCACACCCATCTTCTGGCTCGGCACGATCGTCATTCTGGTTTTCTACGCCTATATCGGCGCAATTCCGCCGGGTGGCCGTATCTATCTTTACGACGAAGGCATCGTTCAGGCGCGCACCAACTTCATCCTGATCGATTCCGCACTGGGCGGTCACTGGAACGTATTTTGGAGCGCGCTTCATCACATCATCGCTCCGGCCGTCATCCTCGGTTACGCGTCGATGGCCTATCTCAGCCGCATGACGCGCAGCTTCATGCTGGAGCAGCTCCGCCAGGAATACATTCTGACGGCGCGCGCCAAAGGTCTGGGGCAAAGACCGATCGTCTGGCGGCATGCCTTTCGCAACATCCGCGTCCAGCTGCTGACGGTGATTGCGCTTGCCTATTGCGGCCTGCTCGATGGCACGGTTCTGATCGAAACGGTCTTCGCCTGGCCCGGCCTCGGCTCCTACCTCACATCGGCACTCTTTTTCGCCGACATGAACGCCGTGCTCGGAAGCGTGCTTTTGATCGGCATCATCTCGATCGCCATCAACCTGCTCTCCGACATCGTTTATCGCTTCATCGATCCGAGGACCCGCTAATGGCCAAGTCCGCTACTTTTTCAAAACTGCACGACTGGCTGATCAGCGAGGACTTCACATCGTCTCGACAGGCACGTCTGCACAGCGTCTATCTTGGCTGGCTCAGCCTCATCGCCAATCCGCTCGCTTTCGCTGGGTTCGCCGTTGTCCTTCTGCTGATCATCGTCGCGGCACTGGCGCCGGTTATCACGGTGCATGATCCCTTTGCGCAGGATTTCCTGATGGCGCTCAAGGCGCCTTCCTCAACGCACTGGTTCGGTACCGACGAATTTGGACGCGACGTGTTTTCGCGGCTTGTCTACGGTGCACGCACCACGCTCTACATCACCATTCTCGTCACGGTCATCGTCGCCCCCATCGGCTTCGTCATCGGTGCGACGGCGGGTTATCTCGGCGGCTGGGTCGATGTCGTGCTGATGCGCATCACCGACATCTTTCTCTCCTTCCCGAGCCTTGTCCTGGCGCTCGCCTTTTCGGCCGCACTCGGTCCCGGCATCGAAAACGCCGTCATCGCCATCGCACTCACCGTGTGGCCGCCGATTGCGCGTCTTGCCCGTGCCGAAACGCTGACTTTTCGCCATGCGGATTTCGTGGTCGCCGCCGAACTTCAGGGTGCCGGCGTGGGCCGGATTCTGCTCCGCCATATCGTACCGCTCTGCGCGCCTTCGATCATCGTGCGCCTGACGCTCAACATGTCCAGCATCATCCTGACGGCTGCAGGTCTCGGGTTCCTCGGCCTTGGCGCCCAGCCGCCGATGGCCGAGTGGGGGGCGATGGCTGCTTCCGGCCGCCAATACCTGCTCGATGCCTGGTGGCTGACGACTGTTCCGGGCATCGCGATCCTGACCGTCAGCCTTGCCTTCAACCTGCTCGGCGACGGGCTGCGCGACATCATGGATCCCCGCAATGGCTAATACATCCGATACCATTCTGACGGTCGAAAACATGTCCGTCGAGTTCCCGACGCTCTCCGGCGTCACCACCGCCGTGCGTGACGTATCCTTCACCGTTGGCCGCGAAAAAGTTGGCATTATAGGTGAATCCGGTTCAGGCAAGAGCACGACGGGCCGCGCCATCATGCGCCTTCAGCCGCCGCAGGCGATCGTCAAAGCCAATCGCATGCAGTTCGAGGATGTCGACCTCATGACGGCAAGCGAAGAGGAGATGCGCTCCATTCGCGGACGGCGCATCGCCATGATCCTGCAGGACCCGAAATATTCGCTGAACCCGGTGATGACCGTGGGCGAGCAGATTTCCGAAACGGTGATCCTGCACGAACGCGTTACACAGCAGGAAGCGCGCAACCGCACGCTTGCCATGCTGGAACGTGTCAACATTCGCGATCCGGAGCGTGTGTTCGATCTTTATCCGCATGAAGTGTCGGGCGGCATGGGGCAGCGCATCATGATCTCAATGATGCTGATCGCCCAGCCATCGCTGATCATCGCCGACGAACCGACTTCGGCACTCGACGTGACTGTCCGCCAGCAAGTCCTATCGATCCTCGACGACCTTGTCGTGGAGCGAAACATAGGCCTGATTTTCATCAGCCACGATCTCAATCTGGTGCGCAGTTTCTGCGACCGCGTCATCATCATGTATGCCGGCCGTGTCGTCGAAACGATTGCCGCAGCCGATCTCGATCAGGCGCAACATCCCTATACGCGCGGTCTTTTGAACGCCCTTCCAAGCCTCGATCGTCCCAAGGACAGGCTGGAAGTTCTGCGTCGCGACCCGGCATGGCTGGAGAACTGAACATGACCATAATCAAGGCCCAACATCTGGCCGTTTCCTACGGACATGGCGAAACTGCCCTGAAGGTTGTTAAGGACGTTTCTTTCGAGGTGCAGAAAGGTGAAACCTTCGGCCTCGTCGGAGAAAGCGGTTGCGGCAAGTCCACCATTCTGGGCGCGCTTGCCGGCCGCAACAAACAATGGACAGGCTCGATCGAAATAGACGGCGAGACCATCGGCCAGAAGCGCACCCGTACCCAGCTGGCAAAACAACAACTGGTGTTTCAGGACCCGTTCGGCTCCATCCATCCGCGCCATACGATCGGCCGGACCCTGTTGGAGCCCCTGGAAATACACGGTAAGGACCGTCGGCAGGAGCGTATCGAAAAAGTGCTGACCGATGTCGGCCTGCCGCTGAATTTCCGTTACCGTTATCCGCACCAGCTCTCCGGCGGCCAGCGGCAACGTGTGGCCATTGCCCGGGCTCTCATTCTGGAACCAAAAATTCTGCTGCTGGACGAACCGACTTCCGCACTCGATGTCTCCATTCAGGCCGAAATTCTGAACTTGCTCAAAGACCTGCGGGAACGCGAGAAGCTAACCTATATCCTCGTCAGCCATGACCTTGCGGTCGTCGCTCATCTCTGCGACCGGGTTGCGATCATGCAGAGTGGCGGTTTTGTCGAGATCGCCACCAGGCAGCAACTGCTCGAAAATACGGTGCAGCATCCCTATACGCGCGTTCTGATGGACGGCAGCCGGGGTTATGTGGCGACGACCAGACAAGGCCATTCTCAGCTCCGCTCGCAGTCTCCGGTGACGGTCTAGATTTCGCCCACAGACCGCCGCCCTCCCTGAGGCAACTCAAAGCTGATTTCTCCTGATCAGGTAACGAATGATCCAGAACCCAATTCTTCCTGGTTTTCACCCCGACCCTTCGATTTGCAGGGTGGGCGATGACTATTTCATCGCGACATCCACCTTTGAGTGGTACCCCGGCGTACAGATTTACCGCTCGACCGATCTCCAGTCATGGGAGTTGGTAAAACGTCCTCTGGAGCGTGCCGACCAACTCGATCTGCGCGGCGTACAGGATTCCTGTGGCGTCTGGGCGCCGTGCCTTACGCACGCGGATGGGCGTTTCTGGCTGATCTATACAATCGTCAGACGCAAGTCCGGTTCGTTCAAGGATTGTCACAACTACCTTGTCACCGCAGAAAAGATCGAAGGCCCTTGGTCGGCGCCGATCTATCTCAATTCCTCCGGCTTCGATCCTTCGCTGTTCCACGACGATAATGGCCGCAAGTGGCTGCTGAACCTGACATGGGACTACCGCGCACGGCCGACACCGTTTGGCGGTATCGTTCTTCAGGAATACGACGCGACACAAGGCAAGCTGGTGGGACCGATCACCAACATATTCCAGGGATCGTCGCTTGGTCTTGCAGAAGGTCCGCATCTTTATCAACGAGATGGATGGTACCACCTGTTGGTCGCAGAAGGCGGAACCGGTATGCGCCATGCAGTCACCATGGCGCGATCAAGGGAGATAACTGGCCCATACGAGGTTCATCCTGACACTCATGTCCTCACAAGCCGCTTCAACCCGGACGTCGTCCTGCAGCGCTCCGGCCACGGCGACATCGTCGAGACACCGGACGGTGAAATCTACATGGTGCATCTTTGCAGCAGACCGCTGCCGGGCGTCAGACGCTCGGTCCTCGGTAGAGAGACCTCAATCCAGAAATGCGTCTGGGGTGAAGATGGCTGGCTTCGCCTCCACGGAGATCCGATTATTCCGGAAACGTCAGTGCCGAGCCCCCGCGGATTGAAGGCGACTGACGCGGAGACAACTCCAGTTCGCTATGCTTTCGATGCGACACAAAGCCTGCCAGCTGATTTCCAATGGTTGCGCAGCCCTCAGCCCGACCGACTGTTTTCGCTTTCCGACCGTGCGGGCCATTTGCGGCTGACCGGGCGCGAATCCATCGGATCAACGTTCGAGCAGGCACTTGTGGCACGTCGCCAGACCGACTTTGACTTCGATGTCGAAACCGAACTTGAAGCCGATCCTTCCTGCTACCATCAGATGGCGGGACTGGTCGCCTACTATAACGGTTTCGCATATCACTACCTCTGCCTTACCCATGATGAGGTACACGGCCGATCGCTGCAAATACTTTCCTGCCCGGGTAGGTGGCCTCAAGGCAACACAGAACTGATGCTCGAGCAACCGGTGATCGCACCGCAAGGACCTGTCCGCATGAAGCTTGAAGTCCGCGGCGCCGCGTCACGCTTCTACTACTGGCAAGACGGCTGGACGAGAATTGGGCCTGTTCTCGATCATTCCGCGTTGTCCGACGAAAGCGGCGAAGGTGAACACGCCAACTTCACCGGCGCATTTGTTGGCATGGCCGCAAACGATACGAGCGGTCAAACAATGCACGCGGATTTCTCGTATTTTTCTTACTCGTCTTGCTCTTGAGTGGATACGAATTATCGACCCACTCGTTTCTCTCTTGCGATGGCAGTGATTTGAGGCATGTATCCCAACGATGTGATCTCGACGATGTCGGATATCGTTGGACGCTTCTTGAGCGCAGATCACGCAGGTCGCGGGGACAGGAACAACCGAAGCCCGAAGCCAATCAATAAGGTGCCAAATATCCACCGTTGTAGATGCTGTGCGAGAGTCGAATGGGCGATCCATCGAGCGAGCATCGCGCCCGCCACAGCATACATGAGATCGAAAACAAGGCCTACGGCAACAAGGATGGACCCTAGCAAAAGAAACTGTCCTGGCGCGGCGTGCTCCGACTGGATGAACTGCGGCAGCAATACCGAACAAAACAGCAAGGACTTGGGATTGAGCAAATTGGTCAAGAGCCCCCTTCGAAGAGAGATAACCCAAGACTGATTTTTGTCAGCGGAGGGCGTCGCCGCCGGGCCAGGCAAGAGCGAATGCGCTCGGAGCAGACCGACACCTATCCACATCAAGTATATTGCACCCACATACCGGATAATTTCAAAAGCTGCAGGCGCAGTCCTCAGCAATGTTGCCAGCCCGATTGCGGCCAGGAAAACGTGAGAGGCGCGCGCAAAGCCCAAGCCAGCCGCTACCGCGAGTGCATTTGCGCGACCGCGGATGGCGCTGGTCTGCAGGATCAGAACCATGTCTGGGCCCGGAACCAGATAGGCGATAACAAGCGCGCTAATGAAAATCCAAAGATCTTGCATTTCTCAGTATCCATGACTCCGATGACAACACGCTATCGCGTCATCAGCCGGCATGTCCTTGCGAAGATGCTCATATTTCGAGATAGTTGAGTGGATCCTGCCAAAGATGGCGCCAAATTTCTTAGAGTATGCCAATGAAGCTAGACGCTATTGATCGCCGTATCCTTGCTGCCTTGCAAAGAGACGCTCGTTTGACGAATGTTCAGTTAGCTGAAGAAGTCGGTCTTTCCCCATCACCCTGCCTACGACGGGTACGCAATCTCGAGAAGACCGGCGTAATCAGCGGTTATCACGCGACGCTCGATCGTATTGGGCTGGGTCTCGGACTGACCGTATTTGTGGGAATTAAAGTCGAGCGTCATCACGACGAGCCAGCGGCCGCCTTTCGGGAGGCTGTGCAGGCCTTCACCGAAGTCATTTCGTGTCATTTGGTTTCGGGGGACGCCGATTTTCTGCTGCAAGTGGTCGTTCCGGATCTCGCAGGATATGAGCGTTTCTTGATGGGAACCCTGCTCAAGCTGCCAGGCGTCAGGGATATTCGCAGTAATTTTGCCATCCAGACTGTAAAAACCCAAGGCCCCCTTTCGCTCGCCCATCTGCCAGGATAGGTAATGTCGGAAAACCGATAGTTGCGCAGAACTCTGATGCCTGACGGGTTTCCCATCGCGCAGGTTTTGGTCCAGTCCGTTCAGGTGTTTTTGGTACTTTTCACCTCGAAGCGATCAATCCAAGGTCGCGCCGGCTTCATTCAGAACAGGAACTAGGAATGTCGGGACGAATAAATTATCAGGCGGTTTCCCCCGCTGGGTTCAAAGCATTGGGTGGTGTCTATGCCCACGTGCAGCAGTCCGGTCTGGATGCCGGCCTCGTTGAGTTGGTGTATTTGCGGATTTCCCAGATCAACGGATGCGCGTACTGCCTCGATTTGCATACAACTGATCTGCTGAAAAAGGGCGTGCCGCACCGAAAGCTTGCGCTTGTACAAGCCTGGCGAGAAGCAGGAAGTCTGTTTTCGTCGCGTGAAAAGGCGGCCCTGGGCTGGGCAGAAACCGTGACGAATGTGTCGACAACAGGAATCCCGGATAATGAGTTTGCTGCCGCATCTGTCATTCTCTCTGAAAAAGAGCTTGTCGATCTCACGATCGCGGTAGGGCTGATGAATACGTTTAATCGACTGGCAATCGCGTTTAGACGGCAGCCAGAAGCGCTTACAGCGGCGGCTTAGGAGATATTTCTTTGAGGCCGGCCCAACCGACAACGCTGGTATTGAAGTATCTCAACCTTACAACGCCACGGGCGGATGGAAGATGAGGCCGTGTCGTCGCCAGTTGGCGCTTGTGCTTGTTGCACTGACGCTTTTATTCACCCAGACGACATACAGCTATTCCAGCTTGGCCAGCATGTCGCCAAAAGTCGACGCGTTTGGCAACCCGCTTTGCCTGACGTCGCAGAGCGAAGAGCCTCATCAGCAAGGGTTGGCATGCTGTTTCGCCTGCTGCTTCAGCTCTTACATGGGGATTCTGCATAATCCCCACGTAAACTATGTGCGACTTCAGCACGACGACGGGTTTAGAACTTCGCTCGTTCGAGTTTTCCGTATCGGGCCTGCGGCGAAACACTATCCTGGTTATCCGCGCGCTCCACCATCTCCCTGATCGTCTAATTCGACCCGTCTCCGGATTCGGCGACGAGCCTTTATGTCTATCAAGGATCCCAGCTCCACGAGCTTACGGATGGAGAACACCCATGATTCCCATGATTAAATTGCTTTCAATTGTTGTCGGCATGGCATTAGCGGCTTCGGCCGGTTCAGCGCTAGCGCAGGATGCCACTGCAGGGCAGAACGCTTCACCGAAAGAGAAGACCAAGACCATAGCGGTCGTACTTTATGATAAGTTCGAGACGCTCGATGTGTTCGGGCCAGTTCAAATGTGGGGCCGGTTGCCGGACCACAAGGTCGTGTTCGTCGCTGAAAATGCGGGACCGGTGCATTCGTCTCAAGGCCCTGAAGCTGTGGCAACATACTCATTCGATAATGCTCCTCAGTTCGATATCGTCATGGTGCCAGGCGGCGGTGGCGCTCGACAAGAAGTCAACAATCCAAAGATCCTCGATTTTATTCGCAGGCAGGATAAAGGAACCGACCTTACCATCTCCGTCTGCACCGGTGCGGCGCTTTTGGCCAAAGCCGGCCTGCTGAATGACCGCAAAGCCACCACCAATAAGCTGGCCTGGAAGTGGGCCACAGGGCAGAGCGACAAGGTCGAGTGGGTCGGGCACGCCCGGTGGGTAGAAGACGGTAAGTACATAACGTCGTCCGGTGTCTCAGCGGGAACAGACATGGCGCTCGCGGTCGTTGAGAAGATTTATGGCCGGGAAGCTGCTGATCGCCGCGCAAAGGGTGCGGAGTACGTCTGGAGCGACGATCCAAATAACGATCCATTTGCGGTAGAAATCGCGAATAATTAGCGCCCGACATCGTCCGCGGGCGGCAGTAGCCGTCCGCTTCTGGATGGTCTACCGCGATAGGCCATTCCTGGTTCTCCCGCACTGAACCATCGACACCTAAAAAAGCCATGTCATCGCGCCGGAATTAATGCGCGTGACGAGGCATCAAAACCGCCGCGTTTGCAAAGCGGGTCAAGGAGATATCATAAAAATCCTTCACATTGACTGCAGTTCCCGTATCGGTTCGTGGAGCCGACAACTGTCCACCATCGTGTGCGACGAGTTCAAAGCGACCTACCCAGATGTCACCGTTATGCGTCGCGATTTGGGCTTTGACCCAATTCCCCACCCTTGCACCGAGTATGCCACCGCTCTTTCGACCCGAGAAGCTTACATGGCAGCTCAAGGCACTGATGCGTTCGTAATTTCGGAGCTCCTGATCCGTGAAATTGAGGCCGCTGACGTTATTGTTCTCGGCACACCAATGCACAATTTCACTGTCCCGTCGTGCCTCAAGGCATGGCTCGATCATGTTATGCTTATGGGACGTACGATTGGATCCGGTCCTGACGGCAAGTTTGGCCTTCTCGCAGATCGGCCGGTTTACGTGGCGATCGCTTCGGGCGACATCTTAAGCGGCCCGGGTGCTAAACAGCCGGATCATCTAACGCCCTACCTGGGAACCGCCTTTGGCTGCATTGGTCTGTCGTCCATGTTCGTCTTTGCAATCCAGAACACAGCCCGGACCGAAATGAACGAACTTGTGGATCGTATCGATCAACTGAGACCAACCATCAGCCGTACGATTTGCGACAGACCTGTCCAAGCAGCCGAGACTGCTTGATTATCGGGAGCAGGAGCGAAGAGCAAATGACCGCATTCTCAAAAGATGACCGGTTCGAGGTAACATCCGTCGACGAAGATCAAATTGCAGCCTGTTTCCCGATCATCTCGCAGCTACGGCCCTACTTGACAGACCAGGCCGCGTGGGTTGAACGCGCAGAGGTTCTTCGGGCGGGGGGATACCAAATTCTGGCGGTGTGGGAGAAAAACGAGGTTATTGCCATGGCCGGGTATCGGCTGAACGATAACATGATCTACGGACGGTTCCTGTATATCGATGACCTGGTCACAGATGAGCGAAAGCGTGGTTCGGGCCTTGGTGCCCGTCTGTTGGAAGAGCTACAAGGAATAGGTCGCCTGGCCGACTGCCACTACATGGTCTTGGACACGGCAGCCACAAACACCGATGCACGACGTTTCTATCAACGGGAAGGCCTTATGGACCTCGCCGTCGGGTTCATCAAACCTCTCAATGATGCAAGCGCCAAAAACCTTCGACAATATGCTGACGTCTGATTTCGGGAGCGGTCCGCGTCGCGGGCCGCCCTACATTGGAGAACAGAATGCGTACCCCTGATCCAATGCTTGATTTGGACATCGACCGCCACAAGGGCAAGACGATATCCGACCAAATTGCAACGCATATCGAACATGCCATTCGGTCCGGTGTTCTAATCCCCGGCGACCGTTTGCCGTCATGGATAGACCTTGCGTCTCAGCTTGGAGTGGCGCGGGGGACCGTAAGATCAGCTTATGAAAAGCTGATCGACAGAAATATGTTGGTGACGGCAGGTTCCGCCGGCACGCGCGTCGCCGGCACGCGGCAGGCAGAATTGGTCGAGGGCCAGGAACCAGAACAACTTCTCCCCCCAGACGCAGGTTATAGAACCGAAGAGCCTTTGCTATTCCAGCTTGGCGTCCCCGCCTCAGACGCGTTTCCCGCCACGCTTTGGAGCAGGCTTTATAAAAGTGCCGTCCAGCGCACATCTACTCGCGTAACCTATGCCGATCCACGGGGAGTGCCGGAGCTGAGGGAAGCAATCGCTTCACACGTGGCAATCGCCCGTGGCGTTTCGTGTTGCGCAGATCAAATCATCATCACGTCCGGTTATCGGACCGCGCTGACGATCGCACTTCAGGCGATCGGGGTCCGTGGTTCCCAGGCCTGGGTCGAGGATCCCGGTTATCCCGTCACCCGCCTTGCTCTGGAAACAATGGGTATTCAGCCCGTCGCGGTGCCTGTCGACAACCACGGATTGGACGTCGAGAAAGGCCGTGACCTTGCGCCTCACGCTGCGCTGGCCATCGTCACCGCCGGGCAGCAAGCTCCAACGGGAGTGACGCTGAGCCCGAGCCGAAGGGCACATCTTCTTGAATGGGCGCACGTGGCTAACAGCTGGCTGATAGAGGATGATTACCTCGCCGAACTTCAGCTCGGCGGGCGCTCCGCACATGCGTTGGCTGGAGAAGCCGGTTCGGAACGTGTCATCCATATCGGCACGTTCAGTAAAACACTTAGTCCTGCCATCGGCATTGGCTTCCTCATTGCGCCGCCGCTTTTGGCGAGGCGCCTGATCGACGAGGCAACATGGCTGCATTCGACACCCAACGTTGCTAGTCAGACGGCTTTGGCGACATTTCTGAAAGAGGGCCACTATTTGCGGCACCTCCGCCGCATGCGGGAGCTCTACAGCGAGCGGCGCGACATCTTGATAAGCAGTCTGGAGGAAGCTGGGTTTCGGGACGTTACTCCCGCAGGCTTGTCAGTGATCGTCGCACTGCCGAGGGGTTTTGATGATCAGCATATCGCCATGGCGGCGAGAGAGGTGAATTTCGGTCCCGCCCCCTTGTCGCTCTGGTATTCCGCGTCCGGCCGCGGAAAAGCAGGTCTCCTTCTAAGCGTCACGAATGTCAGTGAGAACCGTCTGGGCGAAAGCTGCCAACGGCTAAAGCGCTGCATCAACATTGGTACCTGCCCGGTTCCCCCAACGTTGTTCGCGACCTCAACATCTTGAATGACTGACAACACGAGGGAAGCGGGGATCGAGGTCCACTTTGGCATAACACTGCTCGATGTCCTTAACGTCACTGCAACGAAAAAGTTTGCTCGGTATCGCCGTCTCGCTCGTCGCGACGTCGATATACCCCTACCAAGCAAAAACAGGAGGCGCGACCATTCGCGCCTCCGAACCTCATCGCGGCTTGGCTCTGCGTCCCCTAAGTCGCCAGCACTGACGACGACGACCCTGTCAGTGATGGTGCGGAGTCTCTGCCGGTCCGCCAGGGCCGTGAGGGTGTTCCTCGCTATAGGAATGGGTCGTCTTAGGAACGTCTGGCGATGGGACTGTCCCGTTGACGCCAAAGAAGGCGAGATGGAGGCCCCAATAGGCGGTACAGAACAGGATCAGAGCCCCCGACAAACCTATCGGCACGTTGATCAGGGGTCGCTTGAAACTGGTCATCAAGTCCATACCGGAGCGCTGCTCGGCGGCAACAGCAATCAGGATCGCCATTATCAGACCATGACCAATGAGATCGATACGTCCGAATGGCCAGACAGCAGCCGTGAATATAACGAGCAATGCGACCGCCGACAGTCGCCGTATCAAAGGTGTCCAGAGGAGGCCGAAGCCCAACGTAAATTCGGTCACCCCCGCCATCGGAATGAAAACGTCTCGCGGCATTCCGAACGTCAGAAAAGGCTTCTCTACGACCAAAGGATAGAACCAGCTGGGAAACGCGAACTTTTCGAGGCTCGACCACATCAGCGCAATCGCCAAGCCCCACCGCAGGACTTCGAAACGACGGGCACGCAGGCGTTCGGATTTCAGAGGCTCAAGGATCAGATACGCGGCGACACCCAGTCCAAGAGCCAGGTAGTCGAAAAGGTGGAAGAGTTCGTAATCTCTAAGTGCGAACACCCACAACATGATTATTCCGATGCCTGCCAGTGGCATAGTTGGGCGCCAGAAGATGCAGCATGCAATCACCAGCTGCAGCCACGAGACCCATTCATATGGCGTTTTCAGGTCGGGGGTGAGGTAGACGTTACCGACCGCAAATATAGCGATAAAAAATCCGGCGATGATTGACCTGACGTAGTCGTCCTGACGGATCCAGATAGGGTGGGTCGCGCGGTTCAGCGCGCCAATCGCAGCACCCCCTAGGTGCCCGCGTTCGATCATCCGCGTCAGAATAAAGAACGCCAGTACGAGGCCGATCCCAATCCAGAACCACAGATCGACCAGAGTTCGACTGACGGGCTCCGGCGGGGCTCCGACGATGTAGGGAGCGAACCACTTAACGTGCGCTGACGCAGTGCCCGGCAAAGTGATCACGACAAGGGTTGCGAGATGTAGGTGAAGTGCGCGTTTGAGATACTCAAACATGACGGGTTCTTTCCGTGGGGATGAGGCGGACTGACGTCCGCCCTTTTCGAGGAATCTAAGCTGCGAGCAGTTCGTCGGCAGGCCCGAAGAATTCGAAATGGATTCGTTCGGGTTCGACGCCGGCCATCCACAGGCCCGTGACCAGCGACTTCAGGAACGGCTTCGGACCGCACAGATAGAAATCACCCGTTGTGAAAGGCGTATTGAGCTTCAGCCAATCGACGCTGATAAAGCCGTCATAGTCGTGCGTCAGCCCCGCCGCATCTGTCACAGCGGGTTCGCTATAGAACGTCGCGACTGAGATACGGCCATGATCCTTGGCGATCGACCTGACATGGCGGTCCATTGCATGGGTGGAGCTGTTGAGCGCCGCATGAACGTAATGTGCCTGGACATCAGGATAGTCCGCGCCGATGGCTTCCACCATACTGACCATTGGGGTGAGCCCAACGCCTGCAGAAAGGAGAATAACCGGACGGACAGGTTCTTCCGGCAGGAAGAAGTCTCCCGCCGGGGGCGTCGCCTCGACAGCATCGCCAACTTGGGCGACGTCATGCAAGAAACGCGAGCCCCCCGCGCCGCCGGCCTCCCGCTTGACCGAAATCCGGTAGTGGTCGTCGTTGGGCGAGCACGAGATCGAATAGTTACGTTTGACTTGCGATCCATCGGGCATGGTGAAGCGAAATGTCAGGTATTGGCCGGGCTTTTGCCTGACCACGTGCCCGCCATCTGCGGGCTTCAGAATGAACGTCGTGATAACGCTACTTTCCGGGCGTTTTTCCGCGATCACGAACGGTCGCCAGCCGTTCCACCCTCCTACCTGCGCCTCCAGGTTCTTGCGAATGTCTGCTTCACGCTCCTTCAGCAAGTCTGCCAGAAACCAGTATGCCTCACCCCAGGCATGGATAAGCTCCGGCGTGGCAGCATCACCGAGCACATCTTCGATCGCTGCAAGCAGTGCTGTAGCGACAAAGGGATAGTGCTCAGGCAGGATGTGATAGCCGATATGCTTGTGAGCGATACGCTCAACGACCGGAACTACCGGAGCGAGATTGTCGATGTTTTGAGCGTAAGCAAGGATCGCAGCCGCCAAAGCATGGACCTGTGATCCCCCTTCTCCTTGGTTCGAGTGGTTGAATAGCGCCTTGATGTGGGCATCCTGGAACAGGCGCGCGTACATCGCCTTGGTGATCGCAGTTCCGTGAACGGCGAGTGCCGGCGCACTTGCCTTGACGAGAAGGATCGTGGTTTCACTCAGAGGCGTAGGCATGGCAATTTCCTTGCTGGTTCGTGGTGATAGTCGGACGGGGATCGCGGGCGAAGAATTCGAGCTGGAAACGCACAGGACCAAGAAGCTCGAGGTGATGCGTTTGATGCGGTTCGACGAAACCGGGACGGTTTTGATGGAGAATTGACCGTGATGCGGCACCCTCGGAATTGAGGGCGATTTCACCTTCGACGACCCTTATGATTGCCCAGGTGCCCTCTTTGGTTTCGTGCCGGCTAAGCAGCGTCGGAGGTACCGTGTCCTGATCGAAGATCGTGGTTCTGCGGTACGGTTGCTCAGGCACGTTATCTGAAGGCCAGCGCGCGGCCACAACTGCTTCAGGACCGTGCATTGCCCTATTTAAACGATCCGCGATGCGGGCAGCTTTCGTCTGCATCTCACGCGCCACATCCACTGGGACCATGTCGTTTGTGGTTTCCTCCCACAACTCAAGCCAGCGTGCGAACATGTGCGGCTGGATTTGGTGAGCATGGATCACGTGCATGGCAACAGGGTTACCCTTGTAACGTCCACTGGTGAGCATCAGCGACGACCAGAAGTCCTCGAGCCGCTGCAGGTGCTCAGTCCAATCCTCCACAATGGCGTTGAAGACCGGTCCAAGGTCGGGATCATGTCTCACTCGCGCGTAAAAGCGGGACAGCACCGGCATGATGTCCTCTTGGCTGAAACGGTCTGCATCCATGGCTCACCTAAAACATGCATTTGAATTGCATCTATTACTGCGTCCAAAAACATGCTATGTAAATGCATGTTATTGACGGATGCTATTTTGTCGCAGGGACGCTCATGAAACTCTCGCTCTACAGCGACTATGCGATGCGTGTGATGATTCACCTCGCCGCGAAGGACGAAGAACTGACCTCCATCAGAGAGGTTGCCGCGATTTATGGCATCTCGCAGAACCATTTAATGAAAGTGGTGCAGGACCTAGCTGGCTCAGGCTTCATCAACGCGGTGCGGGGTCGCAACGGTGGCATTGAGCTCGCACGTCCGGCAAGCGAAATCAATCTTGGCGCTTTGCTGCGACATACCGAAAAGCTGACAGATCTTTTTGTCTGCGATGGCTGCATTATCGCGCCGGCCTGCGGCCTCCCCGTAGTTCTGAGAGAGGCGACAGCCGCGTTCGTGGGCGTATTTGATCGCTATACGCTGGAGGATGTGGCGAAGAAAAAATCAGACCTTGCCGCACTTCTTCGTATTGTCTCAGCCGAGCAACAAGTTGCGCCTGTCCGTTTGAGTGGCTTGAGCGGATAAGTGACGTTCAAGCGCGGGGGTACACCCGCTGCTAAAGGCAGCCACGTTTATGGCCACGAAGGTCTTGAAGCAATTCGAACTATCGACCCCATCGAAAAGAAACGTAACTTCATATAATGTCTAGATTTTCTTGATCGCTCTTCTCGTCCGACCCGAATTTCACATCACAGGAGATTCACATTATTCAGGTGCATTAGTGAAGCGCAGACCCCGGTTGGATACCCGGGATAGGAGCGAGGGCACGCTAGTAGGCGGATCGCCCGCGCAGCAATGTCGTTCGCGACGGAAAGATCAAATTCCGCCAAATCAACCGCCGTTGACACGCTGTCGTCAGTATTGACGTACCAACAGAATGCATTGTCCTTCCGAGATACTATTCGCCCTCTACTCCTGCCCGACCAGCACTTCGCTGCAGGGTGAGCGCGAGGTTTTGAAAAACGGCGCAGCGTTGTTCGGGATCAACCTTGAAAGTTTGCTAAGGCCATCTTTGGCTTTTTTCGAGTGACCTGCTGCTTTCGAGAATTATGCCGGGCTAAGTGTGCTTCCCATCTTGTTTGATCGCTTTCGTCATTCAGCATTTGGTGCACCGGGACCCTTGCACTTCATTGACGGTGCTATAGGTCCTACGCGCAACGAGGAGCCAGTAATTTGCCCAAACCGGACAGTCGCCATCAGGTCCATCAGATCGTCACGGGCCTGAAAGAGGGTGTAATTCTTGCCGACCTCAACAAGTCCCTGATTTGGGCCAATGACGCTGCGCTCAAGGCGCATGGCGTGAAGAAGGTGAAAGACCTTGGAGCTGACCTTGACGAATATCGCAAACGATTTTCGTTGAGATACCGCAACAACCGTAGCGTGGTAGGTGGTGAGCATCCTGTAGATCGCACGCTCGCGGACAGCGCTGCAGTGGATGTCACCCTAGAGGTTCGCTCGTCCGAAAACGAGGAGCAATGCTGGATCCATGCTACACGCTGCTTCCCGATCGACGACGCGGATGGCAAGCCTGAATACATCGCCTGGGTCATTCAGGATGAAACGGGCCGCTACGAGGCTGAAGATCGCTTCGAGGCCGCCTTCAATGCCAACCCGGCCCCTGCCATCATATGCCGCTTGCCGGACCTGCGATATGTGCGAGTAAACCCTGGCTTCCTGGAGATGACCGGCTATGCGCGTAGCGACCTTATGGGCCGGACGACCTACGAGGTCGATGTCATGGCGTTTGCCGAGAAACGTGAGCAGGCGCTGGAGCGACTGACGAGCGGGCGAACTATCCCGCAGATGGAGGCGATGATCCCCCTGCCAGATGGTCAGGCCAAATCGGTCATCGTTGCAGGCGAGCCGATCGTAGTCGCCGGCGAGGCGTGCATGCTGTTCACGTTTACCGACCTCGATCCCCTCAAAAAAGCCCAGACCGTCCTGAAACAAAGCGAAGAGCGTTTTTCAAAAGCCTTTGGATTGTCTCCTGTGCCGACGTTAATCGTCAAAGTCGACGGCTTCGAGGTGATCGAAGCTAATGCTGCCTTTTTCAAGCTTGCGGGCGCGGCCGAGGAACACGTGGTCGGCCGCAACCAGGCAGAGCTCGATCTGTGGCTGGACAAGGATGTGCAGAAGGTCGTGGAACAGGCGCTCCGGAAGAATGGCAAGCTCCGTAATATCGATTTCCGCCTGAAATCCAAGGACGGCGCGCTCGTCGATTGCCTGCTGTCAACGGAAGAAATTGCCATAGACGATATCCCTTGCATCATGATGGTCATCCAGGACATCACTGATCGCAAGCGCTCCGAAGACGAGTTGATGACGGCAATCGAAGCGGTGATGACAGACACGTCCTGGTTCAGTCGCGGCGTTGTCGAGAAGCTCGCAGCTCTAAGGCAGACCTCCAATCTCTCGGCCATTATTGCCGATGCCCGCCTTGCCGATCTCACCGAACGCGAACTCGACGTTCTGACCTTGATATGCCAGGGAATGAATGACGCGAAGATGAGCGAGAAGCTGAAACTGTCGCACAACACTGTCCGCAACCACGTCTCATCGATCTATCGCAAGATTGGGGTCAACCGCCGTGGCGCGGCGATCCTCTGGGCCAAAGAGCGCGGGATTGGGAATGGCCATGGGCCGAAATAGCCGCAATAACATAAACCAGTACGAAAATACTATATAATCTGGTATTTTCGTCTCTTGCCCCTCGAAACCAACCCACCTAAGTGAGTGGTAAATTCGGCCTATGAGCTGAATACAGGCATTGTTCGATACAAGCGAGTTACAAGGGTTCAGATTTCGATTATCCGGCCATCAGATGGCCGCGGATCTCGGCATTTCGGGGCCATTCGGTAAGCCAATATGAAAAACGACCCTCGATTAGATGGGATTGAGCCCTTCGGATACACGTAACGATGACAGACACACCTATTTCTGCCGAAGGTAGCACGGCTGCCGCGCTACGAACCTGTGAAAGCGAGCCGATCCACGTTCCCGGTTATATCCAGCCCCATGGGATTTTGATTGCGGTGGAAATCTCAACCGGTACGATCCGTTATGCCAGCGCCAATGCACGCTCACTCCTCACCCAAGAGCCACAAAAATGCATAGGCGAACGCTTCCAGGAGACCGCCGTCGTGCAGGCCCTGCAAGCGCTCGATTTCAATCACGCGTCTAAGGCGGATAAGACCCAGAGCCTCCAGTCGATCAGCATCGCAGGGATGCGCTACAATGCTATCGCGCACTCGGTAGGCGACCTTCGTGTTCTCGAATTCGAAAGCGCCCCTGCCGGTCAGTCAGATACGCTCGATAGCCTCTATCCCCAACTGCGATCATTCATCGACAGCCTGCCTGCGTTTTCGACCACCAGCGAACTTAGCAACCACGTCGCTGTCCAAGTCCGCGAAATCACCGGTTTTGATAGGGTGCTCGTCTATCAATTCGACAACGACTGGAATGGTACGGTTGTCGCCGAGGATCGCAACGACACGCTACCGTCCTACCTGGACCTTAGATTTCCGGCCTCCGACATCCCGGCACAGGCGCGCGCACTTTATAAATCGAACCGTCAAAGGCTGATCGTCGATGCGGATTACGTGCCCATTCGCATCTTGGGCAAGGATGGCGACGAACCGCTTGACCTCAGTCACTCGGTGCTGCGAAGCGTCTCCCCGGTTCATCTCGAATATATGCGTAACATGGGCACCGCTTCGTCCATGTCGATCTCTGTTCTTGTCGACGGCCAGCTTTGGGGCCTGATCTCATGCCATAGCGCCGAACCACGCCGTGTGCCTTTCCACGTCCGCACCGCCTGCGATTTCCTCGCACAGATGTACTCTTTGCAACTGATGACGCGGGAGCGGAGTGCGGAGGCAAGCGAGCGCGTCGATCGGCAAGCAATACAGTCCGAGCTTCTCGCCTTCATGGCGGCCGAAACCAAATACATGCAAGGGATGCTAAACCATCCTGGACATCTGCTTCGCTTCGTCGACGCTGACGGCGTAGCAGTCGTGTTCGAAGAGAAGGTAAGCCTGATTGGAACAACTCCGACCGAAGCGGAGGTCTGGAAGATTGCCGAGTGGCTGGAGAAGTCCCAGTCCCACGACGAAGTGTTTGCGAGCTCCTCCCTGCAAAGGGAGATCGGCGATGATGCGCCGATCGGGTCGGCCGTAGCGGGCCTGCTATCAATTTCGATATCGCAACTCCATCCAAGCTTCGTGATGTGGTTCCGCAAAGAGGTTGTTCAGACCGTCAAATGGGGCGGCCAACCACAAAAGACCGAGATGGCGGGCCAACTGCATCCGCGCCAGTCTTTCGACATCTGGAAGGAGACCGTTCGGGGCACGTCGCTCCCGTGGTCACGCATTCAACAGACTGTCGCCGGGAGTTTTCGCAACGCCATTATCGGAATTGTCATGCGTAAGGCCGAAGAATTGGCCGTCCTGACCAACGATCTGCGGCAGAGCAACAAGGAATTGGAAGCCTTCTCCTATTCGGTGTCCCACGACCTCAGGGCGCCCTTCCGCCACATTGTCGGATATGCCGAGTTGCTCAAGGAAGAAGATACGGTTTCATCCCACCCTCGCAGCCTGCGTTTCATCGATACGATCATCGAGTCTGCCTTCTCTGCCGGGAAGCTCGTCGACGACCTCTTGAGCTTTTCGCAGATGAGCCGGGCGACGGTGTCATCGGTCAAGGTCAACATGGACCGGCTGGTCGCAGATGTCCTGCGCGTGCTTGCCCCCGATGCCCGGATCGAGTGGCAGATCGAGCAGTTGGCACCCGCGTGGGGTGATCCGAACATGCTGCGCCAGGTCCTGCAAAACCTCATCGAAAACGCGATCAAATACAGCCGCAAAAGCGCATCGCCGAAAATCAGGATCTGGAGCGAGATCGTCGGCCAGGAGATCATTTATTCGGTCCGCGACAACGGCGTCGGGTTCGACATGGCCTATGTCGACAAACTTTTTGGTGTGTTCCAACGCCTCCACCGGATGGAAGACTACGAAGGGACCGGGATCGGTCTTGCCAATGTCAGACGCATTGTCGAGCGCCATCGTGGCCGAGCCTGGGCCGAAGGCCAGCTCGACCAGGGCGCAACCTTTCATTTTGCACTGCCTCGAACAGCAAAGGAGTGAGCCATGTCGCAACTGAAACCAATACTTTTGGTCGAAGATAATCCCAAAGACCTCGAGCTCACTTTGACGGCGCTCGAGAAAACCAACCTTGCCAACGAGGTGGTGACTGCGCGCGATGGCGCCGAGGCGCTTGACTGGCTGTTTTGCGAGGGCCCTCACAAGGAGCGCGATACAGGCGACCCGGCCGTTGTCCTGCTCGACCTTAAACTTCCCAAGATCGACGGCCTGCAGGTTCTCGAACGCATCAAGAAGGATGAGGACCTCCGCCATGTGCCGGTGGTGATGTTGACCGCGTCTCGTGAAGAGTCGGACTTGATCAAGAGCTATTCACTTGGCGTCAATTCGTTTGTCGTCAAGCCGGTAGCATTCAAGGAATTCTTTAAGGCCATCCAGGATCTGGGAATGTTCTGGGCGATCCTCAACGAGCCCTATCCCCATCGCCAGCGTCCCAGCGAAACGCCCATGAAAGTCACCGAAGCTTGACCGCAGCTCTGCCAATCCGAGTCCTTCTGCTCGAAGACGATGCCCTTGACGCCGATCTCATTGGCGAAAGCCTAGCGAAGAGCGACCTGACCGTAGAGATTGATCGGGTCTGGGAACGTGCCGACTTCATTAAAGCCACCAATCGGGGCATCTACGATATTGTGCTTGCCGACTATACCCTGCCGGCATTCGATGGCCTCTCAGCGATGCGGATCTGGCAGCAAAAATTTCCGACCATCCCGTTCATCATCGTCTCAGCGACACTCGAAGAGGATGCCGCAACCAATGCGATGCGTCTGGGCGCCAGCGACTTCGTTGTCAAGGGTCGCCTAAGCCGACTGCCAATGGTTATCAGCCGAGCCCTTGCGGAAGCCGAAGAGAAATCGCGACGCCAACAGGCCGAACGTCGCTTGGAAGACGTCAACGCCGGTCTCGAACTCTTGGTCGATGCAAGGACACGCGAACGGGACCGCATCTGGACCGTCAGCCAGGACCTCTTTGCCGTGTTCGATCTCAGAGGTCGCATCCTCAGTGCAAATCCAGCATGGAAAACAGTCCTTGGACTGAGCCCCACGCTAGTCGAAGGAAAACAGGAAGCCGAACTCAAGCATCCCGATCATCGCGGCAACAGCATTGTGGTCGTTGCGAACTCTCAATCCGACGACGGCGTCTCCGAGTTGGAGGAACGGCTTCGCCACAGTGACGGCACATATCGATGGATATCATGGCGGGTTGGGGCGCCCGAGAATGAACGCATATTCGCAGTCGGGAGGGACATAACCTTTGCCAAGCAGCAGGCGGAGACGCTCGCAAGCGCAGAGGAACAGCTTCGACAAGCTCAGAAGATGGAGGCGATCGGCCAGCTCACCGGTGGCGTGGCGCACGACTTCAACAATCTCCTAACGATCATCGTCGGAAATCTGGAATCGCTGCAGCGGCAGCACGCTGGCGCCCTCAGTGAAAAAGGTCGCCTTGCGGTCGAGAGCGCGATGCGCGGTGCCCAGCGAGCGGCAAAGCTGACGAGCAGCCTCCTCGCCTTCGCCCGCCGACAGGCGCTGACCCCGCGGCAAATCCAGGCCAACGACCTGGTGCTGGGTATGGCTGATCTCCTGGCTAAAGCGACGAGCGAGAGCGTGGTGCTCAACTATCGCTACGCCGACGATCTATGGTGGACACAGGCTGACACCAATCAGCTGGAGAATGCGATTTTGAATCTCGCAGTCAATGCGCGAGACGCGATGACCGAAGGTGGCGAGATCGTCATCTCGACTGAAAACGTGACGCTCGATGCAAAATTTTGCCGCGACGCGGACGTCGAACCCGGCGAGTATGTGAAAATCTCGGTTGCCGATAATGGGCCAGGGATGGATAAGGCAACCCTGCAGCAGGCCTTCGATCCCTTTTTTACCACCAAGGATTTCGGCCAGGGCACGGGCCTTGGGCTTTCCCAGGTCTACGGCTTCGTCAAGCAGTCGGGCGGACACGTATCGATTCACTCGGCACTGAACAAAGGCACGACCGTTGCGCTTTTTCTTCCCCGACTTGCCGAAGTGGCTGTCGTGACATCCAAGCCAGCCGCGGAACCCGATACCCCAGCCAGAGGAAGTGAGACCATTCTCCTGGTCGAGGACGAGGCGGAAGTTCGAAACTACACGAAGGGCATTCTCGAGGAACTCGGTTATCAGGTGATCGAGGCAGAAGACGGTCCGGCGGCTCTGAACATCGCAGCCGGTCAGTCCTCGTTCGATCTGTTGCTGAGCGATATCGGCCTTCCGAATGGCATGAACGGGCGCGAGCTCGCAGACGAGATGCGCAAAGCGCGACCCGACCTCAAGGTGATGTTCGTTTCCGGATATGCTAGCGACGCAGTCGTTCGGGAGGGAAAGCTGGATGCCGGCGTCAATCTCCTGCGCAAGCCTTTCACATTTGCAGCCCTTGCCGAGCGTTTGAGAGAGGTCCTCGGTAAAGAGCAGCGTCAACACCGGATCCTGTTTGTCGAGGATGAAGCACTGATCCGAATAATCATGGCGGAAGCCCTTGCAGACCAAGGATTTCTGATTGAGGAGGCCGGGTCTGCGACCGAAGCGATGGAGCGCCTGCACGTCCTGGATGGTCAGCTCGACGGTGTGGTTCTCGACCTTGGACTTCCCGATCGTTCCGGCGATTTCTTGGCTAGCGAAATTCGCGATCTCAGACCGGATCTGCCGATCGTTGTTGCCAGCGGACATAGCGAATCGCAAATGCGGTCACGGTTCCTAGATACAGAGCGGATGGCCTTCGTCGGAAAACCCTATGACACTGAAGCTTTGGTCCAGGCGCTGAAGACCTTGTGGGCAGGGGGACATTAGTTATCTACATCAACTTCTGACCGTATCAAAACGGCGCCATTCGTCTCTTAGCCGGCTTGCAAAAATTCACCCTCCTCCGGTAGTCTTCAACTTATCGCTCAACAGTTCCGGACCCATGCCCCCAACAGATGTTACCTCTCTTGAACGCTCAGAACTCTCCGGCCGCTACACTGAAGGCGGCATCACCGTCGTTGTGGAAATCTTGCGCCCTTCAGGCAGTGATCATTGGCGGATGGAGGTTACAAGCCTAGAAGACCAGGTCACCGAATGGAATGAATCCTTCGCGTCCGCGCACGAAGCATGGGAAGAGTTCATCTACGTCGTCAATACGGAAGGTCTCGCGGTCTTCCTTTAAACGCCTTCATCAAGGGAGATACGGTTTGGTGATCTGCAGCGACAGACGGCGGTTGATTTTCAATCAGGTTCACACCAAAGCGGCGTTGCGCGGAGCGCCCATCAACGATGACCCAGAGTTTGGGATGGGACGAGCTCTGGATCAGCGGTGAGTACGACATGTCTGAGCTAAGGTCTCGATACAACGACCTCACCGTCCGTCGAGCCCAACGGCTGCGGTCTGTCCCTGTCGCAATGGAACCGACAGTCACCGATGCAGAACATATCGATATCCCTAGTTTCGATACTAACCCCAGTTATCCCACCGTCCGGGATGACGACTGAAACGTGACGGCCTCTTTTCCGGCCACCTTCGCATCGTGAAGAAGCGCATCGGCCTCCTTGAGGATGTTGAAGCAATCAGGCGTTGCGGGACAGGGCGGTCCCTTCAGGAAAAGCACGTGCCGCATTCTCGATATTCCAGCCAAACACCCACGCTTCTGCTCTCTGCAGCCAGCCATCCTTCTCTTGTGGACACTCTGTTCTTTGCAGATACGGCACTACTGGATTTTCGCTTGCAGAGAGACCCAGAACCCGGGCGTTTATTCCCCGTTGTTGCCAGTCAAGAATAATTTCAACTTCCAAAGTCATTCGATCCTCATGATCGCCGCTGGGCTCTCGCAAGCTGTAGAGCTGCCGTGGCCTTTTGCGAATCAAGGCTTGCTCGAAGCTTACCTCAGCCCATAAAGAGTTCTCACTTCAAGCGGCCGATCGCACTGGTACGTTAGCGTACACAGGGCCTTTAACCAGCTTCTAACCAACTTGCTTGGCGTCGTTTTAACAGCCGCTGTTTTACCGTCTCATCAAATACAGGATGACGGCCCGCGAATGACAATGCAGCTTCAATCACGGTGGTTTCTACGATGGGTTTTGCCGTTTTGTGCCTCCTTGGCGCTTTGTGGTTTGCTTCTCATCAGTTTGACTTGGGCGGCAGCAAGAACCGATGAAGTCGCGGCGCTTCGGCAACGCGATCTCGTCACGCTCACGGTCGCGAAGCTAAAGGTTGGCGTTGCACATGATCAGGAAAGCGCAACGGTCTGGGACGATGCCGTCAGAAATGCAACCAGCGGGAACCTTGAATGGATCGAGGCGAACCTGGGCTCCTGGATGCACAGCTATTTCGGCCACGACGCCGCGCTAATCCTGAGGCCTGACCTTTCATCCTTATACCAGTTCTCATCAGATCCAGACCATGCTCCAACGCCCGGCGATTTTCAGAAGGCCTATCTGCCGCTTGCCAAGACGCTTCAGGCGCGGCTGTCTGTCAGTGATACTGAAGGCACTAATGACAGGATCCTATCGATAGGAGAAGCGGATCTTGCCTATGTGGGCTTTCGACCCGCGATCGTTAGTGTGAAGCCGATTGTGTCGGACACTGGTAATCTTGAGCAAATTCCTGGCCAAGAGATGCTACACGTGGCAGTCCGCTATCTCGACGGTGATCTGCCCGCAGTGATCGGCCGAGAATATGAGTTCGCTGACCTAGAATTTGCGGCAAAACAGCCGACAGGACGCAACATCGCCTTCGTACCGCTGATTGCCCGAGATGGGCAGGTATTCGGCTATTTCCGTTGGAAACCATTTCGACCTGGGCAGCACGTACTTGAGGCCACCACCCCTGCCCTCATGCTCGCGTTCATCGCATTGTTTGCGGGGACCAGTTTGGCTGGAGGCGCACTTTGGCGTCGCTCGGAGCGCTTGGCTGCGAGTCGCGCCGAGCTTAGGCATCAAGCCTCTCACGATGCACTGACAGGCCTTGCAAATCGCGGGCACTTTGGCGAGCAGCTCGATCGAAGGCTCCCAAACGCAAAGGCCGACGAGCTGCACTGCGTCTTGTTTGTAGATCTTGATCGCTTCAAGGCTGTCAACGACACGTTCGGCCACCCGGTTGGCGATAAGCTGATCAGTTCTGCCGCAACCCGTATGCGCGACCTTCTCCCTAACGCTCTCATAGCCCGCATAGGAGGCGACGAATTTACGATCCTGCTGCAGGGCGACGACGCACGGAACGCCGAGGAACTGGCCAGAAAGCTTGTTCATGATCTGAGAATGCCCTTCGAGATCGAGGCGGCGCATATCGTTATTGGCGCAAGCGTCGGCGTGGCCTTTGCAGCCGGCTCTTGCGATCCGGTTGAACTAACCCGCCGGGCGGATATAGCGCTTTATCACGCCAAGGCCGCTGGCAGGAATACTTACGCGCTGTTCGGGCAGCATATGGACGAGCTGTTGCGCAAGCGTAGAGCGTTGGAAAACGATCTAAGGTCAGCGGTCGAGACCCGGACCCAGTTGGAAACCTTCTACCAGCCGGTGTTTGCTGCAAATAGTGGGGCCCTCTGCTCGCTGGAGGCTCTTGCCCGCTGGAACCATCCGACACTTGGCTATATCGGTCCCGATCAGTTCATCCCTCTGGCCGAAGAGATGGGCCTTATCAGCGACATCGGTGCATTTGTGTTGGACGACGCATGCAGGACGCTGGCCGAGCTTCCTAACATCTCGGTGGCAGTCAATGCTTCTACGCTTGAACTTGGATTGCCTGGCTACGCGCTGCGCGTTTTAACAGCTCTGGCCAAGTGGCAGGTAAGCCCTGCCCGACTGGAAATCGAGATGACTGAAACGGCGACCGCAGACGACCGGGGCGAGCTCGAACGGACAATCTCGATGCTGCGAGCAGCAGGCGTTCGCTTCGCTATTGATGACTTCGGAACCGGCTACTCCTCGTTCTCACGCGTACAAAAGATCGAGGTCGACCGGATTAAAATCGACAAGTCATTTGTTGACGAGATGCATCGCAGCGATAGCAGAGCGCTGGTTGTTGCGATGATCGACATGGCACGAGCGAAGGGCCTCAAGATCACCGCAGAAGGCGTAGAGACCGTAGAGCAACGAGCGGCTCTTGAAAGTCTCGGCTGCGACGATCTCCAGGGTTTTCTTTTATCCCGGCCTTTGCCTCGTCAGGCTGTTGTCGCGCTCGTGACCGGGGCAAAACAAACTTTGAACGCGGCAAGCTCCGGCAGAGCCTAAGCAAGGATCAAGCTGCGTGGGCAAGATCTGCGGACCCATAGAATATCTTTTGCAGCGTGCCGAGAATGACCATGACAGACGGCGAGGTGGAGGAATAGTGGAGTGTCTGCGCCTCGCGCCTGATCTTCACGAGTTTTCCATCTCGAAGCTTTTTCAGGTGCTGCGACAATGCGGACTGACTTAGACCCACTTCAGTCGCCAAAGAGCTGACGTCCCATTCCCGCTCAAGGATTAATCCAAGGATCTGCAGTCTCTTCTCATTGGCCATAAGAGACAGAAGGTCGGCAGCAGGAGCTACCTCGAACGTGAAGTCAGGGGTCACGAAGATTCTCGTATCGTTGATAAAGGCTCAGAATGATTCGAGCGCCGAATGAGAATATCCAATTTTAGTGATATGTAAATAAAATTGAGAGGGGGCCGCGTTTATGACGGCCCCGAAAAGTCACTCGATGACCTGAACCACGCGGCGGGATGATGGTTCGACGATGACACGACGGTCATTGACGATTGCGTAGCCGTAATTTGGGTTTTCCGGCACCTGCTGAAGGACGACAGTCTGAGGCAACGGTTCGCCTACCACGACACGCTCTTGGACCACGACGCGTTCGGTTGGAACCGGCGCTTCGCGGACATATGTGACCACGCGCTGCGGTGGCGGATCGATTGCCGTCCCGGCGATGGCACCAACAACGCCGCCGACTGCCGCGCCGACCGGACCACCAACGATCGCGCCGGTCACCGCACCGCCCGCTGCACCATTGACAGTTGAGTTCTGGGCTACTGCCGATCCTGCGACCAACAGACAGGATCCGACGAGAAGAAAACGTTTGATTGACATGGAAACCTCCCTTGCGCACATCGCGCCCGCCAAGAACGCGAACTGTGACTTTCGTTCCGGCGCTGAAATGGAAGGCACACCAAACGAAAAGTCTGAACGAGATGTGCGAAAGCCGGCCATGTTCCGCGGGCCAATTTCTGATTTTCTAGATCACCCGTTTAAGGATGTCCTTAATTTTGTTTTGGTAAACCATCCTCCAAGCTGCTCAGCCAATGGAGGCACTCAGTAAGCAATGACCCGACCGAAAATCAAAACAGCCCTAATAGGTGTCCTGCTAATATTGGGAGTGTCCTTCGCGATGTTTGCCGCATTCGCAATAGACCGACTTGGCGCGATAAACGCGAATGTAAATCTGCTGGCGACTAACAGCCTTCCGACAGCAGTGAGCGTGAAAGATATGGAGGTTCAGCTCGGTGACATCAGGACAGGCTACCGCAGCCATATTCTCCGTTCTGACGCCGATGGCAAAGCGGCCGCTTCTGCCACGATCGATAAAGCAGCGAGCAAGCTCAAATCAGATATCGAAGGTTTCAATAAACTCTCACCGTCAGATGAAGAACTGCGGCTTGTCGCAGAAATCGATCGATCAGCCGCAACTTACATCGAGACTGGACGAAAAGTTCTTTCGTTTTCCGCTGCTGGGAATGTTGAGCAAGCGAACAAAATACTGCGCGAAGACATGGTTCACGTAGCTGATCAAGCTAAACTGGCAGTTTCGCATCTTGTGGAGATCAGCAACGCCGATGCGCGTGATGCGTTTGCTCGAGCCAACTCTGCTTACACGACGACCCTGACAATCACGGTGATTTCAACTGGATTCATCGTGTTCATTATCTGCTTCGCCGTGTGGTTTGCAGTTTCGGGTATTGCGAAGCCTGTCCAAACGATAACAAGCGCAATGAATAGGCTAGCTGCCGGTGATACCAACTCAGCCATACCTTATGCCGGTCGGACCGACGAAATCGGTGAAATGGCTTCGGCCGTCGCGATTTTCCGCAAGAACGCGTTGGAAAATCTACGGCTTGAAGAGGAGACTGCAAAGCAGCGCAACATGACTGAGGAACAGCGCCGCCAGACCGCCGAGGAACAGCGCATCCGCGCCGAAGCCATGGCCCAAGCGACCAATGGCCTTGCCACCGGCCTCAAGCATCTGTCGTCGGGCGACCTGACCTTCCAGCTGGACCGTCCTTTCGCCGCCGATTTTGAAAGTCTGAGTGCCGACTTCAATGCCGCCGTTGAACAGCTGCGCGGCACGCTCGGCTCGGTTTCGCAGGCCACCAGCTCGATCGACAGCGGTTCGCGCGAAGTCAGCAACAGTGCCGACGACCTGTCGAAGCGCACCGAACAGCAGGCCGCCTCCCTGGAAGAGACCGCCGCTGCCCTCGACCAGATCACGGTCAACGTCACCAATTCGTCGAAACGCGCCGAAGAGGCCCGCAACGTCGCCATCCAGGCCAATGAGAGCGCGCGGCAGTCCGGCGCCGTGGTTGCCAACGCCGTGCAGGCGATGGGCCGTATCGAGGAATCGTCCGGTCAGATCTCCAACATCATCGGCGTGATCGACGACATTGCGTTCCAGACCAACCTCTTGGCCCTCAACGCCGGCGTTGAGGCGGCTCGTGCTGGTGAAGCAGGCAAGGGTTTTGCCGTTGTGGCCCAGGAAGTGCGCGAACTTGCCCAGCGTTCGGCCAAGGCTGCCAAGGAAATCAAGGACCTGATTGGCAAGTCCTCGATCGAGGTCGGCACCGGCGTCAAGCTCGTCAAGGATACCGGCGACGCACTGCGTACCATCGAAGCCCATATCGTTACCATCAACCAGCACATGGACTCGATCGCCACATCGTCGCGTGAGCAGTCAGTGGGCCTGGCGGAAGTCAACACTGCTGTCAACCAGATGGACCAGGTGACGCAGCAGAACGCTGCAATGGTGGAAGAGGCCAATGCCGCCGGCGCCACGCTTGCCACTGAAGCCGGCCGCCTGCGCGAACTGATCAGCCAGTTCCAGCTCGGCCAAGGTGGCCAGGGCTACACCGGCGCCAGCCAACAGAGGGCCGCGTTTCGCACGACGGCGTCGGTCATGGCAGCTTCGCCCCACTCGACCCCATCGGCCTCGCCAGCTCGCGGCATGGTCAGCAAGATCACCCAGGCTTTCGGTGGCCGCAGGAGCGTGGCAACGGTTGAGGCGCAGGACAACTGGGAAGAGTTCTGATCAGGATTAATCAGTTCCACACCGACGGTGGGAATTCTGGAAAGATTCCCGCCGTCCTCAATGCATTCATTACGAAGCCTCAATCCAAGCCGATCCGTTTGCTCTTGAGCGGGTTCGAACCGTCGACCCGACATTAATTCGGATGCGAGACGGCGAATAAATGCAGCAGATCAAGCATCGTCTATTTGCAATGACCGCTATGGGGCCGTTATCGGCCTGACCGGTATCTGCGGGGAATTCGAGAAAGCTGACATCCAACATCCGACGGGCACGCAGTCCGCGCGGTATTTCGCGCAGGTTCAAGCGAATACCGGGGTAGAAGTGCAAATCAGCGAGAGCCCTCTTTTATGTGCCTTATTTGGGCTTGCTAGGTTTGAGGGACGGTGTATTCCCTGGTGTGCCTTTGTTATCACGGCGGCGCTGATCTGGTTTCCCTGTGGATTTCGCTATCGGCTTTGGTCCTGGTTTAAGTGCCATGAATGCTCTCTCTTTTTAATTTAAGAAAATAAACCTGCGCGTACCTTTTGATGGGGGCTTAGGACACAGCAATACTATGTAACAGTCCACATTAGTTTTGGCTGAAGTCAAGCCCCAATGTATATTCCTACAGTAGCAACACCCCACGAAAATCGGCAGGCCAGGCCGGAGGCACTTTGCCTCAGTGTCCCTGTCAGCGGCGGTGAGGGCAATCGAGTTATTCCGTATGGACGAAGTTTCTGGGCGCCTGCGGTCGGCCAGGATTGGCGTCAGCCTCGGCCGGTCACGTTGATTGAGATGTTACCGTCTGTTTCAGGAGCAAAGCCTGTTCCCTGCGCTGTCCTTCACTATCAGGGCGGCACACGACCGGCAGCTCCCCGCCCTTCTTGTTCCTTCGCGTCGGCGCGTGCGAACGACGGCTTTCAGGACGGTTCGGGAACCGCATGAACGACCGATTTGAGGGCGCATGGCTGCCATGAAGAATTGACCGCACCATATTGACCGAAATGTCGAAACCAAGATTTCAGGTCTGTAACAGATCCATTAGGCGAGCCAAGCACTTGGCCGTGCTGGCATGACTGATTTGGGGTGGGAGCGGAATGTCAGCTAGCAGCTTAGGACACTTGCAACGATAACTGAATCGGATTGGCTGTCTTTGCCTGCGGTTGTGTGACTCAGGGAGTTGGGATTCCCGGCGGTGGGGCAGCGCGCTATCCTTGGCGCGATGATCGACAGGCATGGGATTGAGCGGCGGTGGGCAGCGGATGGCTCGAAGCTGGACGAGCGGGGCCGCCGCGTGTTTGCTGCGAGCGAGGCGCGCGCAGCGGGCCGGGGTGGTCTGGCCGCCGTATCGGCGATCACTGGGCTCGCCCGCTCAACGATCGGGCGCGGTCTGAAAGATCTAGATGCACCGCCGCCGCCATACGGCCGGGTGCGCCGGGAAGGCGGCGGCCCGCAGCCATTGAGTGGGCGTGATCCGACATTGGTCGCCGATCTCGAGCGCCTCGTCGTGCCGGCGACACGGGGCGACCCGGAGCGTCCGCTGCTGTGGGTGTCGAAGAGTCTCGACAAGCTGGCGTCGGCGCTTGCCGACATGGGACATGCGATCAGTCCCAACAGCGTGCGCAAGCTGCTTATCGCGCTTGGCTTTTCGCGCCAATCCAACCGCAAGGCGGATGAAGGCACCAGGCATCCCGACCGCGACGCCCAGTTCGAGCACATCAACGCGCGTGTCGTTGCAGCGCAGGCCGCTGGCCAGCCCGTCATCTCCGTCGACACAAAAAAGAAAGAGCTCATCGGCAACTTCAAGAATGGTGGAACCGATTATCGTCCCAAGGGCGATCCGCAGCGTGTGAGAGTGCACGACTTCCAAGACAAGGCCCTCGGCAAGGTCGTCCCCTACGGTGTCTACGACGTGAGCGCCAACGCCGGCTTTGTCAGCGTCGGGATCACCAGCGACACAGCCGCGTTCGCGGTTCAGTCGATCCGCTTGTGGCTCAAGCGCATGGGACGACAGCGCTATCCGCATGCGCACCAGTTGACGATTACAGCCGACTGCGGCGGCTCCAACGGCGCCCGCGTGCGGCTGTGGAAGGTCGAGCTGCAAAAGCTCGCCGACCAGACCGGGCTTGTGATCTGCGTCCACCACTATCCGCCGGGGACCTCGAAGTGGAACAGGATAGAGCACCGCCTGTTCTGTCACATCACCCAGAACTGGCGCGGCCGGCCGCTCACCGATCGTGTCGCCGTGGTCGAATTGATCGGCGGGACCACCACCAAGGCCGGATTGAAAGTCGAGTGCGCGCTCGACACGCAGACCTACGAAAAGGGCGTCAAGGTCAGCGATGCCGACATGGCCAGCCTCGCTATCACCGGCGACGCGTTCCACCCGGAATGGAACTACACGATCACACCACGGCAAGGACCAGAACCGTAGCAGTTATCGTTGCGGATGTCCTTAACGCGGACATTCCGGGACTCGCCTCCGTCAAATGAAAGCCGTACGTCATAGCACCTGCAACTCTTTGAGCGGCGGCCGTATTACGCGAAAGTCAGTGTCGCAACCGCGACCATGCCGAGACCGACGGTGATCTCCAGTCCACGTGACAGCCGGTCGAGCCTCTGCTGATTGCGGCTGAACAGCCCGTCGAAGACTTTCCTGAAGGAAACAGCCAAGAGTGCGACGACAGACAGCGTCAGCGCAACGCCGCCCAGCATGAGGACAGCAAATAGCAGTCCTGCTGCGGGAACGCCGCGCGCAGTTGCGTAGGTCATGACAAACAGTGTCAGCGGACAGGGAATAAGACCCGCCACGAAGCCAAAGCCTGCACCCTCGCGCTGCGCATGGTTGTGGCTGCTGGCGCGCAAACCTCTCCAGAGCATCCAGAGACCGATCAGGCCGATGGCGCCGCGGCTCACATGCTCCAGAACTGGCGATGATCCTGGCCCGGAACCGCCGAACATGTAATCGATCAGCGGCAGGGACAGAAGAACGATCACGACCGAGATGGTGATGTGCGTCGCCGCCAGAACGAGGGCGGTTAGCAGCGCGCTCCGCAGACCTCCCTTTGAGCCCACAACATAGGTCGCCATCAGCAACTTGCTGTGGCCCGGCATCAGCGCATGGACGGCACCCAGCAGGAGACCCATGGGCAGGAAGGCAAGGAAAGCGGCCGAACCGCCGCCGTTTGCGAAGGTGCTTATGTGCTCGCCGAATGCGAGATAGGTCTCTTTCTGATAGTCCAAGAGCCAGCTCAGCATGGTCAGGCTACCTCAAGCGTCACCCAGGCCAGCACCAGATAGCGGCCGACCTTGGCGATGGCAACAAGCGTGAGAAATGCCAAAAACGGCACCCGCAAGACACCCGCGATGACCGCGATCGGATCGCCGATGATCGGTACCCAGCTTGCCAGAAGAGACCATTTTCCATAGCGGCGGTACCAGCCTTCGGCCTTGTCGAGCTTTTCCGCGGAAACCGGAAACCACCGACGATCGCGATAGTGCTCAATCCCACGCCCGAGCACCCAGTTGACCACGGAGCCGAGCACATTGCCGAAGCTGGCAATACCAATCAGGGCGGCAAGCGGATATCGATCGGCGAGGATCATCATCGCAAGCACCGCTTCCGACTGCGCCGGCAGGATGGTCGCCGCCAGGAATGCAGCGCTGAACAGGCCGAAATAGGCTGCGAGGTCAGTGCTCACGCGGCCATTCCGGATGTAGGCGATCGATCATGAAGGCGTGGCTGTGGCGATGGCCATGGCGATGGTGTCCCTCCATCAGATGAGGATCGTTCTCTGCCAGATCATCATGGCTGTGCTCGACCTCCACTTCGTCAGAGGCCCGCCAGAGCCAGACTGCACAGATAAGACCAAGGCCGGCGATGATGGCAAGAATGGTTGCCGTTAAAGGCAAGCCGATCGTCGCGCCGAGCCATCCGGCGAGCGGATAGGTCAGCAACCAGGCGGCATGCGACAAAGCGAAATGAGCGGCGAATAAGGCCGGACGATCCTCCGCATGGGCAGAGCGGCGCAACAATCGGCCTGATGGCGTCTGCACGATCGAATAGCCCAACCCCATCACCAGCCAGATCGCCAGAAGCACGGTGTAGTTACTGACGAAGGCCGTAAGAACCAATCCGGCAATCAGGATCGCCCCTCCGGACAACATCACCGGCCTGTCGGTTATCCGATCCAGAAGCCTCGGCAATGAAAGGGCGGCGAGCATGGAGCCGCATCCGAAGGCAGCAAGCGCCAGGGCTGTTTCGGTCTGGGTGAGCCCCAGCTCCGCCTGGACGAAGACGACGGTGTTGACGATCACCATGGCGCCCGCAGCCGAAACGGTGAGGCAAAGGGCGAGCAGGCCACGCAGTCGTGGTGTCGCGAGGTATAGCCGAAGGCCACGGGTCGTGCGCGCGTAGATGCTTCTGCGCTCCCTAGCTGGATGGTTTGGCAGCGCTACGGATACGACCAGTGCCGCAGAAACCAGGAAGCCCACAACGGTGCCGGCAAAAAGCGAGTGGAAGGAAATGACCGTCAGCAGGGCTGCCGCCAGCATTGGGCTGACAAGGCTCTCCAGATCATACGCGAGCCTCGAAAGGGACAGGGCGCGGGTATAATCCTTCTCATCCGGCAAAACGTCCGGGATGGTCGCCTGGAATGCCGGGGTGAAGGCGGCGGAGGCCGACTGGAGCACGAAGATCAGCACATAGACCTGCCAGATCTCGGTGACGAAGGGCAGACACAGCGCCACAGCCGCCCGCACCAGATCGAGGCTGACCAGCATGGCGCGGCGCGGCAGGACTTCTGCGAAAGCGCCTGCAATCGGCGCGACCGCAACATAGGCGATCATCTTGATGGCAAGTGCCGTACCTAGAACCGCGCCCGCCCGGTCTCCGGCCAGGTCATAGGCCAGCAATCCGAGCGCGACCGTCGCGAGCCCCGTTCCAACCAGCGCGATCACCTGCGCCAGGAACAGATGCCGATAGGTTCGGTTGGCTAGAACGTCCAGCATGGCGGCTCCCTCACAGATACTTGGTGATCGCCTTGAACTCATCGATCGATTTGCGTTGCTGGAGATCCAGCGCGCCGACCGTCTCGTCGAGGCAGTGGTCGAGATGATCCTGGATCAGCGTCCGCTTCGCATTCTCGACCGCCTTTTCGACGGCATGAAGCTGTTGAGCGATATCGAGGCAGGGCTTGCCGACCTCGATCATGGCGATCACACTTTTTAGGTGGCCTTCGGCGCGCTTGAGGCGCTTGACGATGTCGGGATGGGAATCGTGTCGATGTTCAGTCATAATGCATTCCTATCCCCCTGGAGGGGATATTTCAACGCGAATTCTTGTTTTCGTAATCAATGGTGGTTATCTCCTTGAGCATGCTGCTTCGAAAAGGACGAAGATTCGGAACTGGGTTCACGGCCGTGCTGGCCTGCATCGCCATGCTCGTCTTTGCCTTCGTGCCAGCTGGAACCCACGCCCTCAGCCTGCATTCCCCGGCCTTTGCCGTCAATGATGACGGGCATTCCCACGATCACGGCGATCATTCGCATGATGACGCTCTGGAATTGGCTGTCGACAGTTCGGACGCGCCCGATCATCACCATGCCGACCATACCCATGAAAAAGCGGGATTGGTCACTGTCGCAGGTGAAGTTCTGCGCGACATCTTCCAGACGACCTATGCCCTCATCGAGGATAAGTTCGATGGCGGTCCCCCTTACGGCATAGACCGGCCTCCGCGTTCCGTGAACCACGTCTGATCCACGCTGCATTCTGCGGCAGGCTGACCTCGTTTACGGATATCATTCATGAATACACCTCTTCCCGGAGGCGTGTGGCACGGGCATTTCACCCGGCACATCGTCGCCATACTTGCGCTTGCCGCCCTGTCGCTGCTGTTGCTTGTCAGCACGGCCGCAGCCCATGCCGTCGCTGAAGGCGACAAAGGCTATATCCAGGAGATCACCGGGGTTCACCTGATCCCCTTCGTCTATCTGGGTGCCAAACACATGGTCACGGGGTACGACCATCTGCTGTTCCTGTTCGGCGTGATCTTCTTCCTCTACAGGCTGAAGCACATCGCCATCTATGTCAGCCTTTTTGCCATCGGCCATTCGACGACGATGCTGCTCGGTGTCTACTTTGGCTGGAATGTCAGCGCCTATCTGATCGATGCCATTATCGGGCTCTCGGTCGTCTACAAGGCGCTGGACAATCTCGGTGCCTTCCAGCGATGGCTGGGTTTTCAGCCGAACACCAAGATTGCCACGCTGATCTTCGGCTTCTTCCATGGTCTCGGTCTCGCGACCAAGATCCTGGAATACGAGATTGCCGCCGATGGCCTCATCCCCAACCTGCTCGCCTTCAATGTCGGCGTCGAGATCGGCCAGCTCATCGCGCTTGGCCTCATCCTGATTGCCATGAGCTACTGGCGCAAGACCTCCGGCTTCCTGCGCCATGCCTACACCGCCAATGTGCTGATGATGACCGCCGGCTGGCTGCTGTTTGGCATGCAGATGACCGGCTACTTCTTTTCCTGACCCAACAAGGATAAATCAAATGTTCAATTCCCAAGCTCCCAATCCCGACGACCTGCCGTCCTCGAAGCAGCTCGCCAAATCGACGGTCATCTCTGTCATCGCGGCCGCCGCCCTTCTTGTCACCGTCGTGATGCCGTCCGAATACGGAATCGATCCGACCGGTGTCGGCTCTGTCATGGGCCTCACCGAAATGGGTGAGATCAAGACGCAGCTCGCCGAAGAGGCGGAACTCGATCGGCAGAACGGTGTCACTACCCCGACACCCGTGCAGACCACCCCGCAGCAAGGGTCGAGCATCCTTGACCGCATCATCCGCGAGTTCGGCGTTTCGGCAGCCTATGCCCAGGATGCCATGCGAACAGACGAGATGTCGGTGACGCTCCAGCCCGGAGAGGCGACCGAAATCAAGCTGACCATGTCGAAGGGTGCAAAGGCCACATACGAGTGGACGACTGAAGGCGGCGGTGTGAACTACGACATGCACGCCGATGGAAACAGTGGCCAAACCACGAGCTACAAGAAGGGGCGCGCCGAGCCCACGGATTCCGGCGAGATGGAAGCGGCCTTCGACGGGAAGCACGGATGGTTCTGGCGCAACCGGACCGGTGGTGCCGTGACGATTACCCTGAAGACCAACGGCGCCTATTCCGACATCAAGCGCGTGATGTAACTGCAGAGGCCGGCGGATCTCTCCGGCGGCCTTTCACATTCTTGCTGTGCCGAACGAATCTGTTAGCGCATGCCAGTCAGTGTCCATGCCATGCCGAGGACGGCAGAGCCGAGCAGCACCGTCATCGACGACATTTTCAGTCGGAAGATCGCAATGACCCCGAGCAGTGTCAGCGTGAGAGATGCCCAGTCGATCGAAGACAGGACAGGCAGTTCGATGGATAGCGGCCCGGCGCGAACGACACTCACCTCAGAGAACAGGACGTGCAGCCCGAACCAGATGGCAAGGTTCAGGATCACGCCGACCACGGCCGCCGTGATCGCCGCCATACCGCCGGAGATGGCGGCATTTCCCCGCAGTCTTTCGATGAAGGGCGCGCCGAGGAAGATCCAGAGGAAACAGGGTACGAAGGTCACCCAGGTGGCGAGGAAGGCGCCAATGGTCGCGGCCTGAAAAGGTCCAAGGCCGCCCGCCTCGCGATACGCACCCATGAAGCCGACGAATTGCAGCACCATGATCAGCGGTCCCGGTGTCGTTTCGGCCATGCCGAGCCCATCGAGCATTTCGCCGGGACGCAGCCATTGATAGTTCTGCACCGCCTCCTGCGCCACATAGGCCAGCACCGCATAGGCCCCGCCGAAGGTCACGACGGCCATCTTGCTGAAAAAGACACCGATCTGGGTGAAGACGTTGTCCGGGCCGAGGGTGACGTAGAGCAGCGCGACAGGCGCAAGCCACAGAACGAGAAGGACGACGGATATCCGAATGGACCATTGCAGATTGGGTCTGGCATGTGCTGGCATGCCTTCACCAAGAGCAGAGTCTGCATCCGATAGAATTTTGCCACCCGCAGACTTGTGACCACCGGAGGCATTAAACAGCGGCGAACCGGCTCTCGTTCCGACATAGCCGATAACGCCCGCCACCAGGATGATCAGGGGAAAGGGTACGCGGAAGGCAAAGATGGCGATGAAGGCAGCCGCTGCGATCGCCACCATCGCCGGACCTTTCAACGCCCTGCTACCGATACGAATGACGGCCTGGAGAACGATGGCAAGCACCGCGGCCTTCAACCCGAAGAACAGGCCCGCGACAGCGGCGACATCGCCGTACAGGACATAGATGTAGCTCAGCGCAAGGATCGACAGGAAGCCGGGCAGGATGAAGAGGATTCCGGCCACAAGACCGCCGGCGGTGCGATGCAGTAGCCAGCCGAGATAGACGGCGAGCTGCTGTGCCTCAGGGCCGGGAAGCAGCATGCAGTAATTGAGCGCGTGCAGGAAGCGGCCTTCGCCGACCCACTTCTTCTCGTCGACGACGATCCGGTGCATCACCGCTATCTGTCCGGCTGGACCACCGAAGCTGAGGGCCGCCACCCGCAACCAGACCTTGAAGGCCTCCATAAACGAAATGCCATGCTCCGCGGACCCACGTTGCGGTTCTGTCGATAATACCGTGTCCGACATCTCAGCCCCCCTTCTTTCCAGCAGGCCAGTCATGGGTTTCTGAGGTCGCATCGCGGCACCAGCGGTAAAACGCATCGTAGAGGATCATTCCGGCCTCAAGCTGTTGAAGGTCGTCGTTGAACATGCGCGACAGTCCGAGTGATGCGGCGAGCAGGCCCGCCACCTCGGGTGCGAGATCCGGCCGGGCCGTATCGGCACCACGCACGATCGTGGCCAGGCGCAGGAGAGGTGGCGTCGAAAGACCGAACTCCTCGATCATCACATCGAACGTGCACAGCTCGTCCCGGTGGCTCCAGAAGACATCGTCGACATCGAATGGCGTTGCGCGGAAGCGATCGGCCACGGCGGATACTTCTCCTGGCGCGACGAACAGGAAGACCGCACCCGGATCGATGAAGCGCCGGATCAGCCATGGACAGGCAATGCGGTCGATCTTCGGTCGCGATCGTGTCACCCAGACGGTTCGCCCTTGCGCGTCGCGTTCGGGCAACTGACTGGCGGGGACCCCTGAGAGGCCTGCGGATATCCACGCTTCGATGCCGTTCTCGAGGACTTCGGCGGACGTGCCCTGCGTGCGCAGATAGGCCGCCACGCCATGGCTGAGCTTCTTGCCTTTCTGGCAGATGGTGACAACCGTCTGCCCGGTGAACTGGCCTGCCCAGGTAGCGACCTGCTCGTAAGGGCGGCGCAGCGAGCCGGGGATCAGTCTCGGATCTGCATGGAAATCTTCCTCGGTGCGCACGTCGATCAGCACCGGGGCACTGGGCGTGCCGATAAGGCGGTTCAGTTTTTCGGGGGAAATTTCGAGAAATGACGGCATGATGCGTCCTCCGTTAGCCGGGTTGATGGACGCGATTCTCTAGCATGACGCCTCGTGGGGTGATCGCGACCCCATGCGGCATCATTTACAGCAGATGTCTCGGCTGTCAAATCGCAACCGGCGCTCCGCTCTCATAATCATTGAGTTGAACGGATACGAACCTACGACCCGTGAAATATGAAGATATTAGCTGCGCTCAACAGGTCGTAGATTTCCGCACCAAATGGTGCTATACGAGCTCCACATTTACGGGAGCTAGAATATGCGATCGACCATAAATCTCGACGACAATCTTATGGAACGGGCGAAGTCCCTCACGGGCACCAAGGAAACAGCAGCTCTCGTCCGACAAGCGCTGGAGACGCTTGTGCGTGTGGAATCCGGCAAACGCTTGATCGCGCTTGGCGGCTCTATGCCTGAGGCTGAAGCATCGCCTCGCCGACGGAGCGACGTGGCCAAGTGATCCTGGTAGACACCTCGATCTGGATTGATCATTTTCGATACGACGACGCAGAACTAAGAAAAGTCATCAATGATGACCAGTTGCTTTGCCACCCATTCGTTGTCGGCGAACTGGCGCTCGGTAGCCTGAGAGAACGAGGCGCAGTTTTAGCTTTCCTAGCAGCTCAACGCGAAGCGATGATCGCGACCCACGCAGAGGTAATGACGATGATTGATCGCCATTCGATATTCAGCATGGGGATTGGTTACACAGATGCCCACTTACTGACTTCAACGTTGCTCGACCGGGGATCAAGCTTGTGGACAAGAGATAAGCGCCTAGCGGCCGCAGCGCAAAAAGTTGGTGCGGCACTTTATCCGCACGCGCACGCCTCTCATTAGAACATAACGCAATGACCGCTTAGCAATATTGAGGCCCTTGATAGGATTCGAACAGCCGTTCGCCTAGATAATGACTTTGGTGGTGTTCATTGGAGTGGTAGCGAATTATTTCTGCAATGACAGTGAGTACCGAGTATGCCGACGTTCACCCGTACGCGTCAGTGCACCGATCTCCACGAGTTGCTGAAGGTCGCGTGTTGCTGTAGCGCGGGATGTATCTGTGATCGAGATATAGTTTTCGGCACTTAGACCTCCCTTGAAGCCAGCCGTGCCTTCCTTGAAGATGCGCGCGACTACCTTTTCTTGCCGCTCGTTCAGCTTGTCCCGAAAACGATCATAGAACTTTGCTTTCTGGATGAAGAAATCTACGCGCTCAAGCGTCGCCTGTTGAGCATCCAGGATAGTTTCTGAAAAGAAAATGACCCAGTCGGTGATATCAAGCGTGCGCTGGTGCCGCTCAAGCTCTGAGTAATAGGCCTTCCGGCGCTTCTCGATTGTGAAGGCGAGTGAAATGAGGCTTGGCTGCCCTATGTTTTGCGCTAGGGATTTCTCTGCGAGCGCGCGCCCAATTCGGCCGTTGCCATCCTCAAATGGATGTATGCTTTCAAAGTAAAGGTGTCCTACTGCGGCGCGCGTCAAAGCTTGAAGCGACGTTTGACCATCTGGCCTGGATTGATTGAACCATGTGCTGAAGGTCTCCATCTCAGCGGCAACCTGGCGAGATGGGGGAGCCTCGAAGTGGATAGTGGGTTTGTCCAATCGACCCGATACAATCTGCATGGCGTCTTCATGCGTGCGGTAAGCACCAACCGTTTCAATATATCGGTTTCCGGCCATCAGCATTGAATGCCAGTGGCACAGTCCCTCATGACACAGCGGCCTATGCCAACTTCGATAGACATCCGCCATCATCTCGGCAATCCCCCGCTCTTGGGGGCGGATCTGTCTATCATCAGTGTTTAGCCCGAACTGCCGGCGGAGTGATGACTGGACACTCACGCGGTCCAGAAATTCCCCCTCAATCTCTGAGGTCTTGACCGCTTCGTCGCTCAGCAACTCAATGCGAAGTTGGTTGCTGTCGTCATCGTTGAAATGTCGAACAGCACCGATAACCTCGCCGGCGGACTGCAAGAATTTCTGCTCCAACGATATCAGGCTTGCGGTATCGTATCTGAAGTTTGGCCAGTCAGTGTTTTGCCAGTTCCATTTCATGAGTTATAGAATCCCTCTCTATAGCTCATAATTATTGCTGGAAATGAGCTATTGCAAGCCCGTCTATCGCTCAGCACCACAATCTGCATCTCTCCATTCAAGAAGCAGCGATCGACAGCTAACCTCTTGCCCTAAACATATTTTGTTAATGGGCGCCCCCTATTTCCGCTCGCCCTCGGCACTGGTGCCGAGCGAAAAGGGATAAGCATGACCAAACACGACCTTTCATCACGACATTTTCAGCGAAAAATTTCGGAATTCTGCGAGCTTCGTATCGCTCCAGTCGCATCCAGGCGGGTGTTCGAAAATATACGGCCCTATCTGGCCAGTTTGATCATCTACCGCAAATCGCCCCCGCTTCTGAATGGCCATATCGACTGGAAGATGATCGGTCAGGCCTGTGGGATCGAAGCCGAAGGCGGTGAAGACGACCAGTATTGATGCTGCTTACAATTCGACCACATGGAGAATATAGGGCTGAGCTTCGCCCTCGTCGCAAACGCATGCCTCTGAGAGATCAGCATCGCGGCGTTCGTCGCGGTGGCAGCGTCCTGCCGGCAGCCTGCCACCGCGACGGCTTGATCCGTCAGATCGACTTGAGCGACATCCGCTTCTCCAGCTCGGCCCTCTTCCTTCCGTTCGCTATATCGGTCGGTGAGGTAGGACGAGGCATCGCGGGTCATGATGGTGACCTTCACCAGTTCCTCGCAGACATCGACGACGCGGTCATAGTAGGAAGATGGCTTCATCCGGCCATCGGTGTCGAATTCCTGAAACGCCTTCGCCACGCTGCTCTGGTTAGGAATGGTGATCATCCGCATCCAGCGGCCGAGGATGCGCAACTGGTTCACGGCGTTAAAAGACTGGCTGCCGCCGGAAACCTCCATCACCGCCAGCGTCTTGCCCTGGGTGGGGCGGACCGAGCCGAGCGACAGCGGGATCCAGTCGATCTGCGCCTTTATGATGCCGGTCATGGCACCATGGCGCTCCGGGCTGATCCAGACATGGCCTTCCGACCACTGCGAGAGGTCGCGCAGCTCCTGAACCTTGGAATGGCTGACGGGTGCCTCGTCCGGGAGCGGCAATCCGGCCGGATCGAATATCCGCACCTCGCATCCGAGGCGTTCGAGCAACCGACGGACTTCGAAGGCAAGGAGACGGCTATAAGACACTTCTCGGAGCGATCCATAGAGGATCAGGATTCTCGGCTTGTGCGTCGAGAATGCTGGCCGCAGCGACTCTAGCGCGATCGGCTGAAGATGGTCGTCATGCAGTGCGGGAAATGTCTCAGGCAATGCGCTTTCCTTCCTGGTCGAGGACCTGCTCGCCGTCTTCCTTGATGAACGGTCCATTGAAGGCGTCGACCGGCAGAATGTCGAGAACGACCTCCGAAGGGCGAGCAAGTCTGGTGCCAAGCGGCGTGACGACGATTGGTCGATTGATCAGGATCGGGGTGGCGATCATCGCGTCCAGCAACTGGTCATCGGTCAGCTCCGGATTGCCGAGACCGAGTTCCGCATAGGGCGTGCCCTTCTCACGGATCGCTTCGCGGACCGTCAGGCCGGCATCTGCGATCATCGTGGAGAGCTGCTCACGCGATGGCGGGTTCTGCAGGTATTCAATGATGGTGGGTTCGATCCCGGCGGCGCGGATCAGCGCCAAAGTGTTGCGGGACGTGCTGCAGGCCGGATTGTGATAGATGGTGGCGTCCATGGTCAGGTCCTTTCGGTGATGGTGTTGCGGGAGACGGCCGGTGATGCCTCATACCAACCCTTCGAGCGGTTCACGATCCACACGACCGAGAGCATGACCGGCACTTCGATCAGGACGCCGACAACCGTCGCCAGCGCGGCTCCCGATTGGAAGCCGAACAGGCTGATGGCGGCGGCAACCGCGAGTTCGAAGAAGTTGCTGGCACCGATGAGCGCGGAGGGTCCGGCGACGCAATGGCGCTCGCCCGCGAGGCGGTTCAGAAGATAGGCCAGCCCCGAGTTCAGGTAGACCTGGATCAGGATCGGCACGGCCAGCAATGCGATAATAGTCGGCTGGGCGATGATCTGTTCGCCCTGGAAGGCGAAGAGAAGCACGAGCGTGGCGAGCAACGCGATGAGCGATACCGGCTGCAGCTTCGCAAGCAAGCGGTCGAGCGCGCCCGTTGTGCCGTCGGCCGTCAGGTAGCTCCGCAGTACCTGGGCGATAATGACAGGCACCACGATGTAGAGCGCGACCGACAGGGCAAGCGTCGCCCACGGCACGGTGATGGCCGAGAGACCGAGCAAGAGGCCGACGATCGGTGCGAATGCAACAACCATGATCGCGTCGTTCAAAGCGACCTGCGATAGGGTGAACAGCGGCTCGCCTCGCGTTAGGTTCGACCAGACAAAAACCATGGCCGTGCAGGGTGCCGCGGCAAGGATGATCAGGCCTGCGATATAGGAGTCGATCTGGTCTGCCGGCAGATAGGGCCGGAAAAGCCAGCCGACGAAGAGCCATCCCAGCAGAGCCATGGAGAACGGCTTGATCGCCCAGTTTATGATCAGCGTGACACCGATCCCACGCCAGTAGGAGCCGACCTGCGCCAGCGACCGGAAATCGATCTTCAGCAGCATCGGGATGATCATCAGCCAGATCAGGATCGCGACCGGGATATTGACCTTGGCGATCTCGGCGCCGCCCACGATTTGGAAGACGCCGGGCATCAAGTGGCCAAGAGCAACGCCGACTGCAATGCAGAGAAAGACCCAGATGGTCAGGTATCGTTCGAAGGTGGACATCAGGCTGACTTTCCTTGCGGTGACGTCGAACCCTCCATCGCGCCGATCTGGCGGAGCTTTGTCTCCAGCGCCAGCCGATCGATGGACGCCAGCGGCAGGTTCACGAATGCAAGAATCCGGTTCTTGAGAAAGCGGGCCGCCTGCGCGAAGGCGCGCTGCTTGTCGATATCCAGGCTGGACACTGCAGCAGGATCCTCAACGCCCCAGTGGGCTGTCATTGGATGGCCGATCCAGACAGGGCAGGCCTCACCGGCGGCGCTGTCGCAGACGGTGAAGATAAAATCCATCTCCGGCGCGCCGGGTGCGGCGAACACATCCCAGCTCTTCGAGGAGAAGCCTGTCGATTGATAGCCGAGCGTCTCCAATTCCTTCAAGACATAAGGATTGACCTCGCCCTTCGGCTGGCTGCCGGCGGAATAGGCTTTGAACAGGTCGCCACCCTCCTTGTTGAGGATGGATTCGGCGAGAATAGAACGAGCGGAATTGCCCGTGCAGAGGAACAGCACGTTGTAGGTCTTGTCAGTCATGGTCATGGTCCGTGTTAGGTCGGAGGCCTTTTGAGCTTCATGATGGTCGCCGACGATGGGCAGATGGAGGAAAGCTGGCGGGTTGAGAGAACGGCCGCCGGCACTTCGGCCCGCGGAACCTCAGAAAATCCGACGGTCGAGAAGAAAGGTGCGGCGCTTGTCGTAGCGAGGAAGACATCGCCATCGACATCTCTCAGCGTTGTCTCGACGATGAACCGGCCGAACCCATGACTTCGATGTGCCGGCAGTACGACAACCGACCGCAGCAGGTAATCGCCGTCACAGCGTTCGAGGCCGGCATATCCGATCGTTTGGCCGTCGCCAGACACGGCTTTGAAGAAAGTGCGGCCTTCATCTTCAATATCACCGGTCGGGAGATCCGCGGCACGGAGCGCCTCGCGGAGGCGAGCGTCGCTACCGGCCATTTCGTGCAATGCGATCCCGCTCAAGATGGCTTCGCCCCCGGCGCGCAGCATGGCGTCAGTTCTGCGATCAGGGGAGCGCAAAGCTCCGTCGAACCGCCGCAGCAGTCCTTCAGCAGGAATAGTGTCAGGTCGCGCAGGCCGTCGAGGTCGGCCCGGTAGATGATTGATCGGCTCTGGCGTTCGCTCTTGACCAATCCGGCACGGGACAGCGTCGCAAGATGCGCAGACATCGTGTTCTGCGGGACATCGAGCAGCCGGGCAAGTTCGCCAGCGGGAATGCCGTCCGGCTCGTGCCGGACGAGCAACCGAAATGTCTCGAGGCGGGTGTTCTGTGCCAAGGCCGCGAGTGCAGATACTGCGTTGTTAGTTTCCATATATCCAGAATATTGGATATATGGCCAATGTCAAGCGCAAGCCGTTCGGGTTGATAGGCGGCCCACACGACTTGCTCACGTGAAAGCAACGCCGGATCCTACAGCGCCACCATGTCAACAATGGCAGCGATTGTCCCCACGGTCGGGGACCGCGACGCAGTCAGTAATGGGAAAGCGTTGCAGTTCGCAGGATTTGCTGACATATTTCACCACTAGCGGATTGCCGCCATTTCAGTCACCGCGTTTGCGACTTCCACGTGATTATAGGGCTTGCTAAAAAAACGGCCCTCGATCGGAAGTTCGTCATCTCGGAGATTTCGGTGACCTGACGTCACAATGATCTTCACCGGTGGCCACCTGTCCCTGACTGCTGATGCCAGCTTCAGACCGTCCATACTGCCGGGCATGTCTATATCGGTAAACATGACCTGAATCTCACGATGTAGATTGAGTTGCTCAATTGCCTCATCCGCACCGGAAGCCTCGTAAACCACAAAGCCCTCATCCTCGAGCGACATGACGATTGCCAGGCGGATGAGGGCCTCGTCTTCCACGACAAGAACCGTAGCGCCGTTATTTGCCATACCGTGCCATCCAAATGTTTGCCGCATTTACATTTTTTCGAAAACAACTTGCCTCATAACACCCAGGTCCTCGGTTTGATCCACCGGTCGCCAGAAGTTTTGAAAGCATCTCGTGACTACGGTCTTGTTCAAGTGCGTTTCGACAGCCGGGACACCGGGCCGCTTGCCGAGCAACGAAAGCCGTCCCGTTCAAAGGAAATCTGTGGAGCTGTCCCGAATAGTGACTGTAGCGATGAGCGAACGTAACGCGTCCCATAACCTTGGCGCGTTGGCGCCTGCACAGATGGGCCACCTGCCTCTCGCCAATCCAGTGACAGGACCGGGTCTTCATCGGAACTCAGCTCCCAATTCACATTTACTGCTCCATCTGGATGGGACAGTGCACCGTACTTGATCGCATTGGTCGTAAGCTCATGGAGACACAAAGCGATTGTCGTGCCGGCCTCTCGGCTGACGACAATGTCCGGGCCGCTGACGGAAATGCGGCTGACGCTGCCCCGATTGTAAGGCGACACGGTCAGTTCTACCACAGCAGATAGCTCGACCTCCTCACCGCCAGCTTCGAAAACGGCACTGTGGACATTGGAAAGCGCCTGTAATCGAGCTGAGAATTCCGTTGCCAAATCATCAACCGTCGTCGCGCCTCGCTTTGTCATCTGGAAAATCGACGTCACGCTTGCGAGGATATTCTTGACCCGGTGATTAAGCTCGAGCCGCAGCTCTTTCTCTCTGTCGAGCGAATCCCGCACCTGTCGCTGACGTAGCCGGACGATCAGGTTTGACTGGATCGCATTCACAAGCTCCAACGCCGCAATCGGACGGATATGGAAAAGCAAACGGGAGCCCGGCCATGACGATTGCAGCTGCGTTCGGATCCGGGCGATCGGGGCGGCACGTTCCAACAGCACGATCACGGGCACTTCCGACCAGTCGGGCTGTTTTGCCAAATGATCGGCAATCATCCCGACGACATCCGGTGTGAGCGACTCGTGCGTGATAACGATAATGCCGGGTCCTCGACCGAGGTGGCTTTCCAAATCGTCACCGGCCTTGGCGGCCAACACGTCGACCTTCTGTTCCCCCAAGAAAGCTGCAATGTAGTCGGCGTCCTTGCGAAAGGGGGCAAGGACCAGCACCCAGTCCAGCTCGCTTTCGGCTGGCGGCGCTCTCATTTCGCGTCGGGAAGCGGATTATAGGCGACAACGCTGACGCTTCCGCTTTCGATCAGTAGCTCGCGGACGTTGAGGTCATGCGGGCCGTGCCGCTTTTTTACGACCGTGATGTTGCGCCGCAGGCGTCCTTCGTGCTCCATGATCCGCAACAGCAGAACAGTGTCTCCGAGGAAGCTGACATCGACATCGATGCCGACATTCTGACCCAGCAGTCCGTGTTGCGCGACGATGAGCATGGTCAGCACACCGGATCTGGCGAGATATTTCAGGAGCGACTGAATATCGCGCACGGCCTTATCTCGATGCGGCAAAGAGTTCAGATATCCGGTCAGGCTGTCGATCACGACGACCCGGGACTTGCTCTGTGTCACCGCGTCTTGAACGATTTGCCCGAATTCGCCTGGCGAAATCTCATTCGGATTGAAATCCCGCAAGATCAGTTTGCCGTCCTTGTGGAACTGACGCAGCTCCATACCCAGACCTTCGGAGCGACGGAAGAACGTTTCAAGACGTTCTTCAAACAGGAACAGGGCGACGTTTTCGCCGCGCTCGAGAGCTGCCGTCGCGTAAAGCGACGACATCGTCGATTTCCCGGTCCCCGATTGTCCGATAACAAGCGTGGTTGTTCCAGCCTCCTGCCCACCACCGAACATTTCATCGAGTTCGGCGACGCCAGACTTAATCATGTGGGGTTTGGCAGTTTCTGAGGCGGTACTAGGCGTGATCCGAGGAAACACGACAACGCCCGCTCCCTCACGGATGGCCATGTCATGATATCCATCGGCGACGGGGACGCCGCGCATCTTCGAGATTTCGACGCGTCGGCGTACGCCGCCGTATTCTTCAAGGGACTTGTCGAAACGGATGACGCCATGGGCTAGCCCTTCGACTTCCTCGCCGCTGCGATCTCCTCCAGTCGTCTGGGTGTCCAGCAGCAATGCCACAACGTCTTGTTTAGCGAGGAACGACTTGAAACCGATAAGTTCGCGACGGAAGCGCGGCGAGTCACCGGTGATGAGACGGATCTCCAACAGAGAATCGTAGACCAGACGGCGTGGCTTATGTTCCTCGATGGCGGCTTCGATCGCCTTTCGGGTCTGGTCCAGACGAAGATCCGAGGTCACGAAAATGCTTTGATCGTCGGCCTCGTTCACTGTGCCCGAGGTCGAAAGCTCTTCGACGCGGATGCCATCCAGCGTCCAGCCATGAGAGGTGGCGATTGCCTCGAGCTCCGCCGCTGTCTGTGACAGGGTGACATAGATGCAGCTTTCCCCCGCATCTGCGCCAGCCCGCAGGAACTGAAGCGCAGCTGTGGTTTTGCCGGATCCTGGGGCCCCTTGAAGCATATAGAGATTTGACGAGGGCAGACCGCCGCGGAGGATCTCGTCCAGACCTGCGATGCCGGTGCTGACGACGGCTGGGCTCTTACGTTTGGGCATGTCTTTTCCGCTCCAATGCTCCGCGAATGATCGAAAGACCATGGCGCGCATCGCCGGTGTAGAGATGCAATGCTGTTATATTTGTCTTTCCGGAAAGTTCAATCGCGGTCAAGTTGCCGTCTGCGTGGATACGTGGAACTGGCGCAACCCTGTTCCGCCGGGAAGAAAATGATTGTGAAGACTGGACTGGACTTGCCCTGCCACGCGCCTATGTCTTGCCCGCTGCCATATAATGGGAACGTCATGACTGTTGTGCCTTCCGAGCCTTACCAGGACATATTCGTTGGCGATGGGGAGATGGCGCATCTGATGCGTCGACACGACTGGTCTAAAACCAGCTTTGGCCCTCCAGAAGCTTGGCCTGACGCGTTAAGGGTGGCATTGCGTCTTCTGCTGACATCGCGGTTCGAAATGTGGCTCGGTTGGGGACCGGATATCAGTTTCTTCTACAATGACGCTTACCGTCCGACCCTGGGCAAGAAGCACCCAAATGCCCTTGCCGTCCCAACCAGGGTCGTCTGGGCGGAGATCTGGGAAGACGTCAAGGATCGTCTCGCTACGGTTTACGAGACCGGAGAAGCGACTTGGGATCGAGCCCTCCTGCTGCTGCTCGAACGAGACGGTTATCCTGAGGAAACATACCACACCTTTTCCTACAGTCCGCTGATCGGCGATACTGGTAATGTCGAGGGCGTTTTTTGTGCCGTGTCTGAAGAAACCGAGAGGGTTATCAGTGAGCGGCGCATGGGCACGCTGCGAAAGCTCGCATCAGCCCTCGCGACATCCGATAGCAAGCAGCAAGTCTACGAGGCCTCGCAAAGCACGCTCAGTGATAATCCTCAGGATTTGCCTTTCAGCCTGCTTTACCTGTTCGATGAGGATGGGTCTGCCAAGCGAACATGGGCGAATGGCATAGCCGAAGATCACAACCTTGCCGCTGCAGTCGTAGGTTTGAATAATGCGGCAGATGGTGTGACCTGGGACCTCGATGCTGCCCGACACAGCCAAGCACCGACGATTATCGATATTAGCGACATGGGCCAAGTTCCCTGCGGCGCCTGGAATCTTGCGCCTTCGCAGGCCGCAGTTGTGCCGCTTGTCGGTCAAGGCGGTGACAGACCAATCGGCGTATTGATTGTCGCGCTCAATCCCCATCGGCCTGCGAGCGATGAATATATCGATTTTCTAAAACTGCTATCTGGCCAGATCGCTTCAAGCCTTGCCAGCGCCGATGCGTTCGAAACCGAGCGGCAGCGTGGCGCTGCTTTGGCGGAGGCGGCCGAGATGCGCGAGGCGGCTGCGGTTGCACTTGAACAACTGAACCGACAACTCACGACGGAGGTCGAACAGCGCACTGCCGAACGCGATCGTATGCGGGAGCTGTTTCAGCAATCGCCCAGTTTCATGTGCATTCTGCGCGGCCCGGATCACGTGTTTGAACTGGCGAACGACGCCTACATGCAACTTGTCGGCCATCGTGATCTGCTGGAAATGCGCGTGCGGGACGCTCTCCCTGAACTTTCAGGGCAAGGTTTCTTCGAGCTGCTCGATCAGGTGTATCGTTCGGGCGAGGCCTTCATAGGTCGTAGCCTTCCCGTGTCGTTGCAGCGAACTGCTGGAGAGCAGCCAGAAGAACGGTTCGTCAACCTGATCTATCAGCCGATTTTGGACGCAACTGCAAACGTTTCCGGCATCTTCGTCGATGGCTTCGATGTTACTGACCAGAAGCGCGCAGAAGAGCAACTTCAGACGCTCAATCACACCCTCGAACAGCGGGTCGATCAACGAACCGGCGAACTGAGAACCGCGTTGCTGCAGTTGGAACGGGAGTCGACCGAGCGTGAAGCGGCACTACTTGCCTTGCGACAGGCCCAGAAGATGGAAGCGCTCGGAAAATTGACGGGCGGCGTGGCCCACGACTTCAACAACCTGCTTCAAGTCGTCAGTGGCAATCTCCAGCTCCTGACGAAGGATATTGCCGGCAATACGCGGGCTGAAACCCGTATTCAGAACGCGCTGGCCGGCGTTTCGCGTGGCTCCAAACTCGCCTCGCAGTTGTTGGCATTCGGCCGAAGACAGCCACTTGAACCGAAAGTGGTCAACGTCCGCAAGCTCATTCAGAATATGGACGATATGCTGCGCCGTGCTCTTGGCGAGGAAATCGAGCTGGAGACCGTTGTATCCGGCGGACTGTGGAACACCCTGATCGACCCTGGTCAGCTAGAAAACGCAATCCTTAATCTCGCGATCAATGCAAGGGACGCGATGGACGGCCGCGGGCGGCTGACGATCGAAACCGTGAACTCGGTGCTTGACGGTGAATACGCCCGTTTGCACGAGGACGTCCGCCCTGGCCAGTACGTAATGGTGGCAGTGACGGATACGGGCTCCGGCATATCCCCCGAAATTATCGAGCACGTCCTCGAACCGTTTTTCAGTACCAAAAGTGAAGGCAAGGGAAGCGGCCTCGGCCTGTCCATGGTCTACGGCTTCCTTAAGCAGTCCGGTGGACACCTCAAAATCTACAGTGAGGTCGGCCATGGCACAACGATGAAGATCTACATGCCGAAAACCGTGCAGGCCGAGGATAGTCTGACTGGACCCGAGAGCGCCCCGGTAAAAGGTGGGACGGAGACGGTCCTCGTCGTGGAAGACGACGACGCTGTTCGCGAAACCTCGGTCGCCTTGCTCACCGATCTCGGCTATCAGGTATTGAAGGCTCGGGACGCTCAATCAGCGTTTACGATCATCGAAAGCGGCGCGCATGTCGATCTTCTCTTCACCGACGTCGTCATGCCAGGGCCGATGCGAAGCACTGAGCTGGCGAAAAGAGCCAAGGCCCTTTATCCGGCAATAGCCGTCTTGTTCACATCAGGCTACACCGAAAACTCGATCGTTCATGGTGGCCGGCTTGATGCGGGTGTCGAGTTGCTTTCCAAGCCTTACACGCGCGAGGCACTTGCCCGTAAGGTTCGCCACGTGCTGGCAAATGCCGCTCAAGCCAAAATGGCGGCCGAGCGTCTCGCAGTGCAGGACAAACCAGAAGCAAAAGATGCAGCCGCGCCCGTGAGGATCCTTGTTGTTGAAGATGAGCCCCTCATCCTTATGGCGACAGTCGACATGCTCAGCGAACTTGGCCATTTCCCTCTGGAAGCCGGGTCAGCCGAAGAGGCCATGGACATCATGCAGAAAGAATCCGTGGATGTTCTTCTAACGGATGTTGGTCTACCGGGCATGTCGGGTTCGGATCTCGCCAGGCAAGTCAGGGAACGATGGCCGCAGGTTTGTATCATCTTCGCGAGTGGCAATGACACCGGTCGGTTGGCGTCGGGAGTAGAAGATGCGTTGCAGCTCTCGAAGCCGTTCACAACAGAGGATTTGGCAGCAGTAGTAGCGCAAGCGAAAGACTCTATCTGATTTCGGCGCATCAGACTTTTAACTATCTGAAGGCGGCTGCGACGCGGTTCGCTGCGTGCGCCCGGTGACTCGGCATTTAATTAGAGATTCCAGCTTCGTTTTTGGCAGGCAATGTGAGATTGCCGAAGGGTGATGATTATCGCCTTGATGCAGTCTGAACCATTGGCTCTATATCTAGATGGGCTAACGTAGGGGCGCGATACTTTTTTAGTTTTTTGATCATCTCGCCTGCGACTGCCCAGGATGATTAGCAAGGTTGGTTTTACCGCGGACAAGGGTCGGGAGCCTTGCGGCCCCCGAAAGTTTGTTATCGCGACGCCTTGTAGAGCTTTTCCGCAATCTCGAACATTTCCTCTGGAGCGTAGTCAGGCGTGAAGGCGGAGGGAACGCCGACGAGCTGCTGGATCTTGCCACCCTCCGGCATGCCGTCCACGACTTCGAGCTCGCCAGGTGGATCTGTGGGAAGAGCAACCTCACCATTACCCCAGATGCCAGACATCTCTTTGTAATCGTTTGGACTGAACGTGTAGAGACGCCGATGCGACCCTTCGTCGAGATACTTTTGGCATTCCGGGATCTTGTCGAGGGGGATATTGGGCGTGGGAAGGAATTTCTTCACGTCAACGCCGGTGATTTTCTCCAGCGCCAGAGCATAGGCGTGTGCGTGCACCGATCCTCGCACGAGCAGATAACCGCAAACCTCGCGGCCGGTCGGGTCGGAAAGTGTCTCATAGACTCTGAGCTTGTGCAGCCGGGCGCCGCATTCGAGATGGAAGTTATGCAGCAAGTCGATGACGACATTGCCGGTGGTCGTGATGAAGTCGTTGTTCCAAGACACGCCATTGCTGTTCACCGGGGAAGCACCGCCACCGCCGGATAGGAATGCGGCTGCAAGCCGAATGTCCTTCATTCCCTCCCAAGGGGCCTCAGAGATATCGCCGCCATCGCCTTGGTCACCATCTTTCTTGTCAGGACCATTGTTGAGCATGCCGACGCCGGCGCTTACAAGCTCGACGTGACCGAGCTCTTCAGCGGTGATGCTGGCTACAAGTGAGTAGAATGGTCTGAGCTTTTCCTTGCTGCGGAAATTGAAGCTCTGAAACATGTAGTTTCCGAGCGTGGACATTTCGCCATACTTGCCCCCGAGCAACTCCTGCAGGGCGGCGGCGGCGTTCGGATCGGCACGGTTGGGCGCTGGCAGGGAAGCCTGCAGCTGATCGACTCGCATGAACATGAAATGTTCCTTTGGTTGGAGACGAACCACAACCTTTGGATTTACTCGAAGTTCCGATTAAACTTTAGATTAAACGAACACCTCGAATTTTGGCGCCTATGGTCAGAGGAGAATTTCTTTGGAAAGCCGATCGCGAAGTCGTCGGGATGGGCGATCCATCAGCGGATTTTGTGCAAAGCCATACAATTTCGCAACGATCATCAGCAAGCTTCGCGCGCTTTCTGTCACATGAGGGCCGGCGAGGGAGGTAGCACCACTCAAGGCGGCACCCGTTTAAGGGTGCTTTCAAGCACGCGCTACGAGAGATTGTCGCGATAGACGAGCAGAACCGCTGTGAAGGTGATCACACCGACGGCAGTGAGAGCAAGGGCGCTCCTCGACGACTCCCGATTGGTAAAACTGACTGCGGCTACAAAAGTGCCCAGCGACCACAGCCCTGTGAAAACGATCATCCAGGAATATATGAACGGCACAAGGTCGTAGCCTCCGCCGCCAATGGACGGCGAAGAGGGTTTATCGGCCTGCACGGCAACCAGAAGCACGAGCGTCGACAGCCAGAGGAAGTACGACCTGGTTCTCATAGGCCCTCAAGTTGTTTCGCCGCACATGCCTTCAGTTCGAAAATCCTACCTCGAGCGAACGCGGCGCGCAGCACCCTAATCGTCCATAGTGAGTGTTCGAACAGGCGAAAGGCTCAGCCTTCCCTTCTATCCAGATGTCGAAAGCCCGTGCGGGTCCGCCTGCGCACGGGCTTGTTGGCCTAAACATAACATTCGACCGTGCCGGAATGGATTACTTCGCGCGTCTTTGCAAGTCACGAAGCATATCCGGTCATGTTGCGCAGATGTGCGCTCTCGAAGACAGGCGGCCTTAAAGCACTCATATTGCATATGCTCGTATTAGCTGTCACTGTCGGCGCGTTGCCGCTGGGGTAGCGGCTGTTCGCGAGAGCGCCTTCCCTTTCGCACCCATGTATATCCCGCAGACCTGCCTGCCTCCTCCTGGGGAAGGAGTTCGTGCGCTCGGAGATACCTATGCCCACAGACCTATTGTCCGAGCGATTTGCGGAAAAAGCCGCCAATCTCCTCGCAGCGATGGCGAATGCGAAGCGCATGCTCATTCTTGAGATCATCAGCAAGGAAGAAGTTTCGGTTGGTCCACTAGCGGTCATGGCAGGACTCAGCCAATCGGCTCTCTCCCAGCACCTTGGAAAATTGAAGGGCGCAAAACTGGTTCAGACCAGGCGAAATGCCCAGACTATCTTTTACCGATGCGACGCGGGTGAGGTCAGGCGCATGTTGCAGACACTTCACGAGATTTTCGGCTCGGGCACCCCGTTGTTTCCACCGGTGGATCTAACTGACGACTGCCGAATTCCGATAACGGTCCCCGCCTAGCAGTCGCCGTGGCACGAACGTCTTTCATGAACAGACAGAGGATGGCATGGGCGTTATTGCAATTGATTTCACGGTACGTTGGCAGACGCCGTCTATGTCTGAGATGGGCCGCAGCTAACTAAAACGATATTGGGACCGGCAGATGCGCTGAGACACATGAAGACGATCGATCACAGATGTGGTCCAATTTATTGGCGAGCGTTCGATCTCTGCCAGCACGCCGTCACCAACGGAGTGCATCCGGAGATTTGCCGCCCGCACTTCATTGCCGCATGTGCCGACAGTGACGCAAGGCGGCTGGATGAAGAGTGAGTTAAAAAGAGCTAAATGGCGAGACGGGCAGCGTCCATCGTGAGCGTTATCAATGCTCCACCAGGCGTCCAGTTGAATGTGATCGATCCTCCAAGGTGCCCGGCCATTGTGCGCTCCAATAGCCTGCTACCGTAACCGCCTGCCCCATTTGGAACGACCACCTGGGGTCCTCCTTGCTCAGTCCATGCTAAAACGACAGTGCCGCCGCAGATCGTTCCTGAGACATCCAAGATTCCCGTTGAAAGCGAAAGAGCGCCGTATTTTAGGGAATTGGTAGCAAGCTCGTGGATGACCAGCGCCAGCCCCGTGGCGGCGCCCTCCCCTACACCCATCCTCGGAACTGCGACCCTTATGCGTCCGGAGTAAGCTGCCGTCTCTTCATAAGGCGCAAGCAGGATCGTTATCAGGTCGCCCAAAAGAGCTGCTGTCCCTTGATCACCAGGCAAGGGCCGAACGAGATCATGCGCACGACCAAGCGCGGTTAGCCGCTGTGTGAGTTGGGCGGTCATGTCAGCGATTGAACTCGACGACCGGGACGTCATCTGCGTTAGCCCCGTCGCGATTGCCAAGAGGTTCTTTACCCGATGGCTCATCTCGCCCGCGAGGAGTTCATGCCCCTCTTCGGCCTGCTTGCGTCCGGTCACGTCGAGAAAAATGCCTGTCATCACGCGAGCGACGATATCGTCGTCACTTCCCTGCCCCCGCGCCGAAATCCAGCGGACGTCAAGACCGCTCAATATCCGAAAGTCAATTTCATAGGGCCCGACGAACGCGCGCGTGGCGACGAAAGCGGCCCTCACACGGTCTCGATCGGCGGGATGGATCTTGGCCGAAAGATCTTCGAAGGACAGGATACCATTGGCGCCAAGATCCCAGAGCTCGTATCCCCGGTGATCCATGATGAACGCGTCCGTGTCGACGTTCCATGTCCACAGAGCGACGCCTGCGGCCTTGATAGCGCGTCGTAGCTGACCGGACGTCCATTCCACATTCTCTTCAAGATCGATCACGGTGTTACCTCTCGGAGGTTAACCCTTGCGTGTGCGTTTTGCGATGAGACCGGCAGAGGCCTTCGCGATGTCCTCGGCTTCCTTCGCAAAGCGTGCCTCGCGCAGCCTTTGGGTCTTCGCCTCGCGCGCCTGAGCGACAGAGTCCAACTCTTCGACAACATGGTTACGGGCGAAGAACTGCGACTGGGTATGGCCAAAGGCAATCTCGGCCTGCTGCCTGGATTTCGAGTGTGTCTGTGTCATGAACAGTTCCAATTTCAAAAGCCCGCTCAGGGCGAGCACAAAAAAGGCCAGGCTATTCGCCCGGCCTCGCAGATACGCGGTTTCGTCAGTGCCAGTACATCCGTGGTCAAGAACGGAACCGGGTTGGGGTTAGGCAGCCTGAAGGTTACAGGCCGACATCTTGCCGGACTTCACGTCGCGCTCGAGCTCGTAGCCAAGCTTCTGGCCTTCGACGATTTCGCGCATTCCGGCGCGTTCAACAGCCGAGATATGGACGAACGCGTCAGCGCCGCCGTTGTCAGGCTCGATGAAGCCAAAGCCCTTGGTGGAGTTAAACCATTTTACTGTGCCTGTGGTCATGATGACGATCCCTTTCAAAGCATGATTGATCGACCGCGCAACGGAGGCGACGCGGATGGTGACAGCGATGTTTTTGAAAGGAAGGTTCGCTCAAGGCGTGGTGCTAATCACGCGGTAACCAAAGCTCAGCAAGCAAAATATCGATAAAACCGAAAATAGAAGCAGCACACCTACAAGTCAACCTTTAGTTTTGTTTGCTCATTGAAGGAACCGGTTTTCAGTCCATATCATGGTGATGGAAAAAACTCAGATTGACGACATCAATGCCCAGATCCTCAAGCTTCGGACGGCGCTGCCGATCTGGGGCGTGGAGGCGAACGATCTCGTCGAGCTCGCTCAGAACGCCGAGCGGGCGGCGATCCAGGTGGACGAGCGGACAATGCAGCGCGTCCGCGGTTTGATCGAAACGACGACTGGTTGGCACAATACCCTTCTCTACTGGGAAGAGCAGGATGCGGCTCCTGCCCTGAGCGCTGATATTAGGGTCCTGCGCGGGTCACTCGATGCAATGCGAACCGAGGTCTCAGCTGCCACCGGCATGTTCCCGTCCTGAGGTTTTGGAACGATGTCGGCCGCCGACAGCAATGTTCGTGCGTCAGACCCGTTGTGAGCAATTGCAGCGCTTCCAAGGTAAGGATAACGACATGAGCGAAACCAAGGAGTTTTCTGTCAGCACCAATGGCGACCGCTGGTCGTTGGAGACCAGCGATGGGGAAACGGTCGTGAGACACACGGCCAATGAGCCGTCGGGTGGGCATCAAACCCTCACCGCCCTCGCGACGTTCCTCGAGGAGCGAGCCGGCAAGCCCGAACACGCGGCACTCCTCCAGGTGCTTGGGCAGACCCAGAACGAAATTGAGCAGCAATTGCGCGGCCACGAGACAGACACGTCATCCCATAGAACCGCGATGGAATATCTTCGCCTCGGCGGCCAGCGGCTTGCGAAGGTCGATGATGATATCGTTAGCACTAGAACATGGGACGGCGAGCCTCCGGAGGCCAAAGCCTACTGGCAGGCCAACGTAGAGCCCTTGGATGAAAAAGGGCGTCGAGAGGTCGCTCTCCACCTACCGTCGATTAGCGACGCTAACCCCAGACCGGAGAATATCATGGTTGACGAACGAAAAGATCCAGGAAGCGATGCATCAAGAAGTGACCCGGAAACAGCCGATCAGGCGCGAGAAGGCCTGAAGAAGCAGGCTAAAAAGGGCATGGAAAAGGCGATGAGGGCTGATAAATCCGACGGTGCGGACATTCGTCCGGAGCAGGATCCCGCCGAAGGCTCTCGTGAAGTCATTGAGCGAGACTTATCTCGTTAAAACCAATCTTGGCCTGACTCGCCCGCCTTGATGCGGTTCGAACCCGCGACCCGCGAACGCCTCAGTCGGGAAACCTGCATCTTTTTAATGAACTGTCCTCACCTAGCAGGTCCATCGGCTCGATCCTGCCCCCTGCAGATATTAAGTCGTCAGTAGTTTCCACGTCCTCTAGGGCAGCGAACTCGGTATCAATACGTGTGTGGGAACTAATCGCCATTGAAGCACATCCTTGGCACCTTGATCACCATCTAGTTAGCGGTTGGCCTTCGGGTTGACCCGCGGCCCAATGTGCTGGTTAGGATGCTTCTCTCTCCAAAAGAGTCTCACGCTGGAATGGCGGTCGAGGTTGATCAAGAGAGGATCAGCGCATTCAAGATTGTATTGCCTAGCGGCGCGACAATCGAAGCCGTCGAAGATGCCAAGGACATATGTTGCCCTTCAATGCTCATGATCATTCCGAGATCCGACGGGGTGAGCGATGGCGGGCTGTGGAATGGACGACCGTGAATAAACTCGATAAACCTTACACATCGCTGCGACTGGCCAGCGTTGGTGTCGACGGCGAAGCGCTTGTGCTGCCCCTTTGTGCGAGGAACATGTATGCATCCAGATGAAATCCGTTCCCGGCTGACTCAAATTCTTGTCAAGAACCTCGGGATCCATCAAGACCAGATCACGAATGCCACGCTTATTGATGATGTCGCTTCCGACTCTCTTGAGATCACCCAGACAATGATGGAAGTCGAAGCGGCTTTCGAAATCGAAATATCTGACACAGACGCCGACCGGCTTATTACGGTCGGAGATCTCGTCCAGGTGGTAGGAACCCTAACAAGAAACCAGCCGCACGAAACTACCGGCTGAGTCATCAACTCCCGCGCTTCTCTAGCCGTGAACTTTACGATCGCTGATCAATTAGGTTCTTCTCGGAGGAGGCCGCGATGAAGCTCGCCTTGGCAATACTGATCTTAGCCGTTTTCGTTTCAGCATTCATAAAGTTCGGGCTATCGGACCGTGAGACGGAGCGGAAACCATCACTGCACGCCGCCCTGTGTCCAGAGCAGCAGCGGGCGAACGCCAACCTGTGTTTCAACGGGCTCGAACTACGCAATCCGGCGCGACGCTCGTGAAGCTCTGTCGATCCGCGAGATGATAGAATACGTCGTCGAGTCGCTCGGTTTGATCCTGATAAGATTTTCATTATTGGACTGTCCGCCGGAGGCGCGATGGCGACCGTCATGCTTGCGACCTATCCCGAATTGTTTGCTGCCGGCGGGATCATCGATGGGCTTCCTTATGGAACCGCCTCAGGCGTAGGGCAGGCTTTCGAAATGCCGAGCAGATCGTCCATCAGTGGGCCACCGTGCACCGTGTCTCCGACGCGCCGGATGTGATGGAGCCATCAATAGCGATAGTCGTGAGATCTGGCTCAATGAGAGCGGCAGACCGTCATCGAGATCAATCTCATCAAGGGCATGGCCCACGGTGTACCCTTGCCGTGAACAGCGAAAGCTCCGTTGGAGGCATGCTGGAGGTCGGAATTTTGTCGACCGCACGCGAGGCTGGTTGCGCGACACAGGGTTGATAAGACCAAGACAGCAGGAGCTTAGAACAAAAACGAAATAGGTATTGCAAAACCAAAAATTGAGCTTACATATTGTTTATCGACCAATGCTTGTGACGTCGTTCCAGGGCTTTGTGCTCCCGTCGGATTTCCTCTCAAATAATCGATCTTATCCCGCAAGGCATCGCGGGTACCACAACGATTGCTTTGAAAGGAAATCGTTATGAACACTGGTACTGTAAAGTGGTTTAACTCCACCAAAGGCTTCGGCTTCATTCAGCCTGACAATGGCAGCACGGATGTCTTCGTGCACGTATCTGCCGTCGAGCGCGCGGGCATGCGTTCACTCTCGGATGGTCAGAAGATCACCTATGACATCGTCCAGGACCGCAAGTCCGGCAAGAACTCTGCCGACAACCTACAGGCGGCGTAATAAGGTCATTCGCACCGCTGACCACGGATGTACTGGCAGCAAAGCTGAATGACTGTGAGAGGTCGGGTTCATGCCCGGCCTTTTTGTTTTTCCCGCCACAGAGATTGGCAATTTTAATCTCCGAAGCGTCCGCAAGGACGGGTCCGGTTTCGATCGCTGCAACATCCGGCCCGAGCGGCATCGCAGGCAGAAATGACAATAGCCTGCTCAAACGGCGAGGCAGGCATGTGGCAGACGCAGACGCCGTATCATAGGTATCGCGGTCTTTCCGACGGCCTTACCCAAACGAGAGGAGGACGCGATGTCTTCCAACGAGTATTCCGGCTACGTTTCACAAAATCTGGCTCGTTCGAATGCGTTCGGATATCATGAACAAGCGACCCTTCGCACCCTTCTTGAGACCGTGGTCACCCGAGCCGCTCAGCGAATCCTGCCCGTGGCGGCGATGAGTGCCTTTCCAAATTTCGGCATCGACGGAAAAACCCGCATGCGGACGATACTTCGAGGCAGGACGCTCCTGCCAGTTTAGCAAATTTGCTTGGAGACAAACGCCAACCCAAATCACTCCAGCTCAAACAGCGCCGACATTTATCGGGCGCCGAAGGATAAGCCCATGGCCAAAGGCCAAACCCGTAGCAACCGCGAAATCCGTAAACCGAAAAAAGACAAATCGGCAGCAGCGGCACCCGCGCCATCTGGCTCGCAGGTCAAGCTCGCTGGCGGCCACGCGGCGAGTATCGGCAAGAAATAGCTCGGCGCTGTCACGCCACTATCATCGCAAAGGGCGCGATACCGCGCTCATTCTTCGAGGACAAAATGATAAACTACACCACCCGAAAATCCGCAGAAGCGCTGTTTCGCGCACCTGCCGCCGAAGCCGGTTCCAGTGCCGAAAAGCTCTTGAACCTTCGAAAACGGATGCAACTGCGGAAGCGCGAACTGCGCGACAGCGAACGAACCGTCCGAGATGCCGCCCGTCGCCTCCGTCATCCTGTCGCAACCGCCAGGGCGCAAATGTGACCCGGTTCGATTATACAGGCGGAGCTGGACTTTACGCCGGCAAGTCGAAGGCTGGAATAAGCGGCCCTCGCTATCGGCGGTTCGAGACGGCTGCCGAAGCCCTCCGTTTCGCCGTAGAAGACATGCCAAACGGCCAGCAGCGTGGCGCTGTGTTGGAGATTGACGAGGCGCGTTTCGATCAGAACCAGATCCGTGCGCTCTACGACGCTGCGGGCTACCCACTTTCACGCCGCCTCGCCTGATCCGCGACAGGTTTAACCTACTCTTGGGAGGCCGGCATAAGCTTTGATCTGCGACGCCCAGAGATCCGGGATCACCGTCGCTCCCAGGCTGATCCGATAGGCTGTGGCTTTCCGTTTCCTATGAACTGACACCTGACAAAGAGGACTACGACATGACCGATATGCAAGAGTTTGCTTCGAGTTCAAATGGAGACAAGTGGTTCGTTGGGAAGGACCCTGCGACCAGCAGGCTTTTCGTCCTCCACCGGGGGAACGCATCCTCTGGCGGCCACGAGACAAGTTCGTCGGTCGATGCTTTCCTCAACCAGCGGCCGTTCGGTCCCGAGCGTGAGGCGCTGGTCGTGTTCCTGGAGAAGAATAAAAACAGCGAAGATGCCCGAATTCGCGAAGATGCTGAGATGCCATCCCTGCGGCTGGCGGAGGAGTACCTGCGCCTCGGTGGGCGTCGGCGGGTGAAAGTCGGCGACAACATCGTCAGCACTCGAAAGTGGGACGATGAACCAGCCATGGCATCGTCATTCTGGAAGGAGCATATCGAGCCTCTGGATGAAAAGCAGCGACGCGAGGTGAAACTGCATCTCCCATCGATCAGCGATGTCTGATCCTAAGGGCAAGCGGGTCTTGTGATGAGTCCCGGGGCTGGGCAACGAGCAAAGCCGAGCGCGGTGCACGACGCTGGCGATTGGGACGATCGAGGCGTCGGCACAGTTATCAACGGTGCGCTTCGGGCTGCATGACTGATGCGTTGATGAGCCGGTGCGGCGCGCGGAACATTTGCCTTTGCCCTGTCTTTGGGGCAGCGGCCTCACCATCAACTTTCAGGGACCGTTGCTATGCCGATGCTCAAAATTCATCATCGTACGACTTACACCTTTCGAGAGAAGGTGTCGCTGTCGCCGCACCGCCTGATGCTCAGGCCACGCGAAGGCCGCGAGCTCAGGCTGCTAAGCCATGAGATTTCCATTTCCCCCGAGGCTGAGCTGAGCTGGTCGCATGACGTATTCGGCAATGCCATCGCCTCAGCGACATTCCCGACCCCAAGCGATAGTCTGGTGGTGGGTAGCATGGCAACCGTCGATTTGACCGCATCGGCATGGCCCGTCTTCGACATTGCGGCGTCGGCAATCAACTATCCTTTTCTGTACATCGAAAATGATCGGACTGATCTCGGTGCGCTTGCGCTTCAGCAGTACGAAGATATCGACTGCCGGCTCGCGACATGGGCGCGCGGTTTCGTCGCCGGAAGACCGACGGATACGCTATCCCTCCTCAAGGATGTCAGCCTTGGTGTTACTTCCTCTATCTCTTACCAGAGCCGGGATGAGGAAGGCACGCAGGCGCCATTGTTTACTCTTGATCGGGGTTGGGGCTCCTGCAGAGACTTTGCCGTACTATTTGTGGAGGCGGTGCGCAGTTTGGGCTTCGGCGCCCGGATCGTCTCAGGCTATCTGTTCAATCCGGGCAGCTCACTCACCGGCTCGACGGACTATGGATCGACGCATGCCTGGGCGGAGGTTTTCGTTTCGGGCGCCGGTTGGATCACATTCGATCCCACGAATCGCAGCATGGGCGGCGCCAACCTCATCCCAGTTGCTGTGATCCGCCATATCGCCCAGGCCGTTCCGATTTCAGGGAGCTTCATGGGTGCGGCAGACGCCTTACTGTCAATGGACGTGACCGTAGAAGTCAAAGCAGTCGACCCTGTACAAGCAGCGCGGCTTTGACGCTCGTCGAAACGGGCACTCAATGCTCGCGCTCCCAAGTTTCTCCGCTCTTGAGGCGAATTGAAGAGTTGACCCATCATTGAGTGGCTAACTTCCAGGAGGATATTCAAGTTCGACCAAACGTTTACTCCTCATAGTGGCAGCAAGCACCGGACGAAAACTGTGTGCTCCCGGACGACAAAATTGAAAAGAATAAACCTGTCGCGGGAAGAGGTGAGGCAGGCCGGCGCGAGGCTAAAGCCGACGCTCCGCGAAAGTACATTTCGTCTCGGTCGACCATTGCAATCTGCGCGTACATGCGTTCATCGATTTTGCCGAGCTGATTTCACCACACTAGGAGCCACCATGCTTATCCTCGGCCGAGACAACAACGTCGACCCAAGCCCTGCGCGTCCTCAAGAAGAAGCTGCAGCAGGAGGGCATCGCCCGGGAAATGCGTTTGCGCGAGCACTTCGAGAAGCCCTCCGAAAAGCGCCCACGAGAAAATGCAGAAGGCATTCGCCGCGCCCGCAAACTCGCTCAGAAAAAGCTTAACAGGGAGTTGGGTCTAAGTCCTGCGAAGAAGTCAAAACCACGATCTAAATGATCGTCGCCTGATTTCGTAAGGCCGTTCACCCCGGCCAGCCAATGCTTCGCCATGTCAATCCAGTGATAGACAATGAACCCGCATCACTCCCTATCCGAACGCTCCGAACTCTCCGGCCGCACTGACAACGGTATCACCATCGTTGTGGAAATTTTCCACCCTGAGGCGCGGATGATTGGCGGATGGAAGTGATCAACACGGCGGCGCCAATTGCGGTCATTGCCGATCGCTTTGACTTGTGAGCATGTCCGCTCAAAAGCCCTCCTCGCACCCCCGGCATTCGCACCGCCGCAAAAGCCGCGCGGCCGCCCACCGAAAAATCCTCAATTCGCCCTGGCATCCACGTCGGCATAAGTGGGGAGTTTTACTTCCGCACCTCCATTGGGGAAAATTCACGCGGCATTGACACCTGCTGTCGTTCTTGAACGAAAAGGGTTCGGGTCGAAACTAATCCGTATGGGGCTGGTTGGAACAGGAGGCGTCGACGCTAGTTATATCCGATCAGGCTTCGAAGCCGAATTCCACGCACCGCTCGCTCAGGTGCAAATGTCCTAGAGCGAACGGAGTGTTCCTATGCCCCCTGTTATCGTTCTCGTCGTTGAAGACGAGCCGCTTTTGCGCATCGCTGCCATCGACATGGTGGAATCCGCTGGGTTTGAGGCGGTCGAAGCCGCCGACGCCACTCAGGCGATGGAAATCCTGCAAAGCCGCATGGATATTTGCATTGTATTCACCGATATCGATATGCCGCGCGGCATCGACGGATTGCGCCTCGCGGCCCTCATACGGGATCGTTGGCCGCCAATCCATGTGATCATCACGTCCGGCCACACGAAGCCACCACAGGGCAGCTTGCCGTCGGACATGGTGTTCTTCTCAAAGCCCTATCGCGAGACCGACGTGATCGCAACGATGACGCGGATGGCTGCTTAGACACTTAAATGTTGGGTGCGGAACCTTCGACGCCCATAGAGTACAAGAAGGCTGCGTTCGATGGCTTTTTCCGGGCGGACGGCTCCCCGCCCTGACATCCCGTGCCAAACACTGGAGGACTGAACAAAGAGGACTGCCAAGTTCGTACGTTTTTTACTCAACAGAGAATGAAAATGCGCACTCGACTCCGTTCATCCGGGCAATGCGGTTTTGGAAGAAGGAAAGAGTGAAGGTTTCCCCATCCGTTGTCTTGAAAGCTCTCTCACTTGGAAAGCGATCCAACTTAGGAAGGTATCCTAACTGAGAGGTTGTCTGAATTTCAGCTCCGCAATTTTCATTGTTCCCGCGAAACTCAAACCGTATCGAACCGGCATCTGACGCTGTGATTGCGTAAATCACTCGGTCACCCTTCAGGGACGAACCCCGGAAGGCATGCACAACCCCGTCGGTCTGCGTCACATGTATGGCTGGATCTTTTGCTACAACAGGCGACGCGGTCGCCAAAATAGCAAGGAGTGCAGAAATGCGCATGAAAATCTCCGTAAAAAGGATCATTCCCACAGTCGTTGCGGGTTAGCTACCAGTTTGTTCTAAGTCACAAACGCGTGAGCGTGCTGCAGTCGGTGGTATTGCCCCTTTCGCCCTGAAGTCATGTGGTTCTCGATAAACCGAGCAACCGAAGATCCCGGCTTCGGCTGCTCGGTCGAGGAAGCGCGTCCGCCTATGCTCCCTCTGTCAATCATGAAGCACTAGCTATCGTGCGGTTCTTCTCGGCTAGTTTGCTCAACCCAGGCATCGACGAAAGACTGGCGAGCAAAGTCGTGGTGGATGGTCCCCAAAAGCGCGCTGTGGCACAGGGCGTGAGCCCGCCAAAAAGTAAACCCGTGTTTGTGGATGAAATGGGCTTGCATCCATCTTATCGCGTCAGCCGGGCCATAGATCGTCGTATCGAGCTTGTCGCTTAAACCGACATAGACGGGGCGTGTCCAGCGCAGTTTGAAGCCAACCAGGGTGACCGTGCCCATTCAAGGCAGTATGGCTTGTGAGGAGACATTCGTGGCTGCACCGCCGATAACGATGTTGTCTGTGTTTGCTTGCCGCGCAGCGGCAATCAAGTTTCGTAATTTCGAAAGATGCAAGCCTAAAGCCGAGCTGAGTGCCATATAAGGCTCCCGCGCAAATGCAGGCGGGAGCAAGAGAGCACTCTCAGTCGTCAGCGCCTACGAATTCGGTTGCCGACGATAAGTTAGGCTACGCTCATTAACGTTAGGAGTCGATAGTCGTTTGGCGAACACGCCGCCCCGGTATCTCGGCGGCCTCAGTAATCCGTTTCCGACTGAGGTGGTTCCGTGGACAGGGAGGTGTGCCTCTCGCCATAGGCCACGCGCCGAATGCCAATCGATATTGCCCTGGGGTTAGATGGCAGAGTACCATGCTCTATTTGGGCGGATTGGTGATGCTGCTTTTGGTGTCGAGGTTTCCAGCATGATCCGTCATCCACCATAGTCCTCCAGCAACAACAGCGAAGATCAAAGCTGCAAAAATGATCGAAAAGAAGGCCGCGCGGCCTTCTCCGCGGGCCATCACTTGTTCTTCTTTGAAGATTGGCCGTCCTTGACCTGTGATCCAAGCGCCGTTGCCTCTTTCGGGGCAGGCTTGTCCTTTTTCGGCTTCCTAGCCTCTTTGTTTCCGCGTACCTGACCTTTGGCCATGGCGTTCTCCTCGTTAAAAGCGAGCTAGCCGCTTTATTTGATAATATAGCACGGGAAATCGGAGCTTTGCAGGCTGAGCACGTCGATCAGTCCGTCGACTTTCTCGCTGCGATGTAGGCTCAAGTACCCCTGACGACTAGCGCTCTTCCTGAGTGTCACGGCGCTCACTTAACGACGCACGCTCTGCGCCATGCTTCGGATCGGATGGCTTGGATGGCTGCGAAAGGGAGATGCCAGCTCCGGTTATTCCGCGATGAAAGCGTGAGATCTTCGCTGCTACATGTCTCTCGCGGGTGATGCGTTCTTCGTGCCGTCCTGTTTCGAAAGCTACTCTTTGCTGTAGCTTCGAGGTCTCCTTCAGATCTCCGCTGTCACGGGTTGAATTCTCGTTTTGATTTCTGACTAGCGAATATCTCTTGGTCAGCGTCCCGGTAAGATCTCTCCATTGAATAGACATAGGATTCTCCTCGGAGGCGTAGCGCCCCATCGAATACAACGCGCCTATTGCAGAAGGATAGCAAGGAGAAACTCAACGATGCAGACGTATGAAGGCTGCCCGCAGTGTTTCCGACAGAGCTCCCCGCACCAGCATCGCATTCGCTGAAGGAAGGTCCGCGGCGGACAAAGGCCAAGACGCCCTCCACCTAATTGCTATTGGGACAATCCTTCAATGTATCGTCATGCCCTCGGGCATCATCATGTTCAGCGCGTCAGCCAATGCGAGCGCCACTTCTTCACGGAGTAGTGCCATGGGAAAACCCTGGACGCAGTAGGCGAGGCCAGTCTCGACGACAATCACAGTCCAGCTGTAATCGGGTTCCTGAACGGCGCGATAGGTGGGTTCGGTGGCGACCAATTGACTCTCCGCGATAACGCGAGAGCTCAAGGATCTCCCAGTCGCTGGTAAGCCCGCGATATTAGTTACGTAGTGCAGACATGGAATAAAGACAGCCCGCTGCCCTGATATCTCGCTACAACGCACAAGAAATCATAAGTCGAAAGATGGTCATCGACGCCTGACGTTCGATCCGACGGTTTTCGCCACTCAAAAGCTCAGTGGATGGGCGGGCAGCCTGGCTGACGGTTTCACCACCAAGTTCAGGCGCGAGCCCGCCTGAACGGCCACCCCAGTTGCAGCCCGCAAAAACTTTTGGTTGACTTTACGCACTAACGCCTCCATCTTAAGTTTAACGATATTTTCCTGCCGAGATTTGCTTGCTGCGCAATTGGCACTGCGTGTTAAACGACCCTCCCTTTAAAGCATCGCTACCACCAATCGTGTCGCGTCCGCGGCGCGATCCTCAATTGTTGCTATGAAAGGGTTATTCATGACCATCGGCACAGTAAAATGGTTCAATTCCACCAAGGGCTTCGGCTTCATTCAACCCGACAACGGCGGTCCGGATGCCTTCGTGCATATCTCGGCAGTCGAGCGGGCTGGCATGCGCGAGCTTGTTGAAGGCCAGAAGATCGCCTTCGAGCTGGAAACTGACAGAAAGTCCGGCAAGATGTCGGCTGGCAACCTTCAGGCTGCTTAACATAGTTCTGTTCCAGCTTAGCTTTGACCACGGATGTACTGGCACTGCCGAAGCAAGGAACGACCGAAGGTCAGGCCAACGCCTGGCCTTTTTTCATTGGTGTCTCTGACTGGCGCAAGGATCACGATGACCGAAAAATACAGTTCGGCCCGTCAGAACGCAGAAAAGGCGTTCGACAGGGCAAAGGTTGAAACCGCGACCCGCGACCGCGTTCACGAAGAACTTGATGCTGCCGAGAAGGCACGCCGGGACAAAACGTCCCGCCTAAGAGAAGCCCGCCTTGCTCAAGGGCGAGCGACCGACGTCTAGAGGAATAAGAGCTGAGGCTGACGCCAATCGCTGACCGCAGCTGATTGAGCCCCAGACAAAGGAACCATACGATGAACAGCACGACATCCACCTCTCTACCGGTCGAACTGGCCCCGGTCCAGATCAGGGGCCTGAAGCTCGCGAAGGAGGGTGATCTTTATCCGCAGGATGGCGGTCGATGGACCCATCTCAATGCGGACGTAACCTATAAAAAATCTGATCGCTTCAAGGAACGTCCTATTAAGGTCAAGTTCGCGTCGACAGCGACCATAACCCAATTGCGGGATGCCGGTCTTTTGCAGCTGCTCAACGCCGAGGTCGATCCGGCGGTTTCAGCACATGGCATAACCATGGCGGGCAAGATGTGGCTGCTGAAACACAAGTGATTTCCGACGAAACATACGTCGAGCTGCTTCACGCAAATGAGCCGACTTGGAGCGTCTCTCCGCCTGAAGTAACAGATCTGGACTGCCAGACATGTGGTGCCTGCTGTTCGTACTCGCCGGACTGGCCACGATTTACCACTGAGACCGACGAGGCGCTGGACAGACTTCCTCCTCGTTTCGTGACCGCAGATCAAAGAGGCATGCGTTGCGAGAGTTCGAGATGTTCCGCTCTCTCCGGCACCGTGGGCGAAACCACGACCTGTCTGGTTTACGAAGCCCGCCCCGACGTTTGCCGTGCCTGCTCTCCCGGTGACTATGCCTGTACAACTGCGCGGTCAGCGTTTGGTATGGCCACGGCTTGTGCTCCCAGCGTATTGTAAAGCAGGCAACAGAGCCCGGCATCTTGCCTCAATGGCGGCGCGCACGTTCCGCATACATTTGTCGGTAACCCGCAGATGGCTATTTTAGTGTGCACCACTCGCCGGTTCCAGCAAATCACATCAGCATCAGCTCAAGACGCTTCACCTTAAGCTTGATGGGAGCCGAACCTTCGACCCGCAGAGTCCAAACGAACTTAGTATTCAAAAATCCTCTAAATAACAGAAGTTTGGCGGTCTGTGCACTGAGTGCGGCTGGCGATGACCTCAGATCGTGAACCAAGAAGCGCTGTGCATTCCCGGAGAACGCGAAACACCGCCGATCGCGCTGAACCCTTCTCTGCCTAGGCTTGTGGCGAGGCAGCCGAAGACCACCTCGCCGAGACCTTTCACTTGCCTTGCCCAATGGCCAGCGCAAACAGCCTGGCCTGTCGGTCGGCAAAAGCCCGCGGATTGGCTGGTTTGTCCCCGTCAAGAACGCGTGCTTCGTCAAGCAACAGCCACGCCGCATCCTCGCGAAACGCTAGATCGTAGGTCGATGCGATGGCCTTAACACGCTCGTTGTGCGCGTTGATCTCCAGGATTGGCTTCGATGCGGTCTGTAACCGCCCCACCCCTTGGAGGAGCTTTTCGAGCTGGCGATCGGGGCCATGTTCCGACGCGACAAGGCAGACCGCGCTTTCGGTCAACCGATCGGAAACCCGCACGTCACCGATTTCCTCACCCAGTGTGCTTCGAGCGAAATCGATGAACGCCTTAACTTCAGGAGAAGCTTGCCGGTCACCCTCATCGTTGCCGCCCTCGCCGGTCACAGCGTTAAGATCGGCAAGGCCCTGAGTAACAGATTTAAAAGGTTTGCCCTCGAAATCTGGGGCGTTGGTCGGCCAGAAACTGTCTACGCCGTCGGTCAGCAGAAGTACCTCTATCCCTTTGGCTCGAAAACCCTCGAGTTGCGGCGACGATCTCAGTTGGTCCAGACTGGAGCCGCTAATGTAATAGATCGCCGACTGCCCTTCCCTCATTCCGGCTAGATAGTCGGCCAGGCTCCGAGTTGCCCCATCGGATACGGTACTACGAAAGCGCGCCAGCTTCAGCAACTGCGCGCGCCGCTCGAAGTCGTCGTAGATACCTTCCTTGAGAATGGGGCCGAACAGATCCCATACTTTGGAAAACGTCTCGGCTTCTCCTTCGGCCATTTTCTCCAGAGCCGAAAGGATCCGACTCGTTACGCCCTTTTTGATAGCGGCAAGCACGGGGCTTTCCTGGATCATCTCACGGGAAATGTTGAGTGGCAGATCCGGGGTGTCGACGATGCCGCGGACGAACCGCAGGTAACGCGGCAGCAAGTCGGCTTCGTCGGTTATGAAGACGCGCTTCACGTAAAGCTTCATCCGACCCTGTCGGTCTGGATCAATCAAATCGAATGGTTGAGAGCCCGGTATGAAGGCAAGTGTCGTATATTCGTGGCGGCCCTCAGCGCGGAAATGCACGTTAGCCAGCGGCTCATCGTACTGGCCCGAGACACGATGATAGAAATCGTCGTAGTCCTGCTTAGATATCTCGCTCTTCTGCTTGATCCAAAGCGCTGCACCATCGGAGACCTGTGACGGTTCGGCGCCCTCTTTGTCAACGAGACGTATAGGAACAGGCACGTGGCCGGATTGTTCACGGATAATCTTCTCGACCGTCCATTTGCTGGCGTATTTCTTCGCATCGTCCATGAGTTGCAGCACGACACGCGTACCGCGTGCTGGTGCTTGCCCGACATCGATCCCGACGATGTCATAGCTTCCCTTACCGTCGGAAGACCATTTCCAGGCCTCGCCCTCGCCGGCGCGGCGGGAGATCACATCGACCCGATCGGCGACCATGAACGAAGAATAGAACCCGACGCCGAACTGGCCGATCAGCTCCGCCTTCTCGCCAGCCTTGGCCGCCTCAAGCCGCTCCATGAACGCCTTTGTCCCCGAGCGCGCGATCGTGCCAAGCGCGTCGATCATCTCCTCGCGGTTCATGCCGATACCGTTGTCCTCGATGACGAGTGTCCGCTCCTCTTCATTGAGCGTCACAAGAATTCCCGGCTGGGCTCCATCGGACGACAGCTGCGGCTTGGAAATGGATTCATACCGCAGCTTTTCGCAGGCATCCGCCGCGTTTGAGATCAATTCCCGGAGGAAAACATCTTTGTCCGAGTAAACAGAATGCACCATCATGTGCAGGAGCCGGCTGACATCGGCTTCAAATACGTGTTGCTCGGACTGCCATTCTTCGACTGTCGTCACTGATACCTCCATTCGTAAAGAAATCGCCGGTCAAATGGTTTTTCTGGGACAAGAATTCAAGCGCCATCGCCCTCGCCCACTTGACGCTTTTCTAAGACTTTTTTCGTTCGTGTCTGAAACCTGGGGACAGCGCTACCTGAGCGTCTCATTTTCGTAGTCTCTTCCCGACTTACTCTCGTACGATCCTGTCTGACAGGAGTAGCGACATGAGCAATCTGGTTCCGAACGCATTCTATTGGGCTCGTTCCGTAAAACATAACGATGGGCGCCTTACGGTTGTGAAGGTTTCTACGATATTTGGCACAAGTCGAGAATTCTGGACCTTGGCGGTGCCGGGATCGGATCAGCATTTCATGATCGACGACTTGGAGATCCTCAGCGAGATCGAGCAGCCTAAAACGGCATTCCGTCTTCAAGCAGCTGAATAAGACGACCCGCAAGCAAGTTTAGCCCTGCTTGACCGCCCTCAATCAAACCGTCTCTGTGTCACGTCGCGTCGTGACGAGGTTGCCATCGTTACTTTTTCAAAAGCCGTGACAACCCGATTGGCTCCAACCAACCTACAATGCCGTCAATGACGAGTTGTGAGGGCGGACAGTGGTCTGGTGGATGAGCAAAATACCGCCGAGCCAACGCAAAACCTGTCCAACTCGACGGCAAAGAGTGCTGAGCGAGAACCTTTAGGAGAGCCCGTCTTTTTTGACTGTGAGCGGGGGTTTTTATAAAATCACTGGGCAGATGCTCCTGCATGTGGGGACCTGGTGAGCCCCTCACTGCACATGGGGATCTGTGTCGCTACGCGACCGAGCTGCCACAACCGCCGGCATCTCAGTCGTAAGAAGCTCGTGCTTCTCTGCGAACGCTACGAAAAGGCCGCGCGCCGTCTCCGATTCGATCTCGCCACGCAGCGCTGCCTGGCATGACTTCAGGGCGACAGCGTGAGCCCTGTCCCTGAGGGAGCCTGGCCACTCGGAAAGGTGTTGATAGGCATCCATCACCCCGCGAACTTGCGCCGGTAACCCGAGGCCGACAAGAATGGTGACGGGTTCTCTGAACATATCGGGCTTCTTCATTCTCTCCTTCCCTACCCGCAATGTTGACGGGCGCCATCGCGATGGCGCCCTGAGCCAATGACAGAACTTCAGGATCAAGCCGCTTTTTGGGCCTCGATCTGTGCTGGAGCGACCGACGTCAATGCAGGCGTGCTCTGGATCGAGATCTTCCTCGGTTTCAGAGCCTCCGGGATTTCGCGAACAAGCTCGATCGTCAGCAGACCGTTGTTCAAGTCCGCCCCATTCACTCGGACATGATCAGCCAGTTCGAAGCGGTGCTCGAACGGACGACCCGCGATACCGCGATGCAGGTAGCCCTCTGTCGGGGATTCCTGCTTCTTGCCGGTAATGGTCAGCAGATTGGACTGGAAGGTGATGTCGAGATCGTCCTGGGCAAAGCCCGCTACCGCGATCGAGATCCGGTAGGTGTCGTCACCGGTTTTCACGATGTCATAGGGCGGCCAGTCGTTCGACGAGCGGGCGCGCTGAGCGTTTTCGAGAAGATTGAAGATCCGGTCGAAGCCGACGCTCGAACGGTAGAGCGGTGCGTAATCGTAAGATGTTGCCATAGCCATATCCTCCTTGAAGCAACATGGGTACGGGAATGCCAAAAGCGGCGCTCCCGGCAAAGCCAGCCCATTATTGAGCGGCTGGCGACATTCGATTTTGGTTTGCCGATTTTACGATTCAAGATCTTTCGCGAAAAAAATCGACGGTATCAGTGGATCGAGCGGCTCAGGACGCGATAGGGATAAGTCGCTTTGAACTGCGATATCATTGCGCATGCCTGCTGCAACAGGCGCGCCGCCGTTTCAGGCGTATCGCGCGCAAGGTCATCAGCGTTGGCACGGATTGCCTGAGCCAGGTTTGCAGACATCAAGGCGAAACGTCCCTCGCCATAGACCAGGGCGTCGTGGGATGTTGTCTCAAGCCACCGGGCGAAATCGATAATGATTTCTTCCCTTTCGGAAACGCTCGCGTTTTTCATGATCTCGATATTCTGTTCCATGCGGTCTCGACTCCATACAGACGTGGAAAGCGACCGAGCTCATCAAGCCTCGGCCGCCGCTCAGCTAGGAGAGCAAGAAATCGAATTCAAGGTTCACTGCAGCCTGAATCCGCCATCGACGCGTCGCCATTCATTCGGCCCGATCAGGCGCTGGTGACTGTAGCGAACAGACTGCCGAGGTCCATCAAGAGAGTTCTTCCAGAAAAGCGACGTCCTGGGCATTATCGAAGCCAGGCGGAGCAGAAGCAGGCTGCGTAATCACGCACTGCCGCCCATCAGTCCAAAAGCTGCCTATTGAAGGAGTGAACAAATGGCTGCGAAAGAAGTCAAATTACACCGATGCCCATGTACGCGTGCTGCGTGGCGTCGATGTTCTCTTCAATGCGGTAAAATTTACGCTTGGTCTCAAGGGCCGCAACACCGTCATGGACAAGTCGTTCGGCGCGCCACGCATCATCAAGGACGGCGTATCTTTTGCAAAGGAGATCGAGCTCGAAGACAAGTTCGAGAACATGGGCGCCAGTCTAAGGCTCGTCTCTCTTTGGGCTTTACGCGGCTTCTTGATGCCGCGTAGCGAGCACATCTTCGCCGGATCTAACGGCTGCATCCAAAACAGCCAAAAGCGTTGGGATACAGCTGTCGTCTGGCAGCGAATAAAAGATCATCTGCGCCTCGCGCCGCGTCTGAACCACTGCACCATCGCGCAGTCTGCGCAAATGCTGTGAAATCGCGGACTGGCTCATATTCAGGCTGGCAGCGATCTTGGTCACGGCCATATCGCCTTCCATCAACATTCGCAGGATTTCCAGGCGGACGGGACTGGCGATACTGTCGAGAAGAGCTGAGGCGGATGCTTGGTCGAAGGTGAAGTCATGCATGAAGGTAATTCCGAATCACATTAAGGCTTTTCTAATTTAGCGCCGGGCTCCACGCAATCAGATTTACCTGAGCTTCAACGCGACCAAAAAATGCGGCGGCCGGGTATTCGACGCGACGACACAGAGGCACTGTCCAATCACGACGCCATAAGCAGGAGCTGCGCCGATATCTGTCGGACATCGTACGGCTTGGCGAAGAAAACGCCCCGCGTGGGAAGCTCATGTGCTTCTGGCTTCCTCATGCCGGATACGACGATGATTTCGATAGGCGGCCAGCGGTCTCTCACCGCGGCCGCAAGTCTGAGACCGTCCATGCTGCCGGGCATATCGATATCCGTGAGCAAGATCCGGATATTTGTGTCTGCTTCGAGCAAGGCAATCGCCTCGTCAGCGTTTGACGCCTCGAGCGCAGTGAAGCCCGCTTCCTCGACAAGATCAACAGCGAGCATTCTTAAGAGCGGCTCGTCCTCAACAATCAGCACCGATTTACGCATGAGCACCCTCGTCGTCACGACGGCCATGAACGTCGGGAGAGGCGACTTGTTCCGCAAAGCGGAAGCTCAACCGGAAGATGAGGCCGTCAGGATGAAACTCGGCATTGCTGGTAGCTTGTGCTGCCGCTGGAAACGCTCTTTCAATGAGAACACTGCCAAAACCCCGTCGCGTCGGCGTTGCGACGGCAAGGCCGCCGCTTTCCTGCCAGAGGAGAATGACGTGACCGTCCTCTTCTTTCCAGCTTATGGTGACCCTGCCCTCCTCGACGCTCAGACTTCCGTACTTCGTCGCGTTGGTGGCCAACTCGTGAAGGATAAGCGACAGAGGCAGAGCAAGGTCTGCAGCCAGCACAACATCAGGGCCATCGTGGGATATCCGATTGGGGGCCGCCGAGTGCGCGCGCAGGGCGGATCCAATCACCTGACGGATTTGGGCGGCAGAGCCTTCTTTCGACAGGATCAAGTCATAGGTGCTGGCAAGCGCGGTTAGCCGTTCGGAGAAAGACTTGTACTGGCTGGGATCGGAGCGGGCGAAGGTCTGCCGCGCGATAGCCTGCACCAGGGCAAAACCGTTTTTTACCCGATGTGCCAGCTCACGCACGAGCAGCATGCGCTCCTCTTCGGCTTTCTCGTTCTGTATTCGACGGCAATCCAGTTCATCGAGGAGGTTGTCGAGCGCTGCGCCAACGGCATGCAGCTCGTCGGTTGGTCTCATTCCGGTGCGAGCTACGGCATCACCCGCTTTCCGCTTGTCCATGACGGTCGCGATCCGCGAGATGGGCACCAGAATAAAGCGGCTGCCAATGAAGAGCGCCAGAATCAGGGATATGAGAGCACCGCCGACAATGCCAAGAACATTGGTGATCGTCGCTCGGTTAATCGGAGCAAAGGCCTCGGTCGTTGAAAAGCCGGCACTGACATAGAGCGGGCTGGCCGGGAGTGCGATCGGCCGATAGCCGAGCACTCGCTGCGTGCCATCCTGGCTTTCGACTTCAATGACACCTGGTCGATCCGCGTGGATCAGTTGCTGAAATGCATCTGGAATAATAGTTCCTACAAACTTCTCGGGAAGTGGCACGCGTGCCACGATCGTCCCGGATCCGTCTGCGATTGTCACGGCATTTCCGTGCGGAACACCGCGTTCTGTGATGCGATTTTGCAGCCAATCCAATCGGATCCCGCTGACCACGACGGCTGTAACAGTGTCGCCATCCAGAAGCGGCATCGCCAGAGGCAAGACAGCGGCGTCGGAAATCCTGCTTTTCGTGTACCCGCCGACGACAAAGCCTTTACTCGCGACTGCGTCTCGGAAGTAGCCGCGATCGGCAAAAGATGCCCCTGCTAGCATTGGCGCGCTACCACAGACCGCGCTTCCGTCCGGGCGAAGGACGAAGATTGTCCGGATATTGGGAACGTTCGCAGCGAGAGAGGCGAGCGCTTCGTTGCAAGCCGCTGTATCAAGGTGCCGCACGGCCGGCATGGAGGTTATCGCCACGAGGAGAGACCGCAGCCCCTCAACGATGCGCTCCACTTCAGAGGACGCTTGGCGGGCGGCCTGAGCGGCCAGCGCTTGGACCTCGTCGTTGCGCTGCTGGCGCATCGCGATCTCGTTGTAACCGAGCATAGTAACCACTGGCACAAGCGCTGCCACTGCTACCGCAATGAGCTTCAGCCTCATCGTGATCCCCCCGTTCGCGGGACAGATAGCACGTGAATTACTAAGGCGCTATTGCGAGAACTGTGAAGCAGAGCGCGAAGAAGACAAGCTGTAGCTGCCGCGCCGAGTCAATTTTTAAGGCAAGAAACTTATCCTGACCTCGCCGGTTAGCGGCCGCTCGATAAAGGATCCGAGTGTTGTCAGCGAGGGTGGATCGTTCTTGAAGAACGATCTTCGTCGTGGCGGTAGTCCTCGTCGTAGCGCCCAAGACCGTTGGCCGCGCTTGGTTCGCTTAAGGAATACCTATCGTGCCTCTGCCGACTAAAAGTTCGCGGCTGTAAAGCTCGTCATCAGAGCGCTCTCGTCGCATCCTCGATATGCCAGCCAAACAACCAGGCTTCCGCTTTCTGCGCCCAGTTATCCTTTTCTTTCGGACAGCTCACTGTCTTAAGATAAGGCACGACGGGGTTTCTGCTTGCGGAAAGACCAAGCACCCGGGCATTCATTCCCCGTTGCTGCCAGTCAAGCATCATTTCGACGTCAAAGACCATATCCGATCCTCATTATCGCTGTTTGGCCTCCGCAAGCATCTCAGTTGCCGGTCCCTCTTGTGGTCTGGGCCTTGTGCGAACCTTGCCCGAGAACGTTTTAGCTTCGCTTTTGGGAACGACCGACCGCAACCGTACGCCAGCGTACGGAGCGCCCGTTAACCAGCCTCTAACCAGTTTGTTTGCGGCCGTATTAATGGCCGCTGTTTTACTGTTTCATTAAATACAGGATGGCGTACCGCGAATGATAATGCAGCTTCAATCTCAATGGTTTCTACGATGGGTACTTCCAGCTTGCGCCTCTTTCGTGCTGTGCGGTTTGCTTTTCATCAGCTTAAGCTGGGCGGCCGCTCGCAGCGACGAAGTTGCGGTTCTGAGGCAACGCGATCTCGTCACCTTGACAGTTGCAAAACTCAAGGCAGGGATTGCTCATGATCAAGAAAGCGCCACGGTTTGGGACGACGCCGTAAGAAATGCTCGAGCCGCAAACATCGAATGGATCGATGCAAATCTCGGCTCTTGGATGCATAGTTACTTTGGTCACGACACCGCCCTTGTTCTGACATCCGACCTTGTTCCTTTATACCAATTCTCCGCGGACGTAGACTTTGCGCCTACTACAGGCGATCTTCGGGGCGCATACCTGCCACTTGCAGAGACGCTTCGAACGCGGCTCACTGCCGGTGACACCGAAGGCACTGGCGACAAGATCCTCTCGATCGGCGAAACGGATCTATCCTATGTCGGGTTTCGTCCAGCGATCGTGAGCGTCAAACCGATCGTGTCCGACACGGGCGATGTCGAGCAGGCAGCCGGCAGTGAAATGCTCCACGTTGCGGTGCGGTTTCTCGACGGCGATTTACCGACCGTTATCGGCAAGGAGTACGAGTTTTCCGAACTGCAGTTTTCGGCAAAGCGGCCACGGGATCGCAATCTGGCGTTCGTGCCATTGAAAGGGCGGGATGGGGAAATCTTCGGATACTTCGAATGGAAACCGTTTCGGCCGGGACACCATGTTTTGGAGGCCACGACCCCTGCCCTGATCCTTGCATTCGTTGCGTTATTTGCCGGAAGCAGCTTGGCTGGAGGCGCGATTTGGCGTCGGACGGAACGGCTTGCAGCAAGCCGCGCAGAGCTCAGCCATCAGGCCTCTCACGACGCACTGACCGGCCTTGCAAATCGCGCTCGCTTCAACGAAGAGCTCAATCGTCAGCTACGGGAGGCTTCGGATGACGAACGTCACACTGTGTTGTTCGTCGATCTCGATCGTTTCAAGGCTGTCAATGACACCTTTGGCCACCCGGTTGGCGACAAGCTGATCAGTCTTGCGGCCGCACGCATGCGTGATCTCATCCCCGAGGCTCTGATCGCCAGAATTGGGGGCGACGAATTTACAATTCTGCTGCAGGGTGATGACGCTCTCGTTGCGGAGGAGCTCGCGGACACACTTGTCCATGGCTTGAAGGCGCCATTCGAGATCGAAACGGCACATGTCGTGATCGGGGCGAGCGTCGGTGTGGCCTTTACACGCGGACCATGTGACCCGGCTGAACTGACCCGCAAGGCGGATATCGCGCTGTATCACGCCAAGGCTGCCGGAAGGAATACCTATGCGATCTTCGGAGATCATATGGACGAACTGCTGCGCAAGCGCAGAGCGCTTGAAAATGACCTGCGATCCGCAGTTGAGACCTGCAGCCAGATAGAGACCTTTTATCAACCCGTATTCTCAGCGAGCAACGGTAAGCTATGCTCGCTGGAGGCGCTCGCTCGTTGGAACCACCCTACTCTCGGTTACATAAGTCCCGACCAGTTCATTCCCCTCGCCGAGGAGATGGGTTTAATCCGCGAGATTGGTTCTCTTGTGCTTGAAGACGCGTGCAGGACGCTGGCTGAACTCCCTGAGATCACCGTTGCGGTCAATGCCTCGGCGCGCGAACTCGAAGCCCCTGGTTATGCGCTGCGTGTTCTGGCAACTCTTGCACGCTCGAACTTGAGGCCTGACAGGCTCGAGATCGAGATGACCGAGAGCGCGACCACCGACAATGACAGTGAGCTCGGACGCACGATCTCCACGCTGCGAGCAGCAGGCGTACGTTTCGCGATCGATGATTTCGGGACCGGCTACTCCTCCTTCTCCAGGGTGCAGAGGGTCGAGATTGACCGCATAAAGATCGATAAGTCTTTTGTTGATGAAATGCATCGAAGCGACAGCCGAGCACTCGTGGTTGCGATGATCGACATGGCGCGCGCAAAGGGGCTGAAAATCACGGCGGAAGGCGTTGAAACGGCCGAACAGCGCGAAGCGCTGGAACGCCTCGGCTGCGATGATTTACAAGGTTTTCTCCTGTCTCGACCTCTGCCCAGAGAGGCGGCAATCGCTTACGTATCAGGTGCAACGCTAGGCTCAGTGAAACCGACATTGCGCCCCACTTGAGAACAGGATCGCTCCTGCTTGAGGTTTAGTTTCCTACGCATGACGCCGAGCCGAGAAACTCCCGGCGCAATGACGATTAAGGACAAACGCGAATCCGCGGGAGCGACGGACATACGGTACAAGCAGTTTCGGCAAACCTTGGGATGCGGGGCGCACGCCCAGATAACCAATGGCATCAAGATCAATCCGGCCGCCCAGCATCCGCCGAGCGGGACCCGGCTAATCAGTAACAGACAATACGGAAATCATTTTCGTTTACGCTCGTTCCAAAGATGCGCACCCGGGTCTATGGCGGCCACAGTAGGGCTGCACCAGCTACTGTCACCCATACTCGGGAACCGGAAGTCCCATTAGGACCTCAAGCGGTCTCGAATTGGCTTCTACGCACTTTTCAGATTCGACGGCTGCGGCGCTTCGTACGTCGGCCTTGGAAAATCTAGCGGTCTATTTTCGGAGGCAAGCGTTAGCCATTTCTGGCTACTTCCGAGATGAAGCTGATGCGGGACTCCTTCATGGGATCTTTCAGCCGACGAGCACGGCGATCATTCACCCATAACCGCTAGAATACCTGCTATGAGCGACTTCATCTTCAACCTCGGTAAAGTCATGACCTCCACCAAAGGTGGAGGTTTGAAACGCTGCGCTTGAACCGCTAGAGGCGGTTTTGCTATACGTTAGTAGCTACGATTAAAGAGGTCGGGAAAGTCGGAAGCTTTGTCGACCTTTTCATGATTACGGATATAACGTCTGACGACCTGCTCATCATAGCCAGCCGTAGACACGACGTATCCTCGCGCCCAAAAGTGATATCCCTTGTAGCGCCGCTTGCGGGCACATTTATTGGCAACGTGGAGCGCCGTTTTGCCCTTCAAAAAGCCCACTACGTGCGCAACTGAGTATTTCGGCGGGATTGAGATCAACATATGCACGTGGTCGGGCATCAGGTGCCTCTCATCAATCTCGCATTCTTTTTGTCGAGCAAGCCTATGCAAAAGCTCACCCAATTCACGCCTTACGTCCCCGTAAAGCCTTTTCGTTCGGTACTTACTTGAGAAAACGACATGGTACTGGCAGTTCCAAGTCGCGTGCGACTGCGATCGTTCGCCCATTAAACCTCCGGTCTCTGTCGGCGCCAGTTCAGCGGTCCAACCCGGTGGTTCCTCCACTACGATGTAGAACTCGTCCAGTCCTCCACCGGAGGTGGAGGTTTACTTCCATCATAAGGAACGGTGGGATGGATATCATCCATCCCACCGTTTCGGTCCGGCCACTCTTTCTCAGTTGATCACCTGGATCACCTTGCGGCTCGAAGGCTCGACAATGACGCGCTGCTTGTTCACGATGGCGTAGGAATAATTCGGATTCTCCGGAACCTGCTGAACGACAACTGTCGAAGGAAGCGGTTCACCGACGACCACTTGTTCCTTCACTACGACGGTATCGGATGGCATGGGAGCTTCACGGACGTAAGTAACAACACGTTCAGGCGGCGGGTCGATAGCCGTTCCGGCGACTGCGCCGACAACACCACCAACAGCTGCTCCCACCGGACCACCGACAATTGCGCCCGTCACCGCACCGCCGGCAGCGCCGTTTACCGTAGACTGCTGCGCCGTGACACTACCCGCTGCGAGCATTGCAGCGGCAAAAACTCCGAGTTGCTTCTTGTTCATCTGCTTTCTCCTATCGAACGAGATATCCGTCGCACAACCAATGAAGCAGGTACCCATGAGGTTCCCGACAGGGACTTTTTGCCTAATCTCGCCTCGCCATTTTACGACTTTCGGCCCTGGCGATCCAACTTGAACCAAGATCCTGCATCGGGCCGACTGAGGCGTGATCATTTCGACGCCTGCGTGCGGCGGCCACGAAGAGGAGCCCAGCTGACAGCGCCAATCCTGTCGAGGGGGCAAAGAGCGGTGCGTCACTCACAAAGCGGATGCTAGCCTCTGCTCGTTGCCAGGATCTTCGACAACAACCTCACGATCCCGCCGCGTCGATCTACAGCATGCAGAAGCTGCTCAACCAATTGATCCCATTTGCGAGGCTGCGTCGGATGGCGGCGATGGGCTGCGATGGGCTGCGATGGGCTGCGATGGGCTGCGATGGGCTGCGAGCAGCTCATCAACGAGCAGGGGGATCGATGCCAGACAAGTTTTCGTGCCTGGACCATCCTGTCGATTAGCAAGATGCTGTGTGGTAGCCGGGTTCATCGAACGCAACGTAAGCGCGGGCATCCGCAAAAATTACGGTCACGCGGCGCCAATGACCGTCTTGACCATTCACCACCAAGCTTGTTCATTCACGCTATGTTCAAAGCTTCAAACGCCGCCCAGATCAAAGTTTCTATCGACGAGATCCATCCGGACGTCTGGCGCCGATTGATCCTGCCAGTCCACTGGAATCTGGAACAGCTGCATCTTGGAATCCAGGCTGCGTTCAATTGGTGGAATTATCACCTCTATGAGTTTCGCGTCGGTGGTCTACGCTATGGCGACGTCGAGATCCTGACCGAGGACGCGACTGACGAGGATCCTCGGGTGTTCTATCAGACGGAGGTTCGCTTGCTGGATTTCGAGCAAGGGGCTGTATTCGCCTACCATTACGATTTCGGGGACGGCTGGCGACATACTGTCGTTATCGAGGAATTTCTGTCACTTGCTACAACGCCGAAGCAAGGCAGCTGTATCGCCGGCGAAAGAGCGCGCCCGCCCGAAGATGTTGGTGGCGTGTCAGGTTACGAGCGTTTCCTCGAGATCATCGCGGACCGGGATGATCCCGAATTCGAAGAGACCATTCGTTGGTGCGGTGGTCACTTCGATGCCGATTGGTTCGATCTCGCAATGACCGACAAAGATCTCCGCAATGCTCTTCGCTCAAATGTCAAACGGCGCCTTTACCAACCGAAGCCAAAAGCTATTCCGAAAAAATGACCGAGCGGAATGCCGGAGCGCAAGCATCATGCGGCGCCGTGCTCACGCCAAATTTTCCGGGTCGGGCGCTCGATATGACAGGAGCGATAAGCTGCCAAAGCGCTTTCGTGGCTCCGCAACAAGACCTGCTTTGTTGCGCCGCAGGATGGACGTCAATCTTTGAGTGTGTATGCTCAGTCTATCGTCAACGAAGGACCTCGTAGGCGGTGACGGCTAAGGGTGACTACGCGCTCTTGCCCGCCGGACGGAAAGGAGGAGCGAATGCTCGTATCCGTAAATGCAAGCCGCAGCACGGATCTCCGCAATTTTCTCTACAAATGGGCATGCCGCTATTCGCCCAGCGAAGCATGTTGCCGTCGGATCGTCGAACGAACGATCGCAAGCGCAGCTTTCGACATCGACCAGTTTTCGGAAAAGCCCATCCCCACCGGCTTACGTTGCTTGCACACCAGATCGCGCTTGAGGAGATTGGCATTGCAGCTGACCATTCGACAGCAGCTTCCAATGTCCTTTCCCTCGCCGGCCGTCGATACCTGATCGTTGAAGATGATTATCTTCTTGCGACGGACCTATTGAGAACACTTGATCGCGCCGGAGCCTCGGTATTCGGTCCGGTGGGCAATGTTGAAACGCGCGATGGAAATCGCCGAGGATAACGGATTTGCGCTCGACGGCGCCATCCTCGATATCAAGCTGGATGACGGTTTGGACTATCCGGCGGCTTCTACTTTCGCTAAGCGCAAGATGCCGTTTCTCTTCCTCAGCGGATACGACAGGAAATCAGTTCCAGACGAGTTCGCCGAGGTCACCTACCTTGTGAAGCCCTGCAGCGACGAAGAGCTTCTACTTGCTGTCAAGGCGCTCAAGGATGGGCGGCCAAAGGAAGCAGAGAAGGCGTCCCGGTCTGTTTCGGCCAGCGCGACGCCCTAACGCGCCGGCCTGAGGTTCGGCTTGCTTCTGTCTTGCCACGGCGTCGTGCAAGCATATTATGGGCTGCGAGCAAACATGTCAGTGACGCGATGAACCAGCATCAGCCCTTATCCGAACGCTCCGAACTTTCTGGCCGTTACACCGACAATGGGATTGCCGTCCTTGTGGAAATCTTCCGCCCCTCAGGCGCGAATGATTGGCGGATGGAAGTGATAAGCCTAGAAGACCAGCTCACCGACTGGAATGAACCCTTCGCGTCAGCTCATGAGGCATGGGAAGAATTCATCTATGTCGTCAATACGGAGGGGATCGCAGTTTTCCTTTAGCGCCACCCGACGTCATCGAGGATGAGCAGATTGGCAATCGACAGCGACAGACGGCGAATGATCTTCGATCAGGTCCGCGCCAAGGCGATGTCGCGAGGCACGCCTATTGACGATGATCCACAGTTCTTGGCGTGGGTAGAGCTGTGGATCAGCGGCGAATACGAGATGTCTGAACTTAGGTCTCGATACAATGACCTCGCGACACGTCGAACCCAGCGATCCAAGTCTGCCGCTGGTGCATTGGAACCCGTCGCCTCCGAAGCTACTACCCCGGATACCGACTGAACCTGACGGCATCTTTTCCGGCGGCCTTCGCTTCATACAGAAGCGCGTCGGCTTGCTTCAGGAGTTCGGAAACATCACGCTTTTCGCCCGTCCAGATGCCGCCAATGCTGGTGCGGACGTCAGCGATCTCATTGGAAATTCGGATAGGCTCTTTCATCCGTGCGAGGATCCGCTCAGCAGCCGCTTCGCCCGTGGACCGATCACCCGCAACAACCACGACGAATTCATCCCCGCCCGTGCGTGCCTGTAGTGGCCCCCTAAATC
>UBXM01000033.1 GCA_900469445.1 Hyphomicrobiales bacterium
TCCATCAGGAAGGACAGATCCTTTGCCGCGCCTGATTGGAAACTGCAGCTAGATCCGCGCATCATCCATATTCCTTCTTCCGAAACCACTCCCGTCCACGAGACAAGGGCTCGCGATCCTGCTTCATCCTGTGCAATAGTGGGCACGTCATGAAAGCGAGCGAGACGATGCAGAATATGCCAAGCGGATCTGTCCTGCCTGCCGGTAGCCGCAAGACCGAAGACCCGGTCGAAATGCTCCGGAGGATCTATGGTTATTCGTCCTTTCGCGGCCAGCAGGCAGGCGTCATCGATCATGTGATTGCCGGCGGCGATGCGGTCGTCCTGTTTCCGACAGGCGCTGGAAAATCGCTGTGTTTCCAGATCCCGGCTTTGTGCCGCGATGGTGTCGGCATCATCGTTTCGCCGCTGATCGCGCTGATGCGCGATCAGGTGGAAGCCCTGAAGCAGGTCGGCATCCGGGCAGCAGCGGTCAATTCCTCGCTCTCGCGTGAGGCATTCGGCGAGGTGCGGAGGGACCTGGCCAAGGGGGCCGTGGATCTTCTCTACGTCACGCCGGAACGGATCATGACACAGGGCTTTCGAGATCTGCTCGGCGAAACGAAGGTGGCGCTGTTTGCGATCGATGAGGCTCATTGCGTCTCGCAATGGGGCCACGATTTTCGCCCGGAATATCGCGAACTCGGCGAACTTGCCCGCCTTTATCCGCAGGTGCCGCGGATGGCTCTGACGGCCACCGCCGATCCGCATACGCGCGACGACATTATCGAACGGTTGGCGCTTGGCAGGGCAAGGGTCTTCACCTCCTCATTCGATCGGCCGAATATTTCCTATGAGATCGTCGAGAGAAACCAGCCGCGCCAGCAGCTGCTCCAGTTCCTGTCGCGCCACAAGGGATCGAGCGGCATTGTCTATTGCCTGTCGCGCGCCAAGGTCGAGGAGACCTCCGATTGGCTGAACGCGCAGGGAATTTATGCCTTGCCCTACCATGCCGGTCTCGAGCGGGATATGCGCGACCGGCATCAGGATGCCTTCCTCAAGGAGGAGGAACTCTGCCTCGTCGCGACCGTCGCCTTCGGCATGGGGATCGACAAGCCGAATGTCCGTTATGTCGCTCATCTCGATCTTCCGGGTTCGGTGGAAGCCTATTATCAGGAAACCGGCCGCGCCGGCCGCGATGGCCTGCCGTCCGAGGTCTGGATGGCCTATGGCATGGCCGATGTCATCCAGCGCGGACGGATGATCGACGGCGGCAATTCCGCCGACGAGATCAAACGGGTCGAGCGCGCCAAGCTCAACGCTTTGCTCGGCATTTGCGAGACCGCAGGCTGCCGCCGTCAGGCGATCCTTGCCCATTTCGGCGAGCCGCATGCGGGCGGATGCGGCAATTGCGATACCTGCCTCAAACCCGTCGATACGTGGGACGGAACGGAGGCCGCGATCAAGGCACTGGCCGCCGTCTATCGCACCGGGGAACGTTTCGGCACGGGGCATGTCATCGATGTCCTCATCGGCAATGACAACGAGAAGACCCAGCGTTTCGGCCATACCGGCATGCCCGTGTTCGGCGCCGGCAAAGATCTGCCCGCAAGAACGTGGCAATCGGTCTTCCGCCAGCTTCTCGCCGCCGGCCTGATCCGGGTCGACCACGACGCCTTCGGCGCGCTGAAGCTGGAGCCGGAGGCTCGGGCAGTGTTCAGGCATGAGCGTGAGGTCCGTTTTCGCAAGGATCGCCCGACCGGCCGCAAGGCGGAAAGGCAGTCCTCGGCTGGCGCAAAGGGCGCGCGCTCGCAGCTCGATGAGACGGATGCCCTTCTGTTCGAGGCCTTGCGCCGAAAGCGGGTCGAGATCGCCAAGGAACTGTCGATTCCGCCCTATGTCGTGTTTGCTGATACGACGCTTGTCGGTTTTGCCACCCTCAAGCCCATGAGCCATGACTTGATGCTGGAAGTCTCAGGCGTCGGACAGACGAAGCTCGAACGTTACGGCGATGCATTCCTGGAGATTATCCGGCAACATGACGGTTAGGCCCCGTGACGGTTTTACGGTTATGCGCTCAAGATTTTAGATCCTCCTTATGAAAAGAGGGAGTTGACCTTGCCGGTCATGCCGGGAAATATCCTGCCGTTTTCGCCTGATCCACGCCTGTTTATTTTCACCACCGACAGTTTATGGAGCATGTTCAAGCTCCTCTTCCGATCGACTTTCCGCTTCAATCCACCCACCCAATGGAGAGCAAAGATGAGCCTACGCATCAACGATATCGCCCCCGATTTTCAGGCCGACACGTCCAAAGGCCCGATCTCCTTCCACCAATGGATCGGCGACCATTACGCCGTATTGTTTTCCCATCCGAAAAATTTCACGCCCGTCTGCACTACGGAACTTGGCACCATGGCCGGGCTTGCCGATGAATTTGCCAAGCGCGGCGTCAAGATCATCGGCATTTCCGTCGATCCGGTCGAAAGCCATGAAAAATGGAAGGGCGATATTCGCACGGCCACCGGCTTCGATGTCGATTACCCGCTGATCGGCGACAAGGATCTGAAGGTCGCCAAGCTTTATGACATGTTGCCGGCAGGTGCCGGCGACAGTTCGGAAGGCCGCACGCCCGCCGACAACGCAACCGTTCGTTCGGTCTTCGTCATCGGTCCGGACAAGAAGATTAAGCTCGTGCTGACCTATCCGATGACGACCGGCCGTAATTTCGATGAGATCCTGCGTGCGATCGATTCGATCCAGCTGACCGCCAAACATCAGGTTGCCACGCCCGCCAACTGGAAGCAGGGCGACGATGTCATCATCACGGCTGCCGTCTCCAACGAAGACGCCATCCAGCGCTTCGGTTCCTTCGATACGGTCCTGCCCTATCTGCGCAAGACCAAGCAGCCGACGGCCTGAACGCCGGACCATGACAGGAAAAAGGGGAGCGTCGGCTCCCCTTTTTTATGCTTGCAGAAAAACGACCGCAGGCAGGTCAGTCGATCGTCTTGATGCTGGAATCGGCCAATCCGCGGGTCCAGTAGCCTGCTGCCTTCAGCCAGGGAAGCGGGTGTTTGCGGCCTGTAGTCAGGTAGGTCTTGATCGCGCGCGCAACCGATGCCTCCGCGGCCACCCACACGAATGTATCGGCTGTCAGCGCTATCCCGTCGAGTTTTTCAATGATCGGCATCGGATCGCTGACCGCCGAGGCGGGACGGTGGACCCAATGGGTTTCAAGCCTTGCCGGGCTTGCAAACTGCTGTTCTTCGTTTCTGTCCGTCACCACGCCGATTGCGGTAATGACGTCGCCGGCCCCGGCCTGTTCGATCAGGCGGCCGATCGCCGGCAGCGCCGTTTCGTCGCCGACCAGAACCCATTTGCTGACGCCGGTAATGACCGCGGAACCGCGTGGTCCGGCGACCGTGACCGTCGAGCCGGGCTTGGCGTCCAGCGCCCATTTTGTCGCCGGCCCCGCCTCGTGCACGGCAAAATCCAGCACCAGCCGGCCGCTCTCGTTGTCGTAGGAGCGCGGCGTATAATCCCGCATTTCCATTTCGCCATTCGCGCCGGGAACAACCAGTTTCACGTGGTCGTCGGCGCCGAGGCTGACGAAGTCCGACAGGCTCTCGCCGCGCAACGTGATGCGAATCATCTGCGGTGTGATGTACTGGATGGCCTCCACGGTGAGCTCTCGCCGTTTGAGTTCATGCCGCACACGGTCGATGACGGGATAAGTCGGGGAGGAAGGTGTCGCTGAAGTGTCCATCATTGTCCTGTTGTCAGGAGAACACCAAGGGCCTGCCGGACATGACCGCGCAGACCGTTGGTCGCTCCAATCGATCCTGCGCGTTGATTGACGTGAACGCTTACGTGCCGAGCCTGCGATCGACAATATGGGGCTGACCTATCGTGGTCATCGACTTCAGGCAAGGCAATCGATGAATGAAACTTTCAGATTTTACTCATCTTATGTTCGGCCACCAATGTCGAGGCTTTTTCTGCGGTCTACTGTCATGTCACTGTAAATCTCGGTCTTTAAGACATGTCACGCGGTCTGCACGGCTGTGCAGGAAATGGACGTGAAATGTAGCATGAGAGACGACAGGAAAATGCGCTTTGTCAGCGCGGAACAGGTGGCGCAGCTGGCGGGAGTCTCGCGTTCCGCTGTATCGCGAACCTTTACCGAAGGTGCCAGTGTTGCGCCGGCAACCCGCGAGAAAGTTTTGAAAGCGGCCGAGGAGCTCGGTTATCATGTCAACGATCTTGCCCGCGGCGTGCTTGCCAACCAGAGCCGGCTGGTCGGCGTGGTGGCGACCAAGCCGGAAATCGGCTTTCGTGCCCATCTGACAGCGGCGCTAACAAAAGCGCTGATCCGCCGCGGTTCCATTCCCATTCTCATCAATACCGGCGAGACTGAAGAAGAGCTTCTGGCCGCCCAGAAAATGCTGATCGGCCATCGCGCCGAGGCAACGGTCATTCTCTCAGGATCGCCGCCGGCAAGTTTTTTCGAACTCGCGCAGCGCAACGGCCAGCCGCTTGTCGTCATCGGCCGGTCCGAGCCGGATGCCGACCGTGTTCTGGCCGGCAATGCCGAGGCTTCGAAGGAAGCCGCGGATGCTTTCATCGCGGCCGGTCGTCACCGGCTTGCGGTCATCGGCTCCCATTCGGCCACGCCCAGCATTGCCGAACGCGAGAATGCATTCCTTGCCACGGCCCACGCTTCGGGATTTGAGGTGCGGACCGCCCATGGCCGCGATTCCGATTATGACAGCGGCGTCATTGCGGCGCGCGCATTGTTTGCCGAAGGCGAGCGGCCTGACGCGATCTTCTGCGCCAACGACCTTCTGGCCTTCGGTGCGATGGATGTGATCCGCCAGGAATTCGGCCTTTCGGTGCCCGAAAACGTCGCGCTCATCGGCTTCGACGACGTGCCGGAAGCGGCGTGGCTGAGCTATGGCCTGACCACCTTCCATCAGGACCCGGAGGCGATCGCGGCACGCGCCGTGACGCTGCTCGACCGGCGGCAGCAGAACCCCGACGAACCGCGCGCCTGTGAACGGGTCATTCCGCGCCTCGTTTACCGCAACAGTTTTCCTCGACCCTGAACGGTCAGGCAACGGTATTGCGCCGCCGCCCTTCAAGCAGGTCGATGATCGAGTTTGCGGCATCCAGCACATTGGTGCCCGGCCCGAAGACCGCCGCCACGCCGTTTTCCAGGAGATAATCGTAATCCTGCCGCGGGATAACGCCGCCGACAACGACGATGATCTTGTCCGCGCCTTTCGCCCTCAACGCCTCGACCAGTTGCGGCGCGAGCGTCCGGTGGCCGGCGGCAAGCGACGACATGCCGACGACTTGCACCTTCTCCTTCACCGCAAGTTCGGCCGTTTCCTCCGGCGTCTGGAACAGCGGACCGGCGAGAACTTCGAAACCGATATCGCCGAAGGCCGACGCAATCACCTTGGCGCCGCGGTCATGCCCGTCCTGGCCGAGTTTGGCGACGAGAATCTTCGGTTTGCCGGTCGATTTTCCGTAATCGGATAGCCGGCTTACGATCGTCTTGTATTCCGGGTCGTCGTTATAGGCCGGGCCGTAGATATCGCCCACCACTTCCGGCACAGCGGCATGGTCACCGAACGATTGACGCATCGCATCCGAAATCTCGCCAACCGTGGCGCGGGCGCGGGCAGCTTCGACCGCGGCTTCCAGCAGGTTGCCCTTGCCGGATTTCGCCACCTCGGAAAGGGCGGCCAGCGTCTCTTCGACCTTTGCCGTATCACGCTGGCGGCGCACCTTTTCCAGCCGCTCGATCTGCGATTTGCGCACGGCCGAATTGTCGATCGCCAGAATGTCGATATCGTCCTCGTTCTCCAGCCGGAACTTGTTGACGCCGACAATGACCTCCTCGGCCCGGTCGACCTTGGCTTGCCGCAGCGTTGCGGCTTCTTCGATCAGGCGCTTGGGCAGTCCTTCGGCAACGGCCTTCGTCATGCCGCCCAGCGCCTCGACGTCCTCGATCAGCGCCCAGGCTTTTTCCGCCAGTTCGTTGGTCAGGCTTTCGACATAATAGGAACCGGCAAGCGGGTCGACGACCTTGGTCACGCCGGTCTCATGCTGCAGGATCAGCTGAGTATTGCGGGCGATGCGGGCCGAAAAATCCGTCGGCAGCGCCATCGCCTCGTCCAGCGCATTGGTATGCAGCGACTGCGTGCCGCCGAGAACCGCAGACAGTGCCTCGTAGGCCGTGCGGATGACGTTATTGTAGGGATCCTGCTCCTGAAGTGAGACGCCGGATGTCTGGCAATGGGTGCGCAGCATCAGCGAGGACGCCTTTTGAGGCTCGAATTCTTCCATGATCCGCGACCAGAGAAGACGGGCGGCGCGCAGTTTGGCCGCCTCCATGAAGAAGTTCATGCCGATCGCGAAGAAGAAGGACAGCCGCCCGGCGAAATCGTCGACATTCAGCCCCTTGGCGAGTGCCGCCCGCACATATTCGCGGCCGTCGGCCAGCGTGAAGGCCAGTTCCTGCACCAGCGTCGCACCCGCCTCCTGCATATGGTAGCCGGAGATCGAGATGGAGTTGAAGCGCGGCATTTCCTTTGCCGTATATTCGATAATGTCGGCAACGATCCGCATCGAGGGCTCGGGCGGATAGATATAGGTGTTGCGGACCATGAATTCCTTCAGGATGTCGTTCTGGATCGTGCCTGAAAGCTCCGAACGCGTGCATCCCTGTTCTTCGCCGGCAACGATGAAGGAGGCAAGGATCGGAATGACCGCGCCGTTCATCGTCATCGAAACGGACATGTCCTTCAGCGGAATGCCGTCAAACAGGATCTTCATGTCCTCGACACTGTCGATCGCCACGCCAGCCTTGCCGACATCGCCCTCGACACGCGGGTGATCGCTGTCGTAGCCACGATGGGTGGCCAGATCGAAGGCGACGGAAAGGCCCTTCTGGCCGGCGGCGAGATTGCGGCGGTAAAAGGCGTTGGAGGCTTCGGCCGTGGAGAAGCCGGCATATTGGCGGATCGTCCAGGGCCGGCCGGCATACATGGTGGCGCGGGGGCCACGCACGAAGGGCTTGATACCCGGCATCGTATCGAGATGCTCTATGCCTTGAAGATCATCCGCCGTATAGAGCGGCTTGATGTCGATACCTTCAGCCGTATGCCAGGTCAGCGTCTCGGGCGATGCCTTCAGTTCCTTTTCGGCAAGCTTTTCCCAATCATTCCTGTTGGCCTGCTGACTGGTCTTCGAGCTGTTGTCCGACACCGGTTTCCTCCTGAACATGCGGTTTCGTTCACGCGCGTTTTTAAACGCCGTGATGATCAATATAGAACTCGGACGGGGCGCTGAAAGCTGCCTCGTAAAGTAAAATTAAGTGACACCTCTCAGCGCCCCGTTCGGCAGTTTTTGTCCGTGACTCCGGTTGCTCTGCGGTAACGGGACGGTGGGCGAGGGGACGGGGCTTCGATCGAGAAGTGCCATGCCCGTCCTTTTCCGGAACCCCGCCCAGGCCATGGCGACCCTTGGACGACGTCATCCACCTGCACCATGCATTCCGGGAAATCCCGCGAACGCCGCATGGCGCCATCCCGTCACCCTATATGCCTCACAGGCACGCCCGACGCTCCGTCAGGAAGATTATGCGGCATGTCGGTCCGACACCATGCCGCGTCTTCCAGTCGCCGGAGGGCAACCATTTTCACACGGACCCCGATGGTTAAGGTTTACGTCCTCCCGCANNGTGGAGGGGCGGGGATGAAAGAGGGTTGGATTTTTTGTAAGTGACTGAATTTGCTTGATGGGGTCGCTTTTTGCTTCCCCGCTGTAGGGAGGTGCTGTCTTCGGGCGTAATGCTCGGAGATGTCGTACTATCTGTTGCGAGGTCTAGGTTGCTGCGACGTGGTCAGATCCTTGGTACACCCTCGGGTCTAACCCGAGGGTGTACCAAGGATGACGAAGGGGAGAGCGAGGCCTTTCGAAACGTTTCACTTGATCGTTTCGTCAGCGTCGCCGACCAGTTCTCACCCCCTCACTTGCGATTTCTAAGACTTAGCTTTCAGCTAAGATCTTGAAATCGCTTTCTCTCCCACAGGGGGAGAGATAACCGTGCCGCGAACTCGGTGTTCTACCTCTCCCCCTGTGGGAGAGGTTACAAAATCAAGATCTTAGCCAAAGGCTAAGTCTTAGATTTTGTTGGTGAGGGGGGCGTTTGCCAATGTCCCCCACATCTCGACCGCCTTCGCCCCACCCTCGCTCAAACCATAGACCCCCTTATCGATCTTCTCGAACCAGCCGTAATAGTTGTCGCGCAGCATCTGGCCGGCCTTGGGTGTGATCGCCTTCAGATCGCGGGGCCGCAGAGGACCGTCGACGAGGGCGGCGGCGCAGGCCAGCGCCTGCTGGCGATAGGCGGTCATGATCGGAACTCTGGTCGAGCCGCCGAGCGCCGGGTCGCCCTGGCGTTTGCTATGTTCCTTGATCAGCTTCGTACGCCGCTTCGGATTGGTGCGCGGCATCGGCGAGACGGAGCTGACGAGGATGCTGACCTCTCCCGCATCGGAAACCCCCAGCATGCCGATGCCGAGCCTGCGGCAAAGGTCGCGATAACGTTTGTCGGCTTCCCGGCCTCTGCCCTTGGCCGAGACTCGGGCGGCAATCCACACCTCGTCGGCAGCCGTTGCCCGGTCGACGGCCTGCAGGATCAGTTCCAGGTTGAAGCTGAGTTTCAACTCACAGACGACCATCACGGTCGGATCGCCGTCACTCAGGCCTAAAATATCGCAGCCGCCGACCTCGCCCTTGACCGAATAACCGGCGGTTTCGAGGAACTGTTTGACGGGGAGATAGAGCGAGGTTTCCATGCGTGCCTGACATCAGTGGTCAGCGACCGATAGCTGATTTGCGCTAAGGAACCCACCCTTTGTGCCGACCGTCGGCTGATCGGAGCTTCACCGGGGTGAAGGATCATCCTCGGACTTGTCCTCTTCCTCCTCACGATACTTGCTTTCATAGGGAAGCGTGAGAATGGCAGATGCCGCAGCAGCCCCGCCGAACAGGCCGGCGAAGGGCACCAGCACCAGAACAAGCGGCAGGATCGGGTTCGCGGCCCGCATGATCAGCCCGCGCAAGCCGCCGATATCGAGCGCGATCAGGGCAATGCCGACGCTGACACCGATGACAATGCCGAGAAGCGCATTGAGGCCGAGAAAACGCAGCATCTCCCAATGATCGCGGCGTGCTTCCTCCGGCGTCAGTTTCGGCTTGCGGGAATTGTGCAGGATGGCATCCCGCGCCCTTTGCCGGTCGGTCCATCGCTTGAGCCGGCGGGGCCTCAGCCAGTCGAAGGGATCAGGCAGTTTTGCCATTTGCAGGAAGAACGGGAGCGGCATCGTGTTCAACTCCTCTTCGGCGCCTTCACAGGTCAAGCGCCATCTGCCTATCGTCTCAATAAGCGAGCCTGAAATCAATGCGAGCAGTTCGGCGTGTTGCGCCGGCGCAAAACAAGCACGGCATAACCGCCGAAGCCCGCAAGCCAGAAGGCCTGTGCGGCGTGAAGCAGGCCTTGCCCATGTTCGGGATAGATCGCGTAGCCGACACGAAGCGCAAGTGCGCCGGCAAGGCAGAGATAGGTGGCCGTGCCGAGGAACGAGCGCTGGAAGGATTGGCCATTGCGTTTTCTGACCATCGATGTGGCGATGGCGACGGCAAGCGATGCGAGCCCGCCGATCGCCAGCACATGCTGCGGCACGGCAAGCGGCAACGTGCTTCCCGGCCAGGCCTGGATCGCCAGAAGCAGGAAGCCGATACGTTTCGACACCATGGCGAAGGTCATGAAGCGGACGCCGCCATGCTGGAAGGCATGCCAGGGCGCGATCTGGATCAACCAGATCAGTCCGCTGATACCGGCAAGGGCTGCGGGCAGTGCATAGGCCCAGTCGAAAGCCCAGAGCAGCAGGGTGAGCAGGCTGGTAATGCGCTGGATGAGGGAAAGCCATTTGGCCGGTAGCGGTCGCGATGGTCGGCCGTCGCGTGTGCGACCCGAATCGATCACCATCGGAAAAATGCGATTGCCGACTTCGAAACAGATCGCAAGGATTAGGCAGAAGCCGAGCATGGTGGCACCCGCCCAGAGATGAAAGGCTGCAACGATGCCTGTACCGGCATGGGCGGCGGCCAGCATGAGCAATGGAAAGGCCATGATCGCGCGCGCCCGGACAACCGTGATCGAAAGGGCGACGACCGCTGCAAGGCCGATGACGGAGCGTGTTTGAGCGGCGAGAGTGAGATCGTGGAGGCCAAGCAGAAAGGCCAGCGCCTGGGCAAACAGGAACAGCCGGATCAACGGCGGGGCAAGGATCGGCCGGCCGACCCAGCGCGGCAGTGCCTTGAGCATGAAGCCGAACAGCTGCACCAGCATGAAGCCGAAGATCAGCTCGTTGGCGTGACGGGAATAATCACCCTGCCAGATATCCGCAGGAAAGGCGATCGCCCTTATTGCAGTGAGCGCGGCAAGGAAAAAGGCGATGCGGAAATAGTCGAAAGGCGCCTTGGCCTGTGTCTTCGCCTCAGGCATTGCCGTCCCATTCGAGGCCAAGTGGCGGATGCCCGAGATCCAGCTGGTCGATGGCCCGGGCGGCAATGTGGTCGACGATATCCGCGATGGTTTCCGGGCGCCGGTAGAAGGCGGGCACCGGCGGCATGATCGTGGCGCCCATCTCGGTGACCGCCACCATGTTGCGCAAATGGCCGAGATGCAGCGGTGTCTCGCGTGCAATCAGGATCAGCTTGCGGCGTTCCTTCAGCTGTACGTCTGCGGCGCGGGTGAGAAGATTGTCCGAAACGCCCGTCGCAATCGCTGCAAGCGAACGCATCGAGCAGGGGGCGACGATCATGCCAGCGGTTTTGAACGAGCCGCTGGCGATCGTGGCGCCGATGTCGTTAGCCGAATAATTATGTTGTGCGAGCCGGACGAGATTGTCGAGCGCATCCGGCCCGAGCTCGTGGGCCAAGGTGCGTTTTCCCGCTTCCGAGACGACAAGATGCAGCTCGACATCCGGCAGGCCGGAAAGCAGCTCGCCGATCCGCATCGCAATTGCCGCTCCGGAAGCGCCGGCGACGCCGAGCACGACGCGCTTCACGCGTTTTCTCCGATGGAGCCGAGGCCGAGTTCGTCCCACATGGCGGAAACGCGATCCCTGACTTCGGGTGTCATGGTCAGAACCCGACCCCATTCGCGGTCCGTTTCCGCACCGATCTTGTCGGTCGCGTCGAGGCCGAGCTTGCCGCCCAGCCCATGTTTCGGCGAGGCAAAGTCGAGATAGTCGATCGGCGTATTGTCGATGACGACCATGTCGCGCGAGGCATCGAAACGGGTGGACAGCGCCCAGATGACATCCGGCCAATGGCGCACATTGACGTCCGGGTCGACCGCGATGATCAGTTTCGTATAGCTGAATTGCGGCAGCATCGACCAGAGGCCCATCATGATCCGTTTTGCCTGGCCGGGATAACGCTTGTCGATCGACACGACGATGGCGCGGTAGGAGCAGGCTTCCGGCGGCAGCCACAGGTCGACGATTTCAGGGAACTGCTTTTTCACCAGCGGGATGAAAAGCTCGTTCATCGCCTCGCCCATGACCGACGGTTCGTCCGGCGGGCGGCCGGTATAGGTCGACAGATAGACGGGCTTCTTGCGCATGGTGATCGCGGTCACCTGCATGACCGGGAAACGATCGACGGCGTTGTAATAGCCGGTATGGTCACCGTATGGGCCCTCGTCGGCCATCTCGGATGCCGACACCGTGCCTTCGATGATGATTTCCGCATTGGCCGGAACGTAGAGCGGCTGGGTTTTCGCCTTGACGACACGGCTGCGGCGACGGCGCAGAACCCCAGCGAAGGAAAGTTCGCTCATCCCTTCAGGCAAGGGCATTACGGCGGAAAGAATGGTCTGCGGGTCCGCGCCGATGGCAATCGCCACCGGCATGTCCTGCCCTGCCTTCTGCCATTGCCGGTGGTGTCCGGCGCCACCGCGATGCGCAAGCCAGCGCATGATCAACCGGTCGCGGCCAAGCTTCTGCATCCGGTAGACGCCGAGATTGACGTCGTTCTCGTCCTCGAAGCCGCGCGTGACGACGAGTGGCCAGGTGACGAGCGGCGCGGGTTCGCCCGGCCAGCACCACTGGATCGGCAGTTTTCCGAGATCGATCTCGTCGCCGATCAGAAGCTGCTCCTGGCTTCGCGCCCAGCTGGTCTGGCGGCGCACGCCAAGCGACAGGGCCGAACGCAGCATCGGCAGTTTGCCGAACGCATCCTTCAGCGAGGCCGGAGGCTTCGGCTCACGCAACTCGCCCAGAAGACTTGCCAGATCGCCGATCCTGCCCGGCTCCAGCCCGAAACCGAGCTCGATCCGCTCGCGGGTGCCGAACAAGTTGGCGAGAAGCGGGATCGGAACCACATTGCCATCCGCATCGACGGGGTTTTCGAACCACAGGGCCGGACCGCCGTCGTGAAGTACGCGGCGATGGATTTCCGTCACTTCGTGCACGAGGCTGACCGGCCGGGAAATCCGCTTCAAAAGGCCACGATTTTCGAGTTCGCGGGCAAAATGCTGCAGGTCGTCATGGCGCCGAAGGGCTGGGGTCAGGGCTCGGGCGGAGGCGGTGTGTTGGGTCATGCCTTTCTCTGCCGAGAGATTTTCGAAACGTCCTTGTCATAGCTCAAGTAGATTTGCGGACCGGGGATTTACCTTCGCGGAGCCCTGAAACAAGAATGTCGTCCGCCCATGCAGATACCACCCATACTTTCCGCCCCTCTCCACATGATCCCGATCCCGCTGATCGAGCGGATTTGCAGGCTGATGTTCGGCCGCATCGCCAAGGCGCATCCGGGTCTTTTCGAACGGCTGGACGAACATCGGCAAAAGCGTTTCGCCTTCCTGCCGACCGATCTTCCTTTGGCCTTTGTCGTCGTACCGGGCAGGCAAGAGATCTCGGTACTGCGCAAGCCGGTGGAGATCGAGGCGGACGCGGTGACCGAAGCGCCGCTTTTCCTGCTTCTCGCGCTAATGGAAGGACGTTGCGATGCCGATGCGCTGTTCTTTTCCCGTGATCTCTCGGTGACCGGCGACATGGAGGCGATGCTGGCCATGCGCAATGCGCTCGATGCCAGCAATATCGATCTTCAGAAGGATCTGGCCAAGCTTGCCGGTCCATTTGCACCCATTGCCAGGAAGGTGATCGGTGAGATTCGCGATCGCGCGCTGAAAGACCAAAACAGGCCCGCAGGAGAAGCCGCAGCATGGAACTGATCTGTCCCGCAGGCACGCCGGCAGCCTTTCACGAGGCCGTCGATGCCGGTGCCGATGCCGTCTATTGCGGTTTCCGCGATGAAACCAATGCCCGCAATTTTCCCGGCCTGAATTTTTCCCGCGACGAGCTGAGGGAAGCGATTGCCTATGCCAAGCGGAAAGGCACGCAGACCTTCGTGGCGCTCAACACCTTCATGCGCGCAGGCGCCGAGGAGATCTGGTACAAGGGCGCGGCCGACGCGGTTGCACTTGGCGCCGATGCGCTGATCTTGGCCGATTTCGGCCTGATGGCACATGTGGCGGAGAAATATCCGCAGCAGCGTCTGCATGTTTCGGTCCAGGCATCCGCCTCCAATCCGGACGCGATCAATTTCCTTGTCGATGCCTTCACAGCCCAGCGTGTCGTGCTGCCGCGCACATTGACGATCGCCGACATCGCCCGCATCGGCAAGAATATCCGCTGCGAAATGGAAGTCTTCGTGTTCGGCGGGCTCTGCGTCATGGCGGAAGGCCGTTGTTCGCTGTCTTCCTACGCGACGGGCAAATCGCCTAATATGAACGGCGTTTGTTCGCCGGCAAGCCATGTGCGCTACCGCAAGGATGGCGGGGAACTGGTTTCCGAACTCGGTGAATTCACCATCAACCGCTTTCCGGCAGGCGAGGCGGCCGGTTACCCGACACTCTGCAAGGGCCGTTTCGATATTGCCGACAGCAACGGCTACGCCTTCGAGGACCCGGTCTCGCTGGATGTCATGGGCGAGCTGGAGGCGCTGAAGGCGGCCGGCGTGAAAGCGTTGAAGATCGAAGGCCGGCAGCGCGGCAAGGCCTATGTGGCCGAAGTCGTGTCGACCATGAAGGCGGCGCTGAACAGCCCGCCGGATCGCCGCGCGCCGCTTCTGGCGCGACTGCGGACCATGAGTGAAGGGCAAAAGACGACGTCCGGCGCCTACGAGAAACGCTGGAGATAGACCGATGACGCAGACAAAGAAAACCAGCCTGACGCTCGGGCCGGTCTATTATCTCTGGGATGCCGAGAAGTGGCGGGACTTTCATTTCCGCATTGCCGATGAAGCACCGGTCGACCGGGTGGTGATCGGCGAGACCATCTGTTCGAAACGCCAGCATTTCATCGAGCCGCATCTGGCGGAAGTGGTCGAGCGGCTGGAAAGCGCCGGCAAGACGGTGATCCTGTCGACCCTTGCCCTGGTGACGCTCAACCGCGAGAGCAAGCAGATCCGGGAAATGGCCGAAGTCAGCGAGCATCTCATGGAGGCAAACGACCTTTCGGCGCTGGCGATCCTGAAGGACAAGCCGCATACGATCGGCCCGCTGGTCAATGTCTATAACGCGCCGACCGCGAGGCTGCTCGCGAACCGCGGCGCAAAACGCATCTGCCTGCCGCCGGAACTTCCCTTCACTTCGGTGAAGGAAATTGTCGCCGAATTTCCCGATATCGATTTCGAGGTCTTTGCCTTCGGTCGCATGCCGCTGGCGATCTCGGCACGCTGCGCCCATGCGCGCTCCAAGGGCAAGATCAAGGACAATTGCCAGTTCGTCTGCCGCGAGGATCCGGATGGACTGCCGGTGCGCACCCTCGACCGCCAATCCTTCCTGGCGCTGAACGGCGTGCAGACCGTGTCGCATGCCTGCCAGTCGCTGCTGGGTGAACTGGATCATCTGGTCGAAGCCGGAGTGCGCTCTTTCCGCCTGTCGCCGCAGGATTGCGACATGGTGGCGGTTGCCAAACTGCACCGTGCGGTTCTGGACGAAACGGTGGATGCGGATGCGGGTGTTGCCAAACTCCGCCAGCTTTATGCCGCAGCCCCGCTCGCCAACGGTTTCCATCACGCCAAGGAAGGCGCCGTCTGGGTGGCGCGCACCCGCAGCCTGCAGGCGGCATGGCCCGCCTGAGAATGTCAGCTTGCTGAGGCCGGCCCGACAGGGCCGGCCTAGACCTCGAAAATCTCGTCGAAGCTTTCCGGGAAATTCTGGCGGGCGACTTTCTCGTTGATGACGAGCATGGACTCGTAGGACAGGGGATCGAAATCCTTGTCGGCCGGCATCACTTCACGGCCGAAGAGAAGGCAGAGCCGCGCGGCATCGAGATTGCCGCGCTCGAAAGGCTCGTCGCCGAAATGAAACCACAGCGCATGCAGGAAGGCCGCATCGACGCGGTGTTCCTTGGTGCCCGGCCGCGCCTTGCGGGGGATGGCCTTGAGCGGCGTGACCCCCTTCGGATTGGCGCGACGGATGGTGAACTGGGTTCCAGTCCCTGGCAGACCGCCCGGAAAACCGCGATGTTTGGTCATTTCGGGCAGGTTTGCCATGTCTTGGTCCCTTTAAGTGTTTGCGACCTTGTCGGCCGTCTTGGTGTCGAAATCGGCAGCGTCGTGACGTTCGCGCAGCTGCTCGGATGGTTCGCCGGATGTCCGGTTGACCATGCGCCCGCGCTTCACTGCCGGCCGGGCGAAAACTTCCGCCGTCCAGCGTTGCAGGTTCGTATAGCTCTGAACTTCGAGAAAGTCACCGGCATCGCCGTAAACCTTGCCGAGTGCCAGATTGCCGTACCACGGCCAGATCGCCATGTCGGCGATCGTGTATTCGTCCCCGGCCATGAACCGGTTGTCGGCCAGATGCCGGTCGAGCACGTCGAGTTGACGCTTGGTTTCCATCGCGTAGCGGTCGATCGCATATTTGATCTTGATCGGCGCATAGGCATAAAAATGGCCGAAACCGCCGCCGACGAAGGGCGCCGAGCCCATCTGCCAGAACAGCCAGTTCAGGGTTTCTGCCCGGCTGCGGGTTTCGGTCGGCAGGAAGGCGCCGAATTTTTCTGCCAGATAGGTCATGATCGAAGCGGATTCGAACAGGCGGATCGGCTTTCCCCCATCCTTCGGCGCATGGTCCAGCAGCGCCGGAATTTTCGAGTTCGGATTGATATCGACAAAGCCCGAACCGAACTGGTCACCCTCGCCGATATTGATCAGCCAGGCATCGTATTCGGCGCCGGCATGCCCGGCCGCCAGCAGCTCTTCGAGCAGGATCGTCACCTTGACGCCATTCGGCGTGCCGAGCGAATAAAGCTGCAGCGGATGTTTCCCGATCGGCAGTTCTTTTGTCTGGGTCGGTCCGGCGATCGGCCGGTTGATATTGGCGAACTGGCCGCCATTGCCCTTGTCCCAGGTCCAGACCTTGGAGGGCTCGTAGCCTGCGGGGAAATTGTCGGCGGGGGATTTATCGGTCATCGAAATCGGTCCTTGCTCATCGCGCCATAAAAGCGGCTTGCGCCAGAATCAATATAGGAACTGGTCCGCCGCCTGCTACCGCCGACATTTATAAAGATGATGGTCGTCAGGCGAGGCGCGTCTTTCCATCGGCATGGGCGAAGTGAGCAAAAATTTCTTCCGTGAAATATTTCTCATTTCCACCCGCCGCCCAGTCGCCCAACGGCTTTTGCGCGGTTATGTATGTCGAGGCTGGAATGAACACCCCATAGCCGGTCTGCCGAAAAGGCGGCCAGGCGGTTCCGGGCAATAGGGAAGGAAATGACATGCAGGCTCTGGTCTTGGAGCAGAAGGGTAAACTGTCGCTCAGGGAGATCGATCTTCCGCTGGAGGTCGGACCGGGCGACGTGAAGATTGAGATCGACACCGTCGGCGTCTGCGGCAGCGACGTGCATTATTACACCCATGGCGCGATCGGCCCCTATGTGCTGCGCGAAGCGATGGTGCTGGGTCACGAGGCGGCCGGAACCGTGGTCGAGATCGGCGCGCAAGTGAATAACCTCAAGGTCGGCGACCGTGTCTGCATGGAGCCGGGCATCCCGAACCTCTCCTCGCGTGCCTCAAAGCTCGGTCTCTACAATGTCGATCCGGATGTGCGCTTCTGGGCGACGCCGCCGATCCACGGCGTGCTGGCGCCCTATACGGTTCATCCGGCCGCCTTCACCTACAAGCTGCCCGACAATGTGTCCTTCGAGGAAGGTGCGATGGTCGAGCCGTTTGCCATCGGCATGCAGGCGGCGACCCGCGCTAGGCTGCAGCCGGGCGACGTGGCGGCCGTCATCGGCGCCGGCCCGATCGGTATCATGGTGGCGCTGGCAGCACTTGCCGGCGGCTGCGCCCGTGTCTTCATCTCGGACCTGAGCGCCGACAAGCTGAAGATCGCCGCGCAATATCCGGGTATCATTCCGGTCAATGTCCGCGAGCAGCCTTTTGCCGACGTCATCGCCGAACAGACCTCCGGCTGGGGCGCCGATGTGGTGTTCGAGGCAAGCGGCAGCCCGAAGGCTTATCAGGGCATGTTCGATCTCGTGCGTCCGGGCGGTGCCTTCGTTCTCGTCGGCCTGCCCGTCGAGCCGGTGCCGTTCGACGTGGCGAGCGCGATCTCCAAGGAAGTCCGTATCGAAACCGTCTTCCGTTACGCCAACATTTTTGATCGCGCGCTGGAGCTGATCGCTTCGGGCAAGGTCGATCTGAAGCCTTTGATCACCGGCACGTTCGATTTCAGCCAATCGATCGCAGCCTTCGAACGCGCCGCCGCCGGACATGCGTCCGACGTCAAGCTGCAGATCAAGCTGAAAGCTTAAAAGCTCTCAGGCCGCCTGCCAGAAACGGCGGGCGGTCGTCTGTTCCGAAATCGGCTTCGTGCCCCTGAGCGGCACATGCTGCAGCATTTCGAGCGCGAAATTACGGGCGTTCTGCCTTGCCTTGTCGAGATTGCTGATCCGGCTTTCGTCCATCGTGTGAAGCGTACCGCCAAGATCGAAAATATCGCGGAAGGCGGCGCGTTCGATGATCGGCGTGCCGAGCACGTCGACGCCCCGTTCCAGAAGCAGCATTTTCACCGCCAGCAGCGCGCGCGTCGTGACCATCGAATTGACGCGGGTGAGCACGACCGAATGCGGAACCTTGATGCCCGCCTTGTCATCGAGGAAGCGCAACAGTTCCAGCACATTGGCGCCGCCCTGGGCATCCATGGCGCAGCCCTGTATCGGGATCAGAACATGGTCGGAAAGGCCGATCGCCTTGGCAAGCAGCGGGCTCTGGGCGCCCGGAAGATCGACGATGAAATAGTCCGTCGTATAGCGGTGCTCGGCAATATGCCGCTCGATCGATGCCTGCGTCACATAGGAAATCACGTTGAGGCGCGGCAGGCCGGGCGAAAGCTGGTGCCAGCGCGAGATCCAGCGCTGCGGATCGGCATCGAGAACGGTGACGCGATAACCGACCTGCGCAAGCTCGGTGGCGAGCAGCAGCACGGCAGTCGTCTTGCCGGCGCCGCCCTTGGTATTGGCGAAAGTAATGACGGGCATTGATAAGGGAACCTGTTCGGATGGGAACGAAAACGCTCTGACAGCACCCTCATGATGCACTTGGCCCATTGTTGGCGAACATGGTTAATGGAGGGTGAAAAAACGTTGCGAAACCTGTCCCTGTTTTAGATCCGTGCCGTCGTATTTTCCTGCGCTTACCCGGCGGAACCGGAAAACGTCTCACGAGCTTAATCTCCCAGATTTGACCGGAAGAATGTTACAAGTTCAGCGTTGAAATCCGCATGGAATGTGGCCCTGTCAAAGCCCGGAGCATCGATGCAGATAGCCGAGGACAATCGGTTCTCGGGGCACATCGTCAGGAACGACATGTGGACGGCATTGGCGGCGATCCGAAAGTCAGGAATTTGCGGAAATGCGTGCGCAAGCGTCGCGACATCCTTTGGAGATGCTCCACTACCTCCGCCAAACTCTGACGCCCAGACCTGGAGAGGGATCGTCACATCCTTCACGCTTTCACGCGTCTGGAAGACAATGCTAAGGGGATCTGCCACCACCATCGCCCTGATGCGGGGATCATGGGTGACCGCTGGGGGCTTCTGCTTCGGCAGCGGGGCCGGGGCATGATCGGCCGGCGGGCATCCGATTGCCTTCGGATCGGCGCATCGCGGCGGCAATCTGCTGAAATCGGGCTTGGCGCCCGCAAGGACAAGGCCTGTATAACCGCCTTGGGAGAAGCCGTAAAAGCCGATGCGTTGCGGGTCTATTTTCGCGCGGTGAGGCGAAGCCTTAAGCATGAAATCGATCACTCGCCGGATGTCGATGGACCGCCTGATCAAAGCGCCCAAACCATTTGCGCGGCTCATGTCGGCGTAATTTGCCTGCGGATGATTGATCGTAATCACGACGAAACCCCCATCCGCCAGGGCCTCCGCAGTGTCATGATGGCCGAGATACGATCCGCCATAGCCATGCGAGATGACCACCAACGGCAGTCTTTCTCCTGCAACCGGACAATTAGGGACGGCCCGCACGGTCAGTGCCTGGATCTGCATGTTCGCAGGCTTTTCAGAGCAAGGCGACCACATGGCTGCATCGATAACCGGGGCATCCTGCCCGGCCGGGATTTGAAAAAAGGTCAGGCCGGCGGCCTTAGCGGACGATATGGCGAGGCAGAGGGCGGCTGTCAGGATCAAGCTCAGGCGTAACATGGTCATTGCTCCGGCTTATGGGGAATATCCGGTAGCCGTATCGCGATCGCCCACTGCGGCAGGCATATCGATTCACTACCTTGCAATAACAGGTAGCGTGTTATATGTAGTCTGTAAACGTGGGAAATTGAATGGCCGACTCGATACAGGTTCAGTTGAGAAAAGGTGCGCTCGATCTCTGTGTTCTGGCGGTGCTGTCGCGGGGAGAGAGCTATGGTTATGAAATCGCCAGCACCCTGGTCGCGGCCGTCGGGATGGGTGAAGGTACGATCTATCCGTTGATGCGCCGCATGCAGAATGACGGTCTCGTGGCCACCCGGCTTGTCGAATCGAGCAGCGGACCGCCGCGCAAATATTACCGGCTGACGCCGCTTGGCCAGACGGTTTTCGAAGCACATCGCAGCGACTGGCGCTCTTTTGCCACCGCCGTCGATACCCTTCTGAAGGATATAGGATGAGCAAGGATGCATTCATGCGCAGGCTCAGACAGGGGCTTGCCGGTCTTCCGTCCGAAGAGGTCGAGGAGATCATGGCCGATTACGCGGCCCATTTCGCCGAATCCAACGCGGATGGCCGCAGCGAAGCGGAGGTTGCCGCGGCTCTCGGAGACCCGGCGAGGATTGCGCGGGAACTGCGTGCCGACATCGGGCTGCGACGTTTCGAAACCCATTGGAGCCTGTCCAATCTCTTCGGTGCGACCATGGCGCTGGCTGGGCTGGCGATCGTCGATCTGATGCTGTTTTTGCCATTGCTGATCGTGGCGATCGTGCTGGCTTTGGCTCTCGGCATCGTGCTGGTGGCGATCGGCGCTGTCGGGTTGAAGATCCTGTTCATGGCTCTGTTCTTCGATCCGGGTGGAGCGATGACGGATCTTCTGGCGCGGTTGTTCATCGGCGCCGGACTTTTGAGCGGTTTTGTCGGAGGCGGCGCGCTGCTTCTGATGGGAGTGAGCGCCGGCATCCGCATGTTCGGCCATTACGCCCGATTGCATTTCCGTGTGGCCCAGCCGGACCGGCACGGCGCGTGAGAATTCGATATATTTTTCGGAGGTATCGAAATGACCCGGAAATTGGCATTTGTTGCAACGACGGGCCTGATCGGCTCGGCTGTTTTCCTGATGCTCGGAACAGCGCTTGCAGGCTCTAGCTGGACCGATACGGCGCGGTTATGGGGTGTGGGGCAATCGACCTGTACCCAGGCGGCCTCGACGCGAAGCGAGATTACGCTGCCCTTTGCGGCAAGCGACAGCCTGGCGATCCGCCTGCCGGCTTCGGTCCGCTATCAGCCGGGCGACAAGGCGGAGGCTGTTGTCAGGGGAGACGCAGCGCTTCTTTCCCATGTCAGGTTCGAAGCCGGCGAACTGAGCCTGGATTGCGATCCCGGATGGTTTGCCTCGCGGCTTGAAATTGAGCTTTCAGGCCCGCCGATCGCCCGATGGGAGATACGCGGCAGCGGCGATCTCACTCTGTCGCAGATCAGCCAGCCGAAACTTGAGGTGATCATCAAGGGGAGTGGTGATGTAACGGCCACGGGATCGGCCGAGGCCGTCGATCTGAGCATTTCCGGCTCCGGCGAGGCGCAGCTGGGCGATCTCATGGCGAAATCGGTAACGGTGGACATTCGCGGCAGCGGCGACGCCACGCTGACCGCGCAGGTCGATGCGGATGTTTCGATCTCGGGAAGCGGCGACGTCGCCTTGTTCGGCAACCCCGCCATGCGGCGCTCGCAGGTCAAGGGCAGCGGCAGCATCACGCAAATGCCGTAAGGGGCTGGGCGACGCCGACCCCCTTCGTCCACTACCGTCGCTTATCCGCTGCCAATATCTCGCGTGCGATCTGGTCGAGCGGGACGATCCGGTCGACGCCTCCATGGGCGATGGCCTCTTTCGGCATGCCGAACACGACCGAGCTTGCCTCGTCCTGCGCCACCGTGAACGCGCCGGCCTGATGCATCTCGTTCATGCCGCGTGCGCCGTCGTCGCCCATGCCGGTCATGATGACGCCCATTGCGTTTGCGCCGGCGGAACGCGCAGCGGAGCGGAACAGCACGTCGACCGAAGGCCGGTGCCGGCTGACGAGAGGACCTTCGCGGACGGAAACCTCGTAGCGTGCGCCGCGGCGTTCCAGCAGCATATGCTTGTCGCCCGGTGCGATCAGCACGTGACCGCGCAACACGGGGTCACCGTTGACGGCTTCCTTGACCTCGACCTCGCAGAGACTGTTCAGCCGCTTGGCGAAGGCGGCGGTAAATTTTTCCGGCATATGCTGGACGATGACCATGCCGGGCGAGTTCGCCGGCAGCGCTTCCAGAAGCTCGCGCAAGGCCTCGGTGCCGCCGGTCGAGGCGCCGACGCAGACGACCATTTCCGTCGTTTTCGCCATCGCGCCGATCTTCGGTGGCGGTAGAACCGCATCGGCCGTCAGCTTGCCCTGAACCGGCCGTTCCTTCAGACGGTTTGCCCGCAGTTTTGAAACACTAGCGCGGGCTGCACCCTTCACCGTCTGGCGGATCTGTTCGGCATGTTCGGCCAGATGGTCGGCCGCCCCGATCCGCGGTTTGAGGATGATGTCGACGGCGCCGGCCTCCAGCGCCTGCATCAGCGTTTCCGAACCGGTTTCGGTCAGCGACGAGCACATGACGACCGGGATCGGATGCTGAGACATCAGCTTGCGCAGGAAGGTGATGCCGTCCATCTGCGGCATTTCCACATCGAGCGTGATGACGTCCGGTATCTCGTCGCGCAGCTTCTTGGCGGCCATGAACGGGTCATTGGCCACCCCCATGATCTCGATATCCGGGTCTTCCGACAAAAGCGTCGAGAGCGTCTGCCGCACGCTCGCCGAATCGTCGACGATCAGGACACGAATTTTTCCGCCCATGCTTGCGCCTATATCCGCTTGAAGATTGTGTTGGCGACCTGCCGGATCGGCAGATCGAAGCCGGTGACCGTCTCCGAGTGACCGATGAACAGATAACCGCCGGGCAGGAGGTTGTTGCATAGCCGGGTCAGAACTTGGCTCTGGGTCTGTTTGTCGAAATAGATCAGCACGTTGCGGCAGAAGATGATGTGCATCGGGTCGCCGACCGGATATTTCGCATCCATCAGGTTCATGCGCGCGAAGCCGACCTTCTGGCGCAGCGTCGGCGCGACCCGCATTTCATGCCGGTGCGTATTCGTCGCCCGCATGACGTATTTACGCATCATGTCGGGCGGCACGGGCGCCATGATGTCTGAGGAATAGATGCCCTTCTGCGCTTTCTGCAAGACGTCGGTGGAGAGATCCGTCGCCAGGATGAAATAGTCCCTGTCCGGTGCCTGCGACTGGACGAAGTCAGACATCACCATGGCGAGCGTATAGGGTTCGGCACCCGTCGAGCAGGCCGAACTCCAGATCCGCAGTCGCCGTTCGGAGAACTGCCGCAGGATATCGCCAAGTGCGACATCCCGCATGTAATCGAAATGTTTCGGCTCGCGGAAGAAGTCGGTCTTGTTGGTCGTCACCACGTCGATCAGGTAGATGGCCTCGCGCTCGATGCCCCCCTGATTGAAGAGATAATCGCAATAGCTGTCGAAGGTGGCTATGCCGGTCACGCGCAGCCGGCGGCGAAGCCGGCCTTCGAGCATCGTCGTTTTGTTCAGCGGCATCTTGATGCCGCTGTAGCTGTAGATGAATTTCGACAGTGCTTCGAAATTGCGCTTGCTGAGCCGGTCGTCCAGCGGTTGGGTTTTTACTGCTACGCTCACGCTGGTACCTGTCACGCGACCTGTGCCGCCAGCGCGACGCCTGCAAGCGCCGGGCCGGTATCGGAAAACAACCGGGCGAGATCAATGATCACGACGAAGCCGCCATCCTTGCGCACCACGCCGGCGATATAGTCGGATCGCCAGCGAATGCCGATGTCGGGCGCATTCTCGATCTGCTCGCTCCGGAACGGTACGACCTCATAGACGCGATCCGCGACCAGGCCGAGCGCCAGAACCCTGTCGCCGATCGGCACGTCGAGAACGAGCATGCGCGTATGCGGGGTCCGGGCGGTCGGGCTCATGCCGAGCCTGATCCGAAGGTCGATGATCGGGACGCCCTGTCCGCGGACATCGCGCAGGCCGAGCAGATAGTCCGGCCCGTGTGGGATCTTGAAGGCGTCCTCATGGTCGAGGATTTCCCGCACCACCTCGACAGGCACGGCGAAGATCTCTTCGCCGAGACTGAAGGTTACGAACTGGGATTCAGATGATGCGGCCATGGTTTAAGCGCTTTCCCGGAAATCGGCGTCGTCGCTATCCGGTCCGCCCATCGACATGTCGAGGGCAAAACCCTTGGCGCGGGCCTGCTGCGTCTTGATGGTATTGGCCGATGCCGGGGCGCTTGTCCGCTGAGCCTGCGGAGCGGGCTTGTAGGCCGGTGCCCTTGCGGCCGGTGCCGCGTGGCTGCGGGAGCTGGCCGTATCGACCTTGAAGAAGGAGATCGAAGCCTGCAGTTCCTCGGCCTGGGCGGCGAGTTCTTCCGACGTCGACGACATTTCTTCCGACGAGCCGGCGTTCTGCTGGGTGACCTTGTCGAGCTGCTGGATCGCTTCGTTGATCTGCGAAGCACCGATATCCTGCTCGCGGCAGGCAGCCGAGATTTCCGAAACCAGCTCGGCAGTCTTGTGGATCGCGGGTACCAGCTTGTTCAGCATGTCGCCGGCTTCGGCAGCCGTCTGCACCGTCTCGCCGGAGAGCGAGCTGATTTCGGCAGCAGCAGCCTGCGAACGTTCGGCAAGCTTGCGCACTTCCGAGGCGACGACGGCAAAACCCTTGCCGTGTTCGCCGGCACGCGCGGCTTCGACAGCGGCGTTCAGGGCGAGAAGGTCTGTCTGGCGGGCGATTTCCTGAACGATCGAGATCTTCTCGGCAATCGTGCGCATGGCGCCGACGGCGCGGGCAACCGCTTCGCCGGATGCTTCTGCGTCCTTGGAAGACTGGCGGGCGATCTTTTCCGTCTGGGCGGCGTTGTCGGCATTCTGCTTGATGTTGGCGGCCATCTGCTCCATCGAGGCGGAAGCCTCTTCGGCCGACGATGCCTGTTCGGTAGCGCCCTGGGAGAGCTGCTCGGAGCTGGAAGACAGTTCCTGGCTACCAGACGAAACGTTGTCTGCGGCGGCAAGAGCGTCGGCCACGACGCCGCGCAGGCGCTGGACCATACTTTCGAGCGCAATGCCGAGCGTATCCTTGTCGGAGAGCGGCTTCGGCGTGACGGTCAGGTTGCCATTGGCAATCTGGTCGGCGATGTTGGCAGTGTTACGCAGATTTGCAGTCATCACGTTGATGGTGTTGACCAGATCGCGGATTTCGTCGTTCGACTTGATTTCCACATCCTGGTTGAGATCGCCGATCGAAACGGCTTCGGCAACGCCGATGATCTTGCGCAGGCCACTGCTGATGCCGAGAGCGATCCACAGGGCAGCGGCAACTGCGGCGAGGAGCGCTGCAATCGTGATGGCCAATACGATGTTACGGGTTTGCTCATACTGGATATTTGTGTCTTCGTCGGCCTTCTGCATCAGGCCACGATTGGTCGCCGCGCGGGTCGTGGTTTGCTCTTCGATCTGATCGATGAGCGTCCGGCCTTCGGTCGTGGCCAAGCGAACCGCTTCAGTGCCGTTGCCTGATTTCGCCAGCGTGCGGATGCGGTCATCGACCAGGAACAGCTTGTCGCCAAGCTCTTGCACTGTCCGCCAGATTTTCGCACCTTCTTCGTTCGTTGCCGCCGAGATGAGCCAGCTGACTTCTTCCTTGAAGCGCTGACGGTTCGTATCGCTTGCCTGGATGTATCGGTCGATATCGGTAGAGTTGCTCGCCGTCGCCATATTCATCTGGGCGCGAACGATACGCAGCTGCAGCGCTTCGATATTCTGCGTGTGTTCAAGCCGTTTTGCCGGTCCCGCGATCACTTCGGAAATGGCCGAGTTCAGGGTCGAAAGGCTGTAGATGCCGTAACCGGCAGTAACGGCGAGAAGGGAAATGATTAAACCGAAGGCGAAAGCCAACTTCATCTTGATGGTAAAGCGCAAGGTAGTACCCCGATATGCATGAATTGCGACGTGGAGCTCTCATCCTCAATGGTGAGAGCCGAATGGATAGGTATTCGGGCAACACATTCGCCCCGGAACCTGTGGGAAAACCGGTCTAACGTCGTCGCATACACACGGCGGCGGTGGTTCGGTCCGCTTGACGCAGCCCGAACCGGTATTTGTTTTCAGGCGCTTTCGCGGAAATGCTGGTCGTCGGCATCCGGGCCGCCCATCGACATGTCGAGCGCAAAGCCCTTGGCCTTGGCCTGCTGTGCACGAACGGAATGGCCGGTCTGGGCCGGGGCCTTATAGGCCGGCCTTGCGGCAGCGCGCGGAGCAGGGGCGGCGGACCGATTGGGCGCCAGTTTCTGGCCGGCCTGATCGACCCGGAAGAAGGCGATCGATGCCTGTAGTTCCTCTGCCTGGGAGGCGAGTTCCTCGGAAGTGGCCGACATCTCTTCAGATGCGCCGGCATTCTGCTGGGTCACCTTGTCGAGCTGCTGGATCGCTTCGTTGATCTGGGAGGCGCCGATATCCTGTTCGCGGCAGGCGGCGGAGATTTCCGAGACCAGTTCGGCGGTCTTCTGGATGTCCGGCACGAGACGGTTCAGCATTTCGCCGGCTTCGGTGGCGACCTGAACGGTATCCCCCGAAAGCGCGCTGATTTCGGCAGCGGCGGCCTGGCTGCGTTCGGCAAGCTTGCGCACTTCCGAAGCAACGACCGCAAAGCCCTTGCCGTGTTCGCCGGCACGCGCAGCCTCGACGGCGGCGTTTAACGCGAGCAGGTCGGTCTGGCGGGCGATTTCCTGGACGATCGAGATCTTTTCGGCAATCGTGCGCATCGCACCGACGGCGCGGTTGACGGCCTGGCCGGAAAGCTCGGCATCCTTGGAGGACTGGCGGGCGATCTTTTCCGTCTGGGCGGCGTTGTCGGCATTCTGTTTGATGTTGGCGGCCATCTCTTCCATCGAGGCGGAAGCCTCTTCGGCGGAAGACGCCTGCTCGGTCGCGCCCTGCGAGAGCTGCTCGGAGCTTGCCGAAAGTTCCTGACTGCCCGACGAAACGTTGTCGGATGCAGACAGCGCATCACCGACGACGCCGCGCAGGCGCTCGATCATGGTGTTGACGTAAGTCAGCAGGTCGCCGATTTCGTCCTTGCTGGAAATCGTCGCAAAGCGGGTGAGATCACCTTCGGCAACATTCTGCACCGCGGTGACCGCATTGCGCAGGCCCTTGTTGATGCTCATCGCGATCCACAAAGCGGCAAGCGCCGCGATCAGAAAGGCTGCGGCGGCAACCGAGATCATGATCGTCCGGGTCTGGATATAATCGACGTCGGCCTGTTCGTCGGCAGCCTGCAGGCGGCCTTCTTCCAGCTCGATGACTTCATGCAGAAGGGTATCGATCTGATTGATGACGACACGTGCTTCGTTGCTGGAAACCTGGTTGGCGCCGACCGTATCGCCTGCGAGCATGAGCGTGCGAATGCGATCGTCCTGCTTGCGGAATTCGGTGGTCATGCCGGCAAGCTTGTCCCAGTAGACCTTGCCCTGTTCGGTTGCGCGCGCCTGGACCATCTGAAAGCTGTCATCGAAGGCTTTACGGGCGGTGTCGTTGCTTTCGATGTAGCGACGCATGTCGGCCTGTTCGGAAGCGAGCAGCAGGTTTTTCTGCTGGCGCAGCTGCTGCAGCTGTTCGGCATTGAGCGTCTGGGTCAGCTTGAGCCGCGTTGCTGGACCTTGAATAACCTGTTCCAGCGTATTGTTGAGGTTGCCGAGGCTGAAGATGCCGTAGCCGGCGGTGACCAACAACATCAGAATGATGAAGCCGAAGGCCGAAGCAAGCTTGAGCTTGATCGAGGCACGCATGTGTTTGTCTCCGTCTAAAATGATCAGCCGTGGGATGCGGCGATTGCGGAATGTTCGTGTCTGGCTGAAAAGATGACTTGCAGGTTGGGAAGGATGATGAATTCGCTTCCCCGCTTGACCAGGCAATTGATGAAGTCGGTGCGCCAGCGCATGCCGACACTCGGCGGCGGTTCACTGGCGGATTGCAGGAGGGTCGTGACTTCGTTGACCTTGTCGGTGCGGATCCCGGCAAGCACCGGTTCTCCGTCGATTTCGATCTCGATGACGATGATCCGGCTGTCGATCGTCGGCTTTGTCGCTTCCATGCCGAAGGCGAGCCTTATATCGGCAAGCGGAATGACCTTGCCGCGGAAATTGATGACGGCGCCGACAAAGGCCTTGGCGCCCGGAACGCTGGTTTCCGGCAACAGATCGAGGATTTCCTGAACGATGAAGGCTTCGAGCGCGAAGGTTTCGCCGGCGATCTCGAAGGTCAATACCTCAAGCTCGTCGCGTCCTTGCCACTGGTCTTCCGAGAATTTTGCGAGAGCTTGGTTCATCCGGCTGCGCGCAGATGCGCCTCCTGCTGCTGCCCCTCGGCGACGAGGTGGCCGACATCGAGAATGAGAGCGACATCGCCGTCGCCTAAAATGGTGGCGCCCGAGAAGGTCGACACGTCATGGTGAAGTTTCGACATGCCCTTGATCACCGTCTGGTGGTCGCCGATGATCTGGTCGACGACGAGGCCGACGCGCTCCGAGCCGGTCGAGATGACCACGACCTTCTGGAACGGATCGGGCTTGGTGCCGGTGCGGAAAAGATCCCGCAGACGAAGGAAGGGCACGAGACTGTCGCGCAGCGAGATGAAGCTACGGCCACGCGAACGCATGTCTTCCTCGACCGAAAGCTCGAGGCATTCCTCGACCGCCGAAAGCGGGATGACGTAGCGGCCATTGCCGACACGCACCAGCAGGCCGTCGATGATCGCGAGCGTCAGCGGGATGGCGAGTGAGATTTCCGACCCTTCGCCCGGACGGCTGACGACGTTGATCGTGCCGCGCAGTGCGTCGATGGTTCTTTTGACCACGTCCATGCCGACGCCGCGGCCCGACAGGTTGGTGACCTCGCTTGCGGTGGAAAAGCCCGGCTGGAAGATCAGCTGGTAGAGTTCCTGATCGGTGAGGCTGGCATTTGCCGCAATGAGGCCGGAGGATTCGGCCTTGGCGCGAACCCGGTCCTTGTTGATGCCGCGACCATCGTCCTTGATCTTGATGATCACTTCGCCGGCCTGCTGGCGGGCCGAAAGGTGGATATGGCCGGCCTCGGTCTTGCCGCTCGCAAGGCGTTCGTCCGCCGTTTCCAGACCGTGATCGCAGGAATTGCGCACCAGGTGGACGAGCGGATCGGCAAGCCGTTCGATGACGCTCTTGTCGACTTCCGTCGTTTCGCCCTCGGTGATGAGCTCGATCTTCTTGCCGGTTTCGTTGGCGAGATCATGCACCAGGCGGCGGAAGCGGCTGAACAGATGCGTGACCGGCACCATGCGCAGCACCATCATCGTGTCGCGCAGCTCGCCGGAAAGACGCTCGACATCTTCGGAAACGGCCCGCAGCGTAAGGTCGCCGCTGCCGCCGGCCAGCTGGGAAAGCCGCGACTGGGCAATCACCAGTTCGCCGACCCGGTCCATCAGCTCATCGAGCCTTTCTGCCGGAACGCGGACATTTTCATTGGCCTTGGCGGCTTTGGCATCGCCCGATGCCGCCGCCGGAGCAGCGGCTGCTACTGCTGTTGCAGCCGGTTCGGCGGTCACCGCTGCTGTAGCCGGGAGTGCGGGGGCCGGTGCCACGGCGACTGGAGCTTGCGCCGCAATCGCGATTTCCTCGACCGAAAGCTCCATATCGTCCATGACGAAGATGAACACGTCGTCGATTGCCGAGCGCGGTTCGGTCGTCAGAAGTTCGACATCCCAGGCAATGTGAAGATCAGTCGCAACGAGCTCGTCGAGCGATGGAATGCCGGAACGGTCGGCGACGATGCGGCAGGTGCCGAGATCGCGCAACTCGTCGAGAAGCGGTAGCGGGTTGGTGCCGTTCGCCATGGCATTCTGCGGCAGGCTGAACCGGATCTTGAACAGCGTCTGGGCAGGACCTGCTGCTGCAGGTGCTGTGGCCTGATCGCCGCTGCCGTCGACGGCGCGGCGCAGGTTGACGAGCAATGCCTCGCTCATCGCCTCATGATCGCCGGCGGGTGTCTCCACCAGCGCACGCATGTGGTCCTTGGCTTCGAGAACGGCGGTGACAAGCGCGTGGGTTGCGGGAACCTCGCCCTTGCGCACCCGGTCGAAAGCCGTTTCGCAATGGTGGGTGAAGGCCGCGAGCGCCTCGAAGCCGAACATGGCGCCGGAGCCCTTGAGCGTGTGGAGGCCGCGGAAAACCGCGTCGACCTGATCCTTGTCGCCGAGATTCACATTCAGATCGAGAAGTCCTGCTTCGATCTGTTCCAGAAGTTCGGCAGCTTCTGTCCTGAATACCGCGATAGGATCAGGGAAGCTCATTTGCCGAGTACCTTCTTGGCGATCTTGACCAGGCTTTCCGGGTCGAAGGGCTTGGTCAGCCAGCCGGTTGCGCCGGCAGCTTTTGCCTGCTGCTTGATTTCGCCGTCGGATTCGGTGGTGAGGAAGATTACCGGAACGCCCATATGCGCCGGCAGCTTGCGCAGCTCGCGGATCATCGTCAGGCCGTCCATATTGGGCATGTTGAGGTCAGTGATGACCAGGTCGAACTGTCCCGCATTGAGCTTGGCGATACCATCGACCCCGTCGACGGCTTCCGTGACCTGATAGCCGGCATTGGTCAGTGCGACCCGCGTCGTCAGGCGAATGCTCGCCGAATCGTCGACGGTCAGGATATTGGCAGTCATTGAATTTTTCCTTGGTGAAGCCAGAATTTCGCGTCGTCGTCCGACATGCCTTCGAGGAAACCGCTCCGGCGAAGCGTTTCAAGAAGCGCACCGCTTGCCGGCTGCGCAAGCGTGATGTGTTTGCCGGCCGTTCCGGCATAGATCCGGGCGGCCTCGACCATCTGGATGAAACTGATATCGACCTGCACGTCGTCCGCAAGCGCGAGCGTGGCGGCCTCGTGTGCGTCGATGAATTTCAGCATGTCCTCGCGGACGGGAACGATCGCGCGGACCGTTAGATTTTCGGGCAAGCGGAGGCACGCTTCGTTTTGGCCTTCAATATTCATACCTGCTCCAAAAGGCTTTAGAATATGCTGAAATAGCCTGCCGAAATTGCGCCACGATGCTTAATCGGAAGTTAATTGGCGCCAGTGAGTTTTCATGTGTATTAGTCATAATTCGCGTTCAGCTTATATTTATATCTGCTGAAAATTAACCACGACTGCGGATTGCATCCTGCCGTTTCAACCCGGTTAACCCTCGCCGGGCCAGATTGCCGCCAAGTGAGGACGACCCATGTCCAGCCATCATCGGCTGGCGGAGAGTTGTTCCATAATGAACAGGGCAAATCGTTGCCGATAAGGGCTTTAAAGCCTCGGCAAAGCGTGAAGGGTGGGCGAAGTGGCAATCGCGGCAGTTTTGGTCAACGAGACCGGGCTTTATGAAAATGCAGCTCCGGTCTCGGGCCTCGTGGAGCGGATGGAGACGGCGAGATCCCGTATCGAGGAGCGTTTCCTCGACGGTGGCGCAGCCCTGCTTTCCGTACTCGACGTTCTCAACAAGCTGATCGGCTCGCTCGACCAGATCACCGGCTCGCTCGACGAGGAAACCGCGGCCAGGACCATGGCCGAGCTGCAGCAGACGGTCGGCAGGCTTTCCGAACTGAGCGGCATCGAAACCGCCCGCCAGGCCGGTTTTGTCGATATCTCGGGCGTCGAACGCAATCTTCGTCCGCATGTGGCGAACATGCAGGAAACCATGCGTTATCTGCGCACCTTTGCCGTGACGGCCAAGATAACCGGCGCAGGCATTGCCGATTTTGCCGGTTTCGCCGAAGAAATTCTCGAGCGCATCCACACCGGCACGCGGCAGGTGAACGAGTTCGGCGACAAGTTGAAGTCGCTTGGTTCGGGCCTTGGCTCGGTCATGGAGCGCGGCACTGTCACCATCGAGCGTTATGAAGCCACCATCCCCGGCATCGTGACCGGTCTTTCGACCGGTGGCGCCGAGATCAGCGCCCAGCAGAAGGTGCTTGTCGAGCGGGCGGCGCGGGTTCGACAGATTGCGGCCGGCATCCAGGGCAAGCTGGCTTCCGTTCTCTCCGCCATGCAGATCGGTGACATCACCCGCCAGCGCATCGAACATTGCCAGAGCTCGCTGACCCTGCTGGAAGGTTATGTGGAAACCGAGGCGGCAACGCTGACGGCGCACGACCGGGCAAATCTGTCGTCGATCATCACCAATCTCGTTGCCCTGCAGCTCAGCCAGTCGATCGACGATTTCGATCGCGACACGGCCAAGATCGTCGAAACCGTCGCAAGCTTCCGTTCGGACCTTGCCGAGATCGATGGCCTGCGCCGGATGATGACCGAAGGCGGTGGCGACAACGCGATGCGCCGTCTCGAAGGCAATGTCGGCGTGGCGCGCGAGGCGGTCCGCGAGATCGAGGCGGTGTCGCTTGAGGCAGGTGCGCTCACCCGCTCGACCGGAACCACGGTTCGCGAACTCATCGACGGCGTCGGGCTGCTGCAATTGGTGCGCACCGACATTCACTACATGGCGCTCAACACCAATCTGCGTTGCGGCAAGATCGGCGAGCACGGCAAGGCGCTCAATGTCGTCACCGCGGAACTGCGCAATTTCGCGGCCCAGCTGGATGAAACGGCTGAGAAGGTCCTGGTCGAACTGAAGACGCTGGAAACCGCGTCGGACAAGCTGAATACCGGCCATGATGATGACGGCCAGGAACTGTTGGATGATCGTCTGGCGAGAGCGATGCAGAGCATCCGCGACGTCGGCGACCGGATGGACAGCGAAATGGATGGCCTGAGCGAGCAGAGCGGTGTCGCCATCGACCAGATGGAGCACTCCCTGTCGCGGCTGGATTTCAAGGCGGAACTCGGCGAGGTCCTGCGCAACTGCGCAGACGAGATCTCGATGGTCGAGGCCGCCGACCCCTCCGCCGATCTGGAACCCGCTTTGGCCGAGCTTGGCGGTCGCATCGGCAAGCTTTACACCATGGTCTCCGAACGTGAGCTGCATGCCGCGTTTCTGGGCACCCCACCGCCGGTCGAAACGGCCGTCGTCGCGGCCGTCATGAGCGACGACGATATCGACGACGCCCTGTTCTGATCGGGCACATCGTCGTCATCTCTTTGCTTGGGAGCCTGCGTCCTGCTGCGGCAGGGCGCGAATAATCGGTGCCTGCGCCTTGACCTTTGGCCGGCTCTGGGTCATTTGACGCCCCTTGATTGAAAAGGCGCCAAAGGGTTTCACCCTGGCGGGACGAACCCCGGCGGCGTTAGCAAAGAGATTAAACATGGCAAAGGCTACATCTTCGGCGCCGTCCCAGCGCATGCTTCGCGTTGGCGAACAGGTTCGCGCCGCCATCACCCAGATCCTGCAGCGCGGCGAAGTGCGCGACGACCTGATCGAAAAGACCGTCATCTCCGTGTCGGAAGTGCGCATGTCGCCCGACCTGAAGATCGCGACCGCCTATGTGACGCCACTGGGCCAGCCCGATCATCAGGCGGTGATCGAGGCGCTCAACCGTCATGCGAAATTCATTCGCGGCCGGCTTGGCGGTCCGCTCAGACAGATGAAATACATGCCGGAAGTCCGCTTCCGCGATGACACGAGCTTCGACAACTACAAGAAGATCGACGAACTGCTCCGTTCGCCCGAGGTCCAGCGGGACCTTAGCGAGACGAAGAGCGACGACGAATAACAAAACAGCCTTAAAGAGAACGCATGTCCAAACCACGCAAACCCAAGGGCCGGGCGGTTTCCGGCTGGCTTATCCTCGACAAGCCGGTGGATTTCGGTTCGACCGAAGCCGTGTCCAAGATCAAGTGGCTGCTCAATGCCCAGAAGGCCGGTCATGCCGGCACGCTCGATCCGCTTGCCTCGGGCATGCTGCCGATCGCGCTTGGCGATGCGACGAAGACCGTGCCTTACGTCATGGACGGCCGCAAGATCTACGAATTCACCGTCACCTGGGGTGAAGAGCGCTCAACCGACGATCTGGAAGGCGAAGTGACGGCATCTTCCGACGTGCGCCCGGCCGAGCAGGCGATCCGCGATCTGCTTCCGAGTTATACCGGTGTCATCCAGCAGATTCCGCCACAGTTTTCCGCCATCAAGATTGCCGGCGAGCGCGCCTATGATCTCGCCCGCGAAGGCGAGACCGTCGAAATTCCCGCGCGCGAAGTCGAAATCTTCCGCCTGACGCTGTTGGGTGTCGGTGAAAACGAGGCGCATTTCGAGGTCGAATGCGGCAAGGGCACCTATGTGCGCTCGCTCGCTCGCGATTTCGGCCGCGAACTCGGCTGCTACGGCCATATCTCCAACCTGCGCCGGACCTTCGTTGCACCCTTCGGCGAAGACAAGATGGTGCCGCTCGCCGATCTCGTGGCGCTGGAGACGATCGAGGATCGCGACGAACGCCTCGCAGCGCTCGATGCCTATCTGATCGATACCGCCGAAGCCTTGTCCTCGCTACCGCATCTGCCGGTGACGGAAGAACAGGCGCATCGCATCAAGATGGGCAATCCGATCATTCTGCGCGGCCGCGATGTGCCGGTCGAAGAGCCGGAAGCCTATGCCACGGTACGCGGCCGCCTGATCGCCATCGGCGAGATCGGCCAGGGCGAATTCCGCCCGAAGCGGGTATTCGGTTAAGAATATCGTTGGGTTTGCGGCCGCCCCTCATCCGGCTGCCGCCACCTTCTCCCCGCAAGCGGGGCGAAGGACCCGCGACGCAGCGCTTCGGTCCCTCTTTGGCGCTGCTTGAGGCACGTCCCCTCGCCCCGCTTGCGGGGAGAGGGCTAGGGTGAGGGGCAATTGATAGGGCGACCTCGCTCCCGCCTCACACCTCTTTCCTTTTGCCCGGAATTCGTCTATAGGCCGCGCAAGCTTTCGGTTTCCGAGGCTATTCACGGCCAAGGCTGGACGACATCCCGGCCTTTGGCGACCCGATTTCCTCTCAATATAAGGATCAGACGATGTCGATCACTGCAGAGCGCAAGACCGCACTCATCAAGGAATACGCAACCTTCGAAGGCGACACCGGTTCTCCGGAAGTCCAGGTTGCTATCCTGACCGAGCGGATCAACAACCTGACAGAACACTTCAAGGGCCACAAGAAGGACAACCACTCCCGTCGTGGCCTTCTGACCATGGTTTCGAGCCGTCGTTCGCTTCTTGACTACCTCAAGAAGAAGGACGAAGGCCGTTACACCAAGCTGATCACCAGCCTGGGCGTGCGCCGCTAACAAGGTCCCGGCGGGCTCTTCTTCGGAAGGCTCGCCGGATCTCTATTTCGGCACCTTTCGGTGCCAGACTGAGGCGGACCCGGATGGGCCGGTTTCGCCACCAAAACCAGACCTGTCATGGGGCAGGATTGCAGGATGCTTTTGACCGGAGCCGAAAACGGCTTCGGTCAGTTCGAAAAGCCTCTCGTTGTCTTGCCCGTGATGTGTCGCAATGACTGCGGTGGAATGTGTTGCCGCCCCTAAGCTGAAAGCCGGGGCGAGACGCCGTTTCCCGCGTTGAAGGACAATATATGTTCAATACCCACTCCGTCGAAATCGAATGGGCCGGCCGTACGCTGAAGCTGGAAACGGGCAAGATCGCCCGCCAGGCTGACGGCGCGGTTCTCGCCACCTACGGCGAAACCGTCGTTCTCGCCACCGTCGTTTCGGCCAAGGCGCCGAAGCCGGGCCAGGACTTCTTCCCGCTGACCGTCAACTACCAGGAAAAGACCTATGCCGCCGGCAAGATCCCGGGTGGCTACTTCAAGCGCGAAGGCCGTCCGTCGGAAAACGAAACGCTGGTTTCGCGCCTGATCGACCGTCCGATCCGCCCGCTCTTCCCGGAAGGCTACAAGAACGACACCCAGGTTGTCGTCACCGTTGTTCAGCATGACCTCGAGAACAACCCGGACATCCTGTCCATGGTTGCAACCTCGGCAGCGCTGACGCTCTCCGGCGTTCCCTTCATGGGTCCGGTCGGCGGCGCACGCGTCGGTTACATCAACGGCGAATACGTCCTGAACCCGCATCTCGACGAGATGGACGAGTCGGTTCTCGACCTCGTTGTTGCCGGTACCCAGGACGCTGTCCTGATGGTTGAATCGGAAGCCAAGGAACTCAACGAAGACGTCATGCTCGGCGCCGTCATGTTCGGCCATAAGGGCTTCCAGCCGGTTATCGACGCGATCATCAAGCTCGCCGAAGTTGCCGCCAAGGAACCGCGTGACTTCCAGCCGGAAGACCATTCCGAACTCGAAGCCGACATGCTGAAGCATTTCGAAGCCGAGCTTCGCGAAGGCTACAAGATCACCCAGAAGGCTGATCGTTACGCCGCCATCGACGCCGTCAAGGCCAAGGTCAAGGCACACTACTTCCCGGAAGGCGTAGAGCCGAAGTACACCGCCGAAGTCATCGGCGCGATCTTCAAGCACCTGCAGGCCAAGATCGTTCGCTGGAACATTCTCGACACCAAGAGCCGTATCGACGGCCGCGACCTGTCGACCGTTCGTGCGATCGTATCGGAAGTCGGCCTTCTGCCGCGCACCCACGGTTCTGCTCTCTTCACCCGCGGTGAAACGCAGGCGATCGTTGTTGCCACGCTCGGCACCGGCGAAGACGAACAGTATGTCGACAGCCTGACGGGCATGTACAAGGAGCGCTTCCTGCTCCATTACAACTTCCCGCCCTACTCTGTTGGCGAAACCGGCCGCATGGGTTCCCCGGGCCGCCGCGAAATCGGTCACGGCAAGCTTGCATGGCGCGCTATCCGTCCGATGCTGCCTTCGGCTGAACAGTTCCCCTACACGCTGCGCGTCGTCTCCGAGATCACCGAGTCCAACGGCTCGTCCTCGATGGCAACCGTCTGCGGCACCTCGCTCGCTCTGATGGATGCAGGCGTTCCGTTGGCTAAGCCGGTTGCCGGTATCGCCATGGGCCTGATCCTCGAAGGCGACCGCTTTGCGGTTCTCTCCGACATCCTCGGCGACGAAGACCACCTCGGCGACATGGACTTCAAGGTTGCAGGTACTGCCGACGGCATCACCTCGCTGCAGATGGACATCAAGATCGCCGGCATTACCGAAGAGATCATGAAGGTCGCTCTCGAGCAGGCTCAGGGCGGTCGCAAGCACATCCTCGGCGAAATGTCGAACGCGATCTCCGAAGGCCGTTCGCAGCTTGGCGAATTCGCTCCGCGCATCGAAGTGATGAACATCCCGGTCGACAAGATCCGTGAAGTCATCGGTTCGGGCGGCAAGGTCATCCGCGAAATCGTCGAAAAGACCGGCGCCAAGATCAACATCGAAGACGACGGCACCGTGAAGATTGCATCTTCCTCGGGCAAGGAAATCGAAGCGGCCCGCAAGTGGATCCACTCGATCGTTGCCGAGCCGGAAGTCGGCGTGATCTACGAAGGCACCGTTGTGAAGACCGCCGATTTCGGCGCCTTCGTCAACTTCTTCGGCGCCCGCGACGGTCTGGTCCACATCTCGCAGCTCGCTTCCGAGCGCGTTGCCAAGACCTCTGACGTCGTCAAGGAAGGCGACAAGGTCTGGGTCAAGCTGATGGGCTTCGACGAGCGCGGCAAGGTTCGCCTGTCGATGAAGGTCGTAGACCAGGCCACCGGCGAGGAAATCAAGAAGGCCGACGGCGACGCAGCCGCCGAATAAGCTTTCGCTTGATTGAAATCAGGGGCGCGGAAGTTTCTTCTTCCGCGCCTTTTCTTTATTCATAGATACGAAACACGATCCGCTAAGGTCCGAACCCATGAGCCGCGACGCCCTGAAAACCCTCTTCCATCCCTTCGTTACCGATGCCGTGCCCATGCCCGGCGAAGGCGAGCGGGTGATCTTTCTCGGCGCCGAGGCCGGCAATGCGAGGCCGGAAGGCTTTGACGCGGAAATCACCTCTGTGCAGCCGTTCCGTCCGCTTTTCCGCTCCTTGCGTGAAAACGCCTTTCCGGAAGCCGAGGGCGAGGATTATGACGGCGCGCTGGTTCTGTGCGGCAAACATCGCGGCGACAACGAGAACCGCATCGCCGAGGCTCTGGCCCGCGTAAAAGTCGGTGGCCTGATCGTGGTTGCCGGCGGCAAGGAAGACGGCATTCAGCCGATCCGCACCATGCTGCTGAAACTCGGCATCATTCTCGACTACGCGCCGAAATATCACGGGGTCGCCATCTGGTTCGCGCGGCCGGAAGATGCCAGCGATGCGATCAAGGCGCTGAAGAAGACCGCTGTGACGGTCGAGGGACGCTTCCAGGCGGCTCCGGGCATGTTCAGCCATGATCGCGTCGATGCGGGCTCCGAGCTGCTCGCAGGCCGTTTTCCGACCGATTTCGACGGCAATGTCGCCGACTTCGGCGCCGGCTGGGGGTATCTCTCTGTGATGCTCGCCGAAAAGTCGCCGCGGGTGAACCGCATCGACCTGTTCGAGGCCGATTACCGGGCGCTCGAATTCGCCAAGCAGAACCTCGCCCATAACTGCCCGGATCTTCCGGCACGCTTCTTCTGGCAGGATCTTGGTGCAGAGCCGCCGAAGGAAAAATACGATCTCGTCATCATGAACCCGCCCTTCCACGAGGCGCAGGCCGCCGATCCGGAATTGGGCAGGACGATGATCCGCACGGCTGCAGCTTCGCTGAAGCAGGGCGGTCGCCTGATGATGGTCGCCAATCGCGGACTGCCTTACGAGCCGGTCCTTGCAGAGGCCTTCCGTGAATACGGCGAAACCTGCCGTAACTCCAAGTTCAAGGTTATGTGGGGCAAGAAGTAAGCGCCTCCGAGTAACAGGCCGCCGGCTTCCCATTCATCGCTTGCCTGACACTGTGTTTGCAAACTAGAGTTGCATTTGGTGGTGTCGGGGCAAGCGAATGAGACGGCGGATTTTGATCTTCGCAGCATGGCTGGCCGCAGTGAATGCGGCCTTTGCCGATTCAGCCCGTATCACATGGGAATGGTATAACGCTGCCGAGGTCCATCAGGGACGCAAGGCGGCAAGCCCTGCCGACCAGAGGCTTGCAGCGCATTATTTCAGGCTCGCCGCAGACAAGGGCAATGTCTCAGCCGCCTACAAGCTCGGTGAGATATACGAGAACGGCCAGGGGCTTGCCCCTGACGCTGTTCAGGCTTTTTCCTGGTACATGAAGGCGGCGGCCCGAAACGACAAGCATGGCCAGCTAAAGGTCGGCTGGTGTTACCAGAAGGGGATTGCTGTCGCAGCCGATCCCGCAATCGCCGCCATCTGGTATCGCGTCGCGGCCGAGAACGGCAATATCTGGGGTTATCACATGCTGGCCTTCATGCTCGCCGATGGCGAGGGCATGAAGAAGGACGAGGCACTGGCCAGACGTTATCTCGAACTCAGCCTGCCGAAAACCAACGATCATTGGGCAAAATGGAAGTTGGCCCATCTGGTCGAGGCGGAAGATCCCGTGAGAGCCAAGGCGCTGCTGAAGGATGCTGCTGCGGCCGGCAATGCTCAGGCATCTGAAGACCTGAAGCGAAAGTGAAGCTCGGCGGCCTCGATTTCATGGTGGTGTGCACTGCCGAATATCCTTGAAACGCAAGACGGGTGCGCATCATGATGCGCACCCGTCTTGGATTGCTTGGAAAAGGCAGCCCCTTGCGGGTTAGCCGTTGTAGCGCTGGAACACGAGCGTTGCGTTGGTGCCGCCGAAACCGAACGAGTTCGACAGAACCGTGTCGATCTTGGCATTGTCGATGCGCTTGCGCACGATCGGCACGCCGTCGAATTCGGGGTCCAGGTTCTGGATGTGAGCGCTTTCGCCGATAAAGCCGGCCTGCATCATCAGAAGGCCGTAGATCGATTCCTGCACGCCGGCTGCACCCAGCGAATGGCCGGTCAGCGACTTGGTCGACTGGATATGCGGGATCTTGTCCTTGAAGACTTCGCGGATCGCGCCGATTTCCTTCGAGTCGCCGACAGGCGTCGAGGTGCCGTGGGTGTTGATGTAGTCGACTTCGCCCTTCACGGTGGAAAGTGCCTGACGCATGCAGCGGATCGCGCCTTCGCCCGACGGAGCGACCATGTCGTAACCGTCGGAGGTTGCGCCGTAACCGGTGATTTCGGCATAGATCTTTGCGCCGCGAGCCTTGGCATGTTCCAGTTCTTCTAGAACCAGAACGCCTGCACCGCCGGCGATGACAAAACCGTCGCGGTCGGCGTCATAGGCGCGCGAGGCGTTGGCTGCGTTGTCATTATACTTCGAGGACATGGCGCCCATGGCGTCGAACAGGTTCGACATGGTCCAGTCGAGATCTTCGTGGCCGCCGGCGAACATGATGTCCTGCTTGCCCCACTGGATCATTTCAGCGGCATTGCCGATGCAATGCGCCGACGTCGAGCATGCCGACGAGATAGAGTAGTTGACGCCGTGGATCTTGAACCAGGTGGCAAGCGTTGCCGATGCCGTGGAAGACATCGCCTTCGGCACGGCAAACGGGCCGATGCGCTTCGGGCTGTTGTTCTTGATCGTGATATCGGCGGCTTCGATCAGCGTGCGGGTGGAAGGACCGCCCGAACCCATGATGATGCCGGCACGCTCGTTTTCGGCGTAGTCCTTTTCTTCCAGGCCGCTATCGGCCAGCGCCTGCTTCATCGCGACGTGGTTCCATGCACCACCCTGGGACAGGAAGCGCATAGCGCGGCGATCGACGAGGTCCGTCGTGTCGATATTCGGCTTGCCCCAGACCTGGCACTTGAAGCCGTGCTCCGCGAAATCCGGAGAGAAGGAGATGCCGGATTTCGCAGCCCTCAAGGATTCGGTGACTTCGCCTGCGTCGTTACCGATCGAGGACACGATACCGAGGCCCGTGACAACTACCCGTCTCATTTGTGTAACCCTTGTTGTTTCCGTCAGTTGGCCTTGAGTTTACCTCAGGCCGTCTTGTCCTTGGACAGGCCGACGCGAAGGTCGGTTGCCTGATAGATAGTTTCTCCGTCGGCCTTCAGCCAGCCGTCTGCGGTGCCGAGCACGAGCCGGCCCTTCATGACGCGCTTGAAGTCGATGCCGAATTCGAGAAGCTTGGTGGCCGGGCGGATCATGCCCTTGAATTTCACTTCGCCGGTCGAAAGCGCCATGCCGCGACCTTCTTCGCCCAGCCAGCCGAGGAAGAAGCCGGTCAGCTGCCACATGCCGTCAAGGCCGAGGCACCCCGGCATGATCGGGTTGCCTTCGAAATGGCAAGGGAAATACCAGTCATCCGGCTTCACGTCGTATTCCGCGCGAATATAGCCCTTGTCGAAAGCGCCGCCGGTTTCGGAAATGTCGGTGATACGGTGGACCATCAGCATGGGCGGCAGCGGCAATTGCGCGTTACCCGGTCCGAAGAGGTCACCGTGCGCGCAAGAGATGATTTCTTCGTAGCTGTAGCTGGACTGTCTGGTGGTCATCGAATTCCGCATCCCCCTAATGGTCGCTAGGTCAGGTTGGCCGTAGCCTGAATTCAGGCCGACCATAATTGAAGCGTTCAACATTCCAAGCCCGGGGTATTTGGGCCTCGGAACGCCGTTTTGTCACGTCCGCATATAGGAACCGAAGCGTGCAAACCAGAGGGACGGGCATAAATTCCGCATATTTGGAGTGCTGCGTGCGCATCCGACGCGGGAAACTGTTGAAACTCAAGCCGCCAAAAGTTATATCCGGGACTTGAGAAGTATCGCGAGTTGCAGGAGCTCCAGGATAGAATGGCAGAAGCCATGCCGGAAATCGAAGTGAAGTTGCGCCATTATGGCTTGCGGCCGACACGGCAGCGCGTTGCGCTGGGCGATCTTCTTTTTGCCAAGGGCGACCGCCACCTGACGGTCGAGGAGCTGCACGAGGAAGCGATCATTGCCGGCGTGCCCGTGTCTCTGGCGACGGTCTACAACACGCTTCACCAGTTTACCGAAGCCGGGCTGATCCGCGTTCTCGCCGTTGAAGGCGCCAAGACCTATTTCGACACCAATACGTCGGATCACCATCACTTCTTCGTCGAAGGCCGTAACGAGGTCCTGGACGTTCCTGTCGGCAATCTGGAGATCGGCAATCTCCCGGAGCCCCCGGAAGGCATGGAAATCGCCCATGTGGACGTCGTCATCCGCCTGCGCGAAAAGCGCTCCTGACGCCTAACGGCGCTTTTTCCTTTTGCTTGACTTCAGAGCTTCTTCGGGAGGCCGGCCCGGTCGCGACATGTAGCGCGGCAGGGTCCAGCCGTAGTGGAGCGCGCCGCCGCGCAGCGCGAAGGAAATCACCACGCCGCAGCCGGCACTGACGAAGAGCGGCTGGCCCATGCCGTGTACGGCGGTGAAGGCCGCGGCTCCCGCCAGCGCGGATGTGATATAGATTTCCGGGCGCAACAGCACGGAAGGTTCGTTTGCCAGAACATCGCGCAACACGCCGCCGAGCGTGGCGGTCATGACGCCGGTGACCATCGCGATTGTAGGAGAACCGGTTGCGGCCAGACCCTTGGCGGCGCCGAGTACGCAATAGGCGGCAAGACCGATCGCATCGAGCCATAAAAGCAGCTTGTAACGGGATTCCACGTAATAGGCGGTGAAATACACGAAAGCGCTTGTGGCGAGGCAGATGAGGATGTAGAGCGGATCGACAACCCAGAAAACCGGGCGGCCGAGAATGAGATCGCGCACGGTTCCTCCGCCCGATCCGGTTATCGCTGCAAAAAACAGGAAGCCGATGAGGTCGAGCTCCTTGCGCGATGCGGCAAGTGCGCCCGTTGCCGCAAATACCGCAACGCCCATATAATCGAGTATTATCAGCAGCGGCATGTCATTCTCCAGCGTCGCGCAAGTGCCTGGGCTTAATGGTCGAGGATACTAATTCGTGCCCTGCATATACGTAATTCGTGCTGCAGCGTCATAAACAGATCAATTTGCCTGTGGTGAACGCCGTGAAAATGCATTTTGTCGCGATACTCCAAGCCATTGCCCTCCTGGTGATGATGCCGGTAATGGCATCTGCCCAGCAGCAGCTGCTGCAGGACCCTGAAATGTTCGAAAAGGGCTTCTTTCGCAAAAGCTGCAAGACCGTCGATTTCGGACCCAATTTCGTCAAGCGCTTCGATATCAACAACGACAATATTACCGATGTCGTCATCGATCACAGCGCGCTGACCTGCGACGGCGTACGCGGCCCGAGATGCAATGAGGACGGCTGCCCGCAGAATTTCTATGTCCAGGTCAAGGAAGGCGGCTACATCATGATCGCCACCGCCTGGGTCTATGGGTACGATTTCGTCCAGTATTTCGGCAACATGGTCTTCATGTTCAAGATGCATCCGCGCTTCTGCGAGCGCACCGATGCGGTTCCGTGCGAGATGCGCGTTCGCGTCCGGGGAACGAAATTCGTCACCATCTCCAAGAAATAGCTAGCGCGGGAAGACGCTTTCGATCCGGCCTGTCAGGGAATAGGCGGTCAGGCTCATCCATTCGCGTGCCGCGGTCGTGGTGATCTGGGCGTTGAGCGCCGGCTGGGTGAAGTCCAGGCCGGGTGAAACCACGCCACTCGTTCTGTAGTCGACCGGCCAGGGCGTCACCGTGATGCCCGCCTTTCGGAACAATCCCACCGAGCGCGGCATATGGAAGGCTGACGTGATCAGCAGGCAGTTCTCAAGCCCTTGCATCTTCAGGAGTTCGGCCGTGTTGAGGCTGTTCTCGTAGGTCGTGCGGGACGTGTTCTCCTTGATCAGCCGGTCGGTAGAGATGCCGAAGGCCGAAAAGAAACGTTCCGCCGTCTGTGCCTCGCCCTCGAAAGTGCCGCTGATCGACCCGTCGCCGCCCGAAATCAGGATACGCGCCTCAGGGTAATTGCGGGCGAGCCGCAGGGCTTCGACGAAGCGATCGGCCGACTGGTTGAGCTCCATGCCGCCGCGCGCCGTATTGATTTCGTTGTCGAAGGCGCCGCCGAGAATGATCATGCAGGTGACGTCGGCGGGATCGGCTGCCGGTTTGGGAAAGCGGGCTTCCAGGACCTGCAGCGCCACCGTGCCCGTCGTCGTGAACAATGTGACAAAGAGCGTCAGTGCGGCGAGAAATGCCGAGAGACCTCCCAGTTTTCGCCAGCCGATGAAAGCGAGCACCGCAGCAAAGGTGGCAAGAAGGAAGGCCAGGGAGAGCGGTTGGGCGAAAACCCAGAACAGCTTGGAAATAAGAAACATGAAGGCTCGCGTATCCGATTCGCGAGCAGTCTACAGCGTGCGGCGCTGCCGGTGAACGATCGGCTGCTGGAAATGCAGGTGCAGCGGGCGCGGCAGAGCCCTGGTGGCAAGCGCGACGACGATTGTTATTAGCGCAACAATCGATAGCGCATCCTGGCCCATAAAGTGGGTCGCGAAGGCTCCGGTCACGGCTCCGGCCGCCATGCCGGTCCATGGCACGACCTGGATCAGCCAGCCCCGCGGATTGCGGTCGCCGATCATCCACCGCCCGATGCCGCGACCGAAACGGGACAATGCGCCGGTGATATAGGTCAGTCCGATCGGCAGACCCTCGATCTGTTCCACGGTCGCGTTGATCAGACCCATGGCAAATACAACCAGATAGAATTGCAGCCGGAGGTGATCGGCAGGCACGGCCGAGGCACCCGCCAGCAGGATTGCCACGGTGGACAGCACCACGAAGGCGCGTCTTGCCGACACCCGATAGGCAAGCACGATGCCGAGCGCATTGCCGAGAATGAAGATCCAGAGTGCGCCGAACAGGGTCAGCGCATGGCCGTAATTGCCGTCGGCAAAGGATATTGCTGCGCGTGTCGTGTTGCCGCTCATGAAGGAGACGAAATCGCCCGAAAGGATGAGGCCGATCGCATCTGTCATGCCGGCGATGAAGGAGATCGCCGCGACGAGCATTAAACCGGTCGTGGTTCGCCGTTTGCGGATGAGGTGTCGACGTCTCTGGCGTGTCATTGGACGAGAGTGGTTGGGGTGTATTTCCGGGCAATCTGCCGCAAAACCGTCTGGCGGCATTGATCCATGACAATAGCGGGAGAAAGGGTCGCAGTCCTGTCGAAACTAATGGTCCGAAAGCCAGTTCAGCATCCCAGCGGCCGCCGCCCGTCCGGTCGCGAAACAGGCCGTGAGCAGATAGCCGCCGGTCGGTGCTTCCCAGTCGATCATTTCACCGGCCGCAAACAGGCCGGGGCGGGATTTCAGCATATAGCGCTCGTCGATCCCGCTCCAGGCTATGCCGCCAGCTGACGAGATCGCCTCGGCGATCGGGCGGGGCCGGAGAACCGGGATCGGCAGCGCCTTGATAAGACCGGCGAGTTGCTCTGCTGGCATCTGGTTCGAATCTGCAAGCAGTTCGCGGATGAGTGCAGCCTTAACCCCATCCAGTCCAGCGCCCTTGCGCAGCCGGTTGGAAAAGCTTGCCTTGGCATCCTGTCTTGAGAGATCGCGGACAAGGCGTTCCTGCGGTCGCCCCGGCATCAGGTCGATCGTGAGGGTGGCTTTCCCGTTGCGGAGAAGCCGGTCGCGCAATGCCGCTGAATGAGCGTAGACGAGACTGCCTTCTATCCCGTGTTTGGAAATGACGAATTCGCCCGGATAGGTGCCGGCATCGGATGTCGTCGAGACGGATTTCAGCGGTGCTCCGGCGTAACGTTCAACGAAGATATCGCTCCAGCCGACATCGAAGCCGCAATTGGCGGGCTGCAGATCGCCAATGGTTATGCCCAGATCCTTCAGCCACGGCACCCAGGCGGCATCGGAACCAAGCCGTGGCCAGCTTGCGCCGCCGAGCGCCAGGAGTGTGGCGTCCGGTTGAATGATGCGTTCTCCATCGGGCGTGTCGAACTGGTAGCCGTCATCCTTGAAACCGGTCCAGCGATGCCGGGTCTTGAGTGCCACGCCCTGTGCTTCCAGCCGCTTCAGCCAGGCACGCAAAAGGGGAGACGCCTTCATCGCCACCGGGAAAACGCGGCCGGATGTGCCGACGAATGTTTCGGTGCCGAGCCCCGCCGCCCATTGCCGCACGTCTTCCGGTTTGAAGGCATTAAGCGCCGGTTCCAGGTGAGATGAGGCCTTACCGAAACGCCCGGAAAAACGGGTGAAATCTTCCGAATGGGTGATGTTCAGCCCGGATTTTCCGGCAAGCAGGAATTTGCGCGCGAATGTCGGCATCGCGTCATAGACCGTGACCGATATGCCGTGCGCGGAAGAAGAGGCGGAAAGCACCTCCGCCGCCATCAGTCCCGCCGGCCCGCCGCCGATGATTGCTACCTGTTTCGTCATGCTCTCCGGTTACGGCAGATCGTGCCGCTTTTCCAGAGCCTCGGCTTTTTCAGGTGAGCAGGGCTTCCGTCAGCGGATGATGCGGATCGGCAAGTCCGTCGAGAATGTTGAAATGGTGACGGTCCGGCTCCTCGACGCAATCCGTCTCGGCGCCCAGTCCTTTCCAGATATTGGCGAGCAGCGCGTTCTGGCGGAGAAACTCCGAGCGCTCGGCGCCACCGACCCAGCAGGTGAGGCGGGTCCGAAGCAACGGCTCAAGCAGGACGGGGCTTTCGAGATAGGCTTCCGCGATGTCGATCTGCTGCGTCTCGTTCATCTGCGTATTGATGAGGGGGCGCAGGTCGTGAACGCCCGAGATCGACACGACATTGACGATCCGTTTGCGAACCTCTTCCGGCAGGGGGGATGACGCGCTGACCATGCGGGTAACGAGATGCCCCCCGGCCGAATGTCCCGCCAGTCTTATCGGGCCGGAGACGATTTCCGCGGCGGCTTCGATGGCCTTGCCGATTTCCTGGGTGATCCCCGAGATCCGGTTTTCAGGCGCCAGCGTGTAGCTCGGCATGGCGACGGCATAACCGGTTTCCACCGCCCCATGGGCCAGATGCGAGAAATAGCTGTTGTCGAGCCTGATCCAGAAGCCGCCATGGACGAAGACGACTAGGCCGATCGGATCGCCGGCCGGCAGGAACAGGTCAAACCGGTTGCGCGGTTTGTCGCCATAGCTGAGGCCCAGCTTCGCCTGGCTGGTGTCAGTCATTCGATCGCGATATTGCTTTGCAGGTTCGGCCCATGCGCCCGGCCAGCGATCGCCCTGCGGGATATTGGCCCCGTTGGCATAGGCGTCGTCCCAGTCGATGATCTTGTGGCGCATGCGGCTCTCCTCTTGTTTCGTCGCTTCAGACATACCGCATGACGGGCCTCTGACCAGCCCTGTGGCTGGAAAGAATGACGAGAAAACAGGTGCTTCCGAAAAATATTACAAACTTAAAATTTCTCTCTTGTCAGTATCCGAACTCGGTGCAATTCTGGACAAAAGGCAAAAAGCCGCATCGATAAGAATATGGGAACGTGACTATGCTGGGACCGTCAGGCCATCAGGATACCTATGCCCGCGATAACCTTCCGCCCTTCGAAGAATGGCCGGAAATAAGGCTCGATGGCTTCCAATACCCCGAATGGATGAATGCCGGCGTCGAGCTGACCGACCGCATGGTCGAGCGCGGTTTCGGCGACCATACGGCGCTGATCGGCAATGGCCGGCGACGCACCTACAAGGAGCTGACGGACTGGACGAACCGCATCGCGCGGGCGCTGACCGAGGACTATGGGATCAAGCCGGGTAACCGCATTTTGATCCGCTCGGCCAACAATCCGGCCATGGTCGCCTGCTGGCTGGCGGCGACCAAGGCGGGGGCAGTCGTCGTCAACACCATGCCGATGCTGCGTTCGGGCGAGCTCACCAAGATCATCGACAAGGCTGAAGTGACGCTGGCGCTCTGCGACACGCGGCTGATGGACGAACTAGTCGCCGCCGCCAAGGAAAGCGCCTTTCTCACCCAGGTGGTCGGTTTCGACGGCACTGCCAATCACGACGCCGAACTCGATCGCGCGGCGTTGAACAAGCCGGTGCAGTTCGAGGCGGCAAAGACCGGCCGCGATGACGTCGCTTTGCTCGGCTTCACCTCCGGTTCGACCGGCGTGCCCAAGGCGACGATGCATTTCCATCGCGATATCCTGATCATCGCGGACGGTTATGCGAAGGAGGTTCTGGGTGTACGGCCGGACGATGTTTTCGTCGGCTCGCCGCCGCTCGCCTTCACCTTCGGGCTTGGCGGTCTGGCCGTCTTCCCGCTCCGCTTCGGCGCAAGTGCCGCTCTTCTGGAAAACGCGGCGCCGCCGAAGATGATCGAGATCATCGAGACCTATAAGGCGACGATCTGTTTCACCGCGCCGACCGCCTATCGCGCCATGTTGTCGGCCATGGAAACCGGTGCCGATCTGTCTTCGCTGAGGATCGCGGTCTCTGCCGGCGAAACACTGCCGGGGCCTGTCTTCGACGAGTGGATGAAAAAGACCGGCACGCCGATCCTCGACGGTATCGGCGGCACCGAGATGCTGCATATCTTCATTTCCAACCGGCTGAACGATTTCAGGGCATCCAGCACCGGCAAACCGCTGATGGGTTATCAGGCCAAGGTCGTCAATGATGAGTTCAACGAAGTGCCGCGTGGCACCCCGGGTCATCTCGTTGTCAAAGGCCCGATCGGTTGCCGTTATCTCGCCGACGATCGCCAGCGGAATTTCGTCAAGAACGGCTGGAATGTCACCGGCGATACATTCGTGCAGGACACGGACGGCTATTTCCATTTCGCCGCCCGCTCCGACGACATGATCGTTTCGGGCGGCTACAACATCGCCGGCCCGGAAGTGGAGGCGGCATTGCTGAAACACGAGGCGGTGCAGGAATGCGCGGTGATCGGCGTGCCGGACGATATTCGCGGCATGGTCGTCGAGGCGCATGTCGTTCTGGTGCCGGGATCGGACCCGTGCGACGCCATGGCGAAGCTTCTGCAGGAGCACGTGAAAAAGCTGATCGCGCCCTACAAATACCCGCGCTCGGTCGTCTTCACCGACACGCTTCCGAAGACCGAAACCGGCAAGATCCAGCGCTTCCGGCTGAAGCAGGTGCTTTCGGCGTAAATTGCGTCGCCGCGGCGAAATCTCTTTGCCGGAGGTGGAAGTTTCTGTGTGAATGTGGAAGGTAGCGGTTCCGCTTGGCGATAAGCAAAGATGCACGTCATGCGGGACAGGGGAACGACAAAAAGGGGAGTACCGCAATGAAGAAAATGCTGGCAGCCGCCACGATGGCGCTCAGCCTCGGTGTTTCGGGTCTGGCGATAGCCGAGCCGCTCAAGATCGGCATGATCACCACGCTTTCGGGCGGCGGTGCAGGCCTCGGCGTCGATACCCGCGACGGCTTCATGCTGGCGATCAAGCAGTCCGGCAACAAGGACATCACCGTCGTCACCGAAGACGATGCGCAGAAGCCGGAACTTGCCGTCCAGATCGCCGACAAGATGATCCAGAGCGACAATGTCGACGTGCTGACCGGCATCGTCTGGTCGAACCTTTTGATGGCGGTGGTGCCGGGCGCGGTGGCGCAGGGCAAGTTCTACGTTTCGACCAACGCTGCTCCTGCCGCACTTGCCGGCCAGGGCTGCAACAAGCTCTATTTCAATGCCGCCTACCAGAACGACAATCTTCACGAGGCGATGGGCGAATACGCCAACAAGACCAACAAGAAGATGTTCATCCTCGCCCCGAATTATCCGGCCGGCAAGGATTCGCTGACCGGCTTCAAGCGTTATTACAAGGGCGAGCTGGCCGGCGAAGTCTATACCAAAGTCGGCCAGACGGATTATGCCGCCGAAATCGCCCAGATGCGTGCATCCGGTGCCGACGGCATCTTCGTTTTCCTGCCCGGCGGCATGGGCATCGCCTTCATGAAGCAGTTCGCCCAGTCGGGCGTAAAGATCCCGGTCATGGGCCCGGGCTTCTCCTTCAGCCAGGATGTTCTGCCGGCGATCGGTGACGCGGCGCTCGGCGCAAAGGCATCCGGCCAGTGGGCGCCTGATTTCGACACCGATGTCAGCAAGAAATTCCTGGCCGACTTCCAGAAGGAATATAACCGCCTTCCGTCCATCTATGCCGTTCAGGCCTATGATGCGGCGCAGCTGATTGTGTCGGCTGCCGCCAAGGCAAGCGTCAAGGATGCCGATGCATTCCGCAACGAACTGCTGAAGGCCGATATTCAGTCGCCGCGTGGAAACTTCAAGTTCAACACCAACCAGCATCCGATCCAGGACATCTACCTGACGGAAGTGGTTAAGAAGGACGGCGTTCTGACCAACAAGACGGTCGAAAAGATCTTCACTGATCACGGTGATGCCTATGCCAAAGACTGCAAGATCTAAGGCATAGATGTGACTATCGCACTTGCTCTCGAGCAGTTGCTGAACGGCATCCAGCTCGGCGTCATGTTGTTTCTCATGGCAGCCGGGCTGACGCTGATCTTCGGCGTCATGGGCCTGATCAACCTCGCTCACGGTTCGCTCTACATGGTCGGGGCATTCGCCTGCGCCACCGTCGCCGCCTGGACCGGTTCCTTCTGGCTCGGCCTGATCGCCAGCCTTGCCTGCGCCGCCGCTGCCGGCGCCATCGTAGAACTTGCCGTCATCCGCAGGCTTTATGATCGCGACCATCTCGATCAGGTTCTGGCGACCTTCGCGCTGATCCTGATCTTTTCCGAAGGCACCCGCTGGCTCCTTGGCGATTTCCCGCTCTATCTCGATATTCCGCCGCTGCTGCAGGGCATCGTTACCCTGCCTGGAGATGCGAGCTATCCGGTCTACCGGCTGGCGATCATCGCCGTCGGCGCGCTGATCGCGCTCGGCCTTTATCTGCTGATCGGCAAGACCCGCCTCGGCATGCGTATCCGCGCCGGTGAAAGCGACCGAGAAATGATCGGCGCGCTCGGCGTCGATATCCGCACGCTTTATACGCTGGTCTTTGCGCTCGGTTCGGCGCTCGCAGGCCTTGCCGGTGCACTCGTCGGCGCGCTGCAATCGGTGCAGGTCGGTATGGGCGAACCGGTTCTGATCCTCGCCTTCGTCGTCATCGTCATCGGCGGCATCGGCTCGATCAAGGGAGCGCTTTATGGCGCGCTTCTGGTCGGGGTGACCGATACGCTCGGGCGTTTTCTGCTGCCGCAGCTTCTGGCGCTGTTCGTCGGCCCATCCCAGGCGGGCATGATCGGCGGGGCCATGGCTTCGATGCTGATTTATGTCGTCATGGCCGTCATTCTGGCTGTCAAACCGCGCGGGCTTTTCCCGCCGGCACATGCGTGAGGCTAAAAAAAATGCTGACACGCGAAAATACCGTCAATCTGTTGCTTGCCCTACTGTTGCTGGTCGCTCCGCTGGCGGCCAATGCATTCGGCCAGCCTTTCTATGTGACGCTCGCCACCCGCATCGCCATTCTGGCTCTCGCCGCGCTTGGCCTCAATCTGGCGCTCGGTCTCGGCGGCCTCGTCTCCTTCGGACACGCGGCCTTCTTCGGCATCGGCGGTTATGCGGCGGGCATCCTGTCCAGCCATGCGCTCTCGTATGAGCCGATGATCTTCGGCCTGCCCGGCACGGTGCAGATGCCGGTGATCTGGATCGTGGCCGTGATCGCCTCGGGCCTGGTGGCGCTGGCGATAGGGGCGATCAGCCTGCGGACCTCGGGCGTCTACTTCATCATGATCACGCTCGCCTTTGCCCAGATGGTCTATTATTTCGCCATCTCCTGGCCCGCCTATGGCGGCGAGGACGGGTTGTCGATCATGGTGCGCAACCAGTTTCCCGGCACAAACACGATGAAGCCGCTGAGCTTCTTCCTCGTCTGTTATGTCGTGCTCTTGGCTGGCATCGGATTGTTCGCCCTGATCCGCGCCTCTCGTTTCGGCGCGGCGCTGCAGGCGGCAAGGCAGAACGAAACGCGTGTCGCCACCGTTGGTATCCATCCCTATCGCATCCGCCTCACCGGCTTTGTCATTTCGGCGATGATCACGGCGCTTGCCGGCGCGCTTTATGCCGATCTCAACCGCTTCGTCAGCCCCTCCATGCTCTCCTGGCACATGTCGGGCGAACTGATCGTGCTGATCATTCTTGGTGGCACCGGAAGGCTGTTCGGGCCGCTGGCGGGGGCAGCCCTTTATGTCGCCTTCGAATTCGCGCTCGGTGGTCTGACGGAACGCTGGCAGTTCTTCCTCGGCCTTATCCTCCTCGGTGTCGTGCTGTTTGCACGCGGTGGCTTGCTCGGTCTGCTGGCCGGAAAGGCGAAACATGGTTGAGCCGGTCCTCCAGATAGACAATCTCACCAAATCGTTCGGTGCTCTGAGAGCAACCGATGGCGTTTCGATCGATCTTCGGCCGGGCGAAATCCATGCGCTGATCGGCCCGAACGGTGCCGGCAAGTCGACGCTGATTCACCAGATCTGCGGCACGCTTCGGCAGGATTCAGGCACGATCCGTTTTGCCGGCGAGGATATCGGTGCGTTGAACACGGCGCAGCGCGCGCAGAAGGGGCTCGGCCGGACGTTTCAGGTCTCGTCGCTTGCACCGGAATTTTCGGCGCTGAGGAATGTCATGCTGGCCGTGCAGGCCAAACAGGGATCGAGCTTCGGCTTTTTCAAACCGGTGATGCGGGATCGCTCGCTTGTCGATCCGGCAATGGCCATTCTGGAGCGGGTAGGTCTCGCCGACCGGGCACGCCTGCCGGCAGCCGAGCTTTCCCATGGCGAGCGCCGCCAGCTGGAAATCGCCATGGCGCTGGCGCTGCAATCGAAAGCCTTTCTGCTCGACGAGCCGATGGCGGGCATGGGACCGGAAGGATCCAAGAAGCTGACAGGTTTTCTCGATGCACTGCGTCGCGAAGCCCCGATCCTGCTGGTCGAACACGATATGGATGCGGTTTTTGCGCTGGCCGACCGGATTTCGGTTCTCGTCTACGGCAAGGTCATCGCCACCGGCACGGTGGATGAAATCCGCAGCAATCCGACGGTGCGCACCGCCTATCTGGGGGATCACGCCTGATGCTTTTGGATGTTCAGGACATCACCACCTATTACGGCGCAAGCCAGGCTTTGTTCGGCGTCGATCTGAAAATGGCCGAAGGCGAGGTCGTGGCGCTGATGGGGCGTAACGGCATGGGCAAGTCGACGACGATCAAGTCGATCTGCAATCTCCTGGCCCCGAAGACCGGCCGCATCATTTTCGGCGGTAAAGCCACCGAGCGACTGGCGCCTTACAAGGTGGCGCGGCTTGGCGTCGGACTGGTGCCGGAAGGGCGCAGGTGCTTTCCCAATCTTTCCGTCCATGAAAATCTCGTGGCGGCCGCAAGGCCGGGTGAGTGGACGCTCGCAAAGGTCAATGCGCTTTTCCCGCGGCTGGAGGAGCGGCATGCGCAAATGGCAAAATCGCTTTCGGGCGGTGAACAACAGATGCTGGCGATCGGCCGCGCACTGATGACCAACCCGCGCCTGCTCATCCTCGACGAAGCGACGGAAGGGCTTGCCCCGGTGATCCGGCAGGATATCTGGCGGGCGATCCGGCAGCTGAAGGCGGAAGGCCTTTCCATTCTCGTGGTGGACAAGACGCTTTCGGAGCTTTTGCCGGTTGCGGACCGTTGCGTCATCCTCGAAAACGGGCGAAGCGTCTGGCAGGGATCAAGCGGCGAAGTCACCGCCGACATCCAGGATCGCTATCTCGGAGTATGACAATGGAAGCGGCAAGCGCGGATCTCGAGCTTATCGTTCACGATGCCCACGGCAACAACAAGCCGGAAACGCGGCTGTGGCTGCGCATGCTCTCGACCACCAAGCTGATCACCAACGAGATCCGCCGCCGCTTGCGGGCTGAGTTTGGCGCCACGCTTCCGCAATTCGACCTTCTGGCGCAGCTTTATCGCGAGCGTGAAGGCCTGCGGCTCGGTGAGCTGTCGAAGCGCACCATGGTGACCAACGGTAATGTCACCGGCCTTGTCGAAAGGCTGGAGGCGGATGGTTATGTGGAGCGCGTTACGCCCCATGCCGACCGCCGTGTGACCGTGGCAAGGCTGACGCCATCGGGCGTCGATTTCTTCACCGGCATGGCCGCAGCGCACGAACGCTGGCTTCGCGAAATCATGGCGGATGTCGATCCGGACATGGTCGCCTCGCTCTGGAGCGAGATCGGCGCGGTCAAGGCATCCGCAAGCAATCACCTTTCCGGGAATGCCGACGAATAGGGGCTTTTCATCGGGCCGTAAAACACTCTAGGTGTTTTTGAAAACATTGTTCCCGGAGCCGCAATGACAGACGACCTGCAGGCCATCGTCGACCATATCCATGTCAAGCTGCAGGAGCGGCTGGGTGAAGGCAAGGTTGCCGATTACATCCCCCAGCTTGCCCATATCGATCCGAAGAAGTTCGGCATCGCGGTCGTCACCGTCGACGGCAAAGTTCACAGCGCCGGAGATTGCAACGAGGCCTTTTCGATCCAGAGCGTGTCGAAGGTCTTCACCCTGACACTGGCGCTCGGCAAGCATGGCGAAACGACCTGGAACCGCGTCGGCCGCGAGCCGTCCGGTTCGGCCTTCAACTCCATCGTTCAGCTGGAGCAGGAGGAAGGCAAGCCGCGCAACCCCTTCATCAATGCCGGCGCGATTGCCGTCAGCGATCTGGTACTGGCCGGCCACACGCCGCGCGAGGCGATCGGCGAAATTCTGCGCTTCGTCCGTTATCTGGCGGATGACGAGGAAATCGCGATCGATCCGGCCGTGGCGAAATCGGAAGAGGCGACCGGTTACCGCAATTTCGCGCTCGCCAATTTCATGCGCTCTTTCGGCAAGCTCACCCATCCCGTCGAACATGTGCTCGGCGTCTATTTCCACCATTGCGCCATCGCCATGACCTGCACCCAGCTCGCCAAATCCGGCCTGTTCCTGGCCGCCAATGGGCGCAACCCGATGACCGGCCATACGGTCGTGTCGAGCCAGCGGGCGCGGCGTATCAATGCGCTGATGCTGACCTGCGGGCATTATGACGGATCCGGCGAATTCGCCTATCGCGTCGGCCTGCCGGGCAAGAGCGGCGTCGGCGGCGGCATCATGGCGGTCGCCCCGGGCCGGGCATCGATTGCCGTCTGGTCTCCGGGGCTCAATCACAACGGCAATTCGCTGGTCGGGTCGCTGGCCTTGGAGATGCTGGCGGATCGGACCGGCTGGTCGGTGTTCGGGCACTGACGCTTTACCCGACACAGCCATAAAAAAAGCCCGGCACCTCTTGTCGAAGTGCCGGGCCTTTTCGTCCTGGGAGGACTATCAGTCTTCGCTGGCTGCCATCTGGGTCATCACGTCGCCGCGTCCACGCAGACGCAGCACGAGCGGCAGGATCAGCGCCACGGCGGCGATGAACAGCAGCACGGCGGCGATCGGCGAGGTGAACAGCACGGTGAAGTCACCCTGGCTGATCGATAGCGCACGACGCAGCTGCTGTTCCGCCAGCGGGCCGAGGATCAGGCCGACGATGACCGGTGCGATCGGATAATCGAACACGCGCATGACATAGGCGATCAGGCCGAAGACGAGCAGCATGCCGAGTTCGAACACCGACGGATTGGCGCCGATCGTGCCGAGCGTCGCAAACACCAGAATGCCGGAATAAAGCCACGGCTTCGGGATGGTCAGCAGTTTCACCCACAGGCCAACCAGCGGCAGGTTCAGAACCAGCAGCATCAGGTTGGCGATCAGAAGCGAGGCGATCAGACCCCAGACGAGCTGCGGATTGGTCGCAAACAGAAGCGGACCGGGCTGCAGGCCGTATTGTTGGAAACCGGCAAGCATGATCGCGGCAGTGGCAGACGTCGGCAGGCCGAGCGTCAAGAGCGGCACGAGCGTACCGGCAGCGGATGCATTGTTGGCGGCTTCCGGTCCGGCGACGCCTTCGATCGCGCCATTGCCGAACTCCTCCGGATGCTTGGACAGCTTCTTTTCCGTCGCATAGGACAGGAACGTGCCGATTTCAGCACCGCCGGCCGGCATGGCGCCGATCGGGAAGCCGATCACGGTACCGCGCAGCCAGGCCTTCCACGAGCGAGCCCAGTCCTTTGCCGTCATCCAGACCGAACCTTTGATCGCTTCCACTTTGTCGGGCGCCTGTGCGCCCTGGGCAGCGATAAACAGCGTCTCGCCGATGGCGAACATCGCGACCGCCATGGTCGTGACCTCGATACCATCGAGCAGGTCCGGCACGCCGAAGGAAAGACGGTTCTGGCCGGTCAGCTGGTCGATGCCGACGAGCGACAGGGCAAGACCGATGAACAGCGAGGTGAGACCACGCAACGTCGAATTGCCGAAGGCGGACGAGACGGTGACGAAGGCGAGAACCATCAGCGCGAAATATTCGCGAGGGCCGAAGACCAGCGCCAGCTTGACGATATAGGGGGCGATGAAGGCAAGCGCGAGCGTCGCGATCAGGCCGGCGACGAAGGAGCCGATCGCGGCTGTCGCCAGCGCCGGTCCACCACGGCCAGCACGGGCCATCTTGTTGCCTTCGAGCGCGGTGACGATCGAGGCACTTTCGCCGGGCGTGTTCAACAGGATCGAGGTCGTCGAGCCGCCATACATGCCGCCGTAATAGATACCGGCAAACATGATCAGCGAGCCGGTGGCGTCGAGCTGGTAGGTGACGGGCAGAAGAAGCGCCACGGTGGTCGCAGGGCCGATGCCCGGCAACACGCCGACCATGGTGCCGAGCGTCACGCCGATCAGCGCGTAGAAGAGGTTCATCGGCTCTGCGGCGGCTGCCAGGCCCTGGAGGAGGAATTCGAATGTGCTCATAGGTCTACTCTCCGGCTCCGGTTACTGGAGCAGGTTTTCAAGCGGGCCGGCGGGAAGCGAGAGCTGCAATACGCCCGCAAACAGCCACCAGATGGCAAGACAGATGACGATACCGACCGGAATGCTGATATGCAGTTTGCGTGCGCCGAAACCACGGGCAGCAAGACCGAACAGCAGGCCGGTAGCGATGGAGAAGCCGGCGAAGCGGATCAGGATCATCTGGGCGAGAAGACCGCCGACGACCCAGAGAACCGGGCTGACTTCCTGGCGTTCCCGCTCGGGAAAATCATGACGGAAGGCCGCAAAGACCGTCCAGATGGCAAGGCCGATCAATCCGAAGCCGATCCAGTAGGGAACCGACGCCGGTCCGACCGGCGAATAACCCGTCGTGCTCGTCAGACGGGATACGTCGACGAAGATGACGGCGGCGACAATGGCGAGAACGGCTGCGATTACAAGCGCCGCCCAATCAGGGCGGCGCTCGCTCGAGCTCTTGTTGGCGTCGAGGCTCATTTAACCAGTCCGATTTCTTTCAGGATCGTCTCCGTGGAGGCGATATCCTTGGCAAGCTGTTCGTCGAAGGCAGCGCCCGACAGATAGGTATCCATCCAGCCCTTGGTCTTCAGGTTTTCCTGCCAGCCTTCGGACTTGGCGAGCTTTTCGATATCGGTGGCGATCGCCTTCTTCTGCTCTTCGGTGATGCCCGGAGCAGCGGCAACCATGCGCCAGTTCTGCAGCACGACGTCGAGACCGCTTTCCTTCAGCGTCGGGGCATCGATGCCTTCGATCTTTTCAGCCGAAGAGATCGCCAGCAGGCGCAGCGAACCGGCCTTGATCTGGCTTTCGAACTCGCCATAGGACGAGATGCCGGCGGTTACCTGGCTGCCGAGGATGGCGGCCAGTGCTTCGCCGCCGCCGGAGAATGCGATGTAGTTGATCTTGGTCGGATCGACGCCGGCAGCCTTGGCGATCAGGCCTGCACCGATATGGTCGGTACCGCCGGCCGAGCCGCCGCCCCAGGAAACCGAACCCGGATCAGCCTTCAGCTTGGCGACGAGATCGCCCATCGACTTGATGTCCGAAGATGTCGGAACGACGATCACTTCGTATTCGCCGGTGAGCCGCGCGATCGGCGTGACGTCCTTCAGCGTGATCGGCGACTTGTTGGTGAGGATCGCGCCGACCATGACGTAACCGCCGACGAGAAGCGCGTTCGGGTTGCCCTTCTGCTGGCTGGCGAACTGCGCGATGCCGATCGTGCCGCCGGCGCCCGGAACGTTCATCACCTGAACGCGGTTGGAAATCTTTTCCTTCTGCATCACGGTCTGCATCGTGCGCGCGGTCTGGTCCCAGCCGCCGCCCGGTGCTGCCGGAGCCATGATCGAATAATCGGCCGCAGCCGCTGGAAGGGCGATTGCACCCGCGAGGAAGGAAGCGAGCAGGAAATGTTTCAAGGGTATGTCCTCCGTTGACGTCCCGCGGGACGAATTGTTTTTCGCAACGGAAGAGGGGTATGCGCAGGCACGATGCGCCTGTCAGCCTCCTCCCGTTATCGACGGCCCCACCTCCAATGGGTTCCGAATGCCTTAAGCGATCACAGGAACCTGACATTTACCTGACATCGCTTGACAGCCATCATTCTTGCCGCAAGCGCGATCATGAAGCCAGACTTTTTCAAGTCTCACTGATGTCGCAGTTCCTCATTCCATTTCGAGATCAGCCGTGCCCGTTTCACCTGGTCGAGATAGACCATCAGCCCGAGGCTGACGGGAACAGGTTTCAATTGCCCGCCGAGCATTTCGCGCATGGTCGTGGCCGTATTGTTGCCGGCGACTTCGGGGCTGACGGCTGGGATCTGAAGTTCGCGGGCCATGATCGTCTGGCCCTCCTTCGACATGAAGAATTCCAGGTAACGCTTGCCGAGATCGGATCGGGCAGCCGCCTGCGGCACCAGCCCGATGCGTGACATGACGACGGTATAATCCTTCGGCAGCACGATCCCGACATTCGGATTGCGCGACGCCCAGTCGGCGGCATAGGAGCCAACGATATTGTAGCCGAGCAGGAAACGTCCGTCCGCCACCCGTTCGAGAATGGCGCCGCTGGTGGAATAGAGCTTTACCCCGGCCGCACCCATGGCCCGCACCACGGACCAGATGTCGCCGAACTGTTCCTGGTCGCGCGACATGAACAGGAAACCGACCCCGGAACGCTCGATGTCATAGGTGCCGATCCGACCATGGATCGAATCGCCGTGTTTCTGCAGGAACGCGATGAACTCTGCGCGGGTGGAGGGCGGAGCCTCGTTTTGAAAACTCGGTTTGTTATAGACGAAGACGGCTGGCTCGAAGGTGAGCGCATAAACGGTGTTGCGCCAGTTCGCCCAGTCCGGCCAGCGATCGCTCATCGGCAGGTCGCTTGCCTGGGCATAACCGTCATTGGCGAGTTTCACCTGCAGGTCCATGGCGGACGAAAAGGCGAAATCGGCGGTCTTCTTGCCCGCATCCGTCTCCCGCACGATCCGGTCGTAGATTTCACCGGTCAGCATATCCTCGTAGGAGACCGCGACATCCGGGTTCGCCGCCTGGAAGCCGTCGATCATCGGCTTGGCCAGCGGTTCGTCGAGCGAGGAATAAACGGTCAGGACCGCCGCATCCTTTTTGCCGGAAAGGGCCGGAAACATTACCACTTGCGCCGCCGCAGAACCGGAAAGCGCGCCGGAACAGAGCCCGGCAAGACAGAGACAGAGGATAAGGGATCGCATCATCATTGAAGAATGCCCGACCCTGCGACTTGCGGCAAGCCGCCGCAGCCGATGGACCTTGCGGCAACGGTTCATGGAGTTTCTTGCAGTCTGTCTTGTTTCGCGGTTTTGGCGGACTATCTGAGGGCGGCCTTCCTGTTCATTCTCCTCAACGAGGTCAGAACCCCATGTCGCTTTCGCTCTATGATGTTTCCGTACCCGCCTTCCTGCGCGGCTTTGCCAACCTCACCGAAATCCTGAAAAAGGGTGAGGCATTTGCCGATGAAAAGGGTATTGCCCACAAGGAGCTTCTCGAAGCCCGGCTGATCGAAGACATGCTGCCGCTGACAGGCCAGATCCAGCGCGCAAGCGACAGTGCCAAATTCGTGCCGGTTCGCATCGGCGGTGTCGAAAACGTCGCCATGGCCGACGAGGAAGTAACCTTCGCCGATCTCCACGCGCGTATTGAAAAGACCGTGGCCTTCCTCAAGGATGTCGTTCCGGCCAGCATGGCGGATCGCGAGGATATCGAGGTCGTGCTGAAGAACCGCTCGGGCGAAATGACCTTCAGCGGCAAGGATTACGTGCTCGGCTTCGCGTTGCCGAACTTCTATTTCCACGTCACCGCAGCTTACGCGATCCTGCGCCACAAGGGCGTGCCGGTTGGCAAGATGGATTATCTCGGCCGTCCGTGATTATCGGCGCACCGCCATCGTGACATCTCTCTGCTTCGCCGGATATAATCGGCGGCGAAGCGGGGGAATTTCGTGCGCATACTTCTGGTCGAGGATAATCTGGCTTTGGCCGAAGGTCTGCAGGCCATCCTGCGTGGCAGCGGTTACGTCGTCGATTTCGTCGCCGATGGTGCCTCTGCGGAAGCAGCCGCCGCCGCTCAGGCCTACGATCTGGTCATCCTCGATCTGAACTTGCCGGAAATGGATGGTCTCGACGTGCTGCGCGCCATGCGTGCCCGGCAGAACCGTGCCGCCGTGATGATCCTGACCGCACGGGGACTGCCGGAAGAACGGGTGCGCGGGCTCGATCTCGGCGCTGACGACTACATGATCAAACCCTTCGATGTACCGGAATTCGAAGCGCGTATCCGCGTTCTGCTCCGCCGCCAGGCAGGCCTGCGCAGTTCGGTGATCAGCCATGGCGGCGTTACCTTCGATCTGACATCGCGCACCTTTTCCTGCAGCGGCACGCCGCTCGACATTCCCGCCCGCGAGATCGCGCTTCTCGAACTGCTGTTTTTGAGAATGGGAAAAGTCGTCTCCAAGGAAGCGATCGTCGCCTCGCTCACCGGCTTCGATGACGACCTGTCGGCCAATGCGATTGAACAATATGTAAGCCGGCTAAGAAAAAGACTGGTGCCGCATGGCCTGACCGTTAAAACCGCCCGTGGCATCGGTTATTATCTCGAAGCCGCGAGCGCCGCGCCATGATGGGTGCTGCCTCCAGTGCCTATTCCCTGCGTCGCCGTCTGCTTGCCTGGCTGCTGGTTTCCACGGCCGCGATCGGCGCGATCGCCATGGTCGATACCTGGGACGAGGCGATCGATACCGCCAACGAGGTTTCCGACCGCGTGCTTGCCGGATCGGCACTTGCCATTGCCGAGCGGGTGATCGTCTCGGAAGATGGTTCGCTGCAGGTCGATATTCCCTATGTCGCGCTGGAAATGCTGACATCGGCTGCGCAGGACAGGGTTTTCTACCGCGTCGACGGGCCGCCCGGCACATTCGTCACCGGCTACCAGAACCTGCCATCGATCCAGCGACGCGAGGGGCAGGCGGCGGCCTTCGGTGATGCCGTCTTTCGCGGCGAGCCGATCCGGGTGGCGGCACTGGCGCGCTCGGCCTCGACCGGCATCAATTCCGTCCCCTTCACCGTCACTGTGGCCGAAACCACCATTGCCCGCCAGCAGCTGACCCATGCGATCCTGCTGCGCTCGGCCTTGCGTATTCTTTTCATGATTCTCGGCGCAGCAGTGATTGTCTGGGTCGCTGTCACGCTGTCGCTTCGGCCGCTTTACCGTTTCAGCGAGGCGCTGTCGCAGCGTAGCCCCGATGACCTGCACCCGATCACCGAACGGGTCCCGAACGAGGTGCAGGGACTGGTCGACACGGTCAATTCCTTCATGGTGCGGCTCGAGGGTGCGCTCGATGCGCTGCGCCACTTCACCGGTAACGCCGGGCACCAATTGCGCACCCCGCTCGCTATCGTCCGCACCCAGCTGACGCTTGCCAGACGGTCGGATGATCTCGGAGAAGTCCAGCAGGCGGCAGAAAAGGCGGATGAAGCCGTCGGCGACGCCGAGCGTATCCTGGCGCAGCTCCTCCTCATGGCGCGCATCGATGCGGCGGCACGCTCGGCGGCCATGCGGCAGCTGGATCTGGTCGATCTGGCCCGCGCAGTCACCGCCGAACATGTGCCGCGTGCGGCCGAAGCCGGTATCGATCTCGGTTTCGAAGGAGAGGGGGAGGTGATGGCCATCGTCGAACCAATCCTGATCGGCGAACTGGTGAAAAATCTGGTTTCCAACGCGCTGCTTTATGCGGGGGCAGGCGCCGAGGTGACGGTGCGTGTGGGGAGCGAGCAGGGCGCGGCCTTTGTCGAGGTCGAGGATAATGGCCCGGGCATCCCGCTTGAACGCCGCGAAACCGTACTGAGGCGCTTCGAACGCGGCGATGCAAGCGGGCAGGGGCGGCCTGGAACCGGGCTTGGCCTTCCGATCGTCGACGAAATCGCGCGGCTGCACGGTGCGAGCCTCGGCCTTGAAGATGGTGCTGGAGGTCGTGGCTTGAAGGTGCGGGTTAGCTTTCCTGCTCTGGCTTGAACGAGCCGTAGCCCCTCATCCGGCTGCCGCCACCTTCTCCCCGTAAACGGGGAGAAGGACGCAAGGAGCAACCTCCTCAGTCTTCCGCGAAGTTGATTAGGGCAAGTTCCCTCTCCTCGCTTGCGGGGAGAGGTGGAGCGCAGCTTGCTGCGCTCTGCGTGAGGGGCAGCCACTGGCGCCTTAAGCCTGATAAACGCTGACGCCGCCGATCCACGTGCTCTGCGTATGAAGGCTGGCATCCAGCACCACGAAATCGGCATCGAATCCCGGATTCAGCGATCCCTTCTTATCCGCAATCTGGACGGCATCAGCCGGATAGGTCGACGCCATCCGCAGTGCTTCTTCGAGCGGCAGTTCGAGCGTTTCGTGAACCAGCCGCACGCAGGCAGCCATGTCGATATCGGCGCCGGCAAGCGTGCCGTCCGCAAGCGTCAGGCGACCGTCGTGGCGCAGGATTTCCCGGCCGTTGAGAGTAAACGATGTCATGTCGGTGCCGATCGGCGACATGGCGTCGGTGACGAGAAAGATCTTTCCCGGCCCGTTCTTGGCGCGCAGCGCTGCCGCCATTGCTGCCGGATGCACATGGATACCGTCTGCGATCAGACCGGCATGCAGGTTTCTCGTGTCGAGCGCCGCGCCGACCATGCCCGGCTCGCGATGACCGAGCGGGCTCATCGCGTTGAACAGATGGGTGACAGTCCGGGCGCCTGCCGTGGCATAGAGGCGCGCGGTATCGTAATTGGCTTCCGTGTGGCCGAGGCTGACGGTGATGCCGGCGCGCGCGAGCGTGTTGACCTGTTCGGGAGACACGCTTTCCGGCGCGATCGTCACCATCAGCGCATCGAGCGCCTCGCCGCAGGAAAGGATCAGCTCCAGATCCTCATCTTCCATCGGTCGGATCAGCGCCGGATCATGCGCGCCCTTGCGGGCAAGCGAAAGATGCGGGCCTTCCAGATGCAGGCCGAGAAAACCCGCAACGCCCTGGTTCTTAGCCTCGATCCCGGCCTCGACCGTGCGGCTGGTGATCTCGAACGTGTCGGTAATCAGCGTCGGCAAAAGCGCCGTTGTGCCGAATTTGGCATGCGCCGCGCAGATCGTTGCGATGCCTTCGACCGTAGGCTCCTCATTGAGAAGCACCCCACCGCCGCCATTCACCTGCAGATCGATAAAACCGGGTGCGATGATCTCGCCACCCTCGATCGTTTCCATGTCCGCAGAGAGCAGATCGACCGGAAGAATGCCGGTGATCTTGCCGCCTTCGAAAACAACGGCGGCATCCTCATGCCAGTCCGAGCCGTCGAAGATGCGCTTGCCGATGAGAGCCTTTTGCTGGGTCATAGCGTTTCCGTGACCTTCTTCAGAGCCGCAGGCTGGTCGGGATCAAAACCTTTCGAGCGCGACCATGCCTCGACGAAACCGTAGAAGGGTACGATCAGGGCAAGCGCATCGGTCAGCGGATGGGCGGTGGCGACGAAAGGCAGCTTGTTGGCGGCCTTCACCTCGCCGGAGGTCGCAAAGGCCAGCGCCCGTTTGCCGGCAAGGCTGTCGACGATCTCGACGATGGAAGCCTCGGCTGCATCACGCGCGGCAAAGGCCAGCACCGGGAATTTGTCTTCCACCAAAGCTACCGGACCATGCAGCACTTCGGCCGCGGAATAGGCCTCGGCATGCATGTTGGAAGTTTCCTTGAATTTCAGTGCCGCTTCGCTGGCAATCGCCAGCGCCGGGCCGCGGCCGAGCATGTAGAGCGATTCCGCATCGCCGAGTTGGCCGGCGAACTCGCTCCAGTCGAGCGTGACGGCTTTTGCCAGATGGTCCGGCAGGGCGCGAACCGCAGCCTTGAGCGCATCGTCGCCCGTCCATTCCGATAGAAGCGCGAGGCCCGCGACGATGGAGTTGACGAAGGATTTTGTTGCCGCCACGGCAAGTTCGGGACCGGCATTAATATCGACGGCATGAAGCGAGGCTTTAGTGATCGGCGAAGGAAGCGTGTTGGTGAGCGCCACCGTCACCGCACCGCTCTTGGTCGCCGCTTCAGCCATGGCAACGATATCCGGGCTTTTGCCGGACTGCGAGATGGCGATTGCCGCGCCGCCGCCAAGCTTGAGGTCGGCGCCATAGATCGAGGCGAGCGATGGTCCGAGGGAAGCGACCGGCCGTCCGGCCGTCAGTTCGATCGCGTATTTGATGAAGGTTGCGGCGTGATCGGAAGAGCCGCGTGCGATCGTCACCAGAAACGCCGGGTCCTTTTCGCGAAGTGCCTGACCCGCCTTGGCAAGGTCGGCAGCCGATCGGTCGAGCAGCCGAGCTGCTGCTTCCGGTATCTCGTTGATCTCCTGGCGCATATGGGTCAGCATCGCGTAATCCTCGAATTGTCAGTTTTCTCCGAGCGAAAGCTCGGCCACGAAATCATAGGCGTCGCCGCGGTAAAGCGAGCGTGTCAGCTCCACCACCCGGCCGGATGCCAGATAGGAAACCCGCTCGATCGAAAGCCCGGCGGCATCGATCGGCACTTCCAGAAGTCCGGCATCGATCTTCTTCAAGTTGGTGGCGGAAATGCGCTGGATGGCGCGCACCGGTCGCGCCTGCTTTTTCTCCAGTTCGGCATAAAGCGAACCCGAAAGCGAGGTCGGATCGGGCAGGAACTCGGCGGAAATACTGGCCCGTTCGATGGCAAGCGGCATGTCGTTGCCGAAACGCAGGCGGCCGATCCGCGCCACCATCGTGCCGGGAGCCAGACCCAGCATCATCATCTCTTCCGGCGACGGATGAAACAGCCCGCGTTCCAGCCATTCGGAACGGGAAATGAGGCCGCGCCGCGCCATGTCCTCGGTAAACGAGGTAAGCTTGGTGAGCGGCTGCTCCACCCGCGACAACGGCTTGACGACGAATGTGCCGGACCCGTGCTTGCGCGTGAGCAACCCGTCCCTGACGAGATCGTCGACCGCCTTGCGCACCGTCACACGGCTGACATTTGCATAATCGGCAAGATCGCGTTCGGCCGGCAGCGCATCGCCGTGACCGAGCTTGCCGGAAAGAATGGCCTCTTCGAGGCTCTGGCGCAGTTTCAGGTAAAGCGGTCCCGAACCTGCCGATTGCAGACCGTCGAGCGGCAGGATGGCGGTCAGTGTGTCGCTCATGCGCGCATCTCCGCCTTGTCCGCATAAGCCTGCACCGCCAGCTCGACGGCACCCGTCAGCGCATCGGCGCGAGGCTCGGAGAGACGTACCCGGTGCCGTTCTGCGAGATAGGGCGGATAAAGCGGGGCCAGACCGCCGAGCAGGCAGAGCTTGCCCTTGGCTCCGGTAACGGCGCTGACAGCATCGAGCGCTTCGTCGACACCGCTTGCGCCGGTTTTCAGAATCCGCAGCGCGGTCTCATCGTTCAGGCCTGCAAATTCGAATACCTTAGGCGTATAGCGACCGAAATCGCCCGGTTTTGCCAGCCGTGCGAAATCGACGATTAGTTCGGGATTGCCATCGAACTCCTGAAGGATAGCGTCACTCAGAGGGCTTTTCGGCCGGATATTGTCGACGGCGAGCAGCGTTTCCTGCAGCGCCAGCTGGCCGAGCCTTGCGCCGCTGCCGAGATCGCTGACCTGAAAACCCCAGCCGGCTATCGATTTGAACTGGCCCTTGTCGCGGATGATATAGACGGTTCCGGTTCCGACGATGCCGATCGCACCATCCTCATTGCCGATCGCCCCCTGCAAGGCGATGACGCCATCGGAAACGATCTGCGAAGCCTTGAAGGGCAGCCGTGCCGTCACATAACCGACGGCATCGCCGACATTGTTGCCGGCTAGCCCGAGAATGGCCGATGCTGAACCCAGATCCGGCGTCAGTCCCGCGTCCTCGAAGGCAAGCCGTGCCGCCTCGGTAATATGCTTGAGGGCCGTATCGGGATCGGTCAGGATGTTGGACGCACCGCTCTTTCCGCGGCCGAGCATGGTGCCGGCATTGTTGGCCAGCGCTGCCCGGCAGCTAGTTCCGCCGCCATCTATCCCGAGAATGTAGCCCGTCATTGGTACCTCCGCAGCGATGATACCAAAAAAATACCATTTACCAAGAGCGAAATGGTCGGAACGCGAAAATCGACGATAATTGCCCGATTTCCTTAACGTTTTAGCTGGCGTGAAGGGAGATGCAGCCGTTGCTGGTAACTATTATTAATTTCCCGCTGGACAATTGGTATTTTTTTGGCATCATTTTGATCTGAGGGAGAAGCGGATGAGCCAACAAGCCACCGAAGCAAGGCATGGGAAAGCGAAAGGGCTCGATACGCGAGCGCCGGAGGAGATACTTGCGCTTCTGGCATCCGGTCAGCAGGACGCGGCCCGCGCGGTTGATGCCGCCATTCCGGCTTTGGCGGAAGCTGCTGAGTTGGTCGCTGATGCCCTTCGCTCGGGGGCTCAGCTTATCTATGCTGCTGCCGGCAGTTCGGGCCTGATGGCCATGGCCGATGCGCTGGAGCTTCCGGGAACCTATGGCATTCCCCGAGAGCAGATCGTGCTGCTTCTGGCTGGCGGACTGTCGAGCCTCGGCGATATGCCGGGCGCGCCGGAAGACGATGTCGCTCTCGCTGAAAAGGACGCCTTAGTCATAACAGAAGGCGATTGCGTTCTCGCCGTATCCGCAAGCGGCTCCACCCCTTATGTCCTGAAGATCGCCGAAATCGCCCGCAGCCGTGGCGCGAAGGTGGTGGCGATCGCCAACAATCCGGGTGCCCGCCTGTTCGAAGGCGCGGATGTTTCCGTATTGCTCGAGACGCCGCCGGAAGTGATCGCCGGCTCGACGCGCATGGGTGCCGGCACGGCCCAGAAGCTGGCCTTCAACATGTTGTCGACGCTTGCCGCCATCAGGCTTGGCCATGTGCATGATGGCCATATGGTCAATCTGTGTGCCGATAATGAAAAACTGCGCATCCGCGCCGCCGGCATGGTGGCCGAGATTGCCGGCATCGGTTTCGACGAGGCCCGTGAATTGTTTGGCCGGGCGGATGGCTCGGTCAAGGTCGCCGTGTTGCTGGCCGCAGGTGCCGCCGATGCGGATGCCGCAAGAGAATTGCTAGATCGTTCCGGACAAGTGTTGAGGAAAGCACTGACGGAACTGGATGTGACGGAAAATACCGTGAAATGCGCTTAAGGGCGCTAACAAACAGGGAGAACATCATGACCCGTCTATTGAAAGGCATGCTTTTCGCCACGACCATGTTTGCTCCGGCAGGCGCGGTTTTGGCGCAGGATGCATCGCTGACCATCGAAAGCTGGCGCAACGACGACCTGTCGATCTGGCAGGAAAAGCTGATCCCGGCTTTTGAGGCGAAGAACCCCGGCATCAAGGTGACCTTCGCGCCGATGGCGCCGACCGAATACAATTCCGCCGTCAACGCCAAGCTGGAAGCCGGTACCGCCGGCGATCTCATCACCTGCCGCCCGTTCGACCTGTCGCTCGCCATGTTCCAGAAGGGCCAGCTCGCGCCGCTGAACGATCTCGACGGTATCGGCAATTTCTCCGACACGGCCAAATCCGCCTGGACCACCGACGACGGCAAGACGACCTTTTGCGTGCCAATGGCATCCGTCATCCACGGCTTCATCTACAACAAGAAGGCCTTTGAAGAGCTGAAGGTCGAAGTGCCGAAGACCGAAGACGAGTTCTTCGCGCTGCTCGACAAGATCAAGGAAGACGGCAACTACATCCCGATGGCCATGGGTACCAAGGACCAGTGGGAAGCCGCAACCATGGGCTATTACAATATCGGCCCGAACGACTGGAAGGGCGAGGAAGGCCGTAAGGCGCTGATCGCCGGCACCCAGAAGCTGACCGACGCCGACTGGGTCGAGCCCTATAAGACGCTCGCCAAGTGGAAGCCCTATCTCGGCGACGGTTTCGAAGCCCAGACCTATCCGGACAGCCAGAACCTCTTCACCCTTGGCCGCGCCGCCATCTATCCGGCCGGTTCCTGGGAAATCGCGCCGTTCAAGGCGCAGGCCGATTTCGAAATGGGCGCCTTCCCGCCGCCGGTGAAGAAGGCAGGCGATACCTGCTACATTTCCGACCATAACGACATCGGCATCGGTTTGAACGCCAAGGGCAAGAACCCGGAAGCGGCGAAGAAATTCCTCGCCTGGGTCGCCTCGCCGGAATTCGCCACGCTTTACGCCAACGCGCTGCCGGGCTTCTTCAGCCTCAATTCGACGGCGGTGAAGATGGAAGATCCGCTGGCACAGGAATTCGTCTCCTGGCGCCAGAACTGCAAGCCGACCATCCGCCCGAGTGCGGCAATCGTCGGCCGCGGCCAGCCGAACCTCGATCTGGAAATGTGGCGCGTCTCTGCCAATGTCATCAACGGCACGCAGACCCCGGAACAGGCCGCCGAAGAGACCCAGAAGGGTCTGGACAGCTGGTACAAGCCGGCGAAGTGAGCACTGGCTGATCGCCTATGCGTTAGGCGATTGCGGCTAAGACTGCCCCTCACCCTAACCCTCTCCCCGTAAACGGGGCGAGGGGACATGGCCAACGCTGCGTTGCGATTGGACGAGAGGTAACGGCATATCTCCTTCTCCCCGCAAGCGGGGAGAAGGTGGCGGCAGTCGGATGAGGGGCCGTCACATCCTCGACCTTGACAGCGAATTACCGGAACCGATCCATGAGCGACATCAACACTGCCGATCCTGAGACCGCCCCGATCAAGCGTCCCTTCCGCTGGCACATTCTCGTGTTCCTGGCGCCCGCATTCCTCGTCTATACGGCAATCATGATCCTGCCGCTGATCGAGACGCTGCGGCTGTCGCTCTATAATCTGGTCGACGGGCAGACCGTTTTTGTCGGCCTCACCAATTTCACCACGCTGTTTTCCGATCCGCGGCTTTCCGCCAGCTTCTGGAATGCGCTCGGCAACAACCTGATCTTCTTCGTCATCCATATGCTGGTGCAGAACCCGGTCGGCATTGCGCTTGCCGCCATGCTGTCGGTGTCCAAGCTCAGGTTCGCAACCTTCTACCGCACCGCCATTTTTGTGCCGACGCTTCTGTCCTTCGTCATCGTCGGTTTCATCTGGAAACTGATCCTCTCGCCGATCTGGGGCATTGCGCCCGGCATGATGGATTGGGTCGGGCTGAAATGGGCTTTCGCACCTTGGCTTGGAAAATCGGAAAGCGCCCTGATCACCGTGTCGCTGATTTCCGTCTGGCAATATGTCGGCATCCCGATGATGCTGATCTATGCGGCGCTCCTGAACATTCCCGACGAGGTGCTGGAAGCCGCCGAATGTGACGGCATTACCGGCTGGAGCCAGTTCTGGAAGATCAAGCTGCCGCTGATCCTGCCCTCGATCGGCATCATCTCGATCCTCACCTTCGTCGGCAATTTTAACGCCTTCGACCTGATCTACACGGTGCAGGGCGCGCTTGCCGGGCCGGACGGCTCGACCGATATCCTGGGCACGCTTCTCTACCGAACCTTCTTCGGTTTCCAGAACCAGATGGGCGACCGCTCCATGGGCGCGACGATCGCCACCGTGATGTTCCTGATCATCCTTGCCGGCGTTTCGCTTTATCTCTTCGTCATCCAGCGGCGCATGCGCCGCTATCAGTTCTGAGGAGGTCAAAGACGATGGCAACAGCCCGCACCTCATATCTGCGCACCGGACTGATCCATTTGGCCCTGATCAGCTACACGCTGATCGCGCTCTTTCCGGTCTTCCTTACGCTGGTCAATTCGTTCAAGACCCGCAACGCGATTTTCCGCGAACCGATGGCGATCCCCACACCTTCGACCTTCAGTCTGGTCGGTTACGAGACCGTGCTGAAACAGGGCGATTTCATCGGTTATTTCCAGAACAGCCTGATCGTCACCGTCGTTTCGATCGCGCTCGTTCTGCTGTTCGGCGCCATGGCCGCGTTTGCGTTGTCTGAATACCGGTTCCGCGGCAACCTGCTGATGGGTCTTTATCTGGCGCTCGGCATCATGATCCCGATTCGGCTCGGCACAGTCGCCATCCTGCAGGGCATGGTGGCCGCCGGTCTCGTCAATACGCTGACGGCGCTGGTTCTGGTCTATACGGCGCAAGGCCTGCCGCTCGCCATCTTCATCCTGTCGGAATTCATGCGAACCGTGTCCGACGATCTGAAAAACGCCGGACGGATCGACGGGCTGTCGGAATATGCGATCTTCTTCCGCCTCGTCCTGCCGCTGGTGCGGCCGGCCATGGCAACGGTTGCCGTCTTCACCATGATCCCGATCTGGAACGACCTCTGGTTTCCGCTGATCCTCGCCCCCGGCGAGGCGACCAAGACCGTGACGCTGGGCGCGCAGATGTTCATCGGCCAGTTCGTCACCAACTGGAATGCGGTCTTGTCGGCGCTGTCGCTCGCCATTCTGCCGGTTCTGGTTCTCTACGTCATCTTCTCGCGCCAGCTGATCCGCGGCATCACCTCTGGAGCCGTCAAATGAGTGAAACGAATAAACCCGTTCGCGTTCTCGTCGCCGGTCTTGGCAATATGGGCCGCAGCCATGCGCTCGCCTATCACAACGATCCGGGCTTCGAGATCGTCGGGCTGGTCAATCGCTCGACGCCGAAACTCGATCCGGCGCTTGCCGGCTACACGATCCATCCGGATTTCTTAGGCGCGCTGGCGGAACTGAAGCCCGATCTCTGCGCCATCTGCACCTATTCCGACAGCCATGCGGATTATGCCGTTGCCGCCTTCGAGGCCGGCTGCCACGTCTTCGTCGAAAAGCCATTGGCGACCACGGTTGCCGATGCCGAACGCGTCGTGGCAGCCGCGAAGGCTGCGGACAGGAAACTGGTGATCGGTTACATCCTGCGCCACCACCCATCCTGGATCCGGCTGATCGAGGAAGCGCGGAAACTCGGGCCTCCTTACGTCTTCCGCATGAACCTTAACCAGCAGTCTTCCGGCCCGACCTGGGACGTGCACAAGGCGCTGATGAACACGACGCCGCCGATCGTCGATTGCGGCGTGCATTATGTCGATGTCATGTGCCAGATCACCGATGCGAAGCCGGTGGAGGTTCGTGGCATGGGTCTGCGCCTCTCCGACGAGATCGCCCCGGACATGTATAATTACGGCCACCTTCAGGTGATTTTCGACGACAGGTCCGTCGGCTGGTACGAGGCCGGCTGGGGGCCGATGATCTCGGAAACCGCTTTCTTCGTGAAGGACGTCATGTCGCCGAAAGGCTCGGTCTCGATCGTCATGGATCCGAATGCCAAGTCCGACGACATCGACACGCACACTAAAACCTCGGTCATCCGCCTGCACAGCGCAGACACCGGCCCGGACGGAAAATTCATCCACCCCGACAAGGACATGAGAATGGCAGGCGAGCCGGGCCACCAGGAACTCTGTGATCTGGAACAGGCCTACATGCTGCGCGCCATCCGCGAAAATATCGATCTCACCCGGCACATGGACGATGCGGTGCAATCGCTGAGGATCTGCCTTGCGGCGGATGAAAGCGCGCGCACAGGCAAGCCTGTCCATCTCTGAAGCCGGCACGGAATTTTAAAGGAAGACGCTCTTGGGTTCGCTGCAACTGACATCCATCCGCAAGGCTTTCGGCCAGCACGAGGTGCTGAAGGGTATCGATCTCGACGTTAAGGAAGGCGAATTCGTCATCTTCGTCGGCCCCTCCGGCTGCGGCAAGTCCACGCTTCTGCGGGTCATTGCCGGTCTTGAAGACGCAAGCTCAGGCTCGATCCGCATCGACGGCCAGGAAGTGGCAACCGTGCCGCCCGCCAAACGCGGCGTCGCCATGGTCTTCCAGTCCTACGCGCTTTATCCGCACCTGACGGTCAAGGACAATATGGGGCTTGGGCTGAAGCAGGCCGGCACGCCGAAGGCGGAGATCGAGGAACGCGTGACGAAGGCTTCGTCGATGCTGTCGCTCGATCCCTATCTCGCCCGTCGCCCGGCAGAGCTTTCCGGCGGCCAGCGCCAGCGCGTGGCGATCGGTCGCGCCATCGTGCGCGAACCGAGCCTGTTTCTCTTCGACGAACCGCTCTCTAATCTCGATGCGGCGCTGCGTGTCCAGACGCGGCTCGAGATCGCCCGCCTTCACAAGCGCCTCAAGGCGACGATGATCTATGTCACCCACGATCAGGTCGAGGCGATGACGCTTGCCGACAAGATCGTTGTCCTGAATGCCGGTGCGATCGAACAGGTCGGCTCGCCGATGGATCTTTATAACAAGCCGGCCAATATGTTCGTCGCCGGTTTCATCGGCTCGCCGCAGATGAATTTCATTCCGGCGGAGAGGCTCGGCGAGGCGGGAGCAAAGACGATCGGCATCCGGCCCGAACATATCGCCCTGTCGCGCGAGGCGGGCGACTGGAAGGGCAAGGTCGTCCATGCAGAGCATCTTGGCGCCGATACCATCCTCTATCTCGAAACGGAGCAGGCCGGCCTCGTGACCGTTCGTCTCTTCGGTGAGCATCGTTATGGTGCCGACGATATTGTCTTTGCCACGCCGGACAAGGCCTTCATCCACCGATTCGACGCGAACGACCGCGCAATCGCATAAAGCTGCGCCGGTTACGGACATCACCGATCTGTGAGGCCCGAAGTTTGATCTCGGTCGAGAACCTTATGCCGTCCTCTGCGTTACTAAGGCAGAGGAAAGGTCATGATAACAGCATCTGTACTGATCATAATTTTCGGATTGTTCGGCGCCATGGTCGCATTGGCGATCCGCCAGAAGGCAATCGCATATCGCGACGACTATCGCGATGAAGTTGCCCTGAACGAGCTTGCTCTCAAGGGGGCGGTGCGTCGGAAGCAATCTCTGCAGGCCGAATCGACGCGTCTTCGAAATGCTGCATCGGCAAAGCGAAAAACGGATCGAGCCCGTGTAGCGCAAGCGCACACATTCAGGCCTGCCTAAATTCCGGATATATCATCGTGAAAAGATTGGTGGAGCTAAGCGGGATCGAACCGCTGACCTCTTGCATGCCATGCAAGCGCTCTCCCAGCTGAGCTATAGCCCCATCAGGGTGGTCCGGTATTTCCGGTCCTGGGAAACTCCGAAGCGTTGTTTGCTCCGGGGTGGCGGCTTATTACTTCGCCATTTTTGGAAGTGCAAGCCGAAAATTCAAACGCCCGACAATTTTTCTGAAATTGTCGGGCGTTAGCGTCAATTACTGCTCGTCGTCATCGCCGCCGACGCCGATAATGCCGGTCATGTCGTCGTCGTCTTCGTCTTCCTGCTCCAGGAACGTGTCGTCTTCGTCTTCGCCGATATCAACGTCGTCGTCATCGCCCATATCCGGAATGTCGTCGCCGTTGTTGTCGCCATCGGCGTCATCCTGCGAAACGACTTCGGCTTCCTGGCTCTCGCTGTCGACTTCCTTGATATCGTCCTCGTCTTCCGCAGCCTCTTCCATCTTGATGGCGGCGCTGTTTTCAGCGAAGAAAGACAGCGGCCAGGACTTGCCCGTATAGGGGGAGACGACCGGATCACGGTTCAGGTCGTAGAACTTCTTTCCGGTATCCGGGTCGGTACGTTTGGTTCCGAGTTCCGCTTTTGCCACTGTTAAGCCTCATGAGCCGGCCGATCAGATCGGCGCGCCGCGGGTGCGGCGATGGATGAATGGGTGAAAAATCTAAGCCGGTCCCCATAAGGCCAACGGCTCTTGATGTCAAAGCCAAACTTTCCGGGCTTTCTTGGCCTTCTCGAGCCAACAAGCGGATGACCGCCAAAACGCTTTATGATAACCACGGCGCAAAATTCAGAAACGCTTGAGGAATAGGGACACTCAATGTCGCATGGTATCGCGTTGAAGCCGGCAAGATCGGCTCGCTCGGAAGCTCTCAAAGGAACGATCCGGATTCCCGGCGACAAATCGATCTCGCACCGCTCCTTCATGTTCGGCGGCCTCGCCTCGGGCGAAACCCGCATCACCGGCCTGCTGGAAGGCGAAGATGTCATCAATACCGGCAAGGCGATGCGCGCCATGGGCGCCAAGATCGACAAGGTCGGTACCGAGTGGATCATCCAGGGCACCGGCAATGGCGCGCTTCTGGCACCCGAAGCGCCGCTCGATTTCGGCAATGCCGGCACCGGCTGCCGCCTCACCATGGGTCTGGTCGGCGTCTATGATTTCGCCTCGACCTTCATCGGCGACGCATCGCTTTCCAAGCGCCCGATGGGCCGCGTCTTGAACCCGCTGCGCGAAATGGGCGTGCAGGTCTCTTCGACCGAAGGCGACCGCCTGCCGGTCACGTTGCATGGCCCCAAGACCCCCAACCCGATCACCTACCGCGTGCCGATGGCCTCCGCACAGGTGAAGTCGGCCGTGCTTCTCGCCGGCCTCAATACGCCGGGCATCACCACCGTCATCGAGCCGGTGATGACCCGTGACCATACGGAAAAGATGCTGCAGGGTTTTGGTGCCGATCTCTCCGTCGAAACGGATGCCGAAGGCGTGCGCACCATTCGTCTCGTTGGTCGCGGCCAGCTCAAGGGCCAGGTCATCGACGTGCCGGGCGATCCGTCCTCGACGGCTTTCCCGCTGGTCGCAGCGCTGCTGACACCGGGCTCCGATGTCACCATCCTCAACGTCCTGATGAACCCGACCCGTACCGGCCTGATCCTGACGCTGCAGGAAATGGGCGCCGATATCGAAGTGCTCAATGCGCGCCTTGCCGGTGGTGAGGATGTCGCCGATCTGCGGGTCAAATATTCCGAGTTGAAGGGCGTTACCGTTCCGGCTGACCGCGCGCCGTCGATGATCGACGAATACCCGGTTCTGGCTGTTGCCGCCGCCTACGCATCCGGCACGACCACCATGCTTGGTCTGGAAGAGCTGCGGGTGAAGGAATCCGATCGTCTTTCCGCGGTTGCCGAAGGCCTGAAGCTCAATGGTGTCGATTGCGATGAGGGCAAGGAAACGCTCGTCGTTCGCGGCCGTCCGGGTGGCAAGGGTTACGGCAATGCGCAGGGCTTGGCCGTCGTTACTCATCTCGACCACCGTATCGCCATGAGCTTCCTCGTGCTCGGCCTGGCTTCCGAACATCCGGTCACCGTCGACGATGCCTCGATCATCGCCACCAGCTTCCCGGAATTCATGGATCTGATGACCGGCCTCGGTGCGAAGATCGGTGTCGTGGAAGGCGAGGACGCCTGATGGGCGTCGTCATCGCCATCGACGGGCCGGCGGCAGCGGGCAAGGGCACGCTGTCGCGCCAGATTGCGGAGGAATATGGTTTCCATCACCTCGACACCGGCCTGACCTACCGTGCCACTGCCAAGGCGCTTCTTGATGCCGGCCTGCCGCTGGATGACGAGGCCGTGGCGGAAAAGATGGCGCGCGAGGTCGAACTCGCCGGTCTCGACCGTGATATCCTGTCGGCCCACGCAATCGGTGAGGCCGCGTCTAAGATTGCCGTCATGCCGAAAGTGCGCCGTGCGCTGGTCGAAGCCCAGCAGGCGTTTTCCATGAAAGCCCCTGGCACTGTTCTCGATGGTCGTGATATCGGCACCGTTGTTTGCCCTGATGCGACCGTGAAGCTCTATGTCACTGCGTCCGCCGACGTGCGCGCAAAACGCCGGTATGAAGAGATCATCGCCAAGGGCGACGAGGCGGATTATGATGACATTTTCGCCGACGTGAAGAAGCGTGACGAGCGTGACATGGGGCGCGCCGACAGTCCGTTGAAGCCCGCAGACGACGCGCACTTGCTAGATACCTCTAAAATGGGTATAGAGGCCGCGTTTCAGGCCGCGAAATCGTTTATCGATGTCGCCCTGACGAAGAATTGACGGAACGCCGGTTCACCGGCTTTTCGTTTTACAGAGATCCCGCAGTTCAGTCCCAGCGCCGGATAGCCTCCCACGCAATAGTCGTAGAGAGAGGCGGGCCTGGACTTCGGGCGTGTTTAACACGAACCACCGGCGCATGCGTGTCCTCTTTGGACACGATCAGGAGATTTCATGGCAGTAACTAACCCCACGCGCGAAGACTTTGCAGCTCTTCTCGAGGAATCCTTCGCATCCAACGATCTGGCCGAAGGCTACGTTACCAAAGGTCTGGTAACGGCAATCGAAAAGGACATGGCAGTTGTCGACGTCGGCCTCAAGGTCGAAGGTCGCATCGCGCTTAAGGAATTCGGTGCCAAGGGCAAGGACGGTTCGCTGAAGGTCGGCGACGAAGTCGAAGTCTATGTCGAGCGCATCGAAAACGCTCTCGGCGAAGCCGTTCTGTCGCGCGAAAAGGCTCGTCGCGAAGAAAGCTGGGTCAAGCTCGAAGCCAAGTTCGAAGCTGGCGAGCGCGTTGAAGGCGTTATCTTCAACCAGGTCAAGGGTGGTTTCACCGTCGATCTCGACGGCGCCGTTGCTTTCCTGCCGCGTTCGCAGGTCGACATCCGTCCGATCCGCGACGTTACCCCGCTCATGCACAACCCGCAGCCCTTCGAAATCCTCAAGATGGACAAGCGTCGCGGCAACATCGTTGTTTCGCGCCGTACGGTTCTCGAAGAGTCCCGTGCCGAGCAGCGTTCTGAAATCGTTCAGAACCTCGAAGAAGGCCAGGTTGTTGACGGCGTCGTCAAGAACATCACCGATTACGGTGCGTTCGTTGACCTCGGCGGCATCGACGGCCTGCTGCACGTCACCGACATGGCATGGCGCCGTGTGAACCATCCGTCGGAAATCCTGTCCATCGGCCAGTCGGTCAAGGTTCAGATCATCCGCATCAACCAGGAAACCCACCGCATCTCGCTCGGCATGAAGCAGCTCGAGTCGGATCCGTGGGATGGCATCGCAGCCAAGTACCCGATCGGCAAGAAGATCTCCGGTACCGTCACCAACATCACCGACTACGGTGCATTCGTAGAGCTGGAGCCGGGCATCGAAGGCCTGATCCACATCTCCGAAATGTCCTGGACCAAGAAGAACGTACACCCCGGCAAGATCCTGTCCACGACGCAGGATGTCGACGTTGTCGTTCTCGAAGTCGATCCGTCCAAGCGCCGTATCTCGCTCGGCCTCAAGCAGACGCTGGAAAACCCGTGGCAGGCATTCGCCTTCACGCATCCGGCCGGCACTGAAGTCGAAGGCGAAGTCAAGAACAAGACCGAATTCGGCCTGTTCATCGGCCTCGAAGGCGACGTCGACGGCATGGTTCACCTTTCCGATCTGGATTGGAACCGTCCGGGCGAACAGGTCATCGAAGAGTTCAACAAGGGCGACGTCGTCAAGGCAGTCGTTCTCGATGTTGACGTCGAGAAGGAGCGTATCTCGCTCGGCATCAAGCAGCTCGGCAAGGATGCTGTTGGTGACGCGGCCGCTTCCGGCGACCTGCGCAAGAACGCTGTCGTTTCGTGCGAAATCACCGCGATCAACGACGGTGGCATCGAAGTGAAGCTCGTCAACCACGAAGACCTCACCTCCTTCATCCGCCGCAACGACCTGGCACGCGATCGTGACGATCAGCGTCCGGAGCGTTTCTCGGTTGGCCAGGTTATCGACGCTCGCGTCGTCAACTTCTCCAAGAAGGACCGCAAGGTCATGCTTTCCATCAAGGCGCTCGAAATCGCCGAAGAGAAGGAAGCGGTTGCACAGTTCGGTTCGTCCGACTCGGGCGCTTCGCTCGGCGACATCCTGGGCGCAGCCCTGAAGAACCGCGGCAACAACGAGTAATCGTCGTTTCCTGAAATAAAGAAGCCGCCGGATCGAAAGGTCCGGCGGCTTTTTCTATGCCCGGTTTCAGGAGGAACTTATCCTTCGGTTGAGCTGAGGTTCAGGTCCAGCCGGCCATACGCCAGTAAAGATCGCTCGGTCTTGCTTCCGGGGCGTCCGCTTCAATTCTGGCTTCGCCGGCTCTGTATCCGGCTGCCTTCTCTGCTGCCGTCATCGTCTCGCCAGCTATTTCCTCGCCATCGGCATCGTCCTGCGGCGGCTCGTCTTCCTGCGGCGGCTCGTCGCCAAAGCTGTGCTGCTGTGAGGATCCGTCCTGTTCCTCGTCCTCGATCGCTTCGATCGGCTGGGCTTTTCGCTGTTCCTGCCGTGGCTCGTCTTCGCCGGGCGGATAGGCGGCCACATAAGGCCAGGGCAAAACCTCTCGCGCCTGCGCGGGCAGGGCGCCTGCAGCACCCGCCATGAGGGCCATTTGTTGTTCTGCCGGCTCTGCTCTGGCTGTGGTCGCGGCCAGTCGCGTAACATCCGAGGCGCTGCCATTGGCGGTTTGCGCGGCAACCGTTGTCGGATTGTTTTGGGAAGGAGCTGGTGAATTCTGGCTGCCGGTGACGCGTTGCTGTTCGACAGGCTTGTCGTCTGCTGCCGTTTGACCGGCAGGCGGCGCGCCCGGTAGATGTGCAGTTTCCGGAACATCGATTTCGGAAAGTGCTGTCGCCAGCCAGGTCGCCAGTTTCAGCAGCGTCTGGTCGGAAAGGGCCGACCAGAGCCGTGCGGGAACCGGAATGTCCAGCTTGAACATTTCAACCGCAGTGCGCGCGAGGGCCTGCATCTCTTCCGGTTCTGCTTCGGTTGCCTGCTGCGCCGCTTGATGCGCCGCGACCTGAACCTGATTGCCGGTCATGGTCGAAGCCGCGCCGGATCGGCCCGGATTGCTCTCGGGCTGGACGGCGCTCGCCTGCCGCATCTCCAGTGGTGGGGCGGCCTGCGAAGCCGCCTGCCTGGCTGCTGCCGCCACCTCGCCTTGGGCGCTGCCCGCAAGGCCGGGTGTGATCTGCGAATGTGCCGACCCGGCAGGTGCCGCAGTGCCGCCCGCTTGTCTCGATAATTGCTCCGGTTCGATGATCTGCGGCACCGACGGGGTCGAGGACGGTGAACCCGTTGGCCGCTGGTTTTGCCCCTCCATCGCCTTCGGCAGGGCGTCGTTTCCTGCCGGCCGACGAGGGGCGGCAATCGGTTCATCGGCCGAAACCGTGATGGCATGACCCGTCTGTATTGTTTGGCTAGCCTGACCCGCCTGACTTGTCGGTGCAGTTGTCGGGCCGCCGCCTTGCGGAATGCGCGGGGCGTTGGAGTTCAGCGGTGTATCCGCGCTCGCATTCTGCCGATAAAAGCTGACGACGGTTTTTGTGGCGAGGTCGCGCTGGGCGATGTTCGCGGCTTCGAAATGAGCGGCAAGCCGGGCAGCCGTCGGCCCGGAAGGTTCCTTCAGGATCTCGGCCATCAGCCGCAGGGAAATGCCCTTGACGATCTGGTTGAGAAGCCGCTCCACATTCGCGATTTCCTGAGGCTTCAAAGCCTGCACCGCTTCAAAGAGGCGCGCCGTGTAATCGATCAGCGTCTCGTTTTCCCGACGCGGCGTCTTCAGCAGCTTGCCGATCGTTTCGGCAAGGATAGAGGAGCCCTGCGCCAGTTTGAGCTGGGCCGACAACGATGCGGCATCAATGCGCGCGTTTGAAAGGATGTCCTCGCTTGTCTGCTGTGATTGCGAGGCGTGTGCTGACACAGCCACACGGGCGGGGTTGACCGCCGTCTGTGCCTGGCTGTGATAATCTGCAGTCGAACTCAACGCGGCACGAACGGGTGGCAGCATCGCATGCTCCATCTGTTATCTGCGACGGTGGAACAGTTCGGCCAGGCTTGTGGGTATGGTGCGGCTGCGGCCGCGACGCCTCATGGCGGGATAATGCCGATTGACAGACGCTAAACGAGAATGGTTAACGGCAGGCTAATTTGCTTGACGATGCCATGGTATGGATATCGGCAGGCCGCGATTGCCTGCCTGCCGCCATGGTTGATGCTGTCGTATCGAGCGCTTTGATGCCGCTCAGCTATGCGCAAAAATATCCGTTTCTTCCCATCCGAGAAGATCGAGTTTCGCACGGGTCGGCAGGAATTCGAAGCAGGCTGCAGCAAGCTCCGTCCGGCCGTCGCGGATCAGCCGCATGGTCAGCTTGTCGCGCAAGGCATGCAGATGAAGCACGTCTGAAGCCGCGTATTCAAGCTGCGCCTGCGACAGCGTCTCGGCCGCCCAATCCGTCTGCTGCTGGGCTTTGGAGATATCGACTTCGAGCAGCTCCCTCAGATTGTCCTTCAGCCCATGGCGATCCGTATAGGTCCGCGTCAGCCGCGACGCGATCTTGGTGCAGAAGACGGGCGTGGCTGTGACACCAAATGTATGGAAAAGCACGGCAATATCGAACCGGCCGTAGTGGAATATCTTCTGGCGCGACGAATCGGCCAGCAATGCGACGAGATTCGGCGCCTGATCCTGTCCGGCAGCAATGCGGATAACGTCAGCCGTGCCATCGCCCGACGATAATTGCACAACACATAGGCGATCACGCCGGGGTATCAGGCCGAGCGTTTCGGTGTCGATTGCGATCGCGCCCGTGTAACGGGCCGCCGCCACCGCCGAAAGGTCTCCTTCATGGTAGCGAATTTCCGCCATATTCCTGCCTTTCCAAGCATTTGAATCGATATTGGCTATAATCCAGCTTTGCTCCTGGCGATATAGTGATGATGCCGGACATGATTTCATCATTTTGGGCAAATGCTCAGCATTGCACCTAATGCATTGCTGCAATGCGCCTAACCGGCTTGGCGAGCATGCCGGTATTGGCATATATATTGCTCATCGAACGACGCACTCCTCCTCCCAGTGTCGTTCGATACGGATCGACAACATCCTCCTCCTCCCAGTTGTCGATCAAGTTTAAAGCCTGGCGCATCCTCCTCCCGCGCCAGGCTTTTCGCTTTTCTGGAGGTTTTTTCCTTAAAAGATAGTCGAATAGCAGGACGTGGGTCGTGTAGCGCGATTGCTTCACATGCACCCTCTCAACTGCATTCATCCTCGACCCTTTATGCTTGCAGCGCCCCGCGCCGCTCATGCGAGCTTTGCCGGGCGCCACAGCCGTTTCCAGGTCGTGATCAGCGCAGGGCGTCGATTGCCTTGAGAACGTCGTCCTCGATCTCGATCCCGTTTGCCAGTGCATCAGCCCGCAGGCCTTTACCCTTGCGACCGGGAAGCCGTACGCCGTCCTGCTTTGCCATCTCTTCGGCAAGCCCCGCCATACGCATGGCTGTGCCGCCGCCATTGGCTGCGTCAGGGTCTATCGCGATGATCGTGTGACCGAGTGCCGGCGGCGGACCGTTTTCGTCAAAGAGCGAACTTGCCTCATGGGAGAAGTTTGCGCCTGCAAGGCCGGCCGAGAGCACTTCCACCATCAGCGCCAGTGCAGCGCCCTTGGCGCCGCCGGAAGGCGCCATGGTGCCTTTAAGCGCAGCAGCGGCATCGGTGGTGGGGTTTCCATCGATGTCGAAGGCCCAGTCGTCGGGAATGCTCCTTCCCTTCTGGTGGGCTTCCATGACCTTGCCGCGTGCGACTTTCGATAGTGCGAGGTCGATGACCATGGGATCCGCATTGGCGACGGGGACGGCAAACGCAATCGGATTGGTGCCAAACAGCGGATTTTTGCCGCCCCAGGGCGCCATGGCTGCAGGCGCGTTGGCGAACATCATGGCGATCAGGCCCCGTTCGGCAAAACGCTCCACGGTCAGCGCCATCACGCCCGCATGATGCGAGCGCCCGATTGCGGCAAAGGCGATGCCCTGTTCGCGGGTAATGACAGGAAGTTCCGCGACAGCGAGATCGAGTGCGGGATAGGCAAAGCCATGCGCGGCGTCGATCGAGAAGACTGCAGGACGAGGCCGCGAGAGCCGTGGCGCGGCGGCGCCGTCCACCTTACCGGTGCGAACCTGTTTTACATAGGCCGGCACGCGGCGCAGGCCGTGGCCGGATTGGCCGGCGGCTTCTGACTGAATAAGTGCTCGGGCGACGGAGAGGGCTGTCGAGGGCAGAACGCCATTATTTTCGAAGATGCCGTGAACCAGCATCTCGGCTTCGCTCAGTGTCATATGCATGGGAAAGGGGGTCCAGAAATTCCGTGTTGAAGCGAAAGACCGAAGTGATCTGGCTTTCGCTTCCAGGCAGAATTTCTGGCCGGATCCCTCTATGCGGTCACTTGCACTCTACTGGCTGAGTGAGTGAGCTTGCAACACCAGAAGGCGGCGCCGGAATTGGCGAGGCCTTGCGAATGGCGGAAGTCACATAATCGTCGATCTGCGCGCTGCCCGAAGAACGGGAGACGGATACTCGCCCGATATTGCCGCCGTTGTCGAAGCTGAAGCTGACGGTCACGACACCCCTGTCACCGCCGGGGCAACGACGCGCGCTGCGGGCAATCTTTGCCCTGACCCGCGTCATCCACTTTGCCGGAGAGACCGACGACGTGAAGACGGAGCCCGTCGACGACTGGCTGGCGGCGTTCCTATCCGATTGCCGGACCTGTGCCTTGGCCTGGGCCATCTCCTTCTGCGCCTGCTGCTGTTGCGGCTTGCGGCGTTCGACTTTCTTTACGTCTTTCTTCGGCTCAGGCTTCTCGGCGACTTCCGGCGGTGGCGGAGGACGCACGATCGGCAGCGGAACCTCGACATTCTCGAGCGCCGCAGTCATCTGCTGCTCAAGCGGATCGGGTTCTTCGATCGGCTCCGGCGGCGGCTCGGGCAAGGGCTCTGCGATTTCAGGCTCCGGCGGGGTCGGTTCTTCTTCGACGACCTCTTCGGGCGGCGGCTCGACCGGATCCGGGATCGGCTCGGGCTCCTTCTGGACCTCCTCGACCGGTTCAGGCTGCTCGCTGTCCACCTTCTCGGAATCGGCCATATCGGGAGAAATCTGTTCCTCCTCCGTGTTGACGGCTTCCGGTTCTGGTGCAAGTTCGATCATGATCGCCGCCGGCGGGGCGCTGTCCGCCTCGGTGATCGGTTCTTCCTGCATCAGCAGCGCCGCGGCAGCGATATGCGCGCTCAACACCAGAACGCTTGCACCGGTCCAAAGCGAAATCTCGCCGATCTTCTGTACGCGATTGCGATAGGGGGCGGCAGGGTTCATGGCGACACTCCCGCGGCGGGCGCCGGCGGTTGCGAAGGCTCATCCGAAGCAGCGGGTTGGGCCGCAGGAGGCGCCGCGCCAGGCAGCGTCTCCAGGCCGACCAGCGCTATCTTCAGATATCCGGAATTGCGCAACAGGTTCATCACTTCCATGAACTGGCCGTAATCGACGGCCTTGTCGGCGCGCAGGAAGATGCGCGTATCCTTGTTGCCGCTGGTGATCGTGTCGAGCTTGGCTGCCAGCTGTTCGCGGGCCACCGGATCATTGCCGAGATTGAGCGTCAGATCCGACTGGACAGTCAGATAAAGAGGCTCTTCCGGCCGCTGTGCAGGCTTGGCACTCGATGCAGGCAGGTCGACATTGACGTCGACCGTGGAAAGCGGTGCGGCGACCATGAAGATGATCAGGAGAACCAGCATGACGTCGATGAAGGGCGTCACGTTGATCTCGTGGTTTTCCTGTAATTCTTCGCCGTGATGTTCCCGAATGCCGCCGGCCATGGATTTATTCTCCAGCCATGAGGGATACCGGGGCCGACTTGCGGCCGCCCGGCGGTACCTTGCGGAAATCGAGGTCGCGGCTCACCAGTCGCTCGACGCCGCTGGCAGCATCGGCAAGCAGCTGGCGATAACCGGTGACGGAGCGGGCGAAGAGATTGTAGATCACCACGGCCGGAATTGCGGCGACGAGGCCTATGGCGGTTGCCAGCAGCGCTTCGGCAATGCCGGGTGCGACGACGGCAAGGTTGGTCGTCTGCGTTTCGGAAATGCCGATAAACGAGTTCATGATGCCCCAGACGGTGCCGAACAGGCCGACGAAGGGAGCAACCGAGCCGATCGTTGCCAGAATTCCGGTGCCGCGGGCAATGCGGCGACCGGCAAAGGCTTCGATGCGCGACAGCGAAGATCCGACGCGTTCCTTTACGCCATCGCCTTCGACGTGGTCGAGCGCGTCTGCAGACATCTTCATCTCTTCAGCAGCAGCCTGCAGCATGTAGGCGGCCGGGCCGCCACGTCCGGCAGAAGCATCGACGGCTTCTGCAAGCGTGCGGGAATTGCGGATGATCTTGATGATCCGTCCTGCGCGGGCGCGGGCGCCGGCAAGTTCAAGTGTCTTGACCAGCCACACGGTCCAGGTTGCGAGCGAGGCGATGGCGAGCCCGATCATGACGCTCTTCACCACCCAATCCGCCGCCATGAACATGCCCCAGGGGGAGAGGTCATGCGGAATGGCCAAGGCCGGGGCTTCTTCCTCGGCCGGGGCAAGATCGGTTACCGTTTCCTGCGGGGCCTGCGCCTGGGCGGGAGCAGGATTTGCGCCGTTTTCGGCAGGCGTCGAAGATTGTGCAGGCTGCGATGCGGCAGGAGCGGTCGCTTCGGGAGCGATCGACGGTTGAGCCTGGGCCGGCGCTTCATTCGTCGGAGCAGCCGGGCTGGCCGGAGGAGCCGCAGGCGTTGAAGGCGTTGTCGGCGCAGTGCTTTCCGCGGGAGCAGAGGGTGCTGCCGGAGCCTGAGCCGTTGATGGCGCGGTGGTGGATGGCGTCGATGTCGAAGGAGCGGTTCGGCCCGTGGTCGGGGCCGCAGGGGAGGGCGAAGCGGGCTGCTGTGCCGAATTGTCGGTCTGCGGCGCGGCCGTCGGCTGCTGACCAGCAGGCTCGGATGTCTGGGCCATCGCCATCGCGCTCAACAGCGCGAGCGCCGCAGCCGTCATCCCGAGATGTTTCGCAGCCTTCACAAGGCGGCGGTTTCCGGTGGCGGCGGGGATAAAGGCAGCAGACATTTCAGGCGATACTCCGACTATTGCCGAAGGCATTTTTGCCGGCTCGGCATAACATCATCCAGTCAAGGCAGGCCTTGAGGCCCGCAACAGACTTTGCTGCTATGCGATAATAAACATGACTACAAATGGCAACTAATAAATCTTGAGTGAAGCTACCAATTTTATCTTCATGATGCCGAAAACAGTTGAAAGCAATGCAAGCTGCCGACTGCGCCATGCTAAAATGGCGCAGTCAGGCTTTGTACCGGACGTTCGTTTCTGAGGCTTAGCGGGCCAGCCAGCCGCCATCCACCGGCAGGACCGTGCCATGGATATAGTCCGACGCCGAGGAGGAGAGGAAAACGGCAGCGCCACCGAGTTCCTCCGGCTTGCCCCAATGACCGGCAGGAATGCGGGCGAGGATGGCGGCATTGCGGTCAGGGTCGTTGCGCAGGGCTTCGGTATTGTTGGTCGAGAAATAGCCGGGCGCAATCGCGTTGACGTTGATGCCCTTGCCCGCCCATTCGCAGGCCAGAAGCTTAGTCAGGCCGGCAAGGCCGCTTTTCGATGCCGTATAGGACGGAATTCGGATGCCGCCCTGGAAAGAGAGGAGTGAGGCGATATTGACGATCTTTCCGCCTTTGTCGGCTGCCACGAGGCGTCGTGCAAAGGCCTGGGAAAGGAAGAAGACATTCTTCAGGTTCACGTCCATCACCGCATCCCAGTCTTCCTCGGTGAAATCGAGAGCATCGGCGCGGCGGATGATCCCGGCATTGTTGACCAGGATATCGGCGCCGCCGGACCATGCGGTGGTTTCGTCGAGAATGCGTTCGATCGGTTCGAGCGTGGAAAGATCGGCCTTGATGGCAAGGCTTTCACCACCCGCAGCGCTGATTGCTGCCTCCGTCTCCGCCATCGATGAGCGTCCAACCAGCGCAACCTTGGCTCCTGCCTGGGCAAGCGCCACCGCTATAGCCTGGCCGAGACCGGTATTGGCGCCGGTGACAATCGCTGTCTTGCCGGTCAGATCGAACGAAATAGCCATGAAAACCTCCACATAAGAAAACCGCCGGGGATTTCTCCCCGGCGGTTCCTAACATGACAATTATCAAGCTTAAAGCGTACGCGTGATATGTTCCACGCGGAAGCACTCGATCGTATCGCCGGCGCGGATGTCTTCGTAGTTCTCGAAGGCCATACCGCATTCCTGACCCATCGGCACTTCGGCAACTTCGTCCTTGAAGCGCTTGAGCGTCTTGAGCTTGCCTTCGTGGATAACGACGTTGTCGCGGATGAGGCGTACGCCTGCGCCACGCTCGACCTTGCCTTCGACGACACGGCAACCGGCAACCTTGCCGACCTTGGTGATGTTGAAGACTTCCAGGATCTCGGCATTGCCGAGGAAGGTTTCGCGGCGTTCCGGAGAGAGCAGGCCGGACATCGCTGCCTTCACGTCATCCACCAGATCGTAGATGATGTTGTAGTAGCGGATGTCGAGGCCGTTGCGCTCGGCGATCGTACGGGCCTGCGCGTTGGCGCGGACGTTGAAGCCGATGATGGCTGCATCCGATGCCTCGGCGAGCGAGATATCCGATTCGGTGATCGCACCGGCGCCCGAATGGACGATACGGGCACGAACTTCGTCGGTACCGAGCTTGTCGAGCGAAGCGATGATCGCTTCGACCGAACCCTGCACGTCGGCCTTGATGACCAGCGGGAATTCCTTGAAGCCGGTATTCTGCAGCTTGCTCATCATCTGTTCGAGCGAACCGCGCTGGCCGGACTGGCGGGCAACCGCCTTGTCGCGCGCCAGACGCTGGCGGTACTCGGAGATTTCGCGGGCACGAGCTTCGTTTTCGACCACGGCGAAACGGTCACCGGCAGCAGGCGTGCCGGAAAGACCGAGCACCTCGACCGGGGTTGCCGGACCGGCTTCCTTGACGTGATCGCCCTTGTCGGTGACGAGAGCACGAACACGGCCCCACTGGTCGCCGGCAACGATGATCTGGCCCGGCTTCAGCGTACCCTTCTGGACGAGCACGGTCGCAACCGCACCACGACCGCGGTCGAGCTGTGCTTCGATGACCGTACCTTCGGCAGTACGCGTCGGGTCGGCCTTCAGGTCGAGGATTTCGGCCTGCAGCAGGACGGCTTCGAGCAGCTTGTCGAGGTTGGTCTTGTTCTTGGCCGAAACTTCGACGTCGAGCACTTCACCGCCGAGTGATTCGACGAAGACTTCGTGCTGCAGAAGCTGCTGGCGAACCTTGTCCGGCTTGGCTTCGTGCTTGTCGATCTTGTTGATCGCCACGATGATCGGAACACCGGCCGCCTTGGCGTGGTTGATGGACTCGATCGTCTGCGGCATCACGCTGTCGTCGGCTGCAACCACGAGGATCGCGATATCCGTCGCCTGCGCACCACGGGCACGCATGGCCGTGAAGGCGGCGTGGCCGGGGGTGTCGATGAAGGTGATCTTCTGACCGTTCTTCTCGACCTGATAGGCACCGATATGCTGGGTGATGCCACCGGCTTCGCCAGACACGACGTTCGCCTGACGGATGGCGTCGAGCAGCGAAGTCTTGCCGTGGTCGACGTGACCCATGATGGTGACGACCGGAGGACGGGAAACCATTTCGCCGGCATCGTCTGCCTTGTCGAAGATGCCTTCTTCGACGTCGGATTCCGAAACGCGCTTGACGGTATGGCCGAATTCGGCGGCGATGAGTTCTGCAAGGTCGGCGTCGATGACGTCGCCCGGCTTCATCATCTGGCCTTCCTTCATCAGGTACTTGATGACGTCGACAGCGCGTTCAGACATACGCTGAGACAGTTCCTGAATGGTGATGGTTTCCGGCAGGATCACTTCGCGAGCGACCTTTTCACGGGTCTCCTGCATCTGGCTGCGGCGGAATTTTTCCTGCCGGCGGCGCATGGCCGCCATCGAACGGCCACGGTTGTTGCCGTCATCGTCGGTGCTGGCAGCGGTGATCGTCAGCTTGCCCTGGCGGCGGCCTTCGTCGCCCTTCGGGCGTGCCGGCGGCTTGGCAGGGGCAGGGGCAGCGACACGGCCACGGCCGGGAATACCAGCCGGACCACGGGCCGGGCCGCGATCGTCGTCTTCTTCATTGCCACGACGGCCACGAACGGCGCCAGGCTGCGCTGCAGGGGCGTCAGCGCCGGGACGCGGCGACTGCGGACGACCGTCCTGCGGGCGACCGGCCGGTGCGCGGTCACCAGTGCGTTCCGGTGCGCGGGCAACGACCGGAGCCGGCGCGGGAGCAACGGGTTCGGGTTCCGGTTCGGGGGCAGGTTCTGCTGCACGGCGAGCGGCTTCTGCAGCCTCTTCGGCCTTGCGGCGTTCTTCTTCGGCTGCACGGCGTACTTCTTCTTCAGCACGCTGCTTGGCTTCGATGACTTCGCGCGCCTGCGCTTCCATCAGCGCGCGGCGACGGGCTTCCATTTCTCCTGCGGAGAGATCGTGAAGCACGTTCGGGCGGTTCGGCTGACGGTTCTGCTGGCCGGACTGCTGCGGACGCTGACCCTGCTGTGGGCGCTGCTGCTGGCCGTAATTGGAGCCTGGACGCTGGCCCTGATGAGAACCGGGGCGCTGACCCTGCGGCTGTGCCGGGCGCTGAGCCTGCGGAGCCGGCTGCTGTACCGGAGCTGCAGCAGGCTGCGGACGTGGCTGTTGCGGCGCGGGCTGTGCCGCAGCTTCAACTGGACGCGGAGCAGGCGCTGCTGCGGGCGTAGCGATCGGGGTGATCGGCTTTTCGTCCTGGGGACGGGTCGGGCGGCGTTTTACCGTTTCGACGACGACCGCTTTGGTGCGGCCGCGACCCATGTCCTGGCGTACTGTACCCTGGTTCATGCCGGATGGCTTGAGCGAGAGGGTCTTTTTCACGCCGAGTGTCTTGTCGTCTTTGTTGTCGGTCATTCCGTTCCTGTTCCTTCGTACAGGAACGGATGGAAGCCATCAGAACCTGTCGTTCAAGTCGTACAATTCGATCTGCGTCCGGCTAGAGCCGGTGACAGCGTCATGGTTTAGGCATGTCAACGACACCCTTTGTCTGGGGCAGACCGCCTTTACGGTACTGCTCAAGTAGGTTTGCGCGCTTCACTACACCCTCACCCGCCTGCCCTGCAAGCGCGCAAGCATGGATAAAAGCATTCTCGCCCATCACTTCGTCCAATTCCGCCCCCGTCAGGAGCAGAAAGGCCGGAATGTCATTCTCGGCATCGGTGCCGAATTTCCAGGCCTTGCGGGCCTGGTCTATCTTTCGAACTCCGTCAGCGGCCGCATCAGAAGCATGGAAGACGCCAACGGCGGCTCCCGAACGAACTGCGGCATCGACTTTCATCGCGCCGGAAACGAACTGGCCCGCTTTCCGGGCCATGTTCATCATCCCGGCAAGGTCGGCGACCAGAAGCCGGTCGACCAATGCGCCGAGATCGTCCGCTGCCTTCGTCTCGCTCTTGAAAGCGCGCGAAAACAGTTTCCTTTTTATCGCCCGGTCGACCAGCTCCCGCTCGGCGCGGATCCAGCAGCCCCTTCCGGGAAGCTGCCGTTTCAGATCCGGCACCACGCTCCCGTCGGGAGCGCGTACGAACCGGATCAGCCGCGACGGGTCGGTCGCCTCGCGGGTGACGATGCAGGTGCGGTCGTTCACGACGAAATCGTCCGGCCAATCTTCTGCATCATTCGCCCCATTGCCGTCCGCGATCATTCCTGATCGGCGGCGACGGCCTCCTCCTCGGCCTCAGCCTGTTCCTGAGCAAGATCTTCTTCGGTGATCCAGCCTGCGAGCAGACGAGCCTGAACGATCATCTGTTCGGCCTCGACGCGGGACACGTCGAACTTCGAGAACGTGCCTTCGAACTTCTTCGTCTCGCCGTCCTTGCGTTCCGACCAGCCGACCAGATCGTCGGCAGCGCAGCCGGCGAAGTCTTCGACCGTCTTGATGCCTTCTTCTCCGAGTGCAACCAGCATCTGGGCGGTGAGGCCTTCGATCTGCTTCAGCTCGTCCTGAACGCCGAGTGCAACGCGCTTGGCGTCGTTTTCAGCTTCGATACGCTCCAGATATTCGCGCGCGCGGGTCTGGATTTCTGTCGCGGTGTCTTCGTCGAAACCGTCGATCGACGAAATTTCGTCGAGCTCGGTATAGGCAAGTTCCTCGACCTGGGCGAAACCTTCCGAAGCAAGCACCTGGCCGACCATTTCGTCGACGTCGAGCGCTTCCATGAACAGGTTGGTGCGCTCGTTGAATTCCTTCTGACGGCGTTCCGACTCTTCGGCTTCCGTCATGATGTCGATATCCCAGCCGGTCAGCTGCGAGGCGAGGCGAACGTTCTGACCGCGACGGCCGATGGCGAGCGACAGCTGCTCGTCCGGAACCACGACTTCGATACGCTCTGCATCTTCGTCGAGAACGACCTTGGCGACTTCAGCCGGCTGCAGGGCGTTGACGATGAAGGAGGCCGGATCCTGGCTCCACGGAATGATGTCGATCTTTTCGCCCTGAAGCTCGCCGACAACCGCCTGAACGCGGCTACCACGCATACCGACGCAGGCGCCGACCGGATCGATCGAGCTATCGTTCGAAATGACGGCGATTTTCGCGCGCGAACCCGGGTCACGGGCAACCGACTTGATGTTGATGATGCCGTCGTAGATTTCCGGAACTTCCATGGTGAACAGCTTCACCATGAACTGCGGATGGGTACGCGACAGGAAAATCTGCGGGCCGCGCTGTTCGCGACGCACGTCGTAGACATAGGCGCGGACGCGATCGCCGTAACGCATGTTTTCGCGCGGGATCATCTCGTCGCGACGGATGATGCCTTCGCCACGGCCCAGATCGACGATGACGTTACCGTATTCGACGCGCTTGACAGTGCCGTTGACGATTTCGCCGACGCGGTCCTTGAACTCGTCGAACTGGCGGTCACGCTCGGCTTCGCGCACCTTCTGCACGATGACCTGCTTGGCCGACTGTGCGGCGATACGACCGAAATCCATCGGCGGCAGCGGATCGGCAATGAAGTCGCCGATCTTGGCGTCGACATTGCGGTCGCGGGCCAGGATCAACGGGATCTGCGTACCGTAGTCTTCGGCAACTTCAACGACTTCGAGAAGACGCTGCAGGCGGATTTCGCCGGTCTTGGAATTGATGTCGGCGCGGATGTTGGTTTCCGAGCCGTAACGCGAACGGGCGGCCTTCTGGATGGCGTCAGCCATCGCGGCCAGCACGATTTCGCGGTCGATGACCTTTTCGCGGGCCACTGCATCTGCGATCTGCAGAAGTTCAAGCCGGTTTGCGCTCACTGCCATTGTCGTTGGTCTCCGTAGGTCCAATTCTGGCGGCCTTCCCTCCTCGGAAAGGCCAGTGTGTTGGTCGATTATTCTTCGTCTTCAGCTTCGTCGTTCTGGTTCGCGGCCTGCTGTTTGGCGAGCTTGTCGGCCCTCAGCGCGTCGCGGATCAGATCGTCCGTCAGGATCAGCTTGCCTTCGGCCAGCGCCGAGAACGGGATGACGACCCGCGGTTCTTCGCCATAGGCGACCTGGTCGCGCTCGACGGTGAAACCTTCTTCGTTGACGTCTGCAATCTTGCCGCGGAAACGCTTCTTGTTGTCGATCATGATCGACGTTTCGCATTTCACCAGATGGCCGGTCCAGCGGGCAAAATCCGACTTGCGCACCATCGGCCGGTCGATGCCGGGCGAGGACACTTCGAGATGATACTCGCGATCGATCGGATCTTCCACATCAAGAACGGGTGAGATGGCGACGGAAACGGCTTCGCAGCCCTCGACATCCATCGTGCCGTCATTGCGCTCGGCCATGATCTGCAGGGTCATGCCGTTGAGGTTCAGCATGCGAACGCGCACCAGACGGTAGTCCATTGCGGTCAATACCGGTTCGATGATCTCGGCGACCCTCAGGTCGAGACCTGTCTCGACGATGAGACGCGGCTCGTGTTCTGTCTGCTGCATAAGCTCTCCGGTTCAATCCCCGCGTCGAATGCGGGTTGAAGCGATCGCCTAACAAAAAAGAGCGGGTCCGGGAGGGCCCACTCTTCATCGGACGATCAAGAATATGGGCTGCATATACGCGCTTGAACCGGCAATTGCAAGACTTCCGCATTTCCGCCATTGAAAGCTGGAATTAGCCTGCTCGACGTCTATAACCGGGATATGGACTGAAAAAGAGGAGCTGGGCCGCATCGTGCCGGACAGGATAGCAACACTCGCGCCATTCAAGAACCAGACCTTCCGCACGATATGGATAGCAAGCCTTGCATCGAATTTCGGTGGCTTGATTCAGGCCGTCGGCGCCGCCTGGATGATGACCTCGATTTCGGATTCGCAGGACATGGTGGCTTTGGTCCAGTCGTCGACGACCTTGCCGATCATGCTGTTCTCGCTGATCGCGGGAGCCTTGGCCGACAATTTCAACCGGCGCAGCCTCATGCTCACGGCACAGCTCTTCATGCTGGTCGTCTCGATCGCGCTGACGGTCTGCGCCTATCTCGATCTCCTGACGCCCTGGCTGCTTCTCTGTTTCACCTTCCTTCTCGGCTGCGGTGTGGCGCTCAACAACCCCGCATGGCAGGCTTCCGTCGGCGACATCGTTTCGCGTGAGATGTTGCCGCAGGCCGTGACGCTGAACAGCGTCGGCTTCAACATCACCCGCAGCGTCGGTCCGGCAATCGGTGGTGCCGTCGTGGCTGCTGCGGGCGCTGCCGCCGCTTTTGCCGTCAATGCCACGAGTTATATCGTGCTCATGTTTGCGCTTCTGCGCTGGAAGCCCGAACGTCGCGACGATGCCCTGCCGCGTGAAACCCTGTTGCGGGCGCTTTCGGCCGGGCTCGGTTACGTGTCCATGTCGCCGAATATTCTCAACGTGTTGTTCCGCGGCATGCTTTTCGGTTTTTCCGCCAGCGCCATCCTCGCGCTTCTGCCGATCGTCGCCCGCGATCTCGTTTCCGGCGGCCCTTTGACCTACGGCATCATGCTCGGTTGTTTTGGCGTCGGCGCCATCGGCGGCGCCATGTCGAATGCGCGATTGCGCGAAAAGCTGACAAGCGAGAGGATCGTCCAGTTTTCTTTCGTCGGTTTCGCGGCGAGTTCCGCCATCATCGCCTTGAGCAACAATACGGCGCTGACGGCACTCGTGCTGATCGTTCCGGGGGCATGCTGGGTTCTGGCTCTGTCGCTGTTCAACACGACGGTACAGCTGTCGGCGCCGCGCTGGGTGGTTGGTCGCGCCCTGTCGTTTTACCAGACGTCCACATTCGGCGGCATGGCCGTCGGTAGCTGGATCTGGGGCGTCGCGGCTGAAAATTTTGGCGTATCCGTTTCGCTCAGCCTGGCAAGCCTTGCCATGCTGGTCGGCGGTATGGCTGGACTGAGAAACCCTCTGCCGCAATTCGCAGATGTCGATCTGAGCCCGCTGAACAAGTTCAACGAGCCGATGCTGAAGCTCGACCTGCAGCCGCGAAGCGGTCCGATCGTGCTGCAGATCGACTATGAGATTGCGGAGGAGGACATTCCGGAATTTCTGACGCTGATGGCGCGCCGCCGCCGGGTCCGTATTCGTGACGGCGCTCGCCAATGGGCGCTCATGCGCGATCTGGAACATCCGGAAATCTGGACCGAGACCTATCACACGGCGACCTGGGCGGATTACGTTCGCCACAATCGCCGTCGGCTGCAGATCGACGAAGAGATATGGGACGCGATCCGAAAGCTCCACAGAGGCGCCGAAGACCCGCGTGTTCATCGGATGATCGAACGTCAGACGATCCCGCCGAGCGACGATATCTTCCACAAACACCATGTCGACCTTCACCATTGAGGTTCATGCATGTTCCGAAAGGCACATTCCGGCGATCTGCCGGCAATCGTAGCGCTTCTGGCGGATGACCCGCTCGGCGCGGCGAGGGAGATTGCCGCAGAGCGGCCGGACCGCGCCTATCTCGACGCTTTTGCCGCGATCGATGCCGACAGCAATCAATTGCTGGCCGTTGCCATAGATGATGATGACAGGGTGATCGGCTGCCTGCAGCTTTCCTTCATCCCCGGCCTGTCGCGCACGGGCATGTGGCGAGGCCAGATCGAGAGTGTCAGGATTGCCGCCAATCATCGCGGCAGCGGTTTGGGAGCGGCCATGATCGAATGGGCGGTAGAGCAGGCGAGGGCGCGTGGCTGCGGCCTCGTGCAGCTGACGTCCGACAAGCGGCGGCCGGATGCGATCCGCTTCTACGAAAAACTCGGTTTCGTCGCGAGCCACGAAGGCCTGAAGCTCGACCTATCATAGCTTGGCCTTCAACGAAGCGTCCGGGTAGCAGGTCGGAGAAATGCCGGCTTTTGCCTGCCAGTCACCCAGCGAGCGGCGTGTCTTGAAGCCCGGCAGACCGTCGACATTGCCGACATCATAGCCCTTTGCGACGAGTGCTTTCTGCATGGAATGCACGTCGGAGCGCAGCATCTTGCCGACATTGCCCCACTTGGCCTGGAAAGCGCCGCCGCCATAGGCGATGCGATCTGCGAGATTGCCGATGAACAACGCGTAGAGGTCGGAATTGTTATATTCCTTCAGCACGTAGAAATTCGGCGTGACGATGAATTCCGGCCCGTTCCTGCCGGCCGGTAGAAGCATCATGCCTGGTGCGTTCAGTTCATGAGACGGAAACGCCTTGCCGGAGATGCGCGTAATCCCGGTCGATGCCCAGGCGGAGATCGGCTTGGCGAGGTCAGGCCCCTCCTGCGCGCAGGAGACATCGGCGGGAATGGAGACTTCAAACCCCCAGTCGCGACCCCGTTGCCAGCCTTCCTGCTTCAGATAGTTGGCTATGGAAGCCAGCGTATCGGGCACGGAATTCCAGATATCCGGATGACCATCCTTGTCGAAGTCGACAGCATATTTGAGATAGCTGGTCGGCATGAATTGCGGCTGGCCGAGTGCGCCGGCCCAGGAGCCTTTCATCGTCGAGGCAGTCACATCGCCACGCTCGATCATGGTCAGCGCCGCGATCAGTTCTTCGCGGAACATCGGCTTGCGCGTCGACATGAAGGCCTTGGTCGCCAGCACCTCAATCGCCGAATAGGGCAGCTTCGCCCGCCCGAAACCGGATTCACGGCCCCAGACGGCAATGATGATCTCGCCGGGAACGCCATAGGCCGCTTCGATCTTCTTCAGGCCGGCGGCATAGGTGCCGGCCAGACCGCGTCCCGCCAGCCCCAGCGTCTGAAGCCGGGTCTCGTTGAAATAGGCGCCGGGCGAGGAGAATTCCGCCTGGCTCTGGTCCTGCTGTTTCGGCGGTTTGGAGCCGGGCGGCACGAGATCGGGCAGCTTCCAGTTGAGCGTGATGCCGTCGAATGCCGCGTTCAGCGTCTTTTGCGAAATCCCCGCCTTGCGTGCTTCCAGACCAAGATCGCTGGCGATCCATCGCTGGAACTGGCGCTCGACATCGGGCTTGCTTTGGGCAAGTGCGGGGAGGGCGGAGAGGGTGGCAGCGAGAGTGAGAAGCAGGGCTGCGGCGTAGCGGCGGACACCCCCCTCTGGCCTGCCGGCCATCTCCCCCACAAGGGGGGAGATCGGATGGGCGCGCCGTCTCGCCTCGCTCGCCGTCGGAGCTAGTGGGTATTGTCCTTGAATTTCGGGACGGTGGTCATGATGCTTGTGATCTCCCCCCTTGTGGGGGAGATGCCCGGCAGGGCAGAGGGGGGCTTGCTTGCTCATCGTCGTCCTCCTCAAAAAATGCTTATCTTATATCGCAGTCCGCGCCCGAAGCGCTGCCGTCAGCGTGCCTTCGTCGAGATAATCGAGTTCGCCGCCAACCGGAACGCCATGGGCAAGCCGCGTGATCTTGACGTCGAAATCGGAAAGCTGGTCGGTGATGTAATGCGCGGTCGTCTGGCCCTCGACGGTGGCATTCACCGCAATGATGATCTCCTTCACCGTCCCCTCGCTGACACGATCGACGAGGGCGCGGATGTTGAGGTCGTCGGGGCCGACACCGTCGAGCGGCGACAGCGTGCCGCCGAGAACGTGATAGGCGGCATTCATCGCGCCGGCGCGCTCCAGCGCCCAGAGATCGGAAACGTCTTCGCAGATGATCAGCATCGAGTGGTCGCGACGAATGTCAGTGCAGACGGTGCAGGGATCGGACGTGTCGACATTGCCGCAGCGCGAGCAGATCTTCACCTTGTCATAGGCCTCGCCCATTGCGTGGGAGAGCGGTCCGAGCAACTGGTCCTTCTTCTTGATCAGGTGCAGCGCCGCACGGCGCGCAGACCGCGGACCAAGGCCCGGGACTTTCGCCAGAAGCTGGATGAGTTTTTCGATTTCGGGGCCGGTGACTCGCTTTGCCATGTTCTCCCTTTAGCCCATATGTCGGTTGAACGGAAAGGCCGAAGGACCAGGGCTGCATGAAACTTCTCGCGATCTGCATCGGCCAGGCGGAACGCTTGGCTGGAAAGAGCTACAAGACCGGTATCTACAAGACACCGGTAAGCGGCCCCGTCCTGATCGATCATCTGGGTCTGATTGGGGATGCTGTCTGCAACAAGAAGCATCATGGCGGGCCGGATCAGGCGATCCTGCTTGAGGGATCCTTGACGCATGACTGGTGGGCTGCGGAACTCGGTCGCGATCTGCCGTTTGGCATATTCGGCGAGAACCTCGTCATCGAAGGTCTCGACAATCGGGACGTGGCAGTGGGAGACCGGTTTCACATCGGGGAAATCGTGCTCGAAGCCACCTCTCCCCGCTCGCCCTGCAACACGCTTTCAGCCCGCATGGATGACCGGGCATTTTCCAAGACCTTTCTCAACGCGGGTCGACCCGGCATCTATTGCAGGGTCATCATGCCGGGAACCATCCGTGCCGGAGACATCGTGAAACACGAGTTTTATGCGGGTGAGCGAGTGCCCGTTTCCGAACTCCTGACATCAATGTTTCGGAAGGTTTCGGATCTGGAACGGGCTCGGTTTCTCTCCGTACCGATCGGCAGTCGCTGGCGAGAGCGGCTTTAGATTGCCCTTATTTAGGATTTTCACGAAAGCGTGATGTTTGGTGATATGGTTGCTTAGGCTACAGGCCCTATACCGCTTGATCGATGGCTATGCGGAGCTTTGTATGAGTTTTCTAAGACGCATCCCCTTCGGGTTTTTGTCCGGTGCACTGATCGTTCAGCTTGCGGCTGCGGGTGTGGCTGCGGCCGAAGAAACCGATATCGAGCATTCGCTCTTCACCTTCGGTGGTGCGATGGTTGATGGAGATATGGCGGAATCGGCCAATCCCTTCGGCGTCGATTACGAGGATCATCCGATCTTCGGCATCGGTTATCAGTTTTTCCCCTACAGTATCGGTTCGGTGAAACTGGGCCTTGAGGCGGGCCTCGCCGGGCGGTTCGGCGGCAATACCAATGCCGAGATCTGGGGCGGTGTGGTCGGCCGTTACGATGCGATCGAGATCGCCAACACGATCCGCATCATTCCATCCTTCACATTCGGCCTCAGCCATGTGACCGAAACGATGGATGGTCGCGAAAAGAAGAACGAAGAGACGCGCGACGGCGATGCCTCGACGCTGTTCTATCTCGGCCCGGAATTGAGCTTCAGCACCGTGTCGCGCCCGGAGTTCGAGGTTTTCTGGCGCCTTCATCACCGCTCCGGCGCCTGGGGAACCCTCGGCGATATGCATGGCGGCTCCAACGCCAATGTCGTTGGCGTCAGGTATAATTTCTAGCGCATGTCTCCCGAAAGTGGTTGCCGATTTCGGGAGACATGCGCAAGAGCGAGGGCTGAATTCTACCGGGTCGCGATCGCCGCGGCCGCTCCTGCCATGGTGCCTGCGGAAATCCGGTTGGCGACCCGCAAGGCGCGCGGGCTTTTCAGGAACTTCCGCGCCTTGTTCGCCAGCATGATCCATAGGATGTCGACGGTCGCAAGCACGATCAGCATGGCGGCGACGAGTTCAAGCCAGCCGATCAGCGTGACGCCGTTGAGGTCGATGATCGACGGCAAAAGCGCCACGTAGAACATCATGATTTTCGGGTTGCCGAGGGTGACGGTCAGTCCGGCAAAGAACATCTTTGCCGCCGAGCGGCTTTCCGGCAGTTCGCCATCAGCACCGTCGGTTCTGGCGAACCACATCTTCCAGGCAAGATAGAGAAGATAGGCGACGCCGATCCACTTGATCGCGACGAAGACCGGCTGAAAGCTCTCGGCAATGGCGGAAAGGCCGGCAACCGCGAAGGACAGCCAGACGGTTTCACCGACCCACATCGCCACCAGGAAGGGCAGCACGTCACGCCAGCCCTTGGTCAGCACGCGCGAAACCAGCGCGGCGATGCTGGGGCCGGGAGAACCCGCCGCGACGAACAGCGCGGCGGCAAATACGAGCACGGAAGCCAATGTCATCGGAACCGCCCTTTGCGCAATGGAATATTAGAACGGCAGCTTCATGCCGGGCGGGATCGGCAGGCCGGCGGTCAGTTCCTTGGTCTTTTCGGCAGTGATCTGCTCGGCGCGATCCTTGGCCGACTTGTGGGCGGCAACGATCAGGTCTTCGAGGATCTCGATATCGTCTTCCTTGAACAGCGACGGATCGATCTTCAGGCCGAGCATTTCGCCCTTGCCGTTCATCTTGACGGTGACGAGGCCGCCGCCGGCAGTACCTTCGACTTCAAGAGCGGCGATATCCGCCTGCATCTTTTCCATCTTGGCCTGCATTTCCTTGACCTTGCCCATCATGCCCATGATGTCGCGCATCGGTAATTCCTCTTCTTCTCTTATAGCTCGATGTCGTCGCCGGGCAGGATGTCGCCCTCGGCGGATTCCACGGTGGCCGGAGCCGGCGCATCCTCGACCTCGTTGTCTTCCTCAAGCACACGGATGCGGACGTCGGTAATCTTGGCGCCAGGAAATTGCGACAGGATCGCCGCGACATCCGGATCGGATCGCGCATCCGTCAGTCTTGCTTCGCGGGCGCTGGCATCCGCCTCCACCAGCGTCGGTTCGCCTTCATCCTTGCTGAGTGAAACGACCCAGTGGATACCGGTCCATTCCTTCAGCTTGACGCCCATTTCTCCCGGCAGCGTGCCGGGCCCGCCATCCGTCATGCGGATGTCGAGCCGGCCCGGCTCGATCTTTACCAGCCGAACGAAATTGCGAACCAGCGCTTTCAGTCGCGGGTCGCGGTTCTGGGTGCACAGATCGACGATGTCGTGCAGCGACCGGACGGCAACCTTTGGTTCGGGCTTCTCGGAAGGGCGCTCCTCGACACGGCCGACGGCAGTCTCCAGCGGTGCGCTATTGGGCACGGCCCTGAGCATGGCCGTCGGCCCGCCCGAGGGAGAACGCTGAATGCCGGCATCGAAGCCGCGAGCGTTGACGGATGCCTGCTGCGCCATCTGTGGGCCGCGCCCGCCGCCATTTCCGCCACCATTGCCATTCGGCATGCCCTGGCTGTCGCCATTGGTGAAATCCGCCAGCTTGCGCGCTGCGTCTTCCGGTGAAGGCAGTGAAGCGGCATGGGTCAGGCGGATCAGCACCATTTCGGCAGCGCCGGCGGGACGCGAAGAACCTTCCGCCTCGGGAATGCCCTTCAGCAGCATCTGCCAGATCCGCGACAGCGCACTGACCGCGACATTTTCGGAAAACTCCTTGCCGCGCACACGCTCGACTTCGCTCAGCGAAGGATCATCGGCAGCTTCGGGTATATATTTGAACCGGGTGGCGAGATGGGTGAAGTCGGCAAGATCCGTCAACACGACGACCGGATTGGCGCCGGCCTCGTATTGTGCGTTGAATTCGGAAAGCGCTGCCGTCACGTCACCCTTCACGACATGTTCGAACAGGTCGACGATGCGGGCGCGGTCGGCAAGGCCCAGCATGCCGCGAACGGTATCGGCATGCACGCTGCCGCCGCCATGGGCAATCGACTGGTCGAGCAGTGACAAGCCGTCACGCGCCGAACCTTCGGCGGCACGGGCGATCATCGCAAGCGCTTCCTGCTCCGCCGGAATGCCTTCTTTTTCCAGGATGGTCGAAAACAGCCCGACAAGATCGGCAGCACTGATCCGGCGCAGGTCGAACCGCTGGCAGCGCGACAGGACGGTGATAGGAACCTTGCGGATTTCCGTCGTCGCGAAAATGAACTTCACATGTTCCGGCGGCTCTTCGAGCGTCTTCAACAGGCCGTTGAAAGCCTGGGTGGAGAGCATGTGCACTTCGTCGATGATGTAGACTTTGTAGCGCGCCGAAACCGGCCGGTAGCGCACCTGCTCGATGATCTCGCGGATGTCGTCAATACCGGTATGCGAGGCGGCGTCCATCTCGATCACGTCGACATGCCGGCCTTCCATGATCGCCTGGCAATGTTCGCCGGGTTCACGCAGGTCGATTGTCGGACGGTCGATCTCGGGTGTCTTGTAGTTCAGCGCACGGGCGAGAATGCGGGCGGTGGTCGTCTTGCCCACCCCGCGGACGCCGGTCAGCATATAGGCCTGCGCGATACGGCCGGTCTCGAACGCGTTTGTCAGCGTGCGAACCATCGGCTCCTGGCCGACCATCAGGTCGGAGAAATCCTTTGGCCGGTATTTGCGGGCGAGGACCCGATATCCGGTGCTGCCCGAGGCAGGGGAAGAGGGATTGATCGATGTCGGCCCGCTATCGCTCATAAGGTCCTGACTATAGGCCCTCGGGCCTTTACGGGCCATTCCGGCTGTCAGGCGATCTTGACCGGGCCGGATGTTGACCAAGATGAGAAGGTGGGAGGCTGGCACGGCGACCCGTGCCTGGCTCGTTAGGGCTGCTTCCTTCCGGACCTGACCCGGTTGGCGAGTGGCTCGTCCACCACCAACCTCCCGCCGCACATATCGGCAATAATGCTTCCAAATGCAAGCCAACCCTGTAAAAAACTGTCAGTATCGAAATCACAACACCGAAAATGCCTGGGAGGATCGCTTGAGCACCTTTGAACTGGATCCGCGACTTGCCAGGGATACCGAGCTCGTGGAGAGCTTCGGCCTCTGTCAGCTCCGGATAATGAAGGACAGCCGCTGGCCCTGGTTCATGCTGGTGCCGCAGCGCAACGGCCTGAGCGAGCTGTTCGAATTGACGCCGCTCGACCAGGCGCTCCTGACCTTCGAGACCAATATGGTTGCAGCGGCGCTGAAAAATGCGACGGGTGCCGAAAAGATCAATGTGGCAGCGATCGGCAATATCGTCCGTCAGCTGCATGTGCATATCGTCGCACGTTTCGATGGCGATCCGAACTGGCCCCGCCCGATCTGGGGTTATGGCCAGGCGGAAGCCTATGAAGATACAGCCAAGCAGTCGTTGATCAAAAGTCTGACGGAACATCTCGCATCATGACAAAAAAACTTTTCGAATCGGACGCGCCGCATCCGGAGCCCGGCAACCTGACGGCCTTTTCCGGAAACAGGCTCGACCGGCAGGCTGAATACCGTGCCGATGACTGCGTCAGCGAGGCGCTTGCGATCGAGGGCACTCACATTCTGGCCTTTGCCGGTACGAAGCTCATCCTCAAGCACGACGAACAGGTTCTTGATCCGCTTTTTTCGGCCTATGAACTGGCGGAACTTAAACCTGATTTCGACAGTGCCATCCTGCTCGGCTATCGCGAAAACGGCGAGCCACGCGTGGCCGTGCCGGTCGAGCTGCCGGCGGAAGAACTTGCAGGCAGCTACAAGCCGACGGATGCCCGTGCACTCTACCGCGAGGCGCTGATCGATGCGGAACTGCAGGGCGAGGTCGCCCAGGCGATTGCGCTTCTGTCCTGGAATTCTGCCAACCGTTTCTGCGGCAAATGCGGCTCGCCGACCGAGATGAAGATCGGCGGCTACAAGCGCGTCTGCACCGCCTGCGAACATATGATGTTCCCACGCACCGACCCGGTGGTGATCATGCTGACGGTCGATGTCGAGAACGACCGTTGTCTGCTTGGCCGCAGCCATCATTTCCAGGAGGGCATGTATTCCTGTCTCGCGGGTTTCGTCGAGCCCGGCGAGACGATCGAGCACGCGGTGCGTCGCGAAACCTTCGAGGAATCCGGTATCGAAGTGGGGCGCGTGCGCTATCATGCCTCGCAGCCCTGGCCGATGCCGCATTCGCTGATGATCGGCTGTTATTCCGAGGCGATCTCGACCGAGATCACCATCGACAGCCAGGAAATGTCGGATGTCCGCTGGTTCACCCGTCAGGAGGTCAAGCACATGCTGGATGCCGGTCCGGATGTAAAACCCTTCGGCCCCGCCAGCGGCGCGATAGCCTACCGGTTGATGAAGGACTGGATCGATTGGCCGGATGAGGCGTCAGGCGTAGCCTGAACGAAAGATCTTATGGTGGGATTGCGCATGCAGCCTCGAAACCGGAGGTCGCAATGACCTTGGCCCGTTCGGAGCGTCTTCTCGTCCTCTTGCAGGTCATGCGGCGGTATCGGCAGCCTGTCAGCGGCAAGACCTTGGCGGCGGAAACCGGTGTCAGTCTTCGTACGCTCTATCGCGATATCGCCAGTCTGCAGGCGCAGGGAGCATTGATCGATGGGGAGGCTGGGCTTGGCTATGTGCTGAAGCCGGGTTTCATGTTGCCGCCGATGATGTTTTCGCAAGAGGAGATCGAAGCTCTCGTGCTCGGTTCCCGCTGGGTTGCCAAAATGGCTGACGCGCGCCTTGCTGCCGGCGCCGTCGATGCATTGGAAAAGATCGCCGCCATCCTGCCGTCCGATCTTAAAGCGGAGATCGACAATTCAACCCTTCTGGTTGCTGGCCCGCGCCGTCAGGAGGACAAGGCTGATCTGACGCTGATCCGCAAGACGATCCGCTCCGAACATATACTCGATCTCGCTTACGAAGATGAAAGCGGCACCCTCACGCAGCGACGCGTCTGGCCCTTCGCCCTCGGTTTTTTCGATAGCATCCGGGTCATGATCGTCTGGTGCGAGATGCGAGAAGGATTTCGCCACTTTCGTACTGACCGAATTATCTCTGCTGTTTCGACGGAAGAACGGTATCCACGGCGCCGCATGGTCCTTTTGAAGGAGTGGCGTGAGATGCAGGGAATTCCTCTTCCCACCTGAATGGCTGCTGACAGAATTTGACAGCAGGTGCGCATAAGGTCCGCTCAGTCCCAACCAAGGAGCACTGACATGACCCATCCCGATTTCGTCATCCTTTACGTCGACAACACGTTTGCCAGCACCAGCTTTTATCGTGATCTGCTCGGTACAGAGCCGGTCGAAAACTCGCCTACCTTTTCGCTGTTCGTTCTGTCGACCGGCATGAAGCTCGGCTTGTGGTCGCGTCACACGGCACTGCCGGCCGTGACAGGCCGGAGTGGCGGTATGGAAATCGGCTTCCGGCTAGATGCAGTCGCCGAAGTCGATCGCATCTATGCGGATTGGACAAAACGCGGCCTTCGTGTTCTGCAAACGCCGACCGAGGCGGATTTTGGCTATACATTTACGGTCGCCGATCCCGACGGTCATCGCCTGCGCGTCTACGCCAGGGCCGTCATCGGCTGAAATCGAAAAGGCGGCATCTCGCGGTGCCGCCTTTGGTAAGGTCATGGTTGCCGACCGGCGCCTTGCTCCCGGCTTTGCCGGACAGTGTTCACCCCTTCTGCAGCGCCCCGCGCATCGGGTGGCCCTTGTAGCTGCCGAGAATACGGACTTTTTCGGAGAAGAATCGCAGTTCCTCCAGTGCCCGGCGCACCGGTGCATCGTCCGGATGGCCTTCGATATCGGCATAAAACTGTGTTGCCACGAACTTGCCACCCAGCTGGTAGCTTTCGAGCTTCGTCATGTTGATGCCGTTGGTGGCAAAACCGCCCATCGCCTTGTAGAGCGCTGCCGGAATGTTGCGGACATTGAAGACGAAGGTGGTGACGATCACGTCTTCCGGATTGTTCCGCTGCACCCACTTCTCGTCGCGCGACAGAACGACGAAGCGGGTCACGTTGTTTTCCGTGTCTTCGACGTTTTCGGCCAGGATCTCGAGCTTGTAGAGATCGGCGGCAAGACGGGGCGCAAGGGCTGCCATCGAGTGGTCGCCGTTTTCCGCCACCATCTTGGCGGCACCCGCCGTGTCGCCGGCAACGACGGCTTTCCAGCCGTTCGAACGGATGATCTTGCGGCACTGACCCAGCGCATGGATATGGCTGTGAACGGTGCGGATATCGTCATGCTTCACGCCCGGCAGAACCATCAGCTGGAAGCGGATCGGCATGAAATATTCGCCGATGATATGCAGCCGCGATTCCGGCAGGAGCGTATGGATATCGGCCACGCGTCCGGCGATCGTGTTCTCGATCGGGATCATCGCCAGATCGGCTTCGCCGCTTTCAAGCGCCTGGAAGGCGTCCTCGAACGTGGCGCAGGGCAGCGGATCCATGTCCGGAAACATGTCGCGGCACGCCATGTCGGAATTGGCACCGTAGTCACCCTGGAAGGCGATGCGATTGGTGAGCGTGGTCATCGAATGATCCTTCAGGACTGGCGTGACGTCAGGATGGCGCGGGCTTTCTCAAGATCGGCAGGCGTATCGACACCGAGCGGGATCGAACGAACGATCTCGGCATCGATGCGCATTCCGGCTTCGAGCGCCCGAAGCTGCTCCAGCTTCTCACGCATTTCCAGTGGCGACGGGCCGAGAGACACGAATTTTTCCAGCGCTGCCCGCCGATAGGCGTAAAGGCCGATATGGTGATAGAGCGGGCCATCGCCATAAGGTGCCGTTGCGCGGGTAAAATAAAGCGCCTTCATTCGCGTCTCGGAAATCGGCGAACCGACGATCTTCACCACGTTGGGATTGGTCTTTTCATGTTCGTCGGTAATTTCGACGGTCAGCGTCGCGATATCGGTCGAGGCATTGTCGATGAGTGGGCGCAGCGATGCGCGAACCGCCTCCGCCTCGATCGTCGGCAGGTCGCCCTGAACATTGATGATGAACTCCGCCTTGCCCTCGGGGTCGGCCTTCTGCAGCGCTTCGTAAATGCGGTCGGAACCGGACTGGTGATCCTGACGCGTCATGACGACATCGAAGCCGGCTGCCTTGACCACATCGAAAACGGCCTGATCATCGACGGCGACGACGATGCGGCCAGCTTTTGCCTCTTCTGCGCGCTTGGCGACCTGAACGATCATCGGCAGGCCGGCAATATCGGCGAGCGGCTTGTTCGGCAGGCGGGTAGAGGCCATGCGGGCCGGGATCAGGACAAGAGTTTTTTCTGCTGCCGGTTGTGTCATCGAAAGCCTTCAATTCTCGCGTCAAGAGTGTCAAAAAGTCTCATACGGCGCGTTTTGTTTCCAATTGCAACGATTTGGCAAAAGACATAGCTTCCGCGCGATTGCAAGATGGCCGTTTGTACCGCAAGTTGGTCCGGAGGGTAGCAAACGAGATGGGAAGGAGCTCTGATGAACCCCTACGTGAATATGTCGGTTGGTGCGTTGCTTGCCACTGTTTTCGTCATGATGTCGGTTTCGATCGCTTCGGAGGGTATTTTTCACTCTCCGGCTCCTGAAAAGGAAGGTTTTGCGATTGCCGCAGCGGAAGAAGCAGCTGGTGGCGAAGCAGCCGGAGCTGAAGCCGCGCCTGCCGCCGTGCCGGTTGGCCAGCTCATGGCGAGCGCAGATGCCGCAGCCGGCGCTGCAGTTTTCAAGAAGTGTCAGAGCTGTCACTCCATCGAGAAGGGAGGGCCCAACAAGGTCGGTCCGGATCTCTGGGGTCTCGTTGATCGCCCGATCGCAACGCATGAGGGCTTCTCCTATTCGGCCGCGATGAAGGACTTTTCCAAGGGCGGCCAGGAAACCTGGACCTTTGATCACCTCAACCACTTCCTTGCTGGCCCGAAGGCCTATGTGAAGGGCACGGCCATGGGCTTTGCCGGTATCAAGAACGACAAGGAGCGCGCCAATCTGCTCGCCTATATCCGCGAACAGGCCGACAGCCCGGCGCCTCTGCCGGATCCGAATGCACCGGAGCCGGCAACGAACTGATTGCGTGTTTTGGATTTTAACGCGACGACGCCCGGCTCTGCCGGGCGTTTTGCATTCCGCCACCCGTCAGGAGAGCAGCCATGCCCACATGCTGACGGAGATGACGCCGAAGGCGGTGGTGATGCTGATCACGGATGCCGCAAGGCTCTGGCTGGAACGGAAACGCTGCGCAATCAGCCAGGCGTTGATGCCGGTCGGAACCGAAGAGGTCAGAACCAGAGCCGCCGTCCAGTCCGGACGCAGACCGAGCAACCAGCAAGCAGCAAACACGGATGCCGGCATGAGGAGTAGTTTGAGTGTGGCTGCGGTGGCTGAGAGTCCGAGATCGCCCTTGATCGGATAACGCGTCAGCGCCATCCCGATCGAAATCAGTGCGGCCGGGCTGGCAGAACCCGCGATCTGGTCGACGACAAGGGCGACGGGTGCGTTCATCGACAGGCCGGAAAGATTGAAGGCAAGCCCGAGTGCCAGCGCGATGACGAGCGGATTGCGCGCCAGATTTGATCCGACCTGTTTCATCACGGCGGGAATGCTGCGGGCCGCCACGCCATCTACCTTGGCCGAGGCGCTTTCCATCAGCACTGTTCCGACAATCATCATGATCGGCAGATGGATGGCGAGAAGGATGGAGATGGCAACCAGCCCATCCTGTCCGACGATGTGATCGACCAGGGGAAGGCCGATAAAGACATTGTTGGCGAAGCTCGCCGACATGCCGGCAATCACCGCAACCTTGGCATCGCGTCCGAAGACGCGTCTGGCGAGAATGGAGCCGATGGTCCAGGTGACGGCTACGCCCAGAAAATAGGCCGCCCACAGCCTGAAGGGCGAAACGCCCTCGAAATGCGCCGTTGCCAGGGTCCGGAAGATCAGCATGGGCACGGCGATCTTGAAGACGAATTCACCGAGCGCATCGCCGGTTTCCGCTTTCAGGAGACCGGATTTGGCGATCAGCCAGCCGATGAGGATGAGGATGAAGACCGGGAGGACATTGGCGAGGACGAGCGACACGGGAAGACCTTGGAATATTCCGATCCTATGCGTCTAGCGCATAAGGCGCCCGGCAACAAATGCAGATATGCAATCGTTGCCTGATCCTGGCCGATACCGGAAAAGAAAAATCCGGCAGTCAGCCGCCAGTACATCCGTGGCAGCCAACCTTACCGGACATGTGCAAGATAGCCGGCCTCCGTGACATGCGCATGACGGCGGAAAACATTGCCGCTCGCCGGATGGGCATCGCGCCGATGCGCGCATATTTCTTCTTCCCTTGACGGAAAAAGCTAACTACCCATGACGCGACCTGAACCCTGAAGGATAAAGATTGAATGCCAAAGTTCGACGTGCTGACCATCGGCAATGCCATCGTCGATATTCTCGCCCGTTGCGAGGATTCGTTTCTTGAAGACAATACGATCATCAAGGGCGCCATGAACCTGATCGATGCCGAGCGCGCCGAATTTCTCTATTCCAAGATGGGGCCTGCGGTCGAAGCATCCGGCGGTTCTGCCGGCAACACCGCTGCCGGCATTGCCGGTTTCGGCGGCAAGGCGGCTTATTTCGGCAAGGTGGCCGAGGATCAGCTGGGCCAGATCTTCCAGCACGATATCCGTGCACAGGGCGTTCATTACCAGACCAAGCCGGACGGCCTTCATCCGCCGACGGCCCGTTCGATGATCTTCGTTACGCCCGATGGTGAGCGCTCGATGAACACCTATCTCGGCGCCTGCGTCGAGCTGGGGCCGGAGCATGTCGAGGAAGAAGTCGTCGCCGAAGCCAAGGTCACCTATTTCGAGGGCTATCTCTGGGATCCGCCACGCGCCAAGGATGCTATCCGCGAGGCAGCCCGCATCGCCCATGCGAACGGCCGCGAGATGTCCATGACGCTGTCCGATCCCTTCTGCGTCGGCCGTTACCGCGCGGAATTCCTCGATCTGATGACGTCGGGCACCGTCGACATCGTTTTTGCCAACAAGCAGGAACTGCTGTCGCTCTACGAAACGGAAGATTTCGAACTGGCGCTCGGCAAGATTGCGTTGGACTGCAAACTGGCGGCGATCACGCTCAGCGAAGAGGGTGCCGTGATCGTGCGAGGAAGCGAGCGGGTGAAGATCGATGCCTATGCGATCGACGAACTGGTCGACACGACAGGTGCCGGTGATCTCTTCGCCTCCGGCTTCCTTTATGGCTACACTCAGGGGCGCTCACTGGAAGACTGCGGCAAGCTCGGTTGCTTTGCCGCATCCGAGGTCATCCAGCAGATCGGCCCGCGCCCGATGGTGTCGTTGAAAGACGCTGCGGCCAAAGCGGGTCTTATTTAAAGGCCTCGCCGGGATAAACTCCCCATACCTCGCCTTGGGCGACCCAGCCCTCGGCGCCATTGGTTTCCGTCTGGCACCAGTCTCCGTTGCATTCCTTGACGGTGAGCTGGACGCCCGGCTGAAGCTTGGCGATGATTGCGGCGGAGCTTTGCGGGTCTCGGCGCATGTTGACGTAGATATCCTGACCCTTGCCGCGCATCCACGGTGCGGCAACCGCCGTACGCTCGCCGGAAAGCAGTGCCTGGTTCACCCAGCCTTCGGTGCCCTCGGCATCACGCACGCGCCGCCAGTTATCGTATTCCTGGATGATTTCCATCGGCGTTCCCGCCTTCATGTACATCCATGACACCGCATAATCGGTGCTTGGGCCGATGCGGATATTGACCTTCTTGGATTTCAGGCTGGCAAAGCGCGGCAGCGGCAGACCGCTCGGACCCTTTGCAGCACCTTGTGCATAGACCGGGACGATAGCGGAAAGCGTTGCGATCAGGGGAAAGCAGATGGCTACGATGACGATGATGAGGCGGCGCATTGTGTGGATCCTGACTGACGATCCGCGGATGTGCTTCAGGCCACTTGCGAGTTTTGTTTGTCTTCGCCGGTGGGTCTGCTAGAACGCCCAAGGATAGGATCGACTATCGCGCGACTTGGTTAATGACCTCCTAAAATTGCGGTGGCGGAGCGATGACTGCGAAGAAAAGACCCAGGGTTTATATCACGCGCAAGCTGCCGGATGCCGTCGAGACGCGCATGCGCGAACTTTTCGATGCCGAGCTGAACATCGACGACCGCCCACGCTCGCGCGAAGAGCTTATCGAGGCCATGGCGACCGCCGACGTGCTTGTGCCGACAATCGCGGACAAGATCGATGCGGAACTTCTGGCCGCTGCAGGCCCGCAGATGAAGCTGATCGCCGGTTTTTCCAACGGCACGGATCATATCGATGTCGATGCCGCTGCCGAAAAAGGGATAACCGTTACCAACACGCCGAACGTGCTGACCGAAGACACGGCGGACATGACGATGGCGCTCATTCTCGCCGTCAACCGACGCCTCGCGGAGGGCTCCCGCATCCTGACCGACAATCCGGGCGACTGGGGAGGCTGGAGCCCGACCTGGATGCTGGGCCGCCGGATCTGGGGCAAGCGGATCGGTATCGTTGGAATGGGCCGCATCGGCACGGCGGTGGCAAGACGTGCCAAGGCCTTTGGACTTTCCATCCACTATCATAACCGCAAACCGGTGAACCAGGCGACCGAGAGCGAGCTGGAGGCAACCTACTGGGACAGCCTCGATCAGATGCTGGCCCGGGTCGATATCGTTTCGGTCAACTGCCCGTCGACACCGGCGACGTTCCATCTTCTTTCGGCCCGGCGTCTGGCGCTGATGCAGCCGACCGCGATCGTCGTCAACACCGCGCGCGGTGATATCATCGACGAGATGGCGATGATCAAGCTGTTGCGCGAAGGCAAGATCGCCGGTGCCGGTCTCGACGTTTACCAGAACGAGCCGGCGATCAATCCGAAGCTCGTCAAGCTTGCCAATGAGGGCAAGGTGGTCTTGCTGCCGCATATGGGGTCGGCCACGATCGAAGGCCGGATCGACATGGGCGACAAGGTGATCATCAATATCCGCGCCTTTTTCGATGGGCATCGTCCACCGAACCGGGTTCTGCCGGGCAGGAACTGATTTTAGACCGGTAGAGTTTCGAGCTTCTTGCGCATCTCGATGAAGGTAACCCGGTCGAAACCCGGATGGGATTTTTCGGCGGTTTTGTGAAATCCCCAGCGACCGAAGGTCGTGTGATTGCCGACAAGTTCCACACGCGTTTCGAGCCTGAGCGCTGACAAGTTCAGGCTGTGCGCCGTGTTTTCCGCAATGGCAAGAAGTCGGCGACCGACACCCTTGCCCTGTTGGCCGGGTGCTACTGCCAGTTTTCCCACATAAAGGCATTCGGCTTCGGGTTTCAGAAACATGCAGCCGACGAGCCGGTTTTCCTCGGTTGCGACGAAGGCGATTTCACCAATGGCCTTCTGCGCCAGTGAAGCAAGCGTCAACCGATGCGCCGAAGACGGCGGATCGATGACATCGTTCATATAGGCGAAGGAGGAGAGGATGAGTGCGAGCAGCTCGTCCCATCGACCAAAGCTGCCGTCGATCCTGACAATGTCGGTCATTCCGCGGCCGGCGTCTTCCTGCGCTTGTATTTGATCGTGTCGAAACGCGCCGACAGCGCGTCATAGAGCATCAGCCGGCCGACAAGCGGTTCACCGATGCCGGTAGTGAGCTTGATCACCTCCATCGCCATGAGTGTGCCGATGACGCCCGTCAGAGCCCCGACGATACCTGTTTCTGCACAGGCGGGTATCAACCCCTCCGGCGGTTTTTCCGGAAACAGATCCCGGTAGCTCGGGTTGAGCATGCCGTCGGTGCCGGCCTCATAGGGTTTGAGGGCGGTGACGGATCCGTCGAAGCGCCCGACAGCGCCCGTCACGAGCGGGATTTTGGCTGTTTCCGCCGCGTCGGCCGCCGCATAGCGGGTATCGAAATTGTCGGATCCATCGACAAGAAGATCAAATCGCGGCAGATGTCGCAGAGCCCACTCGATCGAAAACCGCTCTTCGAAATCGACGACCCGCACATGGGGATTGAGGCGAGCGATCTTTTCGCGCGCGCTCCTTGTCTTCAATTCGCCGATCGTGCCGGAATCATGGATTACCTGGCGCTGCAGGTTGGAAAGCGACACGCGATCATCGTCGACGATGCCGATCGTGCCGATACCGGCGGCTGCAAGATATTCGAGCACGGGCGCACCGAGCCCTCCGGCGCCGATCACCAGAACACGGGCATTCTTCAGCTTCTGCTGGCCGGTACCGCCGATTTCCGGCAGCAGGATATGGCGCTTGTAGCGCTCGATCTCGTCAGGGGTCAGCGTCTGGTTCGGGGATTGCGAAGGTTGGTTTTCCATGATCGTTTTCATAGCACCACCGCCTCTTTCGGGTAAGCGTGTATCGTTATGCCGTTGCAGGCGTCACGCTTCCATGGGTAACCGTGAAGAATTGCGCGCGATCGCCGAGTGCCGCAAACATCGATTGGTCGGTGCCGGTCATGAATGCCTGGCCGCCCAGCCCATCCACCAGATCGAACAATGTCGCCCGGCGTCCTTCATCGAGATGCGCCGCGATTTCATCCAGCAGCAGGATCGGGGCGAAACCCGTCATATCGGCGGTCAGCCTGGCATGGGCGAGAATTAGCCCGATCAGCAGCGCCTTCTGCTCCCCGGTTGAGCATCGCGAAGCCTCGATATCCTTCTCCTGATGGCGCACGAGAAGATCGACGCGATGCGGGCCTTCCAGCGTGCGCCCCGCCGCGGCATCGCGTCCGCGCCCGTTGCGCAATGTTTCGAGATAATCCTCTTCCAGATCCGCCGCCGGGCGGTCCATGCCGCCATCCATGAAGCCTTCGAGTACCAGAGCCGGTGTCGGAAACGGGGTTTCGGCGGAATTGACCGACAGGGATTGCAGAAGACCGAGCATCTCATGTCTTGCGGCAGCCATGGCGATCCCGAGTTCGGCCATCTGCGTCTCGATGGCTGTCAGCCATGCGGGATCAAAACGGCCTTCGGAGAGAAGTCTGTTACGGCTTCGCATGGCACGCTCGAAGTCGCTCGCCCGTCGGCCATGCGTGGGATCGAGTGACAGCACGAGCCGGTCGAGAAACCGCCGCCGGTCCGATGAGGAGCCGGTAAACAGCCCGTCCATCGAGGGCGTCAGCCACAGCACGCTCAAATGGTCGGAAAGCTCTTCCGTAGATTTGGCTGGCGTACCGTTCAATCTGACCTTGCGGCTGACGCTTTCACCGTCACCGACCTCTATGCCGGTGCCGATCGCAACCTCGCCTTCCATGCCATCGAGGTCGGCGAATATGGTGAAGCCGCCTTCGGCGCCCACTCGCGTGACGTCTGTCAGCACCGCCCGTCTGAAGCCGCGTCCGGGCGAAAGGAAGGAGATAGCCTCCATCAGATTGGTTTTGCCGGCGCCATTTTCTCCAGTCAGCACCACGTGCCTGTTGTCGAGCACAAGCGAAGCCGCCGCATAATTGCGGAAGTCGGTGAGCTTGAGCCTGGAGATGGAAGTCTTTTGCGCCATGGGGAATCGCGGTTTGCCGTTGCACAGGAGCTAAGGATTTGCGCGGCAGAACGCAAGCGCCGAACCTGTTGCAGCCGTGTAAGGCGCGACCTCGGAGTGCCATGCGTTAGAATATCGACAACAAGTTATAATTAATGAAAACCTAGGGTGGATGGCTAACAAGGCGTTAAATGCTGACGCGTAACGTTTGCCGGAGAACAATGCCGCCTGCGTCCTGCCGGGCGGCTTCACGTCAGGACCGGGGGAAATAATGAAAAGCCAAGATCAGAAGGCAGAACTTGCCGATCGCCTGAATTTCGTCGGCCTGGGTGATGCAGAGCGTCGTCATCTTGCAAACGTGCAGCCCATCGTAAGGGAAGCTGTCGGCCCGTCGCTCGACGCGTTTTATCAGAAGGCGAAAGCGCATCCTCACACCGCAAAGTTCTTCGCCAGCGATGCGCATGTCACTCATGCGAAGGAGCGGCAGGCTAGCCACTGGGATGTCATCTCGTCGGGCCGTTACGAGAGCGATTATGTCGATGCTGTTTCCACCATCGGCAAGACACATGCCCGCTTGGGCCTTGAGCCGCGCTGGTATATCGGCGGTTATGCTCTCATTCTCGATGGTATCATCCGCGCGGTGATCGCCAAGGAGATGAAGGGCTTCTTCATGGAGAAGAAGGCCGGTATCCTTGCCGATCACCTTTCGGCCGTCGTCAAGGCCGCGATGGTCGACATGGACTATGCCATTTCCGTCTATCTCGAAGCGCTGGAAGACGGCCGCAAGAAGATTGAGGCGGAACGTATCGCGGCCCGGCAGGAACAGGACGGTGCGCTTGAAGCCCTGGGCCAGGCGCTGAAAAGCCTTGCCGGCGGTGATCTGACGGCAGAGCTTCACCAGGAACTGGCGCCGAATTTCCATGCGCTGAAGGCGAACTACAATTCTTCGATCGCGGCACTCGATGCGGTGATGGGAGATATCGACCAGTCTGTCGGTGAGGTTCGGGCGGAGGTCGGCGACATTTCTTCGGCTGCGGATAATATGGCGAAGCGTACGGAGCAGCAGGCGGCTTCGCTCGAAGAGACTGCGGCAGCGCTTGAGCAAATTACGGCGCTTTCCGGCCAGTCGGCGCGAAGGACGCAGGAAGTGCAGATCATCATCCGCGAATCGGCGGTGGAGACGCAGAAGAATGGCGAGGTCGTCCATGAGGCGATCTCCGCCATGGACGATATTGCCGAATCGTCTCAGAAGATGACCCAGATCATCGGCGCGATCGACGAGATCGCCTTCCAGACAAATCTGCTGGCTCTGAACGCCGGCGTGGAGGCGGCGCGTGCCGGCGAGCAGGGCAAGGGGTTTGCCGTTGTTGCCCAGGAAGTGCGCGAGCTTGCCCAGCGATCGGCTGCTTCCGCCAAGGAAATCAAGGAACTGATCGACCGTTCCGCCAGCGACGTTCAGCGCGGAGTTGGTCTGGTCAATCGAGCCGGTGAAGCGTTGACCGGCATCGGCACGCGGGTGAAGCAGATTGACGAACACATCACCTCGATCGCCAATTCGGCGCAGGAACAGGCGTCCGGTATAGACCAGATCAACGCTTCCGTGCGCAGCATGGACCAGATCACCCAGCAGAACGCGGCATTGATGGAGGAGACGAATGCTGCAGCCCAGAGCCTTGTCGGCATCAGCGGAAGTCTGGCTGCGCTGGTGGCGCGTTTCCGGACGAGCGGTTCTGCCAGCCTGTATCAGGAGCGCCCAAGGCTGCGTGCTTGATCGGAGGCTGGACCTGGTGGAAGGCATCCTCTAAATCCCAGCCGATAGAGGTGTGAAGATGATTGAGAGGATGCCGCTGTGACCGACGAAACAAGACTGGTGCAGCTGGAAGAGCTTGCGGCCCATCAGGCAAAGGTGATTGACGAGCTGTCCGATCAGCTCGCCGAGCAATGGAAGGTGGTCGAGCAGACCCGCGCCAAGCTCGACCGGCTGACGGAGCGCTTCCTGACCTTGGAAGAATCGACACGTGAGGCCGCACCTGTCACCAGACCGCCGCACTACTGATCAGGCTGCTGCGCGCCGAAAGCGTTTCAGCGCGATGTATTCCCAAAGCGCCACGGCCAGAAGAATGGCGACGGTCAGGATCTGCAGCTGAAAGTTCTGCGCATGGGGAACAATGAAAAAACCGCCAAGGGCTGCTGCCATGCCGACGCAATGCGACCATGGCACCATGCGTGACGAGACGGTTTTCATCCACGCGGTCCCGGCCAGAAACAGGATCGGCCCGCCCAGGATCGCCAGCGCATTGTTGTAAGCACCATCTTCATGCGGGTGCGTGAGCGTGAAGTCCTCTCCGACGGCGGTCAGGATGATGCCGGCGACGATCGGCAGATGTCCGTAGGTGAAAAGATGATCGGCAGTGGATTGCGGCTCGTTGGTGTCTTCCGCGGTATCGGCGGCGCGTTCCTGCCCATCATGGAAATAGATCCACCACATCAGAACCGTCGTCAGAAAGGCTGCGACGAGCACGAAGAATATGATGCCGCCTTCATCGGCATGGTCCGAGGCGGTCTTTCCGGTGGTGATGATCGTTTCGCCGAGCGCGATGATGACGAACAATGCGCATCGTTCGGCAAGATGCTCGCCGTTGACGCGCAGCGTTTCGTCTTGCGAAGCGCCGATACCCGGCGTCCAGTAGCGCACCAGCGGCGCCGCATATTCGATTGCAAGCGCCACGATCCAGAACAGGGTGCGGCTTTCCGGATCGGCAAGACCGCCGGCGATCCATAAACCGCCGGAAACGACCAGCCACAGCGTGATCCGTACGAAAGTCATGAACGAGGCGGCGTCGATGCCGCGGAATGCGTAGAGTGCGAAAAGCGAGCGGCTGAGCTGCATCGCCGCATAGGCCAGTGCGAAAACCAGCCCGGCCTCGTCGAAAGCCTTCGGAAGAGCGATCGCCAGCACGATCCCGAGAAACATCAGCCCGAACAGCAGCAGCCTTACGGCCACGACCTCGGCGTCGAGCAGATTTGTGACCCAGGTCGTGTGGATCCAGACCCACCAGAGCGCGAAGATGAAGATCAGCGCATCGAACGCAATGCCGAAGGAAAAGTCGGATACCAGCGTTTGCGAAAGCTGGATCAGTGCAAAGACGAAGACGAGATCGAAGAAAAGCTCGGGAAAGCTTGCCTTGGTCGATTCGTGATCTTCCTTGCGTAGCCAGTGATGTTTGCCTTCAGCCATATCCGTTTTTCCATCCTTCGCCTGCATCCGGCAAACCGGAGGAGGGATTTAGGGGCGGTCATGGGGAAAAGGAGAGGATAGACGGGAAATTTTGCGCTAGGCCGAGCCAGGTGCTAGAAAACAAAAAGGCCGGGCAAGCCCGACCTTTCCAATCCGTTCATTGTGCCAGTACATCCGTGGTCACTTCAAACGGGACAAGCATTCCGGCGCGGTTGCGTTCTGGATCGATGTGATCCGCGCAACTCTGTGGCATTCATCATCTCTCAAGCAGGTTAACGGACGGTTAAACGAACCTGTTGCCCGCATCGAAATGGCACGGTTTCCCGTATTCGCCTCTACGATCGCCAATTGGCTTGATGACCTGTGACGACGTGCGCCGGAAATGCTGTTGAACTTTAGATGGTATGGCGTTCGGGTCATTTCAAGACCGTCGCCGGGGACCGATAAGTGACGGTCATCTGGGTGCTCGCGGCGACCGGGGCCGCCGCGAGCTGAATATATTAGGCAGCCTGCAGCTGGTCAGCTGCAACCTTGCCGGAACGGCGATCCGTTACCAGCTCGAAGGAGAGCTTCTGGCCGTCCTGAAGCTGGCCGAGGCCTGCACGCTCAACAGCGGAGATGTGAACGAAAACGTCCGCACCGCCATCGTCAGGAGAAATGAAGCCGTAACCCTTGGTCGCATTGAACCACTTAACTGTACCCGTCGCCATATCGATGCCTTTCTTTGCAATGACCGACAGCTCCTCCCGGAAATCCGGAAGGAACAGATTGAACTTCGAACTTTGCAGAGTAGAACGTCGCAAGCGTGGCGGTAGCCCGGTGCTGGCCATCAGACAAATTTCGATCCTACGCACTTAGGGCCTGCTCCAATGTTCGTCAAGATTGCTGCGACGCTTCGGGTGAGTGTCCGTCGAGCTATGCAATCTTAGGAGGTGGCCTCAAAAATGACATGCATATCAATGGTTTAGATTGATGTTGCCGGGATGTTGAGCGCCCAGTCAGGCTGTCATTTGCTAAGAGCAAGGTATTAAAATGAAGAAAGCCCGGCGCGGGAGGAGGTGCGCCGGGCTTCCAAAACTGACCAACAACTGGGAGGAGGAGGTGTTGCTGGTCCCATCGAGGACGCTGGGAGGAGGAATGCATCCGTCGATGATTTGAATATACAGGAGGCGAGCTTAAAAAACAGCCATGATTTCGCAGCGCAGTAATGCATGTTGCGCATAGCTGCTATCGGGCTTGCCTATAAACGGCTGATGCGCAATGTTCGTGAAATGAGCCTCATTTCCGTCAAAGCCTTTTTCGCCGACCATGCCCCGGACATCACAGTCATCGTCACCGAGGCTAGTTCCGCGACGGTGCCCTTGGCTGCTGCCGCGCATGGGGTGGAGCCCGACCAGATCGCCAAAAGCATATGCCTGCGCGCCGGCGACGAAACAATGATCGTCGTCATGGCCGGTACCGCGCGCCTCGACAACAAGAAGTTCCGCTCCCGATTTGGTGCCAAGCCGCGCATGCTCGGCGGGGAGGACGTTGTCGAGATGACAGGCCATCCGGTCGGCGGTGTCTGCCCGTTCGGGTTGGCTTCTCCTTTGCCCGTCTATTGCGACGTCTCGCTCCAGCGCTTCGATGAAGTCGTCCCGGCTGCCGGTGATATCAATGCCGCCGTTCGAATCAGCCCGTCTCGCATGGCGGATTTGACGGGCGGCGTCTGGATCGACGTCGCCCAGGATATCGCCGTCGCGGAGACGGCTCAGTCGTAAAGAGAACTAGAAGCGGTCACCGAGATAACGCTGGTACCATGCCTGCTTGCTTTCGGCGGTTGCTGTGGCGACGGCATATCCGATCGCAAAGCCAACTGCGCCGATCAGCGTGAACAGGGTGGTTGTCGCTGCGGGATGCTCCCTGATCGTGCCGGCGACCGAATTTGCTTCCGATGAGACGTAGTTCGCCGCACTGCTGGCTCGATCTGCAACCCGCTCGTAAACTTCGCCGGTCTTTTCCGACATCATGGCGCTCAGCCTGGAAATTTCAGCGCGCAGGCCCTGAATTTCGTTGGCGATCGCGCTGTCACTCGGTTGATGGTCGAAGGAAGCAACTGCGTTGCCTGGGGTGAAGCTCTTCACTGATTCTGCCATGCCGGCCTCCATCATGTTGCTCTTGGAGACCGGTCAACTTTCGAGCCGGCGATTAGGTTCCCCTGCTGATCAAAGATGTCGGCGCAAGATCAGATAAGGCGCGTCAGCGCGTCTGCACCAGGGCGCCGGCCAGCGCTGCCAGCTGTTCCTTGTCGGCGGAACCTTTTTGCAGGGAATTGACCAGAATGAGAGCGAGCGCCTCGCCATCGGCACTTGTCTTGTCGATACCATGCTCGGCGCATGTGCCGTCGAAGACTTCCTGAAGAAGCAGGAGTTGTTCCGGATTGACTGGATTGCGGATCAACTGTGTCGGCATCAAACCCTCACGTCACGTTTAAGACCCAAGGGCAGACGGTATTCTCCGACGTTACCCGGGCAGGCACAAAAGCACAAAGCCTGCGCAATGCTCCGCAGGCCCGTATGTTGAAATGTCCTTACCCGAGCAGCAATCTGGAATCGGGTTAACGAAATGGCAACAACAAGTTAGCGCGGGTACAATTTGGGGGTTAAAAAATATGATCAGGTTTCTATCGCGATATATGATCGTGTTTGGGATGGGGCAATATCGCCCCACCTCTCTTTAATCACTTCAAGGCGCCCGGAGAATTTCTCACGCCATGCCTGCCGGGTCGCCGGTCGGTAGAAGCGCCGGATCAAGCGTAGGATCCTGCGGGTTTTTGCTGTCGCCCTTGTCCTGTACGGGCGTCAAGGGCGGCTTTTCCTGAGTTCTATCCGGCACTCCGCCGGTTGGCATAGGCCCGCGCGGCGTATCGGATGTCGGAGTCGGGATCGGATCTCTGTTCGGCATCTTGGCCTCCTTTCGGGGTTGCTGAAGACCCAACGGAGACGGGCTGGCTAGGTTCCACGTTCCTTATTGCGTTTAAAGGAGTCGTCGCGCTCGCGTCGCCGATGCCGTGCCAAGCAGATATCCGACCGCCACGCCCAAAAGTCCGAAGGTCAAGACTGCAGAGCCTGTGACGGTTGGGTGATCGACCGCATGCGCCGCCACCATGCCGGCCTCGTCCTTCGCCTTGGCGATGGCAGTTTTCGCTTTGGTCGATACTCGCGCATTTTCTTCGATATCGCCGGTAAAGCCCGCATTCAGTGATTTTCTGGCCATGTCGTTCTCCTCTATGGAGAAGAGACAATCCGGCCGGCCGGAAGAGGTTCCTCCGAGCTCGGGCATGCTCCGCGCCGGATCACTGCCCGGCGCGGAGCAGCATTCGATTTAGGGTGTGGCTGTCTGATTGTCAGTTGCGGGGCCGCTTGGTTGCCCCGTCTGTTTCAACTCCTCCTGGGCAGGAGTTGTCGCAATGCTTGCGGTGGTGAATTCCTTGTCCACCTCATTGGAAGCCGTCACCTTGTGGCCGGCGCAATCCGCAAACGCTGCGGATGACGTGAGGCCGATGACGGCGGCGGCGACGAGAAATGTCTTCATGTCCATTCTCCTTATCGCGTGTTGCGCCAGGGAGGATAACAAACCACGCGCACCTTCCCAAATCACGAATACGCGTGAAGATTGTGCGTTGACCGAACGCGCGGACGAGCTGATCCTCACATCAGCTTCTGCAGGACGTCGCGACCAACGAATATATCCGTCTTGCCGGCTTCGTGCTCCGGATGGCTGAACTCGAACACGAGTTTTTCGGACATCTCCAGGGCTTGCTTGAGATTGACCAGGCCGACCGGTACGCGCTGGTCGCCCTTCAGTACGACCGCTTCGAAGATCTTGTTCATGGCTCCCTCCTCGAGCGCTGAACGCGACAGCAGGAGATGCCTCCCTTGTGTCTGCCGAACGCATAACTTTAGAGATGTCTGATATTAGCAAATCTGCAATTCGCTGGAAAGCCATGCTTTTCAGGGCAAAGAGCCACATCTCGAAACAATTGCCTGAAGATCTACCGGTCTTCTTCACGTTCTGTTTGCCTTTTACCCCTCCTTAAATCGCCGCATTTAGAGTCCAGCGGAAACCTGATGGCAAAAGGCCTGCTGTTTTTTGCAGGCACAGGACAGGAGACAGCCGGCTCGCATGGCAGCCAGAGGCAGATCAGACAAACGCGTCGAACCTTCTTTCGAAGCATCGCACGACGAAGACGAGGATGAGTTCCGCCTTGAGGCCGACGATCGTATTGTCGGTCATCGCAAGGCGTCGAAACGCGCGCCCAAGGCTGACGTGAAGGGTGATCCCGGTCGCCGCAAAAAGAAGGGTCCTTCGAAGTCCGGACACGGTAGGCAGCGTGAAACGTCTGGCGGCGGCTTTTTCGCGCCGTTGCGCAGGCTGATCTATTGGTGTCTCGTTCTTGGTATCTGGGGTGCGATCGGCATTGGCGGGCTTGTGCTTTATTACGGCGCGCAAATGCCGGCCGCGAGCAGCTGGTCCATTCCGGATCGCCCGCCAAACATGAAGATTACCGCGATCGATGGTTCCGTGCTTGGCAATCGCGGCGCAACCGGCGGCGAAGCGCTCGCGCTCGAAGAAATGTCGCCCTATCTGCCGCAGGCGGTGATTTCGATCGAGGACCGGCGTTTCTATTCGCATTTTGGTGTCGACCCCTTCGGGCTGGCGCGCGCCTTCGTCAACAACCTGACCGGCCAGCCGATCCAGGGCGGCTCGACGATTACCCAGCAGCTGGCAAAAAACTTGTTCCTGTCGCCGGATCGCACCTTCGAGCGAAAGATACAGGAGGTGCTTCTGTCCTTCTGGCTGGAACACAAGTTCACCAAGGATCAGATTCTTGCCATGTATCTGAACCGGGTTTTCTTCGGCGCGAATGCCTATGGCGTCGAAGCTGCGTCACGGCGTTATTTCAACAAGTCCGCCCGAGATGTGAATCTCGGCGAAGCGGCAACGCTTGCCGGTCTTTTGAAGGCGCCGTCGCGGCTTTCGCCTGCGCGTGACCCGAAAGCGGCCGAAGAGCGCGCCCAGGTCGTTCTCGGCACGATGCGCGAGGAAGGCTATATTACCGATAGCGACCTCAATAAGGCGATGGCGCAGCCCCCGTCCAATGCGAAAAGCTATTGGTCCGGCCCGCAGCATTATGCCGCCGATATGGTGGTCGATGAGGTGAAAAGCCTGATTGGCGAGCCGAAGGTCGATGTGACTGTCGAAACGACGATCGACCTCAAGCTCGAGGAAGCGGCCGACAAGGCGCTGAACGACATCCTGAAGAAGGACGGCGGCAAGCTGAATGCCTCGCAGGCGGCACTCGTTTCCGTCGATGCGACGGGCGCGATCCGCGCCGTCGTCGGCGGGCGCGATTATGCCCAGAGCCAGTTCAACCGCGCATTCAAGGCCAAGCGTCAGCCCGGCTCGGCCTTCAAGCCTTTCGTTTATGCCTCGGCGCTTGAGGCCGGTTACGGCCCGGACACGATCGTTAACGATGCGCCGGTGAAGATCGGCAACTGGACGCCGGAAAACTACGAGAAGGAATACAAGGGGCCCGTTCCGCTCTCCTATGCGTTGTCGCGCTCGATCAATACCGTTGCGGCTCAGCTGGTCATGGCTGTGGGGCCTGAAAAGGTCGTCTCGATGGCGCATCGGCTTGGGGTCGATTCGGATATCCAGCCGAATGCGTCGATCGCGCTCGGCACGTCAGAAACATCTCTGGTGGAACTGACCTCGTCCTATGCCGCTTTCATGAACGGCGGCTACAAGGCGACCCCGCATATCGTCAAAAGGATCACCGATCCGGACGGCAAGGTTTTGTACGAGGCTGATTACAGCAACCCTCCGCGGGTTCTGAGCGAGCCGATCGCCGCGACGATGAACAGCATGATGTCCGGCGTCATCCGCGAGGGCACGGGACGGGCGGCGCGTATCGATGGCTGGCAGGCGGCGGGCAAGTCCGGAACGACGCAGAATTCCCGCGACGCGCTTTTCGTCGGTTTCACCAGCATCCTGACGACCGGCATATGGTTCGGCAACGACGACGGCAGCTATATGAAGAAGGTTACCGGCGGCACGCTGCCGGCCAGGGCTTGGAAGGAATATATGACGGCGGCGATGAAGGGTTACACGCCGACGCCGCTGTTCGGTTTCAGCAATGGTGTTCAATTGCCGCCTGCGACAGATCAGCCGCAATCGCCATCGACCTCGATCGGCGACATCATTTCCGGAATATTGCCGGGAACGGCCGAAGAGCAGCCAGGCTATTCGGGGCAGGACGATTTCCCTCCGGCCCCACAGGCCCCGGCAGGCTCGGATATCGTTCGCTCCCGTCCGCTGGAGCCGGTTTCGCCGCAGGGCGAGGCCGCCTTGCCGCCCGGGAGAAGCCGTGAACGGCAGCCGATGCCGCAACCGCCGGGCGCCATCCCTTGCGCCTATGGCGACAATGCAATCTGCAACAATGGCAATGGAAACACGGTTTACGACAACCGCCAGCAGCGCCAGTACCGCGGCAACCCGCAAGCCGAGCAGGCCGGCGGATATCGCGATTATCGTGAATATCGCGGTCCTTATGATTCGCAGGGTCCTGTCCCGCCAGGCAGTGTCGGCGGCGGACCGATGCCTCCCGGTGATGTGGGTGCCGATGGCGGCCATGTCTATCAGCCGCAGCAGACCCGTAGGACGACCTTGCTCGATGTGATCATGGGCCAGTGATGTCCTGCGGCGACATGCTCTGAAGCATCAAACGATGAAACGCATTTTTTGCCGGAAGGCAGGCGATTTCCTGCCTTGCAGTCGGAAAAACCCGTCCTTATATACGCCGCATGACAGCAGCGCTGGCTGCTAGGAAATAATAGACCATCCCAGTCGAGGAACTGTCAGCGGAATGCCTTTCGGGGTCCCGACGGTTCGCTTAAAGGAGAGAGAAGATATGGCTAAAGTAATTGGCATCGACCTCGGTACCACCAACTCCTGCGTCGCCATCATGGATGGTAAGGATGCGAAGGTAATCGAGAACGCCGAAGGCGCGCGCACCACGCCCTCCATGGTCGCATTCACCGAAGATGGCGAACGCCTCGTCGGCCAGCCGGCCAAGCGCCAGGCGGTGACCAACCCGACCAACACGCTCTTCGCAGTCAAGCGCCTGATCGGCCGCCGCTACGAAGACCCGACTGTCGAGAAGGACAAGGGTCTTGTTCCGTTCGATATCGTCCGCGGCGATAACGGCGACGCATGGGTCAAGGCGCACGACAAGAATTATTCCCCGGCCCAGGTTTCCGCGATGATCCTTCAGAAGATGAAGGAAACCGCGGAATCCTACCTCGGCGAGAAGGTCGAAAAGGCCGTCATCACCGTTCCGGCCTACTTCAACGACGCGCAGCGCCAGGCAACCAAGGATGCCGGCCGCATCGCAGGTCTCGAAGTTCTGCGCATCATCAACGAGCCGACTGCTGCTGCCCTTGCCTATGGCATGGACAAGAAGGACGGCAAGACGATCGCCGTTTACGACTTGGGCGGCGGTACCTTCGATATCTCGGTTCTGGAAATCGGCGACGGCGTCTTCGAAGTGAAGTCGACCAACGGCGACACCTTCCTCGGTGGTGAAGACTTCGACATGCGTCTCGTCGAATATCTCGTTGCCGAGTTCAAGAAGGACCAGGGCATCGACCTGAAGAACGACAAGCTTGCCCTGCAGCGCCTCAAGGAAGCTGCCGAAAAGGCCAAGATCGAACTGTCGTCTTCGCAGCAGACCGAAATCAACCTGCCGTTCATCACCGCTGATGCCACCGGTCCGAAGCACCTGACGCTGAAGCTGACCCGCGCCAAGCTGGAAAGCCTGGTTGACGATCTGGTCCAGCGCACCGTTGCTCCGTGCAAGGCAGCCCTCAAGGATGCCGGCGTAACTGCTGCCGAGATCGACGAAGTCGTTCTCGTCGGTGGCATGAGCCGCATGCCGAAGGTACAGGAAATCGTCAAGCAGCTGTTCGGCAAGGAGCCGCACAAGGGCGTCAACCCGGATGAAGTCGTGGCGCTTGGCGCAGCGATCCAGGGCGGCGTTCTGCAGGGCGACGTCAAGGACGTTCTGCTTCTCGACGTAACTCCGCTGTCGCTCGGCATCGAAACGCTGGGTGGCGTCTTCACCCGTCTGATCGACCGCAACACGACGATCCCGACCAAGAAGTCGCAGACCTTCTCGACCGCTGACGACAACCAGTCGGCCGTGACGATCCGCGTTTCCCAGGGTGAGCGCGAAATGGCAGCCGACAACAAGCTGCTCGGCCAGTTCGACCTCGTTGGTCTTCCGCCGGCACCGCGCGGCATGCCGCAGATCGAAGTCACCTTCGACATCGACGCCAACGGCATCGTTCAGGTTTCGGCCAAGGACAAGGGCACCGGCAAGGAACAGCAGATCCGCATCCAGGCATCTGGTGGTCTCTCCGACGCCGACATCGAAAAGATGGTCAAGGACGCTGAAGCCAATGCTGAAGCCGACAAGAAGCGTCGTGCAGGCGTTGAAGCCAAGAACCAGGCCGAAAGCCTGATCCACTCCAGCGAGAAGTCGCTCCAGGAGTATGGCGACAAGGTCACCGAAGCCGACCGCAAGGCGATCGAAGATGCGATTGCTGCGCTGAAGACCTCGGTCGAAGCTTCCGAGCCGGATGCCGATGACATCCAGGCAAAGACGCAGACCCTCATGGAAGCCTCCATGAAGCTTGGCCAGGCCATCTATGAGGCCCAGCAGGCTGAAGGTGGCGCTGAAGGCGGCAAGGACGACGGTGTCGTCGATGCCGACTATGAGGAAATCAAGGACGACAAGAAGTCGGCCTAAGGCTCCGTTGACGGAAGCCTCAATATAGTCGACTAAAAGTTCCGGCTGCCTCGTGCAGCCGGACTACGTTTCCGGAGCCGGATACCTGAATGGCCAAAGCAGACTTTTACGAAATCCTGGGCGTCGCCAAATCGGCAGACGAGAAGGAGCTGAAGAGCGCCTTCCGCAAGATGGCCATGAAATATCATCCGGACAAGAATCCGGGCGACGCAGAAGCCGAGAAGAAGTTCAAAGAACTGAACGAGGCTTACGAAACCCTCAAGGATCCGCAGAAGCGTGCGGCCTATGATCGTTACGGCCATGCGGCTTTCGAACAGGGCGGCATGGGCGGCGGCGGCGGTTTCGGCGGTGGTGCCGGCGGTTTCTCCGACATTTTCGAAGACATCTTTGGCGAGATGATGGGTGGCGGCCGTGCGCGCCGCTCTTCCGGTGGCCGCGAACGCGGTGCCGATCTGCGCTACAACATGGAAATTTCGCTGGAGGAAGCCTATAACGGCAAGACGGCGCAGATCCGGGTTCCGACCTCGATCACCTGCGATGTCTGTACCGGTTCCGGCGCCAAGCCCGGCACTCAGCCGAAGACCTGCGGCACCTGTCAGGGCTCCGGTCGCGTGCGTGCTTCGCAAGGCTTCTTCTCGGTCGAACGCACCTGCCCGACCTGTCACGGTCGCGGCCAGACGATTACCGATCCCTGCACCAAATGCCACGGCCAGGGCCGCGTGACTGAAGAGCGTTCGCTCTCGGTCAACATTCCGGCTGGTATCGAGGACGGCACCCGCATCCGCCTGCAGGGCGAGGGCGAGGCCGGCATGCGCGGCGGCCCGGCGGGCGATCTCTATATCTTCCTGTCGGTCACGCCGCACGAGTTCTTCCAGCGCGACGGCGCCGATCTCTATTGCGCCGTGCCGATCTCGATGACCACGGCAGCGCTCGGCGGCACGTTCGATGTCGGTACGCTCGATGGCTCGAAGTCGCGCGTCTCGGTGCCGGAAGGCACCCAGGCCGGCAAGCAGTTCCGCCTCAAGGGCAAGGGCATGCCGGTTCTGCGTTCGTCGCAGACGGGTGACCTCTACATCCAGATCGGTATCGAGACGCCGCAGAAACTGACCAAGCGTCAGCGCGAACTGCTGCAGGAATTCGAGGAAATCTCCTCCAAGGAGAACAACCCGGAATCGACCGGCTTTTTCGCCCGGATGAAGGAATTCTTTGACAACTGATTTTTGTCGAGACTGAAATCGAAAACGCCGGCTGAAAAGCCGGCGTTTTGCGTTTGTGAGGGTAGGTATCCTGCCGTCATGTTCGGGCTTGTCCCGAGCATCTGCCAGCGTCCAACTCGACCTCGACGTGGTTGGATCCTCGGGACAAGCCCGAGGATGACGGAGTTGCAGCCTTCGGCTTACTTCTGAGCCAGCGCCGTCATGATCCGTGCCCAGGAGCGGATGCCCTTGTGGTAGGATTTGAGGTCGTATTTCTCGTTCGGCGAATGAATGCGGTCGTCCACGAGGCCGAAACCGACCAGCAGCGAATCCATGCCGAGCTGCTTCTGGAAATCGCCCACGATCGGGATCGAGCCGCCCATGCCGATGATGACGGCCGGGTTCTTCCACTCTTCCGACAGCGCCGCCTTCGCTTTGGTCAGCTCCGGTGAATCATAGGAAAGCTGGATCGCAGGCGAAGCGCCATGTTCGTGGAATTCCACCGTGCAATCGCCGGGGATCTTGGAGCGGACATAGGCGCGGAAGGCGTCACGGATTTTTGCCGGGTTCTGATCGCCGACGAGACGGAACGAAACCTTGGCGGATGCCTGGGCGGCAATCACGGTCTTGAAACCTTCGCCGGTATAGCCGCCGGTAATGCCGTTCACTTCGGCCGTCGGACGCGCCCAGGTCAGTTCCAGAACGGAACGGCCCTTTTCGCCGGACGGGATGGAGAGACCGACGCCGCCGAGAAAGCTCTCGGAGCTGCGGCCGAGGGTTTCCCAGCCTTCCTTGATATTGGTCGGTGTTTCCTCGACGCCGTCGTAAAAGCCTTCCAGCGTCACGCGACCGGTCTCGTCATGCAGGCCCGCGAGAATGTCGGTGAGAATATGGATCGGGTTGGCGGCGGCACCGCCGAACAGGCCCGAATGCAGGTCGCGATCGGCGGCCTTGATGACGATCTCTTCGCCCACGAGACCGCGCAAGGCAGCCGCGATCGCTGGCGTATCGCCATCCCACATGCTCGTATCGCAGACCAGCGCGAATTCGGCCTTCAGCTCTGCCGCATTGGCATCTAGGAAGGGCTTCAGCGACGGTGAACCGGATTCCTCTTCACCTTCGAACAGGATAGTGACACGGATCGGCAGCGAACCGTTGATTTCCTTGTAGGCGCGGCAGGCCTCGACGAAGGTCATCAGCTGACCCTTGTCGTCGGCGGTCCCGCGGCCCGTCAACACCTTGCGACCGGGCGAAAGCTCCTTGATCTTCGGCTCGAACGGCGAGTCTTCCCAAAGCTCGATCGGATCGACCGGCTGCACGTCGTAATGGCCGTAGAACAGCACATGCGGCGCGTCGGCGGTTGCGCCGTCGTGATGGGCGACGACCATCGGATGGCCGGCCGTGTCGCGCACCGAGGCATCGAAGCCGATGCCTTTCAGCTCAGTCACCAGCCATTCGGCAGCCTTGCGGCACTCTGCCTTATAGGCCGGATCTGTGGAGATGGACTGGATGCGAACGAGCGAGAAGAGACGCTCGATACTGTCGGAAAGGTTCTGGTCGGCGCGATCGAGAACGGCGGAAATAGCGGTCATGGAAATCACCTTGTCTTTTGAGCGGACGCCATCAGCGGGCAGTCGGCTTGCCTTGAACTGTTAGCAAGCAAGGGGAGGGCGGCACAATGGCAAAAGCCGCTGCCAGTTCGCTGAACGAGGCGGAATGCAACTTTGGTCGAAGGAGTGCAACTCTAGACTGTCGTTAAACTGGAGGTATATGCTCCAAATTCGGGCATCGTCATGTCCGGCCTTGGGAGGGGCTTCAATGTGGAATCAAGTCTATGACCCCATGGGCAGTGCTGTTCTGTCCACCATACTCGCTGCAATTCCCGTTTTCATTCTTCTCGGCCTGATCGCAACCAATGTGGTGAAAGCCCATGTCGCGGCGATCATCGCACTCATTGTCGCCAATCTGATTGCGATCTTCATCTTCACCATGCCGGTCGGCATGTCCTTGAGCGCAACCGTTCTGGGGGCCGTCACCGGCTTCTTCCCGATCGGCTGGATCGTCCTCAACGTCATCTTCCTTTACCGGCTGACGGTGGAGAAGGGGCAGTTCGAAAAGCTGCAGCAGACGATCGGCAGCGTCACCGATGACCGCCGCATCCAGCTGCTTTTGATCGCTTTTGCCTTCGGCGCCTTTTTCGAAGGCGCATCCGGGTTTGGTACGCCGGTCGCGGTCACCGGTGCGATCCTGATCGGCCTCGGCTTTTCGCCGCTTGCCGCTTCCGGCCTGTCACTCATCGCCAATACCGCACCGGTCGCTTATGGCGCACTCGGCACGCCTATCCAGGGCCTGTCGCAGGTTACCGGTATCGATCCCTATCTGCTTGGGGCCATGGTCGGCCGTCAGCTGCCGTTCTTCTCGGTGCTGGTTCCCTTCTGGCTGATCTGGGTTTTTGCCGGTCGCAAGGGCATGATGCAGATCTGGCCGGCCATTCTGGTCACCGGTGCATCCTTCGCCATCTCGCAATTCGCCATTTCCAACTACATCAATCCCTGGATCGTCGATATCGGCGCCTCGTTGATCTCCATGGCCTGCCTTATCGGCTTCCTGCAGGTCTGGCAGCCGAAAGAAGTCTGGACCTCACCCAAATTGCGCGGCCACGACATTTCCGACGATGGCACGCTCAAGGCTGCCAAACCCGTGGTGCGCCCGTCGCGGGCCGAAATCCGCGCCGCGCTGACCCCCTGGGTGATCGTCTGCGTCATCCTCCTGATCTGGGGCACCGGCTTCTTCAAGTCGGCGGTCAATTCCTGGGCGACATGGACCTATCCCGTCCCAGGCCTCGACAAGATGATCGCCAAGATGCCGCCCGTGGCTCCAGGCCCGACACCGGAGGCCGCCGCCTTCTCGTTCACCTGGCTATCCTATACGGGCACCGGCATGTTCATCGCAGCCGTCCTGTCCGGTTTCGCCATGGGCTTCACTCCGGGCGCGATGCTGAAGACCTATGCGAAGACGATAAAACTCTGCGCCTATTCGCTGATCACCATCTCGGCCATGCTGGCGCTTGGCACGCTGACGAGATTGTCTGGCATCGATTCCACCCTCGGTCTCGCCTTTGCCGCAACCGGTGTCTTCTACCCGTTCTTCGGCACGCTGCTCGGCTGGCTGGGTGTGGCATTGACGGGATCCGACACGGCGTCGAACATCCTGTTCGGCAACCTGCAGAAGGTCACCTCCGAACAGCTCGGTCTTTCACCGATCTTGATGGGCGCCGCCAACTCGTCCGGTGGCGTCATGGGCAAGATGATCGACGCGCAGTCGATCGTCGTTGCGTCCACCGCAACCGGCTGGTTCGGGCATGAGGGCAGTATCCTGCGCTTCGTCTTCTGGCACTCGATCGTGCTGGCCTGCCTGGTCGGTCTGCTGGTGACGCTGCAGGCCTATGTCTGGCCGTTCACGGCCATGGTGGTGCAGCCCTGACAAGCGCTTCAGCCAATACCGCCCGGAGCATTCCGGGCGGTATTGCCGTGTCAGACCTTGCGGCTGTTGCCGATGATGAGCCGCATATATTCCATCATCAACTCCCGCTCGAAGGAACGAAAACCGGAAAAGAGTGCGCTGTCGGCTTCAGCAGCCGCATCGACCGCGCGTGTTTCCAGCGATCTGCCCAGTTCGGTCAGGGTGATGATCTGCGCACGTTTGTCGCTCGGATGCGGCGTACGCACGATCAGCCCGTCGCGCTCCATCCTTGAAAGCGTATTGGCAAGCGTCGCCTGCTCCACTTCGAGCTTGTCCAGAAGCTGCTTCTGGGTCAGGCCATCCTGCTGCCACAGCTCAAGCAGAACGGGGAACTGCCCGGGAGAAAAGCCGAGTGATGCCGCCCGCTTCTGCAGCGAGCGTGAAAATACCCTTGCGAGCTGACCGGCCAGATAGGTAGCCGACTGCGAGCGATCGAATCCCATGGCCTCCGCCAATAGTTCCCGGGGAGCCAGCCTTGCTGGCAGACGATAATCGATATCAGGCGATGTGCTTATGAGATTGGGGCAGAGGCGGGGAATTGGCAAGATGCCCAGCGATAACAAGACACCGAGAATTCAGCCGATCGCAAAGAAAAACGCCACGGCCGGGAGGGGGACAGCCGTGGCGCTTCTTATAGAAGGACAAAGACCCGGAGAGGGGGATAGGCCTTTGTCCGGTCTGGTGAGGCGGGGGACGGGCCTTCTGCCAGACTGCGGCGTTATGATCGCCGGTAATCCTGAAATGATGGGTGGATTGCGGCTTTTCAAGGGAAGGCCGGATTACAATTCGGTAAGGTTGAGCGGGCAGTGGTTCAGTGCCCGTCAGTAAGTTTCCGTGGACGCGGCGCGAGCGTCACGCTATTTCATGCCCATGAAAAAAGGCGATCACCTCTTCCTAGTCGACGGGTCCGGATTCATCTTCCGCGCCTTCCACGCATTGCCGCCGTTGACGCGCAAAACCGATGGCCTGCCGGTCGGGGCGGTGTCCGGCTTCTGCAACATGCTGTGGAAGCTGCTGACGGATGCGCGTGATACCTCCGTCGGTGTGACGCCCACCCATTTCGCGGTCATCTTCGATTACTCGTCGAAGACGTTCCGCAAGGATCTCTACGACGCCTACAAGGCAAACCGCTCGGCGCCGCCGGAAGAGCTGGTTCCGCAATTCGGCCTGATCCGTCAGGCGACGCGCGCCTTCAACCTTCCTTGCATCGAAACCGAGGGTTTCGAGGCCGACGACATCATTGCGACTTACGCCCGTCAGGCGGAAGCGACTGGCGCAGACGTCACCATCGTGTCTTCCGACAAGGACCTGATGCAGCTCGTGACGCCGATGGTCCACATGTATGACAGCATGAAGGACAAACAGATCGGCATTCCCGAAGTCGTTGAAAAATGGGGTGTGCCGCCGGAGAAGATGATCGACCTTCAGGCCATGGTCGGCGATTCGGTCGACAACGTTCCGGGCATTCCCGGCATCGGCCCGAAAACGGCAGCCCAGCTTCTGGAAGAATTCGGCGATCTCGATACGCTGCTGACCCGCGCTACCGAGATCAAGCAGGTCAAGCGCCGCGAGAACATCATCGCCAATGCCGACCTCGCGCGCCTTTCCCGCCAGCTGGTGGAACTGCGGACCGATGTGCCGCTGGAACTCGATCTCGACGCATTGTTCCTCGAACCTCAGGATGGCCCCAAACTCGTCGCCTTCCTGAAAGCGATGGAATTCGGCACGCTGACGCGTCGCGTTGCTGCCGCCTGCGAATGCGATGCCAATGCCATCGAGCCGGCAGTCATCGAGGTGGAATGGGGCGCAGACGCCCGTGGTCCGGATCTCGATGCCGGCACCGCGGTCGATACCGGCGAAGCTGCTGCAGATGCGCCGGCCTCGCCTGGCAAGGCGGCCGTCGCCAAGGGTACCGATGGCGCAACGCCGTCGGAATTTGCGGACGCACGGATCGCTGCTTTCGCCAATACCAAGATCGACACGACCAAATATGTGACGATCCGCGATGTCGAGGTGCTCGACGACTGGATCAAGGCGGCACGCGAAACCGGTCTTGTCGGCTTCGATACCGAGACCAATTCGCTCGATCCGATGCAGACCGAACTGGTCGGTTTCTCACTCGCCATTGCGGATAACAGCGATAACCCGTCCGGGCTCGATGTTCGCGCCGCCTATGTACCGCTCACCCACAAGACCGGGGTTGGCGATCTGCTCGGCGGCGGAATGGCCGAGAACCAGCTTTCCACCCGCGATGCGCTGGATCGCCTGAAGCCGCTGCTCGAAGATGCCTCGGTCCTCAAGGTCGCGCAGAACCTCAAGTTCGACTACCTCGTCATGAAGCGCCACGGCATCACCGTGAAGGGTTATGATGATACGATGCTGATGTCCTATGTGCTGGACGCCGGCAAGACCACGCATGGCATGGATACGCTGTCCGAGCGCTGGCTCAATCACAAGCCGATCGCCTTCAAGGATGTCGCCGGTTCGGGCAAGAGCGGCGTCACCTTCGACTTCGTCGATATCGACCGTGCGACCGCCTATGCCGCCGAAGACGCCGACGTGACGCTGAGGCTCTGGATGGTGCTGAAGCCGCAACTGGCGGCGATGGGGCTTACCCGTATCTATGAGCGGCTGGAGCGTCCACTCGTCGAGGTTCTGGCGCGTATGGAAGAGCGCGGTATTTCCATCGACCGGCAGATCCTGTCGCGCCTTTCCGGCGAGCTGGCGCAGAAGGCGGCCGCCTTCGAGGACGAGATCTACGAACTCGCCGGCGAAAAATTCACTATCGGCTCTCCGAAGCAGCTCGGCGATATCCTGTTCGGCAAGATGGGTCTTCCCGGTGGTTCCAAGACCAAGACCGGCCAATGGTCGACCTCGGCGCAGGTTCTGGAAGATCTGGCGGCCGAAGGTGCGCCGCTGCCGCGCAAGATCGTCGACTGGCGCCAGCTGACCAAGCTGAAATCCACCTATACGGATGCGCTGCCGGGTTATGTCCATCCCGAGACGAAGCGGGTTCACACCTCTTATTCTCTCGCCTCGACCACGACCGGCCGCCTGTCGTCGTCAGAACCCAACCTGCAGAACATTCCGGTCCGTAATGCCGAAGGCCGCAAAATCCGCACCGCCTTCATTGCGTCGCCTGGCCACAAGCTTCTGTCTGCCGACTACAGCCAGATCGAACTGCGCGTGCTTGCGCATGTGGCGGACATCCCGCAGCTTCGTCAGGCCTTCGCAGATGGTGTCGATATCCACGCCATGACGGCGTCGGAAATGTTCGGCGTTCCGATGGAAGGCATGCCGAGTGAAGTGCGCCGCCGTGCCAAGGCGATCAATTTCGGCATCATCTACGGCATTTCCGCCTTCGGCCTTGCCAATCAGCTGTCGATAGAGCGGTCGGAAGCGAGCGACTACATCAAGAAATATTTCGAACGCTTCCCCGGCATTCGCGATTACATGGATTCAACCAAAGCCTTCGCCCGCGAGCATGGCTATGTGGAAACGATCTTCGGTCGCCGCGCCCATTACCCGGAGATCAAGTCGTCCAATCCCTCGATGCGCGCCTTCAACGAGCGTGCGGCGATCAACGCGCCGATTCAAGGGTCAGCGGCGGATATCATTCGTCGTGCCATGGTGAAGATGGAGCAGGTATTGGCCGATGCCGGGCTTGGCGAACGCGTTCGCATGCTCTTGCAGGTCCATGACGAACTGATCTTCGAAGTCGAAGATGCGGATGTCGAAAAGGCGATGCCGATTATCGTCTCGACCATGGAACAGGCTGCAATGCCTGCCATTTCGATGAAAGTGCCGCTCAAGGTGGACGCGCGCGCCGCGTCCAACTGGGATGAGGCGCACTGACAGCTGCCGCTTCCATATGACCGGCGCTTGGCGTCGGTCAGGCAGAGCCATTCTCTGGATAAAGAGAGGTCAATGCCGTGGCAAGCAGCTCCTCGGCATAGGTATCTGCCGTTTCCTGCGCATCCTTGGTCAGGCCGACCTCGCGCGATCGTTGTCGCACGGTATCCTGGATCAGTGCCGCGATACCGCGGGCCTGATCGGAATTGCCGTTGTCGGAGGTGTCGAGCGTTAACGCCAACGCGGTCATGGCAACGATCTCCAGCACGACTATTCGTGCTTCCAGATCCGTATTCGTCACGCCGTCAGGGTCAGCTCCATCCTTTGCTCGTGTTTCAATCACCGCCCCAGCTCCATTTGGCTCCACATCTATTAGGTGTGGCGAATAAATCAGGTAGGGGAGCCGATGGAACTTTAAAGCATGTCAGGTTTTATTTTTCTTTCGAAGTGACAGAATGGGATAACAAAGTCGAAATGGCGTCGACGATCGCTTTGCCCGAAACGTCCATTTCGCCGCTATTGTCGATCGTGATGACATTATAGTCGCCGGCGACACCAAGCGAACCCCGGTTCAGTCGGCGCAGAATGTCTTCCCTGGTTTCCCGTCCACGCGCTTCAAGGCGTAATGCCAGCACTTCCGGGCGTGCCGTCACGTTGATGACGACGAGATTTGGATATGCTTCCCGAAACAGGCCGAGCGCTGAACGGGATCCATTCGCAATCACGATCGCACCGCGGGACACGGCCTGCTTCGTTTCGACGGGTATGCCGTAGTGCAATCCGTGCGCTTCCCATGAAACTGCAAAGCGGCCATCGGCTTTCAGTTTTTCAAACTCTGCGTCGCAGACGCCGTCATGATCCTCACCACCGGCAGAGGCATCACGGGTGATCACGCGACGGGCAAACACGATGTCAGGGCGGTCCGAAAAGGCTCGGGCCGCGTAAGCCATCAAAGTGTCCTTGCCGGCGCCGCTTGGACCGACGACTGCGATCATGCAGCCTTCGTTATCATCTCTGCAGGGTTCGGAGGATCCGTCCATCACGCCACCCGACGTCCCTGCCGCCATACGGCGCGCGACACGGGCACGCCTGCTTCGCGGTGAACCCGCACGAGATCTGCGCGCAAGCCCGTAGCGATCCGGCCACGATCGGCAAGGCCCGCAGTGCGTGCTGGGGTGGACGTCACCATCGAGATCGCCTTCGACAACGAAATCCCCTCGACTTCATCGGCAAGGATGAAGGGAGCGTAAAGCAGGCTGAGAGGCACGTAGTCCGAGGAGAGAACATCGAGAACATCCCCGGCAGCGAGATCGCGTGCGGCGATATTGCCCGAATGCGACTTGCCGCGCACCACATTCGGCGCGCCCATCAACACGCTCATGCCGGCCTTGTGCGAGGCGGCGGCAGCTTCGAAGCTGGTCGGGAATTCGGCAAGCTTGACGCCGTTTTCGATCGCCTCGTCGACATGGGCAAGCGTCGCGTCGTCATGGCTGGCGACCGTGATGCCGCGCTCCGCGCAATGTTTTGCGATGGCGATACGATGCGGCGTCGAGTTGCGCTGCGATTCCGCCACGCGCTTGTCGACGAAGATCTTGAAGGCCTCATCGGTCAGGCCGCGCTTCTTCTGGTAGTAGAAGATATACTGGTCCATCGTCTGGAACTGACGCTGGCCCGGCGCGTGGTCCATCAGCGAAACAAGCCGTACATGGCTGTCATTCTCGAAATCGGCAAAATGCTCCAGAACGTTGTCGGCCGAAACCTCGCAACGCAGATGGATCAGGTGCTCGGAGCGCAGCCGCCCTTCGCGTTCGGCTGTCTGGATGGCGTCGGCCATCTGGCGCATTTCGCCATGCTCGAAGCCGCCATCTTCGTCCGACCCCATGCGCAGGCAGTCGAACACGGTGGTGATGCCGGAAGAGGCGATCTGCGCGTCATGCGCCTGGATCGCCGCCGTCGGGTTCCAGCGTACACCGGGACGCGGGGAGTAATGCGTTTCGAGGTGGTCGGTGTGAAGTTCCACCAGGCCCGGGATGAGGTAGTCGCCCTCGAAATCCTCGCCGGTCTGAACATTGCCTTCGGAAATGTCGGCGATCTTGCCGTCACGGATCTGCACGGAGCCGGAGACAATGCTGTCTTCCAGCACGATGCGGGCGTTCTTGAATACGGTCTCGGTCATGGGGCGGTCTTTCTGGTCTCTAAGGCCGGCTTCAGGGGCAGCCAGCGATGGGCAATGAAGTCTGCACCGCGGGCAGGCTCGACGAAGAGCGCGATACCATCGATGGAAAGGGGCTTGTTGATGAACTCGGCAAATCGCGGCTCGAGAGCGGCACGCATGGCGGGTGCCTGCTCGGGCGGAACTTGGCCAGAGAGGGTCATGTGGAAACGGAATTCGTCCATCACATGCGGATAACCCCAGCGCATCAGATTGGCGCGGTGCTCCGGCGACAGCGTGTCTGGCTTGCGGCGGGCGATATCGGCATCCGAAAGCGGCGCGCGGAACGGTTCGAAGTCCTCGACGATACGGGCAGCGAAGGCCTGCAGCTCGGGATAGACCTGATCCGGCACTAGCGCGAAGAAACGGCCGAGCTGGCCGACAATGACATTCGGAATATCGAACGCCTGTGTCGTTGCGGCAAATTGTTCGAATGCCGCAACAAGCTCCGCCTCGGTTTTGCCTTCCGCCAGCTCGAACGGCGCCTTCAGCGTCGCGTGAAATGCATAGCGACGAGGATCGGCAGTCAGCGCATGAACCTCCTCCGGCGAAAGACCGTCGACCTCGGGTGTCGAAAAAGCTTCGCCGGTAAAGGCATCGCGGCCGAGCCAACGGGATGCGGTCTTCGTCAGCGGATGGTCCGCAGCGGGGGAAAAGTAGAGAGCGTAACGCAAGGCATCATTCCGGAATCGGGAAGGGGCAGAGACGGAAGTCTAGACATCCGTCGTATCCGAAGACAGGCCCTGCGCCTAAAAGATTTCCATGACAGAATGATGATGTGGGCGCACTTTGGTGCGCCTTTAATGCGTCGGGCCACCAATCAGTCGCGAGCGGATGGCGTTTGAAATGTTGTCGAACAGGAAGACGACGAAGAGGATCAGAAGCACCATATAGGCGACCTTGTCCCAGTCGGCATTGGTGCCCATCGCTTCAAGCAGCTTGAGACCGATGCCGCCGGCACCCACGGCGCCGATGACGGTGGCCGAGCGGGTATTCGATTCCCAGAAATACAGCGACTGCGAAATGAACACCGGCAGAACCTGCGGCACGACGCCGAACCGATTGACGATGACGGGCGAGGCGCCAACGGACTTCACGCCCTCACGCTGCTTGTCATCGACGTTCTCGACCGCTTCCGCATAGACCTTTCCGAGCGCACCGGCATCGGTGAAGAAGATCGCCGCGATACCGGGGATCGGTCCCGGGCCGAATGAGCGGGTGAAGAACAGGGCCCAGATCAGCATGTCGACGGAGCGCAGGAAGTCGAACAGCCGTTTCATGCCCCAGTTGGCGGCGCGGCTGCGTGTGATGTTGCGCGCCGCGATAAAGGCAAGCGGGAAGGCGAAGATCGTGCCGAGCAGCGTGCCGACAAAGGCCATGACCAGGGTCTGCATCAGCTTCGACAGAATGTCGGCATGCTGCCAGACATTGTTGCCGAGGAAATCGTCGACCATATGGGAAATGTTGGAGCGCGCCGGATCAAGCCGTTCGCCAACCGTGGCGAGGCTGATCAGCTCGCCCCAGCTCTTGCGCCAGAAGTCGGATTTCGTGTCGAACAGGAAGTTCGCCCAGCCAAGGAAACGACGCTGGACATAGACCTGCGAGGTGCGGATTTCCGCCTGTCCCTCGAAACCGTAATGGACGAGAACCTTGGAACCATCCTGCTGGATTGCCGCTGGTGCATTGGCCGGTGCCGTTGCCGCATCCTCGGTGATCGTGACGGGATAGGCTGTGCCGTTGACATAGACGTCGACGCGGCTCGGTGTGACTTCAAGACGGTCGTTTTCGCTGCCATAGTCGACCGTATAGCCGCCTGTTGCAGTCGGCTTCAGCCAGAAGATCTCGGCGCCTTGAGCATATTGGCCGCGGCTCGACCATTGTGCCCGAACCGTTCCGTCATCCTCGAAGCGCAGGCGCGGCTGGGCGCGCCAGGAATACCAGTCCTGAATATAGAGCGAGGCTCGTTCCCATTGGCCGTTCATGAAGGCCGGGCCGACATTGAAGGCAAAGAAGCAGACAATGAGATAGAGGGTCACGATACCGGAGCCGATAAGCAATCCGTAACGCTTCATGATGGAGCGATGAAAGACTTCAGGATGCGCGGCGCGCAGGCGCTCGCGATCGGAAGCGTTGATCGTGGGGACCGAAGACGTCATCAGGCTGCTCCCCTGCCGAATTCAAAGGACTGGTGACCGATCAGCCGGCGGCGAAGCCAGCCGGAGAACTGGTCGATGATGATGATGCTGACGAGCAGCAGGATGATGATCGCATAGGTCTTGGCGGCATGGTCGCGGCCGATCGCCAGGCGGAAGACTTCACCGATGCCGCCACCGCCGACGGCGCCGATAATGGTCGAGGCGCGCACGTTGATCTCGGCGCGCAGCAGCGTGTAGGAGACGAAATTCGGCAGAACCTGGGGAACGATGGCGAAACGCACACGCTCTACCCAGCTTGCACCCGCCGCGCGCAGGCCTTCATCCGGCTTCATGTCGGAATTTTCCACCACTTCGAAGAACAGCTTTCCGAGTGCGCCAATCGTATGAACGGTGATGGCGATGATTGCGGCGATCGGGCCGATCGACAGGATCGCGGTCAGAAGACCGGCGATGACGATTTCGGGAAAGGCGCGCATGACTTCCATGATGCGACGCACGACAAAACGCGTGGCACCTGCGCCGACGAGGTTTGTCGAGGCGAAAAAGCAGAGCAGGAAGGCAAAGGTCGCACCGACAATGGTCGAAACCAGCGCGATGTTGATGGTGATGATCAGCTGATAGATGAAGTGCGGGATATAGAACGTGTCGGTAATGTAGTGTCGGTCAGAGGTATAATTGTATTTCAGCGAGCCATCGGCATAGGGCGACGGCAGGTCGAACATCGCCCGGAAGATTTCCATTGGGCTGTCCGGCACGAAGCTGCGGATGAAATCGAAAAAGTATGGCAGGCGCTCGAAGAACTTGCCGGCATTCGCATCGTTGGCGAATTGCAGCGAATAGAACAGCGCGATGAGGAAAACGGCAATCGAGATCCCGGTATAGATACGGCGTGTCCGCAGCTGCTGCCGGTAGTGCTGCATCACCATGGATGCGGCTGGGCAAAGCCCGCCATTATTCTGTTCGGTGATGGTCGCCATGATCCGCGCTCTTCGTTGAAAAAAAACGGCGGCGCTCGTGGAGCGCCGCCGCCTGATGTTGGAAAAAATCAGCCGCCGATAACGGACTTACGAGCGTCGATGATCGTCTGGTAGAAGGACTGATCGACCTTGATGTATTCCTTGTTGTCGCCCTGGGTGTAGGACTTGAAGCAATCGTGGTCCTTCTTGGGGAGGTCCATGAAGTAGGCTTCGACCTTGGCGCGCATGTCTTCCGGCAGCTTGTTGTTGACCATCAGCGGGCCGTTCGGGATCAGCGGCGACTTCCAGACTTCGACGAGGTCGTCCATGTCCAGGTTACCCTTGTTGACCATCTGGTGCAGGTTGCCGCCAGTGTAGCCGTCTTCCCACTTGCCAACGCCCGAACCGAAGGTCGTGCCGACGTCGAACTTCTTGTCGAGAACGGCGAGAACGAGGTTCTCGTGGCCGCCGCCGAAGCCGCTTTCAGAGAAGTATTCCTTGACCGGCGCGCCGATTTCCTTCGGCAGGGCGACGTTCGGAACGAGGTAACCGGAGGTCGAATCAGGGTCGGCGAAGCCGATCTTCTTGCCCTTGGCGTCGGCGAGCGTCTTGATGCCCGAGTCCTTGCGGGCAACCATGATCGAGTAGTAACCGCTGGAACCGTCCGACTGGGTGTAGGTCAGGATCGGGTCGACAGCGTTCGGGTCCTTCAGCGCGATAGCGGCGTAGGAGGAGGCGCCCATAGAAGCGATGTCGATCGTGCCACCGAGCAGGCCCTGGATGACGCCGTTATAGTCCGGCGACGGGAAAATCTGCACTTCCGGAACGCCGGTCGCAGCCTTCAGGCCATCGGCGACACACTGGGTGTTGCGGATCTGGTCGGCTTCGTTTTCCGAGCCGTCGAGACCGATGCGCAGAACCTTGACGTCCTGTGCCATTGCGGAACCTGCAACGACGCTCAGCGCGACGGCAGCAAGAAGAGTTTTCTTCAGCATGGTGATCTCCTGTTTCCGGATCATCCGGAGTTGGGTCATGAATGGTGTGCCCTTTACGCGGGCTGTCGATCTGGGTGCGGGTTTCAGGCGCTGGCGCTTGCCAGCGTGCCGATACCGCCCGATTCCTGTTCCCTGCTCGCCTGTGCGGCAGGAATGTTGATGCTGGTCGATGTCATCGTTTCATCAATGCCGGCGCCATGCTTGTCGGAGCCGTAGATTTCCTGCACGGCATCGGCATTGAGCGCAGAAGGAGGACCGTCGAAGACGACACTGCCATGCGCCATGCCGATGATCCGCTCGCAATAGCTGCGAGCCGTATCCAGCGTGTGCAGGTTGGTGATGACGGTAATGCCTTCGCGCTCGTTGATGTCACGCAGAGCGTCCATGACGATCTTTGCGTTGAGAGGATCGAGCGATGCGATCGGCTCGTCGGCCAGAAGCATCTTCGGCGCCTGCATCAGGGCTCGTGCGATCGCCACACGCTGCTGCTGGCCGCCGGAAAGCGTGCCTGCGCGCTGCATGGCAGTCTGTTCGATGCCGAGGCGCTCGAGTGCGGCGATTGCAGCCAGGCGCTCGTCGTCCGAGAAGATGTTGAGCAGGCTCAGCATCGTCGAACGATGGTTCAGCCTGCCGAGCATGACATTGGTCAGAACGTCCAGGCGCGGCACGAGATTGAACTGCTGAAAGATCATCGCACAGTCGCGCTGCCAGTTGCGCAGGCTTGCGCCTCTGAGCGAGGAAACTTCTACATCGCCGAAATGCATGGAGCCGGAGCTCGGCTCCTGCAGCCGGTTGATCATCCGTAGCAGCGTGGACTTGCCGGCGCCGGAGCGGCCGATAATGCCGACCATCTGGCCCTGGGGAATTTCAACGTTGACGGCATTGACCGCGATACGATCGCCGAAACGTCGAGTGATATTCCTCAGTTCAAACTTCATGTTCTAAGCCCGTCTAATCCCCTTGGTGGCGATGGGATTAGACGTGGTTGATGAAGCCTGAATGTCGATTCGATGTCAGTTTTATTACATGCATGACGCGTCTGTAACGCTTTCGTTACAACGCATAGCGAGAAATGAAATCTTCCGCCGAAAGTGCCCGGAAATCATCGAGCGCCTTGCGTAGTTTCAGGTGATCCCAATCCCACCATGCAAGCCGGTCCATGCCTTCGCCGACTTCCTTGGTGAAGCGCTCGCGGATCAACTTGGCCGGTACGCCGCCGACGATCGTATAGGGCGCGACATCCTTCGACACGACGGCGCCGGCGCCGATCACCGCGCCATTGCCGACGGTGACGCCGGGCAGCACGGTGGCGCCATGGCCGATCCACACGTCATGGCCGATCGTCACGCGGTTCTCGCGCCGCCATTCGAAAAAGTCCGTCTCGTTTTCGGCGTCGTCCCAATAATTGGCGGCGCGGTAGGTAAAGTGATGCAGCGTCGCGCGCCAGGTCGGGTGGTTGGTGGCATTGATGCGCACCGATGCCGCCATGTTGACGAATTTGCCGATCGTTGCACACCAGATCGATCCGTCCTGCATGATGTAGGAATAATCGCCGATTTCGGCCTCATCGATACGGCAGCGCTCGGCGATTTCCGTATAGCGACCGATCTTTGAATTGCTGACGGAGGCCGTCGGATGGATTGCGGGTTCGAGCCCGACCTTGACGCTCATGCTGCGATAGCCTTTCGCGGAGAGAATGCGCTGACATCGAGAATACGGTCGGCCACTGCCTCGCGCACTTCCTCGTCATGGAAGATGCCGAGCATGGCGACGCCCTCTTCTTTTTTCGCCGCGATCATCTCGACCACCACACGGCGGTTGGTGGCGTCGAGCGAAGCGGTTGGTTCATCGAGAAGCAGGATGCGATGGCTGGTGATGAAGCCGCGGGCGATGTTGACGCGCTGCTGCTCGCCGCCGGAGAAGGTGGAGGGCGGCAGCGACCACAATTCGCGCGGCAGGTTCAGTCGGGAAAGCAGTTCGGCGGCATTCTCCTTCGCAATCGCCGCCTCGATGCCGCGGGCAACCAGCGGCTCTGCCACGACGTCGATTGCGGCGACACGCGGTACTGTGCGCAGGAACTGGCTGACATAGCCCATCGTTTGCCGGCGCACGTCGATGATCGTGCGCGGATCGGCTTTGGCGATGTCGACGATCCGGTCCTGGTGGTTGACGAGAATCTGGCCGGCATCGACGGCGTAATTGCCGTAGAGCATTTTCAGGATCGAGCTTTTCCCGATACCCGACGGGCCGCCAAGCACAACGCATTCGCCGGCAGCGACCGAAAAATTCACATCGTTGACGACCGGCAGCTTGATGCCGTCGCGCAGATGCATGGTGAAGCTCTTGAAGACTTCCGAGACGACGAGGGGAGTGGCCATCGATATTACCTCACACCTGGAGAATGGAAGAGACGAGAAGCTGGGTATAGGGCTCGCGCGGATCGTCGAGCACTCGGTCGGTCAGGCCGTGTTCGATCACGAACCCGTCCTTCATCACCATCATCCGGTGCGAAAGCAGGCGGGCGACAGCGAGGTCATGAGTGACGACGATTGCGGCAAGCCCCAGATCGTTGACGAGGCCGCGCACGAGATCGAGCAGGCGCGCCTGTACCGAAACGTCAAGACCGCCGGTTGGCTCGTCCATGAACACGAGGCGCGGGCCGGTGACCAGATTGCGGGCGATCTGCAGGCGCTGGCGCATGCCGCCGGAAAAGGCGCGCGGCTGGTCGTCGATCCGGTCGGCGGAAATTTCCACCCGGCCCAGCCAGTCGGTCGCCGTCTCGCGGATTTTTCCGTAGTGCCGGTCGCCGACCGCCATCAGCCGCTCACCGACATTGGCGCCGGCAGAGACTGTCATGCGCAGCCCGTCGGCCGGGTTCTGGTGGACAAAGCCCCAGTCCGTGCGCATCAGGAAACGGCGTTCCGCCTCGCTCATGTGATAGAGATCGCGGAAATTGCCGTCGCGCATCCGGTATTCGACACTGCCCGCTGTCGGTAGCAGGCGGGTGGAGATGCAGTTCAGCAGCGTCGTTTTGCCGGAACCGGACTCACCGACGATGGCGAGAACTTCGCCGGGCCACAGCTCGAAGTTGACATCCTTGCAGCCAATGCGGCTGCCATAGAATTTCGACACGCCGCTGACTTTGAGAAGGGGATTGTCGCTCATTCCGCGGCCTCCTGGTTTGGAGCAAGCATCGCGCCGACATGGCCGTGCTCGCGGCGGTCTTCGCAATGGTCGGTATCGGAGCAGACGAACATCCGTCCGCCCTTGTCGTCGAGCACGACTTCATCGAGATAGACACCGTGTGCACCGCAAAGGGCGCAGTCCTGCTCGAATGTCTGGATTTCGAACGGGTAATCCTCGAAATCGAGGCTGACCACGTCCGTATGCGGCGGTACCGCGTAGATGCGTTTTTCACGGCCGGCGCCGAAAAGCTGCAGCGCATCGGACATGTGCATTTTCGGATTGTCGAATTTCGGTGTCGGCGACGGGTCCATCACGTAGCGGCCGTCGACCTTCACCGGATAGGCATAGGTCTTGGAGATACGGCCGTTGATGGCGATGTCCTCGTAAAGCTTCACATGCATCAGGCCATATTCTTCCAGCGCATGCATTTTCCGCGTCTCGGTTTCGCGAGGCTCGAGGAAACGTAAGGGCTCCGGGATCGGCACCTGATAGACGAGAACCTGGCCTTCGGTGAGCTTCGCTTCCGGAATGCGGTGGCGCGTCTGGATGATCGTCGCATCCTTGGTATGCGTCGTCACCGCAACGTCTGCGACCTTCTGGAAGAAGGCGCGGATCGAGACCGCATTCGTTGTGTCGTCCGCGCCCTGGTCGATCACCTTCAGCACATCCTCCGGCCCGATGATCGAGGCGGTCACCTGCACGCCGCCGGTGCCCCAGCCATAGGGCATCGGCATTTCGCGCGAGGCGAACGGCACTTGGTAGCCGGGTATCGATATCGCCTTCAGGATCGCACGGCGGATCATCCGCTTGGTTTGTTCGTCCAGATAGGCGAAATTGTAGGTGGCGAGATCGGCACTCATTCGGCGGCATCCTTCATCTCGGTTTCACCGTTGCGCGCGGCTTCGATATCGGCGCGCATCTTGCGGACCATGGCGAGTTCCGCCTGGAAGTCGACATAATGCGGCAGTTTCAGGTGTTCGACGAAACCGGTCGCCTGCACGTTGTCGGAATGGGAAATGACGAATTCCTCGTCCTGCGCCGGCGCGGTAATGTCCTCGCCAAGCTCTTCGGCACGCAATGCGCGGTCTACCAGCGACATCGACATCGCCTTGCGTTCGCTCTGGCCGAAAACCAGGCCGTATCCGCGGGTGAATTGCGGCGGCGCCTTGGACGAGCCCTTGAACTGGTTGACCATCTGGCATTCGGTCACGCGGATCTGGCCGAGCGAAACGGCAAAGCCGAGCTCCGGCACTTCCATCTCCACCTCGACCTCGCCGATGCGGATTTCGCCGACAAACGGATGGTTGCGGCCATAGCCGCGCTGCGTCGAATAACCGAGGGCCAGAAGAAAACCTTCATCGCCGCGTGCGAGCGCCTGCAGGCGCAGATCGCGGGCCATCGGAAACTCCATCGGCTCGCGCGTCAGGTCGCTGGCCTGGTGATCCTGCGGCAGTTCGCCATCCGCTTCGATCAGGCCTTCATGCGCGAGAATGTCGGAGACGCGCATGATCTCCTCGTCGCTGGCATCCCTGCGTGCAGGTTCTTCAACCGCCTCGTCGGACAGCAGCGAAGGGTCGAGAAGACGATGGGTATAATCGAAGGTCGGCCCGAGCAGCTGCCCGCCTGGCAGATCCTTGTAGGTTGCCGAGACACGGCGTTCGACCAGCATGTCGGCAGTGTCGAGCGGCACGGAATTGCCGAAGCGGGGCAGGGTGGTGCGATAGGCGCGCAGCAGGAAGATCGCCTCGATCAGGTCGCCGCGCGACTGGCGCACGGCAAGCGCTGCAAGCGACCGGTCGTAAAGCGAGGCTTCGGCCATCACCCGGTCGACGGCCAGTCCCAGCTGTTCGGCGATCTGATCGATGGTGACGGAAGGCAGCGAGCGGTCACCCCGGCGCCGGTCGGCGAGAAGCCGGTGAGCGTTGCTGATGGCGGCTTCGCCACCCTTGACGGCAACATACATGGTCTACTCTCCTTGAGGCTCTAAGCCGCGATCTTCGTTGTGCGCGGCAGGCACAGGAAACTGCGTCCTGCCGTCAGAACCACATCGACGCCGCGCGGAAACAGTGGCCGGTTGTCCGCCCACAAACGCAGGAAGGCTTCCGGCAGACCGGTGATCTCGACCGCCTTCGACTGAAGGATGCCGGGTCCCGACAGGGTGAATGATTGCCCGCGGCCAAGCTCCGCCACCTCGATCACCAGCGTCGTCGAGCGGTCCGGGTATTCCTGTGTGCCGAGCGAGAAGAGGCCGAAGGAGGAAAGCGTCGCTCCCGCCTCGACAAAGGCGAAACGTGCCTCTGCCTTTTCACGCGTCAGCGCCGCGCCGGAATGGAAACCGATCCATTCGCCAACGGCCGACTTGGAAAAACCGGCGCTGAGCCAGACCGGCGTATCGTGATCGCAAAGCGTCAGTGCGATCGCCCCGGCTGCCGGCCCGAGCGGGTCGGGCTGCCCGGCGTCGTGTTCAACCGTATGGATCGAACCCGGCCGTGCCATGCCATCCATCAACATGCGGAATATGCTCTGGGACTGGAACACCGGATCGGAAAAACCGCCGGTAAAGGCGTTTGTATTGGCAGACATCAGTCCTCTCCCCGAACCATGGTGAAGAAATCGACCCGGGTCGCTGCGGTCTCTTCGGCCTTCGCCTTGTTTTCCGCTTCGACGCGACGTTCGACGGGTGTGAGCACTGCGTTCTCGACATGCTCCCGCGTGGCGTCTTCCTGCCAGAGCGCATCGAAGATCGCGGCAAGCTTGACCTTCTGCTTGTTCGTGCCCAGCGCCTGCGCATGTCCGACCGTGCCGGATGCGAGCGCGACGGTTGCGCGTGTTACCGTCGCTTCGCCGAGGTTGAACGGGCTGCCGCCGCCGCCGATGCGACCGCGTACCATCACCAGTCCCGTCTCAGGACCGCGAACCGGCTTCGTTTCGGGCTTGTCTTTCAATGCGTCCCACGCGGCGTGAAGTTCTTCCGCCGTCGCGCCGGCGAGAAGAGAGGCGCACCGCCTGCGGCCTGCCTGTTCGGTCGGCAGGGTCTGCTCTGCAACATCCATGGCCAATCTCCAAAATGTCTATTGATATAGACAACTATACAAGGTAACTTAGCCATAACTTTTGGATATAACAAGCGTGTGACATGGATATGCAGGGAGCAGCCGTTCGTCGGCAAAACGGGGTGGCACTCTGGCGGCAGATCGCCGACAGAATACGCTCGGCGATAGCTAGCGGAGAATACGACGATACGGGCAAGGTACCGCCGGAAATCGTGCTGGCGGCGCAGTTCGGCGTCAATCGCCACACGGTGCGCAGCGCGCTTGCAGCCCTTGCACAGGAAGGCATAGTCCAGGCGGTGCAGGGGCGCGGCACGCTGATCCTGCGCAAGGAAAGGCTGAATTTTCCGATCTCGCGGCGCACGCGCTTCAACCAGGGTATCGGCGATCAGGCGCGTGAAAAGGAAGGCCTGTTGCTCGCCTCATCGGAAGAAGCCGCGACTGCCGATCTCGCCGCACGATTGCAACTGCCTGTCGGCGCGCGGCTCATTCGCCTGGAGACGCTGAGAAAGGCGGATCGCCGGCCCGTCTCCCGCGCGACAGCTTGGTTTCCGGCGGATCGGTTTGCCGGAATGGCCGATGCCTATCGCGATAGCGGGTCGATCACCGCCGCTTTCGCTACCGTCGGCCTGCCGGATTATGTCCGCGTATCGACGGAAATCACTGCCATCCATGCGGATAACGACGATCTCTCGTCTCTTGAATTGTCACCGGGCGCAATCGTGCTGGTCACGCGTGCCCTGAATGCCGATCAGGATGGACGACCGGTCCAGTATGCAGTTAGCCGCTTCTCCGCCGATGCGGTGCAGTTCACTATCGAGAACTGAAAACAGAAAACGCCAGCCGAAAATTTCTTTCGGCTGGCGTCAAAATCGTCAGACTGAAGTGGCGCTTAATGCGCGCCGGACATGTCGCCCAGCACGTCCTTGGAAGCGACGGTGGAGTCTGCATTGAGCTTGTAGACCATCGGAACGCCGGTTGCGAGATTGACGCCGAGGATCTGCTCTTTGGTCAGCTTGTCGAGCACCATGACCAGCGAGCGCAGCGAGTTGCCGTGAGCTGCAACCAGAACCTTTTCGCCGCGCAGCACGCGGGGCAGGATTTCCGTCAGGTAATAGGGCCACACACGAGCGCCGGTATCGCGCAGGCTTTCGCCGCCCGGAGGCGGGACGTCATAGGAACGGCGCCAGATGTGAACCTGCTCCTCGCCCCACTTGGCGCGGGCATCGTCCTTGTTGAGGCCGGAAAGATCGCCGTAATCGCGCTCATTGAGCGCCTGATCCTTGATCGTCTTCAGGTCCGGCTGGCCAACCTTGTCGAGCACGATCTTCAGGGTCTTCTGCGCGCGCTGCAGATCCGAGGTAAACGCGATGTCGAACTTGATGCCGGTCTCGGCAAGCGCCTGACCACCGGTCTCGGCTTCCTGGATACCGAGCGGAGTAAGGTCGGGATCCTTCCAGCCGGTGAACAGGTTTTTGAGATTCCAGTCGCTCTGGCCGTGGCGAACGAGGACAAGGGTACCGCTCATGAATAAAGACCTCCGTATATTATTGATTTGAGAGCCCGAGCACGTCGAGCATCGAATATTGACCGGGCTTCTTATCGCGCGCCCAGAGTGCCGCTGCAACTGCCCCACGGGCGAAAATCGAGCGGTCACGGGCGCTGTGCGACAATGTAACCAGCTCGCCTTCGCCGGCCAGGATCACGGAATGGTCGCCGACCACCGAGCCACCGCGCAGCGTTGCAAAACCGATCGTTCCGCCGGGCCGCGGGCCGGTATGGCCGTCGCGCACGCGCACGGACTGAGCGGCAAGGTCGATGTCACGCCCTTCGGCGGCGGCTTCACCAAGCAGAAGAGCCGTGCCCGATGGCGCATCGACCTTGTGTTTGTGATGCATCTCGACGATCTCGATATCCCAGCCGTCTGCGGGCAGCGCACGGGCCGCCTGTTTCGTCAGAACACTCAAGAGATTGACGCCGAGGCTCATATTGCCGGATTTCACCACCCGCGCATGACGGCCTGATGCGGCAAATTTCTCTTCATCGTCGAGGGAGCATCCGGTCGTACCGATCACATGCACGATGCGCGCCTGGGCGGCGAGCCCGGCGAAGGTCACGCTGGTGGCAGGCGTGGTGAAATCGATGACGCCTTCCGCATCGAGAAAGGCTTGCAAGGGATCGCTTGTCACTGGAACGCCAAGCGGTCCGGTTCCCGCCAGGTCCCCGGCATCCTTGCCGATGAAGGGTGAGCCTTCGCGCGCGACAGCAGCATGGAGAGTGACGCCCGGCGTCTCGTGGATGATGCGGATCAGCGCCTGGCCCATTCGCCCGCCGGCACCCACGACGACCAGCTTCATCTCGTTTTCACTCATGTCCTGACTGTTCCTGCTTATTGCTGTTGTGGTGCCTGCAGATTGTTCAGGCGAGCGTAGAGGCCCTGTTTGCGCTGTGCAAGTTCCTCATGCGTGCCTTCCTCGACCACACGTCCGTCCTGCATCACCACGATCTTGTCGGCGTTGACGACCGTCGAGAGACGGTGGGCGATAACGATCACGGTGCGGCCGCGCATCGCGGTATCCAGCGCCTTCTGCACTAAGGCTTCCGACTCGTTGTCGAGTGCCGAGGTCGCCTCATCGAGCAGCAGGATCGGCGCATTGCGCACCAGCGCGCGGGCGATCGACAATCTCTGTCTCTGTCCGCCGGACAGGGTCACGCCGTTTTCGCCGACCGGCGTTTCATAACCCTCAGGCTGCGCCATGATGAACTCGTGCGCGTTTGCCAGTTTCGCGGCTTCCTCGATTTCCTCATCCGTGGCCTCCGGACGTCCGTAGCGGATGTTGTCGCGGATCGAACCCTCGAACAGATAAGGCTGCTGCGAGACATAGGCTAGCTGATGGCGAAGCGAGGATTTGGTCACTTCCGCGATATTCTGTCCGTCGACCAGGATTTCGCCTTCAGCAGGATCGTAGAAACGCGGAATGAGGTTGATGATCGTCGATTTGCCGGCACCCGAAGGTCCGACAAGCGCGGTTGTCTTGCCGCCCTCGGCGACAAGGCTCACACCGCGCAGGATCGGCGAACCGGCGGCGTAGGAGAAGGTGACGTCCTTGAGTTCGACCTTTGCCTCGCTGATGGCGAGGTCCGGAGCGCCGGGTTTTTCTCGCTGCGCCGGCTGCAGGTCGAGAAGCGCGTAGATCATCTGGGCGTTGACCACGGCACGGTCCATCTGCACCTGCAGCTTGGCAAGCCGGCGAGCCGGATCATAGGCCATCAGAAGGGCGGTGACGAAGGCGAAGAAGGCGCCCGGCGGCACATCGTGGTAAATCGAGCGGAACGCGGCATAGGCCAGCACGCTCGATATGGCAAAACCGGCGAATGTTTCGGTCAGCGGCGAGGTGCGCTCGGACAGTCGTGCAATGCGGTTTGAGCGAGCTTCTGCCGTTAGAATGATCTTGTTGACCTTCTTCTCCAGCTCCTGCTCCATGGTGAAGCCCTTGACCACGGCAATGCCCTGGACGGTTTCCTGCATGGCGCCAAGAACGCGGCTGTTGACTTCGACCGATTCCCGGGTCGCCAGTCGAAGTCGACGCGATACATAACGAAGCGCATAGAGAAGCGGCGGCGCGACGGCAAAGACGATCAGCGACAGGACCCAGTCCTTGGACACCATCACGCCGATCAGCGCGACGAGGGTCAGAAGATCCCGCGCGGTCGAGGTGACCGTCAGGTTCATCACATCGCGGATGCCCGCAATGTTCTGGCTGATCTGGGCGGCAAGATGCGAGGAGCGCGCTTCCGAGAAGAAGCCGACCGACAGCGTCATCAGATGGCTGTAGAGCCGGCGCTGGTAGCGCGCCACGATATTGTTGCTGATCTTCGAGAGCGCAACGGCCTGGCCATAGGTGGCGAAGCCGCGCAGCACGAAGGCGGCGAGGATCGAGCCACAGATCAGCCAGACGATATCGGCGCGACGATTGGCAAAAGCCTCGTTGACCACCTTTTCCATGATCCAGGCGGTAAATGCGGTCGACAGCGCCACGAGGACGAGGCAGCCGATAGCGAATGCATATCCGCGGACATGGTCGCGGCCATTTTCCGAAATGATGCGTTTCAGCACGCTGACGACGGTGCTGGAATCAACGTGGCGTTTTTTTTCTTTTTCAGCCTTCAATGGAAAGTCCCAATTCGGCAGGGTTACTGCGTGGTCTTAAGAAAGGGCTTGTTAACCCCTCAGGCTTGGTTTTGCCAGCCGACCCTGCCGGATTCGTTAACGGTGTGACTTTCCGGCATTCAGCGGCGCCAGCACCGACCCTCTGTAGCAATACCATAGGATGCCGGTTTGCGGGCATAGCTGGCAAGGCCCGCAAGTGCTGCCTGCGGATGGGTAACGACAAAGGTCGGTATCGTCTTCATCAGCTCCTTGTGCGGCGCCTTGTCCTCGAATGCGGCTCGGAAGATCGGTTTTTTCAGCTCCGGCAGAATTTTCGGCGAGATGCCACCGCCAAGGAAAACGCCGCCGCGCGCCATGAAGACAAGCGCAAGATCGCCGGCCAGACGGCCAAGATAAGTCACGAAAAGCTCCAGCGCTTCCGCGGCCTGGGTGTTCTTTCCGCTCAAGCCCTCTTCCGTCACGTCAGCCGGGCGCTTCATGCTCGGTGCAACGCCATCGGCGGCGCAGACGGCATTATAGATGTGCAGAAGCCCACGTCCGGAAATGACTTCTTCGGCCGAAACGCGTCCTTCGATGGTCGCAAGATGCGGGAAGATTTCCAGATCGCGCGGCGTGCGCGGCCCGATATCGACATGGCCACCTTCTCCCGGGACGGGAAACCACGTGTCATGGGCGTGAAGCACACCGGCAACTCCAAGGCCGGTTCCGGGGCCGAGCACGACGCGGGTTGCATCGACTGCGGGCGTGATCGGACCGATCGGCTCGCGGTCGCTCTCCGTCAAGGTTGCGACTGCAAGCGCCTGCGCCTCGAAGTCGTTGAGGACAAGCACGGCGTCGAAGCCGAGTTCACCGATCATTTTCTTCGGCCGCACGATCCAATCGCAATTGGTCAGATCGATTTCATCGCCGTCAATTGGTCCGGCGATCGCAAGTATCGCCGAACGCGGCTTGGGTAGATCCGCATTGTTGAAGACTTTGTCGATGATCGCGTCGTCGATCGTCTCGTAATCCGCTGTCTGGACATGGACGAAATCCGTCGCCTTGCTTTCGGCATCGGCAAGAATGGAGAAACGGGCATTGGTGCCGCCGATATCTCCGATCAGGATAGGAAAGGGCAGTGCTTCGGAATGAACATTGGCCATATGAACGGATCTCGCAGATTACTGGAAGTCGATGAGATGTTCTGCAGTGGCGCGATTGAGCGCCATCGGGATGTCATAGACGGTCGCGAGCCGCGTCAGCGCCTTGACATCCACATCATGCGGAAGTGCGGAAAGGGGATCGATGAAGAAGACCAGCATGCTGACTTCGCCGGTCGCGATCATCGCGCCGATCTGCTGGTCACCGCCGAGCGGGCCGCTTTTCAGTCGCGTGACATCGAGACCGGGAGCAGCCTCTTGAACGCGGCCACCGGTCGTACCTGTCGCGACGATCCTGAATTTCGAGAGTGCCGTTTGGCGTTGGCGGGCAAAATCCGCCATGTCGTCTTTTTTCAGATCATGCGCGATGAGCGCGATGCACGGCTTGGCCGGTTCCAAGGCATTCCTCCATCAGGCCTGTGAAGGCCAAATCCATTTGCCTTGGCGTTCTATCGTGCTGCTATCGATAAGGGAAGGCTCGGCGTTGTCGCTGCACCGGCAGGATATTCGATGCGCTTAACGGAAGGGGCGCTCGCGCGGCAGCGGCACCTCTGCGGGAACGTTGGCGGGATCGGACGCGATTGCATCATCAATCTGACCGACGGCTGCAGGCGGCGCTGGCTGGCTCGAATAGGCGACAGGCTCGCCTCCATAGGTGGCTTCGGCTTCCGAGTGCGATGGAGCCGCAAGCACCGCAGTACATGCCTTCGGCAGATCCGACAGCATCACCTGGCGCGGTTTGACCGGCTTCTTGTTCGGGTCGGCTGGTTTCGGCGGAGCCCAGGGTTCTTTTGTAAACCACCAGGCAAGCGCCTTGCTGTCGCAATCGTCCGTGGAAGGCGTTGCCGCCTGCCGCTCACAGCCGGCAGCGCCGGGCGGGCAATTCATGCGGATATGAAAATGTTCGTCATGCCCGTAGACCGGGCGCACCTTGCCGAGCAGGCTTCGGTCGCCGGTCCAGGTCTGGCAGAGCTTTTTCTTGATTGCGGGATTGACGAAGATACGCTGAACCTGGGGATAACTCGCCGCCTGCATCACGAGGCGAGCATGTGTACTCGTCCATTTGCGTGAATCGACCGTGAGGAACTTGCTCTTGTCCAGCATGGAGGTGAAAGGCAGATTTTCCCGCTGCTGGGCCGTCATCGGCTGGCCAGGTTTTGGCGTAAACCAGATGTCGGCATCAAGGCCGATCTGGTGCGATGCATGGCCACTCGGCATCGGTCCGCCACGGGGCTGGGAAATATCGCCGACCAGAATGCCCGTTCCCCAACCGAGACCTGCAGCATCGCGGGAAAACTGTTCGAGCAGATCGATCATCGCAGGATTGCCCCAGCGGCGGTTGCGCGAAAGCCGCATCGCCTGCCAGGTCGGTCCATCGGTCGGCAAAGCCACGGCACCGGACATGCAGCCCTTGGCATAAAAGCCGAGAGGCGCGGGAGGTGCGGCATTCGGCAGCCTGACGGCGCCGAAAAGCTGTTTGGCGGGCGTGCCGTCCTGCGCCATCGACGGCTCTGCCAGAGAGCCGCACAACATAGCCGTTGCTGCCAGTCCGAGGACCATGTTTGAAATCGATTTCATGAACTTCCGCCGCAAATCACTTGTCCTGCGAGTTTAATCTGAAATGCGATTTTGGTGAAATGGAGATCGCCGCAAGTCGCCGGTCGCGATAAATAGCTTGTGAGCGCACGCTCCTGTTTTTTGCCTCCTTTTGCCTTATGCTTCGATGCAACAAATCGAATGAAAAGGGAAAAGCATGGATTTGGCCCGGCTGCAGAAGGGTATCGCAATCGTCTTGGCGGCTTCGGTCATGGCATCATGGGCGGTGGCTGATGAGCTGAAATGGCGCCACGGCATGGCCGTGGTCGGTGAACCTGAACTGCCGGCAGATTTCAAGGAGCTTCCCTATGTTGATGTGAACGCGCCCAAGGCCGGCGAACTCAAGCTGGCGCAGGAAGGCACATTCGACAACCTGAACCCGGTGATCGATCGGGGCGCCATTGCAGCCAGCGTAACCATGATTTTCGACACGCTGATGAAGCGCTCGGAAAACGAGGTGTTCGGCACCTATGGTCTGCTGGCCGAATCGGTTGCTTATCCCGATGACATGTCGTCGGTCACCTTTCGCCTGAGACAGGAAGCCAAATGGGCCGATGGTGAACCGGTGACCCCGGAAGACGTGGTGTTCAGCCTGGAAATGCTGAAGCAGCATAGCGCTTTTTATTCCGGCTACTATCGGCACGTGACCGGCGTGGAAAAGACCGGTGATCGCGAAGTGACCTTCCGCTTCGACGAGAAGAACAACAAGGAACTGCCGTCGATCGTCGGTGATTTCCCGATCCTGCCGAAACACTGGTGGGAAGGCACCGACGCTCAGGGCAAAAAGCGTGATATCTCGCGCACTACGCTGGAAGTGCCGATGGGGTCCGGACCTTACAAGGTCGCCTCGGTACAGCCGGGCTCGGTCATTCGTTATGAATTGCGGGATGATTATTGGGGCAAGGATCTGCCGATCAATCGCGGCCAGTATAATTTCCGCACCATCAGCTACACCTATTTCTCCGACTCCGACGTGCAGTTCGAGGCGTTCCGGGCCGGCAATGTCGATTACCGGCAGGAAAACAGCTCCAGCCGTTGGGCCACACGCTACGATTTCGATGCGGTCAAGGATGGTCGCGTCACCAAGGAAGTTCTGACCAACCCATTCAAGGCGGTCGGTGTGATGCAGGCCTATGTGCCGAATATGCGCCGCGACATCTTCAAGGATGCACGCGTCCGCGAGGCATTGAATTACGCCTATGACTTCGAAGACCTCAACAAGAACCTCGCCTTTGGCGGCTTGAAGCGGGTCGACAGTTTCTTCTGGGGAACCGAGCTTGCCTCTTCCGGCCTGCCTGAGGGCAAGGAACTCGAAATCCTCAACGAACTGAAGGACAAGGTCCCGCCGGACGTCTTCACCAAACCCTATGCCAATCCGGTGGGTGGCGATCCGAACAAGGTGCGCGACAATCTTCGCACGGCGGTTGGCCTGCTGAAACAGGCAGGCTTCGAGCTGAAGGGCAACCGCATGGTCAACACCAAGACCGGCCAGCCCTTGGGCTTTGAAATCCTGTTGAACAATGCCGGCCAGGAACGCACGGTGACGCCCTATATCAACAGCCTCAAGAAGATCGGCATCGATGCCCGCATCCGCACCGTCGATGCGTCGCAATATATCAACCGTATCCGCAGCTTCGATTACGACATGATTTTCAGCGGCTGGGCGCAGACCATGAACCCCGGAAACGAACAGAACGAATATTGGGGCTCTGAATCCGTCGACCGACAGGGATCGCGCAACTATGCCGGTATCGCCGATCCGGCAGTCGACATCCTGATCAAGAAGATCGTCTTCGCTCCCAACCGCGAGGATCAGGTTGCCGCGATCAAGGCGATGGACCGCGTACTGCTCGCCAACCACTATGTGGTGCCGATGTTTTATTCCGGCGAAGAAAAGATCGCCTACTGGAACAGGATCGGCCATCCGGAAAAGCTCCCGGAATATGATACCGGTTTTCCTCATGCATGGTTTGCCAAGCAACCCGGCAAGTAAGATGCTTGCGCGGTGGAGGCCCAACTGTTCCAAATGGCCGGATTGATTCGCTTGGAGAAGTTCCGGCAAAAGCGCGAAGCGGCTTTCCGTTTGGAAACCGCTCTAGGAATGAAGGAAGCCCGATTGATCGTTGCAGGGAACCGCGGTGATATGACCGAACCGTTCGGCGGGATGTTCTGATGGGCGCCTATATTCTACGACGTCTGCTGCTGATGATCCCGACGATTGTCGGCATCATGGCGATTTCGTTTCTGATCGTGCAGTTCGCGCCGGGCGGTCCTGTCGAACAGATCATCGCACAGGTTCAGGGACAGGATTCCGGCGACCGTCTGTCGGGAGCCAGCAACGATCTGTCGGCTCAGGGCGTCAGCGCCGAATCGAACTATCGCGGCGCCCAGGGTCTCGATCCGGAATTCATCAAGAAGCTCGAGCAGCAGTTCGGTTTCGACAAGCCGCCGCTCACCCGTTTCCTCGACATGATGTGGAACTACATCCGCTTCGATTTCGGCGAGAGCTTCTTCCGCAACACGCCGGTGATCGATCTCATCATCGACAAGCTGCCGGTCTCCATCTCGCTCGGCTTCTGGATCCTGATCGTCTCCTACCTGATCTCCATACCGCTCGGCATCCGCAAGGCGGTGAAGGACGGATCGAGCTTCGACATCTGGACGTCGGGCGTCATCATCGTCGGTTATGCGGTACCGAGCTTCCTGTTCGGCATCCTGCTGATCGTCATGTTCGCCGGCGGTTCCTTCTTCGACTGGTTCCCGCTGCGTGGCCTCGTTTCGGACAATTTCGACGATCTGACCTGGTACCAGAAGATCGGCGACTATTTCTGGCACCTCACATTGCCGCTGATCGCCATGTCGCTCTCGGCCTTCGCCACGACGACATTGTTGACGAAAAACTCCTTCATCGACGAGATCAAGAAACAGTATGTCACGACTGCCCGAGCGAAAGGCCTGAACGAGCGTCAGGTTCTCTACGGACACGTCTTCCGCAACGCCATGCTGATAGTCATCGCCGGTTTCCCCGGCGCCTTCATCTCGGCCTTCTTCACGGGTTCGCTGCTGATCGAGAATATCTTCTCTCTCGATGGTCTCGGACGGCTCGGTTACCTCTCGATCGTCAATCGCGACTATCCGATCGTCTTCGGCACACTCTTCATCTTTTCGCTGATGGGCCTCGTCGTGAACCTCGTCTCCGACCTGATCTATACCTGGATCGATCCGCGTATCGATTTCGAGCGGAGGGACGTCTGATGAACGCACCCTCTGCAGCGCCGGCCGCTATGGCAGCCCCCGCCAAGCGCCCGTTCCTGTCGCCGACCAGCAAACGCCGGCTCGCCAATTTCAAGGCGAACAAACGTGGCTTCTGGTCGTTCTGGATCTTCCTCGTTCTGTTCACCTTGAGTCTGTTTGCCGAATTCATCGCCAATGACCGGCCGATCGTCGCCTCCTACAAGGGCGAGATCCTCTATCCGGTTCTGGTCGATTACCCCGAAGAGAAATTCGGCGGCTTTTTGGCGACGACCGACTACCGGTCCGATTTCATCCAGGAAGAGATCAACACCAATGGCTGGATGATCTGGCCTCCGATCCGCTATTCCTACCAGACGGTCAATTCGCAGATCCCCCATTCGGCGCCGACTGAGCCCTTCTGGCTGATGGCCAAGGCCGATCGCTGCAAGGCCTATCCGCAAGGGGATCAGGATCCGAACTGCATCATCGGCAATCTGAATTGGCTCGGTACCGATGATCAGGCGCGTGATGTCATGGCGCGGATGATCTACGGTTTCCGCATTTCCGTCCTTTTCGGTCTGGCGCTCACCATCTGCTCGGCCATTATCGGCGTCGGAGCCGGTGCCGTGCAGGGGTATTTCGGCGGCTGGACGGATCTTTTGATGCAGCGTTTCATCGAGATCTGGTCGGCCATGCCGGTGCTCTACATCCTGCTGATCATCGCCTCCATATTGCCGCCCGGCTTCTTCATCCTGCTCGGCATATTGCTGCTCTTCTCCTGGGTCAGCCTCGTCGGTGTGGTGCGGGCAGAGTTCCTTCGCGCCCGCAATTTCGAATATGTGCGGGCCGCCCGTGCGCTCGGCGTCGGCAACTGGACGATCATGTATCGCCACCTCCTGCCGAACGCGATGGTCGCGACGCTGACCTTCCTGCCCTTCATTCTGTCCGGTTCGATCGCGACCCTGACCTCGCTCGATTTCCTCGGCTTCGGCATGCCGCCCGGCTCGCCGTCGCTGGGTGAAATGATCGCCCAGGGCAAGAACAATCTTCAGGCGCCCTGGCTGGGGCTCACCGCCTTCTTCACCATGTCCATCATGCTGTCGCTCCTGATCTTCATCGGCGAAGCGGTGCGTGATGCCTTCGACCCCCGCAAGACGTTCCGGTGATATGATGACAGACGCTCTCCTTTTCGTCCGGGACCTGTCCGTAGCCTTCCATCAGGGGGAAGCGGAATCGCTCGCCGTCGATCACGTCTCTTTCGATATCCAGCCGGGCGAAGTTCTCGCACTGGTTGGCGAATCGGGATCGGGCAAGTCGGTCTCGGCCAATTCGATCCTGAAGCTTCTGCCCTATCCGGCCGCAAGCCACCCGTCGGGCGAAATCCTCTTCCAGGGCAAGGATCTCTTGAAGGCATCCGAAGCGGAGCTGCGCCATGTGCGCGGCAACGACATCACGATGATCTTCCAGGAGCCGATGACGTCGCTCAATCCGCTTCACACGATCGAGAAGCAGATCGGCGAAATCCTTGAAATGCACCAGGCGATGACCGGGAGCGCTGCCCGCGGCCGTATTCTGGAACTGCTTAATCAGGTCGGCATCCGCGAACCGGAAAAGCGTCTGACCGCCTATCCGCACGAACTCTCCGGTGGCCAGCGTCAGCGCGTGATGATCGCCATGGCGCTTGCCAACCGGCCGAAGCTTCTGATCGCCGACGAGCCGACGACGGCTCTCGACGTCACCGTGCAGGCGCAGATTCTGGAATTGCTCAAAACGCTGAAGGGCGAGCATGGCATGTCCATGTTGTTCATCACCCACGACCTCGGCATCGTCCGCAAATTTGCTGATCGCGTCTGCGTCATGACCAAGGGCAAGATCGTCGAGGAAGGCTCGGTCACCGATGTCTTCGAACGTCCACAGCACCCTTACACGCAGCATCTGCTCGCCTCAGAGCCTCGGGGCGAACCGCCTGTCGCCGATCCGGCGCGTCCGGTCGTGATGGAAGCGAAGGACTTGCGTGTCTGGTTCCCGATCAAGGCCGGCTTCATGCGCAAGGTCGTCGATCACGTAAAGGCTGTCGACGGCGTCGACCTGACGCTCAGGGCCGGTGAAACGCTGGGTATCGTCGGCGAATCCGGTTCCGGCAAGACGACGCTCGGTCTGGCACTGGCAAGGCTGATCGCTTCGGAAGGCCGGATCGTCTTCATCGGCGATGCGATCAACGGCCATTCCTTCAAGCAGATGCTGCCCTATCGCAGCCGTCTTCAGGTGGTCTTTCAGGATCCCTTCGGTTCGCTCAGCCCCCGCATGCCGGTGGGTGAAATCATCGCGGAAGGCCTCAAGGTCCATGAGCGCTCGCTTTCCGCCGATGAGCGCGACCAACGCGTTGCATGGGCTCTGCAGGAAGTCGGTCTCGATCCTGAAACCCGCTGGCGTTACCCACACGAATTTTCCGGCGGCCAGCGGCAGCGTATCGCCATTGCCCGCGCCATGGTGCTCAAACCCCGTTTCGTCATGCTGGACGAGCCGACCTCTGCACTCGACATGACGGTGCAGGCGCAGGTCGTCGATCTCCTGCGCGATCTGCAGGCCAAACATGATCTCGCTTATCTCTTCATCAGCCATGACTTGAAGGTGGTGAAGGCGCTTGCCAACCATGTCATCGTCATGCGCATGGGCAAGGTGGTGGAGGAGGGGCCATCGGAAGTGATCTTCCGGGCGCCGAAAGAAGATTACACCAAGGCGCTGATGGCCGCGGCCTTCAAGATGGAAGCGGTCGAAACCGGCGCGGTTGGTCAATAGCAGCAGGAGGAGGATAAATTGTCGGATAAGGGCTCGGTCGTTATCGACCTGAAATTCGAACGCCGTGACGTGGATCGCGCCTTGGCTGGCGCGCTCGCCGGGCGGCAGGTCCAGCATGCCTCCGATAAATCGGCCGATTTATCCAATGCAAGCTATGCATTCCTCTGGAAACCGGATCTCGATCTGTTCGAGCGTGCGCCAAATCTGAAAGTGCTGTTTTCGGGTGGTGCCGGTGTGGATTCGATCCTCGCCACTCCCGGCTTGCCCGATATCCCGATCGTCCGTTTCGTCGATGACAGCCTGACGACGCGCATGAGCGAATGGGTCGTGCTTCAGTGCCTCAGCCACCTGCGTCAGGTTCCGGCCTATCTCGTCCAGCAGCGCTCCCGCACATGGAAGGAGCTTCCCCAGCCGGAAGCCAAAGACGTGACCGTCGGCGTCATGGGGCTCGGCGTGCTTGGGCAGGACGCAGCGCGCAAGCTGAAGGTCATGGGCTTTAATGTCATCGGCTGGTCGCGCACCGCCAAGGCCGTCGAAGGCATCGAAACCTACGATTCTTCCGGGCTCGATGCCTTTCTGGCGCGCACCGATATTCTTGTCGGGCTGCTGCCGCTGACGAACGAAACCCGAGGCATCTTCAATGCATCGCTCTTCGCCAAGCTTCGTCGGGATGGCGCGCTTGGAAAGCCGGTCTTTATCAATGCCGGACGTGGCGGCAGCCAGGTCGAACCGGATCTGATCGCCGCTCTCGAAAATGGCGTCCTCGGTGGAGCATCCCTCGATGTTTTCGAGCGGGAGCCTTTGTCGCCCGACAGTCGTTTCTGGTCCATGGACAATGTGATCGTGACACCCCACGCAGCCTCCGCCTCAGATGTCCGGGCGCTGTTGCGCAATGCGGAAGTGCAGATGGAGCGTTTCGAAAGAGGCGAGCCGTTACAGCATGTCGTGGACAGGACGACCGGCTACTAGGTCGAGCTTCTGCCGGCAGCGGGAACGAAATCCGCCGGGCGTTCGTTTGTTTCCATGCGCCGGGTACGACCGGCAGAACAAGGAGCGCAAGCGATGGATACCCGTTCCGACCCGCGGGAAGCAGACGCCCGCCACCCGAACCCGATAGGTTCTCCCGTCGAAGAGACGGCAACCGAAGCCCGGCAGGGCAGCAAGGGCACCCCGGTGCTGAAGATGCTGGTTGCCGGCCTCGTGCTGGCAGGGCTGGCATGGGGTGCGGCGGAATGGTGGGGCCAGACTACAGCGCCGCCGGCTGAGCAGACCGCCACACCTCCGGCCGGTGAAAATACCCCAGGCAATTCCGGGGCGGCGCCCACCAACGATCCCGTAACCCAGCAAAACGCGCCCGCCACAACCGACAGGCCATCGGGAAATCCATGATACCCTGAAAGCGGTAGCGGCCGCAGTACCGCTGCGGCCGAACTGTGTTCTGGACTTAATCGATTTTTTTCTCGATAAAGCTGCCGGGAGGTAGGATCGTTAGCTTGCCTCTTTAGCGAGTGAGGCCGACCGGTCACAGGCGACCGGGACAGGGGCAGGCATGACCAAGACCGATATCGCAACCAGGGTGTATAATCACAGCTGGAAGCTCGATCCGATCATCCGCAGTCTGATCGATACCGACTTTTACAAACTTTTGATGTTGCAGATGATCTGGAAACTTTATCCGGATGTCGATGCGACATTTTCCGTCATCAACCGTACGACCAGTGTCAGGCTGGCGGATGAGATCGATGAAGGCGCTCTGCGCGAGCAACTGGATCACGCCCGCACCGTGGGCCTCTCCAAGAAGGAGATGATCTGGCTGGCGGGTAATACGTTTTATGGCCGCAACCAGATCTTCGAACCCGAATTCCTCACCTGGCTTTCAAGCTACAAGCTGCCGGAATACGAGCTGTCCAAGTGCGACGGGCAATACGAGCTGAATTTCCATGGCAAGTGGGTCGACACCACGATGTGGGAGATCCCGGCACTCGCGATCATCAACGAGATGCGCTCGCGCTCTGCCATGCGTTCGCTCGGTTATTTCACCCTCGATGTCATCTATGCGCGTGCCAAGGCCCGGATGTGGGAAAAGGTCCAGCGCCTGCGTGAATTGCCGGGTCTGAGGATTTCCGACTTCGGCACCCGCCGCCGTCACAGCTTCCTCTGGCAGCGGTGGTGCGTCGAGGCGTTGAAAGAAGGGATCGGCAGCGGTTTTACCGGCACCAGCAATGTATTGCTGGCTATGGACAGCGATCTCGAAGCCGTCGGCACCAACGCCCACGAGCTTCCGATGGTCGCCGCCGCGCTGGCTCAGACCGACGAAGAGTTGCGCAATGCCCCCTATCAGGTCCTCAAGGACTGGAACCGGCTTTATCACGGTAACCTGCTGATCGTCCTTCCGGATGCCTTCGGTACTGCCGCCTTCCTGCGGGATGCGCCGGATTGGGTCGCGGATTGGACGGGTTTCCGCCCCGACAGCGCTCCACCGATCGAAGGTGGCGAGAAGATTATCGACTGGTGGAAGAAGATGGGCCGCGATCCGAAGGAAAAGCTGCTGATCTTTTCCGATGGTCTCGATGTCGACGCCATCATCGATACCTACAAGCACTTCGAGGGCCGGGCGCGCATGAGCTTTGGTTGGGGAACCAATCTCACCAACGACTTCGCCGGTTGCGCGCCGACGGAAATCAACGGGCTGAAGCCGATTTCGGTCGTCTGCAAGGTCAGCGAAGCCAATGGCCGCCCCGCCGTGAAGCTCTCCGACAACCCCCAGAAGGCGACCGGAGACGCGAATGAAGTACAGCGCTACATTCGCCTTTTCGGCGAGGAGGATCGGGTAAGTCAGACACTGGTGGTCTGAATTTTCAGGTCGTTCCAAATGAAAAGCCCCGCCACATTGGCGGGGCTTTCTGCTGTCGATCCGGCCATTACTCGATGATCTGCACCACAGTGTGGGTCTGCGGATCGACGATCACACGCTGATTGTTGACCACCGTGTAGGCATATTTCGTATTGCTCGGCACGGGCGTCAGAACCACCGTCTCGGGAACCGGCTTGCCGACAACGATCGGCTGTTCCACGGTGACTGCAGTGGTCGGTGCCGGCTGCTGCTCGACATAGGTTACCACTTCGCGCGGCGGCGGATCGATTGCCGTGCCGGCAATTGCGCCAACGACACCACCAACAGCCGCGCCGACGGGGCCGCCAACGACTGCGCCAGTTACCGCGCCACCGGCGGCGCCGGTAACCGTGCTCTGTTGTGCATAAGCTTGACCTGCAAGCGTTGCTGCAAAGATTGCACAGGAAGCAAGAATGATCTTTTTCATGGTTCTTCTCCTCTTTTGACTTCCGGGCAAAGAACCCCTGGATCGATAAAACTGTTCCGGATGCCTGCTCACCTTTACGCCGCCTGTGAAATATTTTGGGATCAATCGGTCGTTTCCTGTCGGAACTTCCCCTGTGCATCCGATTGTACGCCTGGAGCCTAAAAGCCGCGGCGTTCAAAGACTTAACCACAGCCGGAAAAATGGCCGGGATCGGCACGCTGCCTATTGCCAAGCGATCAACGCCGACTATTTGCCGCTTGAGTGATGGGAGACATGCCCGTGGAATATCGCTTTCTGATTGTCGAAGACAGCCTGCTTGTGGCGATGGACATCGAGGATGCCGTTCAGCGCAGCGGTCATGATGTGGTCGGTATCGCGCCCGATATGAAGGTGGCGCTGAATTACACCCGGGATACGGATATCGCCTTTGTAGACGTGCGGCTTGCCGATGGTGAAACCGGCCCGGAGATCGCAAGGGTCCTGGCGGAATACGGTATCGTTGTCATCATGATCACCGGCAACCCGGGTGTCGTATCCTCCGGCGTGAATGGCGTCGTCGGCGTCATGGCGAAACCGCTTACCGATCAGGCGTCGATGGATCTCATCCAGTTTGCCGTCGATCGCAAGAACGGCAAGCCCGGTGTTCCGCCGGCACGTCTGAGGCTTTTCCATTAGCCAATCGTTGCTTCGACCCGTTTGATTGGGTAAGTGATCCCCATCAACGGCGAAAGCAGACATGCGCTTTTTCATTACCGGTACTGCAGGTTTCATCGGATTTCATCTGGCGCGCAAGCTGCTGCAGGATGGTCATGAGGTCTTAGGCTTCGACGGCATGACGCCCTATTACAGCCTTCGGCTGAAGGAGGCGCGCAATGCCGGGCTTGCGCAGTTCCCGTCATTCCGTTTCGTGCAGGGCATGCTGGAAGACAAGTCTCTGCTTGAAGAGACGGTCAAGACCTTCAAGCCCGACGTGATCGTCCATCTGGCCGCCCAGGCCGGTGTGCGTTACAGCCTCGAAAATCCCAAGGCCTATCTCGATTCCAACCTGATCGGCTCGTGGAATATTCTCGAGATCGCCCGCGAAATCGGTGTCGGGCACCTGATGCTCGCATCGACATCGTCCATCTACGGCGCCAATCCGAGCATTCCTTTCCGGGAAACGGACAAGGCCGACGAGCCTTTGACCTTTTACGCCGCCAGCAAGAAGTCGATGGAGGTGATGGCGCATAGCTATGCCCATCTCTACAAGGTTCCGACAACGGCTTTCCGCTTCTTCACGGTCTATGGCCCCTGGGGCCGGCCGGACATGGCTCTTTTCAAGTTCGTCAAGGCGATGCTCGATGACCGGGAAATCGAGATCTACGGCGAAGGCAGGATGAGCCGTGACTTCACCTATATCGACGATCTGGTCGATTCCATTATCGACCTTTCGAACGTGCCGCCGTCCGAGGCCAATCGTGTTGCGAACGTCGATACGCTCTCAGTCGAAGGCCCCTTCCGCACGGTCAATCTCGGTGGCGGCCAACCGGTCGGGCTGCTCGATTTCATCGAAGTGATCGAAAGGGCCTTGGGTAAGCCGGCGAAGCGCAAGATGCTGCCGATGCAGAAGGGCGATGTGCCCCGCACTTTCGCCAGCCCGGAACTGCTTCTGGCGTTGACGGGCCGCAAGCCGGAAACCGGCCTCGAAGAAGGTGTCGGCGCCTTCGTGCGCTGGTATCTGGACCATCGTTCCGAAATCGACTGAGTAGTGGTGCAAGGCCTGTTCATCCGGTAACGGCGTTATCACGTCTGCCGGAAAAGGCTTGTGCTCAAGGCTCTCGCATCCCAGTTCGGGGGCGCACTATCGTCCAAGACAGTATCGGCGGGATCGGTTAGCTACGATTTTGGCCGACTTGGATTCGCTTTTGAAAGACTTTATGTTGCCGCGAAAGACAGATCAGATGTTACCGAAGGTCAAGGGCATGTCACAGGGTTTCAAAGATGCCCGCATCCTCATGTACAGCCACGACACGTTCGGGCTCGGCCACATCCGCCGCTGCATGACCATCGCCAACCACCTGGTGGAAACCTTTCAGGGCGCGCATGTCCTGATCATTTCCGGTGCGACGATCGCGGGCGCCTTCGATTACCGTTCCCGTGTCGACTACGTGAAGATCCCGAGCGTGATCAAGCTGCGCAATGGCGACTACACGTCGATGGACGAGCACATCAATCTGGAAGAGACGCTGGAGATGCGCCAGGCGATCATTCGCCAGACGGCGGAATCCTTCCAGCCGGATATCTTCATCGTCGACAAGGAGCCGTTGGGCCTGCGCCGCGAAGTGGAAGATACGCTCGTTTATCTGAAAAGCCGCGGCACGCTTCTGGTGCTTGGTCTGCGCGACGTCATGGATGCACCGCATCTCCTGGATGCCGAATGGCGCCGTAACGATGTCATGGCCAAGATCGACCAGCTTTACGACCACGTCTGGGTCTATGGACCGCCGGATTTCCACGACCCGCTGACCGGTCTCGATGTACCGCCGTCGCTTCGTCGCAAGATGACCTTCGTCGGCTTCCTGCAGCGCAAGGCCTGGGCGAGCCGCACGACCTCTCTGCCGAAACGTGACGGTTATATTCTTGTGACGACTGGCGGCGGTGGTGATGGCTACGATCTCGTCCGCGACGTCATCAATGCTTATCAGGCTGATGCGACGTTGACCGAGAAGGCGCTGATCGTACTCGGCCCTTATATGCCCGGTGAGCAGCGAACCGAATTGATCAAGGCGGCCGAGCCATATGACTGTCTCGAGGTCATCGAGTTCGACAACCGCATGGAAGACCTGATCGCCAATGCACGGGCGATCGTCGCCATGGGCGGTTACAACACCTATTGCGAGATCCTCTCCTTCGACAAACCGGCCTTGATCATTCCGCGCATGGTGCCGCGCCAGGAACAGTTGATCCGTGCGGTGCGGGCGACCGAACTGGGGCTCGTCGCCATGCTGCATCCCGATCATTCTTCCGATGGCTTGAGGCTTTCGGAGGCAATCAAGGAGCTGCTGCTGCGCGATCCGCCGTCGGTGACCGCACCCGATTACCGCCTCGAAGGCCTGCCCAATCTTTCCGCCATCGTACAGGAATGGCTGGAGGGAAAACGCCCGGATTATCTCACCGTCGTCGAAAGCTGATTTCAGCCGGCCTGGCCGAGCTGCTGGCGCAGCAATCGCGCCGTTTCCCGCGCGCCATCCATGTTGAGGTCGGGGAGCGCCTTGCCGCGCTGCATAAGTGCCGTTTCGATGCCGGCCGCAACCGCTTCGGGGGTGATTTCTGCTTCTTCGATATACTGCGCCAGACCTAGCTCGTTGAGCTTCACGGCGCGAGCGGTCTGTTCCGTTTCGCCGCCCGCTGCGAATGGCACGAGGAGCGAGCCGCAGCCGGCTCTCAGCACATCGCAGACCGTATTGTAGCCGGCTTGCGAGATCGACAGCTCGGCACTGCCGAGCAGCTGCCGGAAATCGCTTCTGAAGCGGAATACATCCATATCCTTGCCGCCGTGCGACGCAAGTGCGTCGAAGCTTGCGGCATCGAGGTTAGGGCCGGTGATCACGCACCAGCGGCCGGGTGCGCCCATCAGGCTGCGGGCCGCAACGGCGGCATTCAGCAGTTTCTGCCCTACAGCACCGCCGCCGGCGGAAACCACCACCCGGTATTGCTCGGGTGAGGGAACCGGTGCCGCCGGTGCGACGAGACCGGTATAAAGGATCTTGTCCGCGATCTCGCTTGCCAGCGGAAACGTATCTTCGATCCGTGTCAGGTTCCGGTCGCCATGCACGAGCACGCGATGAAAGTGTTCCCTGACCAGCGCCACGGTCTCTTCGTCACGCCCCGGTTTCTTGTTCACCTGCAGGATGTCACGGATCGAGGCGAAAAGCAGCGGTTTTGGCCGCATCGCCCTGATCGCGTCGAGAAACGGCAAAAGCTCGAACCGCATCTGCCTGCGGCCGAACGGGAATGCTTCGGTGATGACGATATCCGGCCGGGCCTCACCGAGCACCGCCAGCAACTGTTCCATGCGCTGGCGCTCGCCGTCTCCATCGAGCACGGTTCCGTTGATATCCTGCAGCCCCGAAAAGCCTTCGCGGGAGGTAACTTCAGGCATCAATCGGACATGCCGGATCCCAGGCCCGGGAAAACCGGGCACCGGCAGGCCACCCGTCACCATGGTCACATCGAAACCGTCTTCCGCCAGAGCGGAGGCAACAAGGCTTGCCCGGGCGATATGACCGATCCCCAGCAGATGCTGAACATAAAAGAGAACGCGCGGTGACGTCATGGTTCTCGGCGCTCCTTGATGTCCGAATAGGCCGATGAGAACAATCTCTCGAGGTCCGATATGCTGGTCCTGTGGTCGAAATGACCGCGGACCTTCTCTTCCGCATTCCTGGCCATCCGGTCGCGCTCCAGCGGATTGCGGATGGCCTTTTCTATCGCCATGGCCAGTCCCTGCGGATCCTCCGGCTCGACCAGAAGGCCGTTCTCGCCATCGACGAACAGTTCCGGAATGCCGGAGATCGTTGTCGAGATGCAGAGGATGCGCTGGCTGGCAGCCTCGACAAGCACGTTCGGCAACCCGTCGCGATCGCCATCCTTGCCAATGCGGCAGGGCAGGGCGAAGATGTCGGCCTCGCCATAACGCTGCAGCACCTCCTGCTGCGACATGGCTCCATGCCAGCTGACGCGGTCGGACAGCCCGAGCGCTTCCGCAAGCGGCTTCAGGGTCTTGAGTTCGTCCCCCCCGCCGACATGATCGAGCTTCCAATGCAGATCAGCGGGGAGCAGCGCCAGTGCCCGGAGCAGGATATCAAAACCCTTTTTCGGCACGGCGCGACCGACGGCAAGGAGCGCGATCGGGTCATCGGGATTGGAGCCGTCACGCGTGGCGGGCGCCCTCTCTGGAGAGGGAAAACGGCTGAGATTGAGGCCGTGATAGCTCAGATGCACTTTGCCTGGCTGATCGGAAAGCGTGCGAAGATGCTCCGCTCCTCCGCGTGTGCAGGTCACTGTCCAGCGGGCGTCGTCCAGCTTGTCGGAAAGCTCCCAGTCCGGGCTCGTCCATATGTCCTTGGCGTGAGCGGAGACGGTGAAGGGTATATTCAGCAGCTGCGATGCATAGCGTCCGACCGAGGCCGGTGTATGGATGAAATGCACATGCAGCCAGTCGGCATCCTTCGGCCACTCGCGGGCAAGCACCAGCGCCTGTCCGAAACGGCGAAAACGGTTGCGGCTGATATCGCGCGGCAGATCCTTGAAAAATGCCTTGGCGGTCGCGCCGAAAGATGGCTTGCCGATCCAGTGAAACAGCGCCTTGGCGACCCTGATCGGCTCCTCGTGCAGATACTCCGGCAGATAATGGACGGGCGCTTCGATCTCGTCATGCACCGGATGCCGTTTTTTGTCGGTCGGCCGGCGCATAGACATCAGTTCGAGTTTGAAGCCGGCGAGTTCCAGCCCCCGCAATTCCTGCGCAATAAAGGTCTCTGACAGGCGCGGATAACCCTTCAGCAGCACGACCATCTTTTTCGGTATGTTCAAAGTCGATCCTATGCGGTCCGTGACGGCCGATGCCTCGCGTGAGGGCCGGCCGGCAAAACCAGTATCCGCGTGCTTCTGCACGCGCAAGTCAGTGATAGGGGTCCGCCGCGTCTCGCAAGCCATCGCCCAGGAAGTTGAAGGCGAGGATGACGAGGATGACCGGAATGACCGGGATCAGAAGCCAGGGATAGAGCGCCACCACGTTGACCGTCCTCGCCTCTGTGAGCAGCACGCCCCAACTCGTCACCGGCGGCCTGAGACCCAATCCGAGAAAGCTCAGCGTCGTCTCGCCGAGGATCATGCCGGGAATGGTCAGCGTTGCGCTGGCGATAAGATGCGACATGAAACCGGGGATGAGATGCCGGCCGATGACCCGCCAGTGATTGGCCCCCATCAGTTGCGCGGCCATCACATAGTCTTCTTCGCGCAGCGCCAGCAGTTTGGAACGTACGGCGCGGGCAAGCCCCGTCCAGTCCAGCAGGCCCAGAATGAAGGTAATGCCGAGATAGATGACGAACGGGCTCCAGTCGACCGGCATGATGGCGGCAAGCGCCAGCCACAGCGGAATGCTCGGGATCGATTGCAGCACCTCGATGATGCGCTGTACCACCAGATCGAACTTTCCGCCCCAATAGCCCGCAAGCCCGCCGATCAGGATGCCCAGAACGAAGCTCGTGGTGATGCCGAGAAGGCCGATCGTCAGCGAAATCCGCGCGCCGTAAATCACCCGCGACAGGACGTCTCGCCCAAGCCTGTCGGTTCCGAACAGGAACATCTGGCCACCTTCTGCCGGGCATACGAGATGACGCTCAGCGTCGATAAAGCCCCAGAACTGGTAGGGATCGCCCTTGCAGAAGAAGCGCAGTCGCTGCACCTGGTTGGGGTCGTCGCGATAGTCCCGCCGCAGATTTTCCATGTCGAGCGTCATCGCCTGTCCATAGACGAATGGACCGACAAATTTGCCGTCATGAAACAGATGCACCGATTGCGGCGGCGCATAGATGTGATCCATGTTGCGCGTGTGAAGGTTATACGGCGCCAGAAACTCGGCGATAATGATCGACAGGTAGGCAAGCAGCAGGAATATGCCGGAATAGAGCGCCAGCTTATGGCGCTTGAAACGCCACCACATCAGGCGAAGCTGCGAGGCCCGTTTGGCAAGCGGCACACCCTGGCCGGTCTTGTCGAAAGCGTAGGGGTCGAAAGGCGCCTCGGAAACGTAATGCGGCAGCGGCTGGCCGTCGGGGGGGAGTTGCATGCTCATCGCGTTCGGCCTCCATAAAGGCGAATGCGGGGATCGAAGAGCGCAAGCGCGATGTCCGAAATCAGAACGCCGACCACGGTCAGTATGGCGAGGAACATCAGGAACGAGCCTGCAAGATACATGTCCTGCGTCTGCAGTGCCTTGATCAGCATCGGCCCGGTCGTCTCGAGCGACAGGACGACGGCGGTGATTTCCGCACCGGAAATGATCTGCGGCAGGATCGAGCCGATATCCGAGATGAAGAAGTTGAGCGACATGCGCAGCGGGTATTTCGTCAGCACCTTGAACGGATGAAGACCCTTCGCCCGCGCCGTCATCACATATTGCTTGCGCAATTCGTCGAGCAGGTTGGCGCGCAACCGTCGCACCATGCCGGCAGTGCCCGCCGTGCCGATGATGATCACCGGGATCCAGAGATGTTCGAGGATCGACATCGCCTTGTCCCAGCTCATCGGCTGGTTCAGGTATTTCTGGTCCATCAGGTGGCCGATCGACGTTCCGAACCAGACATTGGCGAAATACATCAGGATGAGGGCGAGCACGAAATTCGGCACGGCAAGGCCGATAAGCCCAAGAAGCGTCAGCCCGTAATCACCCCAGCTATACTGGTGGGTCGCGGAGTAGATGCCGATCGGGAAGGCGAGCAGCCAGGTGAGGATGATCGTCACGACCGAAACGAGAATGGTCAGCCACAGCCGGTCGCCAACCACATCCGAAACGGGCAGGCGGTATTCGAAGGAATACCCGAAATCGCCGACCAGCATGCCGCCGACCCAATGAAGGTAGCGGATCGGCAACGGCTTGTCGAAGCCGTAGCGGGCCCTGAGCTCCTCGATTTCCTGCATGTCGGCCGGCTCGCCGATCGCCCGCATTTCGGCAACATAGCTTTCGAAATAGTCACCCGGCGGCAGCTCGATGATGGTGAAGACCAGCATGGAAATCAGGATGAGCGTCGGGATCATGACGAGGATCCGCCAGAGAATGTAGCGGATCATACGTGATCCTCCTCATACCAGAATGTGTCGGGCATATAGACGCCGAGAAACGAGGTCGGGTCGTAGCCGAACAACCCTTTTTCGGGAATGTTGCGCAGTTTCGAAGAGTGGACAAGCGGCTGGAGCGCCTGATTGACAATGCCGATGGTAAAGACGTTTTGCGTGAATATGGTCAGCATCGAATGCCAGATAGCTTCCCGCTCCTCGTGGGTTCCTGCTGTCTTCCAGTCATTCAGGAGATCGAGAAGCTGAGCGGCTTCCGGCAAATCCGGAGGATGGCCATCGCGTCCGCCCGAAAGGTAGTGCAGGCCCCAGACCGGCCACTGCATCTGGTCATCGAAGGTGGGTGCAAGTTCGTTAGGCGACATCTCGGCCGTCGGCACGCCGTTGTCGAGGCCCATCCACACGCACATCAGGGTTTCGCCGCCGATCACCCGTTTGCGGAAGATCTCGCGCTGCGACACGCGGGTGAAAATTGCAATGCCGATCTTCGCCCAGTGATCGGTAATCAGCTCAAGCACATCGCTCTCGAACGTGCTTTCTCCGGCACTTTCGACGATGATCTTTGCGGGGCGGCCGTCGGGCAAAAGCCGCAGGCCATCCTCGTTGCGGTTCACAAGGCCTGCCTCGTCCAGAAGCCTGTTGGCCATGTCGACATCATGGTTCGCCCAAGCTTGCTCATATTCGGTTTTGAACAGCGGGCTGTCGGGCAGGATCGAGTTTCCGGCTTCATGCGCCAGACCGAAAAAGGCCGCTTTGTTGATCTCCTCGCGGTCGATTGCGAGCGACAGTGCTCGCCTTACCCGGACATCCTGGAATAGCTTGCGCCAGACATCGTCCTTGCAATTGAGATTGGGAACCAGCGCCACGCGCGACCCCTGGGTTCGCTTCCACAGGTCCACCTTTATCGGCAGCCGCTTTTCGGCCGCCTTCAGGAACGTGTAGTCGGAAAAATCGACATTGGCGAACTGCAGGTCGCTATCCCCCGATCCCGCCTTGGCGGCAATCAGATCCGGCGAGCTGACATTCAGCACCATTTTGTCGATATACGGAAGCTGCAGCCCATTTTCGTCCACGCGATGGAAATAGGGGTTGCGCAGGAAGACGAATTGTCCAGCCGGTGGCTTGGTACTGTTATACCAGGGATCGAGTGTCGGCAGCGCCGGGTTCTCGGGCCGCACGGTGCGCGACATCCGCTGGTGCAGATCGCTCCAGTCCTGCGCCTTGTGGGTCTTCAGTAGCTCGGCAATCTTATCCGCGCTTTGGTAGTTTGGATGAAACTGCTTCAGATAGGCGGACGGCATGTAGATGACGAGCGGCGACGGTTTCGCCAGTTGCGCCAGAAAATCCGGATTGGGCTCATCCCAGCTGTATCTGACCGAGCGCTCGTCCAGAACCTCGAAAGTCGGTCCCTTGCCGTTCACTCTGAGATCGACCGGAATGCCGCCGCGATGAAGCTCCTTGTTGTTCATCACGTCTTCCCAGCTGTAACGGAAATCTTCCGTTGTCAGCGGCGAACCGTTTGACCACCTGTGTCCTTCCCGCAGCGTGAGGGTGAAGACACGGCCTTCTTCGGATGTGAAGCTTTCCAGAATATCGGCCTGGAGGTTCAGGTGTTCGTCATATCCGACAAGACGTGAATAGCTGTTGATCGGCATCAGGCGGATATCGCGCTGACCGCCGATCAGCATGCGCACAACCCCGCCGTGACGCCCTGGCTGCAGGTTTTTCGCACCGACATTGACGACACGCGGGTTGCGCGGCAGGCGCTCCGCGACATCCGGCAGCTTGCCGGCCTTGATCTCGTCAGCGAGATAGTCCGATCCGGTAAAGGCGGCCTTCGCATGGAAGGGAACAAGCGCGGTTGCCATCAGGCCGAGCATGGTTCGGCGTTTCATCATGGCTGCAGCTCCCTGATGCTTGTCTGCGGCTTGGCCAGAACGAAGTGACCGCCGCCAAGATCGATCTGGGTCAGCCGCTCGCCTTCGTCCTGAACGAAGGCCGGATGCCAGTCCTGCGTCGGCTTTTTCGGCATGTCGAGCTGGTCAAGGTTCAGCGGACGATCGAGATCCGGGATCGGCACGGCTGCGATCAGCCGTCGCGTATAGGGATGTGCCGGGTTGCGCATGATGATCTCGCAAGGGCCGATCTCGACAATGCGCCCCGCATACATGACCGCAACACGGTCGGCCATGTAGTTCACCACCGCAAGATTGTGCGAAATGAACAGATAGGTCAGCCCCAGATCCCGCTTGAGGTCCTTCAGGAGATTGAGGATCTGCGCCTGGATCGACACATCGAGCGCCGATACCGGTTCGTCGCAGATCAACAGTTCGGGGCCGAGCGCCAGGGCCCGGGCAATGCCGATACGCTGCCGCTGGCCACCCGAAAAACTGTGCGGGTAACGGCTGAGCGCATTGTCATCGAGACCGATGGTGCGCAGCAGGCGCCGAACAGCCTCCAGCCGCGTGGCGCGCGAGCCGCGACCATGAATCTCCAGTCCCTCGCCGATGATTTCCCTGACCGTCATGCGCGGCGAAAGCGATGAGATCGGATCCTGGAAAACCATCTGTATGCGCTGGCGCAGCATGTCCAGATCTTCGCCCTGAGCGGAAAGGACATCAATCGGCCCCTTCTCGCTTTCGAAGATGACGGAACCCTTATCCGCGGTCAGTCCGCGCATCAGGATCTTGCTCAGCGTGGTCTTGCCGCAGCCGCTTTCGCCGACCAGACCCAGGCTTTCGCCGCGCCGGATGTCGAAACTGACGTCATCGACGGCGAGCGTCAGATTGCTGTCGTGGCTGCCGAGCTTCCGCTTCTTTGTCTTGAAGGTTTTGCTGATATGGTTGACGGAGAGGATCGTCCGCGAACCGCCGGAATTGAGGTAACCGGTTTCCATCATGCTGGCAGTATCGACTGAGATTTCGCGCAGCGGCTTCAGGCGCTGGTCGCGCTCCATCTCGAAGGTCGGGATCGCCGAGATCAGGCCTTTCGGATAGGGATGTACGGGCCGGCGGAAGATATCGTCCACAGTGCCGGCTTCCATCACCTCGCCGCGATAGGCGACGACCACCTCATCGGCGAGATTGGTGACGATGCCGAGATCATGGGTGATCAGCAGCATCGCCATGTTGAAGCGGGATTGCAGATCGCGCAGCAGCTTGAGGATCTGCGCCTGGATCGTCACGTCCAGCGCCGTTGTCGGCTCGTCGGCGATCAAAAGGGCCGGGCGACAGACAAGCGCCATGGCGATCATCGCACGCTGGCGCATCCCGCCGGACAGCTCGAACGGATACATGGCGTGGACTTTTGCGGGATCCTTGAACCCAACGAGAGACAGCGTCTCTTCGATCCGCTCCCGCTGCTCGGCGGGTGATGACGCGTCGTGGATCCGTAGCGCCTCGTCGATCTGGTTGCCGATCGTGTGCAGCGGCGACAGCGAGGTCATCGGCTCCTGGAAGATCATCCCGATCCTGTTGCCGCGGATCGCACGGATCTGCCGTCCGTCCTGTGGCAACTTGAGCAGATCGACCGGCCCTTCCGCACCCGCCGGGTCGTTGAACAGGATTCGGCCCTGGATGGATGCGAGCGGGCTTTCGATCCCCACGATCGTACGGCCGATGACCGATTTGCCGGATCCGGATTCTCCGACCAGCGCCGTGACCTTGCCCGGTCTTATCCGCATGCTCAGATTGTTGACAGCCTGGATCCTGCTGCCGAACACAGGAAAGCTCACGCTCAGATTTTCAATCCGCAGCAGATCGGGCTCGAATGGTGTCATCGGGCAGTTTTTCCTGGCATGCGACTCAGTAGAGCATCGCATTTTCGCATGACGGCAAAATCAAGTTCGTCGGAATGCATCTTTCGGCACCTGATCAGGTTGACGCTGGAACGGAATTGAACGTAGCGCAGAGCTATGATGATAGTCCATGCCATAAGAAGCCTGCCGGATAGCTGCCGATGATTAACGAACAAGACTATAAAAGGATGCTTGGTGAAGCCAAGTCGCTGATCCGGTGCGGGAGTTTTGCAGAAGCGCGCGATCTGCTGCAGCAAATTCAAGCGAATGATCTGGGCAAAGACGATGCTTTGACGGCACTCGGCCTGCCAAGGCGGCTGCAATCGGCACTGTTGAAGCTGGCGAAAGCCGAAGGCGATGCGGTGGCAAGGAGCGGCTATCAGGTCCACCTCGTTCCGCCACCCCAAACGCTCGCGCGATATGGCGTCTTTTCACCGGCCGAGCAGGCAAGAATGGTCGAGTTGTCGCGCGTAACGGCTCCGCGATGCATTCACCAGATATGGCTCGGTTCAAGACCTGTCCCTCCGACGGTTGACGCCTGGGCAGCACATGCCAAGGAGAATGGCTATCAGCATAAACTGTGGCGCGAAGCCGATCTTGCCGAAAATGGTTATGATCGGCACACAGCACTTCATCATATGCTGCAGCAAGGCGATTTTCCCGGCGCGGTAGACGTGGCTCGCTACATGATCCTGCGCGATCTCGGAGGCATATATCTCGATTGTGACTGGTATCCGGCCAGCAACACGGGAAGCTTTCACGATTTCCTGCCGCTGACGGGGCTTTCCGTCTTCGCAGAAGAGATCCCGCGCAACACCGGTGCCGGAAGTACGCTGTTTGCCAATTCCTTCATCGCAACGCCGGCAGGCAATCCGGTTTTCTCAAGATTGTGTGACGCGCTTGCGTCGGTGATAGAGGATCTGGGCGACGCTCCCGCATGGTGGTCGACCGGTCCGCTGATCTTCACCGTCGTCGCCCGGTCCGGCCCGGTCAGCCTTGCAGGAGCCGGGTTCGTTGCACCCTCCGCGCCTGCCGGAGCATCGCTTTTAGATGTTCAGGCCCAGGCAGCCGATGCCGAGGGCCTGCTCATCGCCTGGAAGCCCTGGTAGGTTCAAGCGCCACTCATCAACTCGCGAACCGGAACCCATCGGCAGGCCGGCTGCCTGGCGGTCAGTTCGAAAAAGTCGTCAAGAAACGCCCAGACGGCATCGTCATGCACGAGATGGTGGGTGAGAATACCGAGGCTTGTTTTTCTACCGGTCCCGGCATCGAGGCGGGCCGCAGCTTCGGCATAAAGCACCTCCATCGCGCGTCCCCCACGCGTCCCCCTCCAGTCGATGACATCGACATGCGTATTAACCAGGCGGATCGGCGTCTCCACCCGCTCCGGGCCGAAAACGGACAGGGCTTCGTATCCGAGTGACGGTAGATGACCGAGAAGCGGCTGCGCGATACGGTTCCATGGCGGTACCAGCAAGGGCACCGCGCGATCGCCAAACAGGGTCGTGATCCGCTCCAGCCCTTCCGCCAGGCGGGCGAGCACGGCTGCCTCGCCACGATGAAGGCCGAGTTCCTGCTTTTTCTCCGATGCCGGCGCGTGGTTCATATGATCCCAACCATGCACGGCGACGGATATCAGCGGCAATTCCTGCAGAAGTTCTGCCAGTGCCGTTGTGGCATGGACGGGGATGGCAGCGATCGTCAGCGGCGCATCCCAGCGTTTCGACAGGCCGAGAAGCTGCGACAGCGCTGGGGTCGGTTCAATGGCGTCGTCGTCCCGCAGCCACAGCTGAACCATCCTGCCTTCTTCGGCATAGGCGTCGAGCATTTCGATGAAGTGTTGTCTGCTCATCGCGTCATCTCACATGGCTATCCAGGATACGGACCAGGATACGGCGCAGACTTTCCGCCGCGCCGCTGATTGACCGTTCTCCGGTCGCAAAAATCCGTGCCTCTTTCGCGAGGCGAGATCTGGTTTCAGCGTCGGACAACAAGTGGCCGATCGCTTCTGCAAAGGCATGTCTGTCGCCGGGCGGCGTAAGCAAACCTGTCCTGTCGTGTTCCACGACCTCCGGAACGCCCGCAATCGCCTCGGCAACGACGGGAAGGCCGGCAGCCTGCGCTTCCAGATAGGCAAGCCCGTATGCTTCCCCATGCCCCGGCCAGAGGAATATGGACCCGCGTGAAAGCAGCTCGGCGATATCCTCCTGCTGAAGCGCTCCCAGCCATTCTATCCGCTCTAGGCCGAGTGGCGCAAAAGCCCGTTCCACTTCCGGCCGGCATTCCCCATCCCCGGCGATGGAAAGCGTCCACGGCAGATGCTGGATGAGGCGAAGGCTTTCGGCCAGCGCCTGATAGCTGGAAAGCTTGTCGCCCGGCCGCATCATCGCCACGGTGACCAGCCGTCCCGGTTCCGGGGCTGGTGTGCGCTGTAGATAGGGTTCGCTATCGATAAAGGGCGCGATCAGTTCGAGCCGGGCCTCCGGCACCGCCGCCTTCAATCCATCCCGGTCGCGGCGTGTGAAGCACAGATTGACTGCAGCATGTCTGAGGCTGTCGAGCAGCATCTCCTGCGACGTCCGCCATGCCCCTATGTTCCGGCGCGAAGAATAAGAAGCTTCCGCATTGATCAAGGGGATACCGAAATGCCGCGCCAGCGCCGGGCCGAGAAGATCAGGCGCCTTGTAATAGGGGTGATAGGTGAACCAGAGGTCCGGCGCGGATGACCCGGAATGTTCGGCCGTGATACGCTCGATCTCCCGCGCGGCATCCGCCACGTTTGCTTCCAAAGCATCCGCCATCTCGGATGAACGCATGAAACTGCGCATTTCGGAGGCGATGAAAACCTCGTGCCCGAGGCTTGTCAGTGCGCGAACCAAAAGCCGCGCCATCAGCCTGTCGCCGGAAGGGACTGGATGATTGGGCGATTTCAGCGGCGAATAGAACAGGATTTTCATAGGCCTGGCATCATGCGGATCTGATCATCTCCCCGTGACCACTCTTGACACGTCGGCGCATCTCTCACAACTGTCAGCCACTGCCTCATCGCTAGGATTTCTCCCGTCATGACCGATACTTCCCTTTCCTCGACGCTTCATGCGAAGATCACAGCACGTACGGCAAAAGCCGGCGTCGTGGGGCTTGGCTATGTCGGATTGCCGTTGGCGATGGCCTTCGGCCGGGCAGGGTTCTCGGTTACCGGTTTCGACATCGACCCATCCAAGATCGAATTCATCGATCGCCGGGAAAGCTATATCGAAGCGGTGCCGACGGACGTGCTGAAAGCCGAATGCGAGGCTGGCCGGTTCGTCGCCACCTGCGACTTCGATCGTCTGGGCGAATGCGATATCGTGGCGATCTGCGTGCCGACGCCGCTGACGGCGCATCGTGATCCCGACCTCTCCTATGTGGCGAAAACGGCAGAAGCGATCGCCAGGACCTTGCGCCCGGGCCAGCTGATCGTGCTGGAATCGACCACCTATCCCGGCACCACCGATGAAGTCGTGAAGCCGATACTCGAAAAGACCGGCCTGAAGTCCGGTACCGATTTCTTCCTCGGTTATTCGCCCGAACGTGAAGACCCGGGCAACCGTCAGTTCCATACGGCGAGCATCCCGAAAGTCGTCGCCGGTGATGGTGAGGCGGCGGCCAGCCTGATGCAGGCCTTTTACGGCGCAACCGTATCGACCATCGTGCCGGTATCGACCACCGCCACGGCCGAAGCCGTAAAGCTTACGGAAAACATTTTCCGCGCGGTCAATATCGCCCTCGTCAACGAGTTGAAGCTCGTCTACGACGCCATGGGCATCGACGTGTGGGAAGTCATCGATGCGGCCAAATCCAAGCCTTTCGGTTACATGCCCTTTTATCCGGGCCCCGGTCTCGGCGGTCACTGCATCCCGATCGATCCATTCTACCTGACCTGGAAATCACGCGAATTCGAAACCCCGACGCGGTTCATCGAGCTGGCCGGCGAGATCAATACGGCAATGCCGCACCATATCGTGACGCGGCTGGCAGAGGCGCTGGATATCCGCAGCGGCAAGGCGCTGAGCCGCTCCAGGGTCCTGCTGATCGGCCTTGCCTACAAGAAGAACGTGCCCGACATCCGCGAAAGCCCGTCATTGCGCCTGATGGAACTGATCGAACGCCGCGGCGGATCGGCCGATTATTTCGATCCCTACGTCCCGGAAATCCCCTCGACGCGCGAATATGCCGAACTGAAGGGCCGCCGATCGATGGACTGGAGCGAAAGCGCCCTGAAAGCCTATGATGCGGTCGTCATCGCAACGGACCACGACGACGTCGATTATGAAGCGATCGCAAGGCATGCTCCCTTGATTGTCGATACGCGCAATGTCTTTGCCCGCAGGGGAATTTCCGCGGACACCATCGTCAAAGCCTGAGATACTGGAAACCCCATGAGCCGTCTCGATACCTTCATCAATCGCATGTCCGCCCAGCGCGACATCCTCAATCATGTCGCCCGTGATCTGGGCCTTCCGCCGCAAGGGGATGTTCTGGAAGTCGGGCTGGGCAATGGGCGAACCTATAGCCATCTGCGCGAATTGTTCGCCGACCGCCGCGCGATTGCCTTTGACCGGGCGATGAATGCGCATCGCAGCTCGGCCCCCCATGAAGACGATTTCGTCATGGGTGAAATCAACGAGACGGGTTTGAGATTCGCGGGAACCGGCGCGGCGCTCGTCCATGCCGATATCGGCACGGGTTATCCGGATAAGGATGCCATCACCTTGTCATGGCTGCCGCAGATGGTTGTCGCCATGCTCCAGTCAGGCGGTTATGCCGTCAGCGGCCTGCCGCTTGAGCACCCGGAACTCGACGAGCTTCCACGCCTGCCCACGGTCAACGAAGGCAGGTATTTCATGTATCGCAAGCTGTGATGGTAAGGCCGATCAGGCCTTCTGCAGAGCGCGAACCTGGTCCAGCTCGGAAGACGTCAGCCGCAGTCGCTCGGCTATTGCGCGCGTCATCTTCATGGTCATGCCGGGGCAATCGTCCATGATGCGGAACAGATAATCCTTGTTGATCTTCAAGGCTTCGACCACACCTTCAGCCTGAACGGTGGAGCTGCGCGGTCCATCGCACAGAAGCGATATGTCGCCGACGATCGAGTTCGGTCCGCGTTCGCTGACCTTGACCGGGCCATCCGGGGTGCTCACGAGAAAATCGACGGTGCCGCTGAGAATGAAGTAAGCGGAATCTCCGCTGTCGCCTTGGGTAAAGAGACGCTGGCCAGCCTTGAACGTCACGCGCTCGGAAGCGAACGCGAGGAGTTTAAGCTTGCACGTATCCACTTCCGCAAAATACGGAAGTTTCCGCAGCAGCTGGACTTCATCACATAGCAACATCGCTCTTCCGCCTTTCCTGTCGGATCGATGGCTAAGCCACCAGAGCCTTGAAGGTTCCGCTCTCCTGCTCAAGGGTCTCATACGAGCCTTCTTCGAGGATTGCGCCTCCGTCAAACATTACAACCTTGTCAAACAAACGTGACAAAGAGATATTTGACAAGACCCAGATTACAGCTGGATCATTCTCTTGTTGACCCAGAAATGCAAGCACGTTTTGAACAATTTCCTCCTGGGTGTGTCTTTCCAGCCCCGGAAGAGGTTTGTTGAACACGTAATAATCGGACCGCCGAATGAGCGCGCGGGCAAGATTTAGTTTGCGCCGCTGGATCGGTGTCAGGCGACGTCCGCCAGCGCCAATATCGTAATCAAGTCCGGCCTTTAGAAGCTGATTGGCAAAGCCAAGCTCGCGGGAAACACTGCCTGCCAGGGTGCGAAGCTCAAGAATGCCATCCGCATTGCTGTTGCTCAGCTTGCCAAAGACGATGTTTTCACGAAGTGTTGCGACCGAAACGTATTTGTCAGGGTCATACCGCTCGATGAGCTCCCGCAGATGAGCCGGCAGCTCGGTGTAAAACAGTTCGCGCGAGCCCACGATCTTGTCTTGCAACTCGCTCGTCAGAATACCCAGACGGTAGCGCGGCTCGATATATTCCAGCGTGAGCCGGATAAACGCCTTGTCGGCGCCCGATAGCCGGAAATTGGCCGGCTTGGGTTCGTTCTTCCGTTGCAGCAGGCCCTGATAAAAGCTGATGTCTTCCGCCGAAAGTGTCGTGACCTGACGGAAGAAGGGGTGGTCTGCCGGAAGGCCGCCAAAGATCTCGACGAGGTTTCTGGCGACTGTCCGTCCCATTTCCACGAACGGGCGTTGCAGCCCCACCTTGTGGAGCGCGGTATAGAAATGCTCGCTGGACAGCAGTTCGTTGTCCGGATTGAGAGGCGCCATTGTCGCCCCGAAGAGCAGGTTTTCGGCAACTGTGGCTTGGGAATTGTATCCGTCCGGTTGGAACGGGATGACGAGAGATTCCATGCCCAATTCGTTCATCCGCGCGCGCAGCGCATGGCGCATCTCGACAACCCGCGTGGCAAATTCCGGATCCTCGTCCGGATTGATTGTCGAATGAAGCGCGAGCTCGAGCACGTCGTCGGTCAGCTGCACGGCATCCAGTGCTGCCAGAAGCGACTTCTGCAAATCCTCCTTGGCGCCGTTGCCAAGCGCCGCATAGCTGTAATCCACCCAGCCGGCTCTGATGTCGAGATGCGGATTGCCCGCCTTCTTGGCTTCGCGGATTTCCCACAGCCGCTGCCGCATCTCCTTGCCCTCATACGCATATCTCTTAACGGGCGCGTGTTTCAGGCCGTAGAGAAGATTGTCCTTCAGGCTTCCATGGAAGAAGTAGCTGTCCGTCGAAACATAGGAAATATGGCGCCCGGTGACGGATTCCGGAAGCTCTCTTATGTCCTGGTCGCCAAGGCAGATCCTGCCGCTCGATGGCCATGCGAGCCGGCCGAAGGCTTCCGCCATCGCTTCGGCGCCGCGGCCCGTATGATCCACCATGGCAACCGTTTCGCCTCGATCGATCTTCAGCGTGACATGATCGACGACTTTCGCGCCGCTATCGTCGTTAAGGGATACCGAAACGGCATGAAGTGTTTCGCGCTTCGGCCGGGCGGATGCCGGCGTGAGGGTGTGAATGGCCGGGTTGATGAGATCCTCGACCTCGAAATTCTCGAAGACCTGCTCGTATTTCACCTGCACGTCCTGGCGTGCCTGATCCCAGTCGATCAGTTCCTTCAGCGGTCCCGGCAGATCCTTGTAGGCATTGATCACGGCCACGAGCTGACCGACGTCGAGCGTGCCGCGCAGCGTCAGGTAACCGCCGATGAGATAGAACAGGAACGGGGTTACCTGCGACAGGAAGTTGTTGAGAAATTTGACCAGGAACTTCCACTGGTAAAGATCGTAGCGGATCCGGTAGATTTCGCCGAGCCGGCTCGCCACGTCGGCGCGCTCGAAATTCGACGTATCATAGGCATGGATCGTCCCCAGCCCTTCGACAACCTCATTCACCTTGCCGGCCAGTCGCCGCGCCGTGATCTGTCGCTGTCGGCCAAGCTCGATCAGCCTGCGGCGCATTTTCGGAATGATGATGACCTGGATCGCGACCATGAAAGCCGCGACCATGCCCAGCCAGAAGTTCTGCAGGATGATGAAGAACAGGGCGGCCAGCGCCTGACCGCCGAGAAGTGCAGGCTGGACGAAGGCATCCCCCGTGAAACCGCCGAACGGCTCCACTTCGTCCTTGATCATGCTGGCGATTTCGGCGCCGTTCAGGCTCTTTGCGTGGCGGGGCGGAAAACGCAAGACGCGGTCAACGAGCTCGAAGCGGATACGGCGCAGCAGGCGCTCGCCGAGCCGGCCTTTATAGGTATTGATGTAATATTTGAATGCACCGTTGATGATCACCAGAAGCAGGAAGACGCTGCTGAGTGCGACCAGGGTTTGCATACGGTCGAGCGGAAAGCCGCCGAAGCCGAACGTATAGTTCGTGAACGGAATGGTAAGCGAGAAATCCAGAAAATTCTGGGTGGTGCTCAGATCCTCGAAACCCTGGCCCTGGATCGGGCCGTTGATGATCTGTTTGGGAAGGTCGAAGGCAAGGAAATAGGGGACCATCGACAAGGCGACGATCATCAGGATGAAGACCTGCTGCGGCCTCGTATGCGTCCAGATATAACGTAGCAGCGTTTTCTGCATATGCCTTCACCAAAGCGACAGCGTTATCAACGGGGCGTCGGACAAGCTGCATCCGGCATTGTATAGCGCGTCTTCCGGGTTTTAACGAGTGCTCTAGAATAGCCCACGTGACCGCAATGAAGGCGGGATCCGGCACAGATATATGCTCGGCCCGCGCGCATTGCGACAAATTGGCATCTCGTGTCGCTTGGTCAGCGCTTCAAGATGAGGTTGAAATTATTCTTGTCGTGTTGCAACTCGGCTTTGCAGCCGAGCTTTGGAAATGCCCTCAGGCCTCCTTGCGCAGGAAGCGCGGGATCAGGACCATGGCTGCAAAGGACATGATTGCCAGAGAGAACCACGTCAGCGCATAGACGAGGTGGCTGTTTCTGAACTGAATGACGGTCAGGCCCCCGACCGGATAGCCGCCGTCATTTGCCGTTGCATCGGCATCGATGAAATAGGGGGCGAGATCGGCAAGCCCCTTGTTTTCACCGATCGCATCCACGTCGCGGGAATACCAGTTCCCCGCCGCGGGATTGTTGCTGCGAAGAAACGCCCCGCCGGGTTCTGTAAGGCGCAGCAGCCCCGTGACTTTGACCTCGCCCTGAGGCTGGCCTTGCGCCCGGGATGCCGGATCACGCCGATCCGGCGGTACGAAGCCGCGATTGACCAGAACCGTTTCGCCCTCGGCGGAGGTGAGCGGTGTGACGACCCAGAAGCCGGGGCCTCTTTCCGTCACAGCCTGAACGAGGGCCTCGCGTGAATTGTCGAAAGTTCCGGCAAGCGTGACATGCCGATATTCGGCATCGCCAGGCGCGATCGCCGGCCATTCTGCCTTCGTCGGAGGCGCGACGGCTTCGGCATGGACACGGGCATCGACGCGGGCAATCAGGTCGAGCTTCCAGAAGAGCCGCTGGACCTGCCAGCTGCCGAGCGCGGTGAAGACGAGGGCCGAAAAAAGCAGAAACGCCCGAAAGCCAAGATATGATTTCACGGGCGTTTCCATTTCTTAAAATATGTAAGCCAGTCCGTCAGGTCTGGATCGAGGTAGCCTTAGAGCGACCTCAAGGCAAGTTCTTCATCATCTCCGGCGACATGACCATCATGTTCGTGTTGAGATGATGCATGACCCACAGCGAGCCGATCAGCGCGATCGCCACGATGATGACCGTGAAGATCAGTGCCATCATCGTCCAGCCGCCTTCCGACTTCGTGTTCATGTGCAGGAAGTAGACCATGTGGACGACGATCTGGATCGCGCCGATGATCATGATCGCTGCAATGGTGGCAACCTTGCTGTCGAGCACGTCACCCATGACCAGCCAGAACGGGATAGCCGTCAGGATCACCGACAGGATGAAGCCCGTCATGTAGCTCTTGAACGAACCGTGTCCGGCTTCGTGGCCATGGCTATGGCCGTGATGGGCTTCGTGCGCATCTTCGTGCGAGGTGGAGTTGGTGGTCATCCGACGACTCCCATGAGATAGACGACAGAGAATACGCCGATCCAGACGACGTCGAGGAAGTGCCAGAACATCGACAGGCACATCAGGCGGCGGCGGTTTTCGTGGATCAGGCCATGCTTGGAAACCTGAACCATCAGCGTCACCAGCCAGATGATGCCGAAGGTGACGTGCAGACCGTGCGTGCCGACCAGCGTGAAGAAGGCCGACAGGAACGCCGAACGCTGCGGCGTCGCACCTTCATGGATCATGTGATAGAACTCATAGAGTTCGATACCCAGGAAGGCGAGGCCGAAAAGGCCGGTAATGCCGAGCCAGAACAGGGTCTCCTGCTTGGCGCCGCGTTCCATCTGCAGCATCGCAAACCCGTAGGTGATCGACGAGAACAGCAGCATGGCGGTGTTGATTGCCACGAGCTTCAGGTCGAACAGGTCGGCCGGCGAAGGGCCGGCCGCATAATTGCGGCCGAGCACGGCGTAGGTCGCGAACAGCGTCGCGAAGATGAGGCAGTCGCTCATCAGGTACAGCCAGAACCCGAGGTTCGTGCTGCCTTCCGGATGATGGTCTTCCTCGAGATAGAATTGCGGCTTTTCCGCAGATTGGCTCTGAATATTGCTGCTCATTGTCACACCTGCTTCGCCAGCAGTTCGGTACGCTTTCCTTCTTCCGTGGAAACGGTTTCCGCCGGAATGTAGTAGTCACGCTTGTAGTTGAAGGTATGGCCGATCGCGACTGCGATGATGGCGATGAACGATACGGCGACCAGCCACCACATGTACCAGATCAGGCCGAATGCCAGGGCAACGTTGAGAGCTGCCAGGATTGCACCCGTGCCGGTGTTCTTCGGCATGTGGATCGGCTTGAAGCCCTGAAGCGGACGCTCGAAACCACGGTTCTTCATGTCGTACCAGCTGTCATGGTCATGAACGACTGGGGTGAAGGCGAAGTTGTATTCCGGCGGCGGCGAAGACGTCGACCATTCCAGAGTACGGCCGTGCCACGGGTCGCCCGTCTCGTCCTTCAGTTCCTCGCGCTTGATGTAGCTGACGACGAGCTGGATGATGAAGGACAGGATGCCGATGGCGATCATGCCCGCGCCGACGGCGGCGATGATGAACCAGATCTGCAGCGACGGATCTTCGAACTGCGACATGCGGCGGGTAACGCCCATCAGGCCGAGGACGTAGAGCGGCATGAAGGCGAAGTAGAAGCCGACGAACCAGAACCAGAAGCTCATCTTGCCCCAGAAAGGGTCGAGCTTGTAGCCAAAGGCCTTCGGGAACCAGTAGGTGACGCCGGCCATCAGGCCGAACAGCACGCCGCCGATGATGACGTTATGGAAGTGAGCGACCAGGAACAGCGAATTGTGCAGCACGAAGTCTGCCGGCGGAACCGCCAGCATGACGCCGGTCATGCCGCCGATGACGAATGTCACCATGAAGCCGATCGTCCACAGCATCGGAACTTCATAACGGACGCGGCCACGATAGATCGTGAACAGCCAGTTGAAGATCTTCGCCCCTGTCGGGATCGAGATGATCATCGTGGTGATGCCGAAGAAGGCGTTGACCGAGGCGCCCGAACCCATCGTGAAGAAGTGGTGCAGCCACACGAGATAGGACAGGATCATGATCGCGCAGGTGGCGTAGACCATCGAGGCATAACCGAACAGGCGCTTGCCGGAGAAGGTCGCGACCACTTCGGAGAAGATACCGAAGGCGGGCAGGATGAGGATGTAGACTTCCGGGTGACCCCAGATCCAGATGAGGTTGACGTACATCATCGGGTTGCCGCCGAGATCGTTCGTGAAGAAGTTCGTACCGACATAGCGGTCGAGCGACAGAAGAACGAGGGTTGCGGTCAGGATCGGGAAGGTGGCGACGATCAGGATGTTGGTGCAGAGCGAGGTCCAGGTGAAGACAGGCATCTTCATGAAGGACATGCCCGGCGCGCGCATCTTGACGATTGTGGCGATCAGGTTGATGCCTGACAATGTCGTACCGACACCGGCGACCTGAAGTCCCCAGATGTAATAGTCGACACCGACGCCCGGGCTGTAATCCGCGCCCGAAAGCGGCGGGTAGGCCAGCCATCCGGTGCGTGCGAATTCACCGACGAACAGCGAGATCATGATGATGATCGCGCCGGCAGTGGTCATCCAGAACGAGAAGTTGTTGAGGAACGGGAAGGAAACGTCACGGGCGCCGATCTGCAGCGGCACGACATAGTTCATGAAACCTGTCACGAAAGGCATCGCGACGAAGAAGATCATGATCACGCCGTGGGCAGTGAAGATCTGGTCGTAGTGGTGAGCGTTGAGGTAGCCCTCGTTGCCGTTGAAGGCGATAGCCTGCTGGATACGCATCATGATGGCATCCGCGAAGCCGCGCAGCAGCATTACGATTGCCAGGATGATGTACATGATGCCGATCTTCTTGTGGTCGATGCTGGTAATCCAGTCATGCCACAGGGGACCCCACCATTTCATGTAGGTGATAAGACACAAAAGCGCGATGCCGCCAAGCGCAACAGCAGTGAAGGTCGCGACGAGGATAGGCTCGTGATAGGGGATCGATTCGAGTGTCAACCGACCGAAGATGAACTTCAGGAGGTCTGGATCAGAAAGCATGGGACAACCCGTTCATTGATGTCATACGACGCAAAGCGCCAGGTTTAGTTGTTGTTGAGCTGGGCCGGCGCCGGCCCCTCATTGTTCGTTTCAGGCGTCGAATGACCGCCTTCATGCGGAGCCTCTTCGCTCTTGGCCGGCTCGCCCGATGCCGGGACAGTCGCCCCGATGGCAGCAGGTGCAGCGTGGCCGGCGGAATAGTGCTCCAGATGGCGATTGTCGTAGCGCAGCTTCTCGCGGTTCTCGTGGCTCTCGACGCCGCCGCCGCCCATCATGTCGATATGCATCATTTCATTCATGCACATCCGGCCTTCTTCGGCACACATGTTGAGGACACGCTGGTAGAGGCCGTCGGCGACCGTGGCGAAATACCGGACCGGTTCGCGTTCACTCGGCTTTTCAAGCTTCAGGTAGGCGTCCTGGTTGAGCGCCGTGCCGTTCTGCTTGACGCGGGCGATCCAGCCGTCGAAACCTTCCTGGTTGACGCTGTGGAACTTGAAGCGCATGTGCGAGAAGCCTGCACCGCTGTAGTTGGCGGAGAAACCGTCGAACACGCCTTCCTTGTTGATGACCGCGTGCAGCTTGGTTTCCATGCCCGGCATCGCATAGATCATGCCGGCAAGCGCGGGAACGTAGAACGAGTTCATCACCGAAGACGACGTGATCTTGAAGGTGATCGGGCGATCGATGGGAGCCGCCATCTCGTTGACCGTGGCGATGCCGTATTCCGGATAGAAGAACAGCCACTTCCAGTCCAGCGCCACGACTTCCACTTCGAGCGGCTTGGTGCCTTCCGGAATGCTGCGTTCAGCGTCGATGCGATCGAGCGGACGGAACGGGTCGAGCTTGTGAGTGCTGATCCAGGTGATTGCACCAAGCGCGATGATGATCGCAAGCGGGGCGGACCAGATCACCACTTCGAGGCGGGTCGAGTGGTGCCATTCAGGGTCGTACTTGGCATTGGTGTTCGAGTGGCGGTAGTGCCACGCGAAATACAAGGTCAAGAACAAGACCGGCACGATGATCAGCAGCATCAGCACGGTCGACACGACGATCAGGTCGGCCTGCTGCTGAGCGATATCGCCCGACGGAGACATGACCACGAGGTCGCATCCCGCCATGAATGGGAGGAAAAGAAGGGGGGAAAGCTGGCAAAGACGCCTTACGATTGGGGACATTGATCTGCTCAAATTTGCTTTTTATCTAGTTCGCCTATCGGAGCGTTGCTCCGATCTCCATGAGGTGTTTCGTCGCAGTGCTACAATTTTTCGCACTGCAAATCACCACCTGCTCCATTTCGATGGAGGGCGGCCCTGCGGCGCGCAATCTAGTCCATAAAGTTGACAGAAGACATACCTTATCGCGCGAAACCTCACGATTGTGGCAAAATTTGCTAATTTTCGAATTTTCACAAATTCACAGTTGAAATCTTGATTGACAGCAAGTGCGGCCAACATACTCATTGTTGCAATGACGCGAAGGAGGAACGTTAGTCATGGCAGAGGCAACAATTCCGGCGACTGGTCCGTCGTCATCGGCACTGGAGCGGGACGCAAGGCATATTCACGATGACAAGCCGATTTCGGCGGGTAATATCGCCATCGGTGTCGTGATCGGTCGAACATCCGAATTCTTCGACTTCTTCGTTTTCGGCCTGGGGTGTGTGCTGGTCTTTCCCCGGCTGGTCTTCCCCTTTGCCCCGGATCCGGTCACTGCAACGCTTTATTCGTTTGCCATCTTTTCGCTCGCTTTTCTGGCACGGCCCGTCGGTTCGTTCGTCTTCATGTGGATCGACCGGACTTTCGGCCGCGGTACCAAGCTGACAACGGCTTTGCTCATTCTCGGCGGCTCGACGGCATCCATCGCCTTCCTGCCGGGTTATGAGACGATCGGCCTGTGGTCCGTGGCGCTGCTGGCGCTGTTCCGGCTCGGTCAGGGTTTTGCGCTTGGAGGAGCGTGGGACGGTCTGGCCTCCCTGCTGGCGATGAACGCGCCGCCGAATCGTCGGGGCTTTTATGCGATGATCCCGCAGCTGGGTGCGCCGGTCGGTTTCGCATTGGCCAGCATCCTCTTCGGATATTTCGTCGTTAATCTGTCGGATGCGGACTTCCTCGATTGGGGCTGGCGTTTTCCTTTCTTCGTCGCATTTGCGATCAATGTCGTAGCCCTGTTCGCAAGGCTGCGTATCGTCGCTTCGCATGAATTCGGCACGGCGATGGAAAATCATGAGCTTGAAGCCAAGCCGATCTCCGAAATGCTGCGGGTCCATGGTTTCGATGTCGTGATCGGTGCCTTTGCGCCGCTCGCCAGCTTCGCCATGTTCCATCTGGTCACGATTTTCCCGTTGAGCTGGGTGACCCTTTATGGCGGTCAGTCGGCCGGCGCCTTCCTTTTCGTCCAGGTTCTGGGAGCGCTCTGCGGTTTCGCAACCATCATGCTGTCGGGTTACCTGGCCGATCGCATCGGACGTCGACGCCAGCTGCTGATCGGCGCTTTCATCATCGCCATCTTCAGCTTCACCGCGCCGTTCCTTCTCAATGCAGGAGGTGTGGGACAGGCAGCCTTCATCATCCTGGGCTTTGCAATCCTCGGTCTTTCCTTCGGTCAGGCTTCCGGATCTGTCTCCTCACGCTTCAGCGCGGGTTACAGATATACCGGCTCGGCGCTGACATCCGACCTTGCCTGGTTGATTGGTGCAGGTTTCGCGCCATTGGTGGCGCTTGGCCTTGCCAGCAATTTCGGCATCATCTTCATTGGCGGTTATCTGATTTCCGGCGCGATCTGCACGATCCTCGCGCTCATCCTCAGCAGCACCATTGATACCGCCGACACACCGGCAAAACCATAGAAACCGGGCGCAGCGGGACGGATATCTCGTCCCGCTGCCCTCTCATCTGCGTGGCGGCTCTTATAGGGCATGTGTGTTGTTCCGCGTGGCGCTGGCTCATGCTGGAGAAGTATCGATCTGTACAAAAAGTCGATTTGCCGCTTGCGCTTGTCATGAACCTATGGCAATAGGCCGCTCACCAACGACGCGGCACAGACCGCGCCGCCTGAATGCTGCTATAGCTCAGGGGTAGAGCACTCCCTTGGTAAGGGAGAGGCCGAGAGTTCAAATCTCTCTAGCAGCACCATTTTCCATTTGATTACAATCACCTGAAAAGCGATCCGCTGCGGTAAAACGTATGTCCGCGTTGCCATGCGCAGGCTATCGAGATATCCTTGTTGCCTTGAAAGCCGGAACTCTAGGGGAAAAGGATCTGCGCGATGAAACTATTGCGGACATTTTTCCATTTTCTGAGTTTTGCGGCACTGGCAGCGGCAGTTCTCGTCGGCACGATCGACTCAATCCAGTCCGTTTCGTCGTCGGATGTAGTCTTGACCAGTCTCGGCAATGCCTGGCTCAATCTCGATCCGGAAAGTCTGACACTGGCAGAACTGTCGGCAGATGACTATATCAGCGCAGATATATGGCGACCCTATGTGGCGCCGGTTCTGGCGCAGCCGGCCGGTGCCGTATTTCTCGTCCTGGCTTTGCTTTTCTGGATGGTGGGCTACAAGAGAAAGTCCTTTGCCGGACGGTTCTCGGCCTGAACGGCAAGCAATTCCAGGCGAAAGCTCGAAAAACAATGTCGCCGGATGAGGAGGCAGATATGTTCCTGAATGAGATCTTCAACAAGAAGACTGCAATGCCCTCGTCGGAGACGGCCTTGCCCGGACGGCAGGAGGCGATCCCGACCGCCGAAACCCATTTCGTCAATGGGAAGCCGATTGATGGGCCGTATCCGGACGGCCTTGAGGTTGCTTATTTCGGTATGGGATGCTTCTGGGGCGCCGAGCGCCTTTTCTGGAAAATGCCGGGTGTCCATGTCACCGCCGTAGGTTATGCGGGCGGCATCACGCCCAACCCGACCTATCATGAAACGACAACCGGGCTCACCGGCCATGCCGAAATCGTCAAGGTCGTCTTTGATCCGAATGTCATCTCCTACCGTCAGTTGCTGAAGGCGTTCTTTGAAGAGCACGACCCGACCCAGGGCATGCGGCAGGGCAATGATATCGGCACGACCTACCGTTCCGCGATCTACACGACGAGTGAAAGCCAGGCTGGCCAGGCGCGTGAGGCGCTGGATGCCTTCCAGGAAGCGCTGAACAAGGCCGGTCGCGATACGCCGATAACCACGGAACTCGCACCCGTGCCGACCTTCTATTATGCGGAAGATTACCACCAGCAGTATCTTGCCAAGAATCCGGCGGGCTACTGCGGTCTCAAGGGCACCGGTGTTTCATGCCCGGTCGGCCAGGCGGCTTGAACCTGCAATAATATGATTTGAAACGCCGCGGATTTGTGCAGGTCCGCGGCGAATTCGTGCAGGCTGCCAAAGGGATAGGCGCTTTTGCCAGATGAAAAAAATCTGGTGAATTTTTCTGGCGCACATGCGAGAGTAGGTATAGCCAAGCCTTTGAAGAGGGGCGGGTGACCGCATGGCGTCCGTAGGCCGGACCCGCGGGAGGACCTAACAGTAAAAAAAACAGGGCTGCACGATGAAGAAAACCCTTTTGAGCCTTCTTGCCGTGGCTGCGATGTCGACGACAGCGCTGGCCGCCGAGATCAAGCCGGCGCTGGTCTATGGCACCGGTGGAAAATTCGATAAATCCTTCAACGAGGCCGCCTATGCCGGCGCCGAAATGTACAAGAAGGAAACCGGCACCGAATACCGCGATTTCGAGCCGACCAGCGATACGCAGGGCGAGCAGGCGATCCGCAATTTCGCGAGCCGCGGCTATAACCCGGTCATCGCCGTCTCCTTCGCCTGGACCTCGGCCATGGAAAAGGTCGCCGGCGAATTTCCGGATACTAAATTCGTCATCGTCGACTCGGTCATCGATCTGCCGAACGTCCGCTCCGTCGTCTATAACGAAGCCGAAGGCTCCTATCTCGTCGGCCTGCTCGCCGGCATGGCCTCCAAGACCGGCAAGGTCGGCTTCGTCGGCGGCATGGATATTCCGCTGATCCGCAAGTTTGGCTGCGGCTATGTGCAGGGCGCCAAGGCCGCCAAGCCCGGCATGCAGGTCTTCCAGAACATGGTCGGCACCACCGGCGCTGCCTGGAATGACCCGGTGCGTGCAGGTGAACTCACCAAGAACCAGATCGATCAGGGCGCCGACGTGATCTATGCGGCTGCCGGTGCATCCGGTCTCGGTGTGCTGCAGACCGCAGCCGACAACAAGAAACTGTCGATCGGCGTCGACAGCAACCAGAACCACGTCCATCCGGGCTCGGTTCTGACATCGATGGTCAAGCGCGTCGATCTGGCTGTCTATAATGCCTATAAGGATGCCGCAGAAGACAAGTTCACTGCAGGCGTTCAGTCGAACGGCATCAAGGATGACGGCGTCGTTGCCGCGATCGACGACGACAACAAGGCGCTCATTACGCCGGAAATGCAGGCTGCGCTCGATAAGGCAAAGGCGGACATCATTGCCGGCACCGTCAAGGTGCATGACTACATGACGGACAATTCCTGCCCGATGTAAGTCAAGGATCGAAGGGGCGCATGGCGAAAACCGCCATGCGCCCTTTTTGCATATAGAGAGCAAGGTCGAACCATTGAACCTTCAGTCTTCAGCGAATGAGCCCGCGATCGAGCTTGTCGGCATCGACAAGAAATTCGGCGCAGTCCACGCCAACAAGAATATCAACCTTTCCGTCGGCAAGGGATCGATCCACGGGATCATCGGCGAAAACGGTGCCGGAAAATCGACACTGATGTCGATCCTCTACGGCTTCTATCATGCCGACGAAGGCGAGATCCGCATTCAGGGCAGGCCGGTTTCGATCCGCGACAGCCAGGCCGCGATCGCCGCGGGCATCGGCATGGTCCACCAGCATTTCATGCTGGTGGAAAATTTCACCGTGCTCGAAAATGTCATGCTTGGCGCCGAAGGCGGGCAGTTGCTGGCCAAGGGTGTGGCCGGTGCGCGCAAGGAGCTGAAGCGGCTCGAGACGGATTACGGCCTGGAAGTCGATCCGGATGCGCTGATCGAGGAACTGCCTGTCGGCAGGCAGCAGCGCGTCGAAATCCTCAAGGCCCTTTATCGCGGTGCCGATATTCTCATTCTCGATGAACCGACGGGCGTCCTCACGCCGGCCGAAGCCGACCACCTGTTCCGTATTCTTCAGGTCCTGCGTGATCAGGGCAAGACAATCATCCTCATCACCCACAAGCTGCGCGAAATCATGGCGATCACCGACACGGTGTCGGTCATGCGCCGCGGCGAAATGGTCGCGACCCGCAAGACTGCCGAAACGACGGTTGCCGAACTTGCCGAATTGATGGTGGGCCGCCGCGTGCTGCTGCGCGTTGAAAAACAGGAAGCAAAGCCCGGCCCGGTTCTTCTGTCCGTTAAGAACCTGATCGTGAAGGATGGCCGCGGCGTCACCATGGTCGACGACGTGTCTTTCGATGTCCGGGCCGGTGAAATCGTCGGTATCGCCGGTGTCGCCGGCAACGGTCAGTCGGAACTGCTGGAGGCGCTGGCCGGCATCCGTAAGCCCGTCTCGGGCGAAATCTTCATCGACGGCAAGCCGGTCGAAGCCGCCGATCCGGCACTTCTGCGCCAGCTCGGCCTTGCGCATATCCCGGAAGACCGGCACCACATGGGGCTTGTGCTGAAATTCGAGGAATACGAAAACTCCATCCTCGGTTATCACCACGACCCGCGTTATGGCCGCGGCGCGATGCTGGATCTCGATGCGATCCGCAGACAGGCCGAGGAACAGATCGCCAAATATGACATCCGCCCGCCGAATGCGCAGCTGAAGACCGCCAATTTCTCAGGCGGCAACCAGCAGAAGATCGTCGTTGCCCGCGAGATCGAGCGCGATCCGAAAATGCTTCTGATCGGTCAGCCGACCCGCGGCGTCGATATCGGCGCGATCGAATTCATTCACCGCCGCATCATCGAGATGCGGGATACCGGGAAGGCGGTTCTCTTGGTTTCGGTCGAGCTCGACGAAATCCGTTCGCTGTCGGATCGTATCCTCGTCATGTTCGCCGGCAAGATCGTCGGTGAAAAGCCGTCGGATGCGGATGAACAGACGCTTGGCCTGATGATGGCGGGGATCGCGGCGTGACGATGTCTGCATATGATAAGATTTCGGAGTATGGGATGAACGAGGCACGGATCGAAACCGGGCGAAAGGGGAGGCGCGCATGAGCACGGCTTCGGTCCCATTGCCCGCCTGGATCAACTACGGCGTCATCCCGCTGTTGAACCTCGTCCTGGCTTTCTTCTTTTCCGGCCTCGTCGTCTGGGCGATCGGCGAAAACCCGTTCGATGCGCTCAATTTCCTCATTCAGGGGGCGCTTGGTCGCGGTGATGCGATCGGGTTTACCCTGTTTTACGCCACGAGCTTCATCTTCACCGGCCTTGCGGTCGCTGTTGCCTTCCATGCCGGCCTCTTCAATATCGGGGCGGAAGGTCAGGCCTATGTCGGCGGTCTGGGAGCCGCTCTGGTGGCTCTGTCGCTAGATCATTACGTGCCGTGGTATGTCACCATGCCCTTTGCCGTCATCGGTGCGGCCCTCTTTGGTGCTGCCTGGGCGTTCATTCCCGCGTGGCTGCAGGCCAAGCGCGGCAGCCACGTCGTCATCACCACCATCATGTTCAACTTCATCGCCGCCACGCTGATGGTCTATCTGCTGGTGAATGTCTTCATCGTTCCAGGCAAGATGGCGCCGGAAACGCGGACGTTCCTGGCCGGCGGGCAGCTTCCCAAGCTGGATTGGCTAATGGCGCTGTTCGGCCTCAAGCTCGGTCCGGCGCCGTTCAACGTGTCGTTCATCATAGCGCTCGTGATGTGTTACCTCGTCTGGCTGCTGATCTGGCGCACCAAGCTGGGCTACGAGATGCGCACGCTCGGCGTCAGTCCCACCGCCGCCGTTTATGCCGGCATCCCTTACGTCCGCACTGTCATCATCGCCATGCTGATTTCCGGTGGCTTGGCCGGCATGATGTCGCTCAATGCCGTCATGGGAGCCTCGGCCCGCCTGCAGGTGGAATTCGTTGCCGGTGCAGGTTTTGTCGGCATCGCCGTTTCGCTGATGGGACGCAGCCATCCGGTCGGCATCATCCTTGCCGCCATCCTGTTCGGTATTCTTTATCAGGGCGGCGCCGATCTCTCCTTCGAGATGCCGAACATCACCCGCGACATGATCGTGGTCATCCAGGGCCTCGTCATCTTTTTTGCCGGCGCGCTGGAATACATGCTGCGCCCGGCCATGGTGCGGCTCTACCAGACTGCGACGGGGAAATAGCCATGGAATATTTCGACACTTTCGTCAGCATTCTGGGGTCGGCGATCCGCCTGTCCATCCCGCTGCTCTTCACCGCGCTTGCAGGTCTTTTCTCCGAACGGGCCGGCATTTTCGATATCGGCCTTGAAGGCAAGATGCTGGCATCGGCCTTCGCCGCCGCCTGCGCCGCCTATTGGACCGGCAATGCCTGGGCCGGCCTCGGGGCCGGCATCATGGTCGCGATCATCTTCTCGCTGCTGCACGGCTTTGCTTCGATCACCAATCGCGGCAACCAGATCGTCTCCGGCGTGGCGCTGAACTTCATTGCTGCGGGACTGACCATCGTGCTCGGCACCGCCTGGTTCAACCAGGGCGGTCGTACCGGTCAGGTTCCGCCGGAAGGGCGTTTCTCCGGCATCGTCCTGCCGGGTGCGGAGATGATGCGCGACGTGCCGATCATCGGCCCGCTCTATGCAAACGTCATCTCCGGCAACAACATCCTCACCTATATCGCTTTCCTCATGGTGCCGCTCTCCTGGTGGGTTCTCTATCGCACCCGCTTCGGCCTGCGCCTGCGCGCCGTCGGTGAAAATCCGGGTGCCGTGGATACGGCAGGTGTCTCGGTTGTCTGGCTGCGCTATCGTGCACTGATCGTCACGGGCTTCCTCGCCGGCTTTGCCGGCACCTATCTGTCGATCGCCCAGTCCGCCGCCTTCATCAACAACATGTCCGCCGGCAAGGGCTATATCGCGCTCGCGGCTCTGATCTTCGCCAAGTGGAAGCCGGTGCCGGTCATGTTCGCCTGCCTTCTGTTCGGTTTTCTCGATGCCTTCGCCAATTTCATGCAGGGCAAGTCTCTGCCGATGATCGGCGAGGTTCCGGTGCAGATCTTCCAGGCATTGCCCTACATCCTCACCTGCATCCTGCTGGCCGGTTTCATCGGCGTCGCCCGCCCGCCCAAGGCCGGTGGCGTCGCCTATACGAAGGAACGTTGATCCGATGTCTCACGAATTGTTCGAGGCCGCCCGAGAGGCGATGACCAGGGCCTATGCGCCCTATTCGAAATTCCCGGTCGGCGTTGCTCTGAAGGCCGATGACGGCAAGGTCTATCTCGGCGCCAATATCGAGAACCTGTCCTTTCCTCAGGGCTGGTGCGCCGAACCGACGGCGATCGGCGCCATGGTTATGGGCGGTGGAAAGAAGATCGTCGAGCTGGCGGTAATTGCCGAAAAGCTGCCGCTCTGCACGCCCTGCGGCGGCTGCCGGCAGAAGATTTCGGAATTCGCTTCGGCCGATACACGCATCTATCTGTGCAACGAGGTCGGCGTGGCAAAGACCGTCACCATGGCCGAACTCCTGCCCTATGCCTTTGAAACGGATGTCCTCGGATGACGACGGTAACCGATCTGCTGGTTGAACGGCTGGATGGCCTCGTGCCGCGTGTGGCGATCGTGCTGGGCTCCGGTCTCGGCTCGCTGGTGGATGGCGTGACCGATCAGATCCGCATCTCCTACAGGGAACTTGAAGGTTTTCCGGTAAGCGGCGTCACCGGCCATGCGGGCGAACTCGTGGCGGGTTATCTCGGCAGCCAGCCGGTGATCATGTTGTCCGGTCGTGCCCACTATTATGAGCATGGTGATCCCAAGGCCATGCGCTTTCCGCTCCAGGTGCTGAAAGGGCTTGGCGTCCAGTCGCTGATCCTCACCAATTCGGCAGGCTCGGTGCGCGAGGACATGCCCCCCGGTTCGGTCATGCAGATCACCGACCATATCAACTATTCCGGCATGAACCCGCTGATCGGCGAACATGGCGATCAGCGCTTCGTCGGTATGACGAGCGCCTATGATGCCGATCTCGCATTGAAAATGCGCAATGCCGCGATCCGGGTCGGCGTGACACTCTACCAGGGCGTCTACATGTGGTTCTCCGGTCCAAGCTTCGAGACACCGGCCGAAATCCGCATGGCGCGCACGCTGGGTGCCGATGCCGTCGGCATGTCGACCGTGCCGGAAGTCATCCTTGCCCGCTATTTCGGCCTCAAGGTTGCCGCCGCCTCGGTCGTCACCAATTACGGGGCAGGCATGACCGGTGCCGAACTCAGTCACGAGGAAACCAAGGACATGGCGCCCGTCGGCGGCGCGCGGCTGGCCTCGGTCCTTCATGAAATGCTCAGCGGCGATCCCTGACTTATCAACGCCATAGCGGCAAGATGCCATATTTCGCAGCCGCCGCGGGTTGAATCAAATCGGTTCAACGTTAAAACTGGCACTTCAATCATCACCGGAGGATACCATGGAACTGCAGAGCCCGCGCGAGGCTGCGGCATTTGCCCTGTCTCTTCTCGACCTGACGAACCTGCGTGACGATTGCGATGATGCCGCAATTGAAAATCTGTGCCTGCGTGCGCAGACGCCCTATGGCAACAGCGCCGCGATCTGCATCTGGCCGCGCTTCGTCGCTCATGCCCGCCAGATCCTTGGAACCGGCCACCCGGTCCGCATTGCAACCGTCGTCAACTTCCCCTCGGGCGACCTCGCCGTGGCCGAAGTTGTCGAAGAAACGCGCAAGGCGGTTGAGGACGGTGCCGACGAAATCGATCTGGTCATCCCCTACAAGGCCTTCATCGCTGGCGATGAAGCGGCGGTAACCGGAATGGTCGAGGCCGTCCGTGCAGCCTGCCCGCAATCCACACTCAAGGTCATTCTCGAGACCGGCGAGCTGAAGGACATGGCGCTCGTCAAGCGCGCCTCCGAGCTGGCCATTGCCGCCGGGGCGGATTTCATCAAGACATCCACCGGCAAGGTTCAGGTCAACGCCACGCTGGAAGCTGCCGATATCATGCTGCGTGCGATCCGGGAATCGAAGGCCAAGGTCGGTTTCAAGCCGGCCGGCGGCATTTCAACGGTTGCCGACGCCGATCTTTATCTTCGCCTGGCCGAAAGCATTCTGGGACCGAACTGGATCATGCCCTCGACCTTCCGTTTCGGCGCATCGAGCCTGCTTGACGATATTCTGGCGGTTCTCGGCGGAACCACCGCGCCGCGCGCCGCTGCCGGCTACTGACGAAGCCTGATGCTGCCTCAGGAGATCATTCGCCGTAAGCGCGACGGGCAGATGCTCTCCGGTGAGGAGATTTCGGCCTTCATCCGCGGCGTAACCGATGGCTCCGTTTCGGAAGCACAGGCCGCCGCCTTCGCCATGGCAGTCTTCTTCCAGGGGGCCTCCCTAAACGAGACGGTCGCGCTGACGCTTGCCATGCGTGATTCCGGCTCTGTCCTGAAATGGAGTGATGTCGGCCGCCCCATTGCAGACAAGCATTCGACCGGCGGTATCGGCGATAATGTCTCGCTGATGCTGGCACCCATCGCCGCAGCCTGTGGTCTTGCCGTCCCGATGATCTCCGGTCGTGGCCTTGGCCATACCGGCGGCACACTGGACAAGCTGCAATCCATACCGGGCTATGACATAGCGCCGGATCAGTCCCGCCTTTTTGAAGTTGTGCGGCATGTCGGATGCGCCATCGTCGGCCAGACATCGGATCTCGCGCCCGCCGACCGCCGTCTCTACGCCATTCGCGATGTCACGGCGACGGTGGAATCCGTGCCGCTGATTACCGCATCGATCCTGTCGAAAAAGCTGGCCGCCGGCCTGCAGACGCTGCTGATGGACGTCAAGGTCGGCACCGGCGCCTTTATGCAGGATCTCGGCGAAGCGCGCCTTCTGGCCCGTTCGCTGGTCGATGTCGCGAAGGGTGCAGGCGTGCCGACGGTCGCGCTGATCACCGACATGAACGAACCGCTGGCGGACGCCGCCGGCAATGCGCTGGAAGTGGCAAACTGCGTCGATTTCCTTGCCGGAAGAAAGTCGGGCACCAGGCTTGAGATGCTCGTTTTGGCAGAGGTCGCCGAAATGCTGGTTCAGGCGGGGCTTGCCGCAACTGTTGCCGAGGGCGAGGGCATGGCGCGCTCGGCCCTGTCGTCCGGAAAGGCAATGGAAACCTTTGCCCGCATGGTCCATGCGCTCGGCGGCCCGGCCGATTTTTGCGAACGCCCGGAGATCTACCTGCCGGCTGCCCCGGTCATTCTTGATGTACCGGCTCCGACTGGCGGATATCTCGCCGCCTGCAATGGCCGTGCTCTCGGGCTTGCCGTGGTGGATATGGGAGGAGGCCGCCGCCAGACCTCCGACACGATCGACCACAGCGTCGGCTTCGACCGCATCCTCTCACTAGGAACTGCGATCGAAAAGGGCCAGCCGATCGCGCGTGTTCACGCTATGTCGCGGGAACAGGCTGATCGTGCGAAACAGGCTTTGCTTGCAAGTTACCGTATCGAGGCAAACCCGCCGGCATCTTCGCCGGTCATCATCGAGCGGATCGGCTAACTGAAGCAATTCCAGCAGAAGTGGGAACCGGTTTTTCGTCCGCAATTGCGCAGAACCAGAAGAACAAGCCTCAGTTGGCAAGCGTCAGGCTGCCGCCCTTGACCTGGTAGGATTTCAGTTTCGTCAGGAAACTCATGCCCACCAGTGTGTCGCTCAGGGCTTCGTCCCGCAGAACCATCGCGTCGACATCGCGGACCCTGACATTGCCGATCTCCACCCGATCGAGCACGATATGTGCGGCCTGTGTCTGGCCGTTTGCCGTCTGCATCGGATAGCGGAAGTCGAGGCTGTTTGCGCTATAGCCCAGCATGCGCGCCGTGCGCTCGTTGAGCGCGACCACGGAGGCGCCGGTATCGACAAGGCCGGTCACGGGCTTGCCGTTAAGCTTGAAACTGCCGATGAAATGGCCGCGTCCGTCGGCATTCAGCACCATCGTCCCCGGCGTCAGCGCTGCCGGTTGCGGGGCGGGTGTGGTCGAAGCGGCAGGCGAGGGCCTCTGTAGCGCCGGCTCCTGCTGCGCCGGATGATCCGTCCGCTCGATCAGCGCAGGGATCTGTGTCGCCATGAGAACGACAACGGCTGCGAAGATGGAGGTGCGAAGAAGCATGGGCCTACCCTTGGGTTCAGGGAAAACATGCTAGGCCGCAATGGTTACGAAAAAGCGGCCCAACCCTTTCGGGCCGGCCGCCTTCGTCATCATTGGTTAGGAAATCCTGAAAGTCTTTACTTCGTGCCGTACATGCGGTCGCCGGCATCGCCGAGACCGGGCACGATATAACCCTTCTCGTTGAGATGGCTGTCGACGGACGCGGTGTAGATCTTCACGTCAGGATGCGCTTCCTGGAAATTCTTGATGCCTTCCGGTGCGGCGAGCAGGCAGAGGAAGCGGATGTTGTTGGCGCCGCGTTCCTTGAGCTTCTGAATGGCGGCGATGGCCGAATTGCCGGTTGCCAGCATCGGATCGACGACGATCATCAGGCGCTCGTCCAGATCGTCCGGGGCCTTGAAGTAATATTCCACCGGCTGCAGCGTGTCATGGTCGCGGTAAAGGCCGATATGGGAAACACGAGCCGAGGGCACCAGTTCGAGCATGCCTTCCAGAAGACCGTTGCCGGCGCGCAGGATGGAAACGAAGACCAGCTTCTTGCCTTCCACCACCGGCGACTGCATCTCGACGATCGGCGTTTCGATCGTTTCCATCGTCAATTCGAGATCGCGGGTCACTTCGTAGCAGAGCAGCATCGAGATTTCCCGCAGCAGCCTGCGGAAACCGGCAGTCGACGTCGCCTTCTTGCGCATGATCGTCAGCTTGTGCTGCACCAGCGGATGATTGATGACTGTGACGCCGTCCATGACCTTTTTTCCTTTTCGTTGCTTGTCTCTTCTTTTTCGAAAAATATCCTGTTCTGCAAGTGGCCAGATCATGGTCCTCCCATGATCCCCAGCCTGAATCTCAAGTTTCTTCGTCGAAGTGCTTCAGCAACCTCTCCTTGGTCGCATCGTCCACAAACGCAGCCTGAAGCGCCGTGCGGGTCATCTCGTTGATCTCCGCGTCGCTCATGCCCATCGTCTGCGATGCGATCTCGTATTCGCGGGCAAGCGACGTGTCGAAGAAGGGCGGATCGTCGGAATTGATGCAGACCTTCACGCCGGCCGCCTTGAGCCGCTTCAGCGGATGGCTGTCGAAATCGGCAAAGACGCCAAGCGCGATATTGGAGCTGGGGCAGACTTCCAGCACGGTGCCGAGTTCGGCCAGCCGCGCCACCAGCGCCTCGTCCTCGATGGCTCTGACGCCGTGGCCGATGCGGGCAGGGTTCACCAGATCAAGCGCGTCCGTCACGCTGAACGGCCCGCAGACTTCACCGGCATGAATGGTAAGACCCAGTCCCGCATCGCGGGCGATGTCGAATGCGCGGGCATAGTCGGCGACACGTCCCATCCGCTCTTCGCCCGCCATGTTGAAACCGGTCACCAGCGGATTTTTCGCCCGCGCGGCATATTCGGCTGCGACCACCACACGATCCGGCCCGAAATGTCGTTCGCCGGTCACGATGATCCGCGCTTCGATGCCGGTCTTTTCCTTCGCCGCGATAATCCCGTCGCATATGCCGGCGAGATAGGCATCCGCGCCAAGCCCGATCCGGTCGCCATGGTCGGGCGATACGATGATTTCGCTATAGATCGTGTTGATGGCTGCAAGTTCGGTAAGATAGGCCTCGGTCAGCAGCGCATAGTCTTCCTCTGTCCGAAACAGTGCTGCAACCGCGTCATAGGCAACGAGGAATTCGGAAAAGTCACGCCACTGATAGGCGCCATCCTTCAGGAACGCGCTGGTGTCGACGCCGTATTTGCCTGCCTGCGCTTCGGTCACTGCAGGCGGCGCGGCACCCTCGATATGGCAATGGATCTCGGCTTTCAGAAGATTTTTCGTCACAGGAAACTCCACCCATGCCGGCCGGCGGCAATGCCCAGATGCGCGGCAACGGTCTCGCCGATATCGGCATAGGACGACCGGACCCCGATCGACCGGGTGCGGATGCCGGGGCCGAAAGCCATGATCGGAACGCGCTCGCGTGTGTGGTCGGTGCCGCGCCATGTCGGGTCGCAGCCGTGGTCGGCGGTCAATATCACAAGGTCGCCCGGCTTCAGCCGGCGGTGAAAATCGGGCAGGCTCAAATCGAAGGCTTCAAGCGCTGCGGCATAACCGGGCACATCGCGGCGATGGCCATAGATCATGTCGAAATCGACGAAATTGGTGAAGACGAGATCGCCGTCGGCTGCCTCGTCCATGGCGGAAAGCGTCGCCGCCGCAAGCGCCGCATTGCCGTTCGCCTTGATGACGCGCGACACACCCTGATGCGCAAAGATGTCGCCCACCTTGCCGACTGCGTGAACGCTGCGGCCGGCTTCCACCAGCCGATCGAGCAAAGTCGGTTCCGGCGGCGGTACGGAAAAATCGCGCCGGTTGCCGGTCCGTTCGAATGTCTCCGCCGTCTCGCCGGTAAAGGGGCGGGCGATCACCCGTCCGATATTGAGCGGATCGAGAAGTCCGCGCACCACCTGGCAGAGCGCGATCAGCCGGTCGAGGCCGAAATGTGTTTCATGCGCAGCGATCTGGAACACGCTGTCGCTCGATGTATAGCAGATCGGCCTACCCGTTCTGATATGCTCTTCGCCCAACCGTTCGATGATCTCTGTGCCCGAAGCATGGCAATTGCCCAGAATGCCGGGGATCTCGCCGTCACGGCAGATCGCTTCCACCAATTCCGGCGAAAACGCGTCGCCTTCAGTCGGGAAATAACCCCAGTTGAACATTACCGGCGTGCCGGCGATCTCCCAGTGGCCGGACGGCGTGTCCTTGCCGTTCGACATTTCGCTGGCCGCGCCATAAAGGCCGAACAGTCGCTCGGGAAGCGGCATCCCTGCCGGATAACTGCCGCTCGCCATCTTGGCGATATCCAGAAGCCCGAGCGAGGTCATGTTGGGAAGCTTGAGCGGCCCTTGTCTCAAACCCGCCCGGTCGGCCGCTCCGGCGGCGCAGAATTCCGCGATATGGCCAAGCGTGTTGGATCCGAGGTCGCCATAATCGGCAGCGTCGCGCGCGCCGCCGACGCCGAAGGAATCAAGTACGAAGAGAAAGGCTCGCGCCATCTGTCACCGGTGATCTGAATGCCGTCTTGTCCGATCCCGCGATCGAACTGAATCGCCGAACATATAGTCCGCCGGCGCGGTTGGCAAAGGCCTCGCGGTCAGTTCGGCAAGGCAGCGCTACCAGCCCCGACGGCTCAGCACCCATCGCAGGTGATGCTGGTGCCCACACGCTGGCGATAATAGAATTCCCGGTTCAGCGTGATGGTCTGCAGATTGCTCGGCATCAGCCCCGGCATGAACATCAGCAACTGGTGCGTGACGGATACTTCGGCGCGAACAAGGAATGTGCTGGCCGAGCGCATGTCGGTCGGCACATTGACAGAGGAAGCGTTGGCATAAGGCCGGCTTCCGTCCTGCGCCCAGGACCAGGCGACTGTTGGATTGCTGGAGGCGTCAAGCGTGACACCGGTCACCTTTATCTTCAGGTTTTCCGGTTTATAGGGCGTGAAAACGGCGTTGGCGACGCTGGTCATCTGCTGCAGGTCGCTTGTCGTGACCTTGGATTGCTGGGTCACCAGATCCGCGATCGTGCTTGCCGTGCGGGTTACCCGCTTCGATACGCTGAGGCCGATCGTCAGCTCGAAGGAGGTGATGTAGAGGAAAAGCAGCAGCGGCGCGATCAGCGCGAATTCCACGGCCCCGACGCCCCGGACATCTTTACGCAACCGCCGCATCTGCTCGATCAGCGGCAACCTTGCAAGAAATCTTCGCATGTCCGCCCGCATCACGGATAATCCTCGTTCTTGAAGGCAGAGGTTTCCACGATCAGGAAGTAGTTGGATCCGCTGGTCGGACGGATATTGGAAATATACGGGCGAAGCAGGTCCGTTATGATGTCCCATTTGTAATAGGCGCGCAGCATATTGCGCGTGCCCGGGCCGCCCGGCGCGAAGCTCAGGCCCGTCGTATTCAAATCGCCGTTGGCCATCGGGATCGTCGTCGGCATGTCGGAGAAGTTCGTATACTGCTTGGCGTCCAGATAAAGCTTGTTCGCCTTGTTTATCTCGGCTTCACCGCACTGGATCAGGATCGAAATCTCACCGCAGAACAACCTGCGGAACTCAACTTCGGTTTTATCGTTCGTGGTCGTCGTGTGTTTATAGGTAATGTTGCCGGTCCGCAGCTGCCGCCCCATCGTGTCGACGGCATTGGCCACCAGCTGCTCGGCGGTATAGGCGACGAATGTCTCGATAATGGCGAAGACGATCAGGAAATAGGGAATTGCCAGCAGCGCGAACTCGATCGCCGCCGCCCCGTCCTTCGAGCGGTAAAGCCTCTTCAAGCCGGATTTTGAAGTCTTCGGCAAAGTCGAGCCGGCCATTGGCGAATGATCCTGATGCATCTCTTTTCATCCGCCAGGCGGTGAAAGCGAATTGGACCATAGTCGGCGATTATTGAAAATCCGTTGCCCAACTGATGCAAATTGGTGCAGTTCCGCCGGTCAGGGTGTCGCACCGGTTGCACCGAGCTCGGTATGTTGTTCGCAATTCGGCGTGCAGGAAAGAACCGTGCGCTCCGTCTGCTTGAAGACCCGCACCGTATTGCCCTCGTCGATCGAAACGAGAACGCGTTCATCGGCAATCGCATTGCCGTCCTGGTCCAGAAGCACGAGGTTGGTGGTGCCGAAGCTGCGGCCTGTCAGAACGATCGTGGTGGGATCCGCGACCGTTGCATCCGCGACCGTCGCATTGCCGACGATGACCTTCGCCACCGGCCGGTCAAGTTTCAGCACACGTGCCTGGTTCATGAAGACGCGCAAGATATCCTGCCCGTTATCGGCAGCGCGCGTGCCCGCAACGCCAGCAAGAAGGCTGGAGGCAAGCGTGAAGGCGGCCAATACAAGACGCAGCGCCATTTTAAGGTCCTTGGGGCGGATTTCGATGTGAATAGAAGATGACGCTGATTGGTGAATGAAGCCTTAAACCAGGCTGAGACGGTGGCTCTGCCGCACCTTAACCTTCGCTTTTCATGCAAAAAGTTGCGGCCCTTGCAATTGGTGTGTCGATTAAATATCTGAATTACAAGTACTTAGATAGGCCGTGCCAGCATCTTACGAATACTGCAGAAAGCGATGCATTTCTGTCAGGATCTATTTACCACAGCGCTCGTAATTGCCCCGATTAACGCTTTGGTAACGCTCCTCTTTAAGCGGTTGGAAATCGTCCGACTGTAGTTTTCAGCTAAACCGAGCAACGGAAAAAAGTTGTCGGGTTAGTGCTGAACAACAATTGTATGGAGTAGGAGAGTCGCATGTCCAAGATTTTCGCTCGTTTTCGTAAAGATGAATCCGGTGCAACCGCCATCGAATATGGCCTGATCGCCGCCCTCATCTCCGTTGCTATCATCGCCGGCGCAAGCACGCTCGGTAACAATCTTAGCACCACGTTCAACAACATCGCGGACAAGGTTAAGACGCCGGTTCCGCCCAAGACTGGCAGCTAATTGCCGTCGTTCGGCACTGAAGACAATGGTTGAAGCCGTCCCGTGTGGGCGGCTTTTAACCTTTTTTAGCGTCACCGGGAAAAGAGCCATGTTGGCAGTGCTGAATGACATCGTCGCCGTCCTCGTGCTCGCGGCTTTTCCAGCCGCCCTTGCCGCGGCCGCGATGAGCGATTTCCTGACGATGAAAATCTCCAACCGGCTTTCGCTGGCTTTGGCTGCGGCGTTTTTCATTCTCGCACCGCTTGTGGGTCTGCCGCTGGTCGACTTCGGCCTCAGCCTTGGCGCCGCCCTCATCGTTTTCGCCGTCTGCTTTACGCTGTTTGCCATGAATGTCATGGGCGGTGGCGATGCTAAACTCCTGACAGCGGCAGCACTTTGGTTCGGTCTCACATCATCGCTTCTGACCTTCCTCGTTCTGGTCGCCTATATCGGCGGTGGTGTAACGCTGCTTTTCCTTCTTTTGCGCGCCCGTGCCGATCTGGTCATGTCGATCGGCATCCCGCTTCCGGTCTCGGTCGTCGGCACCAAGAAGATACCCTACGGTATTGCTATTGCTCTGGGCGGATTGCTGGCCTTCGGAGAATCGCCCGTCGCAATACTGGCGCTCAAGGCCTTCTGAAGCTGCTGATATCTATCGCAACATTGCGTTAACCAGCATTGTAAGCTTCTTATTAACCATAATTACACCATTGCCGCCCATCCTGTCGGGAAGATCAAGATTCTCTCTGGGACATGGCAATGAAGCCCGCTCGCATCATCATCCTGACGGTAGCCGTCGTGGCTGCAGGCCTTGCCGGCCTGCTGGCCATGCGCATTGGCGGTCCGTCGGCACCGCAGCTGGTGGAAACCGTTGTCAAGGAACCGACGATCGATGTCCTGGTTTCCGCCGATAACCTGCCGGTCGGCAGCCGGCTGAATGACAAATCGGTCGAATGGCTGACCTGGCCGCGCAGCGGTGTCGCCGAAGGCTTCATTACCAGCGAAGCGCGCCCGGAAGCCATCAAGGAACTTGAAGGCTCCGTCGTCCGCCTGCCGATTTTCAAGGGCGAGCCCCTGAGAGCCGAAAAGGTGGCGGATTCTTCGAGCCGCATCATGTCCTCGCTTCTGCCTTCCGGAAAACGCGCGGTTGCGACGGAAATCTCCGTTGCAACGGGCGCCGGCGGTTTCGTGCTGCCGAATGACCGGGTCGACGTCATCATGGTTCGCCAGAGCAAGGATGCCGGCGGCGGTTACATCACCGAGAATGTCCTCAATAATGTGCGCGTGCTGGCCATCGACCAGACCATTCAGGAAGCGCCGGACGGCAGCAAAACGGTTGTCGGAACCACCGCGACCCTCGAACTCACGCCCGATCAGTCAAAGGTTATCGCCGTTGCGCAGCAGATGGCGGAGCGCCTGACGCTCGCTCTCAGATCGGTCGCGGACGCACAGGAAGCCGATACGCAAGCCGCAGACTACCTCCTGCACGGTGGTGGCAAGGCGGATATCCAGGTCATCAAGTCGGGTTCGATCATCACCGGCTCGACGCAGGCGAACTGAATGGAACGGATGGTGATGACTTTCAAACGCAAGACCCGCACAACCGTATCGACCGGCCTGGCTTTCTGCCTGGCCTTTGCCGGCATTCCGGGAAGCTTTGCTCCGTCTTTCCTGGCTGTTCCCGCAGCGGCTGCGGCCGATAGCGGCGTCATCCGCATTTCGCAGGGCGGCATCGGCGCCAAGCGTCGGCTGACGATCGGCCTGAACAAGGCCCTTGTCATCGATCTGCCGTCCGATGCGCATGACATCCTGGTTGCCGATCCGTCCATGGCCGATGCCGTCACCCGCACGTCGCGGCGTATCTATCTTTTCGGCAAGACTGTCGGTCAGACCAACATCTTCGTGTTCGGCCCGGGCGGCGAGGAAATCGTCACGCTGGATGTCGAGATCGAACGCGACATTTCCGGCCTTGAGGCCAATCTCCGTCGTTTCCTGCCCGATTCCGCCATCAAGGTTGAAATCGTATCCGACAACATCGTGCTTTCCGGCTCGGTGCGCACGCCGCAGGATTCGGCCAAGGCTGCCCAACTCGCCACTGCCTTCCTCAAGGGCGGTGAAGCGACCACGCGGGAAATCACCGCGACCAGCGGCAATGGCGGTGGCGATTCCGCGATCTATGCCGAAGGCCGACAGACCTCTTCGGTCGTCAACCTTCTGTCGATCCAGGGCGAGGATCAGGTTACCGTGAAGGTCACAGTGGCGGAAGTCCGCCGCGAGATCATCAAACAGCTTGGCTTTGACAACATCTTCCGACGCAATGCTTCCGGTACAGGGTCAGCCCTAACGGTACTTGGCGCTCAAACAAATAGCGACGGCATCGTAGGGCAATTGGCGGGTAATCTCGGCAAATTCAACTTTGACATGGTCATGAACGCCTTGGAACAGGCGGATGCGGTACGAACCTTGGCGGAGCCGACGCTTACAGCAATCTCAGGCCAGTCGGCCACGTTCAATTCTGGCGGCGAGAAACTATATACGACCACAGGCGTCGATGGTGTGACCACCGTCACTCCTTATCAGTATGGCGTATCACTCGGCTTCACGCCGACTGTGCTGTCATCTGGACGCATCAGCCTCCGTATCCAAACAAAGGTGTCGGAGCCTATCGCCAACTCCACTGGCGTGGTTGATGAATATCGCAAGCGAGACGCGGAAACAGTTGTGGAACTCCCCTCGGGCGGTTCCATAGGCCTTGCAGGCCTGCTCCAGGATGAAGTTCAGCAGAACACGGATGGTACACCGGTTGCCTCCAAGGTTCCGTTGCTTGGTGCGCTCTTCAGACAAAAGCGTTACGAGCGCAACGAGACCGAGCTGGTCATCATCGCGACCCCTTATCTGGTCCGCCCCGTAGGTCGCAACGAGCTTTCCCGCCCGGATGACAATTTCCAGCCGGCCAGTGATGCCGAAAGCGTCTTCCTTGGCCGGGTCAACAAGATCTATGGCCGCAAGGAGGCGTCTCCGCCGCCGGCGCCCTATCAGGGCAATGTCGGGTTCATCTACAAATGACGAAACAGGCCCAGCTCCCAAATTTCGGCCAAGGCCGCTCGCAGGAAAGGCATCCATCCATGGATCCGAGAAAGACAACGAGATATTCGACGGGCCGCCTTTCGGCAGCGCTCGTGCTCGGCGCCGCAGCGCTGCTGTCTTCCTGTGCGGGCAAGGATAATATGTCGACCGGCTCTCTGCCGGATGATTATCGCACCCGCCACCCGATCGTCGTCGGCGAAGCGGAAAAGAAGATCGATATCCCGATCGCAGCCGGCGATAGCGGCCTGACCAATGGTCAGTCGGAAGTCATTGCCGGCTTTGTCGCCGAATATCGCCGTTCCTCCTCCGGCATCATCCAGATCATCACGCCGCGCGGATCGGCAAACGAAGGTGCTGCCGCATCCGCGGCATCCTCCACCCGCAAGCTGATGGTCAGGATGGGCGTACCCGCCCAGAAGATCCTGCAGGCACATTTTCCGTCGGAGTTCGGCCAGTCTGCGCCCATGCGCCTGACCTATGTGGCGATTGCCGCCAAGACGGAGCAATGCGGCACCTGGCCGGCCGATATGACACTGAACACGTTCTCCAATGAGAACTATTACAATTTCGGCTGCGCCAGCCAGAGCAACCTTGCGGCCCAGATCGCCAACCCGAACGATCTTCTCGGCCCCCGCCGCATGACCCCGCCCGACAGCGAGCAGCGCGGCCAGGCGATGGAGCGTTATCGTGGCGCCTATACCGAGCTGAAGGACATGGACGAATGATGAAGCAAATCGGTTCCGGGGCCTGATGCGATGATCAGCACTGTCCAATACGATGTGAACGGCCAGCCGTCGCAGGTCGATGATGCCGAGGATCATCCCTCGGGTCTCGATCTTGAGGCCGTGCGGCCGCTGCCGCGCATTTCCATCCACGCCTTTTGCGAAAGCGAAGCCGTCCAGCGCATGGTCGACAGGATGTCGCGTGACCGGCGCATGGCCAAGGTCAACCTGCGTGTCACCAGCGGCGGCACGACGGCTGCCGCCAACATGTACGCTTCCTCGCCGACCCCGAACCTGATCGTGCTGGAAACCGCGGCCGAGCCGCGCAATCTCCTTGCCGAACTCGCCCCGCTGGCCGAAGTCTGCGATCCGTCCACCCGCGTCATCGTCATCGGTCGTTACAACGACATCGCGCTTTATCGCGAACTGGTGCGCAACGGCATTTCCGAATATCTCGTGGCGCCCGTGCCGATGGTCGACATGATGGCGGCGATCTCCGCCATCTTCGTCGATCCGGATGCCGAGCCGCTGGGCAAATCCATCGCCTTCATCGGCGCAAAGGGTGGCGTCGGTGCCTCCACCATCGCCCATAACTGCGCCTTCGGCATATCGAGCCTGTTTTCGACCGAAACCATCCTTGCCGATCTCGACCTGCCATTCGGCACTGCCAATATCGATTTCGACCAGGATCCGATGCAAGGCATTTCCGAGGCGGTGTTTGCGCCTGAGCGTCTCGACGAAGTGTTTCTCGATCGCCTCCTGACCAAATGCTCGGATCACCTGTCGCTGCTCGCATCCCCGTCACTGCTCGACCGCGCCTATGATTTCGAAGGCCGCGCATTCCAGCCGGTCATCGAGATCCTGCAGCGGAGCGCCCCGGTCGCGGTTCTCGATGTCCCGCATACATGGAACGAATGGACCACGTCCGTGTTGTCCGATGCAGATGAGGTGGTGATCTGCGCCGTGCCGGATCTCGCCAATCTGCGCAACACCAAGAATATGATCGATGCGCTGAAGAAGCTGAGGCCGAATGATCGCGCCCCGCATCTCATCCTCAACCAGGTGGGAATGCCCAAGCGCCCCGAGATCAGCCCGTCCGACTTTACCGAGCCGCTGGAGATCGAGCCGATCGCCATCCTGCCGTTCGATTCCGCCCTTTTCGGCAATGCCGCCAATAGCGGGCGCATGATCTCGGAAGTCGACGCCAAGTCTCCGATCGCGGAAACCTTCTCGCAGATCGCCCATGTCGTCACCGGGCGCATCGCGGTGAAGAAGGCAAAGAAGGGCGGCCTCGGCAAGGTGCTCGGTCTGCTGGGCCGCAAGTAAACCACGTCACGTGACAGTTAGGTCTTAGGAAGCATGTTCGGAAAACGCGGAAACGACGGGTTTGGAAAGGGAGGCGCAGTCGCAGCGCCGCCTGCGCCGCAATTTACGCCCGCACCCGCCGCACCGGCGCGGCCGGAACCGGCCGCCAGACCCGATGCCCCGGCAGAGAGCGCCGCTCCGCGTCAGCCCGTAACCCCACCGCCGCTTTCGCCTGCTGCACCTGCCCGCAAGCGCCCGGCACGCACGGAGCAATATTACGATACCAAGAGCCAGGTTTTCTCCGCGCTCATCGACACGATCGACCTGTCGCAGCTTGCCAAGCTCGATAACGAGAGCGCGCGTGAGGAAATCCGCGATATCGTCAACGATATCATCACCATCAAGAATTTCGCCATGTCGATCTCCGAGCAGGAGGAACTGCTCGACGATATCTGCAACGATGTTCTGGGTTATGGCCCGCTGGAGCCGCTGCTCGCCCGCGACGATATCGCCGACATCATGGTGAACGGCGCCGGCCAGACCTTTATCGAAGTCGCCGGCAAGACGATCGAATCGGAAATCCGTTTCCGCGACAACGCTCAGCTTCTTTCCATCTGCCAGCGCATCGTCAGCCAGGTCGGCCGGCGCGTCGATGAAAGTTCGCCGATCTGCGATGCGCGCCTGCCCGACGGTTCGCGTGTCAACGTCATCGCACCGCCGCTGTCGCTCGATGGCCCGGCGCTCACCATCCGTAAATTCAAGAAGGACAAGCTGACCCTCGATCAGCTGGTCAAGTTCGGCGCAATCACGCCGGAAGGCGCTGTCCTGCTTCAGATCATCGGTCGCGTCCGCTGCAATGTCGTCATTTCCGGCGGTACCGGCTCCGGCAAGACGACGCTGTTGAACTGCCTGACACGCTACATCGATCTCGACGAACGCGTCATCACCTGCGAAGACACCGCCGAACTGCAGCTGCAGCAGCCGCATGTCGTGCGTCTCGAAACCCGCCCGCCCAACATCGAAGGCGAAGGCGAGATCACCATGCGCGATCTGGTCAAGAACTGCCTGCGTATGCGCCCCGAACGTATCATCGTCGGCGAAGTGCGCGGACCGGAAGTCTTCGACCTTCTGCAGGCGATGAATACCGGCCATGACGGTTCCATGGGCACGATCCACTCGAATACGCCGCGCGAATGCCTCAGCCGTATGGAATCGATGATCGCCATGGGCGGTTACACCCTGCCGGCCAAGACAGTGCGCGAAATTATCAGCGGGTCGGTTGATGTCATCATCCAGGCCGCCCGTCTGCGCGACGGTTCGCGCCGCATCACCCAGGTGACCGAAGTGATCGGCATGGAAGGCGACGTCATCATCACCCAGGACCTGATGCGCTACGAGATCCAGGGCGAGGACGCCAATGGCCGGATCATCGGTCGGCATATCTCGACCGGCATCGTCAAACCGCATTTCTGGGACCGGGTGCGCTATTTCGGTGAGGAGCGCCGCCTCGCGGCCGCCCTCGATGCCATGGAAACGGACAAGGATTGATAGGCTTGAAAGGCAGTTCGCATGTTCGGGCTTGATTTGACCATGCTGTTGATCGTTCTGCTGGCTGCCATTTCGGCGGCCGCGGTCGCTTACGCCCTGCTGTTTTCGCGCATGGAAACCGATAAGAAGGCCGGTGCGCGGCTGACGCGGGTGAAGGCTGCCGAAAGCGACACCGGCAAGGCAAAGGCCGCGCGCGACCGTGTCCAGGAATTGTCCAAGCGCCGCAAATCCCTGCAGGATTCTCTCAAAGACATGGAGAAGAAGCAGCAGGAGAAGAACAGATATGTCGGCGACAACAGTCTGAAATCGCGGCTTGCCCAGACCGGCTTGTCGCTGACGATAGGCCGTTTCTACCTGTTTTCCGCCGCACTCGGCATTCTCGCCTTTCTCGCGGCCCTGATCATCGGCATGCCGTTGCTTGCCTCACTGGGCGCTGGCTTCGTGTTCGCGATCGGATTGCCGCGGTGGATCATCGGTTTTCTGATCAAGCGCCGCCGCAACAAGTTTCTCGAAGAGCTGCCCAATGCACTGGATGTCATGGTCCGCTCGATCAAGTCCGGCTTGCCGCTCAACGACGCGATCCGGCTGATAGCCTCCGATGGACGGGAGCCCGTCAGGCGGGAATTCCAGCGTGTCATCGAGGCCCAGAAGGTCGGTCTGAGCATTCCCGAAGCCTGCGCCCGCATGCAGCAGACCATGCCGCTTTCCGAGGTAAGCTTTTTCGCCATCGTCATCGCCATCCAGAGCCAGGCCGGCGGCAACCTGTCCGAAGCGCTGGGCAATCTTTCCAAGGTGCTGCGTGAACGCCGCAAGATGAAGGCCAAGGTGAGCGCGCTGTCCATGGAGGCCAAGGCCTCGGCGGTCATCATCGGCGCATTGCCGTTCATCGTCGCGACGCTCGTCTATCTCACCTCGCCGCAATATATGATGATCCTGTTCACCGATCCGCGCGGCCATATCATCATGCTTCTCTCCGGCGTGTGGATGACGATCGGCATCGTGGTGATGCGCAACATGGTCAATTTCGAGATTTGAGGACCGGACGGTGAAAGATCTAGCCGCAGCCATCACCGAGCCAACCATGCTCTTTGCGATCCTGGTGGCGCTTGCCGTGTTCGCGACGCTTTATTCGCTGGCCGCACCCTTCATGGAGCGCGGCGATCTAGACAAGCGCATGAAGGCGGTCTCCACCGAACGCGAGCAGATGCGGGCGCGTGAGCGGGCCCGCATGAATGCCGATGGCAAGGCGAGCCTGCGCGCGCAGAACAACCAGTCGGTCCGTCAGATCGTCGAGCGTTTCAACCTGCGCGAGGCTTTGGTCGACGAAGGTACGATCAACAAGCTCCGCGCCGCGGGCCTGAGATCGCAGAACGCCCTGAACGTGTTCCTCGTGGCGCGTTTCCTTCTGCCATTCCTGTTTCTCATCCTGGCTGCCGTCTGGGTCTTCGTGCTTGGAAATTTGGGCTCCAGGCCGATGGGGATCAGGATCCTGGCAGTCGTCGGTTTTGCCTATCTCGGTTTTTATGCGCCCAACATCTATGTCTCGAACAGGGTCGGCAAGCGCCAGAAATCGATCAAGAAGGCCTGGCCCGACGCGCTCGATCTGATGCTGATCTGCGTCGAATCCGGCAATTCCATCGAGGCCGCCATGCGCCGCGCGGCGGAAGAAATCGGCACTGCTTCACCGGAACTGGCCGAAGAGCTGGCGCTGACGACGGCGGAACTGTCTTTCCTGCCGGATCGCAGGATCGCGCTTGAAAATCTCGGAAGCCGCACCCAGCTCGATATCGTCCGCGCGGTCGTGCAGGCTCTCATCCAGGCCGAACGATATGGCACACCGGTATCGCAGGCGCTGCGCGTTCTGGCGCAGGAAAGCCGTGACGAGCGTATGAACGAAGCGGAAAAGAAGGCCGCGGCGCTGCCGCCCAAACTGACCGTTCCGATGATCCTGTTCTTTCTGCCGGTTCTCGTCGCCGTCATTCTCGGCCCGGCAGGTATCCAGGTTTCCGACAGGTTCTAATCTCCACTGCCTTTCGGTATGAATTGATCTTCGCTGATCGGAGGATGGATGATGCTGGACGAAAACATCGACGAGATTGACGGCGCCTGTCACTGCGGCACCGTCCGGTTTCATGTAAAGCTGGCGGACGGCCTGCGCAGTGCCCGGCGTTGTACCTGCTCCTATTGCAGGATGCGCGGCGCAATCGCGGTTTCGGCAAATCTTGATGATATCCGGATTACCTCAGGCGAGGAGGCGCTGACCCTCTATCAGTTCAACACCAAGACCGCGAAACACTATTTCTGCTCGGTCTGCGGCATCTACACCCACCACCAGCGGCGGTCGAACCCGCAGCAATACGGCGTCAACGTCGCGTGCCTCGAAGGCATCAGCCCGTTCGATTTCCCGTCCGTGACCGTCAATGACGGCGTGTCGCATCCATCGGATGGGAAAGTTCCCGGCAAGTCCGGTCGCGCCGGCGTGCTGAAGTTCATTCCGGAATAAAGACCCGTACGAACGCGGATCTGAAGCATGAAGCTAATCTGAAAGAGCGCACCGCGCTTTAGGAGATCAGTTCGCAGCCAGTTTTGCCGGCTTGTCCTTGTCGGCAAGCTTTGCCCAGGAGTTCTGCTGGGAAAGCATCGAGCGCAGATAGGTCACGTTGGTGTCTGCCTGGTTCTGCGAAAGCTCCTTGCGGGCGATCGTTTCCGCCTCCGAAAAGCGTCCCTGCAGCCCGACCACCAGCGCCAGGTTCTGCCTGACACGGCTGTCGGCCGCCGGCTGCTGGGCAGCGTTGCGCATATAGGTTTCCGCAGTCTTCAGGTCGCCCGAAAGAACGTATGACATGCCGAGATTGGAGATGATGCTCGGTTCGTTTGGCTGTGTCTGCAATGCCATGCGGTATTTCTGCCGGGCTTCGCTCGAGCGTCCAAGCTGGTCGAGAACGGCACCTTCGGCCGACATCAGCCGCCAGTCGGGATGATCCGGGGTCTGGGCCCGCCCGATCGTGCCAAGCGCCTGCTCCAGCTGACCTGCCGCCGCCTGGGCCTTGCCATAGGCTGCAAGCACCGCCCGGTCGGAAGGATTGGCAATCGCCACCTGCTGCATCACGGCAAGCGCCTGGTCATGTTTGCCCGTCATGCCGAGCACTGAGGCATAGCGCAGCCCGATGTCCCGGTTTTTCGGGCTCTTCACATAAGCGGCGCCGATAGACCGCTCCGTTTCGGCAAGTTCGCCGGCATTCATGCCGTCCAGCGGAGCGGAGGAAACTTTGGGAATGGAGCCGGTCGCCATTCTGTCGGGTTTTGTCGTGTTGCAGCCGGTCACCGCCATAGCAACGCAGATCAGCACCGCGACGCGGGCCGCTGACGAGTGCAGGATGGATGAACGCGGGGAGGGTGTCTTTGCTGCAGTCATCATGGTCCCGTCGATCCGCTGCCTTAAGCATGCCAAGGCAATGAGAAGTGTCGCATTTCCCATTCAGCAATAAACTGTTAACCCTAATGAATTGTTAAGACCAATGATTCCCGAAGGTTATCAAAGCCGCCATGACGCCTTTCCAGCATATCCATCGCCCGTCGTTTTTCGCACCCGCCGGCGCCGTTACCAAGCCCGTGACGGCGGTCACTTCGGCCGACCTGGAAGGCGGAACGCTTCCGTCCGATGTCGTCGCATGGGCAAAGGCGGCGGGTTTCAAGGCTGACGCAGGTTCGGTTCTTGTCGTCCCCGGCGAGGGGGGATCCGTATCCCGCGTGCTTTTCGGCCTCGGCAGCGATCCGGCAGGATCGCCTTTCCTGACCGGCAAGCTTGCCAAGCTTCTGCCGCCCGGCGATTGGACCATCGATGCCGATGGTATCGCCGCCGATCATCAGGCACTCGGCTTCGGTCTCGGCAGCTATTCCTTCGCCAAATACAAATCGGAAAAGGCGCAGGATGCACGGCTTGCGGTTTCGGACAGCGCCGATGCGGCCGATATCGAGCGTCAGCTTGCCGGCATTCTGCTTGCCCGCGATCTCATCAACACGCCGACCAACGACATGGGGCCGGATGATCTCGAAGCGGCCTTCCGCGCTCTCGGCGAACATTACGGGGCAACCGTTACCTCGATCGTCGGCGACGATCTTCTGGAAAAGAACTTTCCGTTGGTCCACGCGGTCGGCCGTGCCAGCGCGGTTGCGCCGCGCCTGCTCGAAATGCGCTGGGGCAAAAAGGGCAATCCGCGCATCACGCTGGTCGGCAAGGGCGTCTGCTTCGATACCGGCGGTCTGGATCTGAAGACCGCGGCCGGCATGGCGCTGATGAAGAAGGACATGGGCGGTGCCGCCAATGTCATGGGCCTCGCGCTGATGATCATGGATGCGGGTCTGGCCGTCGATCTGACGGTGCTGGTCCCGGCGGTGGAGAACTCGGTCGCCTCGAATTCCTTCCGTCCCGGCGATATCTACAAGAGCCGCAAGGGCATCACCGTCCAGATCGACAATACCGATGCCGAAGGACGCTTGGTCCTTGCCGATGCGCTTGCCTATGCCGACGAAACACCGGCGGATTTGCTTGTCGACATGGCAACGCTCACCGGTGCCGCGCGCGTGGCACTCGGGCCGGAACTCGCGCCCTTCTTCACCGATGACGAGGCGCTGGCCGGCAAGGTTTCGGTTGCGGCGAAAGACGCTGCCGACCCGGTCTGGCGCATGCCGCTCTGGATGGGCTACGACAAGGACTTGCGCACCCGTGCCGCCGACATCACCAATGCGCCCTCCGGCGGCATGGCAGGCTCGATCAACGCGGCCCTGTTTCTCAAGCGCTTCGTCACCGCTTCACCGAGCTGGATTCATTTCGACATCTACGGCTGGAACCCCTCCGAAAAGCCGCATTCTCCGGTCGGCGGTGAAGCCTTCGCCATCCGGGCGCTCTACCGCGTCATTCGCGATATGGCGGACGCCGGAAAATGACAAACAACCGGTAACGGTTTGAGTTTAGGATCGGCATCCGTTTGGAGATATCGGATGCCGATCGAGTTGACCGCGACGGATGCGCTTGGCCTTTGGCATCGCGTCTCACTGGAAGAGGTGAGGGGCGAAGCACCCGACCTGACCTTGCGGCAGATGGCGATCCTGCTGCAGATCTATCTCGTCCCGCCGCCGCACACGGTGCGGGGGCTTGCCGAAACGCTCGGCGTCACCAAACCCGTCATCACCCGCGCGCTTGATACGATGGGCGAATTCGGTCTCGTCGATCGCGTGCGCGATGATCGCGATCGCCGCAATGTCGTGATAAAACGAACCGTCGGCGGCGCGCTTTATCTTGAAAAGCTTGGCGACCTGATCATTCGGGAAGCAAGGCGCGCGGCTTCTGAAAGGAATTGAACATGGAACTGGACAGACGCCTCAATGCATTCCGGCCGGACCTCGCAGCCGAGGCGCTGAAGGGCCAGGTCGAGGCAGCCCGCTTCGTCAAGGGCGACCCCGCCTGCGTGGTAACATCCGTTGCCGCCTTGCGACCATTCCCCGATCTTGGGCGCGGCATAGACACCGAACTCCTGCGTGGCGAGAGCGTCCGGGTCTTCGACCGCGCAAACGGCTTCGCCTGGGTGCAGGCGGACGAGGACGGTTATGTCGGTTATCTGCCGGAAGAAATGATCGGCCCCGCCACCGAGCCGACGCACCGGATTACCGCGCTGCGGACCTTCATTTATCCGGAGGCCGAGCTTCGCAAGCCACCGCTTGGGCTTCTGTCCATGGGCAGCCTCGTCACTGTTATCGGTGACGCCGAAACCCGCGGTACGCGTTATTTCCTTCTGGCGGATGGTGGTGCCGTCATCGCAGCCCACTGCCTGCCTGTCGGAGAGGCCGTGACCGGCGATTACGTCTCCGTCGCGACGAAATTCATCGAAACGCCCTATCTCTGGGGTGGCCGCACGGGCTTCGGCATCGATTGTTCCGGCCTTGTCCAGTTGGCGCTGATGATGGCCGGCCGCAAGGCGCCGCGCGATTCCGACATGCAGGCATCTTTCGGCACGCCGATCGGGCGCGACGAACTTGGCCGCGGCGATCTGGTCTTCTGGAAAGGCCATGTCGGCATCATGGAAGACGAACAGACGCTGCTGCATGCCAACGGCCACACGATGACCGTGGCACGGGAGAATTTCGAAGCGGCGGTGAAGCGCATCGGCTGGCTCTACGAACAGCCGACAGGCTATCGCCGCATCCTCTGATGCAGCCATGCCATAGGCGCAGTGTCATCGTTCCATATCACGAGAATGTTGGCTTTGCTGTCATGGCATCGGCGAGCGCTTGCACCTATCTCTAGATGGAACAGCAAGCCGAGGTATGGAGTTTAGCCAGATGCTCAAAGGTGCATGGATATTGCCCGCAACGATGCTGGTCGTGCTCATCCTCGCGGCGATGCCCTCGGTGGTCTTCGCCGCCGACGGAAACGCATTCGGCCGATCGATGAACACCTATTTCAAGGATCTCCCCGGCGTCGTTCCCGAGGCGCCGCGGGTGACGAAGGAAGCTCCGGAAAGTTACCGCTGCACGACCGGTGTCGGTTACACGTCCGAACCGCGCCGCAGGTTCCGCGGCAGTATTCTCGATGATCTCCCGGTTCAGGTCTATCGCTGCAAGGCTCCGAACGGCGTCACCTATACGGGTACCGATCTTCCCAATACCCAATGGGTCCCGGGCCTCAATCCCCGCCATCTCCCCGAATGACATCGGCCCGCATCAAGCGGGTCGGCCGGTTGGAAAAGACCTGATCCGGCAAGCCGAAGATCGCGTCTCACAACGCAAATCCCGAAAACAGTAAAGGCCCGCAAGCGGGCCAATTACTAAGCATAATCAATGGGAATGGTGCCCAGAAGAGGACTCGAACCTCCACATCCTTTCGGATACCAGCACCTGAAGCTGGCGCGTCTACCAATTCCGCCATCTGGGCGACGGAGAGCCATGTACGAGGGCCAGCGGATGAAGTCAACCGGGTTTTTGAAGTTTCTGTGTCAGTAGGCAAAAAACTTTTCGGACGGTCGGCTAACCCACGGTCGGAACATCGGTTTTGGGTTCTTTTTCCACAGCGTGGCGGTCAATGTGACCGAGATCGCGTTCCGGTTCGATCACATCGCGAACACGCTGTTTGAGCTCCTTGGGCCCGGGAAAGCCCCCGTCGCGCTTTCGCTCCCAAATCAGTCTTCCGTCCAGGCGAATCTCGAACACGCCGCCCGTGCCGGGAATGAGCCCGACCTCTCCGAGCGCATCGCCAAAAGTCTGCAGCAGCTCCTGCGCCATCCACCCCGCCCGCAGCAGCCAATTGCACTGGGTGCAATAGAGAATGGTGATGTGAGGTTTTTCGGGTAATGCCGCGGCCGGGCTCGCAACCGTGCCGGCGGTCGCCTCGTCGAGGGCGAGCTTCACCATCGTTGCGAGGTCGGCCTCGGCAAAACCGGCCCTGGCCGCATTCTCGAAACTCGCCAGCGCGGCCTTCATGGCGGGAATTGCGACATCAAGATGTGCGGCGTAGTCGCGCACCACGCCGACATCCTTGATCACGCCGGAAACCGGAAACCCGACCTTATCCGTCTCACCCGAAATGACCGGCAGGCGGCCTTTCATGGCGGGGCTTGCAGCGGGACTGCCGGACAGGATTTCGATCATCTTGCCGGGTGCAAGGCCTGCCCTGGCGCCGAGCTGAAGCGCTTCCTTCAGGCTTTCCCACAGGCCCGTCAGCATCATGTTGTTGATCAGTTTCGACGCCGCCCCGTGACCCAGCGCACCGGCATGGTGGATACGGTCGGAGAGCACCTCCGCCACCGGCAGAAACCGTTGGAAGTCCTCTTCCCGGCCGCCGATGTAAAAGCCCGCCTTTCCGGCAAGCAGTGTTTCAGGTCCGCCGGATATCGGGGCATCGAGCAGCCTGCCACCCTTTTGCAAGATCATGGCTTGGTGGCTGGCAAGGGTGAGGGGGCTCACCGTGCTCGTATCGACGATCAGCTTGCCGGAAAGATCGAGCGTCTCAAGTGTTGCGGCAATGGCATGCACGGCGGCGTCATCCAGAAGGGCCAGGATGATGATGCCGGAGGTCTCGGCAAGGCTCGGGATGTCCGCGGCGGCGGTAACGGTTTCGCGCAGATCCTTCGAAACACCGCTGCGGCTCCAGCCCGTGACGGCAAAACCGCCCGCGGCGAGCCGTGCCGCCATGGCGCGTCCCATGCGTCCGAGCCCGATAATGCCGATAGGAGGTTTGGTCATGCAGGACATCCCGTCTTCCCTGTGGATCAAGGGCCTCACTATAGCGCCACTTGTCGAGGTGAGCACAAGACGGGTCGGATCTTTCGCACCGGGCAGATGCCTCCAGCGACGGCTCCTGATCGACAGAAATGCCTCGCTACGGAACAAATCGCGGTAACGTGCATTTTATTGGCTGGAAAAGGAGGAAACGAAATGGCTTATGATCCCAATCCGAATGACAACCGTCCCGATCTGCGTACGCCGGCTCCGGCCCCTCGCAGCAGCTCGTCCTGGATGGGCTGGGTTGCAGTCCTCGCGGTAATCGTCGTGGGCGCATTCGTCTGGTCGCAAATGGGTAGCGCACCGACTGATGCGACGACGACGTCCTCGACGACGCAGCCTGCTGCTCCGGCAGCCCCGGCCCCGGCAACGCCCGCTCCGGCAACACCGGCGCCTGCAGAACCGGCTACGCCCGCTCCGGCAACGCCTGCTCCGTCGGCACCTGCGAACGGCGGCTAAGCGTTTCGCTGCCTAGACGGTGAACAAACAAAAAGCCGTCCGCTCATCGAGCGGGCGGCTTTTCGGTTTCAGGTCGGTCAGGCGGTGCCTGCCGCATGAGGGGCGGTTCAGAAGTCCTCCCAGCCCGGCTCGACGGCGAGAGCAGCGGATCCCGCAGTACGGAACTGTGCCGGAGCGCGGCTGGCTTTGGGCGCGGATCGTGCAGCCGGTACCGGTGCCGGCGTGGCGGCGCGCCCGGTCGTCTGGCCGAAGCGGAACTGTTCGAGCAGCGCGAACAAACCCTGGGATTCATGGGCAAGGCTGCGGCTTGCGGCGGTCTGCTGCTCCACCATCGCGGCATTCTGCTGGGTGCCCTGATCCACTTCGTTGATCGCCTGGTTGATGTTGCCGAGCGCGAGCGACTGTTCGCGCGATGCATCGACGATGGCGACGATATCGGTATTGATCTGTTGGACCTGCCCGCCGATTTCCCGCAGCGCGGTACCGGCCTTGCTGACGAGATCGACACCGCTTGCCACGTGATTGCTGGAAGTGGTGATCAGCGCCTTGATTTCCTTGGCGGCGCTGGCGGAGCGTTGTGCCAGTTCGCGCACTTCCTGCGCCACGACGGCAAAACCCTTGCCGGCTTCACCTGCCCGGGCAGCCTCGACGCCGGCGTTCAGAGCGAGAAGGTTTGTCTGGAAGGCAATCTCGTCGATGACGCCGATGATGTTGGAGATCTCGCGCGACGAATTGTCGATGGCATCCATCGCCTGGATCGCCTCGCGAACGATTTCGCCCGAGCGTTCCGCATCCGACTTGGCGCGATTGACGAGCGCGCCGGACACCTCTGCACGCTGGCTGGACTCCTTGACGGTCGTTGTGATCTCTTCGAGTGCGGCCGCCGTTTCCTCCACGGAAGAAGCCTGTTTTTCGGTTCGCTGCGCCAGATCGTCGGCTGCGACGCGGACTTCGTTGGAACTGGCGGCGATGGCGCGGGCATTGTCCGCAACCGTGGTCATGGCATTCCGCAGCTTGGCGGATGCAGTGTTGAAATCGACGCGGAGTTTTTCCAGCGAGGCGATGAAGGGCGCATCGATCGTCTGGGAAAGATCCCCCTCCGCCATGTTGGTCAGACAGGAAGCCAGCTGTTCGACATTCTCCACCCGCTGCGTCACGTCGGTCGCAAACTTGACGACCTTGATGACCTGACCGGCATCGTCGAAGACGGGGTTATAGGAGGCCTGGATGAAGACATTGCGCCCGCCCTTGCCGACGCGCGTAAATTCGCCCGCGACAAATTCGCCCGACAGAAGCCGTTCCCAGAAATGCGCGTAATCGGTGGAACCGGCATAGGTCTGGTCGACGAACATGCGGTGATGCCGACCGACGATTTCGTCGAGCGTGTAACCGAGCGTCGACAGGAAGTTGTCGTTGGCGCGGATGATCGTGCCATCCGTGTTGAATTCGATGGAGGCCTGGGCGCGGGAGATGGCGTTGATCTTGGCTTCGCTGTCGAGGGCCTTCAGTTTCGACTGGGTTATGTCATTGGCAAACTTGACGACCTTGATGACCTTGCCGCTGCTGTTCTTGACCGGATTGTAGTTGCCGCGGATGAATACTTCCCGGTCGCCCTTGGCGATCCGCTTGAAGTCGCTGGAGAAGAACTGCCCTTTTCGCAACGCGTTCCAGAATGTCGTATAGTCCGGCGAATTTGCGTAACTGGTTTCGACGAAAATCCGGTGATGTTTGCCGATGATTTCCTGCGGCTGATAACCCATCAGATTGCAAAAATTAGTGTTGACCTTGATGATATGCCCTTCCAGATCGAATTCGATGATCGCCATCGAAAGATCTAGGGCATTGAGAACTTGGTCTGAACCGGATTTGAATGAAAACATATCTGTCTATCCTCAATATGAGAGGTGGATTACTGCGGTAATTGTATCGATATTATCGTGATCAGGTTAACTCACTGATAACCCAAAGGTTTATTCTATCCATCCAGGGTTTTTACGGTCAGGCTGATGCGCGCAATGGGTGCGTCTGACTTGTATTTCTTAACCTCTTGTTAACCCTGTTGGCGGAGGCTTGCCGGCGGTCGCTGCGAGGCGACCGGATGAAACCATCGGCAAGGAGGAGAGCATGACGCTCCACACACTGCCCGGAAAGATCCTCGACAATGCGCATCATACGCTGCTTCTGATGCAGGAGGATGCGGCCTGCCACGCCGTCTGCGTGATCAATGACAGCCGCATCGGAAATGTCCGGTCGAAACTCGGCCTGATCGAGACGATCGCCAGCCGCAAGCTCGACCATGGCGAAGTGGCCTTTGACGGCCGGGTGTGGATCACGCCCGCGGACATGCCGCATCCCGGCCACTAGCAGGAAAATATCGGCCGGACGTTATCGTCCGGCCTTAACGCTCTCGATCACCTTGGCGATATCCTGCTCGTTATAGGGCTTGCGCAACAGGCCGGCTTGCGGTGGCGCCCCGTCGGGCTTGTGGTTTTCGCCGGTCGCAAAGACGATGGCGAGGTCCGGCTTCATGGCGATCGCACGCTCGACCAGCTCTCCGCCGCTGATATCCGGCAGGCCGATATCCGTCAGAAGCAGGTCGATGTCTGCGACAGCGAGTTCCGCCAGCGCCTCGTGCCCGTTCGACGCCTCGATCACCTCATGGCCGAGTTCCAGCAGCATTTCGGCGGTGTTGCTGCGGATGAGGAAATCGTCCTCCACCAGCAAGATGGTGAGCGCCGCAGATCCGGCTGCGGCAGCGGGCTCGGGGCTTTCCGTCTTTGGTGCCGTTGCCTGCTCGACCTGTTTCTGGTTCGCGATCACATGGCGGATGCGCCGTGCCAGCGCCTCGCGGGTATAGGGTTTCGACAGAAGCTCCACGCCCACATCGAGAATGCCGCCATGAACGATCGAGTTTTCGGTGTAGCCTGATGTGAACAGCACAGCCAGGTTGGGCAGGCGCTCCTTGGCGCGGCGGGCCATTTCGCGGCTTTTCAACGGACCGGGCATGACGACGTCGGTAAAGATCACGTCGATCGGAATGCCGCTTTCGACCACGTTGAGACCGGCCTGCGCATCCTTTGCCGAAAGCACCCGGTAACCGAGATCGGTCAGCGTTTCGATCACCGTGTTGCGGACTTCCTCGTCGTCCTCGACCACCAGCACCGTCTCCGTGCCGCCGACGACGGGGCCGCCCTGGACGATCACTTCGCGGTCTTCGTCGGCAACCGAACGGGGCAGGTAAACCTTGACGGTGGTGCCCTGGCCGACCTCGCTATAGATCTTCACATGGCCGCCGGACTGCTTGACGAAACCGTAGACCATGGAAAGCCCGAGCCCGGTTCCCTTGCCTTCCGGCTTGGTCGAGAAGAACGGCTCGAACACCTTTTCAAGGATATCCGCCGTCATGCCGGAGCCGGTATCGGTGACGGCGAGCAGGACGTATTGCCCCGCCGCGACTTCCGCATGGGTGCGGGCATAATCCTGATCGAGGAAGGCATTGCCCACCTCGATCGTCAGCTTGCCGGAGCCTTCCATCGCGTCGCGGGCATTGATCGCGAGGTTCAGGAGAGCATTCTCCACCTGGGTCGGGTCGGCATAGGTATTCCACAGCCCGCCGCTGGCGATGACTTCGACCTCCACCGCCTCGCCGAGCGAACGGCGCAAAAGATCGTCCATGCCGGCGATGAATCGGCCGATATTGATGACCCGCGGCTCCAGCGCCTGGCGGCGGCCGAAGGCAAGCAACTGGCTGGCAAGCTTGGCCCCGCGGCTGACACCCGCAAGCGCATTGGTGACCCGCCGCTCGGCATTTTCGTTACCGGCAATGTCCTTGGCGAGAAGCTGCAGATTGCCCGCCACGACCTGCAGCAGGTTGTTGAAGTCATGCGCCACGCCGCCGGTCAGCTGGCCGATCGATTCCATCTTCTGCGCCTGCTGCAGCGCCCGTTCGGTCTGGCGCCGCTCGGCGATTTCCGCCTCGACGCGGGCTTCCAGGCTTTCGTTCAACTGCTTGAGCTGTTCTTCCGCCCGCAACCGGTGGCGGATCTGCCGTTCCAGGCTGCTGGCATGCTCCTGCAGGCTGGCCTCCGCCGCGCGCTGTTCGGTAATGTCGGTATGGACGCCGACCCATTCCTCGATCTCGCCGCTCGCATCGATGATCGGCACGCCGCGGATCGAGAAGGTGCGGTAGAGCCCGTCGTGACGGCGTACGCGGTGTTCCCAGATATAGGTGGCCTTCGACGCCACGGCGGCCTGCCAGCTGGCGACCGAGCCGGCGCGATCGTCGGGATGCACGGCATTCGACCAGCCGTAATTCTGGTATTCCTCGAAGCTCTGGCCGGTCAGCGACGCCCAGCCCTGCTGTTCGCCGAGCATGCGGCCATCGGGCGTATTGGTCCACAACACGCCATGGATGGCGTTGACGGCGGCGCGGAAACGGTCATTGCTGCGGGCAAGCGCGTTTTCCGACTGCTTGCGTGCCTCGATATCGATGATCAGCACATAGATGCCGTCGATCTCACCCTTGGCCGTGCGGCGCGGCACATAACGAACCTCCGCCGTGCGGACCGTGCCGTCGGGGCGGCGGATCGGCGTATCGGTAATGATGACTTCGCCGGAAAACGCCCGGTCGATGAAGGGCATGCGGGCGGCATAATAATCCGGTCCGACGATGTCACGGACATGTTTGCCGACCACATCCGCGCCCGACAGGCCGAACCACTCGACATAACCCTCATTGGCGAAACGGTAGATATTGTCGCGGTCGAGAAAGCCGACCAGGATCGGCAGGGCATTGGTGAGCCGGGCAAGTTCCTCGCGGCTTTCCGCCAGCGCGTTGACGGCTCTCACCTTGTCGGTATTTTCCAAGACGGTACAGAGCACGCCGTCGACCTTGCCGCTCTCCGAATAGATCGGCGTGTAGAACAGATCGAAGACGACGTCTTCCGGCACCCCGTGCCGGTGAAGCGTCATCACCTGATCGCGGAACGACTGCACCTCGCCGCGGAACCCGGCTTCGAGGATCTTGCGGTTCCACTCCCAGATTTCCGGCCAGATGCCGGGCACCGTGCCGCCGAGCGCGCTGGGGTGATAGTTGCCGGCAATTTCGACATAACCGTCATTATAGATCATCACATGGTCGTCGCCCCACATCAGCACCTGCGGGATGGGCGAATTGACCATCGAATTGACCTTGATCCGCAGATGCTGCGGCCATTCGGCGATCGGTCCAAGCGAGGTCTTCGACCAGTCATACCCGCGTACGAGTTCCCCCGTTTCGCCTCCGCCGATAGGCCAATGGGCGGATACGACCTGATAGTTCATGAAGTCACCAAGCATGTGAGAATGGAATAGGCCGGCGTAATATGGCGCGAAGCCTGTCGTTTCCAAGTGCTCTGCAAGCATAAAGTCGCTTTGTTCTGCGATATCCCGATGCAATCCGCAAAATTATGGGGTGCTCTTGTTGCTCGACGGAGTCCGCCCTTGGTGCCTTTGGCGTTTTTCAGTTTCGGCCGGGACACG
>UBXM01000035.1 GCA_900469445.1 Hyphomicrobiales bacterium
AGAGGGTTAGGGTGAGGGGCCAGTTCTCCGCGTGTGACTTCGTTTGAGACTGGTCCTAAGTGAAGAAATGAAAACCATCCTCACCGCCGCCCTTGTCCTCCTCTCCCTCGCCATCCTGCTCACCCTCGGCACATGGCAGGTGGAGCGGCTGTACTGGAAGGAAGGTCTTCTCGCCGATATCGCCGAGCGTCGTACAGCCGAGCCGGTATCGCTTGCGCAGATCGAGCAGAAGGCTGCGGCAGGCGGCGACATCGAATACCGCCGCATCGCGCTTTCCGGCACATTCGATCATACCAGGGAACGGCATTTTTTCGCCACGTTCGAAGGTCGCACCGGCTTTTATGTCTATACGCCGCTGACGCTGGCGGATGGTCGCAGCATCTTCGTCAATCGCGGCTTCGTGCCTTACGAGATGAAGGAACCGGCGACGCGGGCGGCAGGGGAGGTTGCCGGTGAGCAGGTGATCGCCGGTTATGCCCGTGCAAAACTGCCCGGCAAGCCGTCTATGCTGGTGCCCGATAACGATCTGGCGAAAAACATCTTCTATTGGAAAGACCTCGATGCCATGGTCGCAAGCACCGGGCTGTCCGGCGTCATTCCCTTCTTCGTCGATGTCGATGCATCCGTCGCCAATCCCGGTGGCTGGCCAAAGGGCGGCGTGACGCAGTTCGACCTGCCCAACAACCATCTCCAATATGCCGTCACCTGGTATGGTCTGGCTGCGGCACTTCTGGCGGTGGTCTTCGGCATGTGGTGGCGCAGCCGCAAGTCCGGCTGATCACCGGCCAGAGAAGGTCGATAACGACATTTTCTGTTGGCGCGCCTCAATTGCCTCGCCTATATGAGGCCTTAGGCATTTTCCAACAGCGGATGCGGAATGAACATTCAGGTCACCAAACCGGCTCTTTCGATCAGGCTTTGCGGTCCGCGCGGTTTCTGCGCCGGCGTCGACCGGGCAATCCAGATCGTCGTGCTGGCGCTGAAACAATATGGTGCGCCGGTCTATGTCCGCCACGAGATCGTCCATAACCGTTATGTCGTCGAGGGACTGGAAGCCAAGGGCGCCGTCTTCGTCGAGGAACTGCACGAGATCCCGGAGGAACATCGCCAGCAGCCTGTCGTCTTCTCCGCCCATGGCGTGCCGAAATCGGTGCCGGAAGACGCGCAGGCGCGCAACCTCTTTTATCTCGATGCGACATGCCCGCTCGTCTCCAAGGTCCACAAACAGGCCATGCGTCACCAGCGCCTCGGCCGCCACGTGGTCCTGATCGGCCATGCCGGCCACCCGGAAGTCATCGGCACGATGGGGCAACTGCCCGAAGGCACGGTCTCGCTCGTCGATACGATTGCCGATGCCGAAGCCTATATGCCGGAAGACCCGGACAATCTCGGTTACGTCACCCAGACGACGCTTTCGGTGGATGATACGGCAGGTGTCATTGCCAAGCTGCAGGAGCGGTTCCCGAACCTGACGGCGCCTGCCGCCGACAGCATCTGCTACGCCACCACCAATCGCCAGGAAGCGGTGAAGGAAGCGGCCCCCGGCTGCGATCTCTTTATCGTCGTCGGCGCACCGAACTCCTCCAACTCCAAGCGTCTCGTCGAAGTCGCCTTGAGGGCAGGGGCCAAGCGCTCTCTGCTCGTCCAGCGCGCCTCCGAACTGAACTGGGACGAAATCGGCGACATCCGCACGCTCGGCCTGTCTGCCGGTGCCTCCGCGCCTGAAGTCATCGTCGACGAGATCATCGCCGCTTTCAAGGAACGTTTTTCAGCCGAGATCGAGCTCGCGATCACCGCCGAGGAGACCGAAAACTTCCTCGTCAACCGCGAGCTTCGCTCTGTGCCGCTGACGGTCGAGGATATGGCTTGGGTAAATGGCGACCGCCCGCTTGCGGCGACCACGTAAACAGCGCGATAGGTAAGTCACCATTTTTGGGCAGATGATTCTGCCCCCTGACCGACTGTGAGACCGCCTTGGCCGTTTATACCGACATTACCGAAACCGACCTGAAGCAATTCCTTGCCCAATATGATGTCGGCGAGCTGACGTCCTACAAGGGTATCGCGGAAGGTGTCGAGAACTCCAATTTCCTCCTGCACACGACGAAGGATCCGCTGATCCTGACGCTCTATGAAAAGCGGGTGGAAAAGTCGGACCTGCCGTTTTTCCTCGGCCTGATGCAGCATCTGTCGGAACGTGACCTGTCCTGCCCTCTGCCCCTTCCTCGCCGTGATGGCGAGCTTCTGGGCGAGCTTTCCGGCCGTCCGGCAGCACTCATCTCCTTTCTCGAAGGCATGTGGCTGAGAAAGCCTGAGGCAAAACACTGCCGTGAAGTCGGCAAGGCACTTGCCGGAATGCATCTCGCCGGTGAAGGGTTCGAGATCAGGCGGCCGAATGCGCTGTCGCTCGAAGGCTGGAAGACCCTGTGGGAAAAGTCGGCTGAACGCGCCGACGAGGTCGAGACCGGGCTCGAGCAGGAAATCACCGCCGAACTGGCTTTCCTCGAGGCTCACTGGCCGAAAGACCTGCCGGCTGGCGTCATCCATGCCGATCTCTTCCAGGACAATGTCTTCTTTCTCGGCGACGAGCTTTCCGGCCTGATCGATTTCTATTTCGCCTGCAACGACCTGCTCGCCTATGACGTCTCGATCTGCCTCAATGCCTGGTGCTTCGAAAAGGACGGCTCTTACAACGTCACCAAGGGTTCGGCCCTGCTCGAAGGGTATTGCTCGGTGCGTCCGCTGTCGGACGAGGAGCGCGATGCGCTGCCGGTTCTCGCACGCGGCTCGGCCCTGCGCTTTTTCCTCACCCGCCTTTATGACTGGCTGACGACGCCGGAAGGCGCGCTGGTGGTCAAGAAGGATCCGCTCGAATATCTGAAGAAACTGCGCTTCCACCGGCAGATTTCCTCCGTCGCCGAATATGCGCCGGCAGTCGAGGTGGCGTCATGAAACATGTCGAGATCTTCACCGATGGCGCATGTTCCGGCAATCCCGGCCCCGGCGGCTGGGGCGCCATCCTGCGTTATGGCGAAACGACCAAGGAACTGAACGGCGGCGAGGCGGAAACCACCAATAACCGCATGGAATTGCTGGCGGCGATCTCGGCGCTGAACGCGCTGAAGAGCCCTTGCGAGGTCGATCTCCATACCGACAGCAAATATGTCATGGACGGCATTTCCAAGTGGATCTTCGGCTGGAAGAAGAACGGCTGGAAGACTGCCGACAAGAAGCCGGTGAAGAATGGCGAGCTGTGGCAACAGCTTGACACTGCCAACCAGCGCCACAAGGTGAAATGGCACTGGGTCAAGGGCCATGCCGGCCACCCGGAAAACGAACGCGCCGACGAGCTCGCACGTCTCGGCATGGCGCCGTTCAAGAAGCCCAATCTCGGCCGGTCGCTGCTGGTAAAATAGGCGAGCCGCCTCGTTATCCACGGCCCTCGTTTGTGACCTTGCCAAGCTGCGCTTGCCATTGCGGTACGACTGCCTATGGTGATCGTGGCAAAATCAGGGCGCTTACGGGGAGACCACGCATGATACTTCACTGTGTTTTTCTGCGCTTCAAGTCGTCGGTACAGGACGCCGAAAAACAGGAAATCTATGCGGCGATTGCCGCGCTCAAAAACACGCTCTCGGGCATTGTCGATGTCAAATTCGGCCCGAACGTCTCGTCCGAAGGTTTGAGCGGCGGTTTTCTCGATGGCTTCATCGTGACATTTGAAAGCCCGGAGGCGCGTGACACCTATCTCGCGGCACCGGATCATCTGGCCGTCGCCGAACGTATCGTCGCTTCCGCCGATGGCGGTCTGTCCGGCCTGATCGTTTATGATCTGGCGGCCTAGTTCGTCGAGCCTCGCAGAAAAAGATAAAGGGCGCCGTTTGGCGCCCTTCCTCGTTTGACAGTCCTGTCGATCAAATCAAAGCTGTTCCAGCATGGCGGCGGCACCCGAAACGGTGGCCTGGCCGGGGCTTTCCTCGACATTGAGCGACTTCACCACGCCGTCTTCGACCAGCATGGAATAACGCTTGGAGCGCAGACCCAGCCCGCCGCCGGAAAGATCGGCTTCGAGCCCCATTGCCTTGGTGAAGGACGCGTCAAAATCGGCGAGGAAATGGATCTTGCCGGCAGCGTTGGACTGCTGCGCCCAGGCTCCCATCACGTGCCAGTCGTTGACCGCGACGACGGCGATATCATCGACGCCGCGCGCAAGAATGGCGTCGCGGTTTTCGAGATAACCGGGCAGGTGGTTCAGCGTGCAGGTCGGCGTGAATGCGCCGGGTACGGCGAACAACACGACCTTCTTGCCGGCGAAAAGATCAGCCGTGCTCACTTCCACCGGGCCGTCCGCTGTCTTTTCCTTGAACTTCGCCTCTGGAAGCTTTTCGCCCACTGCAATCGTCATCTGTCTCTCCTGCCTGTTCGACCGCCCACGCGATCGTCTGGCGGCACTATAGGGTTGGCAAATGACAAGACAAGGCTATCCGCCTGATCCGCAGACGCGTGAAGCAGGTTTGCGACATCGGTGTGAGAAAGGGCCGGGGGTTATTCGAAGGCGAGCGACGTTTCCATCGCGCGCTTGCCGGCGAGCACCAGGATGCCCCAGCGCTTGCCGCTCATGTCGTAGCCTTTCGGCAGCTTGCCGACCGGCATTTCCAGCGAATAGCTGTCGTCGGTGCGCTCGCCCTTCGCATCGTTGAACAGCACATGCCCTTCCGGGCCGGTGACGATCACCTGCGGCTTCTTCGGCGCGTTCTTCGGAAGCTGTAGCCGCAGCCGCAGCGTGTCGCCATCGGAGGTGACGGAATAATGCGTCACGGCAAAATCGTCGGACGGGTGTTCCGGCAGCTTTGCTTCGGCGTCGTTGATGATCATCGCTTCGGCAAAGGATGTGCCTGAATCCGCCTTGAGCGACAGGCTGAAATCGGCCTGGAAGGGAATGCAGATGTTCCGGCACAGGCCGACAAAGGCGGACGCTGCCAGCGCCGCGGGCTTGTTGATGTCTTCGATCTTCAGTTCGAAGGGAAAGCTGACCGGCCCGTCATAACCGATATCGCGGACAGGCCCGTTGTCGAAACGCCGAGGCACGGGATAGGACATGCGCTTGAGGCTGACGCCAGCCGTTTCGGCAAAGGCTATATGCGGCGGTATGCCGGCATCGCCGGGTTCTCTCCAATAGGTGATCCAGCCGGCCTTGGGTTCGATCTGCAGCGCACCGCGCACGTTTCCCTCGGCATCGGGAGCCAACGCCACGATCCGCATGCGTCCGCCTTCATTGTCCACCCACCCGGTCGTTTCAGCCATCGCCGAAGCGGGCAGGATGACAGAGACGGAAACGAGCAAGGCGGCAAGGCCAAGGTGACGAAATTTGGCAACAGGTGAAATCATGCCAACGGATTTATCCCAGCCTTTCAGGAGCCGCCAGCCACGTCTGATGAAAACCGATCATTTTCGGTTGAATGATATGGCCGACTGCCCCATGTTGCTCTGAACGGGTCGCCTGATGCGACCGCCGCCACACGGCGCTTTAACGGCAGACGGGAGGCACGATGGGAATTTCGGCACTGAAAGACAAGCGTGAACGCGGTTTTCTCGACGGCCAGTTCCTGATCGCCATGCCCGGTGTTCAGGACGGCAGTTTCGCTCGCAGTGTCGTTTATATCTGCGCCCATTCACCGGCCGGCGCCATGGGCTTCATCGTCAACAGGCTGCAGGAACTCTCGTTTCCGGACGTGCTCGAACATCTCAAGCTCGTAGAGGAACCGCATACCGCTTTCCTGTCCGAACAGGCCCGCCATTTCCCGGTTCTTTATGGCGGCCCGGTGGAAACGGGCAGGGGCTTCGTCCTGCATTCCGATGATTATTCATGCGAGTCTTCCATTCCCGTCAGCGACGAGATCTCGCTGACCGCAACGCTGGATATCCTCAAGGCGATCGCGCAGGGGCAAGGGCCCAGGCGGGCGACGCTTCTGCTCGGTTATGCCGGCTGGGGTCCGGGACAGCTCGAAGCGGAGATCAGCAATAACGGCTGGCTCAATTGCGCACCGCAGGACGACATCATTTTCGATCCATGCGTCGATACCAAATACGAGCGCGCGCTCGCCATCATGGGCGTCAGCCCGGAAATGCTGTCCACCGAAGCCGGCCACGCCTGATCAGTTTCGGTGGGAACGATATCCACGCTTCAGAGTTCTATTATCGCAAGGCGTTGAACAGCGCCGAAAGAGATAAGGAGAACACGGAATGGGTAGCACCAGCGATAAGATGGCAGGCAAGGGCAACGAAGTTGCCGGCAAGATCAAGCAGGCCGCAGGTGACATGACCGACAATCCTAAGCTCAAGGCGAAGGGCAACGCCCAGGAAGCCAAGGGCCATGCTCAGCAGGCCAAGGGCAAGATCAAGGAAGCGGGCAAGGAATTCGTTGACCGCATGTAATCTGATCGCATGTAATCTCCGGGACCTGACCAAATCCCGGTACTATCGGACGGCATGGTCCGATGAAAATGATCTCCAGTCATTTGATAAACCTGTTCCGGTAAAGCCGGAGCAGGTTTTCTCTATGTGTATTCCCCCTCGCGGACCGGCTCATGCGCCTTCATGATTACGATCCTTGCGGTCGGTCCATTCAAGGCCGGACTCTTCCCGTTCATCCTGACACCGGCACTGACAAGGACACTACATTTCATGTTGAGCCCTCCCACTTGTGGGGAGCGTGGGGAGGCGTCTCGATCGCGGATTTCTGTGGCCTTACGCCCGCTTCGTCAGCGGAAACCGCTCTTTCAAGAGCCGCAGCATGGCCTCGCTGGTGGCCGGGGGGCCGAACAGGTAGCTCTGGCCGAAATGGCAGCCCATCTTGGCAAGTTCCATCGCATCCTCGTCGGTCTGGATGCCTTCGGCAACGACGGTCATTTCCAGCCCCCGCGCCATGGCGATGACGGAGCGCAACAGGATTATGCCCCTTTCGCTCATGTCGCCGACCAGGCTCTTGTCGAGCTTGATCATGTCGAAGGGGAACTGCGTCAGATAGGCAAGCGAGGAATAGCCGGTGCCGAAGTCGTCGAGCGCCAGGGTGAGACCCGTTTCCTTCAGCTTCGCCAGGATCAGGCGCGCCTGTTCCGGATTTTCCATCATCAGCGATTCGGTCAGCTCCAGCTTCAGCTGGTGCGGATTGACCTGCGTCTTGGAGATCAGTGCCCGCACGTCGTTATAGAGATCCGCATTGAGCAACTGCGCGCTGGAAAGATTGACCGAAACGAAGATCGGCACTTCACCCGTCTGCTCCTGCCAGGACACGAGGTCAGTGGCCGCACGTTCCATGGCGAACACGCCGAGCGGACCGATAAGATCCGACATTTCGGCGATCGGGATGAATTCCGCCGGCGGAATATTGCCGCGCTTCGGATGTTCCCACCGCATCAGCGCTTCGAACCCGGCAATCTCGCCATCCTTCAGCGAAATGATCGGCTGATAGGCGAGCGACAGTTCCTTGCGCTCCAGCGCCCGGCGAAGATCGGTTTCGATCTGCAACCGGTCGGTGCTCGACGTGCGGAAGATCGGCCGGAACGGCTCGACCCTGTTGCCGCCGCCGCGCTTGGCCCGGTACATCGCAAGCTCCGCATCCGCCAGAAGTCCGGCAGCGCTTTCCTGCTGATCGACGAAGGAGGCAAGCCCGATCGATGCGGTCAGCACGATCTCGCGATTGGCATAGTTGATCGGCACCATGATCGCCTGCGACACCGCCTCGGCGAAATCGGCAATCTTGGCCGGGTCGCGTTCGGAAACCAGGATGAGGCCGAACTGGTCGCCGGCAAGCCGTGCCAGCGTATCCTGCGGCTTCATCAGGCGTCTGAGACGCCGGGTGATCGCGATCAGCATGTTGTCGCCGGCCGCAATGCCGAGACTGTCGTTGACCTGCTTGTAGCGGTCGAGATCGATCGCCATCACCGTGGGACGAACGCTGTCGCTGGTGGCGGCAAGCGTCAGCACACCCTGCAGACGGTCGAGGAAGATCTGCCGGTTCGGCAGGCCCGTCAGGTTGTCGTGCAGCGCATCCTGCAGCAGCCGCTCGACCGAGTTTTTCTGCTCGGTCACATCGATGATGATGCCGACGCAGCGGATGATCTCGCCATTGGAGCCGAGCACCGGCCGTGCGCGGATCTGCAGCCAGTGGAAATGCCCGTCCTCGGCACGGATGCGGAATTCGTGATGCAACCGTCCGCGGCGATGTTCGAGCAGCACGTCGAGCGTGGCGCGGAAACGGTCGCGGTCGTCGGGGTGAAGACGCGGAACCCAGTTGCGCACCGGCCCGTGCATGGCGCCGGGTTCAAGGCCGAGACGGCCCGAAATATCCGGCGTGGTGACGACACGGTCACGCGCCACATCCCAGTCCCACACGGTATCGCCCGAACCTGTCAGCGCCAGCGACTGGCGTTCGAGATCGGAAAACAGCCCCTGCTGGTAAGCGCCGCCGGCAAAGGCGTGCTGCATGACGGTGAAACCGATCAGAAGCACGATCAGCACGAGGCCTCCGCCGAGCGCCGGCTGGATGATGTCGTTGTCGAGCTGCCCCGTCACCGTCAGCCAGCTGCCGAACAGCCAGACCAGGATCAGCGTCCAGGTCGGCACCAGCAGGATCGCGCGGTCGTAGCGGTTGAAGCCAAGATAGATGATCAGCAGGATGCCGACGGTTCCCGTCAGCGCGAAGGACAGGCGCGCAATACCCGCGGCAACCGAAGGATCGTAGATCGCCACACCGCCGAGCAGGCCGAGACCGACCACCCAGGCAAGCGTCGCATAACCCAGATGCACGTGCCAGCGGTTGAGATTGAGATAGGTGAACAGGAAGATCACCAGAGACGAGGCAAGCGCCACTTCCGCACCCGCTCGCCATATGCGCTGGTCGCTGGACGTGATGGTGATCAGCTTGTCGAGGAAGCCGAAGTCGACGCAGATATAGGCAAGCACCGCCCATGCAAGCGCCGCCGCCGCCGGCAACATCGAGGTTCCCTTGACGACGAAGAGGATCGTCAGGAACACCGCCAGAAGGCCGGCAATGCCGAGCACGATGCCGCGATAGAGCGTGAACGAGTTGACCGTATCCTTGTAGGCGTCCGGCTGCCACAGATAGATCTGCGGCAGGGAAGGGGTCGCCAGCTCCGCCACGAACGTGATCGTCGAGCCCGGATTGAGCGTGATGCGGAACACGTCGGCATCGGGGCTGGGCAGGCGGTCGAGGGAGAAACCTTCCGAAGGCGTGATCGCGATGATGCGCTGCGAACCGAGATCCGGCCAGAAAACCTTCGAGCCGACGAGACGGAAATGCGGAGCGACGATGACGCGCTCCAGCTGTTCTTCCGAAACGTTGGAAAGCGCAAACACGGCCCAGTCGCCCTGATGGCTGGGATTGCTGGACCTGACCTCGATGCGTCGCCGGATACCATCGCTGCCGGCCGCTGTGGAAACCTGGAAGGCTTCGCCCTGGTTGGCATAGATATCGGTCGTGGCCGTCAGGTCGAGCGCCGTGTCATCGCGAGAGATCTTGACCGGTTCGGCCGCACGCGCGCCGACGAGCCCGAACGCCAGAATGGCGACGATTGTCAGCAGCAGAACCTTCAGGCCTGAAGCCTGATACGCAAAACGAAAACGCATACCGTCGATCATGGTCCGACCATTTTCCCGAACTCGCCGTCTTCCGGCAATCGGGAAAACATCATGTGGTCGCGCCACTCGCCGTTTATTTTGAGATATTTCCGCAAAAGACCTTCCCGCTCGAAGCCGGCTTTTTCCAGTAGCCGGATGCTTTTCCAATTGTCCGGAATACAGGCTGCCTCGATCCGGTGCAACTGAAGTCCGCCATAGATATAGGGGATTGCCACTCTCAATGCGGCCAACATATGGCCTTGGCCCGCATGTTTTTCACCCATCCAGTATCCGACCATGCAGCTTTGCGCGGCGCCACGGCGGATATAACCGATGGTCAGCCCGCCAAGCAGCACCATATCTTCCTGGCGAAAAAGCAGCATCGGCATGGCGAGACCCGCCGCGCATTCCTGGTGCGCGCGCAGCACGCGGGCGCGAAACGAGCTTTCCGTCAGTTCGTCCGCCCGCCAGGTCGGTTCCCAGGGTTGCAGGAAGTTGCGGCTGTCGGAGCGCAGCCTGTACCATTGCTTGTAATCGGAATTATGCGGCAGCCTCAGCAGATGCCGAGGGCCGGATAATTCCGGCGTGTCCGGTTGGCGGGACAGAAACCGAAACACCGATCTACCCATTGTGCTTCGGGACCTCTGCTCAGCCGGCTGCTTTTGCCTTGACGACGGGAGACGAAAGCGCCGCCGCGATATCTGACATCGGAGCAAGCTTCTCGATCGGGCCGACGGCCGAAAGTGTCGGTACGGTGTCGAAGAACAGGCGTCCGGCAAGATCGGTCAAACGTTCCGTGGTGATGCCCGCCAGGCGTTCCATCATCTCTTCGTTGGGAATCGAACGGCCGTAAAGCATCATCTGCCGGGCGATCTGGCCGGCGCGGGCGGCCGGGCTTTCCTGGCCCATCAGCAGCTGCGCGCGGATCTGCGCGCGGGCACGGTCGATTTCCACCTGATGGATCGTGTCGGCCGATTTGTGCAGCTCGTCGATGATGACCGGGATCAGCTTCGGCAGGTCGTCGGCGCCGGTCGCGGCATGGATGCCGAAAATGCCGGTATCGGAAAAACCCCAATGGAAGGCATAGACCGAATAGCAGAGGCCGCGATGTTCGCGCACTTCCTGGAACAGGCGCGAAGACATGCCGCCGCCAAGGATATTGGCAAGGATCTGCGAACAGTAGAAGTCGCGCATGTGATAGGCCTTGCCCTCGAAACCGAGCAGGACCTGCGTATCCATGAGGTCGCGTTCCTCGCGTATGTCGCCGCCGATATAACGTGCGGCGTCGAAGACCGGCGGAGCGCTGGGCGAGGTCGGAAGACCGGCGAAACGTTCCTCGACCTGTTTGCAGAATGTCTGGTGATCGACAGCGCCGGCTGCCACGACGAACATCCGGTCGGTCGTGTAGTTGCGCGAAAGATAACCGCGAATCTGCGAGGGCGTGAAGCTTTTGACCCGTTCCGGCGTGCCCAGAATGGCGCGGCCGATCGTCTGGTCGCGATAGGCGACCTCGGAAAACTTGTCGAACACGACATCGTCGGGCGTATCGTTGGCCGCGCCGATCTCCTGAAGGATGACGTGCTTTTCGCGACGCAGCTCTTCTTCGTCGAATGCGGATTCGGTCAGGATATCGGCAAGGATATCGACAGCCAGCGGCACATGATCCTTGAGCACGCGGGCGTAATAGGACGTCGTCTCTGTAGAGGTCGCGGCATTCAGCTCGCCGCCGACATCCTCGATTTCCTCGGCGATGTCGCGGGCGCTTCGTCGCGCCGTGCCCTTGAAGGCCATGTGTTCCAGAAGATGGGCAATGCCATGCTCTTCTTCCGTCTCGTTGCGCGATCCGGACTTGATCCACACACCGAGTGCAACGCTTTCCAGATGCGGCATTGTTTCGGTGACGACGGTAAGCCCGGAGGGGAGCCGGGTAATCTCTACATTCATACTAACGTCCTTGCGGCGCTTGCGTCACTTGGCCCGGGCGTGGTTGCCGATGAAGGTTTCTACGGCTTTCAGTTCCGGCTCAAGGATGTCGAAGCGCTCCTCCCTTTGCATCAGATCAGCAAGCCATGATGGAAGCGCCGGATCAATTCCGCAAGCGGATTTTACCGCAGCCGGGAATTTGGCCGGGTGCGCGGTCGACAGCGTCACCATCGGGCTCGACGGCTTGGCGTTCTTTTTGGCGACGAAAACGCCGGTCGCCGTATGGGGATCGAGCAGGTAACCGGTGGCGGCAAGCGTCTCGCGGATCGTGGCGGCGACCTGTTTTTCGGTGGCGCGTCCGGCGCGGAACTCGCGCTTGATCGTCTTCAGCGCCTTTTCCTTGATTTCAAAGGCGCCGGATTGCTTCAGCCCGTCCATCGAGCGGCGCACGGCTGCATCGTCGCGATCATGGGCTTCGAACAGGAGACGTTCGAAATTCGACGAGATCTGGATATCCATCGAAGGCGAGGTCGTCGCCTTGACGCCCTTCATCTCGTAGCGGCCGGTCTTCAGCGTGCGGGCCAAAATATCGTTGTCATTGGTGGCAATGACGAGGCGATCGATCGGCAAGCCCATTTTCTTGGCCACATATCCGGCAAAGATATCGCCGAAATTGCCGGTCGGCACGGTGAACGAGATTTTCCGGTCCGGACCGCCGAGCGAAACCGAAGCCGTGAAATAATAGACGACCTGCGCCATGATGCGCGCCCAGTTGATCGAGTTGACGCCCGAAAGCTTCACCCTGTCGCGGAAGGCTGCATCGTTGAACATGTCTTTGACGAGGTTCTGGCAGTCGTCGAAATTGCCCTTCACCGCGATCGCATGCACGTTCGAAGCGGCAGACGACGTCATCTGGCGCTGCTGTACCGGCGAGACCTTTTCATGCGGGAAGAGAATGAAGATGTCGGTGCGCTCGCGACCGGCAAAGGCGTCGATCGCAGCCCCGCCGGTATCGCCTGAAGTGGCGCCGACGATCGTTGCCCGCTCGCCACGTTCGGCAAGCACGTGATCCATCAGGCGCGCGAGCAACTGCATCGCCACGTCCTTGAACGCCAGCGTCGTGCCGTGGAAGAGTTCGAGGATGAAATCGTTCGGTCCGACCTGCACCAGCGGCACCACGGCCGGATGCCGGAACGTCGCGTAAGCCTCGTCGATCATGGCCTTCAGCTTGTCGTCGGCAATCTCGCCGTCGACGAACAGCGACAGGATTTCGAAAGCGACTTCCTGATAGGACTTGCCGCGCAGCGCACGGATCTGCTTTTTCGAAAGGGTAGGCCATTTGCGTGGGACATACAGGCCGCCGTCTGTTGCAAGACCTGCCATGAGCGCATCACGGAAGCCGAGAGCGGGTGCTGTACCCCGGGTAGAAATGTATTCCACGACCTTGAATCCCTAATCGATTTTTGTTCCGACCGCTGATATAGACTATCGAAATCGGCGGTGAAAGACCGGAATACGACGGGTCGGTACCGCCATATGAAACGAGGCTGCAAAGGGTTGAGTAACGTGGTTGGCAAGTTCTCTCGCGGTTTTCTGGCGGTATCCATGGCGGCTGTCCTCGGCGGCTGCAATTCATCTTCGCCGGGTCTCGGCCTGAATTCTTCCACCGCTGACGCCAGTGCGCAGCCGACCCCGGTCGTCGTGCAGGCCTATTGCCCACAGGTCGTCATGCGCGACCAGAATGCGGTCTATCGCTCCTATGCGCGCGGCGGACAGGACAACCCGGACAAGCTGCTCTATCAGGTCTCCTTCAACGACGCGACGCGCCAGTGCACGGCCAATGAGACGACGCTGACCATCAATCTGGTCGCCCAGGGCCGCATCGTTCAGGGGCCGGCCGGCACACCGGGTTCGGTCAATCTGCCGGTTCTGGTCGAGGTCGTGGATGGCGACAACGTGCTTTATTCGCAGAAGGTTGCCTATCCGGTCGATGTCCCTGTCGGCGGCACGCAGTTCATCTTTTCCAAGGCCGATATCCAGATCCCCAACGCCGCAGGCGGCGCCTCGCGCTTCACCCGCGTCCGTCTCGGCTTCGACAACGCGCCTGCCAAGAAGGGCCGGCGGTCCTGATCTTCTCTCATTGAGAACCTGAAAGCGGAGGCGTTAAGCCTCCGTTAACCATAATTGCTTACCTCATATTAGTAGATCGTTAAGGGTGCGTCGCCCTGCAAGGCTCTCGTCTGAGAGCCGGGTCTCCATGAGGTAGGAATGTCTGCTGCAGCTGTATCGGCGGGCGCAAAGCGGCGCCTGCAGCTTTGCACGGCGATCGTTTCGCTGGCCTGGCTTTTGCCGGCCGGAGTTTACGCGCAATCCACCTGGACCGGCGCCTCCGACGACAATTTTTCCAACGGCGCCAACTGGACGCCTGCAGCGCCCGGTGCGGCAGACGCCGCCGCGATCGGTTCCGGCGCGCCGACCGTTTCCACCAATGCCACGGTGAACACCGTGGATGTGACGGGCGGCTCCTTGCATGTCGATGCCACTTTGTCGGCAGCCGGCGGCACCAGCCTCTCCAATCCGGGCCGGATTGAGATTTCCACCGGTGGCCGGCTTGCCTCCGATGTCGAAATGACCGGCGGCAATATCGCCAATTCCGGCACGCTGGATGGCAATCTGCACATGTCCGGCGGCGAGACTGTCAATGACGGCGCCATCACCGGCACGACCGTGATTGATGGCGGCAAGCTTACCAACAATTTCGTCGTCACCGATGTCGATGTCTCGGCCGCTGCCGAGTTCGTCAACAATTCCGGTGCAGCGGCTGGAAACGTCACCAATGCCGGAACGTCATCGAATGCCGGCACGATCGCCTCGCTGGTGAATACCGGTGGCACTTTCACCAATAATGGCGGCGGCAGCGTCACCGGTGACACCAATGTCATCGGCGGCACGGTGACCAACAATTTCGTCGTCACCTATGTAGACGTCGCCGCTGCAGCCATCTTCGTCAACAATTCAGGCGCGACAGCAGGCAACGTCACCAATGCCGGCAGCGCCTCGAATGCCGGAACGATCGCCTCTCTCACCAATACCGGTGGCACTTTCACCAACAATGACGGCGGCACAATTACCGGTGACACGGTGGTGACCGGCGGCACGCTGACCAACAATTTCGTCGTCACCGATATCGATGTCGCCGCCGCCGCGATCTTCGTCAACAATACCGGCGCGACGGCCGGCGATGTGACGAATGCGGGCAATGCCTCAAACGCCGGAACGGTCGCGTCGCTCACAAATACCGGCGGCACCTTCACCAACAACGACGGCGGCACGATCACCGGCGATACGGTGGTGACCGGCGGCACGCTCGTCAACAATTTCGTCGTCACCGATGTCGATGTCGCGGCGGCAGCAAGCTTCGTCAACAATACCGGCGCGACAGCCGGTGATGTGACCAATGCCGGCACCATCTCGAATGCAGGCACGGTCGCGTCGCTGACCAATACCAACGGCACCTTCATCAACAATGACGGTGGCACGATCACCGGCGACGCGACGGTTGTCGGCGGCACGCTGGTCAATGACGGCACGGTGGGCGGTGCAATCGATATCGGCACGGATGGCGTTCTGGCCGGCTCGGGCGCGATCGGCGGTCTGACCGTTGGCTCCGGCGGCACATTCGCGCCGGGACCGGGTATCGCCACCGTTGCGGTCAACGGCAATGTCACTTTCGAGAAGGGTTCCACCTATCAGGTCGAAACCGATGCATCCGGCCTGTCCGACCGTCTGGATGCGGCAGGAACGGTCACGATCGACGGCGGCACGGTGGATGTGCTGGCCGGTTCGGGAACCTATTCGCTCGCCACCACCTACACGATCCTGACCGGAGACAGCGTCACCGGTGCCTTCGACGAAGTGAATTCCGATCTGGCCTTCCTGTCGCCGATCCTGACCTACGATCCGACCTCGGTAACGCTCGGCCTTTACCGCAATGACGTCGAGTTTGCAGATGTGGCGGAAACGCCAAACACCCGCGCGACGGCGCAAGCCGTGCAGTCTCTCGGTACGAGCAATTCCGTCTTCCTCGGCGTCCTGCCGCTCAATGCGGCCGGTGCCCGCGATGCCTTCTCGCAATTGAGCGGCGAACTTCACGCCTCGCTGAAAAGCCAGCTCCTGCAGCAGAGCAATCTGGCCCACGAAGCGGTGATCGACCGGCTGAAGGGCAATGTCCCGGTTCAGGAAATCGACGGCGGTCCGAGTTTCTGGATGACCGGCGTCGCCGCGACCGATCGCTTCGACAGTGATGGCAATGCCGCCGGCATCGATGGCCATGTGGCTGGACTGTTCGCCGGTGTCGATGGCGATGTCTCCGAACACTGGCGCGTCGGCGGCCTGTTGGGTTACACCAATGCCTCGGCGGGCAGCGATGCGGACTGGGGCAGCTACCATGCCGGGCTTTATGCCGCGGCCGAATGGGGCAGGCTCAACGTCACAACCGGCGCGATCTATTCCCGAAACGATGTCTCGACGACGCGCAATCTCGCCTTCGGCACATTCGAAGAGAAGCTGGAAGCTGATTATGCCAGCGCCACGCGCCAGGTCTTTGCCGATCTCGGCTGGCGCGAAAAGCTGGGCGAGGTCACGCTGGAGCCCTTCGCCAATCTCGCCTACATCAATCTCGCCACCGAGGATTTCCGCGAAGATGGCGGCGCGGCCGCTTTGTCGGCACGCGGCGAGACGGACGATATCACGCTGACCACGCTTGGCCTCCGATGGTCCGCCGATATCGGCAATGCGGATCTGCCTGCGACATTTTCCGGCATGCTCGGCTGGCGCCACGCGATCGGCGATCTGACGCCATCGTCACGTTTCGCCTTTTCATCGGCAAGCCCGTTCCTGATCGAGGGCGTTTCCCTGTCGCGCGACACGGCGGTGGTCGAGGCATCGCTCTCCGCCCAGGTTTCGAAATCGGCGCGAGTGAAGCTCAGTTATTCCGGCGAATTCGCCCATTCCTTCACCGCCCATGCGGCGAAGGCCAGTCTGGTCGTCGATTTCTAGACAAATCCGCAGGTTAGATCGCGTCGGCCCATTCGCCGAGAGCCGCAACGACGGCCGGCAGATCCTGCATGCGCGAGATCACCGTTTCCGCACCGGCATCCGTCAGGCGGTCCGCATGGCTCGGGTAGGTATGCGATGCGCCGGTAAACCCGACGACCCGCATGCCGGCTGCCCTTGCGCCACGCACGCCATGGGTGGAATCCTCGATCACCAGGCAACGCGACGGATCGACGCCGAACTGTTCGGCGCCATGCAGGAAGATATCCGGCTTCGGCTTGACCCGGTCAGGACCAAGGTCCTTGGCGGAATAGATATGCGGCGCGAAATAGGGCTTCAGGCCGACCTTGGTCAGCATCATGTCCAGCCGTGCGCTTGAAGAATTCGAGCAGATGCAGCGCTGGGTGGTCAGTCGTGCGAGCGCGAACTTCACGCCGTCGATGATCTTCACGTCCCGTTCCAGCCGGGCGTCGAGCAGCTTTTCCGACTTGTCGAGCAGCGAGGCCGAGAGTGGAATGTCCGCTTCCTTCTCGACGGTCAGCAGGATGTCCTTCCAGGTGAGGCCGGCAAACCGTTCGCCCATTTCCTCGACGCTGATCGGATAACCCGCTTCCGTCAGCAGCCTTGATTCGACCTGTGCCGCAATGATTTCGGAATCGACGAGCACGCCGTCGCAATCGAAAATGATGAGGTCGAAACCGCTCATGAATGGGATACCTTCCAGACTATGTCAGCCGGCCTTCTAACGGAAGGAGGGCACAAGCTCAACCGGTTAGGCCGCATGGCAGGGTCAAGCGGGGCGGGAAGCTTGGAGTTTCACATCCGCTGCAGCCCTTCCATCCATGCGACTATGGCGGAATTCACATCCTCCTTGCGATCCTGCATGATCCAGTGGCCGGCATTGTTCCAGACATCGACCTTCGACTTCCCGTTCGAGAACCAGTCACGCATGCGCAGGGCTTGGCTCTCGTCGCGGCACAGGTGGTAGAAGGGGACCTTGATCGTTCTGCAGAACGCCTCGCTGCCGGCGCCAAGCCCAACCTGGTCTGGCCCCAAGAACAGCGGGCCGAATGTTTCCCGAACGACGGCCTGCGGAGTGCCCTGAAGTCGTCTCGCATGCCAGCGTTTCATCCCGGGGTCGGTCGTTGCGTCGTAGAATGCTTCGAAAAGGGCAGGGCCGACAATTGCCGGATCTTCCGTCTCGAGCCTCCCGGCCGTGCTTGCAAAGATGTGTTCCAAGTCCTCCGAAAAGCCCAGCGAACCATCGACGGAGATAACCGCATCAACAATGTCGGGTCGCCTTGCCGCCACGCGAGCTGCGATCTGCCCACCCATCGAATGTCCTATCAAGGTAAAGGTCTGGCCGGGAAAACCTCGATCTATCAGCGCCTCGATGTCGCCGGCGTAATCATCGGGAAAATAGGTACCCGATGGCATGACCTCGGATCTGCCGTGGCCGCGCAAATCGACTGCGACGACGCGGTATAGGCTTTCCAGGGCGGGCATCTGCCAGCTCCAGTCGTGCGAATCGCATGTCCATCCATGCAGCAGCATGACATTTCGTCCGGTTCCCGAAACCGTATGGAAAAGTCTGGCCGCGCGCGTCGCAGCGGCCATTGCTGGTTTGGTTCCCGCTGCCGCCATTGCAGCCGTAAGACCGAAGGCGGATATCAGCCCCCGCCGCGACAGATCGAAATTATTGCTGGTCATGAGATCGTCCCTGATATGCGCGGTCATTGAGCGCCACGAGGATCAACGATATACGTTGTATATCTACGATCAATTACGCACCTGTAAGTGCCTAGATATACCGAAGGATATCGAGATGCCCGCAAACGTGGATCAGGTCTTTTTCGCGGACTGCGCTGCCCGGTCCTTTTTCGATCAGGTGGCAAACAAATGGTCGGTTATGATCCTGACCGTTCTCGAGGAAAAGCCGACCCGTTTCAATGAGCTCATGCGCAGGCTGGATGGCATCACCCACAAGGCGCTAACCCAGGCGTTGCGGCGGCTGGAGCGGAATGGTCTCATTTTGCGGAAGGTTCTGGCGACCTCGCCGGTTGCTGTGGAATATTCCATCACGGACCTCGGTCGAACGCTTCAGGTTCCGTTCGGTGCCGTATACGAATGGGCGATCAATCATCTCGGCCATATCGAAGAGGCGCAGGCAGAATATGACGCCCGTGCGGCTATTTGACCCTCGTCAGGCTCGAAACCCGATCCCGGTCACCTCACGAATCGATTGGAAACTGCAGCAGGAATTTGCGCTCGCCTTCGGGGGTAAACAGCACGGCCCGGCTTTCTTCGCTGCGCCGTGCCCAGCCCTTGTCGAACATATGGGCAAGCAACGCCTTGCCGAGCGTACCTGCCAGATGTGAACGACGTTCGCTCCAGTCGAGGCAGGATTTGCATAGTGGCCTGCGGCTTGCCGAAAGCCGCGAAAGGTCGATGCCGAACGCCTCCAGTTGAGTGCGTCCTTTCGCCGTCACCGTCAGGTTTTCGCCATCCGATGCGATGTCACCATGACAGACGAAACTGTCCAGCATCCGCACGCCATAATCTCCGGCGAGGTGGTCGTAACAGACGCGCGCCTTGCGCAGGGCGGGGTCCTTGGGGCCGGGCCGGTAGCGCAGGTGGCCACGGGTTGAGGCAAAGCCCATCATCGTTTCGATCAACCGCGCCGCTGCTTCGTCGGCCAGCGTGAAATAACGATGCCGCCCCTGTTTGCGCTGGGCCAGCAGGCCGCCCGCTTCGAGTTTGGAAAGATGCGAACTCGCCGTCTGCAGGGTGATGCCGCCGATCGCCGCAAGCTCGGTCGCGGTCAACGCCCGTCCGCCGGTCAAGGCCGCAAGCATGTTGGCGCGGGCGGGGTCGCCGATCAGCGCGGCGATCTGTGCAATGTCTGGACCTTCATTCATGCACCACCTCTACCATGTTTTTCCCGCCCATACTTCGATCGCTATCGAAGCATCGCCGTTCGTCGACATGGCAAAACGGTTTCGTCACGAGGAACACGAACCCGAGGAAAATGCCATGATCACCTGTTTCATCCGCTACGAGATCGACCCGTTCAAAAAAGACAAGTTCGCCGATTATGCCCGCAATTGGGGCCAGTCGATCCCGCGCAACGGCGCCGATCTGATCGGTTATTTCGGCCCGCATGAAGGTTCCGCCACCACCGCTTACGGCGTCTACAATATCGAAAACCTCGCAGCCTACGAAGCCTATCGCGCCAGACTGGCGGCCGATCCTTTGGGCCGGGAGAATTACGAATTCGCCAAACGGGAGCGTTTCATTCTCAGGGAAGATCGCATCTTCCTGAAAAACATGTCCCTGCCGCATGGAGCCCCTATCGGAGCATTGGTCGAGCCATGATTGCCGTGATCTTCGAAGTCGTGCCCTATATGGGCGAACGCCACCGTTATCTCGATCTCGCAGGCGACCTGCGCGCTGAGCTCGAAAAGATCGACGGTTTCATTTCCATCGAGCGTTTCGAAAGCCTGACGATGCGCGGCAAGCTTCTGTCACTTTCCTTCTGGCGCGACGAGGAGGCCGTGCGTCAGTGGCGAAACCTTGAGGCGCATCGCGCCGCGCAACAGGCGGGCCGCAACGGCATCTTTGCCGATTACCGCCTGCGCATCGGCCATGTGCTGCGCGACTACGGCATGTTCGAACGCGATCAGGCGCCGAAAGACAGCCGCGAGGTTCACGCGGCGTAAGACGCCTCAAACCGTGTAACGCGCCTCGGCAAGGTCGATCTCGCGGATAAGTTTGCGGGCGATCTCTTCCGAGACTTTCCGGGCGCGGCTGAGACGAAAGATCTCGTCGCGTTCGGCACGCAGTGCTGCGAGGCGCAGCCGTTTGTCGACATCTTCCATCCGCCGCACCTGTTCCGCCTCGTCACCGATCTTGGAACGCCCGTCGATGCGCTGGCGGTAAATTTCCATCAGCCTTGTGCCGACATCGCCATAAAGATCGGCGTCCGTGCGGCCTTCGCTCATCGCGTGCTGCAATTTCTCGATCATCCGGATCGCCGCTTCCGCCGAGGCGATGCGGGCGGTATCTTCCTCCTGATGATGGTCCGGCTCGGGCGGCAGTTCGAGATCCTTGAGCAGGAAGGGCAGGCCGACGCTGGCGGCAATCAGCGAGAAGATGATCACGCCTGCGGCAAGAAAGATCGCAAGGTCGCGGGCCGGGAAGGGGGTGATCCCGTCATCGAGGAAAAGCGGCAGCGTCAGGATACCGGCAAGCGTGATGGCGCCGCGCACACCGGCAAGCGAGGTCGCCACCAGCAATTTCCAATGCGGTTTGCGGACATCCTGGCCGCGACGGGCGGCGCGGAACATCATGAAACGCAGCGACACCCAGACCCAGGCGAAACGCAGTGCGGCAAGTGCTGCGTTGATGGCGATCACATAACCGATCAGCCAGATCGGATCGACATGCCCGGTTTCGGTGACGACCCGTGCCGCGCCGGAAACGATGCCGGGCAACTGTTCGCCGAGCAGCACGAACATGATGCCGTTGAGCGCAAACTGCACCGTATCCCACACGGCATTGCGCCGCACGCGGGTGATGCCGAGCGCCTTGCCCCGCAGTTCCGCGTAACTCATGGTGATCCCGGCGGCGACTGCGGCCAGGATGCCCGAACAATGCAGGTGTTCGGCAACCAGATAGGCGCCGAAGGGAATGAGCAGGCTGATGAGGATCTGCGCGCCGGGCTCTTCGCCGAGCTTGCGGGAGGCGAGTTCCTTTGTCCGCACCACCAGCCAGGTCACGCCGACGCCGATCGCAATGCCGCCGATCGCGACCCACAGGAAGGTACCGACCGCATCCACCAGCGAGAACGTGCCGGTGACTGCGGCGGCGACTGCAAACCGCATGCAGACAAGGCCCGACGCGTCGTTGAGCAGCGATTCCCCTTCGAGAATATGCATCAACCGGCCGGGTATCGGCACGCGCGCGGCAATCGCCGAGACTGCGACCGGATCGGTCGGCGAAACGATGGCGGCAAGCGCGAATGCGACGGCAAGCGGCATGGCCGGGATCATCCAGTGGATCAGCAACCCGACACCGACCACCGTGAATACGACAAGCCCGAGCGCCAGTTCGAGGATCACGCCCTTGTCGCGGAACAGCCCTTCCTTGGGGATGCGCCAGCCATCGAGAAACAGAAGCGGCGGCAAAAACAGCAGGAAAAAGATATCCGGCTCCAGCACCACTCCTTCCCCGGTGATCCTGGTAATTGCCGCGCCGAGCGCGATCTGTATGAGCGGCAGCGGGACGGGCAGGGGCAGCAGCCGCGAGATCGTGCCGCTCAGGATGACGGCAAGAAGCAGAACCAGGGCGATTGTGATGCTGTCCATGGCGTTCCACCTCCTTCATTCCAAATCAGTGATCTGAATAGGAAAGCGGGATGGCGGAGGCAAGGCGGTAAACTCAGTCCTGGGACGAACCTGCTGAAACCGAGGTGCTGGAAGAGGGCCACGTGGCAAGCGCCTGTTCGGCAACGGCCTCCAATGTCTCGCGGCTGAAACCGGCCTTGGCCTGCACCGCCATGCCGTGAAGCACGGCCATCAGATATGCCGCCAGCGCATCCGGTTTGGCAGTCGCAGGCAGATCGCCTTCCGCCTTCGCCCGCTCCAGCCGCTCGCGAAACAGTGCCTCACCGCGGGCGCGGACATCGATCAGCATCTGCCGCACAGGTTCGGCATCATCTGAGCCGGCAAGCAGCCCGGTGATGTTGAAACAGCCCGTATGCTTTGGATATCGCGTGTTGAGATCGATCGCGTTGTAAAGCATGTGGGCGGCGACTTCCCGCGAAGTCGGCTTATGAAGCGCATCCGGTATATAGTTCAGATACCGTTCGTAATAGCGATCGAGCGCATGGGCAAACAGCGCTTCCTTGTTGCCGAAGGCTGAATAGAGGGCAGGCCTCTCCACACCGGCCGCCTCGGTAAGATCGGTATAGGACGTTCCCTCATAGCCCTTGCTCCAGAAGACGCACAGAACAGCATCCAGTGCTTTCTCCACGTCAAACTCGCGATGTCGTCCCATTCGATAAACTCAACCAGATTTCGTAATGACCGTTATTAAACCGCTTGACGCTCGTCGTCAAATTTCATACCGATCGTTATCGTAATGGCCGTTACGTAAATTTAACTGGCGTCTGCCGGCATCCGCAAGCGCCTTCTTGTTTATGGAAAGGTTCCCCATGTCGAAGATCTTGAAGGGCAAGGTTGCCCTGATTACCGGCGGCTCTCGCGGCCTCGGTGCAGCAATAGCGCAAGCACTGGCAGATGAAGGCGCCGACGTTGCGATCAGTTACGTCGCTTCCGCCGATAAGGCGGAGGCCGTGGTAGAAAAACTGAAGGCGAAGGGCGTCCGCGCGCTTGCGATCCAAAGCGACCAGGCGGATATGGCGGCAGCCAAGCCGCTGGTCGACAAGGTCGTCGCGCATTTCGGCAAGCTCGATATCCTCGTCAACAACGCGGCGATTGCCGTGCAGGGCAAGACCGTCGACGATCCGGACCTCGACACGGTCAATCTCGATCGCCAGTGGCAGATCAACGTCATGGGATCGGTCGCAGCGACCCGTGCCGCAGCACCGGTCCTGACCGATGGTGGGCGCATCATCTTCATCGGGTCCTTGTTCGGCACCCGCATACCGGTTTCGGGCGTTGCCGATTATGCAGGCAGCAAGTCGGCGCTCCTCGGTTATGCCAAGGGCGTCGCCCGCGATCTGGGCAGGCGCAACATTACCGTCAACGTGGTTCAGCCGGGCGTCATGCCCACCGACATGGCCAAGGGAGCCCTGGGCGACGAAGTGCCTGAAGCCCTGCTGGACATGCATCCCATCCGTCGCATCGCGACACTTGAGGAAGTCTCGGCGCTCGTCACCCATCTTGCCGGACCGAACGGTGGCTACATGACCGGCGGCATTTTTGACATGGCGGGTGGCTTCGCGATCTGAACGGCTGATCCGCGATATTACGGCAGGCGTCCGGGCGAGACGCCTGCCGAACCACCTTAATGTCGCCACAGGGTTGATATCATTGCGCTCCGACCTGCAGCCGCCTGTTGTCGAAAGTGACCTGAGTGCCCGAAATCCCGTCATCCGCACGCGTGAAGAAACGCGTCGTCCTGCATTTCCCCGGATTTGAGCCGCTCGACGCCGCCAGGCACCATGTCCGTTACGAAAGGGCGATGCAAAAGACTGCGGAACTCTGGGGGCTGAGCGCCGAGGTTGGCGCCTTGCGTCACGACGACGGCCAGCCTCACTTCGATATCGAGACCAGCCGGACCGGTGATCCATGGCACACATCGAGCCGTTTCTTCGTCTTCGATCACGGCAAGATCGTTGATGATCTTGCCGCACGTCCACTCGTCACGCGGCTGGTCGAAGGCTTCAGGAGTGCCGCAGCGGTCGTCATCGAAGGCGGTGCCTTCGGTTATTTCCGGCATGCCTGGCGTTTCGGCCTGTTCTTCATTTTTCCCTTTCTCCTCGTGGTCCTGGGCATGGCCATCAGCCTGGCGCTGGCAACCTATCCCTGGTGGCTGGGCCTCGGCCTGTGGCAATATCCGATAGGCATCGCACTCGGTTTTTTCTTCTTCCTTCGCCTGTTCATCCCCTGGTCGGACCGGTTCCACACCCTGCATCTGTTTTCCGATTGGGAAATGGCGGTTGCCGTGTCGCGCCTCGACAATGCCGCGGTTACCGACTGGATCGAAGCCTCGGCACGTTCGGCGCGGCAGGCATTCGAGATCGAGGCCGATGAATATGTCGTCACGTCCCACAGCATGGGGTCCAGCATGGCGGCCCACACGATCGGTCTTTTGTTAGAACGGGAGCCTGACCTGTTCGACGGCAAGCGCGTGGTCTTCGTCACCCTCGGCGGGGCGACGCTTCAGTGCGCCTTGCTGCGTTCGGCCAAGGCATTGCGCGCGAGGATAGGGGCGATCGCCCGCGCCAAAACCGTCGTCTGGCTGGAAGTCCAGTGTCTCACCGATGTCATCAGCTTTTACAAGTCATCGGTCACTGCCCTGACCGGAAATACCGATGCGCCCCGGCCACGGCTTGTTTTCCTGCGCATCCGCAAGATGCTCTCGGCCGAACGTTACCGGAAGATCAAACTGGATTTCCTGAGAGTGCATCGCCAGTACGTGCTTGCCTCCGACCAGCGCAGCAATTTCGATTTCGGCCTGATGACGGCCGGACCGCTTGCGGCCGTATCCTTCGAACAGTTCTCCGGAGATTGGGCTCTGGATGCGGCGCTGGACTATCCCGAGGACGCCGTGGACGGGCGTTTGCGATAGGAAATTTTCACACCCGAAGCCGCTGCGTCAGGAAAGTTTTCCCGAAATAATTCAGCACCTTCAGCTTTTGGTAACCAGATTGAGTAACCATAACAGCCAGTAAATTCGTTTTATGTATAGCGTAGCGAGTGTGAAATGGCTGCTATTCTTCCGCTTTCCGACCTGAAGCATCAGGTCCGTCCTAACGCATGGGTTAACTCCATCATCAAGGGCGACTGCGTTGCGGCCTTGGAAGCGCTCCCCGACCATTCCGTCGACGCGATCTTTGCCGATCCGCCATACAACCTCCAGCTCGGTGGCACGCTGCATCGCCCGGATCATTCCGTCGTCGATGCTGTCGATGACGAATGGGACCAGTTCGCCTCGTTTGAAATGTACGATGCCTTCACCCGTGCCTGGCTGCTTGCCTGCCGCCGCGTGCTGAAGCCGGCAGGCACGATCTGGGTGATCGGCTCCTACCACAACATCTTCCGCGTCGGCGCGATCATGCAGGACCTGAATTTCTGGCTGTTGAACGACATCGTCTGGCGCAAGGTCAACCCGATGCCGAACTTCAAGGGCCGCCGGTTCCAGAACGCCCATGAAACGATGATCTGGGCCAGCCGCGATTCCAAGGCCAAGGGTTACACATTCAACTACGATGCGCTGAAGGCGTCGAATGACGACGTGCAGATGCGCTCCGACTGGCTGTTCCCGATCTGCTCGGGCGGCGAGCGCCTGAAGGGTGACGACGGCAAGAAGGTTCACCCGACCCAGAAGCCGGAAGCGCTGCTTGCGCGTGTCATCATGGCCTCCACCAAGCCGGGCGACGTCATCCTCGACCCGTTCTTCGGCTCCGGCACGACCGGCGCCGTGGCCAAGCGCCTCGGCCGCAACTTCGTCGGCATCGAGCGCGAACAGAACTATATCGACGCGGCTTCCGCCCGTATCGAAGCGGTTGAGCCGCTCGGCAAGGCCGAACTTACGGTCATGACCGGCAAGAAGGCCGAACCGCGCGTCGCCTTCAACGTATTGATCGAAGCCGGTCTGCTGAAGCCCGGCCAGGTGCTGACCGATGCCCGCCGCCGCTACAGCGCGATCATCCGCGCCGATGGCACGCTGGCATCCGGTGGCGATGCCGGCTCGATCCACCGGCTCGGCGCAAAGGTACAGGGCTTTGACGCCTGCAACGGATGGACCTTCTGGCACTTCGACGACGGCCAGTCCCTGCGTCCCATTGATGAACTCCGCGTCGTCATCCGCAACGATCTCGCCAAGCTGGACTGAACCACCAGTCGATAGCCCTCAACATGGCTGAGATCGCAGAGTTCCTCTTCAGGTTTTTGTACCTCTAGTCCCTGAAGAGGATAATCGGCGCCCGGGTGGCTGTACCCGGGCGCCATTTTTTATCGCGGCATTCGGCAGGGTGGGAACCGGTTTGCGCCCGGAATTTCTAAAAAAATAAAGAGATAGAACGCTTCCGCGTTTCGCAGAGAGGCTCTGGCTTATCCGTTCGAACGGCGTAGCGGGATAACATCTGCGCGTCTGCGCTTCATGTTCTCGTACAGATAAGCGATGAATATGTCGGCGGGCATGGGTTTGCCATAGTGCCAGCCTTGCCCGTATTCGACACCGTGCTCGATCAGATATTCGGCCTGCTCCACCGTTTCCACGCCTTCCGCCACAACCGAGAGATTGAGCGCCTTCGCCATGTCGATGATATGAGGCACGACGGAGCTCGTGGCGCTCTGCCGGTTGATCGTATTGATGAACGACTTGTCGATCTTCAGCGTGTCGAGCGGGAGGTCCTGCAGATATTGCAGGCTCGAATAGCCGGTGCCGAAGTCGTCGATCGCCACCTTGTGGCCGCGGCTACGGGCTTCTTCGATCGTGCGGCTTGCCTCTTCGATATCGAGCAGGCCGCGCTCGGTCGCTTCAAGCCATATCTGCGTGTTTTCAATTCCTGTTCGGCCGATACGTGCAGCGATCGTTTCCAGAATACGCCCGCTTTTGATGTCCTCGGCGCAGACATTGATCGTCACATGCATGGAACGGTACTGCACGAGCAACTCGTTGAGATCGCGCGCCACCGCATCGATCACCTGATCGGTAATCGGCTGGATCAGGCCACTCTGCTCGGCAAGCGGAATGAACAGGTCCGGTCGCACCAGGCTTCCGTCCGGTCGCTTCCAGCGCACCAGAGCTTCGGCTCCGACGCAGTTGCCGGTGGCAAGCTCGACGATCGGCTGGTAGTGGACGAGGAATTCACGATTGCGCACCGCGATCTGCAATTCGCTGAGCGGAGACAGCCGCTTGCGTGACTGGCGCAGGATCATCGCCACGATGAACACCGAGGCGAATGCGCCGAAGAGAAGGAAAATCCACAGCTGACTGCGGAATTGCGCGATCAGCTCCTCCCGATGACCAACGGCGATCGCGGTCCAGCCGGCATTGGTCGCCACGCCATAGACATAGTCGTCCTTGAGGCCGCTCTTGTCCTGTTTCGCAAGCGTCAGAGCCACCTGCGTGTCGAGATCGTTGAGCATGGCGGCAACGCGGCCGTTCGGCGCGACGATGGTGACGCGAATTCGGTTGTCCGAGAGCAGGTCGATCGGACGGACCGGATCGATCAGCGCATTGTGCTTGCCAACCTGCACGACGGTAAGCGGGTCAGCTCCGCTGACCAGAGGCGGCACCGCCACCCAGGTCTCGATGTCGTCCCCACTCATGAACTCGGGAGGAAGCTTGGCGATCCGCTTTGTCGTTTGCCCCCACGACGTGCATTTGAGCAGGCCGTTGTTGAAATAGCCGACTTCCTCGATCATCCGACCATTGATCGAGACGCGGCGCATTTCCGCAACATGGGCGTCGGAACAGGGAGCTAACTGCTTCTGATCGTCAAGCGCGCGCAGCCTGGCGGCAGTATTGAGAATGGACAGGTGTGTGCGTGCGGCAGCCTGGCTGGCGACCAGTTCAAGCCGTCCCTTCTCGGTATTCACCGACAGCGCCCATGCAGCATAGATGGCTGCCGACAACGGCAAAAGCACGCCGACAACGGCGAGGAGGATGGCTTCTGCTATGACCCTTGATCGCTTCAAGTACATATCTCGTGTGCAGCAAGTCACATAAAGTATGCTGCACCCATAGCGATAAGGAGTTAAGGCAATCTCTCGATAATTGTTTGAAATGCTGACTTTTTCGGCATTCTACAGAAAACCGCCGCCGCCATCTTCACGGCGGCAGCTCTGGGTGGTGGAGCGTACGGCGATCCGCAATCAGCGCTTGAGACTGCCCAGTATGCCGCGCACGATGGCCCGGCCGAGCTGGGTGGCAACCGTGCGCGTCACGCTCTTCATCGCCGCCTCGACGATCGTCTCGCGCTGGTAGCCGGAGCGGCCGACCGTCTTGCGGCCACGCTGCTGGTCCTGGTCGTCGTCACCGCCGCCGAAGCCCGGCAGCGTCCAGCCGGTCGTTTCGCCTGAGCCGGCGGGCTGCGCAGGATCGAGTTCGTCCTTTGCGTTTCTGGCGGCTGCCGCATCCGCCGCCTGCTTGGCGCGCGAGGCAAGCATTTCGAAAGCGCTCTCGCGGTCGATATCCTCGTCATACATGCCCAGAACCGGGCTGCGGTCCATGATCCCCTGACGCTCTGCATCGTTAAGCGGCCCGATCCGGCCGGATGGCGGGCGGATCAGCGTCCGCTCCACCATCGACGGCGCACCCTTGGCCTCGAGCGTCGAGACCAGCGCCTCGCCGGTGCCGAGCTGGGTTATCGCGGTGGCGCAGTCGAAATCGGGGTTGGGGCGGAACGTATCGGCCGCCGTCTTCACCGCCTTCTGCTCGCGTGGCGTATAGGCACGAAGCGCATGCTGCACCCGGTTGCCGAGCTGGGCCAGCACCGTTTCCGGCACGTCGAGCGGGTTCTGGGTAACGAAATAGACGCCGACGCCCTTGGAGCGGATCAGGCGCACCACCTGTTCCACACGGTCGATCAGGATTTTTGGCGCTTCGTCGAACAGAAGATGGGCTTCGTCGAAGAAGAAGACGAGCTTCGGCTTGTCCGGGTCGCCCACTTCCGGCAGTTCCTCGAACAGTTCCGACAAGAGCCACAGAAGGAAGGTCGCGTAAAGCCGCGGGTTCATCATCAGCTTGTCGGCGGCGAGAATGGAAATCTGGCCGTAACCGTTATTCGGGTTCACCCGCATGATGTCGGAAATCTTCAGCGCCGGTTCGCCGAAGAAATGTTCTGCCCCCTGCTGTTCCAGCACCAGAAGCGCGCGCTGGATCGAGCCGACGGAAGCCTTGGAGATCAGCCCGAATTCCTTGGAAAGCTCACCCGCATTCTCCGCCATGTAGTTGAGCAGCGAGGTCAGGTCCTTGAGGTCGAGGAGCGGCAGACCCGCCTGATCGGCCAGCTTGAAGGCGATGTTCAACACGCCTTCCTGCGGCTCGGAGGCATTCATCAGCCGGGCGAGAAGAAGCGGCCCCATTTCGGCGATCGTGGTGCGCACCCGATGGCCTTTTTCGCCATAGATGTCCCAGAAGATCACCGGGAAGGCTTCGAAATCGTAATCCTGGAAACCGATCTGTTCGGCACGCTTCAAAAGGAAATCCTTGGTCTCTCCCTTCGCCGCCACGCCGGAAAGATCGCCCTTGATGTCGGCGGCGAAGACAGGCACGCCGGCCTTGGAAAAGCCTTCCGCCAGAACCTGCAGCGTCACTGTCTTGCCGGTGCCGGTCGCACCGGTCACGAGGCCGTGGCGGTTGCCGAATTTCAGGTCCAGATATTCGGCCTTGTTCAGCGTGTCGTCCGGCTTGCGGCTGCCGCCGATGAAGAGCTTACCCGTCTCGTCAGTCATGCAACTATGCGCTCCCTCGCGGCGTTTGTTCTCAAATGCTTATACGGCGGGCTTTGGCGGGCGGCAACGATTTCCCGAGGCCCCGGGCGATCAGATCACGCGAAAGCGAGGGCCATATGACGACGAGCGGCAACCTGGTTGAAAACGACGCCGGACACATCGGGAAGGAGCGGATTTCCCGCAAGCCTCACGACCGGGGCAGGCAAGCGGATACGCCTGCCGAAATTCCGGCCCGCGGGTTGAAGGATGTCTTCTGGCGTATCGTCTCCGGGGTGATGGAAGACAGGGTCACGCTGATTGCCGCCGGCGTCACCTATTATGTGCTTCTGGCTCTTTTTCCCGCCGCAAGCGTGCTCGTCTCTCTTTACGGACTACTGGCCGATCCCGAGGCGATCGCCGACCGTATCGCCTCGCTCGCCTCCATCATGCCGGCCGATGCGCTCGACATCTTTCTCAATCAGGTGAGGGCGCTGTCGGCGGAAGGCGGCGTCACCTTGTCAGCAGGCCTTGCCGGCGGTCTGGCGCTTGCCCTGTGGAGCGCCAATAACGGCATCAAGGCGCTGTTCGATGCGATGAATGTTGCCTATCGCGAAAAGGAAAAACGCAGCATCGTCCGCCTCAATCTCGTCTCGCTCGCCTTCACCTTCGGCGCTTTCATGATCGCCATCGTCATCCTGTTTTCGATGGGCGTCGTGCCGGCGGTGCTCAACTATTTCTGGCTGGATCGCTGGGCCGAACTCATCATCCGCATCGCCCGCTGGCCGATCATGATGGTATTCGTCGGCATCGGCATCATGGCGCTCTACCGGTTCGGCCCCAGCCGCGAGCCGGCCAGGGTCCGCTGGCTCACCTGGGGCGCAGTCTTCTCCACGCTCCTCTGGTTCGCCGCCTCTCTCGGCGTCTCCTTCTATCTCTCCAACATCGCCAACTACAACGCCACCTACGGCACATTGGGCGCGCTGATCGGCTTCATGGTCTGGACATGGATCTCAGCCATCATCGTCATCGTCGGGGCCGAGATCAACGCCGAACTGGAGCACCAGACGACGCGCGATTCGACCACCGGCACGCCGCAGCCCATGGGAGAGCGCGGCGCCTATATGGCAGATACGCTGGGAGAAACGAGGGATTGATCGACGTCAGCGATTAAGGGCTTGCACTGCCATCCTCTGATCGCGAAAACAGTGTTCCAATCGCCCGTCATGGCTGGTCTTGCCATGGCTGAATGTGTATTACTTTGACGTCAACGTCAGATTTTGAGGAGAAACTCCTGATGAATGAACTGGTTTCCCGCGTCGCCGACAGCGTCGGCATTACGCCGGATGTGGCCGAAAAGGCGATCGGCATGATGCTCGGCTTCCTGCAGCGCGAGGCCGATGATGGCGCGGTGGCAAAGATGATCGAAGCGATCCCTGGCGCGCCGGAACTGGTCGCCCAGTTCAACGGTGAGGGCGCCGGTGGCGGCGGTCTTCTCGGTGGCCTGATGGCAAGCTTCGGCGGCGGCGTCATGGCGCTTGGCCAGCAGCTGATGGCCCAGGGCCTCGGCATGGGTGAAATCACGGCGCTCGCCAAGGAAACCATGGCCGTTGCCCGCGAACATGCCGGCGATGAAGTGGTCGACACGGTGATCGCCTCGGTGCCGGGCCTTTCCCAGTTCGTCTGACCCTTCGCACAGGATCAACAAAAAAAGCCGCCGGTTCCTGTGTCCGGCGGCTTTTTTAGTCGGGTGGCCAATCGGGGGAATGCCACGTCGAGTGGGCAGGGGTGTGCCCGGTCGAAGACTTTGCTTCTGACCATCGCCGGGTGATCTGGGAAATGGCGATAAAGGCATCATATATTAGGTATATCTAAATTTCAAGATGCGCAGCACGTTACTTGTCCGCATCGCTTGGCGACTATTGCGTATAGCAAATAGACGGTTGCCAAGTTCCGTATTTGTTTGCCCGGAGCGGGATCGTCATCTGCGCGTTTTTGTCTCATCAGGCCTATTTTTTGTGCGCGATAACTTGACTCTTATTTTCATCTTTAATACGCCGGGTGTGCAACTCAAATCGGAATACATCCATGATTTCCAATAATTTAGGTGTTCGCATCGCGGCTTGCGCGATGTCAATTTCGGCTGCGCTTTTTTCAGCCCCCGCTTCAGCCGAGGAAAAGACGATCACCGACGTGATCGGTCGCGAAGTGAAGGTTGATCTGCCGGCAAAACGTGTGGTTCTCGGTTTTTACTTTGAAGACTACATGGCGGTCGGCGGCGAAAAGGCTTTCGACCAGGTTGTCGGCATCTCCCGTGAAGCCTGGGAAGGCTGGGTTCCGGCAAACTGGAACATGCACATCGCCCATCGCGCCTCGCTGAAGGACATTCCCGATGTCGGTGAAGTCGAAGCCCAGACCTTCTCGGTCGAGAAACTCCTGAGCCTCAACCCCGATCTCGTCATCCTCGCCGACTGGCAATACAAGGCGCTCGGCCTCGATGCAGACCGTATCGAGGAAGAAGGCATTCCGGTCGTGGTCGTCGATTACAACGCCCAGACGGTCGATCGCCATGTCGCCTCGACGCTGGTTCTCGGCACCCTGACCGGCGAGGAAACCCGCGCCAAGGAGATCGCTGATTTCTATTCCGGCGCGCTGAAGGATGTCTCCGACCGTGTTGCCAAGGCCGGTACCGCCAAGCCGAAGGTCTATGTCGAATTCGGCAACAAGGGGCCGGCCGAATATTCCTTCACCTATGGCAAGAACATGTGGGGCGCCATGTCGACCGCCGCTGGCGCAGACAATATCGCAGCCCCCTTCGTCGAATGGTGGGGTCCAATCAACCCGGAACAGGTTCTCGCCTCCGCACCGGATGCGATCTTCATTTCCGGCCGCGAGAACAACAAGAGCGACACCGCCCTGCCGATGGGCCAGGCTGTGAAGGCGGACGAAGCCCGCGCCAAACTGAAGGGCTTTGAAACCCGCCAGGGCTGGGACCAGCTGCCTGCCGTCAAGAACGGCAAGCTCTTCGGTGTCTATCAGGGCGCGTCGCGCACGCTCTCCGATTTCGCCATGGTCCAGTACATCGCCAAGCAGCTCTATCCCGAGCAGTTCGCCGATGTCGATCCGATCGCCAACTACCACGCCTATTACGCAAAATACCTGCCGGTTAACCCGGAAGGCACCTTCGCGATTTCCGTGAAGGACTGATTGGTCTCCCAAGACTGACGGAAGGCGCAGGCTCCGGCTCGCGTCTTCCACCCGTTTCCTGTGCCGCGCGACAACCAAGACATGACAATCCCGACAAGCAATGCCGAAGCGATCGGCGCCCACCGCGCCCGCGAGCGCCGCCGCTGGCGCACCGTGCTCATCTTCCTCGCGCTGATGGCGGCAAGCTTCGTGCTCGATATCGCGACAGGGCCATCGATGCTCTCGCCGGCGGAAGTGCTGCGCTCACTGACCGGTCTCGGGGAACGCGCGCCGATGACCGATTCCATCGTCCGCTCCCTGCGCCTGCCCATGGCGCTGATGGCGCTTGTCGTCGGTGCCGCACTCGGGGCAGGCGGGGCGCAGATGCAGACCATCCTCAACAACCCGATGGCAAGCCCCTATACGCTCGGCATGGCCGCCGCCGCCGGTTTTGGCGCGGCACTGGTTCTAGCCGTCGGCGGGCTTGGCCTGTCGGCCATGATCGCCGTGCCGCTCGGTGCCTTCGTCTTTTCCATGCTCGCCGCCTTCTTCCTGTTCATGCTCGCCTCCATGCGGCGCATGAACACCGAAACGATCATTCTGGGCGGTATCGCGCTTCTCTTTCTCTTCCAGTCGCTCCTGTCGCTGATCCAGTTCCTGTCCTCGCCGGAACTGTCGCAGCAGATCCTCTTCTGGCTGTTCGGCAGCCTCACAAAGGCCACCTGGCCGACATTGACGCTGACAACCGTCGTCACGCTCGTCTGCTGCATCGTGCTGATGGCGGATTCGTGGAAACTCGCGGCGCTCCGCATGGGCGAGATGCGGGCCGCAAGCCTCGGCGTCAATGTCCGTTTCCTGCGCATGAAAGTGCTGGTCATCGTCGCGATCATGACGGCGACCGCCACCAGTTTTGTCGGCGTCATCGGCTTCATCGGCCTGGTCGCACCCCATATCGCCCGCATGACGGTGGGCGAGGACCAGCGTTATTTCCTGCCCATGTCGGTGATATCAGGCGCGCTGATGTTGTCGGCCGCCTCAGTCCTGTCGAAATCGATCATCCCCGGCGCACTTTTTCCGGTCGGCATCGTCACCGCCATCGTCGGCGTGCCTTTCCTGCTCTGGCTGATCTTCGCTCCCCGGAGACGCACATGAGGGAGGAAGCGCACATGATCGAGATCGAAAACCTCTCCGTCAAACGCGGCGGCCAGACCATCGTTCGCGGTGTCGGCACACGGCTCGAAGGCGGAAAGATCCACGCCATCATCGGCCCCAACGGCACCGGCAAGACGACGCTCCTGCGCGCCATCTTCGGCGACCTGCCTATAGAACAGGGTGTCGTGCGCATCGGGAACAAGACGATCTCCGCCACCGGGCGCAGAAAACTGTCCGACTGGCGCGAACACATCGCCTATATGCCGCAGGATACCGGTGCCGACGTGGCGCTGACGGTGCTCGAGGTCGTCGTCCTCGGGCGGCTCGGAAAGCTCTCGCTGCATATCGATGACGAGACTTTGGAAATGGCGATGGACCGCCTCAACCAGGCGGGCATCGGCCATCTTGCCGGCCGCGATATCGCTTCGCTCAGCGGCGGCCAAAGGCAGATGGCCTTGTTCGCCCAGGTGCTGATGCGCCAGCCGAAGGTGATGCTGCTCGATGAACCGGTGAGCGCGCTCGATCTGAAACATCAGGTCTCGCTTCTCGATGTCGTGCGCCGCGAAACCCGCGCCAATGGCTGGGTGACGCTCGTCGTCCTGCATGACCTCAATCTCGCCTGCCAATATGCCGACAATCTTCTGGTGATTGCCGACGGCACGCTTCAGGCCTCCGGCCCGCCGAAGGAGATCATGACGCCCGACCTCGTCAATCGCACCTACGGCATCCATGTCGAGGTGCTGCACGATCGCCGCGGCAACCCGGTCGTTCAGCCGGTCGGCAATATCCACGAAATCTCCTCCGAAGATCAAATCTCCCCTGCAAACGAAGGAATGCTTGCATGAAATCCGTTGCCCTGGCGCTCGCCGCCACGCTCTTTGCCTCGCCGTTGATGGCGGCCGATCACACGGTGAAAATGCTGAATTTCGGCAAGGACGGCAGCATGGTGTTCGAGCCCGCCTATGTGAAGGCCGAGATCGGCGACACGATCACCTTCGTGCCGCAGAATTCCAGCCACAACGTCCAGTCCTTCGCCATCCCGGAAGGGGCAGCGCCGTGGAAGAGCAAGCTGGATGAGGAATACAAGGTGACGGTCGAGAAGGAGGGCGTCTACCTCTATTATTGCCCGCCGCATCTGATGATGGCGATGATCGGCGTGGTGCAGGTCGGGGCGCCCGCAAATCTCGATGCCGTGAAGGAAAAGGCGGCAAAACTGCGCTCCAAGCTGGTGATGAAGAAGGAACGGCTCGACACCTATCTCGGACAGGTTTCCGAATAGAACCGCCCGACGCCCCGTCATTCGGGTGCCCGGCGCGATCGGGCATTCATCTTCGTGGGAGCTATATAAGGAAGCCATTGACTTTCTTTGCGACTAAGCCCATGTGACGCTCAAAGCGACAGCCCGTCCGGGCGTCGCTCTTTCAAAGGACAACCGAGATGAACCCCGACAGTCGAAGTTCGACGTCAACAGATAGACCTGCCGCTTCGGGGCTCTGATCCGTTCTCTCGGTGATGCGCTCCGGGGACCATATGGTCCGAAAAGGAGCCGTCATGCTGCGCATCCACGCCTATGACTTTGACCGCCTTGTACCCGCAGCCTTCGACGAACAGTCCGAGGGCGCACATGCCGCTGCGCAGCCGACCGATGCCACGCCTGCCGTAAAGGCACCCGCCATCGTCTGGTACGATCTCATCAGCCCGACCGCCGAGGAAGAACGCGAGGTCGGACAATGTCTCGGCCTCGTCGTGCCCACCATGGACGAGATGGAGGATATCGAGCTTTCCGCCCGTCTCTATCAGGAGGATGGCGCCGAGTTCATGACCATGACCGTGCTGACAAGGCCGGATGCCGGCACGCCGATCAAGGTACCGGTCACCTTCATCATCAAGGGCTCGATCCTCGTTACCGTGCGCCACGCCGAACCGCGCCCCTTCGACGCCTTCATGGCGCGCGCGCGCAAGGCCAATGGCTTCGGCACGCATACGGCTACCGGCGAACTGATCATGAGCGGCCTGATCGAGGCGATCATCGACCGCATGGCCGATACGCTGGAACGGCTCGGCGCCGATATCGACCAGATCTCGCGCGATGTCTTCGAAGCAAAGGCCTCGAAAGCCAACAAGAAGCAGCGCGACCTGCAGGAACTCATCCGCGCCATCGGCCAGAAGGGCGAGTTCATCACGGTGGTGCGCGAAAGCCTCGTCAGCGTCTCCCGCGTCGTCGCCTATTACGCCGCGCTCGATGGCGTCGACCGCAAGCTGTCGAAGGAAGTCCGCCAGCGGCTGAAACTGCTGCAGCGGGATGCCACTTCGCTTGGCGATCACTCCGCCTTCATGTCGAACAAGATCAACTTCCTGCTCGATGCGACGCTGGGTCTGATCAATCTGGAGCAGAACCAGATCATCAAGATCTTCTCCGTCGCCTCGGTCATGTTCCTGCCGCCGACCCTGGTCGCCTCCGTTTACGGCATGAACTTCGCCGCTATGCCGGAACTGCAATGGCAATACGGTTACCATTCGGCGATCGGCCTGATGATCTTCTCGATGGCCGTGCCCTATCTCTATTTCAAGCGGAGGGGCTGGCTTTAGATTAAGCCACAACTATTGTCTCAAACCGGAACGGGCGCAAAACACCGCTTTTCCGCCCGTTTCCGGCCTGCCGCCATGCGGGGCGGGTATCGGATGTCACATTTTGCAATTGACCTTCCCGATCCGCGGCCCATTTTCATACGGTTTAATATTCTAGGTATTTTCGGGGGTAATCAGAATGCGGTTTTTCACGTCGAGGGCTTTTGCCGTCGCCGCGGTTTCGCTTTTCCTGCAGGTTCCAACGATCGCGCCGGTTCTTTCCGGCTCTCCGGCACTCGCTCAATCCACGGCGGCGCCGCAAGCTGAAGCGGACCTCTCCAATGAGGCGATCGGCAAGATGAACGCCTATGTGGAATTTCTCAACCGGTCGCTGCGTGCCTCCGAATCGCTGCAGCGTTATGACAGCTGGGTCGACATGAACAAGGGCCCGACCGGCAAGGAGAAGGTCATCTACGGTCTCTATTCGCTTTATGATGTGCGCGATGAAATCGCAGCCGTCGAGGACGCGGCGAAGGCCGAGCCGAAAATGCCGGAACTGGATGCCGCCATGGTCGCCTATGCCGAGACCTACCAGAAGCTCGCGCCGGTGGTCGAGAAGGCGAACAAATATTACGAGCGGCTGGACTACAAGTCCGACAGGATGGAGGGCGGCAAGACCTTCCACAAGGATATCGCGGCACTCGCGCCGACCTATGAGGATCACCGCAAGGCGGCCGACCTGGCGCTGCGCACGGAAAAGGTGAAGCTCGATCTGGCCTCGCTGGCGGCGCTCGAAAAGGCCGAGGGCAGGAAATCCCGCTGGCATGTCCGCAACATCATGATCCATGCCGAAGCGATCATGGACCTGATCCCGGATAACGAAAAGCCGGTGGTCGACCTTGCCGTCTTCGACAGGTCGCTCGACGCCTATGCGGTTGCGGTGCGCGCCTTCGACGACTACGCGCTCGAACATCCCGACAGTTTCCACGTCTTCGAATCCCGCCCGGCCTCGCTCCTGTCGAAACTGCGCGAGCTGGACGAGCAGCTGCAGAAGGTCAAGGGCGACGCCCGCAAGGCCGGCGGCCGCGATATCGAATGGATCGTCTCGGACTACAACACCATGGTCACGACCTCGCAGACGGCGACGACCTTCGCCAAGGATTGATTGGCGCTTGATTGGGCGTCGGGCGAACTTCGCTTCGATTTGTGCTGCCCAATCGCTACGGCCTTCTGTCCGCCCTCGAATCTCGGCTTGCGTCTAGATCCTCGGGTCGAGCCCGAGGATGACGAGCTTGCGGCAAATGCCACTGCATGCAGCGACCGGGGGAATTTGCTGAAACGTTCATTTGAGTGCCCGTTTGCAAATCTCTCCTCCGTCATCCTCGGGCTTNNCGAGGATCCAGACACAAGCACCGTTATACCAATGCGAGCAGGCTACCGCCCAGACCGAACGGGCGGCATGGCTGACAATTCGGCATCCCTATCACTCCACCCCCGGCTCGAAATCCGGCAGCAGCCTGCAGGCCTCGTCATAGGTCTTGCGCTTCTCCTCGCAAAGCGCCGCCACCGATTGTCTTGTCGGTTTTTCACCCTTGTCGATCCAGGTCAGCATGGCGGAAAACAGCGCAGCATATTGCGGCGTCGAAAGCTTGGAATGCTCCGCCTCGTCGGAAAAATTCTGCTGCAGCAGATCTCCGTTGCCGGCCTTCTCCACGGTCTGCCTGTAGATCGCCTCATGGTCGACGAACACCGTCGGGTCGTCCTTCGCATGCAGCGTGATCGTCGGCGCGACGATCTGGCCGGTGAGATCGGCATCATAGGCCATCGCCCGCCGTGCCTCGGGATCGGCTTTGAACCGCTCGACGCCCTTGTTCAGCGCCGCATCGTCATCCGAGCCCTCGTATTGGACCTCCGAATTGTCGAACGGGTTTCGGCCGTCCATCCGCCGCCAGACGATGTCCTGAAACAGCCCGGTCGCCCATGAGAGATGCGCCACCAGCGTCTTTTCCGGCACCTTCGTCACGGCAAGGATGTTCGCAAGGTTCTTCGCCTGTTCCGGCGAGCGCTTCTCCTTGGCAAGCGACAGGCCGGTACATTCGTCGACCCGCCTTTCAAGCTCGTCGCGCTTCATCGAAGCGCCCTTCGGCAGGCCCTGCCATACCGGGTATTGCGCCTCGTCGGCGCGCGGATGGTTCTTGCAGTAATATTGATAGACGGCGCGCAGGTCGGCACGGAAATCATAGCCGCGGCTTCCGCCGGCAAGCAGCCCGCTGGTCAGCACCACGCCATCGTAATTCTGCCGCCCGCGCCAGTCCAGCGCATAAAGCTCGGCGGTCTTGGCCGCGACATTGCCGCCCCAGGACTGACCGTGCAGCAGCACCGTTTTCGGCTCTCCGAGCAGACGTTCGGCAATCCGCCGCACATTGTCGGTATCGGCCGCCGCCATCCGCACGCCATATCCCTGGCGACGATAGTTCGATCCTGCCCAGGCATAACCTTCCTCGACCGTGACGGCGAACCGCTCCAGATCCTCCACCGGATCGTCAGCCTCGGGTTTGGCTGTCCGCGGCCCGCCATGGGCGTGCACGACCAGCACGCCGTTCCAGTTTTTCGGTTTGGCAATCCAGAAATAGGCGCCGCGCATGTCCTGGCCGGCAAAGCACTCGGTACCGGCTGGCAGGTTTTTCGGGCAGTCTTTTGGTGCAGGTTCGGCACCCCGTCTTTGTGCCGCAGCGGGCAGGGCAGTCGTGGCGATCACCGCCGCCGACATCAGCAAGGTTCTGAAAAGCATGGAAAACTCCTCCTCTTCCAGCCCGCTCGAAAACTATGGCGCTGGCGGAGGGAGGCAATGGCTTGGCCGGAACAGTCTGACCAATGATGGTCGGTGCGCGGCCCGCTTGGGTGGTTTCTTTCCCAAACGCAAATAGGGAAGGGTGGTTTTCCACCCAACTACCTCTTGTTCAGCCAGTCCCGCAGGGCGTCGTTGATACGGGACTGCCAACCGGCACCTTCGGCGCGGAACCGTTCAATCACATCGGCATCAAGCCGGATCGTCGTCGCACAAAAAAGGAAAGCTCCAGAGATAATCTCTCTGGAGCTTTCCGAATTCAGTCACGGATTGTCTGCTGACGAAGCTTACTTATCCCATTCCGGCGCCAGATGGCCCGGATTGACGATGCGGCCGTCCGGGCGGGCAAGCTTGTGCACGGCGGTCATCTCGTCTTCAGACAGGGCGAAGTCGAAGATGTCGAAGTTTTCCGGCAGCCGGCTTTCGGTTGCGGTTTTCGACAGCGCGATCACGTCCTTCTGCTGCACGGCCCAGCGCAGCACCACCTGGGCGGCGGTCTTGCCGTGCTTGGCGCCGATATCCTGCAAGACCTCGTCCTTCGGCACCGCGCCGTCTGCCATCAGGTAATAGGCGGTCAGCGACATGCCGGTCTTGGCAGCCTCGGCCAGAACCTTCGACTGGTCGAGATAGGGGTGATACTCGACCTGGTTGTTGACGATCGGCGCATCGGAAAGCTTCACGGCTTCGGCCATCAGTGCCGTCGAGAAGTTGGAAACGCCGATATTCTTCACCTTGCCGGCCTTGCGCAATTCGTTGAGCGCGCCGATCCGGTCGGCCAGCGGCATTTCGCTCTGCGGCCAGTGAAGCAGCAGAAGATCGACATGATCGGTCTTCAGCTTGGTCAGGCTTTCATCCACCGAGGCGATGAAGGCATCGTGGCCGACGCGGTCGACCCAGACCTTGGTCGTCAGAAAGATGTCCTGGCGCGCAATGCCGGACTTCGACAGCACGTCGCCGACGGCCTGCTCGTTCTTGTAGATCTGCGCGGTATCGACATGGCGGAAGCCGAGCTTCAGGGCTTCCGGCAGAATGCGATGCACATCGGCATCCGGCATGCGGAACGTGCCGAAGCCGAGGGCGGGAATATTTGCGCCATTTGCGCTGACGTCGAACATGGAAACTCCTTTGGAAAGGCAGGCCCGGCCAAACTTTGTGATAGGCGGGCCGGGTCGGAAATGAGGCCCACTCTACATGGGCCATTTGACGGATGGATCAACCGCAAGATCTCACGGGAGGTGATTTGCCTCAGCCGATAAGCGGCGGATTGAGCCGGGCAAATCCCTCCTGCCGGTAATAGGGGAAATGCGGATAGGGCGGCGTGACTGCGCTGGCCGCATCGAGCCTGGCGATCTGCTCCTTGGTGAGCGACCAGCCGACCGCGCCGAGATTTTGCCTCAGCTGTTCCTCGTTACGGGCGCCGATGATGACGGAGGAGACGGTCGGCCGGGAAATCAGCCAGTTGAGCGCCACCTGCGGCACGGTCTTTTCCGTTTCCGCCGCAACCTCTTCCAGCGCATCGATGACCCGGTAGAAATGCTCGTCCTCGACGGGCGGGCCGAAACTCGCCGTATCGTGCAGCCGGCTGCCCGCCGGGATCGGCTTCGAACGGCTGATCTTGCCGGTAAGCCTGCCCCAGCCCAGAGGGCTCCATACCAGCGCGCCAAGGCCCTGGTCCTGGCCTAGCGGCATCAGGTCCCATTCGTAATCGCGACCGATCAGCGAATAATAGACCTGGTTTGCCACATAACGCGTCCAGCCGTTCTTGTCGGCTGCCGCAAGTGATTTCATGATCTGCCAGCCGGAAAAGTTCGATACGCCGATATAGCGCAGCTTGCCGTCGCTCACGAGCCGGTCGAGCGTCGAGACCACTTCCTCCACCGGCGTCGAGGCATCGAAGGCATGCAGTTGAAAGATGTCGATATGATCGGTGCCGAGCCGCTTCAGCGATTTTTCAACAGCAGCGATCAGGCGTGAACGCGACGAACCCCAGTCATTCGGCCCGCTGCCGGTCGGCAGGCTGGCCTTGGTGGAGATCAGCACCTCGTCGCGCCGGCCCTTGATCGCCTGACCGAGCACCTCTTCCGAAGCGCCCTCGGAATAGACGTCCGCCGTATCGAACAGGGTGACGCCGGCCTCGAGGCAGATGTCGACAAGCCTGCGTGCCTCGTCGATATCGGTATTGCCCCAGGCGCCGAACAGCGGGCCGGAACCGCCGAACGTACCGGCACCGAAGGAGATGACCGGCACTTTCAGGCCGGATTTTCCAAGACTGCGATAATCCATGGTGTTCATCCTGTTTTGGCGGGTTATTCGGCGGGCGAAAGCCGGGCGGCATTGCCTGTGCTGCTCTTGTCCAGGCGGATCGCGATGAGCGCCACCGCAAGGGCTGCGATCGGAACGAGGCCGGCGACCAGCGTGACCGATCCAAGGCCGGGACCGTGGTCGATGACCGCACCACCGAGCCAGGCGCCGATCGCATTGCCGAGGTTGAAGGCGGCGATGTTGAAGGAGGAGGCGAGGCCCTGACCGGCGCCTTCGGCCTTGGCAAGCACCCACATCTGCAGCGGTGCGACGGTGGCGAATGCTGCCGCGCCGAAGAGCGCGATCGCGATCACCATCAGCACCGGCTGGTGGATGACGGCGGTCATGGCGAGAAGCACGACGGCAAGTGCGACGAGGCTGCCGACAATGGTCGGCACCAGATGCCGGTCCGCCAGCCAGCCGCCGAAGAGATTGCCGACAACCAGACCGCCGCCGAAGACGAGCAGGATCGGCGAGACGGCGGTTTCGGAGAAACCGGTGATCTCGGTGAGGATCGGTGCGATATAGGTAAAGCCGGCAAAGACGCCCACCCAGGAAAGCACGGTGGTCAACAGGCCGAGCAGAACGGCGCGACGGCCGAGCACGGCAAGCACGCCCTGCGACGCTTCTTCCTGCGTATCGGACGCCTTGTCCTTAGGCACCAGCAGCGCGATGACGGCAAAGGCAGCAACCCCGATCAGCGTCACGGCCCAGAAGGTCGAGCGCCAGCCATAGGCCTGGCCGAGCCATGTACCGAAGGGCACGCCCAAAATGTTTGCGACGGTGAGTCCGGTGAACATGATGGCGATGGCGGATGCCTTCTTGTTGGGGGCAACAAGGCTGGTGGCAACCACCGAACCGACGCCGAAGAACGACGCATGGGCAAAGGCTGTCAGCACGCGGGCCGCCATCAGCGTCCAGTAGTCGGGCGCCAGCGCACAGGCGAGATTGCCGATGGTGAACACCACCATCAGCGCCATCAGCAGGGTCTTTTTCGACCATTTGCCGGAAATCGCGCCGAGGATCGGCGCACCGATGACGACGCCGAGCGCATAACCGGAGATCAGCAGGCCGGCGGCGGAAATGGAAACGCCGAGATCCTTGCTGACATCGATCAGCAGACCCATGATGACGAATTCCGTGACGCCGATGCCGAACGCACCGGCCGTCAACGCGTAAAGAGCGAGAGGCATTGGGGTATCCTTGGTCCTTGACCCTTGGGAGAGGGGATCATTCGATGAACCACAATATCGTCGCAGGACACTTGCCTGTGTAGCGTCATAAGTGGATAATCATTTGTGAAATGAAGTCACAGGTGAAGTCTTGGATGATTGTATGAACCTGCGTTGCCCGCAACCCTCTCCGGCCGGCCATCTCCCCCAGAGGGGCCCACGCCGAGTTTGGCGGCTGCCCCTCACCCTAACCCTCTCCCCGTAAACGGGGAGAGGGGACGTGCCCCGCGAAAAGTCGAGCAGGAGGGCGCGGCATCCCTCCTTCTCCCCGCAAGCGGGGAGAAGGTGCCGGCAGGCGGNNGCAGGCGGATGAGGGGCGGACGGTGCGGCATCCGCCGGACCGGAATTGAGCAACAAGGAGAGCCTTTGGACAACCGTGCCGGAGAAATGGAAGTTTTTGTCCTTGCCGCCGAGCTGAAAAGCTTTTCTGCGGCCGGGAGAAAACTGAAACTGTCGCCATCGGCGGTCAGCAAGCTCGTCACCCGGCTGGAGGACCGGCTCGGCACCCGGCTTGTGGTGCGCTCCACCCGCATGCTGCAGCTGACGCCGGAAGGCGAGACCTATCTTGCCCGCGCCAGCCGCATCCTGGCCGAGATCGCCGATACCGAAGAGATCGTTTCCGGCGGCGGGCGGGCGCTGCCGCGCGGCCCGTTATCGGTCAATGCCTCGGTCGGCTTCGGCGAACTCTACATTCTGCCGATGACGCGCGAATTCCAGCAGCTTTTTCCCGATGTCCAGCTCGATATCACGCTGACCGACGACACGGTCGACCTCATCCGTGAGCGTGTCGACATTGCCATCCGGCATGGGCCGCTGCGCGACTCGTCTTTGATGGCGCGGAAAATCGGCCAGACCCGCCAGGTGGTGATGGCCTCGCCAGGTTATATCGCCGAACACGGCCTGCCGGAAAAGCCCGCCGATCTCGACCGGCACAACTGCATCAATTTCAATTTCCTGCGTGCGGTCCAGGGCTGGCCGTTCCGCGATCCGGCGACCGGCAAGATCGACATCCGCCCGGTCTCCGGCAATCTGAAAGCGTCGAGCGGTTCGATCATCCGCCAGTTCTGCGTCGATGGCCTCGGCATCGGCCGGGTCGGGCGTTTTCATGTCGAGCCGGATATCCAGGCCGGCCGGCTCGTGCCGGTCCTGGAGGCGTTCAATCCCGAGGACATCGAGGAAATCCATGCCGTTTACGCCGGCCATGACCATCTGGCCGTCCGCATCCGCGCCTTCATCGATTTCCTCGCCGAGCGCTTATGACCTGACGCGGACAGGCTGCGTCTGGACCGCCATTTTCGGTGCCTGATAGATCCACCAGGCCCGCATCCTGTTGGCCCCGGCACGCAGGGCAAGCGGAACGGTCAGCGAAATGGCGATGAGAAACAGCACACCGGCATGTGCAACGCTCGCATTATGCGGCAATGCGCGTGAAAGCAGTGCGGAAAAGGCCGAGATCAGCAGCACATGGGTGACGTAGATTGGCAGCGTATTGCGTCCGATATAGGCGATCGGATTGTGCTTCGGCCACAATTGCCCGATGCCGATCGCGACGCAGCAGCCCAGAAGCAGCCCCGACAGCGAAAGCAGGATGGCGGCCGCCCCATAATCCAGCCCGCCACCCAGCAGAGGCAACAGGCTGAGTTTCAGGATCACGAAGCTGATGGCGGCGGTGATCCCGATCACCACCGGCCGTTCTGAAAGATTGTCGATGATCGGCTTGCCGAAATAGAGCCCGAACAGGAAGAAGGGCAGGTAGACCAGAACATTGCGGTGTACGAAGTTTCCGGGCTGTATCAACCCTGCCCAGGTCATCATCGCCAGCGCCAGCGAAATTCCGATGGCAAGCAGCCGCGCCCCGGAAAAAAGCCGCCCGATGAGAAAGAAGATGGCAAGCGCCCAGATGAACCACAGGCCGCTTTCCGGCATGATCCACATGGTCCCGAGTTCGCGCAGCGTATCGCCTTCGGTTTTGACGATCACATTGTCCTGCACATTGCGGAAATAAAGCCAGCGGATGAAGCTCCACAGCGCAAACAGATAGGCGAAGGTCCAGATCTGCTTGGCAAACAGCGAACGCCAGTCTCTCTTCAGCACGCCCGCTCCCAGAATGCCGGAAATGGTGAAGAACATCGGCATCCGGATCGGTGTCAGAAGTTCGTTCAGGGTCGCGGCGAATTTCGGCTCAAACCCGTTTGCCCGCATGTAAAGTGTCGCGTGGAACACCGCGACACAGACGATTGACCCACCCTTTGCAATGTCCAGCCACTCGATCCGGGGCTTCGTTACGGAGGTTTGATTCATGAACTCTCCTCGCTAGCGCGTTGGCTTACATCACAAGGATGTGACCACATTCCGTGGCGAGCATGAGGCAGAGCGGGATTTTGTCGGCTGGCGGGCGGTCAGGATTGTCCGGCGGCGGCGTTTCCGACGCGTTTGCCATGCCTGCCGAAGCGCTGCCGCAGGAAGCTCGACGTGCGATAACGCACGCCCGCCGGCCGCTCCGGATCGGCAATGTCGGATTCCGCGATCAGCTCCTCGTCCGCCGTCAGTTCACGCATCGGCACGGCCACCAGCCCGCGTCCGCTCTTGCCGTTGAGCGCCTCGATCGCCTTGATGATCGAGCCGCCATGCGCCGCGATCGCCTCTGAAACCTCGCTCACCTCCCGTCCCAGATGTTCGGCCATCAGGTCGTTGCGCGTGGCGATGATCTTTTCCGTCAGCAGCGCCTGTCCTTCGGACGCCTCGAGGATCAGGTCGCATTCGGTATCGTAGCCCATCGACCGGTTGTTGAGATTGGCCGAGCCGATCTTCACGATCCGGTCGTCGGCAAACATCATCTTGGCATGGACATAGATCGGCGTGCGCGCCGCGTTGACGGGATAATAGAGCCGGAACCGGTCATGGATGTCGGCATCCTGCACCAGTTTCATCAGCCGGATACGGGCGCTGTCCATCGCCTTGGCTTCCAGATATCCCTCGCAGCCTTCAGGGTTGATCAGCACGATCTCCGGCCCGTCCGGCTCCTTCAGCCGTTCGGCCATCGCTTCGGCAATCCGGCGCGAGGCGAAATACTGGCTTTCGACATAGAGCGTCTTTTTCACCGCCGCGATGATGGCAAGCTTGGCGGTCTCGATTTCGACGATCTGCTTGCGCTCGTCATATTCCGGCGCCGTGCGGGCAATACCGATGGAGATGTCGCGAAAGCCGACCTCCAGCTCCTCCGGCCACGGCGTCTCGTCGCCGGAAGCTGCCTCCGGCGACAGGTCCTCACCGGTTGCCAGTCTCCAGCGGTTGCGGGCGACTTCGCCGAGCGCCTTCGCCGCCTCGCCGGAAAGGCAGGTCGTCGCGTCATGCCACGGCCCCTGCGCAAACCCCATCGGTGATTTCCGCAAGGGCTCCTTGTCGGTATGATCGCGCGTATCCCAGCGTCCGACCGTCATGTCGATCCCGCCGCAGAATGCCACTTGATCGTCGATCACCAGAAGCTTCATGTGGTGCGATGAAATCGACGGATGCGCCCCGTCGAGCTTCAGGTGGATGCGTTTGTCGAACATCCATTTCAGGATGTAGAACGGCGTCTCGCCACGGGTGATCGAGTTGAGCAACCCGATATCCCATTTGAGAATGCGGATATCGAGATCTTCGTTGCGCTCTGCCAGTGCGTTGAGGAACTTGCCCAGCTGATCCGGCAGTTGGTCTTTCTTTTTCCTGTCGTCGCCATTGCCCGGGATGAGGTCGATCCGCGTGTCGAAATCCCAGCCTACCAGATAGATCGAGCGTCTTGCCTTGGACATGGCGCTTTTGGCGTGACGGAAGAAATCCGCGGCGTCGATGATAATGGAAAGCCGGTCTGCCTTTGCGATCCGCCAGCAGGTCTCGCCTTCCTTCAATATGCTCTTCATCGACTTTGCGGTCCGTCGTCCATTGATGTCGACGGGGCATATAGGGCGGTTACGCGAGCCTTCTATGGGATATTCGGGGCGGTTTTAATCTTTCCGCCGGCTGGAAAAGGCGATGGCAGCTAGAAGCAAGGGCCACGCGGCCGAAAGGGCCAATCCTGAAAACCGTGCCGCCGTCCAGGGAAGGTTGCGCAATACACCTTCGACAAACGTGATGACGAAAAATATCTTCGCGATCAGCAGGTAGAGGATGAGGGCCGTCGTCGTCATTCGTATTCTCTTTTCGGTTCCATATGGCTGGCTCTCTCGTGGAGTGCCCCCGAAAAAGGTTTGTCGAGCGAGCCAGCCATGTCGACATGGAGGCTGACAAGGCCCCCACCGCTTTCAAGCATGATCGATGGGCAAGGTCTTCACCCATTTGAGGGAGAAACGCGCGGGATCTGGGGTTGCTTTACCGGTTAACCGAGACGAGCGGCCATGTCGGTTGACGACGCAGCGCCATGCATCGCCTCGACCTCTTTCGCCACCAGTTCCTGCAGCCGCCAGAGATTGCGGTCGCGAATGCCGAATTCGGCCAGATGCACCACGGTATTGTAGAGATATTCCGCACAGGAACCACGATGCCCGCAGGCGCGTGCCAGAATGGGCGCCACCTCTTCGAGCGGCAGCAGCGGCCGCACGATGCGCGGACTGTCCCCGCCCGCCCAGAATGTCAGCGCCGGGATCGTATCGCCGTCCTCCGTCCTGACCGGCAGGAAGCGGAAGGTCGTCAGGCTGTCCTTGTTGCTGAGTTCACGCCGGAGCGCCTTTTCGATCTGATCGCGCTTGTCGTGATCGGCCACCCGATAGATCACCCCGTCGCAGCGCCCGCCGCGCGACAGCATCATCATCAGCCCCGGCTGGGCGGGCGAACCGCGCCCGCGTTCGATGCGTAGCGAAAACGACCGATGCCAGCCATAGGCCGTGGCGCGCTGACAGGCGACAGAATCGAATCCGGGTTTCCAGATCAGCGAGCCATAAGCGAAGATCCACAACGGTTCGTCGCCGGTTTCCTCCATCAGCCGCTCGGTCAGCGCGGCATAGTCGTCATCCTCAAGCGGTGTCCAGGCTGCGGGCATGCCCGGATCCGCTTCCTCGCGAAAGCAGAGATCGACCATCTGCTGGGTCAGCGACATTGGAGACGATTTGGGCATGGTTTTCGCGGGTATAGATACAATCATAGTGGTAGACGAAGCCGAAATTGCGCCGCCTTGACCGGGCTGTCAACGTATCGCCGTCCCAAGTTTATACGTTTTGCCGCATAGACGCCCGATTGTTTTGGTGAAAGATCACGGATCGTGTCGATCCGACATGAAGCCGTGAACGAAATGAAGAGGTGCTGTGTTGCGTTGGCTGTTTATCCTTGTTCTTGGCCTGCTGGTCGCCTGCGTTCTGAGCATCATCTGGATGAATGATGCCAATCGCTTTCCGGCTGGCGGGCAATTGCAGGGAGGTCAGATCGGCGAACAGAACCCGCTGACCGGCCAGCCGCCGACGCCCAGCCGGCCCGCCACCAATCCCTGAACATGGTCTAGGGATGTGAACTATCAATTCTTGTGATGTTTCATCTGAGATTATCGCTTGACCTTCTGACGCCGGAAGCCTTCATTCGCCGCACTTTTCGTGCCTGCTTTGAAGGAGACTACCATGGCCGTCGATACATCCCCCCGCTCAACCACCTGGACCTATGTTGACGGGGAATGGCTGGATGGCAATCCGAAGCTCATCGGCCCCACCTCGCATGCCATGTGGCTGGCCTCGACCGTGTTCGATGGCGCTCGCTGGTTCGACGGCATCGCGCCCGATCTCGATCTGCATTGCCAGCGCATCAACCGCTCTGCCGTCAACATGGGCATGAAGCCGACGATGACGCCGGAACAGATCGAAGCGCTCGCGCTCGAAGGCGTCAAGAAGTTCGACGGCAAGACGGCGATCTACATCAAGCCGATGTACTGGGCCGAACACGGCACGTCCTATAGCGTCGTGGCGCCGGATGCCGAATCGACCCGTTTCGCGCTTTGCCTTTTCGAAGCGCCGATGGGCACTGCGAAGCCGTCCTCGCTCACCGTCTCGCCCTTCCGCCGCCCGAGCCCGGAAGTCGCCATGACGATTGCCAAGGCCGGAAGCCTTTATCCCAATAGCGGCCGCATGATCATCGAGGCCCGCAACCGCGGCTTCGACAACGCGCTCGCCCGCGACATGAACGGCAATGTCGCCGAAACCGCATCCTCCAACATCTTCATGGTCAAGGACGGCGTGGTCCTGACGCCGATCGCCAACGGCACATTCCTCGCCGGCATCACCCGCGCGCGCGTCATCGGCCTGCTGCGCGAAGCCGGTTTCGATGTGCGCGAAGTGACGCTGACCGTCGAGGATTTCGACAAGGCCGACGAGATCTTCACCTCCGGCAACTATTCCAAGATCGTGCCGGTCACGAAGTTCGAGGAACGGTCGCTGCAGGAAGGCCCCGTCACCCGCAAGGCCCTGGAACTCTACATGGACTGGGCTCGCTCCGGCGGCCGCAACGACGCCTGATCCCGACTGAAAATCAGCAACGCTCGGAAAGCAATCCGAGCGTTGCGCCGCTTTTTAGTGATGATGCATAAATGGTACAAAGTATTATATAGTCGTTTTTAATGGCTTTGATCGATTGTCTTGGGCACCCAGAAGTATATGTTGAATTGATCTAATTTTTGCCGCAAAACCGCAAAAATATGCAGGCCTAGTCAAGGAATATCTGCATCTCTCTCCGGGGCGTTTCACCCGCACAAGGAGTGGCAATGTCAGTAGACGCATCCCCATCGACTGTCTCGCAACCCACCAATCTTGAGGCTGTCGCCCGCAATGGCAGTCGTTTTCGCCGAATGGCGGTCCGTATTCCAACCTATCTGGCAGATGTGAGGGAGAACCCGGCCTGGTTGCCGATGTTCATGCTCGCCAGAACCATGCCGGGCCGCCGTCTCCATTGGGCACTGTCTGCCAAATACAAACCGTCACAGGGTCAGCAGGATTCCATGTTCGGTCCGCTGGACGCATCCGCAGTGGCGGATGCCCTGAGCAGCGACGGCATCTTCACCGGCCTTCAGATGCCGGCTCGGATCCAGCAGGAAATCGGCAACTTTGCCCGGACGGTACCCTGTTTCGGCAATTTCGACCGGTCTCTCGAGTTCGTCGCCCCCCGTCATCGCGAAGCCGAGGCGAGGTTCGACCGTTCGCTGCTGAGCGGTCATTTCTTCGAACGCTCGATGAGAAGCCCCGGCGTCCGCGCCATTCAGGCCGATCCCCTGCTGATCGATATTGCGCGGCGTTATCTCGGTGCCGGCGCGCGGCTCATCACCACCCGCATCTGGTGGAGCTTTCCGACCTCGGGGGCGAGTGAAGCCGACCGGAGCCTCGCCTCGCTCGACAAGTTCCATTTCGACCTCGACGACTGGCGGATGCTAAAATTCTTCTTCAACCTCGTCGATGTGGACGAGGGGACCGGCCCGCATGTCTTCGTCAAGGGCAGCCATAACCGCCGCAAGGCCAGGCACCAATACACGCTTCTCGTCGGTCACCCGGCGGATGATGTGCTGGATTATTACGGCGCCGATCAGGCCGTGACGCTGACCGGCCCTGCGGGATCCGGCTTCGTCGAAGACCCTTTCGGCTTCCATATGGGCACCGTGCCGGTAACCAAGCCACGGCTGATGATGGAAGTCGGTTTCGGCGTCTCAAGACCGTCCCGCCGCCGCTTCTACGGCGAGCCGGTCCTCCGGAAGTAGGATCCGGCTCAGTTTCTGGCGATCGTCTCCAGAAAATCGGCTGCGCGGTCTGCGCCGCCGATGGAGATCGTGTGGCCGAGGCCTGGCTCGATGATGGTCTCGACGGAGACGCCGGCTGTCTTCAGCTCCGTCTCGGCCTTCTCGGTTTCCCAGGACGGAATGACCGGGTCCGACGTGCCATGCACCAGCAGCACCTTGGTCTCGAGCGAAGGCGTCAGCGGATGTTCGGTCGCAAGCCGGCCGGAAAAGCCGACGACGGCTGCAACCGGCCAGCGGCCGCTGGCAACCGCATCCAGCGACATGATCGTGCCCTGCGAGAAGCCGACGAACACGACCCGGTCGAGCCGGCCGGTGAAGCCGTTTTCCTCGATGATGTCGGTAATCAGGGTGTCGAAGGCCGGCCGTGCCGCGGTGATGCGGGCAGGGCGGTTTTCCTCGGTCACGCCGGCAACGCTGAACCACTGGTAGCCCGCACCGAAATTCGAAGCTTCCGGCGCGTCGGGCGAAACGAACACCGCGTCCGGCAGGCGCGCCTTCCAGCTTTCACCGAGCGGCGCAAGATCGGCGCCATTGGAGCCGACACCATGAAGCAGGATGACAAGGAGGGAATTCTGCAAAACCGTCATGACAATACCTTATGCGCAATGGAGGCGGATTGTCCGCATCATACGGATCTTCCGTCTAAGACAGGAATCGGAGGGGCACCAGGCCATGGGCAGTGACCGCTCCGTTCACCGATAACGCATTTACAAGACAGTCGGTTCGCCGGGATTGGACGATCTCGCGCCGGTTTCTCGAAAGTGGCTGCCGGTTTGACCCGGTTCAACGTCGTTTTGATATCTGCCGGACGCGAAATCCGTCCGTATCGATCTGCGGCACGGAAGGGCTATCCTCCGCGCCGGTCAGGCCGGAATATTGCGCGATCGGTCCCGCCCGCCCGATCAGGTGACCCTGCAGGTTCTGGCACTGCGCTTCTTCCAGGAAGGCGCGCTGCTCTTCCGTCTCCACGCCTTCCGCCACGATCGGAATGTTCAGGCCGCGGCCAAGTCCGATCACCGCGCGCACGATTTCGTCGGCGCTGCTGTCGGAGACGAGCTTGGAGGTAAACGACTTGTCGATCTTGATCGTGTCGAAGGGAAAGGCCTGCAGGTAGGAAAGCGAGGAATAACCGGTGCCGAAATCGTCCATGGCGATCCGGATGCCGAGCGCTTTGAGGCCGCGCAGGATCTGCAGCGCCCGCGCGAAATCATGCACCAGCACGCCCTCCGTCACTTCGAGCTCCAGCCGGTCCGAGGCGAGCCCCGTTTCCAGAAGCATCGTATGCACGTCGCCGACAAGACTGTCCTGACGGAACTGGATTGGCGAAATGTTGATCGCGATCTTCAGCCGGTTCGGCCAGCTTGCCGCCTCGCGTCCCGCCTCATTGAGCACCCAGCGACCGATCTCGACGATCTGGCCGCTCTCTTCCGCCAGCGGAATGAATTCATCGGGCGTGATCAGCCCGCGGGTGGGATGATGCCAGCGCAAGAGCGCCTCGAAGCCGAAGATCTCGCCGGTGACGGATGCCTGCGGCTGATAGTGCAGCATCAGTTCGCCGTGCTTGATCGCGTGGCGCAGATCCTGTTGCAGCACACGCCGGTCATGCATGCGGCGGTCCATCCGCGCGTTGAAGGCGCAGAAACGGCCGCGCCCTTCCGCCTTGGCGCGATAAAGCGCTGCATCGGAATTGGCCAGCAACGTCGCCGCGTCGGCCCCGTCCTGCGGAAACATCGCGATGCCGATGCTGAGGCTGACCCGTAGTGACCGCCCCTCGACCTCGATATCCTCGTCCATGGCGCGGGTCAGCCGTTCGGCAAGCCGCGTCACCGTTTCCGGCTGGTCCTCGCCGGCGCTGATGACGGTGAACTCGTCGCCGCCGAGACGCGCCGCCACATCGTCGGCTTCGAGCACGGTCTTCAGGCGTCTCGCCAGTTCCGCCAGCACCATGTCGCCGGCCGCATGGCCGAACAGGTCGTTGATATCCTTGAACCGGTCGATGTCGAAACTCATCACCCCGAACTGTCGGCGAAGAACCCGGCTTTGCGCAATGAGATTGGCAAGTTCCGCGGCAAACCGCATTCGGTTCGGCAGGTCGGTCAGCGGGTCGTGATGGGCGAGATAGGAAACCCGCTGCTCGGCTCTTATTCGGGCCGTGATGTCCTGCTGGGTGCTGAGGAGATATTTGCCGTCGAGCAGCACGTCCTGCACATCGATGATCTTGTCGCCGATCTCGACCTGCGTTTCCGACGTACCCTCTTCGCGAAGCTTGCGCTGCAGGCGCTGGAAATAGGCCATGGGGTCCTCTTTCCAGTCGTCCATGCCGCCGCCGGCCACGACCTCCGCAAAGGTCTGGTCCGGGTCGCCCCATCGCCGGTCGAAATCGTGCAATTCGTGAAAGCACCGGTTGGCATAGACCGGTCGACCGTCCAGCTCGAATATCCCGACGGCGACGGGCAGATTGTCCATCGCCGCCATTACCGCTTCGAGCATCGCCTTGTCGCCCGATAAGTCGTGCTTGCCTGCTATCGCCATGCCTCGCTCCCGCTGTCCGGAAAATTTCTAGGCCTGACGATTTAAATATTAGCTAATGCATATATATCAAGTCATGCAAAGCGAATGGCAGCCGTCCCGATGATGATCAGCGACACGGCGATCATCAGGGGCTTGACCGGCAGCTTCTTCACGATGAAGGCGCCGAACGGTGCGGCCAGCACGCCGCCGAGGATCAGGCCCAGCGCGGAAGACAGTTCCGACCAGCCGAGCGCCAGGATGAAGGTCAGCGAGATCACCGTCGTCACGGCAAATTCGGTCAGGTTGGTCGAGCCGATCACCTTTTTCGGCTCGTGACCGCGCCCGAGCAGCGAACTGGTGACGATCGGCCCCCATCCGCCGCCGCCCATCGCGTCCAGCACGCCGCCAGCGCCACCCACATAGGGCACGATCCAGTCATGCACGTCGCGCGGCCATTTCGGCTTGAAGGCCTTGTAGAGAATATAGATGCCGATAAGCACCAGATAGGCCGAAACGAACGGCTCGATCGCCTCGCCATCGATATTGGCCAGCAGATAGGCGCCGATCGCGCCGCCCACCATGCCGGCCGGCGCCAATCTGAGCACCAGCCGCCAGTCGACATTGCGATGATAGAGATGCGACAGGCCGGAAGCGGCGGTGGTAAAACATTCGGTCACATGGGTCATGGCGCTCGCCACCGCCGGCGGGATGCCGAAGGCAAGCAGGCTCGTTGTCGTCAGCACCCCGAAGGCCATGCCGAGCGCACCGTCGACGATCTGGGCAAAAAAGCCGATGAGGACGAAGACCAGGAAGTCGGAGTTCAGGACGTCGGACCACATGAGGGCATCCTTTTTCTGCTTCGGCGAAAATCAACACGCGCCGCGTTGAAAAGGTTCCCGCAGGCAAACCGGGTCAGACTGTCGCGGATACCGTTTCCGTCGGCGCTGCCTGATTGAGGAAATCCGGCAGTGTGTCACCCACGGCGCCGTGCTTCAGGGTTTTAACCCTCTCCTCCAACCGTTCGAAGGCGGCAACGCCGCGCGAGCCGATCATCACCGAGGCGCGCCGGATCGAGGTCATTACCATCATCAGATCTTCGATCGTCAGGTCCGGCCGCGGGGTGCAATGGTGCTGGCGATCGGCGAGGCGAAATGCCTCTTCGGCAAGCGTGGTGAAAATCCGGTCCGCGATCGGCACCCGGTTCCCCTGATCGTCGATCGCACGCCATATCGGCGCGCGGCTATCCAGCCTGTAGCCGGTAATGCTGTTGAACAGCGCCAGGTCGTTGAGGGAATAAGCGCTTTTGAGAATGATGGAGCCGGATGCCGAAGGGCGAGCCGCGGGCGGGGAAACCTCGCCCGGCTCTGCGGTGGTTCCAGTTGCCTCGTTGGCGAAAAGGTTGATCGACGACAGGTCCTTGGCCGGAGGAAGCGCCGCCGCTTCCTCGTCTTGCGAACTATGCGTCTGCGTGGAGGTTTGGTCTCTTCCTGCCATGGCCTGAAGGACGTGATGATCGGTGTCGCGCAACAGAAATTGCGGGACTGCTGGAATCTCGGTGCTGCTCACAATGTTCTCGTCGGTCAAGTTTGAAACAATAAAGAAAATTCAGATTATGCCCGACGTTATATCGGCAATCCTGCGCGAAACTGATTGGTAATCGTATTTTTTAAGAGGCGGTTTCAGGGCTTCACGGAAAGCTTGTCCGCGCCGATCTCGCCGCCGATTTCAGCCGTCTTCTTCTGCTTGTCATAAACGCAGATCGTGCTGACCGTCACTTTCGCGCCGACCGCCTTGCCGGTCACCACGGCCATGCCGTAATGCTCGCTGCCGAACGGATCGACCACAGTCTTTCCTTTTTCGATCAGCTCCCTGGAGGCTTTAATGCAGGCTTTGGAAACCTCGGTCTGGAATTTGCCCCACGCGTCGCCGGAAGCGGCATGGGCGCAAGCGCCGGTCATTAGAACGGCGCAGGTCGCGGCAAACAGAGTGGTCGTGGCTTTCATCGAATCATGTCCTTCCTGGGGCCGTTTCTCCTGCCATGCTTTGACAGCGCCCATGTGACATCTTGAGAATTTTATCCCTCCGAGGCAAGTCCGCAAGGTGGCGGAACGATGTTCCACAATAGGGCGTTTGCAAGCAAAGCTGCTGCGCCGCATCTTTGATTTTTGCCATAATTTTGGCCTCGGGGGCGTTGCCTCTTGTCGGGTCCGCTCCTATGTTCCCGCACGACCATTACCCAAGGTTTTGCCGAAAAGGAGTAGACCAATGGCCTTCGAACTTCCCGCCCTCCCGTATGATTACGAAGCTCTCGTTCCCTTCATGTCGAAGGAGACGCTCGAGTACCACCACGACAAGCACCACAAGGCCTATGTCGACAACGGCAACAAGCTCGCAGCTGAAGCCGGCATGGCGGATCTGTCGGTCGAGGAAGTCGTCAAGAAGTCCTTCGGCACCAACCAGGGTCTCTTCAACAACGCTGCCCAGCACTACAACCACATCCATTTCTGGAAGTGGATGAAGAAGGATGGCGGCGGCAACAAGCTGCCCGGCAAGCTGCAGGCAGCGATCGACAGCGATCTCGGCGGCTACGACAAGTTCAAGGCCGATTTCATCGCGGCCGGCACCACCCAGTTCGGCTCCGGCTGGGCATGGCTCTCGGTCAAGGACGGCAAGCTCGCCATCTCCAAGACCCCGAACGGCGAAAACCCGCTGGTTCACGGCGCATCCCCGATCCTCGGCGTCGACGTATGGGAACACTCCTATTACATCGACTACCGCAACGCCCGTCCGAAGTATCTCGAAGCCTTCGTCGACAGCCTGATCAACTGGGATTACGTGCTCGAAATGTACGAATCCGCTTCCAAGTAAGCTCTGGTCTTCCGACCACAAGAAAACACCCGGTGCCTCGCGGCGCCGGGTGTTTTTTATTGCCTTCGAACGAAAGTGGCCGAGCCGTTCAGACGGCCTGCGGCATGAAAGTATCGGCCGGAGCGCTCGGCGCATCCTGCAGCACGACGACGCGGGTGCCGTCGGGAACGCGCCCGTAGAGATCGACAATGTCCTGGTTGAGCAGGCGGATGCAGCCGCTCGAAACTGCCTTGCCGATCGTCCAGTCCTCGGTCGTGCCGTGGATACGGTAAAGCGTGTCGCGCCCGTCCTTGAACAGATAGAGCGCCCGTGGGCCAAGCGGGTTGAGCTCACCCGGCTCCATGCCGGCGGCGAGCGGACCGTAGCGTTCCGGCTCGCGGGCGATCATGTCCTGCGTCGGTGTCCAGCGCGGCCATTGGCGCTTGTATTGCACCGTGCCGGCACCTTCGAATTCCAGGCCCGCCTTGCCGACCCCGATGCCGTAGCGCATGGCACGGCCGTTTTCCTGTACGAGGTAAAGGAAGCGGTTCTTCGTGTCGACGACGATCGTGCCCGGCAATTCATGCGTCTGGTAGGCGACGTCCTGCCGGTAATATTGCGGTTCGACGCGCTTCAGATCCGCTGCCTTGATCGGAAAGGGTTCGCCTTCGATCGCCGCATACATTGCCCGGTAATAGGGCGACATATGGGGTTTGACGGCCACGGGCTGCGGCACCGAAGTCGCGCATCCTGTTGCAAGCAGCGGCGCTGCGATCAGAAAGCTTCGGCGGGAAATTTCTGGCAAATCGGTGTTCCGGGATCGTGAATGGAAAACGACGCGTGCGAATCGCGCGCATCTCTTTCTTCTAACGCAATAAGCTTGCAGATTGGATAACAATGCGGGCTCTTATGTTCACGTCGTCTTTATCAGCCAAGCGAAGGCGATGCCCATATCACCCGTCACACCCCTGTCACAGATCGGGCCTAACTGCGCGCCATGTCTTCCGAAAAACCGCTCCTCCGCTTCGGCGTCATCGCCGATCCCCAATATGCCGATGTCGAACCGAGGCTGGAATACGACCGGTTCTATCGCAACAGCCCGAACAAGCTCGCCGATGCGATTAAGGTGCTGAATGGCGAAGACTTGGCCTTCGTCGTGACGCTCGGGGATCTCATCGATCGCGACTGGGAGAGTTTTGACGATATCCTTCCCGTTTATGACGGGCTCCGCCACGAGAATATCCTTCTGCCCGGAAACCATGATTTCGCCGTGGATCCGCAGCGGCTGGGCGAGGTTCATGCGCGTCTCGGCATGCCGGCTCCCTTTCACGATTTTCCCCGCGGCGGCATCCGGTTTGTGATCATCGACGGCAACGAGGTCAGCCTGTTCTCCACGCCGGAAGGCGATGCCCGCAACAAGCAGGCCCGCGAGCGTCTCGCGGCGATGGAGGCTGCCGGCGCGATCAACGCCATGCCCTGGAATGGCGGCATCGGTGAGGACCAGTTTACCTGGCTGGAACAGACGCTGGCCGACGCCCGCGAGCGCGGCGAAGCCGTCATCGTCATGGGCCACTATCCGCTTTATCCGGAAAACCAGCACAATATGTGGGACAGCGAGCGCCTGACCGAGCTGTTCGCACGGTCCGGCAATGTCATCGCCTATCTGAACGGCCACAACCATGTCGGCAATCTGGGGCAATCCGGCTCCACCTGGTATGTGAATTTCAAGGGCATGGTCGATACCGCGACGGAAAACACCTTCGCTGTCGTGGAGGTCTACAAGGACCGCCTCGAGATCATCGGCCATGGACGCGAAGAGAGCCGCAGTCTGCCGCTCTGAGTTGATCGGAATACAATCCAGGGTGAGGCAAAGCGCCGCTGCGCACCTCGCCGAAACCGGCGGCATCCTGTCGATGTAATCGTTTAAAATTGAGCATTCACAACTGTATAAGGTCGGAATGCCGCAGCTTTTCCTGCTGCTGCTTAAATAACAATTTGCAACTTTTACGGACTGTCTGCGACTTTCTGCACTCTTGGCATCCGCCGCCGTCGGCTGTTTCCCTCGATCCCATAAACACTGGGAAAAGGGAAGGCGCACAGGATGGCCAGCACCACAGACACCGGGCACGTGCCTCGATCGACATCGCGAAATTTCAACGCGACCTCCAAGTTTCTCCACTGGCTGATGGCGATCATCATCGTGGTCGCCTGGGGTGTCGGTTATTATGGCGGCGCGATGCTGCATTACGGCGTCAGCGATGGCGAAACCGCGCAGAAGATCTGGGCGATCACCCTGCACAAGTCGATCGCCACCACGACGCTGTTCCTCATCGTCGGCCGTCTCATCTGGCGCGCCTATAACCGCCCGCCGGAACTCACCGAGATGCCGGCCATCATGAAGACGGCCACCCATCTTGGCCATTTCGCCCTTTATTTCCTGATGGTCGCCGTGCCGCTTTCCGGCTGGTGGAACAGCTCGTCCGCCGGCTATCCTATCCCGGTTGCAGGCCTCTTCACCATTCCCGGCCTCGGCGGCAAGAACCCGGAACTGACGCCCTATCTGGTCTCGGCGCATTTCTATCTGTCCTGGGCGCTGGGTCTCGTCGTTGCCGGTCATGCCGCCTTCGCCTTGAAGCACCACTTCATCGACAAGGACGAGACGCTGACCGCCATGCTGCCGCGCAAGGACTAAGCCAATTCCAGCAAAAGTGGACGCCGGTTTTGCCTGCGGAATTGCTTTGAAGGAATAATGCGGTACCGGATGCGTGAGAGGTGTGAAAGCGCCCCGCGCTCCGGATTCAGGCGATCGGTCGCTGCCACCCGTCAATCCAGACCTGGCGCAACCGGTCGCCTTGCCCCGGAAAGAAGTCATCGACGGCCTCACAATGTTCGACGCGATCCGCACGAAAATTGCGGATCGCGTCGCGCAATTCGCACCAGGCGACGATATTGGCCGTCTGGGAATAATAGATCAGCGCGATCGGCCTGATCCTGCGCTCCGTCGCATTGCCCCATTCGTCGCGATAGTCGAGCATCAGCTTTTGCTCATCGCGGATCGATCGGCGCACCAGAGAAAGATCCACCGCATCCGGCACGGGCGCCACGGTGCCCCAGGCATGCAGCGCATTGGTCGAAAATGTCTGGCTGAGCGGCGCTGGAACAACCGCGGCGATCTTCCGGTTCACCTGCTTGGCGGCCCGTCTCAGTTCCGTGTCCGCGGTCCTTTCCAGAAGCGCCAGTGCCAAAACGATCGCTTCCGTTTCCTCGATCGACAGCATCAGCGGCGGCAGGGTAAAGCCGGGCCGCAGGATATAGCCTAAACCGCGCTCGCCCTCGATCGGAACCCGCATCGCCTGCAATGCCGCAATATCCCGGTAGATCGACCGCATGGTCACCTCCAGTTGTGCCGCGATCTCGGCCGCCGTCACCGGTTTTTTCGCCAGTCTGAGGATCTGGATGATCTCGAACAGGCGTGATGCCTTGCGCATGACATTGTCTCCAACACCGTCCACGCAACTGACAGAACGCTGTCAGTTGTCTTGTTTTATAGCGACACGTACCGGCCTGAAAAACAAGGAAAACCGGTGGTTGATGAAAAACTCGGTGGTGCGACAACTGACATGACCTATGGCGAAAATCTCTGGCTCTTCTTCACCCTTCTTTTCGGCATCATCATCCTGCCCGGCATGGACATGATGTTCGTTCTCGCCAATGCGTTGACCCGCGGCCGGGCGGCGGGGCTGGCTGCTACTGCGGGCATGATGCTGGGTGGCCTAGTGCATTCGGCCTATGGCGCACTCGGCGTCAGCCTCCTGGCAAAACTCCTGCCCGTCCTGTTCACGCCGCTGATGGTGGCCGGTGCGCTCTACATGGCCTGGATCGGGATCACCCTGATCAGGAGCGCGATCGTGGTCGATAAGGTCGGACATGCGGATACGGCCACCAATTGGGAGGCCTTCCGTCGCGGCGCCATCACCTGCCTCATCAATCCCAAGGCCTATATGTTCATGCTGGCCGTCTATCCGCAGTTTCTCAAACCCGATTTCGGCCCGCTTGCGCCGCAGGCGCTTGTCATGGCGGTGATGACGGCAGGCACGCAGTTTGCCGTTTATGGCGCAATCGCCGTCGCCGCCGGCCGGGCGAGCGGCATGTTGGTCGGCAATCCTTCGGGCACCGTCTGGATCGGCCGTGGCTGCGGTGGGGTTCTTGTCGTGATTGCCGGGATTACCCTATGGGAAGCGTTGAGCAGGTTGCTGTAATCTGTCTGTCACTGTGCTTTATTTGTGAACGCTGTGTTCAGCTATAGCCTGTGATATTCCGCGATCCTGACAGGAACGTGATTTCTTTCAAACGGATAAGCCGGTCCAATATCCGCCGCGTAAAGTGTCGGCTGGGCTGGCCACGCAACGAGGAGAATTTGCATGAAGATCAGGATGACCGCCATCACCACTGCCGCACTCTGTCTTGGCTTGGCGGCTGCAGCCGTCGCCCAGGACAATCCTGTCGCCAAGCGCGAACAGATGATGAAGCAGGTCGGTGCTTCGATGGGCGCGCTCGGCGCCATCACCAAGGGCGAAAAGCCCTATGACGCCGAGGTGGTCAAGGCCGCGCTGACCGCGATCAGCACCGACATGAAGGCCTTCCCGGACCAGTTCCCGGCCGGTTCCGAAGCCAATTCCGCAGCCGCTCCGGCAATCTGGGAAAATATGGATGACTTCAAGGCCAAGTCCCTGAAGCTTGCCGGCGATGCCGACACCATTCTCGCTTCCATGCCGGCCGACCAGGCGGGCGTCGCCGAAGCGATGAAGACGCTCGGCGCCAATTGCGGCACCTGCCATCAGACCTATCGTCTGAAGCGCTGAGCACAATGATTTCGGCAGGCCGCGCGGCAAACCTGCGCGGCCCGCATCGATAGATCGGCAGGATGAATTTCCGGAGACATGCCATGGCTTCCACATGGTCGAAGATAGCCTTCGCAGGCGTCGCGGTGATCGCGCTCGGTGCGGCAACCGCATGGGCGCTGACAAAACCTGAGCCGCATCCGGAAAGCTATTGGGCCAATGTCGGTGCGCCAGATCTGGCGCATGGCGAACAGCTCTTCTGGGCAGGCGGCTGCGCCAGCTGCCATGCCGCAACCGGTGCAGAAGGCGATGCGCTGAAGGTCATGTCCGGCGGCCGTGCGCTGCCGAGCCCGTTCGGCACCTTTCATATCCCCAACATTTCGCCTGATCCGCAGGCCGGCATCGGCAACTGGACGCTGGCCGAATTCGGCAATGCCATGACCCGCGGCGTCGGGCCGAGTGGCGAACATCTCTATCCGTCTTTTCCCTATGGTTCCTATGCCCGCATGTCGGCGAACGACATCAACGATCTCTTCGGGTATATGAAGACCCTGCCGGCAAGCTCCAATGTCGCCCCGCCGCATGAACTGGGCTTCCCGTTCAATATCCGCATGGCGGTGGGCGGCTGGAAATTCCTCTATTTCAGCGACGCCCCGCGTGTGGAGCTCGCCTCCGCCGACGAAAAGGTAAAGCGCGGCCAGTATCTCGTCGAAGGCCCGGGCCATTGCGGCGAATGCCACACGCCGCGCAATGCGCTCGGCGGTTTCGAAACGGGCAAATGGCTGGCAGGCGGCCCGAACCCCGAAGGCAAGGGCACCATTCCCGGCATCACCCCCGGCGGCCCGATCGCCTCGTGGAGCGAAGCGGATATCGTCAACTACCTCGAAACCGGCTTCACACCGGACTACGATTCCGCCGGTGGTTCGATGGTCGAGGTGCAGAAAAACATGGCGCATCTGCCAAAGAGCGACCTGGAGGCGATTGCCGCCTACCTGAAGGCCGTGCCGGCGCAGTGATTGCCCGGCATGTTACCGATGCTCCGCTGAAAACGGCAGCAGTTCTTCTTCGGCTGTCTCGTTCCAAAGCCCGAGCCCTTTCAGCACTTCCACCGTAAACGTGAAGGGCGCCGTGCCGGCAGCCGTGACCACGCCGTTGGAAAGCACCGCCTTCGGTCCGTCGACATAGAGGTCCGAGCCCGTGTAATCCGGGTATTGCTGGTGTGAGCCGAGCCGGTTGCCGGTATGCTGCACCGCGTTCAGCATGCCGGTGCCTGCAAGCATGCTAGCCGCAGCGCAGATGCCTGCCGCCATTTTCCCCTTCTGGCGAAACGAGCGGACGAGGTCATGCAGTTGCTCGGGAACGGCATTGTTTTCCCAGGCAAGTCCGCCGGGCACCACGACCGCATCGAAGTCGTCGACCCTGATCTCGCCATAGGAAAGGTCGGGCGTGACGTTCAATCCGCCCATCGAGGTCACGGGGCCGCCGTCTCCGGTCGCGGTCTTCACGGTGACGCCGAGATAGCTGCGCGCCACCGCCATCAGCAGCGCGCATTCCCAATCGGCGAATTCCGGTGTGAGTGCCACCACGATCGCGGTCATCCGTCCGTCCTCCTCGGAAGTGAAATGCCCGTCAGGCGAGCGCCTGTGTATAGCGCATGCCGGTCACTGGCCGCGGCTTGAATTCCATCTGTTCATAGAAGCGGTGGGCCGCCGAATTGCCCGTCGTGGCGCTGACCGAAAGATAACCGCAGCCGGCCGTCCGGGCGATATCGCGGGCGCGGGCGACGAGATGCTGGCCGATGCCGTGGCCGCGCTGTCCGTCACGCACGAAGAGATGGTGCAGGTCCATGCCGCGCGCGCCTTCCTGGGCGCGGTAGAGCGGCACGAGAATGGCGTAGCCGATCAGTTCCGAACCGGTATCGGCCACGAGCACGGTGATCCAGGGCTTGTCGCCGAAAAGGTCGCGTTCAAGAATGTCGGGCGTCATTGCCGAGGCGTCGTGGTGATGTGCCGCGAGCGCCGCGATCATCTCGTTGAGTTCCGGCAGGTCATGACGCTTGGCGTGGCGGATCGTCACCACGGCGGGGCGGGGAAGGGAGATTTCTGAATCTTCGGTCATGTTCGGCATCCTTTGGTCTTGTGGTGCCGTCAGGTGCCGTCTGAAACAACAAAGCCGCCTGACGGCGGCTTGTTGACATGATGATCTGTCGAGCCGCCCTTTACAGGTAGGCCCAAAAATATACTGCGGCGGTGGTTGTGCGCATATCGATCATGGCGCGTTTCATGCGCCTGTCTTGAGAGCTTGTCAAGCCGTCTTCGCGAAGCAATCGATCGCAGCCATGATGGCCTCTGCCATTCCCCGGTCGCCGGTCGAATGTCCTGCCTCGTCGATCATCACCAGCTCGCTTGCGGGCAAGGCCTGCGAAAGCTCATAGGCGGTCGTCGGTGGCCCCTGCAGGTCGAGCCGGCCCTGTATCAATACGCCCGTTATGTCTGAAAGACTTGTCGCATTGGCGAGAATTTGCCGGTCTTCAAGCCATGCCCGATGCTGGAAATAATGAGCGCAGAGCCGCGCGCGAGCGAGCACGAAAGCCGGATCGCGCCAGCGCTCCGGCAGTTCCGCCACGCCATCGTTCTGCGCTTCGGCGGAGATTGAGCCGGATTCCCACAGATGCCAGTCGAAAGCCGCTTTCTGCCGCACGTCCGGATCGTCGTCGTTGAGCAGCGCGTGATAGGCCGCCACCGGATGCCGTTCCTGAAGGTGCGGAGGAATCGCGGCGATGAAGCGCTGATGTGCTTCCGGCAGAAAGAGGCGCATCCCGTTATACAGCCAATCGATTTCCTGCCAGCGTGTGGTGGTGACGCCGGCAAGCACGATGCCCAGTGTCCGAAGTGGAAAGGCTTGTGCGTAAACGAGCGCCAGCGTCGCACCCCAGGATGTCCCGAAAACCAGCCATCGGTCGAGGCCGAGCAACTCGCGCAAGGCTTCCATGTCGCCGATGAGGTGATCGGTCGTATTATCGGTCAGTGTATTGGCAAACTCCGCCGCACTCGGTGTGCTTCTGCCGCATCCGCGCTGGTCGAACTGTATGATGTGCCATTGCGCGGGATCGAAATGCCGCCGCGCGCTTTCAGAAAGCCCCGAACCCGGCCCGCCATGCAGCAGCAGAGCCGGCTTTCCTTCCGGGTTGCCTGACAGCGCAAAGAAGATGCGGTTGCCGTCCGGGCGGTCGAGAAAACCAGTACGGTATGGGGCGATGACGGGAAAAAGATCGGGCATGGGCAATCCATATACGGCATTTAACGCCGTCTATACCGACCGATTGTTTCGGTTCAATGCTCCCCGTCGCAAAGCCCGTGGTCGGAGAGCGAGCGGATGACGTAGCAGTCCTCGATCGCGTGGTCGCCGTCGCAATGGGAGACGATGCGTTCCAGCTCCTGTTCGAGCTTCTTCAGTTTCCCGATCTTTTCCCGCACGCTGACCAGATGGTCTCTGGCGATCCGGTCGACATCACCGCAGGGGCGGTGCGGATGCTGGCCGAGCGCAATCAGTTCGCGAATAGCGGAGATATCGAGGCCCAGGTCCCGTGCGTGGCGGATGAAGGCCAGCCGTTCCAGATCATGCCGTTCGTAACGCCTTTGATTGCCCTCGGAGCGTTCCGCGGCGGCAAGCAGGCCCATCTGTTCGTAATAGCGGATGGTCGGAACCTTGACGCCCGTCCGTCTTGAAAGATCGCCGATCGACAGCATGATGTCCTCCAAACCTATAGTCTCTGGAGATATCTAATCGGCGATCGCATGCGGTTCAAGGCCCGGCGCTTGCGCGCCGGGCCTGACGGCCGGCAGCCTGAACTGTTACGGCGTCATGTCGTTTTCCGCATCGCTGGCGGTGATTTCCGGCAGGGCAGGCGGATTGATCTCAAGCGCAATCGTGTATGTCTTCTCGTTCACGCCCATGGCCTCGAGAATGGCCTCGGCGATTTCCTTATCCAGTGCCTCGCGGTCCTCGGCCGACATCGCATTGACGTCTGCTTCGGTGAGGTCGTGATCTTCCAGATACTGATCGCGGATCCGTTCGGCTAGTGTCTTGTCGGCAAGTTCGAGGAACTGTTTTTCATAGATGCTGAGCGAATCCTCGGCGAGGTTTTCCGCACCGGCTTCGGCCTCTGGACGTTCCGGCACCAGGAACATGCTGGCCAGCTTGGAGCTGAACGATGTGTCGCCGCTGGCCGCCGTTTCGCTCTGCCCCTTGTCGGCATGCTCCCGCTGCTGGTTTTCAGTCAGAACGAACATTTCTGCATTGCGGTTCGCGGGCTTTTCCGTCGTGCCTGCGTAGAAACTGGAACCGGTACTCGAAGTGATCAACATGGCGGCCTCCTCTGATTTTGTGACACATGATTACAAAAGGAAGCTTGCTCGGAGCTAGAGGCAGGCAGGCTGGAGAAATGCGGGTTTACGGATTGCATTGATCAAAACTCCATATACTATACCCCCCTATACTATGATTGGAGCAAGACGTGTCTCACACCATTCGGGACAAGGCCAAGCTTCTGGCGCGTGTGCGTCGGATGAAGGGGCAGATGGAAGCGGTCGAGCGGGCGCTGGAAGCGGAGGCGCCGTGCGGCGATGTGCTGCAGCAGCTTGCGTCGATCCGTGGTGCGCTGGCCGGGCTGACCGGCGAAGTCATCGAGGGGCATCTGCATGAACATGTGGTCCATGCCGAAAGCGATGCCGAGCGGGACAAGGCCGCTACCGAGCTGGCGAGTGTTTTGCGGACCTACATCCGGTGATGCTGGCGATGAGGCTGATCGCACGATGTCTTAAAGCGGCTTCGGCCGGTTGATGGTTTGAAATGGAGCCTGTCATGGCAAATGGTATCGATGGTCTGAAGCATGACCATGTGTTTCTCGGCGCGGATCATCAGCGCAACGAGCGAAAGGTTTGGCTGGTCATCGCGCTGACCGCGACGATGATGGTGGCGGAAATCGTCGCCGGCTCGATCTTCGGCTCCATGGCGCTGACGGCGGATGGTTGGCACATGTCCACCCATGCCGGCGCCATGCTGATCTCGGCGCTCGCCTATATGTATGCGCGGCGCAACGCGAAGAACCCGCGCTATACATTCGGCACCGGTAAACTGGGCGATCTGGCCGGTTTCGCCAGCGCCATCGTTCTGGCACTGGTGGCGCTGTTCATCGCCTGGGAAAGCTTTGTCCGCCTGGCAAATCCGGTCGCGATCGATTTCGATCAGGCGATCCTTGTCGCCGTCATCGGCCTTGCCGTAAACCTGCTGAGCGCCTGGCTGTTGCGTGACGACCACGCTCATCATCATGGCGGCCATCATGGTCACCATGGGCATCACGGCAGCCACGGCCATGCCGGCCATCACGGAGATCACGCCCATTCCGGCAGCCACGCACATGGCGGCGCCGAGGACAACAATCTTCGTGCGGCCTACCTGCATGTTCTTGCCGACGCGCTGACCTCGGTGCTTGCGATCGCCGCACTGATCCTCGGCCGGCTTTACGGCTGGAATGCGCTCGATCCGATCATGGGCATTGTCGGCGGCCTTGTCATCGCGCGCTGGTCCTGGGGGCTCGTCCGCGCCACGTCAGGCGTGCTTCTTGATGCTCAGCCGGACGACGGGCAACTTGCCGGAAAGATCAGGAAGGTCATGGAAACTGCGGATGATACGGTCATGGACCTGCATGTCTGGCAGCTCGGGCCGGGCCACAATGCGGCCATCGTCTCTGTTGCGACCACCGCGCCCCGGCCGACCGCATCCTATAAGGAGAAGCTGCAGTCCATTCCGGGCCTGTCTCATGTGACGGTGGAGGTGACGGCGGTAGGCTGATCATCTCTGCGGGCCTGCTTTGCCGGATACGAAAAAGACCCGAAAACCGCAGCCGGTTTCCGGGTCTTTTCATGTGTCGCGATTGGCTGCCGCTCAGGCAAATTCCTGATAGAGGTTCTGAACCCATGCCTGCGGAGCCGCTGCGGCCGCGCTGATGCTGGAGGCCTCGTGCTCCGCGCCCATTGCCCACAGCGCCCCGGCCAGAGAGCCGTTGAGCTGCGTGCTCGCACCCGTCAGCGCATCGGAAAAGCGCGTGGTCGGCGAAGCGGTGCCGGTTTGCGGCGCGTCTTCCTGCTTGCGTTCCGCCTCGGCAGTCCGGTTCGGATATTGATAGCCATTGAGGCCGCTACTGATCTTCATAGCTTTCGCCCACGTCCAGTTAGTTAACGAATGGTTAATACTGGAACCTTGCGCGAAGCTTGCGTCAGGTGTGTCGGTTTGATGTCAGGGGCTTGACAGCCGCCGGTGTGCCTATTCGATGCTGCGAAAAGTCATTCAGAGCGCGAGCTTATGGAGTGGTCGACACGCTCTGTGGTGGATCGACCAGAAGCCGAAATTGCTTCGGGCCAACCGAAAGGCTGGCCCGCTTGTCATTCGTGGGAGGGGTTTTTACATCTTCCCCGCAACCTTGATTGCAAACGCATATTCAAACGCGATTTCCTCCAGCCGCTGGAAACGGCCCGACTTGCCGCCATGGCCGGCGGCCATATTGGTCTTGAGAAGGATCGGCGCGCTGCCGGTCGTGTGCTCACGCAGCTTCGCCACCCACTTGGTCGGTTCCCAATAGGTGACGCGCGGATCGGTGAGGCCCGAGATCGCCAGGATCGGCGGATAGGCGCGGCCGGTGACATTGTCGTAAGGCGAATAGGCCTCGATCCAGCGATATTCTTCCTCGGATTCGATCGGGTTGCCCCATTCGGGCCATTCCGGCGGCGTCAGCGGCAGCGTGTCGTCGAGCATGGTATTGAGCACGTCGACAAACGGCACGGCGGCGATGATGCCGGCAAACTTTTCCGGCGCCATGTTGGCGACCGCCCCCATCAGCATGCCGCCGGCAGAGCCGCCCTCGGCAATGATCCGGTCGTAGGACGTGAAGCCGGTCGCAACCAGATGGTCGGCAGCGGCGATGAAGTCCTTGAACGTGTTTTGCTTGTTCTCCATCTTGCCATTTTCGTACCAGGCAAAACCCTTGTCCTTGCCGCCGCGGATATGGGCGATGGCATAAACGATACCGCGGTCGGCCAGCGACAGCGCATTGGTGGAGAACGAGGCCGGGATGGTCATCCCGTAAGCGCCATAACCATAGAGCAGGCAGGGCGCCGAACCGTCGAGGGCGACGTCCTTGCGATAGAGCAGCGACACCGGCACCAGTTCGCCGTCATGTGCGGGCGCCATCACCCGGCGGGTGACGTAATCGTCCGGATTATGCCCCGAGGGCACTTCCTGCGTTTTCAGCAGAACTCGTTCGCGCGTCACCATATCGTAGTCGAACAGCTGCGTCGGCGTCGTCATCGACGAATAGGAGAAGCGGATCATGTCGGTCTCGTATTCGGCAGCACCCGAAAGCCCCAGCGAATAGGCTTCCTCGGCAAACGCGATCGCATGTTCCTCGCCCGACTGACGGTCGCGGATGACGATCTGCGGCAACCCGTCCTTGCGCTGCAGCCAGATCAGGTGGCGCGCATAGGCCATGTGGGAGATGATCAGCCGGCCCGGCTCATGCGGGACGACTTCCTTCCAGTTATCCTTGCCCGGTGCCGAAACCGGAGCCTCGACGATCTTGAAATCCTTGGCGTCGCCATCGTTGGTCAGGATGTAGAAGACGTCGCCGCCCTCGGTCATCGAATATTCGATGCCTTCCTCGCGCTCCGCCACCAGCTTCGGTTCGGCCAGAAGATCGGAAGTCGGGATCAGCCGGTATTCGGATGTCTCGTGGTCGTGAATGTCGATATAGATGAAATCGTCGAGCAGCGAGCCGCCGACGCCCATAAAGAAGCCGGGATCGGTCTCTTCGAAGACGAGCCGGTCCTCGGACTGCTTTTGTCCGACGATGTGATGGAAAACCTTCGACGGGCGATGGTTCTCGTCCTGCAGCGTATAGAAGAAGCTCTTGCCGTCCGGCGCCCATACGCCGTCACCGGCAGTGTTCTCGATCACGTCGGCAAGGTCTTCACCGGTTTCGAGATTGCGGATGCGCAGCGTGAAATATTCCGATCCCTTGTCGTCATAACCCCAGATGCCGTGGCTATGATCGGTCGAGTGGTCCATGCCCGCGAGGCGAAAATAATCCTTGCCCGCCGCTTCCTTGTCGCCGTCGAAAAGCGTGTGCTTGTCACCGCCGTCGCGCGGCGTGCGGAAATAGTGCGGCTGCTCGCCGCCGGTGACGAACAGCGAGCCGTAGGCGTAAGGCCCGTCTTTCACCGGCACGGATGAATCGTCTTCCTTGATGCGCCCGCGCATTTCGGCAAACAACGCCTTCTGCAGCTCCGCCGTGTCACCAAGCGCCGCTTCCATATAGGCGTTTTCGGCTTCCAGATGTTTGCGGATTTCCGGGTCGAGGATCGACGGATCCTTGAACATCGCCTGCCAGTTGTCGGCGCGCAGCCAGGCATAATCATCCGAGCGGGTAATCCCGTGGCGCGTGTCGCTCACCGGCTTCTTGGCCGCAACGGGGGCTGCAGGAAGATTGTCGAAAATGGATTTGGGGGAGGTGGCCAAGGAAGCACTCCGATATGAAAAGGAAGGAGTGCCAGAGATAGGTTGCGGCGCGCAGCGAGGCAAGCCGCGAGATGACGCGTGGTTATTTCTTCTTGGCGTCCCGCGCCTTGCGGATCGGCGCAAGATCACGCTCGTTCTGCCACCAGATAACGGCGGCGACAACTGCCAAGCCAACAAACGGCATCAGGATCAGGATTGCTTGCTCTAGAGTCATTTGTTGAGCCTCCTTAGAACCGCACTCCCTACGAAATGTAGTGCCCATCCGACAAATAAGCAAATCACCATCGTTCCACCGATGGATACCAAATTGCCCGATACCGCAACAGGCTCATACATTGCTCGAATGATTGGAGTGAAAACGCCAATCAGCACAACTCCGATCCCGACATTGTTCAAAAACGTCGCGCGAAGCTTGATCTGCTCCTTCTTCGCGTCCGAAAGCTGCGCATTGTCTTCCCGCATACCCTCAGCCATTCGCCGCGTGTCTTGACGGCGAGGGAATGTCGCGTCCAAGGTCGCGAGCGGCTTCGAGCCAGCTTTCTATGGCATCTTCCGCATTGGCAAGCGCCTCTTGCGGAGTTTCTCCATCGCTCATGCAACCGGGCAGATCGGGGACGGTCGCGAGGAAACCACCACCGTCTTCGGCGGACAGGGGAGAGATGAGGACTGGGTACTTCAAGGAGGTCATGACGTCCTCACAGCGTCGACGAATTGGACGAGCTTGCGAATATATACAGGCTTGATCGGGCGTTTGAAAGGTATCGTCAGAATCTCGCGCATGGATAGGTGGCTTATCTTGAAATGCGAACTCCCTCCGCGAGGCGGTTCGCATCTTATGCCGAACTCCCTGCAAACGGCCTCGATATCGTTGATCCGCCAGTCCGCAAAAGGGTCTGCGCGTATCCTCTCAAGCCGCTTGCTCACGATCTATCCGCTCACCACTTCGTCTGTTCACATCATGATATTTCGCCTCCTGGTTGGTGGTCAATCGACTGCACCTCTCCTAGTTTCCGCGCCATTCAAGTCGATATGAGTAGGGCTCACATGAAAAAACAGCTGTCGGTGATGGCTCTTGTCCTGTTGTCCGCATCTGCGGCCCATGCGCTGGATGCGCGTATCACCAGGCAGCTGAATGCCCTGGATCCCGATGAGCGCCGCGAGCAGCGTTGCGACATGGAAGCGATGGCGCGCATCCGCGCCGAAGGTGAGTTCCGCCCCGACAAGGTGATCGCCTACACCTTCTCCTATCCGGTCGAGGATGGAAACAAGCTGAAGGCGCCGGGCGCCGTGTTCCGCAGCGCCGGCGATTGGTATCGTCTGAAATTCAAGTGCGAGACCGGAGATACCGGCCTGAAGATCCTGTCCTTCGATTACACGATCGGCTCCAAGGTCGCCCGCGATCTGTGGGACAAATATTACCTCTACGACTGAGCCTTCACCGTCCGGTCGAGCGCGAAATCCTCGAACCAGCCCTGTTTCTCAGCCGAAATCATCGCCGCGATCATGCGCGACGCGAGAAAAGAGAAGGTGATGCCATTGCCGCCATAACCATAGGCCGCATGGATGTTTGAGGCGCCTGGCACCGGGCCGATCAGCGGCAGACCGTCGGACGTTTCACCGAAGGCGCCGCACCACGAATGCGAAATCTCCGCATTCGCCTGGGGCCAAAGCTGCGCCAGTTTCGTTTTCAGCCGCAAAACCTTGTCCGGCAGCATTGCATCCCGGGCCTGCGGGTCGGCAATCTCTTCATCCTCTCCGCCGATGACGATGCGGTTCTCCGCCGTCGTGCGCATGTAGAGATAGGGTTCGGCCGCTTCCCACACGAGTGCCCGTTCCGGCCACAGATTATCCGGTGTCTGCGGCACGGTCGAGATGGCGAAGCTGGACGAAATCCTGTGACATGCCGGCATGACGAAATGCGGCATCACATAACCGGTGGCAAGCACCACATGAGCGGCATCGATGGCATATGGGCCGGATGTTTCGACGAGAACCCTCCCGCCCTCGTTATGGAAATTCACCGCATCCGCATTGATGATCCGTGCGCCGTAACCTCTGGCGATCCGCAGCAGCGACCAGCTCAACATCAGCGGATCGGCCTCCGCCGAACCGGGAGACAGGATCGCTGCCTCGCGATCGAGGCCGAACTCCCGGCGCAGTGCCGAGTATGACAAAACCGCACCCGGAAGTTCGGCGCGGTGGCGCAGCGCCAGCTCCTCACGCAATTCCTTCTCACCGACATCTTTCGCCGCGATGTAAAGCGTCGGGCGCGGCTGGAACGCGCAGGATATGCCATGTCCCGCCACCAGTTCCGTCAGTCCGGCAACGGCCGCACGGCTCCGGCGATAGACATTTGCCGCCGTTTCGAAACCGTAGAGATCGGTAAGCTCGCTCAGCGTCGAATCCGTTTCCCATTGCAGCATGGCGGTGCTTGCCCGCGTGCTGCCGAAGCCCGGTTGCTCGCGCTCGACCACCACCACCTGCCGGCCGAGGCGCGACAGATGTTCCGCCATCAGCGATCCGGTAATGCCGCCGCCGATGATGGCGACATCGGTCTTGATGCTTTCGCTCAACGCCTCGCGTTCCGGTGGCGCCAGCATGTGGCCCCAAGGGGATCGCCCGGTCGACAGGTCGTCATGATCGGTGCCGTGAAAACTGAGGTCTGAAGAGCTCAACGGTATTTCTTTCGGATGTGCAGATAGATATCAGCCCGGCAGGTGAGGCGTCGCCTTGCGTTCGGGAAACAGCTCCGCAAGCACCGTCATCAGGATCAGCGACAGCGGCAGCGCCAGCATCGCGCCGACGGCGCCCCACATCCATGTCCAGAACAGGATGGCGAGGAAGACCACGAACGGATTGATTTCCCACTGGCGACCCATCACCGCGGGGAAGATCAGGTTTTCCATGACGAGATGCACGGAAAAGAACAGGAATGCCGGCAGAAGCGCCAGAATGATCCCGTCATGGGTGAGGATGCCGGCAACCAGAACCGAGAGCGTCATCAGCGTGATGCCGAGGAAGGGCACGAAGCTGGAGAGGAAAGCGAACATGCCCCACAAGACCGGCATGCTGAGCCCGCACAGATAGGCAATCAGCGTCATGACGATGCCGAGGCAGAAATAGACGACACTGGCGGTGGCGAAATAATAGCCGAGAACCTGATCGATCGAATTGAGAACGCGGATCGTCATCAACCGTTGGCGACGGCGCGGAAACGCCATGATCACCGTCTTGCGCAGTCTCAGCCGCCCGTAGAGGAAAAGCAGCAGCGCGGCAAAGAAGATCAACCCCTGGATGATCGCCGGTGTCAGGCTGGCCGTCAGCACGCCGAGAATATTGGTGGAGTTTTCCAGCAGCTTGTCCATCGACATCGTGCCGGTCTGGAAGGTTTCCGCCGAAATGTTCAGCCAATGCTGCCGCTCCAGGAATGGCATCAGCCGGTCGTAGGAACGCTCCATAAGGCTCGGCCCCTCCTGCACCAGGGTAGAGACCGGCTCCGCCAGCGCATTGGCGATCAGGAACACGACCAGGAAGACGAGCGAGGAAAGGATGACTGCGATGCCGAAACGCGGAACGCCCGCGCGCCCCATCTTGTCGGCCACCAGACCGAGGATCAGGCCGACAACGACGGCCAGAGTGACGGGGATCAGGATCAGCGCCATGTAATGCAGGATGGCGAAGAAGACGACGGCGAATATGCCGATCACCGACCATGCCATTGCCACATCGAGCGCGTCGCGGCCGAGCACAAGCGGCGCATCCGGTTCCGTCTCGCCGGTGTCGGCGAGCGCCAGCGCATCCCTGCGGTGGAAAGCGAAATCCGCCACCTGTTTCTTCGGCTTTTTTTCGCTGCGAGCGTTCATGGTCGACATAAATTCCCCTAGTGTCCCCGAAACTGGCCGGAGAACGCAAAAACGGCGTCCCGGTTCCGGAACGCCGCTTAATTATTGCGTTTTGGCAGGTTTGTGATGCGGGTCATGCCGCAAGCGTCAGGCCGATGCCCCACGGATCCTTCAACGCATGACCTTCCGCCGTTTTGGTCGTGGCGATTTCCTGGGCCTCAAGCGCGGCAAGCGCCTTCGTCAGCGCCTCCTTGTCATTGAAGCGCACGCTGTAGTCCGACAGGCCGGTCATGTTGTCCTGCCGCGCCTTTGCGCCGCGGCTGTTCCAGATATTGGCGGCGATGTGGTGGTGATAACCGCCGGAGGCAAAGAAGCTCGCGCCGGGATAACGCGCCATGATCTTCAACCCCAGAACGTCGCGATAGAAGGCGTCGGCCTGCGGGATGTCGCCGACCTGAAGATGGATATGGCCGACCGAGGAGCCGGGCGCCATGCCGTGCCATTCGCTCTTGGGGGCGGAATCGTAAAGCGCCTGAAGGTTCAGCCGTTCCGTCGCCATCTGCACGGTGCCGTCGGGGAGATAGGTCCATTCATCCGGCGTCCGGTCGCGATAGATCTCGATGCCGTTGCCTTCCGGGTCTGACAGATAGAGCGCTTCTGAAACCAGATGGTCAGAGGCGCCGTCCAGCTGCACGCCTTTGTGCGCGGCATTGGCCAGCCAGTGGGCAAGTTCCGCGCGGTTCGGCATCAGGAAGGCGGTGTGGAACAGGCCGGCCGATTGCCGTGGCGCGCGGGTGACGCCGTTGCCGGTCGTGAGCTGCAGCAGCGGCAGGCCATGGGCGCCCAGCAACACGCCGCTGGCGCTCTTGTCCAGCACCGTCAGGCCGATAATGTCCTGGTAGAACTTTGATGCCGTGTCCAGATCGGTGACGACGAGATGCGCGCGACCGACATGGGCCGGGCGTGTCAGGGCGAAAGCCGCTTCGGATGAATTGCTCATGGGTGACCTCCGGGGCGGCTTTTAAAAGGCCGCAAACCTCTGCGGCGGCAAGGCCGCGATGCCGGACTATCGCCGATTGCCATCGTTCACGAAAGTCGAAAAATAGGAGAAGCTTCGTTCTCAAAAAGTAGACGATGAAGCTTGATGCGAATCAAGGCGGCAGGTGTAAGCTGGGCAAAAATGCCGAACGGTTAAAGGAGACGGAAATGTACAAGACAATCCTCGTGGCGGTCGACATAGCCCAGATGGACAAGGCCGAACGCATCCTGCAGAAGGCCAGGCAGCTGTCGGCATCCGGCGGGCGTATTCTTCTGGTCAACGTCGTCGAGGAACTGCCGGCCTATGTCGTCTCGGATCTTTCCGTCGACATGCTGGTCGATGCCCGCAAGACCGCCGAGGCCGAACTGAGCGAACTTCGCGGCAGGTCGGGCGTGGCGGCAGATATCGAAATCCGCCAGGGCGCTCCGGCGCGGGAAATTCTGGCCGCCGCCGAAGAAACGAAGGCCGATCTGATCATCGTTGCCTCCCATGTTCCCGATCTCAGCAACTACATTATCGGCGCAACGGCCGACCGCATCGTGCGCCACGCCAAGTGCTCGGTCCTGATCGATCGCTGAAACCGTGCAGCCATGCCGAAGAGCGGACACTCCGGTCTTAACGGCGGAAACCGAATGTGAGACGGTTCGGGATATGCAAGCCTTGCCTTCCCGAACGGCACCAAGCATTCTGTAACCGGACGGAGACGATCTTTGGCATGAGCGAATTCTTCAATTTCGGACGGCATTACGATCTGCATGAAATCATCGCGGACGGCATCGTCCACGGGATCGGCATCGTTTTTGCGCTTGTCGGCGCCACCGCCCTGATCTTCTACGCCACCGTCTGGTCCAGTTACGGCGAGATCGCCGCCGCATGGATCTACGGGCTTGGCCTGATCCTCTGCCTGTCGATCTCCTTCACCTACAATATCTGGCCGCATTCCCGCATCAAATGGATCCTGCGCCGGCTCGATCATTCGGCGATCTTCATCCTGATCGCGGCGACCTATACGCCGTTTCTTCAGCGCGGCGCGGCGCATGATCCGTGGATTGCCGCCATGCTGGCCGCCATCTGGATCACCGCCATTGTCGGCGTGTCGCTGAAATGCCTGTTTCCCGGCCGTTACGACAAGCTCGCCATCCTTCTTTATCTTGCCATGGGCTGGAGCGGCGTCGTGGTGATGGAAGAGGTTTCGCAATATCTCCCGCCGGTCACCGTCGTGCTGATCGTCATCGGCGGACTTATCTATTCGCTCGGTGTGATCTTCCACATATGGGAAAAGCTGCGCTTTCAGAACGCCATCTGGCATGCCTTCGTGGTTGCCGCCGCCGCCGTCCATTACGGTGCGGTGATGACCTGTTTCAGCCTTGCAGGCGGCGGCCTGTGATCCGACGATACCCTTGCCCTTGACGCTCTCGACAGCGCCGGTCCGCCTGCTGGAGCAGATGGATGGCCACTATAATGGAAGACATGATGAGCAATACGCCTACCATCCGCGATGCAGCCCAGGCCGACCTGCACGGCATCATGGAAATCTATAACGACGCGGTCGCCAACACGACGGCGATCTGGAACGAAACGCTGGTCGATATCGACAATCGCCGCGCCTGGTTCGATGCCCGCAGGCAAAAAGGCTTTCCCGTTCTCGTGGCGCAGCTGGGTGGCGAGGTCGCCGGTTACGCATCCTATGGCGACTGGCGTGCCTTTGACGGTTATCGCTTCACCGTCGAACATTCCGTCTATGTCCACAAGGGATTCCGTGGCCACGGCATCGGCCGCAAGCTGATGGAGGAGTTGATCGCCCGCGCCGCCTCGAACGGTGTCCATGTGATGATCGCCGCAATCGAATCCGAAAACGAGGCATCGATCGCGCTTCACAACGCCCTCGGCTTCCGCATCGCCGGAAAATTCTCCGAGGTCGGCACAAAATTCGGCCGTTGGCTGGACCTCACCTGCATGGAGCTGAAGCTCTCAAAGGTCTGACCCTTGAAATCTGCTGGCGTTGATAAACCGGGTGCCCGCTGTTATCTTTCAGGTGCTTGGAGCATCGACATGAGCGACACGACAAACCTCGGAAAAGACCTGGAAGATTATATCGACGGATTGGTGAAATCTGGCCGATACGAAACACGTGATGATGTGTTGAAGGAAGGCCTGCGCGTTCTGGAGCTACGCGAACGGCGCAAGCGGGAACTGGATGAAGCACTCGACCGCGGCCTTGCCGACGCTGCGGCCGGACGTGTCCAGCCGATAGAGGACGTCGCTGCTCGATTGAAGGCCAAGTATCAGGCGATGCGGAAAGAACGCCGCGCGTGATCGTCGTCATCACCGATAACGCGGAAGACGACTTCGAACGCATCGGTGACTACATTGCTCAATTCAATCCCGCGAGAGCCGTGACCTTTGTCGACGAGTTGCTGGCGCATTGCCTGCTTCTGTCGTCCTATCCTCATTGTTTTGCGCTCGTCCCCCGGCGTGAAAATAATGCGATCCGGCGGACGCCGCACGGAAACTACGTCATCTATTATCAAGTTGAGCGGGAGCAGGTCGAAATCCTCAGGATACTCAACGCCGCACAGGATCACGAGGCGGTTGTATTCCCCGACGAGCGAGACTGAAGCCTTCGGTTTCTGTATTCCCGCGCTACGCTCCTCGAACCTCCGCCCTATATCGCCGCAAACGTGACGCAGAGAAGGACACCCCCATGGATATCAAGCGCAACGGTTCCCAGGCCTCGAAGAAACAGCCGGCGGATTATTTCACCGGCACGGTCCGGCTTGATCCGCTGATGGAAGCGCCGGAGCCGGCACGCATGCGCGCCGCAAGCGTCACCTTCGAGCCCGGTGCGCGCACCAACTGGCACACCCATCCGCTCGGCCAGACCCTTGTCGTCACCGCAGGTTTCGGCCGGGCGCAGACGCAAGGCGGGCCGGTCAGGGAGCTGCGCCCCGGCGATGTCGTCTGGTTCTCGCCCGGCGAAAAACACTGGCACGGCGCATCGCCGACCACCGCCATGACCCATATCGCCATCCAGGAAGCCGAGAACGGTATTACCGCCGACTGGCTGGAACCGGTCAGCGACGCGGATTATGCGCGCCCGGCCGAGAAGGACTGATCGGCCTGCGGCCGTGACCGTCATTGAACCTCAACGCATGTCGGGCAAATATGTCGCACCGATTCTCACTATGCCCGGAGGAAGAGCCGCATGTCCGATATCGTCCGTATCACCAGCGATGAGCTTGTCGTCGAGGTTTCCTCGCTCGGCGCCGAGATGCAGTCGCTGCAGACGACGGATGGCCGAGACTTCCTGTGGAACGGCGATGCCGCCTTCTGGACGGGCCGCTCGCCGATCCTTTTTCCCATCGTCGGAAAGGCCCCGGACAATCATATCGCCGTCGATGGCGTCTCTTATGAGATGGCCCAGCACGGTTTTGCCCGGCGGGCCGAATGGGTGCTGACCGACGCCAGCACCACCGCCTGCCGCTTCGAGCTCGAAAGCTCCGACGAGACCCGAAAGATCTACCCCTTCGATTTCCTCCTCTCTCTCACCCACTCGCTGGAAGGCGGAAAGCTTACCGTTACGGCCGAAGTGGAAAACCCCGACAGCTGCCCCATGCCTTTTGGTCTGGGCTACCACCCGGCCTTCCTCTGGCCGCTGCCGGGGGCGGAGGGAAAGCCACACACCGTCACGCTCGATAACGGCGCAGAGCCTCTCCTGACCCGGTTGGAAAACGGGCTGGTGACGCAGGACAAGCTCCCGTCACCTTTTGACGGGGGAAAGCTCACGCTGGCGCACGAACTGTTCGAAGCCGATGCGATGATCTTTGCCGAAGGTGCCGGGAACGGTCTCACCTATGCAGCCGAAGGCGGGCCGAGCCTGAAATTTTCCTTCGACAACCTGCCCAATCTGGCGCTCTGGCAAAAACTCGGCGCCCCCTTCCTCTGTGTCGAGCCCTGGCACGGCACCGCAGCCGAGGCGGGTGCTTCCCCCGAAATCGCCAGCCGTCCCTACACCACGATCCTGCCTGCGCGGCAAAAGGTGAGCTTCGCATTTTCGGTCGAGGTGATCGCCGGCTGACGCAATGGCTGCGGCAGACGTCGGGGAAGCGTGAGATGCAAGCTTTTTCCGCTTGCGATGATTGAACCGATTTATTCGGATACAGGCTCACCTAAACTCGCGAAATTGTTATATCGCGCCCCGATTCATGCTGCATTGCGACATAATTCGCCTCGGGTTGCCGTGTTCTTTTCGCAGGTGCGAAATGATCGCTTCCCCTAACCCCGCCGGACCGAGGGCATCCTCCCGATCCGACGTCCGGCTAGAACGAGGAACAGACCATGGGCGACCTTTTGAAAGGCATTTCCAGCTTTCGCGGCGCGGTATTCCCTGACAATTCGGCTCTTTATGAAAAGCTCGCAAGAGAAGGGCAGAGCCCGCAGGCTCTGATGATCTCCTGCGCGGACAGCCGGGTCATGCCGGAAACCATCACCCAGTCCGGGCCGGGTGAGCTTTTTGTCTGCCGGAATGCGGGCAATATCGTGCCGCCGTTCCAGACCATGAATGGCGGTGTTTCCTCCGCGATCGAATATGCGGTCGTCGCACTCGGCGTGCGCGATATCATCGTCTGCGGCCATTCCGATTGCGGTGCGATGAAGGGCCTTTGCCATCCCGAACTGCTCGGCCAGATGCCGAATGTCGCGGCATGGCTGAAGCACAGCCACGCGGCCCACTCCATCGTCTGCGAAGCCTATCCGGAGACGCTGGAGGAAAAGGAGAAGATCCGCGCGGTGGCGATGGAAAACGTGGTCGTCCAGCTCGATCACCTGCGCACCCATCCGTCCGTTGCTGCAAGGCTCGCCAAGGGCGAGGTCACGCTACATGGCTGGTTCTTCGATATCGAGACCGGCAACGTGCTGATCTATGACGGCCTTGCCTCACGGTTCACCGAGATCGAGGATGGCCAGGCGCTTCCCGTTGCGGTCACCGGCCGCGAAGTGCCGCAGGTCGTACCGTTCCAGAAAGCCGTCGCCGAAAGCAGAGCGGCGGCTCGTTTCTGAGACTGTCGGCAAAGCATCTCTCCCGAAACCGGATCCGGTTTCGGGAGAGATATGCAGGAACAAGAAGCTCGGGCGCGGCACGGCACTGAATTTGAGAGATCGCCACGCGCTTACGCTTTTTCGCTGAACCTCCTCGCGGACTTTTTCCGTGAGGCCCCAACCACGATCCGAAGGCAGATCAACCGGCGACCGGCTCATATAGCCGGGCATCCGCCGGGCGATCCAGGCTGCCTTTTGGGATACAGATTGATAAGGTTGAGAATTCAGTATGGTTCTACCGCAATCCGCCCGTCTTCATCGCATGCTCGGCTATATCGGTTGGCCGCTCGCGCTGCTTTTTATCTGGGACATCGCCGTCACCGTTGCTTACGTCTATATTCCGCATCCCGGCCTCAATTTGCCGGTCTTGCCCATGAGCCTCTTGGGCTCAGCTCTTGCCCTGTTTCTCGGGTTCAGAAACAACAGCGCCTATGCCCGATGGTGGGAAGCCCGCACCCTGTGGGGCGCCATGGTCAATTCCTCCCGTTCCTATGGCCGGGAAGTGTATCATCTCATCGAGAAAAAACCGCAGAGCGACAAGCTGAGATATGATCTCGTTGTCCGCCAGATTGCCTATGTCAACGCCCTGCGTTGCCACCTGCGCCGCCAGTCGCCCTTCGAAGACATCGAGAACTTCCTGCCGGATGACGAGATCAGAAAGCTGGAAAGCGTGTCCAACATACCCAATGCCATCCTCAACAGGACCGCCGAGCTTCTTTCGGAGGCTGAAAAACAGGGCTGGCTCGATAGTTTCAAAAGAGTTCAGATCGAAACCCTGCTCGTCGACATGAGCAATGCGCAGGGCGGCATGGAGCGCATCAAGAACACGCCACTACCGCGGGAATACGGCTATTTCCCAACGCTCTTCGTGCATTTCTTCTGCATTCTCCTGCCCATCGGACTGGTCGATACGCTGACCATCTACACGCCGCTCGCATCGTCGGTGGTTGGCTTCATGCTGCTTGCCATGGATCGGATCGGCGCCGATCTGCAGGATCCGTTCGAAAACAGGGCGCATGACGTGCCGGTAACTTCGATCTGCCGTACGATCCAGATCGATCTCGAGCACCTGATCGGGGCGACGAAGCCGGCCAAGCCGCTTCAGCCGGTCGCCAATGTTCTCTGGTAGCGGCGGGGCCGGGGCCAAAAAACAACGGCGGCCTCATCGGGCCGCCGTTACCGGTCGCATCGGGACATGATGTCCCCCGTGTTTACTCGACCGGCGAAAAATTCATCGCGTGGCCGTTGATGCAGTAGCGCAGTCCGGTCGGCGGCGGGCCGTCGGGAAAGACGTGGCCCAGATGACCGCCGCAATTGGCGCAGCGCACTTCGGTGCGCACCATGCCATGCGAGGTGTCGCGGATTTCGGTGACGACATCCGGCTTCACCGCTTCGAAATAGCTCGGCCAGCCGCAGCCGGAATCGAATTTCGTATCGGAGACGAACAGGTCTTCGCCGCAGCCGGCGCAGCTGTAGATGCCCTTTTCCTTGGCATTCCAGTAGGGGCCGGTAAAGGCGCGTTCCGTGCCTGCCTGCCGCAGGATGTGATATTGTTCGGGCGTCAGTTCTTCGCGCCACTCGGCATCGCTCTTGGAGATCTTGGGTGTCGTAGTCGAGGACATGAACATTCCTTTCGTTTGCTCCATAGATAGGCGTCGAAACGCTGTGAATAAAGATGCATGTCGCAACCTGGCGTCCGGTTATGCTTGAGGCACCCGTCCGTTTCACTTAAACCTGCAGCACGCGTTCGATGACCGGCCGTGCGAGGGGTGAGGAGAGACTATGGCCGCTGTCGCGCCGGCATGGACGTTTATCGCGCTCTTCCTGCCGTTTCTGGCCGCCTTGCCGGCTCCCGTCCTGACATCGCGTTTCGGTCATCGCGCCGCATGGCTCGTGGCGATTGCGCCGGCTCTGTCCTTCCTGCATTTCTGCCGGTTTCTCGGCGAAATCTCGAGAGGCGAGGTCGTCACCGGCGGTTATGCCTGGGCGCCCAGCCTCAACCTGTCCTTCTCCTGGTTTATCGACGGCCTGTCGCTCACCTTCGCGCTTCTGATCACCGGCATCGGCACGCTGATCGTGATCTATTCCGGCGGTTACATGAAGGGCCACCCGCATCTCGGGCGGTTTTTATCCTTCATCCTCCTGTTCATGGGGGCGATGCTCGGTCTTGTTCTTTCCGACAGTTTCCTGATGCTTTTCGTCTATTGGGAACTCACCTCGATCGCTTCCTTCCTGCTGATCGGCTTCGATCACGAGCGCGAAGCCGCAAGGCGGGCGGCATTGCAGGCATTGGTCGTCACCGGGGCAGGGGGGCTGTCGCTGCTGGCCGGCCTCGTCTTCCTGTGGAATGTCACCGGCGTGACCCAGCTGTCGCTGCTCGTGCATCTGGGCGATGCCTTGCGCATGAGCCCCTTCTATCTGCCTGCGCTGTTTCTCGTGCTTGGCGGCGCCTTCACCAAATCGGCGCAGTTTCCGTTTCATTTCTGGCTGCCGAATGCGATGGAGGCGCCGACACCCGTCTCCGCCTATCTTCATTCGGCGACCATGGTGAAGGCGGGCGTCTATCTGCTGATGCGGTTGAACCCGGTCATGGGCGGCACGCCCGCCTGGGAAATCCTGCTTCCCTTTTTCGGCGGTGTGACGCTGATTGCGGGCACGCTGATCGGCATCCGCCAGACCGACCTGAAGCTGATGCTTGCCTATACGACCATGGCCTCGCTCGGCCTGCTCATCATGCTGACCGGTTTCGGATCGCCGCATGCCATCGAGGCGGCGGTGCTTTATCTCGTCGCCCACTCGCTGTTCAAGGGCGCTTTGTTCATGGTCGCGGGCGCAATCGACCACGGCACCGGCACCCGCGAGCTGCCGCTTCTCGGCGGCCTTCGCCGCGCCATGCCGATCACCTTCGCGGCTGCCCTTCTGGCCGCCTGCTCCATGGCCGGACTGCCGTTTTTTGCAGGTTTCCTCGCCAAGGAGGAGATCTATGCGGCGCTCGCCGCCGGCAATCCGCGCGCCGTCTTCTTCACCATCGCCGCACTCGCCGGCAATGCGCTGATGGTCGCCATCGCCCTTGCCATCGGCTTGAAGCCTTTCATCGGCGAGCGGAAGGACACGCCGCACACCCCGCATGAGGCACCGCTTGCGCTCTGGCTCGGGCCCGTCGTGCTGGCGGCGCTCGGCCTCGTTTCCGGCATCGCCGCGCCGCTGCTGCACACCTATGTCTCGTCACCCATGGCAAGCGCCATCATCGACGAGCCGACCGTGGTGACGATCACCACGATCCCGCATTTCGGCCTGCCGCTGGTGCTTTCCGTTTTGACCGTCGCCCTCGGTGTTCTGGTCTATTGGCAACTCGACCGCGCCCGGTCGCTGATGGCGCAGATGCTGGAAGGCCTCGGTCCGGGGCCGGACCGCTGGTTCGATCACCTCGTCACCGGTCTCGTCCGGCTCGCCTTTGGCCTGACCCGCATCATCCAGCCCGGCCGGCTGGAGATCTATATCACCGTTACCTTCATCCTCGTGGCGCTGACGCTGCTCGTGCCGCTCTTTGCCTTCGGCGAACTGCCCGACATGCCTGCATGGCCCTCCGGTCTTCTCGTTCAGGAAGCGGCCTTCTTCGTCATCGCCGCGCTCGGCATCATCGCCGTCCTGCGCGCCGCCGATCGGCTTACCGCCATCGTCTCGCTCGGCATCCAGGGTTTTGCCGTCGCGGTCATCTTCCTGCTGTTCGGCGCGCCGGATCTCTCCTTCACCCAGTTCATGGTCGAAACGCTTTCGGTCGTCATCCTGACGCTGGTGATGACGCGGCTCAGATTGTCGGTCAGCGATCACCGCCCGGTCAGCCAGATCGTGCTCGACACGACGATCGCCGTCGCCTGCGGCCTCGGTTTCGCGCTTCTGCTATTGAAAGCGGTCGGCCGTCCCTTCGATCCGTTCATGACGGAGTTCTTCAACGCCTATTCCAAGGTGATCGCTCACGGTGCCAATGTGGTCAACGTCATCATCGTCGATTTCCGCGGCACCGACACGCTGGGCGAGATCGCCGTGGTGATGGTCACCGGCCTGGCGGTGCTGGCGCTGATAAAGCTGCGGGCGGGGAGGTCCCCCCAATGAACACCCTCATCCTGCGCACCGTCGCCCCCGTCATCACCGCCCTCATGCTGCTCTTTTCCGTCTTCGTGCTCCTACGCGGACATAACGAGCCGGGTGGCGGTTTTATCGGCGGGCTGATCGCCGCCTCGGCGCTGGCGATCTTCGGCATCGCGCATGGACCGGGCGCGGTGCAGCGGGCGATCCGTTTCCATCCGATGGCGATTGCCGGCACGGGCCTTTGCCTCGCAACCGTTTCCGGCCTCGCCTCGCTTTTCGCCGGCGTGCCCTTCATGAGCGGATTGTGGATCTATCCGGACATTCTGGGCGTCGAAGTGCCGCTCTCCACCGTCATGTCCTTCGATATCGGCGTTTATCTCGTCGTCGTCGGCGCGATCACGGCAATCGCCCTGGCGCTCGAGACCGAGACCGAAGACGATGCCGGCACAGGGGAGGGCAGCCGCTGATGGAAGTGCTGTTCGTTGCCCTGATCGGTCTGTTCTTCGCAGCCGCCATCTATCTCATGCTGTCCAAGTTCACGATCCGCATCCTGATCGGCATCGTGCTGCTCGGCAATGGCGTCAACCTCTTGCTGTTCACTGCCGGCCGCATCACCCGCGAAGTCCCGCCGATCATTCCGGCAGGGGCTGCCGCCCTCGGTACCGGTGCCGCCAACCCGCTGCCGCAGGCGCTGATCCTGACGGCGATCGTCATATCCTTTTCCTTCTTCGCTTTCCTTCTGGTGCTGACCTATCGCGCCTTCGAGGAACTCGGCACCGACAGCACCGACGAAATGCGTCTCGCCGAACCCCGCGACGAACCACTTCCGCCGACGGGGTATTGAGTTGATGCGTTCTGTGTGTGTTGCCCCTCACCCTAACCC
>UBXM01000038.1 GCA_900469445.1 Hyphomicrobiales bacterium
TTTCTAGTGAGGCAATGCGCCCTATCTGTGGATTGACGCTACCTATTTGAAGGTCCGGCGTGGCGGGCGCATCGTCTCTGTCGCAGTCATCATTGCCGTCGGCGTCAACACCGACGGCCGACGCGAGGTGCTCGGCATGGAGATTGGCACGTCCGAGGCTGAGGCGATCTGGACCGAGTTTCTTCGAAAGCTGACCAGGCGGGGTCTGCGTGGCGTCAAGCTCGCCGTCTCAGATGCGCATGAGGGCATCAAAGCCGCAGTATCGAAGGTGCTCTGCGCCACCTGGCAGCGCTGCAGGGTCCATTTCATGCGCAATGCCTTGGCCCATGCTGGAAAGAGCGGACGGCGGGTCGTCTCCGCCTTCATTGCCACGGCCTTTGCTCAAGACACGCCGGAGGCGGCAAGCACTCAGTGGCGCAACGTCGCCGACCAGATCAGGCCAAAGGTCCCGAAGCTTGCCAGTTTGATGGACAACGCTGAGCAAGACGTACTCGCCTACATGACCTTTCCAAAGCAGCATTGGGCCAAACTTCATTCGACCAACCCCATCGAGCGATTGAACGGCGAGATCAAGCGGCGGACAGAGGTCGTCGGCATCTTCCCCAACGACGACGCTATCGTGCGCCTGGTCGGTGCGCTGCTGCTGGAACAGAACGATGAATGGGCCGTCCAGCGATCTCGCTATATGACCCTTGAGACAATCGCTACGATGAGCGATGATCCACTCATCAGCCTGCCAGCAGCAAGCTGACACTCATCCGGCCCTCTGGGATGAGCCGTGGCCGTCTAAGCTACACCACTCCTTGGGACACGATCTACGTGCTGCCAGCACTTATCCTCAATCTGGTTCTCCGAGCCCCGTTCAAACTTCGGCCACGCGATCCTCAGACCTTCATTGCTGCGCGGGTATTCACTAGGCTGGCTGCATGTAGGATCCTCCGTGCTCCAGTATTGCCCAGGCGACGCGAGCCATCTTGTTCGCCAGCGCGACGATCGCCAGCATCGGTGGCTTTCTTTGCAGAATGCTTGCCAGCCAAGCACTTGGATGGATCTTCCCACGCCGCACCCAAGAGACGACGGCACTGACTCCTATGATCAGCAGACGTCTGAGCGTCCGTTCACCCCATTTTGGATATTCGTCCGAACCGCTGCTTTCCGCCGGTGGATCGCCCAAGCGGGGTCAAGCCAACCCATGCCGCGAAGTCACGCCCCTTGCGGAAGGTCGCGGGATCGGGAGCAAGGGCAGCGATCGCTACTGCTGTTACGGGGCCGATCCCCGGCACAGAAGTTACCCGACGCGCATCAAGGTCGTCACGCGCCCTCTTGGGATTTCCTTGTCGAACTACTAGCTGAGCTTTACACGATGAGAGATGCTGCCACAATGAACGCAGGATGCCTTAAGCTGCGGCCGGCAGATCGTCATCACTCCCGATGACCTCCTGCAAGATCGCGTCCGCGAGTTGGAGCGCATGCTCGGCCGCAAGACGAAGGAGGTCGAAATCCTCCGCGAAACCCTTTCCTAAGCGGACTCAAAATAACGGATATCGCGGCCGATCTTGTTGCCGACGGACGGTTCCCGATGAAGACCGTCGCAGACACGCTGAGCGTGTCCCGATCCAACCTTATCGAGCGGCTGAAAGGCAAATCAAAGCCGCGTGGGCCATACAACAAGGTCGAGGATGCAGAGCTTCTGCCCGCCATCCGCAGGCTGGTGGATCAAAGGCCAACCTATGGCTATCGGCGGATCACCGCGCTCCTCAATCGCGAACGGCGATCCGCCGATAACCTCCTGCGCTTCGCCATGGACAGCACGCCACGACCGAATGCGTCGTCCAAGCGTGTGGCCGATACCTTCAGAGAGTTCTGGATGGCGGCGCACCATTCGGGTTAGACGGCGACGGCACGGATGCCGTGTGCGGCCTTCAGCAGTGGGACGGCTTCAGTCTCGAAAATCGGCTCCAGGGGATCAGGGCGGCGTCGCCCACGCGGCGCTTTGCTTTGAGATGGTAGTTGTACCTCCTTGTCGAGGCGGTATGCCGTGGGGGGCGGCTGATCGACGCTTTCGCTGCGGCGTCCTCTACGGAATGCGCTTGTCGGTACTTCATGAAGAGTCTCACCGATAATCGGTTACATGGCGACTCGGCACAAACTGGTTCAGCGAGCATGCGAATGTGCTTCCGAGCGCAAGATGCGGATCGCTGTTATTTCTCCGATGTTGAGTTGACGATCCGATCGTGTAGAGTGTCGCCTGCGGAGTGAGGGACGACATGCAAAACACAGAGCTGCTGCCCATTAACGGTATTAAGTTACCGCCAGTAGCTGGCCGGATAGGTCGGGAGTTGAACGAGGGGCGTTGGTATGAGAGTGAAATGCTCGGTTACATCCGCAGCCTTGGCGTCCATGGCAACTATGTCGACATCGGCGCGAACATCGGCAATCACTCGGTTTACTTTGCCACTAATACGGTAGCCGAACGTGTATTTTCTTTTGAGCCTATCAAGCAGCCGCGTCACACGCTAAACAGGTTCATTGAACTCAATAATCTTTGGACGAAGATAACGCCTATCCCCTACGCTTGCTCGGATCACAATGGAGAAGTCAGCGTGGTAGAGTCTGTGGATCGCGCGCCAACTGGCAATTTCCAGTGCCGTAAGTTGGACGACGTGATCAACGTGCCCGTCGCCCTTATCAAGATCGACATCGAGGGTGCCGAAGTTCTTGCGCTTCGGGGTGCAACAAAAATTCTATCCCGGGACCGACCGGTTATGTTCATTGAGATTCACGATGCCCAACATATGGCTGAAGTTTTGAGCGTTATCGGCCCGATCGGCTATAAACCAACTGGGCGCGTATGGAATTCCTCACCAACCTATGAGTTTGTCGCTAGGCCGTCAGATCAGCCGAGTTCCAATTTGTTAAAGTGGGTTCAACGAACTTACTACCGATATCTCCGCGGGTGGGTGCGCAGCACTAACTAGGCCGGACAAAGCATCCAACCGGTCGAAAGCTTCTACTCCACGTGTAGTTGTTGATTGGCACTAAGGCGTGTGGCTGCAATTTTCCTCACATACGAGCAAGCTAATGGCATCGTTTTGGACGGGAAGTTGAGGGTTATGAGTTTTAGACGATTACGCTTGACTGATTGATGAGTTGTCACTCTCACGAGATGGGCAAAAAATCTTATGCGGCGATCGGTGCCCTATACAACCGCGATCTGATCGACAGAGGTTGGACCAACTCAGGATCTTCTCCACAGACCCCAGTAGCGTTCCTCGTTGGGAAAGCCGGATGCATGGTGAAGTAGCACTGCGTGATGACGCCGCGGCGCAGATCGTATTGGGGAACCTTCCTGTAGCACCATTATAGTTTGCCAACCCCTTGATACCCAAAGCCATGCGGCTCGACTTCATGCGCCCGATAAACATTGCGCAGGTCGACCAAGACCGGCGCTTTCATAATCGTCTTCAAGCGGTCGAGATCGAGCGCCCGGAACTCGTTCCATTCGGTAACGAGAACCGCGACATCCGCACCTTCCGCCGCCTCGTAGGGATTGGCGGTAAACTCGAT
>UBXM01000040.1 GCA_900469445.1 Hyphomicrobiales bacterium
GTGAGGCAATATGCTATCCGTTCGGGAGCATTCTTCGATGAGGCAATACGAATCTCACCTAGATTGCCGCTACGCAGCGGCAAACGATTGACAGGCTCAGGCGGCTCCGCAGCGATTGCCAGAGGCACGAATGCCGGCTCGATACCATCGTGCTCCGACGGCGTCGTTGCCGCCGCAAACGGCAGCACCAGAATGCCGTCGCGCACTTGACGTCGCCAATCGGAAAGCTGGTTTGCTATAACCCCGTGACGGCGCGCGACATCCACAACACGAACACCAGGCTCAAAGCTTTCCGCCACGATCCGCGCCTTTACATCGTCCGGCCAACGCCGGTTTCCGCGGCGCGGTTCGACAACTTCGTAGCGACCAACAAATCCATCATCTGCCATGCAAATCTCCAGATAAAACTGGAAACATTCTCGCATACGCAGCAAGCCTCAAAATACACCCAATCCAATGGGGCGGAGACGGCGCTTACTCCACAAATGTCCTCAAGCCTGTGCTTGAGCCTTCTGCTTATGCCGACTCTCCGGTCGAAAGTGAGGCCAGTTCAGACTGGTCATAATGGGTACATTACTCCTAACACTTAACGAATGGGAGATCGTGTCCAGGGATTTACGGGGCCACTACATTCCCCTCGGCAGTTAATCGGGACTAAATCAAGCTGTAAGCGCGAATTTCTACGCACCTTCTGACGCGGGGTACTCTCAGGCATGAGGTGTCCACCAAAATAGGTGGACACCAAATCATGGATGAAGATGCTCCTAAACTTCATGTGCGGCTTGTTGGTCGCGACGGTCGCCGTCGATATGACCCTGCTTCGCGTGATCGGCTCGTTGCAGCGTGTTTAGAACCCGGCGTTTCGGTCTCTCGACTTGCGCGGGAACACGGTGTGAATGCCAATCTCGTACGCAAGTGGATGAAGAAGGCCCTGGAGCAGCGTCCTTCGCCATCGGTCGCGCCCTTCGTTCCAGTTCAGATTGCTCCAGCTATGCGGCCGGGTTCTGGCGGCGATTTAGCGCCGCAGAGCGTGGCGGTGGGAAAGCCGAGTCATGCATCCAAGGTGAGCGCGCTCCTGCCGAACGGGATCAGCCTGACCGTTGAGTATGACGATGAGAATGGACTGGCTGCAATCATAGGAGCGTTGGGTCATGTTCAGACTGGGCGCTGATCTGAAGGTCTACCTGCATCGAGAGCCCATAGACTTCCGAGCCGGCATCAACAGCCTTGCGGTCCTGGTCCAGGAGACGATGGCGTTGGATCCGTTTGCTCCCGCAGTTTTTGCCTTCTGCAATCGTCGCCGTGACCGGATGAAGCTGCTGTTCTTCGACCGCTCGGGCTTTGTGCTCGTGCTGAAGCGGTTGACGGAAGACAAGTTCCGATGGCCGCGCCGAGAGGTGGCGGTGGTTACACTGACGACCGAGCAACTGCATTGGATTCTCGACGGGATCGATATCGACGCGATGATCCGCCATCCCGTGCGGCAATATCAGATTGCCGGCTGAGGTGGCGCGTTGATCTGTTGACGCGGCGACGCGGTTCAGATTCAAAACTGGGATGACCCGAGCCGGCGAACCTGATGTTGCAGAGCTGATGGCGCAGTTGGCGGCAAATGCCGCCGAAATCGCCGCGCTCAAAGCCGAGAAGGAAGCGCTCTCGCAGCGGGTCGTCAAGCTGGAAGAAGAACTGGCTCTCGCAAGGCTGCATCGTTTTGCACCCCGCAGCGAAAAGCACGTCGATCGCATCTTCAACGAGGCCGAAGAAGCCGCAGACGAGGATGATCCTGATGATGGCGACAAAGTTGTCGCCGATCTCCCGGATACAGGCTTGCCGTCGGTCGATAGCTCGGCGGGAAAGAAGCGTGGCCGCAGACCTCTGCCGGAAGATCTGCCGCGCGAGCGTGTCGAATACGATCTGCCCGACGATCAGAAGGCTTGCCCTTGCTGCGACAGGCAAATGCATCGCATGGGCGAGGCCGTTACCGAGCAGCTCCATATCGAGGTCAAGGCGAAAGTTCTGCAGAATGTGCGGTTCAAATATGCCTGCCGCCATTGCGACCGCACCGGTATCAGCACGCCTGTCGTGATCGCACCTATGCCAGCGCAACCATTGCCGAGCAGCATCGCTACCGCCTCGACGCTGGCCTTCGCGCTGATGCATAAATACGTCGATGGCACACCGCTCTACCGCGTGGCGCAAACGTTCGAACGGGCCGGCGTTCCGGTCAGCCGGGGTGCTCTCGCGCACTGGGTGATCGGTTCGAGCGAGAGGCATCTGCATCGTATTTACGATGCGCTGAGATTGCGGCTTCAGTCGCAGCCTCTCATTCATGGCGATGAGACGACGGTTCAGGTGCTGAAGGAAAAGAACAAGGAAGCCACCAGCACCTCCTACATGTGGGCATACCGCAGCAGCGAGGACAGTGCCGAGCCGATCGTGCTTCTCGATTATCAACCGGGCCGCGGTCAGGTCCACCCGCAGACCTTTCTTGGCGACTACCGCGGCATATTGGTGAGCGACGGCTACGCCGCCTGGCGCACATTGCATGGCGCAACCCATGTCGGATGCATGGCTCATTCACGGCGACGCTTCGTTGAGGCTCTCAAAACCCGGAAGAATGGAGGCGGACCACCGGAACAGGCGCTCCGGTTCTTCGAGCAGCTCTACCGTATCGAAAAGCAGGCGCGAGACAGAAAGCCCGCCGCCGGTGAAACGCAGGCCGATTGCATTCGCCGTTTCCGGCAACAGCACAGCTTGCCGGTCCTGATCGCACTCAAGTTATGGCTCGATAATATCGCGCCGAAGGTCGTGCCGGATACCAAGCTCGGAGATGCCGTGTCCTATACACTGAACCAATGGGATTATCTGACGCGCTACACCAGCGACGGCAGGATGCCGATCGATAACAACATTCTGGAACGCGACATCAGAGTTTTTGCGACCGGAAGAAAATCGTGGCTGTTCAGCGATACCGCTGAAGGAGCCAAGGCCAGCGCTGTGATATACAGTCTGATGCTGACCTGTCGCGCCTGTGGCATGAACCCACTCACCTGGCTGCGCCACGTACTCACTGAGTTGCCTCAGCGAGACGAAACGGCAGACATTGGAGACCTGCTGCCCTTCAACTTCTCCAAAACTTCCGCCGCCTTATAGAGCCGAATATCGCTACCGCGCGACGCGGTTGGGGTCAGCGATGCCGCCTAGGACGCGGACTCATTAGCTGATGCGATCCATATCCTCGTCGCTGCAAGTTTGAGAGCGGCGAGATAGTTGTCGGCACGTCTGTCGTATCGGGTTGCCAGGCCCCGCATCTGTTTGATGCGATTGAAGAAGCGTTCCACCTGATTGCGCTGACGGTAGAGCCATCGACTGAAGCTGAATGTCTTTTTGCGGTTGGTCTTTGTGGGGATGTTGGCCCAACACCCGCGTTGTTTGGCAAAGTGACGAATGGCATCGGTGTCATATGCCTTGTCGGCAAGGATTGTTGCTCCGGGCTGAACGTCGCTCAGCAGCTTTTCAGCTATGGGGGCATCAGCAGCCTGACCTGCGGTTAATTCCAGGCGAACCGGCAAACCATCGGCATCGACAAGTGCGTGGATTTTGGTTGTCAGGCCGCCACGCGAACGTCCCATGCAAGGATCGGCAGATCCCCTTTTTTAGCGTTGGCACCATGTTGGTGAACGCGGACACAAGATGAATCGATCATCACGATGTCGCCATCGTAACGCTTCGAAACGGCGTCCAGAAGGCGATCCCGGACACCTGCTTTGCGCCAACGGGAGAACCGATTGTAGAGCGTCGTGCGCGGACCATAACGCTCTGGCACGTCTCGCCATGACGATCCGGTTCTGAAACGCCACAAGATGCCATTGATCACCCGGCGGTCGTCAACCCTTGTAACTCCACGAGTGTTGGTCGGCAGAAGCGGTGCGATAACGGCCCATTCTTCGTCGCTCAATTCGTGACGGCGCATGGAAATCTCCTTTCACGGAGATTGAATCACACACCGCCAAAAAGATGAACCCCGTTTATGGGGACACTGCCTAAGTCAATGTGCATGGAAAATCGCGCTTACATCAAGCTAGCCGATATGTCCGGTGAAATAGAGAGCGCGCCACGACGCAAGTCCACCTCTTGCGCTCTGCCTAAGAATGATGAAACTCCCCAAAGCACTGGCGCGGTATCCGCAACTTATCAGAGGGTTATATGCTCGAAAAAATTGGACAGCCTGGGAATGAGCGTTTGTCATCGCCCCAGATGGTTACGGTAGAACAAGTCGGTCGGATGCTGGAAAACGGTGTTGAGCCGGTCATCGCAGAGATAGGAGTGGGCCTTGGTGCGACAACTTTAGAGTTGTGCAAACTGCTTAACGGGCAAGGCAAGCTTCACATTTTTGACTTTCAAGAGAAAGTTGATGAGCTTGCTGAAGATCTTCACCAACTGGGTTTCAAGAATGTTGTAGCACACGGGAATACGGCGAAATATTGGGATTCTTATCATTGGAGCTTGATGAAGCTATGGAACGCAGTTCGTACTCCAGTCTTTGATTATGTCTTTTTGGACGGATCCCACACTCTCTTACACGATCTTCCCGCGTTCTTTATATGTGACAAGCTCCTAAAAAGAAGTGGCTTAATGGAGCTGGATGACTATGAATGGAGCTATGGCAAGTCTCGCGCGATGAAAAAAATTCGATCCGATTACATGACGAGCGAGCAAGAAAATGCTCCGCAGATTAAGATGTTAGTTGATACATTTGTTCGCGATGATGACCGCTATGAGCCGATCATCGCCAACCGATTGTATCGAAAAAGATAATTTTTATGCACCAGCCCGGAGCTCCGGGCTGGTGCACCAACCTAGATCAACCGCTTGATTCTTCTTACGTGTGTGTCGTAACTCCACTCGCGTTTTGCAATGTCCTGTGCTGCAGCCACAAAGTCTAGGTAGCCTTCTGGGTCATCCCAATAACGTTGGATCACTTCCCTCACGTCTTTCGCTTCGGCATAAACGCACGCTTTCCCGAATACAGGCTCGTAGTAAGGCGGCAGTATCACCAAGCATCCCGCAGCTATCGCTTCTATAAAGACCCGTCCAAATGCTTCAACGCGCATCGGGTCATCATAATAGACAAAGAAGTCAAGTTCTTTCAAAAAGTGTTTTACGGGTTTAGCGTTGAAGGGGTAAACGGTTACATTGCTCGGCATCGGTCCAACCAGCGCTTCAGCACAGCTTGCCCCACCCATAATTCGGACATCCCAATTCGGATCACACAGATAGGCCTCCCGCAGAATTTCGGGATCAGTTGGCCATTTGACTCGGTCGTCTCGACTATGCCGTCCTACGACAGGTCGGTCACCGCAGAACCTGGACCTGTTGACGATCCAAGAATTCACATCGACTATGTTAACCCAGTCCTCAGACGATAGGACGTCAGCAGGCACTTCATTTTCTATGTACTCCCTCAGCCGCGGACCTATAGGATACCAAACGCCAGGCGTGCCGAATGTCGAATGCATGTGCGCGAGAACACGATCAATGTTGTACATCCGGCCGGTACCATCTCGTTCCACCGGAGCCGTGTTAACTGCCATAACGTGATGAGAGGTTTCTATCGCCGGGACAGCTGCCGGGGAGAAATCAAATATTGGGGGGAACCGCATTGAGCAGCAGCCGGCCTCTAGCTCCCAATCGCTATGGATCAAGGTGCATTTACCTTGGTGGAGGAGTCGAGAGACGTTTTCGTTGAAGCGCACTCGTCCCGTGATGTCTTCTGCCACGCAATTTATTTGGTGTATGGCGGTCGTCATGCCAGCTCGGAACTGAGCCTCAATTTCCTCAACGAGAGAAAGGACAGACCCTCCATAAAGCCGAAAGTCTGACATCATTACGACGTCGAACCGAGAGGGCCTATGATGTCGCAACAAAGTTGCAGGGGCAGGGAAATGCCGGACCCCAGGCGTCGTTGAGATACGAATCTTCGACTCTCGACTTTTGTCTCGCAATTCCTGATGCCACGTTGTGAATGCTCGATGGTATGTGTCCAAGTCACTTGAAAGCCATCCACGCCAGACCGCCTCCTTCGAAAGAGACGTCACATGGTCAAGCCCGAAGCTCAACACGTCGTTCAAGTGCCGGACGTTCTGGGGGCCGTATGCCAACTTGAGCCGTTCTTCAAACTCCGTGTCTCCACCTATCGTTACCTCGTCCCAGTAGCCAATGCGATCGAAAGCGGTCCTCCGAACCATCAATGATGATGGATTTTTTTGGACATAGCGGTGATGGCGGCTCTTCCGCGTAAAGAAAAGGCTTTCCGTAGCCCTGATCCAGCTGCTGGTTGATGCAACGGCACCTTTGCTTTTGTATAGATGCCTGATTTGGCGCTCTATCTTTGATGGGTGGCTCCAGTCGTCTGCGTCATGGCATGTGATCACGTCACCTTTCGCCGACTGCAGGGCGAGGTTGCGGGCCGCGTAGGCGCCGATGTTTCTGGCGCATTTTACGACATGTACTCGTTCATCACGGCTGGCTGCCTCTTCAATGAGAGCCAACGATGCATCGGTGCTGCAGTCGTCAACCACGATGACCTCAATGTTGCGCCAAGTCTGGTTCAGAATTGAGGATAGTGCATATTCAAGCGTCCGTTCGGCGTTATGAACCGTTAAGACTACGGTCACAAGGGGATTACTGCGACGAGTGGTCGGCTTCGCCGTAGCAATCAATGATTTGAAAGATATCTCGCCGCTAAATCGCGGCGAAGATAGCCTACCAAAAAGCTCCTGAATCGTTTTGGATCGAATGTCTTGGCTTACTTCAAGACCTATAAGACCGTGCTGCTGAGCGAGATGGGCGTTATTCGCTTGAAGGCACATCATTTCCCGATCGCCGTCCTCGCCGTAACGTCCAAAAGCATCGGACAGGGCAATCTGAGCTGCGCCGATTTCGCCAACTACCTGGAGTGCCTCGGTCAGAACCAGCGCCTGCTCCTTGCTTGCGGGAACCAGCAACTCGTTACGAGAAAGATCTATCAACTGTCTGATGAAGTCGACGGGATTTGTATCGAAGTCCAGTGTTAGAGAAAGGGCATAGAATATTAACTCGTTTTTTTCAGAAGCTGTTAGGGGAAGATCTCGACGTCTGCCCCCCAATAGATTTTGCCTCGCTAACGCGGCCACATCTACATTCGATTTATCGAAAGCACGACTCGGATCGTCGCGATGGATATCAATACATCGCTGCTGAAGAAGAGTAAGGAGAGCGCCCCCCCTCTCGGATATAATCTGCGATCGAAGCGATTCGAGGCTGACGGCCACGCCGGGAAAAATCACCGTCCGATGTCTCGTTGGCTTTACATCTCTAGCGGAGGATTTGTTCAAACCAAGATCAATGGCGAGGAGTTCGGATTTATTCCTTCTCCTTTTTGCTCGAGGCGCTACCAAATTGAACAAAGACTTTATTAGGGGCATCTGAAACCTAAGCACTTATACCGATTGACCAAAATAGCTCGCGCTTGCCCTTTCGAGCAGAGACTACGACGTTCTCTCTGTGCGGCCTGCGAAGAGCCAAATCTACATACAGCTTTTCAAGTTCCCGCTCGTAGTCATGAACAAATACGTGAGTGTGGCGGGATCTCACGGCACCTGCCCAGCAAATCGTTATCGCCCTTCCCGGCGAGTCGGGAGAATGTCCGGGAGGCCCATCGACGATTATGACGTCCCACGGTCGCTCCGTCATAAAGTGCGGCGGGATGGCGGATTCAATCAATGTTTTGGCAGGGAAGTGTAGGCTTGACGAAACTGTTTCTTCACCGAGCGCATACAGTTGAATATTCGCATCGGGTATTTTTCGTTTAGTCGAATCCGCCCACTCAGGATCAGTTTCAAGAAACAGAGAATAGCCACCAGCATTGATGTCGATCCACATGCCGGTATCATGCCCAACCCCAAATACCCAGAGGTTGCATCCAGGTCCCCGTGAGCGAATTGCGCTCGCTATCACCTCGATCTGATGGACTGGTATCTGAACATCCCCAGTGTAACGAGTCTCACTTATTAGCATTGGCATCCTCACGTCTTGCAAGATACTCAGTAACGTACTCCTTCCGGCGAAGGGCCAAGGCTGCAATACATAAAGCCACCGCCGGATTGCAGGCTTGGACAACTGGTTCTTCGTTTATCCTAGCTGATGCGGCGCCAGGTTCCCAAGAAGCACCTGCTACATGGCCTGGATCTATCTCCAATGCCAGATTGTATGCATCGTGAAGAAACTTCGTATATCGCGGCACTCGGCCCGACTCGTTTGATTCAGGGATTAGCCACACAACGTTGCCTGCAACTTTTGCCTGCTTCCAGCCCATGAGCTCCGCTATGTCGTAATCGAGATCGCGGTCAGGCCCCGAGAGAGCGCCCAACCGCGTCAAGAGATGATCTAAAGCTAAGATCGTCTCACGTGTCATGTGAGTTCCCCTTCATTGCTTACAGTCTTCCGGAAGGAGGCATGCCTACTAGGCGCTCAATCAGTCGAAGATACTTGAAACTTCGAGGTCCCTTGAAGCGGTTCATGTCATCCCTCCCGCGGGAGGCCTGCTCTTTAGCCCACAATGAACCCGACGGGAAGAGTTGGGGAATGTTCGTTGCCGCCTGAACGTTGAGCGCGGCGACCTGCACTTTATCGCTGATCATCATAGGACTGCAGTTCCAAATGATAACGGGTTCACACTGCAGCTTCCAATGGCGTCTCTGAGAAATCCATCAAAGCTGATGTTTCCAACCGTTCCGATCAGGCAACCGTTCATCGAACACATCTCTTGGCTCAAGAATACTTCCGTCTTAAGCGCAGCAACGACACATATTATCTCAAACAGACAATCCCCTCTTACTTACATGTTTCATGAATGCCAACGGCCTGTTCTTAAAGGCGCTCCATAAATAGTGCCGCACTTTCCTACTGTCTTCGTTATTTTGCGCAAATCTCGCCGCCAACATGTCCATATTATAGAGCCGCATCTTTTTAAAATTCTCTCCATAGCGATTGAATATCACACGATGCTTGTCATAAATGAGTGCATTACAAGCGCGAATCTCATCAGCATTTCTTCCCACATCTGATTTGTGATAAACACAAAACGTGTGACTCCCTTCGATATTTCGGATGATTCCGCCGTGAGATATAAACCGGATAAAGTAGTCGAGATCCTGCATCCTCGCCAAGCGCTCATCAAAATAACCGACACACTTAAAGCTTTCGGCGGATCCTAAAAGAGTCCACAAATAAGCACGAAGGTTGCTTCCCATCAAAAGCGCGCGATGCTGATCCTGCTCAGTCCTCTGGTGGTTTTGCCTTGTTTTGCCACCGCTCCATCGCCAATCGTAATTGCAAGTTATCCACGTCGGCCTACAATTATAAGCGGCCTCAGTAACTTCAAGCAACTCGAATTGTGCAGCTAGCTTTTTTGGATACCATTCGTCGCCGGCATCCAGCCAAGACACGTAACGACTCTCAATCGAGTCAAGCAAAACGTTTCTTGTGAATGGTCGGCCTTTATTGATTTTGTTAAACACAACCTCACAGTGTAAGGCGGGCTCGTCTCCGTCCGAGGAACGGTGATCTTCGATAATTGCCTTGACCTCCGATTGGATATCTTCAGCGGAGCCATCATCTACGACCACGATGCGCTTTTCACCGGCCCATGTTTGGCCTCTGATTGATCTGAGACTTAATAGCAGTCCCTTAGGATCATTGTAGTGAGGTATCAGAATATCGAGTGCAGCCATAACTTAGGAACTCACTCTCTCTATAAGCTCAATCCAACGCGCTCTGTACTTCTCCAGTGTGAATCCGCTAACACTAGCGGGTCCGTTTGCCCCAAGTGAGCAACGAAGCTCCTCATTTGTAATCAGCCGTCGAAGACCGTTCGCAAGATTGTCGTCTGGCCCTCCCCTTTCGACCGCAAGTCCATTCAGTCCATCCGTCACGAACTCATTGACTCCGGAGCAATCAGAATAAATCAAAACCGGGGTCTCTAGAAAAAGTGCTTCCGCAGGCGACAGACCGAAACCCTCGAAAAGAGCCGGGTGACAAAATATAGAGGCTTTGGCATACTCGCCAGAGAGATCCACCAGGTGCCCCGGAAGATCTACCCTGCCGTTGAGGCCAAGTCTTCCGATTTCGGCTTTCATTTCCTTGAGCTGTGGACCGATGCCGAAAATTTTGACTTTCCAATCTGGGAAGTCATTGGCCAGCAAGGACCAACTCCTAATCAGCTGTAAATAGTTCTTCACTTCTACCAAGCGACCTACTGCCAAAATTGTTTTCTCACGTAGTGGATTTGGGTCTGGCCGCTGAATGCCGGGAGAAATGTAATTTGGGATAGCAGTGATTCGAGCATGCAGGTGCCGTGGGAACCAGTCTCCAAAATCAGGAAAGAGTACGTGGATTGCGGCAGCATTGTCCAAAGATCTAAGCCGAAGCTGTCGATCTAATGATGTTTTCCCCCACCTATTCGGATTGTTATAATCTTGCTCGGGTACATTATGATTGCATGGTATAACTTTGACAGCGGTCCCTTTCGCCGCCAGCAGGCAGGGCGTGTTGGCAGGTGGAAGGATTGAGATGGCAATATCTGGCTTCACAAGCGCGAAGTAGTCTCTGAGCTGACGGACGAAGAACTTATTTTCTTTATCCCAGATCGCCTGTTCCCGAAGCCTATTCGGCAAATATTTACTCACAGCCGCACGCCGTGTTATCCATTTGCTATTTTTCGCGAACAGATTGATGCGCTCAATACGGGAGTTAAGATGGTAGAATGGCTCACCCGCTTGGGAATCGAAATGAAGGCAAGTGACGCGGTAGCCCGACTCCTCTAAAAAGTTAGCTAATTCACAGTAAATTCGTTCAGCGCCACCGCTTCGCCCGTTCAATATTCTTATCACTAGAACAATATGCTTCGATATTTTGCGTTCAGTCACCAGTCGCGATCCACATTTTGATAAGTGCCGCATCCTTAAGGCCAGCCGTTCTGGCGTCAAGCCGATTATACAGCGCAGCAATTATGCGAGCAAAACACCATGTGCGCGATCGATAGAGCCTATGAAGTTGGCTTAAGACCTTCACACCTACTTTAGGGCTGCTGTGCATGCTAAAATCGAGTGACTGGATTTGCGCTCTCTGTGAGGCTTCATGAGTAGAATTGACGTAAGTGTAATTATACCGAATCACAATCGGACGCAGAGCCTTTTCAGGGCTCTTAATTCCATTGCAGGACAGACGCGTCTGCCTTGCGAAGTCATTGTTGTTGATGACTGCTCATCGCCAGAAAAATTGGCGGAGATCAGGCTAATAGTCGAGGCGTTTCATAACCAACTGAACACCTCGCTGCTTGTAAATGACCGCAATCAAGGGGCGAACTTTTCCAGAAATCGAGGGATACTCTCCGCGAAATCAAGGTACATCGCTTTCCTTGATAGCGATGACTTATGGATGCCCAGAAAGCTTGAGATTCAAATGGGGCAGATTGAAGCAACAGAATTCCAAAGCTCGAAGCCCATCTTGTCGGCCACTGGGCGGTATAGGGTAAATGATGCCGGCAAGCTAATCGCGCGTCAGTTGGTGGGGCGACCGCTAACGTCAGAAAATATCAGCCTCTCGAATTTTATAGGAACACTTTCATCCGTAATAATCGACGCTTCCGTAGCCAAGCAAATTGGCGGCTTCGATTGTCGGCTCGCTGCATGCCAAGATTGGGATTTTTTTATTCGCCTCGTTGATCACGTGAAATATGTCGGGATTGATACTCCGCTCTGCATATACGTAGATCATTCTGAGGAAAGGATTACGCTCAACAACAGGAAGCGCCTGAAGGCGCATATTCAGATATACAAAACCCACATCAAGAAAAACCCCCGTGCGTCAAACAGAGCAAAAGCAGAGACATTCAAGAAAATCGCAGAAGAACTACAGGGACTGAAAAGAAAAAGAAAATCCTCTATATTTTACTCAAAATACAAATCGCGAAATAGTCGATTTTCGGCACTTACTTTTATCTCCAATTGGGGCTGGAACGCCCTTTACCGGATCGTAAACGTTCCCGATTTGAAGGCGCTAAGATACAATAATTACCAAAAGAGGTTGAAGCAAATCGCCCGGTTTCCAGATCAGGGCTTAGAATCAGATCTTCATTTGATCGATAAAATGATCAAAGAACCATATCGTGCGACTTCTCAACAGCACTCGTAAAAACCTTGGAAATCGAAACGAGGCTTTGAAATTTTGCAGTCTGCATTGGACAGCGCGCTGCGACAAAGTCACCCGAGTAGTGGATTGGACTGCAATCTCTCGTTGCCCAGAAGGTTTGTCGCTCATTTGGCGCGCACCTTTTTAGGGGTTAGCAATCAGCGATTTTTCTTGCGGGACGAGATAGTCCCCGGTTCCGGGGTATGGCACGACGCTCGATGCTGCCTTACTCAATGTTCTGGTTCATGATAATGCCCGTGGCAATGATCCTTTTGATACTATACGGCGCCATCGCAGCGGAAAAATAGTTTAGGTGGCGATATGATCGGGTTTATAGAGGGAAGAGTACGCGCTGGCCGGAACTTAGCCGTCATGCGAATTATTCTGGCATCCGCCGCTTGGCTTTTGCCTTCCCTAAGCGTCACTAGGAAGGCCTCCGCTCTTATCGTCGAGGGTCGCCTTCTCATCGAGTATCACGCCGGGCGATCGGCGGCGGCCGAAGACATTTTTTTCCATTATGCGAAACGCCAGCAGTTGACCTTTTGGGCGGTTAGCACCTATGTCGCTAAAATCGTCGATCCTGGACTTTCACGGCGGCTTGAAGAAATTCGACAGCTCCCTCAATTGCCTGCAGGCGCTGCAGCCTTATTGGCCAAGGCGGCATCGAGGCTTGCCGGAGATGGTACTGGAAACACGCCGGCAAGCCTCGCCCAAGAGCAGGCTGATCAGGTGAAGTATCATCAACGTCTCGCAGAAGACGGTATGGCTTTTATGCGAGCCGAGCCGGACTACATTGATCTCACACTTCCTCTATCAACCGCACTTTCTGCGGAGGCCTCCGATCGTGATGACATTTTTGCTGCTGCGATTACACTTCTCATCGACCTATTGACGAAAGTCGAGAAAAGCCGGGCTCTCTCGCGGGCACATGTCGGCGATGTTGTTGCAGCCAGACTGAGTCTCTTTGATCTGCAGGGCGCCCTGGCGTTCCTGAAACACTCCCATGTCGCAGGCATGGCGAAGACACGTCGGCTTACGGCAGAGGTGGTCTCGCTTATCATCGAGACAGAGCCTTACAGCCGTGCAGTCAGCATGGCGAACGAGGATATTTTGGCCCGCGCTGCAGGAGTGCGTCAACCGTTGGATCAACGGCCGGTCATCCTCATGCCCGCTGCGGGCTTCAGGAAGAACAAAATCGACTATCCGGGATTTCGCTCCGATATCAGGTTCGTTCTTTCGGCAATGTTAGCGGCCTTCGAAAAGAACTACGTCGCTTATTCAGTCCGGAGTCGCCTTCGAACCCACGGCTTCATTGACCTGCCCGTCCCCAGCTTTTCCTACCACACGATATCGCATGACAAGCTGGGGCTTCATTTCAAGGAAACCGACAGGCCGTCTCTCTTCAGCTTCGATAGCCGCGGTTATGCGGGCTGGTCTGAGTTTTCGGACTTTTCGTTGGAGCAGTTGCGCGCTGCGGATGTCGATCGGCAGGAGGCCGCCGCATATTTCGAGTTTGAGAAACGGCGTGTCATCGGCGGTAACCTGTCTAAATATCGGCAGGCTGCCGTGTCCGAGAAGGACGAGTTGCCGGAAAACTTCATCTTCGTTGCCTTGCAGTTGATCGGCGATGCCGTCAGCCAGCTTGCCTATCTCAGCCTGTTCGAGATGGTGGAAGAGGTTGTTCGGACGGCCGAGGCGAAAGGGCTTTCTGTCGTCATCAAGCGGCACCCGCTTTGCACGACGCCGGAAGTTTCGCGGTTTCTGTCGAAGCTTCTTGCCGAGGGACGGGTGACCCAGGTCTATTCCAGCATCCACGCGATCATTCCGAAGGCCGTGGCGGTCTGCGTCGTCAATTCCGGTGTCGGCGCAGAGGCTTTGCTGCATGAAAAGCCGGTCTATGTGTTCGGGCGGGCCGATTACATGGCCGGCTGTTTCGTGTGCCGTCAGTCGGGCGATTTTGCTGCCCAGTTCGTTGCCGGAAAATCTCCGCTGACTCCGGATGAGCTGCGGAAATTCTGGTTCCTGCTCAGGAAGCGCTATGCGATCGACCTGCGAGATCGGAAAAAGGCGGCGGCGGAAATTGAGATGCGCGTCATGGAGCACCTGAGATTGACCGGTTTGCAGGAACCCTCATCCCGGTCAGTCTGAGCCAAGTGCAGCATCGCAGCAGCGGCTCTTATCCAACGAGCGGCAAGTGAAAATACGCCGCGATACACGGGCTACATGGCCTGAAGATAGGCAGATAGACCGTTGAAAGAGACCGGGCATGCGCAGGAGCAGCCCGGCCTATACGTCGACGCGCCTCGCGGAAGGTCCGGTGATCGACGCGATCCCGATCTCGGAAAGCTGATCGACAGAACCTTCCCTTTGACTAGGATAGCGTGTCTAAGGAGCCATCGCGCTGATCAATAGAGAGCCCGGAAAGCCGCGTAGCGACGTTCATGCATGGCACGGGTGGACTGATCGGGTTCGAGCACGTCTTCTCTCGGCTCAAGAGTATGGGCGACAGTTAATAGATAGCCCGCTCCGAAGGGCGCCATTGCGGCGACAGCCGCGCCCAAGAGAACCGGCTCCTGGGCCTGTGACAGCACGATCCTGCAGCCTGTCCCGTCGGCATAGAGCTTGCGCAGGAGGGCTGACTTGTTGTGGCCACCGCTCAAGTGCAGCGTATTGATGGCATAACCATGCTCGTTCATGCGTTCGATGATGAGCCGCGTTCCGTAAACCAACGCCGTTGCGGCTGCCCAATAGACCTTGATGAAGCTTTCGCGCGGATCTTCGAGGGTCAGGCCGGTGATCTTGCCGCGGATGTCGGCATCAGCGAAGGGGGAGCGGTTGCCGATGAAATCCGGAAGCATGTGAATGTCGGGCGCAGGATCGCCGTTTTCCAGACGTTCAAGCAGGAGGGTCGACAGGGCGCCATGCGGGTCGTCTCCGAACTCCTTGCCGCCTGCAAACAGCGCCACGATGTGATCGAGCAATGCGCCGGTAACGCTCTGCCCGCCTTCGTTGGCGACATATCCGTCGCACAGCGCGCCGGGGTAAGGTCCCCAGACGCCCGGCACTTCGCGACGCTCGGGTTGCGCTGCGATATGACATGTGGATGTGCCGGCGATGAGCGCGAGCCGATGTTCCGGCCGATCCTGAAGACTGCGGCCAAGCGTGCCGAGTGCGCCGGCATAAGCATCGATCATGCCAACGGCAAAGATACAGTCCGTGGTGAGACCCAGATCGTTTGCTGCTTCTGAAGTCAGCGGACCAAGTGTCGATCCGACCGGCAGTGCCGTTTCAGGCAGGGCTGCTGTCTCAAGAACATCGAGCATATCGATCTGACCGAGAAAATCGCGATCCCAGCCGAAACCGGGGCGCGGGTCAAAGGTCCATTTGCAGGCCAGCATGCAGACCGAGCGTTCAAGAGAGCCCGTGCATTTGAACCCGACCCAGTCGCCCAGATCTCCCGCGTAACCGATATTGGCATAAAGATCGGGACGGCTCCGCTTCAGCCACATCAGCTTCGGCATTTCCATCTCGGGTGACATGACACCGCCGAGATTGGCGAGTGGTTTGCCCCCCGTTGCCGTGCATTCTTCGGCTTCAGCGGTCGCGCGGTGATCCATCCAAACGATGATGTTCCAGGCCGGATCGCCCTCGGACAGGCGCAGGGGTGCGTAGGTCTTGTCCAAGAGGACAAGCGAACAGGTCGCACTGACGGAAACGCTTTTAACGCGATCTGCCGGAACACCCGCTTCGCCGACAGCCTTGCGAACCGAATGGCAGATCGCCTGCCATATGTCCGTCGTGCTCTGCTCGACGAAATGGGTCTGCGGGCGGTTCATGGCGATCGCCTGCTTGGCTTCGGCTAGAAGATTGCCCTTGCTGTCGAAGACGCCGGCGCGTGCGCTACCCGTGCCGATGTCGATGCCGACGACGTAATCCTGAACGTTCATGCTGGTATTCACCCGATTATGTCTTCTTGAGGAATGGCGCGCGTACGATCATCACGGCGATCAGGAATGCGCCCCAGACAGCTGTCGCCAGATGCTGGCTGGCGCCCATCAGGTTCATGCCGGATGCGATAACCTGCAGGCTCATCAGGCCAAGCACCAATGGCAAGACACGGCCGAAACCGCCGAACGGGTTGGCCCCGGCCATGAAGCAGGCAAGGATGGTGATCAGCAGATAGCTTTCGCCGTGGCCGACACGTACCGAGTTGAACCGCGCCAGCATGATCATGCCGGCAAGGCCTGCCAGCACGCCGGACAGCGTGTAGAGGATGATCGTCACCTTCTTGACGTTGATGCCCGAATATTCGGTCGCCTTCAGGTTGGAGCCGATCATGTGGATCGAAAAGCCGGCACGTGTGAACTGCATGATATAGGCAAGCACGCCGGCCGCGACGAGGAAGATCACCATCGGCATCGGCACACCGAGGATGGCTTTGTTGCCGATGGCCAGAAAAGCTTCCGGCATGCCGGAAATGTCGCCGCCACGTGTGAGGAACTCGCCAAGACCGCGCAGGAAAATCATCGCGCCAAGCGTGACGAGGATCGGGTGAGCGCCGACATAAGCGACGATGGCGCCGATCATGAAGCCCGAAAATCCACCCGCAGCCAGGCCGGCCGCGATGGCAAGCGGCAAGCTCGCAACGCCCGCGCTGACGAGTGCGCCTTTCACAAGCCAGGCGGTGGTCAGGCCTGCGATATTGGCGGTGAAGGTGACCGACAGGTTCAGGCCGCCTGAGATGATCGGCACGAACATGGCAAGCGAGAGAATGGCAAGCTCGGGCAATTGCAATGCCATGGACGAGAAGTTGCCTGTGCTCAGGAAGCCCGGCGCCATGAAGGAGAAGAGCGCAATGCTTGCGGCCAGCAGCAGAGCCATCACCATCAGTTCGATGGCATCGCCGCCGATCCGTTTCGGTGAAATCGCGGAAGGCGCTGTCTTTGTGCTATCGGATGCCATGATCAAACCTCCCTCGCCCGGGATTTGCCGGGCAGGATTTTCCCAAGATTGCTGGCCGTGATCGCCACCAGAATGATGAAACCGACGATCATCTGGAACGCGTACGGTGTCACGCCCATCAGGTTGAGACCGTTCTGGACCACGGCAAGAAGCAGCACGCCGAGGATGGCGCCGATGACGGTGCCGCGCCCGCCGCCAAGCGTGGCTCCGCCCAATACGACTGATGCCAGGATCGGCAATTCCTGCCCGTTCAGCGCATTCGGCACCGCTTCCTGCACGATATGCGCCTGCATGAGGCCTGCAACACCGGCACAGAGGCCAAGCCAGCCATATGCGAAGGCCTGAACCTGCCACGCCCGCACGCCGGACCGTAAAGCTGCCTCCGTACTGGAACCGTAACCATAGACGGCGCGACCAAAGCCGGTTCTCGTCAGGATGAACCATGTGAGAAACGACATGACGATCATGACGGCGACAGGCAGATAGAGCGCTGCGGTGCCCCGTTCGGCCGGAAGCGCAACAAGCGGTACGGCGTCATAAAGCCAGTCTGGAATATCGTAGATCGAGACACCGCCGGTGAAATACATCAGCAGGCCGAAATAAAGGTTGAATGTACCGATGGTCGCAATGATCGAGACGATGCGGAATTGGTGAATGAGGAAGGCATTAAACAGGCCGAGGACCGCCCCGCAGGCCATGGCCAGCGCGATGCCGAAAAACCAGTTTCCGCCGCCGACCGGCATCAGAAGCGTCAGAACCACATATTGCACCACCGACGCTGCGACGGCGAAAGAGATATCGATGCCGCCTGCAATCAGCACCACCACCAGCCCTACAGCGAAGATGATGTTGACCGACTGGTTGTTAAGCAGGTCGAACAGGTTCTGCAGTGACAGGAACGTGTCGGTGACGAAGCTGAGCAGGATACAAAGCGCAAGAATGAGAAGCGCCAGCACGCCTTCGGTGCCAAGCCGGATGTTAGGCATTGATCATTCCCTCCAACTCTTCTTCCGCGATGTCGGTAGGACGGACTTCCTCGGCCAGTCGTCCGTCCCGCAGGAGCAGAATGCGGTCGCTGTTGTACCAGAGTTCACCTGCCTCGTCGGAGATCAGGATGATCGACATGCCCTGATCCGCCAGTTCGCGGATGATCGTGAATATGCCCTGCTTGGCGCCGACATCGACACCGACCGTCGGGCAATCGAGAATGAGGACATCCGGCCGGGTCGCCAGCCATTTCGCCAGAACGACACGTTGCTGGTTGCCGCCCGACAGCGATGAGACCGGAAGCTCTGCATCGGAAACCTTGGTTTGCAACCGGGCGATCCAGTCCGCCGTCAACTGACTGATGCGCTTGGGCGACAGGAAAAAGCGTGGCACTTCCAGCTCGTGAAGAACGGTTGCGGCCGTGTTCATGTTGATGGACTGGTTCTGCACGAGACCGAGATTGAGGCGATCTTCCGAAACATAGGCAATGCCGGCGGCAACCGCGTCGCGGTTTGACGACAGCGACAGAGGCTTTCCGTCCTTGAACATCCGGCCCGAAGTCGGGGCGTGCATGCCGAAGATGACATGCGCCAGTTCCGTGCGCCCGGCGCCCAGCAAGCCCGCAAGGCCAAGAATTTCGCCGCGATGCAGCTTCAGCGAAACATCCTCGAATTCGCCGGTCCGGCTCAAGCCCTGCAGTTCCAGCAGAACCTCGCCGACCTTGCCGGGAATGCGCGGCTCCTGCGTCAGCTCGCGGCCGGTCATCAGCTCGGAAAGCCGCGCCTGCGTCATGCCTTCCGTCGGATAGGTGCCGACGAGCTTGCCGTTGCGCAGTACCGTCACGCGCTGGCAGACATCCAGCACTTCGGAAAGACGGTGACTGACGAACACGATCGATATGCCCTGCGCGGACAAGGTGCGGGCGATATCGAGCAGCGCCTTGACTTCGCGCGCTGTCAGCGAGGCCGTCGGTTCATCCATGAAGATGATTTTTGCTTCCGCACGCATGACGCGGCAGATGGCAACAAGCTGACGTTTGGCGATCGACAGATCTTCGACCAGCGTATCCGGATCGAGATCCGCGCCGATCTTGTCGATGATCCTGCGGGCTTCATCGCGAGCTTTCTTTCGCGAAAGCGGACGAAGCGGATTGGCGACATAGTCATCAAAGACGATGTTTTCGGCCACTGACAGATGCGGGAAGAGAGCCAGATCCTGCCAGATGACATGAATGCCGCGATGGCGCGCATCATGCGGTGTGATGCCGGACACCTTGTCGTCGCCGAACTGGAATTCCGCGCCCGCTTCGGGCGTGTAGACACCGTTGATGATCTTGATCAGCGTGCTCTTGCCGCAGCCGTTTTCTCCGGCAAGGCAAAGCACCTCACCGCGGCGCAGCTCGAACTCGACATCATCGAGAACGCGCACCTGCCCGAACACCTTGCTGATGTGCTTGGCGCTTATTGCAATATCCATCATGATTTTGACCTTGCCGTCACAGTGCGGGGACAGCCGCCGGCCGGAATGCCGGCGGCTGTCCAAGTCCCTGGGAGGATATCAGAGGCCGAGTTCAGCCAGACCGTCGACGGTTTCCTTGCTCAGCTCCAGCGGCTTGGAGGCGAACAGAACCTTGCCTTCCATCTTGACCGGACCGAGAACCGGAAGATCGGCGCCGTCTTCAACCTTCTCGCCCTTTACGAGCTTGTCGCCTAGAGCGACGAAGGCCTTGCCGGCTTCGAGCGGGCTCCACTGGAAACCGCCGGTGATGACGCCTTCATGAACGAGGCGGCGACCCTGACCGGGCGAAAACAGACCCATGACGGCAATCTTGCCGCCGAGACCGCGTTCCTTGACGGCGCGGGCTGCACCGACAGTACCCTGGCTGCCGAATGACATGATGCCGGCGAGATCCGGATTGGCGCGAATGAGATCAAGCGCGGTATCGCGGCTGTCATCGACGCTTTCGGCAACACCGAAACGATCAGCAGCCTGCTTCATGTCCGGGCAATTAGCGGACAGCCATTTGACCGCGGCATCCGCCCAGGCGTTATGCGCGGGAACGCTGAGACCACCGACGAAAACAGCATAGGAACCCTTGCAATCGGTCGTCTTGGCGAGAAGCTTGGCATGTTCTTCGCCCAGCTGTTGGGAGGAGATCATCTCGAAATCGTAATCGATATTTTCCGATTCCGGGCTTTCGTGCGTCAGAACGACGATGCCCTTGTCACGCGCCTTCTTGAGGACCGGCTCCAGCACCTTGGCATCGTTCGGGACGACGCCGATGACATCGACGCCACGGGCGATCAGGTCTTCGACGGCACGCACCTGCAGGGCCGGATCGGCGCTGGTCGGGCCGATCATATAGGCTTCGACGCCAAGCGCCTCACCCTGTTCTTTGATACCCTTTTCCATGGCGTTGAACCACGGAATACCGCCGACCTTTGCAACAACGGCAATCGTCGGCTTGTCAGCAGCCAATGCAGCGCCGCCGCCCAGAATCGAGCCGGCAAGCATGGTTGCGAGAATAAATGCTCTGCGTTTCATAAGACCCTCCCATTTGGCGCCGGAATGACCTCCACCGGCGAAAGCAAAACTATTGCACAATCCTTTGTGCATCGTTGCGCAATCGATTGTGCATTATGTTGTTGCGAACCAAGTTGTCAATGGTAATTTCGGAATCCCTCTAGGAGAGCCATCTTGCCCATTGATGCACCAAAGCGCCTGACGATCTATAATTTGGCGATACTGGCCGGCTCGTCGCCCAGCACCGTGAGTGCCGTTTTAAACGGAACCTGGCAGAACCGCAGGATCAGCGAGAAGCTTGCCGCACGGATCCTCGCCGTCGCTGCCGACGCCGATTATTCGGTCAACATGCAGGCGCGGGCGCTCAGGCGCGAGCGTTCGGGCATCATCGGCATGATCCTGCCGCTCTACGACAACCGCTATTTCAGCTCCATCGCGCAGGTCTTCGAAGCCGAGGCGAGGAAACGAGGCCTGTTTGCCATCGTCTCCTGTACCAACCGCGACCCGCAGCAGGAGCAGGAGGCCGCCCAGATGATGATTGGCCATCGGGTGGAAAAACTCATCTGCACCGGCGCGACCGACCCGGACAGTATCGCCCGGATGTGCCAGCCTCACGGCGTTGCAACAATAAATCTCGATTTGCCCGGCAAGCTGGCGCCGTCGGTCATTTCGGCCAACCGGGACGGTGCCAGAACGTTGACGGAAGCCATTCTCGGTCGCCTCAAGGCGCGAGGCACGCCGAACGATCCCATCATCTTTGTCGGCGGACGCATCGAAGATCACAACACCCGGGAACGTATCGCAGGCTTCAAGGCGGCACTGAAAGCCCATGGGCTGCAGCGCCCCGACGAGAACATCATGCCCTGTGGCTATTCCGGGCTGCATGCCGCCCCGGTCCTCGATGCCTACCTGCTGAAACACAAAGCCCTGCCATCGGCCATTTTCGTCAATTCGACCATCACACTGGAAGGAATTGCGCGCTGGTTTCACCAGCAGGGGCACAATATGAGCGAGATCGTTTTCGGGTGTTTTGACTGGGATCCGCTGGCCGCTGTTTTCAACCCGCATTTTCTGATGGTCCGGCAGAATGTACCGATCATGGTCGAGCGTCTTTTCGAACTCATGGAAAGGCCGCCGTCTTCCGCCGATGAAGTGATAGAGATTCAGCCTGAAATCCTGGGCGATGTTGCCTGATGTCATGAAGACGTCGCCCAAGCCGCAACTACGCGATCGATCCAAGGGACCGGGAGAAGGCAGTTGCCGACATTGAAAAGCGAGTCATGGAGCACCTGTCTTCAGCCATGTTGGACGGGTCATGATTTCCGGAGCAATGACCCTGAGCACGAGTGGCCTCGTTGATTTGCATAAGGCTAATTATTTATTGCGTTCGAGAACTGCTGTTTAATTCTATCGAGTTGCTGAGAGATCAAGGTCGCGTTCGCGCGAGACAGTGTCTCACGAATATTGGCTCTATGCGAAATCAGTGTGTCGAGGAGCTTCGGCACTTCGGCATAGTCTGTTCCAATGATCGAGTAATCTTGTGCCCCGTAAAGCTTCATTATCTCGGAGTACTTGTGGGACCACCCGAGAGAAATAACCGGGACGTTTTGCGTCAATGCGTTCATCACCCCATGGAATCGTGAAGACACTACCAACTGAGATTCTCCGATGTATCGACGGGTCGCCAGAGGATCGAGCTTGACGATCGAAACATCCGCGTCGATCTGGGAAGCTATGCCGGTGATCATTGCCTCATCTTTCCCCGCAGTGTGATGGATCAAGGATACGTCCAACCCGTAATCCCAGATCACTCGGCGTGACAGAGACGAAAGCAACTGGATATAATCCGCGGCAGCATCATCGCCGTATTTTTCGCGGATCTTCACGTTCGGAATAATTGCAAGCCGGTTTTCTTGTTTGCCGAGATTTGCAAATGCCGGGTTGAAGTTAAGCGTGCCCGTATAATCGATAGCTTCGAACACGTTGAGCCCGCGGAGGCCTGAGTGATGAAGATAGTCCATCGAGCGGCCATCGCGCGTGAAAACGATCTGCGATGAGTGAATGATCTTTTCGAATATCTTGATTCGATCTGCGTTTTCGAAGGGCCCGAAAGACTGGGGCATGAGTATAATTTTAACGCCGCGCTTGTGAAGACTTTCGAAAGCGTTGGCCAGCTTCTCGATCCAACGTGTTGGCCAAGGGTCGCCGAATATGTAGCCGTTGCAAAAAACTACGACATCGCCATTACGGGCGCGCTTCGCGCTGGCGGTGATTTCGAAGGGGCGCTTTTGCTTGGAGAATGGCAACCAGCTGGGTTTATGGCCATAGTCTTCGCTGATGTTGGTCGCCGCGAAGATGGTATTCTGAACGACTGGATCGTAAGGTAGAGCCCGCGAGAATACGACGAGTGCTGTCGGATCAACGGCTTGGACAATTGAAGCCGATGACGTCGCCATAAGAACATCGCCCCAGTTGCTGGGGTCATAACCTTCAATGAAGTAACGCTTGGCATGTGGCATCCAGAAATACCTCGGATTGCGTGATTCTGGCGCACCTATGCATACATTATTTGGGCACAAGACCAATATTTTAATGAGATTTGATGGATTGGCATGCGCCAGCGCTACCGCCCTTACATCTGTCCAAGGACATCCCTTACGGTAACGCTGCGGCCTTGTTAGGCAACGGCGGGTGACCAAGCCAAGCATTCATGGCGTCGATCAAGTTGAAAGCTCGCGCGCCTTACTGAGGCTCATTCGTCGCTCCCGCCGAATGCTAAAGATCGCGGCGCGGCCTGACAGGGATAATCTCGGCTCATGGCCGCCAGCGCTCCCAAAAAATGGCGGCATGCCTTCTCGTCGTCTGGCGCGATCTGGTCGAGCTGCATGGGATGGAATCGTGCACGGACTTCGGCATGCGTTTTAGTTGACGATAGCTTTGATCCGCACGGCGGCGTCCGGAATAAGGTTGATATGCGTCCGGCTATTTGTCTCGATGGTCCCATAGGGCCGCATGGTGATCGATGAAGATCACGGGATTCTCTACCCTTGAGTATGCTACTAAACGTGGCAATGTTGCCGCGGCATTGCAACCATTTCCCTAGTTTGGTACGAGCGCATTCGGGCGGAACGGTGGGGGAGTGTTTTGAAGTTTCCTTTGAAGATTGAGATGCGGAGCATTCGGCGCAGCTTCCGGCAGAAGTTGCGTACTGCTTACGAAACCTGGCGGATTACCCGGCGCGAACGTCGCAATCGCGTCGACGTGCCTTTGACGCCACCCGCGACTGTCAGGCCACTTTCGCCCAGAGATTTGCCGCTTGTGTTGGTAACGCACAACGATATGACAATATTGCCATATTTTTTAAAACATTACCGCAGCCTCGGAGTAACTCGTTTCATATGTGTCGATGATGCATCAGACGATGGAGCGCGAGAGTATCTGTCATCTCAAGATGACGTGGACCTATGGACATCGTCAATACGATACGCACAGGCCCGACGTGGGAGGCAATGGCGGGAGGCGCTCTTTACGCACTACGGGCACGACCGATGGTATCTGAATGTCGATGCGGACGAGTTTCTGATCTATGATGGATGTGCGTCACGCCCCCTACCTACGATAATATCAGTTCTAGAGCGGTCGGGTAACATGAGACTCGCCGCGCCTATGATAGACATGTATCCGGGGCCAGGCTGCAAAGAGCCGAGCATTGAACAAGATATGCCGTGGCATTTTTCAAATTATTTTGACGCGGATGGTTACGAAGCTAAGCTCGATAAGCGCGCGATCAGCATGAAGGGTGGCCCAAGGCGTCGCTGCTTTGGCGAAAAGAATGAACTTATGAAGTATCCACTGCTTTATTGGGATCGGACTTGTTTTCTCGGTGCCAGCATACATCAGCCGTTGCCGTATGGGCGCAACTTTGTAACGACCTTCGGAGTGCTGCTACACTTTAAGTTTTTCACAAATTATAAAGCCAAAATTGAAGAGGCTGTTGTGGAGCAACAGCATTATAACGGATCCGAGCATTATCATTCCATGATGGCGGAGCTTAATCGCGTGGGCTATCTGACACTCTTTCATGACCGATCAGTTCGGTTCCGAGATGAACAACAGATGGTAGAACTGGGCTTCGTAACCGAAATCAGTATCGATTGATGGCGGAAGTCGGCTGACTGCGGCCATATCAGGAGACTTGGCCTCGGCCTCAGCCCATTAGCACCTAGACGAGTTCTTTGGAGGTTCGCGCTTCCCTTCTCCGACGTTGCTTGCCGAAATTCAGGTTCATGCGTCTCCATTCGCTGAAACCTTAGGAGTCGCTGCCCAAATCGCGGCGACGCGACGATCCTTTCGGATCAAATACTCAAGCAATTGCATTGCCCAGAAACGGTGTCCCACTTTCCCCTCCTGCGCATAATATCGGAGTGCCTCGTTCGCCCACCTGTTAACCAGATAGTTTTCGGGAGCAGCTGCCAAGAACCAGCTTTGGATAAGTCGATCGGGATGTGCATCCGGGAACGCAAAGAAACCACTCTGCATCAGCGAAGGCAGCCACTCGTCCAAAGGACGTACGCAAAAGCAAGTCGCGTCAACCCAGACACCTCCGTACTTCTGGAGCAACGCAAGTCGGATCGCGTTAGAACGCTCCTGTATCTTTCCGTCGCCGTAGGGCTCACTAAATCGAACAATATAGGGGAGCATTTGGTCGTTAAGTACCTCGACGCTCCAAAGAGGGTTTTTACTGATCCAACTATTTACAGCGTCTTGCACGAGCGAAGGAGCTTCGTTTATGGGTCTGTCCGAGTATATCCATATAGTCCTAGGAAGCTTCTTCGGAGCCTCGTCGAATACGAAGCGATTGTTTCCAGTGTGGCGCTCACGCCTGTCGACGACCGTTTTCCTCGCCGAAGGGAATATTTTTTTCCAAAGTAGAAATACTTCAAAGCGCAGCATGATGTCCCCCAAAATCATCCACATGATTTTGTTTCCATACAACGACCCGAAAAGCAAGACGAACCGAGGTGTGCTTCATGCTAGCCCGCTGTCCAACCTGTTTCGTCTCAACGCCGTCTACTAGCTTCGATGGTGTATGCCAGATCTCCAATCTAGTGCATAAGGGAGGTGGACTCGGTTTTCGTCATTGGGCCAATGCCACTGACCATTTTGGCCTGCTTGCGATGGGATTATGGGCACCGCGCCTTTCACGTCGTTAGGGAGCTACGTATTGCGACAAGTAACGATTCCAAACAGGCGAAAGGTACGGAAAATCCGCGTTTGAGGGAAACTCTCGTAAATTGCCCTTTGGGTTGAGGGGCCGCGCACGCGGCGCGCTCCCCATGTACTCGTCCACATAGCTGCACAGGACGCCCCATTGACCTGGCTTTTGCTGCCTCTGAAGGCAGGTGAAGCAATCACCGCAGTTCGAAGAAGCGCAATATTGCGATGACTCCAAATAGCCAAACAACGTTTTCCATATTCATCCCGTCAAAACGTGAGTGGCTGACGGAAGCGAGGGTGCGGACTGCGGCGCTCTGTTCCCAGCGTGGCAGCCGGCCCCCAGCGCCGCGCCGACGCATCTAGATGCCTCTTGCATAACCTTGAGCAATGTTAACCGCAGACTTGTGTTTTTTATTTTAACGCAAAAATTTCGAATTAATTTACTATCGATTTAAGCCGATTACTTAGAAAGTCGCATGTATAGATCTCCTCACACCGACAAAACGGGGAGAAGAAAAATGAAGAACAAAACCATTGTACTGGCAGTCGCAACTCTTGGTCTTTTTGCAAACGGTGCCGTCGCCGGCCCGATCATGTCGCCCGCCTACATACAGCAGGCATCAGGTAGCGCCTCCAGCGCCGGTATGCTCGACACTGCCGCCATCTTCAAACCGTCGATGGACATCATGGCCGCCGTTCCGCGGATGGACACGTCGAACCTTGCCGGCAACCTGTCCTTCGTCTACCAGAGCGGCGATTTCAACACAGCTTCGGTTGAACAGACCGGCAGCCGCAATGTCGGCCTGATCACGCAGATCGGCTATTTCAACTCGGCATCCATCACCCAGGTCGGCACCGGCCATCAGGCGCTCGTTTCCCAGCAGGGTCGCAATAACGTCGCGATCATCCGCCAGCGCTGACATTCGGCACTGCACCAAACAGGTGTAAGCAGAGGCATCGAATGCCTCTGCTTACAAGTCCCCCTGCCCCCCGGAACGGGTTCTATTATGGCGTGTCGACGTCCGGCAGATCCGTCGGATCCGGAGTCGGTTGCGGTGTGCCACCGAAATCAGGAAAATCGATCGAGAAGCCCGGGCTCTGGCTTGCACCTTCGCCCTGGGCGGTGGCTTGCGACAGGAGCCAGTTGCCATTGAGCGGATCACCGCCGAGCGACGGGTTTGTCGGGCGATAGACGAGCTGCGAAGCCTGTGCACTGCCGCAGATCGTCATCACGGCTGCGGCAACAAGAACAGATTTAGTGAATTTCATGTAAAGCTCCTGCTTTCGCACAGTTTAGCGTTTGGGAAGAACGTACATTCGGCCGGGCACGACAACAACAGTTTTGTTTTCCAGGCCACGCAAACCGGTCGGCATCATGTAATTTCCGCTCTGCGGTGTCTGAATTGCAACAACGGTGGAGTTTACCGAGTCACGGACATCCAGTGCGCCGGCCAGATTGTCGCCTTTTTGAATATAGGCGATCTGGTTATTTCGGCCGGAAGCGCCGACCAGCTGAAAATTGTTGTCGCCGACACTTGCCTGCAGCACGGAATTATTGCTGCCGCCCTGAACCAGAAGAAGTGCGGAATTGCTGCCTTCGATAGCCTGTACTGCACGGTTATTCGTCCCGGCCTGCTGGATCAGCGCCAGGCTTCCCGTGCCGTCGATGCCGGAATTGGCGTGGTTGTTGCTGCCGATCTGGATGATGCCGGTATTGGAGCCGGTGGAACCGCCGACGAAAGGCATGATCGGCTGCATCAGACCCTGCACGGCGGCGGGATCGGTATTGTAATCGGAAACCAGCAGGTTTTCCGCAGCGGCAATGCCCGGCGCCGCGATCATCGCACCGGCGAAGGCTGCTGCCTTAAGGGTTTTCAGAATTCTTGCTGTCATTTTCATGCTACACCGCCATCGGGTCAGATTTTCAAAGGGATGCTGCCGAGCGTGATCGAACGGCGCATTGCACACAGTGTCTTTCCTGACCGGTCTTTTACCGAGAGCACGATTGCCAGCTCGGCCGGTCCTTCCATCGAGATAATCGTCGTTCCCAGCCTTCCATTGACGAAGTTGCCGGCCTGTCGTGACTGGCTTTGCCCCGCCGGGCTCCGCTTCGTCACATCGAGCTCCAGGCTCCCTTGAAGATCATCACGACCTTCGAGAAACGGCTCGATCCGGGAGATTTCACCTCCCGAAACGGTAATGCCGCAGCTCGCGACCCGTTCGTCGGCAGGGGTTCCCGGATAGACTTGCCTGTCTTCGGCTGAAACGGCCCCCACAGGAAGGCCGCCCAGAAGGATGGATGAGACCAGCAGAACAGCTCGGGTCTTAAAGAGAGACATGTCCTTGCTCCGCCAGTTGTGAGCGGGGCACCCGAAGGCGCCCCGACCCGTTATTACTTCTGGGTTACGTAGGCCACGTTCGCACGGCCGATCTGGGTGACCAGAGAGTTCTGGTTGTTGCCACGCTGATCGACGTATGCCTGGTTCGGAGTGCTGCCCGAACCTACACCGATCTGAAGCACGACCGAGTTGGAACCACTTCCCTGCTGGCTGATCCAGGCGTTGGAATAGTCACCACTCTGTACGACAGCCGAGTTATGGCCGCTGCCGGTCTGGCTAACGCCTGCAATGCTGTAGTCCGCGTTCTGGACGATCAGCGAAGCGCTTCCGATCGATGCGACCTGCGAGGTGGAGGCCTGATTGTAGTCACCGTTCTGCAACGTCGCAGCGGCCGACAGGACCGACGCGGTCTGGCTGGTCGAGGCGATGTTGTGGTCACCGTTCTGCACGTTGGCAGCGACAACGCCGATGGATGCGGTTTGCGCGATTCCAGCAGTGTTCCAGTCGCCAATCTGTACTGTACCGGCAAGAGCGCCTGCCGTAGCAATCTGCAGGTTGGCGGCAATGTTGTTGTCGCCGATCTGGCCGATGCCTGCGAGAGAAGCTCCAACAGCGCCAGGCACCTCGATCTTAACGCCCGATGCCACCGCTGTTCCGAGAGCTGTCTTCACAGCACCGGACAGGTCCAACGTATCAGCAAGTGTCAGGATATCGACGGTGCCGCCCTGGACGTTTGCCGCGTTGTTGTTGTCACCGACCTGTACCGTGGCAACTGCCGAGTACGTTGCCGACGCATTGCCCGCAAGCGTAGCGTCAGAGATGCCGAGGACACCAAGACCAAACTCCGCAAGAGGTCCAGCAATCGGTCCAAGCGCGCTGGCATCTACGCCGCCGCCGAATGCACCCTGAACGTTGCTCGACTTGTTGCCATCGCCAACCTGCACCGTGGCGGCCGCAACATTGCTGCTGCCGTACTGCTGAGTGGTCGAAGCCTGGTTACGATCACCAACCTGTACCGAAAGCGCGGTAGCGTTCGAAACGCCGGCCTGCGTCGTCACCGCTCCGTTGCCATGACCGATCTGCAGTGCTGCAGCCGACGAGGTTTCGGTTCCGGACTGGGTGCTGAGCGCACCGTTGCCATCACCGACCTGGATGACAGCGGACAGAACGCCATCGGTGTCGGTCTGGGTGGTGACGGCAAAGTTGCCATCACCCACCTGAACCGCCGCAGCATTGGTGCCGACGGTGGCCGTCTGGGTGATGGTGCTACCGTTGCCATCGCCGATCTGCAAATTGGCAGCCGCGGTGGTTTCCGTCAGCATCTGGGTGTTGATTGCAGCATTACCGTCGCCGATCTGTACGGTGGCAGCGTCGGTGCCCGACGTTGCAACCTGAGAGTTCGTGGCGAAGTTGCCGTCACCGAACTGGCCGATGATGGCGTTGGAGGCGGTTGCAGGCTTACTATTATCCGGCAGCGGTTCACTAAGGGTAACAACCTTTGACACCGCTGGCCCGTCGTTTTTCCATGATCCGAGCGCACTACTACGCTTCTGTTTTTGGACCTTCGTTGTGTAACTGGTGATTGCTGGAGAATAACTTCCCACCTGCGAATTCACAGCCTGGTTCTGGTTACCAACTTGAGCAATGGCGGCGGAGGAGTAAGTAGCCGGAGCTGCGCCGGAGCCACTTACCGTAGCACGCTCATAAACATCGCGTTCAGAGGCATACTCTCCGAAAAGGATGCTATTGTTGAACTTCGTTTCGACCGTCTTTGGTTCGAATGTCTTTGAATAGTTGACCGTCGCACCCTGCGTATTGCTGGCTGTGTTGCCATTGCCTACCTGCAGCACCGCGGCATTGACGTTAGCACTGCCAGCCTGCTGTGCGTTGCCGGCAGTGTTGCCCGCACCAAACTGGGCGATCAGGCCGTTGGCGTCGGCAACGCCGTTCTGAAGGTTCCATGCAGTGTTCTGAGCGCCGCCATTATTGCCTTGAATGATCAGGGCATTGCTTCCGACGGAGGCGGCCTGGTCATTGCTTGCGAGGTTCTGGCTGGAGCCATTTCCGTACTGGACGATACCTGCATTCGAATCCGTGGTGGAGGCAGACTGGCTGTTATAACCAGTGTTACCGGAGCCACCCTGGATGATCAGAACATTGGCATCAGCGACGCTGATCTGGCTATTGCCAGCAGTATTGTTGTTGCCGAACTGGAGAATTCCAGCTGCCGAATCCTCGACCGCTATGCCGGTTGGCGTCGTGTCTTGAAGGTTTGCTGCGATATTGCCTTCACCGAACTGCGCAATTCCCGCCGTGTTGTGGCTGAACTGCCGACCGGTCTGAACATTCTGGCCGTTGTTTGCGGAGCCAATCTGGAAGACGTCTGCTTCGTTGCCAGAACTCAGAGGCTGACCATAGTGGTCCATCTGGCTGTTGCCGGCGATGTTATCCGAGCCAAACTGAACTATGCCAGCCGTGTTGCCTTCGCCGTTTGCAAAGTTTCCACCCATCCGCGTCAGGTTGACGGCCTTGTTGCCTTCACCTGCCTGCAGAACCGACTGCGATGCATAACGCGCATCGTCGTTTCCGTTATAGCCTTCGTTGGCAACGCCGAACTGGGCGATTGCAGCTTCGCTGTCTCCGCCGGTTTGATTGTTCGTAGCGGCATTCCGGACGCCGGCCTGCAAAATCGATGCCTGGTTTGGTCCATACTGATAGCCGTTATTCGGCGCCTGATTGTTCACGGCCTGGTTGCCGCGGCCGAACTGAGCGATCGTAGCCGTGTTATCCGCCGTGGATATCGTCTCAGAGCCGGATTTCTGACTGTTGATCGCGCTGTTGCCAACGCCGGCCTGGAAGATTGCGGCCTCAGATTTCTGTGTGTCTTCCTGGGTGTTGACTGCGCCGTTGCCGTTGCCGATCTGCTGGATCATGACACGGGAGGTCTTGGCGGTAGTCTGCGTGTTGGTTGCGCCATTCTTCTGGCCGGCCTGCATGATGCCGGAGAACGACGCTTCGGTGTTTTCGGTCTGGCTGCTGATCGCTACGTTGTAGGCGTCATCATTTCGGCCTGTGCCCAGCTGGATGATACCGGTTTCGTTATGGCTACCGTCGGAAAGGCGTTCACCTTCCTGTTCGACGCGGACCAGGTTGCGCAGGCCACCCTGGAAGACGGCGCCGCGATTGCCGCCATCTTGGAGGAACTGGTCGACAATGTTGTTGCGGCCGAACTGTGCGATGGCGCCGATGTTGCTGCCTTTTTGCAGGAAGTCGCCGCCAACAAGGTTGTTTTCGCCGAGCTGCTGTACGCCGAGAAAGTTGGTGCCGACCTGTGCGTCGCTCGGGCTTCCCCCCCGCGCGGGCAGGAACACGTTATTATAACCATGCTGATAGATAAACGCGGAGTTACCGCCGTCTCCGGCTGCGAACTGCGAGAGGTAGGCGAAGTTGCTGGTATCGCGCTGGCCGATGTAACCGAAATTGCCTTCCTGTGCGAAGGCCGAACCCGCCAAGGCTGTGACCGCGACGCCGGCCAGCAGGAGGGTCTGTCTGCTCGAGTATTTCATTGGTGTCTCCCCATTAGCCTGCTCCGTGGACACGGTAGCCCCAAGCTAAGATTGATTAACGAATGTTTAATACCATCTGCAAACGTCGCCAATCAAGACACACCCACTGAATTACCAAGTAATAGTTAACTTGATAAGCAATAGACCCAGAAATGAGACAATAGAAAATTCGAATCAAGCAATAAAAAAAAGCCCGCAGCGATGCTGCGGGCCTAGCTTTATTCATTTTATAATAACGAAATAGTTATTTAGCGAATCAGGAGACGCCGTCTTTGATTATCTTCTTATACTTGGCGTCGAAGTCACGGATCAGCATCTGCTCCTGAGACTTGTCCCTCAGACCCCAAAGACCCTGCCGCACGCCATCAATGATCAGCGAATAGACAGCAAGCTCTATGCCCTCACGCACAGCAAGCGAACCGGGATCGTTGCGCGACTGGCCGAGTTCGATTTCCAGCAGCTCTCCGGCCGTGACGAACTTATAGGCGCCGCCACGGATCTGAACCGAATAGACCTGCTTGGTGGTGGTGGTCGACGCGAGGATTTCGCCAGTCTGCACGCTGACGGCGCGCAGGTTCACGGTCACGACGTCCGAGCGGTACTGCATGTCGCCGCCGATACCGAGATATTTTGCACCAGCGCCGCCGGTCAACTCGTTGGAATCGTATCCGACGATACCGCCTTCGAGAATGAGCCCGGCAAAACGAACGGGCGGAAGGCCACTGGGGCGACCATAGGATTTCTGCGTGTTCTCGATCAGGGTCCGCTCCTGCACGAGGTTCTTCAACCCGGTGCGCTCGACAACCCGGAACCAGTTCCCGCCACCGGTCTTCTTCAGCACGTCGATCAACATCGCGCCGCCGCCTTGGGTAACGGCGCGGCTGTATTCGGCAAAGCTTTCGTTGGGCTTCGCCTGCCCTGTCAGATCGGGAAAATCATAAACGGCGACATCCACCGGAGTCGCCGGCAAGGGAAGGAGCTTGACGCTCGATGTCGTCTTCGTCGGCGCAGTCAGGGTCGCGGCCGGCGTGTCGAGTTGCTGCCCGCTCTGGCAGCCGCCAAGAATAACGGCCACGACGGACAGCGCAGCAATCTTGATTTTCATATTTCCCCACCCGAGCATCGGCAAAAGATGCACTTCCGCTGCATTCATTTTTTTCATCAAGCCCACCGAGCTAGATTTAAAAATACTGCAACTACACCTCAAAATACACGCCGCATCTACCACACGGCACATGCGCGATTGTCTACACAACAAATAAAGCTTAGCAATGTCTCATTTCTGGGTGGATATTTGTATGGTTACTTCTGTAGCCCGAATACATCACCATACGCGCGAAGCATCGCGCTCGCTTATTGGCGAACCGTACCATTCCCGACAGATGGCCACTCACGGGCGTCGCTGGACCGAATGACGGCGCTGGAGCCCGCCCCAACCGTCGGAATGAAGCGCGCCACGGACGCGACTTCCTCCACTACGGAAGCTTCTGTTTTTACGTTCTTCGCCCGAGAAACGCGCGGTTTTGCCGGCGGTCTGGGCGCAAGCGGCCTCGCGCCCTGAGGCACCTGATCAACATAAACGGATCCGCCACCCGGCGGCGTCGCCTGGTTCACAAAGGCCTGCGCATACGCTCCGCTGGGTGAAATCGAGCCCAGGATACAGATATATCCAAAGACCGCCGTCATGAGATGAGCACGCATATTTTTCACCCTGAGCACTTTTGCTTTCGGCGACAATAGAAATAAACGGAACAGAAATTTCAACAGGCATCTTTACTTTATTTGTGTTTTAAGACCATGAAGACGAAAGGCATGTATTGAGCTTGGAGGATATCATGGCACGAGTTCGCTCATCCGTTGCCGCAATGTTGTTGGTCACGGGCATAACCGCCTGTGTGGTTACAATGGCGCAGGCTCAGTCGAACGCATCTGGCCCGATGTTCTCCACGCCAGCATCACGGTCCACGACCGGCGCACCGATCCTCAACAACCCTTCCGCCTCGCCGAGCGGCGGCATCATCGATTCCGCCGGCGGTGGCGCACGCGCAGGCGCCCCTGCCGCAAAACCCGCCGCCCGGGCAGAAGCTCCGGCAAAGGAGCAGGCTCAGCCCGGACCAGCGATTGCCGCCGAACACTTCGAGAGCTGGGAGCTGCAATGCGAATCCATTGCCGCTTCCAGCCGCATCTGCCAGGTCTCCAGCCGGGTCACCTCTCCCGACGGCAGCCAGGTCATCCTCGTCATGAGCCTTGCAAACGATGCCGGCGCCCATTCGACACGCATGCAGATGGCGGTGCCGCTGGGCATAGCGCTGGCCGAAAAGGTCAATATTACAGTGGCCCCGGACTACGAAACGTCGCTTGCCGTCAGCCGCTGCACGCCGCAGGGATGCCTGGTTGAAGGCACGGTCGAGCCGGCCTTCGTTGCCGCTCTGCAAAAAGGCGAGCAGGCGGTCATTTCAGTCGCCACACCCGAAGGAAAGCGAATCCCGATCGCACTGGCGCTGAAAGGTTTTTCCGCAGCCTTCGACGCTCTGAAGGCCAGCGAGGCAGCAATTCGGTAGGTCTGAGGGGCACGCAAAGCCGCCGCCATGGGTACCCGCCACGCCAGATGGCGGAGCCGTTGGGCACTTGCCACCCATTCACTTACGAATACGGAAAAGCACGCTCAAGAAGCTGGGTCCGGACGGCATTATCCCGATCCATCCGTACCGGTGGCTCGGCGGATTTGTGCGCCGCCACAACACGATCGATGATTGCAAGCTTTGCCGCCTGGATATCCAGAAAACTCGACACGAAATCGCGCGAGATCCACATCGGCGAGCGCCCCTTGGTACCGCTCCAGCCGAGGATGCCGAGCTCTTCCGCCTCATTGATTTTGCGGGCAGAATGGGAGCGCGACAGGTTGAATCCGGCCGTCAACTCGGTGGCCGAAACAAGGCTGGTCGGAAGACGGGTTTTCGTCCCAGGATCATTCTCCAGCGAAACGATCAGCCTTTCAGTCACGAGGAAGCCACTGTTCATCCACATGAAATGGGCAAACGCATGATGCGGATTGCGGATCGTGTCGTCGTGCAGAAGGCCCGCTGCAATTTCCGGCTGGAGAAGGCCGAGCGCCGATGGAAGTGACGACTGAAACCAGGCAACACGCTTGCCGCCATCAAGAGCATCCAGGGTATTCAGGTGAAGCGCCAGCCATCCGCCGATCGCTTCAAGCGTGGCAGGAGCCGGAACGATAACGCGCATCCGCTTGTCATTCGGGTGCGGCGCCTGCGAGATCACGCCGTACTGGGTCATTTCATTGAGAAAGGCGACAGCAGTGTTCTTGCTGGTTATCCCGTGATGCGTGACATTCTTGATGAAATTCGCGGCGCTCAGCCCCTCCTGCGCCGCTCCCGTCACATACTGAAAGTGCAATGCCAGGCCGACATGTGCTATGAGCCACCGATCCTGACTCGAAAATATCGTCGCCAGCCGAGGTCGTTCCTGATGGACGCCCAGCAAAGCCCCAGACTGCCCTTTGATCAAGGATAGTAGGCCCGGATGCTGTCTGATGGCCGGTGATGTCAATATATTTGATACGTAATCACACATTGAGCAATTGGAACCAAGAAAAGACGAATTGCTAATACTTGGTAAATTTCACAGTTTCAATAATACGAATTCGTTAATTCGTCGAACGCCGACAAATTGCAGTGAGTTTCTGCGAGATAGTAAAAAAACTCAAAGAAAGCTGCCAATCAAAATCAAGTCCCGATCAATATCGGCACTGGAGTGCGCGAGGCGAATGTTGCGCGAAATCGCTTTGATTGTTGGTGCGGCAACTTGCAAGGTCGCCGCACCATTCGTCTATTTCTATCCCTTGTCTTTGAGCTTCAGGATCGTCAGGACGGCGGCCTGCAATTCCGGATCAGCGTTGTGAAAGCGCTCCGTGATCTGGTCGTCGATCGGGTGCTTCTGGCGTTCGCGAATGTTGGAGATGATCGCGCACTTGGCGTCGTCTTCAAGGTTGCCATAATATTTGAACGTCGTGCCGATGTGCTTGTGGCTGAGGTTTTGGCTCAATGCCTTCAGCTCTTTCGGCGATGCAGCCCATTCGTCAAATAACCTCGCTACCGTGGAGCGGATAGCGTGTGGCTTGAAGTAAGCCACATCGGCAGCGGCAGACGCCTTCTTCAATACCTTCCGGATCGGCGCGGGGGTCACCAGAAAGGCGAGCTCGATCTTGGGACGCCCTATCCAGGGCTTGAACGGCGCAGTCGGGATAAGTGGATCATCATCGACGGCGCCAAGCGCCCGCAACTCCTTGACCCATTCGATCAGGATCGTCTCCATGTCCTCACCAACCGGAAACCAGTCAACCATGTTGGTCTTGCTGAACTTCGTCTTCACCTCACGGGCATCCTGAAACACCCGCTTGTTGACGATGTCCACATGCTTGAGGCGTAACGAGATCAGTGCTCCGTCACGCACACCGAACAGAAGTATTGCCGGGATCATGGCGCGATCCCTCCGCTGAGCCGGCGTTTCTGCCGGCATGTGCTTGATGACCTCGCGAAGCTGTACCATCGTCGGCACGAACTTCTGACCGGCCGCGCTTGCGAGCTCGCGCTGCTCCCGAGACGAATTGAAATAGGCACAGAGATCGGTCTTGATCGAGCGATAGCCGGGCTGGACAGAAAGCCATTCGAAGAACGCCTTGAGGGCACTGAGTGCATGGACGATCGTAGACGGCGAGCGGGTCTTGTTGTCCTTGCCGATAGTGCCGCCAACCAGGTCTTCCTTGTAATGGGCGATTGCCTGGCGCGTGACCTTGCGGAAATCAGTAGAGACCGTGTGTCGATCGAAGTGCCAGATATGGCGCAAGACAGCATCAATGGTTTTAGAATTGTAGCCACGAGCCTGTCTGAGCTCATTCTGGTACAGGTAAACCATCTTGGCGTTGGCCGAGAGGATTTGGTTCATATTTCTATTCCTTGTGAAGTTCTGGGGTACACGAGGGCCAGGCGCGCGGATGCGCGGCCGTTGCCTCTAAGTTTCAGTTATTGGGGAGAGATTTCTTTCGTTGAGGGCTGCAGCTTCTAGGCGGCTTGGGGCAGCTTGGCGTGACCGGGCTCGGATTGCGCCATTCTGCACAATCCGAGAGCGGGCAAAGGAAGCATATTAGTCTGGAGTCTAGGCTCCGGGATTGGATTCCCGCAGCTGGTAAATGACCGCCAGTTCTTCCTTGGAGAACCACTTTCCAGCCTCTCCAGCACCATCAGGGCAAGCGCGGTAAATCCGGAAATTGCCAGTGCTCATAGGTTTCACGCGGATATCTCCGACAAGCAAGCTGTGACCTGTCCGGCAGCCGGGGCAATATCCTTCGTAGGCGCCGACATTCTTGCGGGAGTTACCATTACGCTTCTTCTGGAAGGTATTGAGGTCAGCCCCAAGAAACAGGCGCGGCTCGCCTTCAATGTAAGCTAAGCCGGCCTTAATCCAGTTGAGCAGCGTATTCCTGTTGATGCCATAGAGCTTGATGACATCCTGGCTGTCGTAGAGTTCGTTGATCTTGGCGGCCGTGCTGCTCTGGAGATTGCGGCGCGCCTTCTTGTCCGATACGGAGGCGGTCATTACGCAGCCTCCTGGCGGAACGCCTCGTAAGCGACGAGGTCACGAAGCTTCCAGCGGGTCGATCCGCTGAGAACCTTGATGGGCTTCGGAAAGTGAGGGCTATCCTTGGCGTGGCGCCAGACGGTCTGGACGCTGACGCTATAACGATCGGCGACTTCCTTTACCGACAGATAGCGTTCGTCGTCCTTCGGCACCGGCTTGACGATGCGCTTGGAAGATGGCGCCTTCGGCGCGCGCTCTGGCGCCGATGCGGCACTCGGGCTCGTCTCGCTGAGGCCAGACACAAGATCCGTGGCAGAAGGAGTAGGCTGAGCGATGGGGATGGTGACGATCTCATCACGGGGCGGCGGCGGCAGCTCCAGGTGGGAGTCGTCCAGAAGGGAAAGTTGCGCTTGGTTGCCCATGCGGTCTCCAAAAAGTTAAATTAATGGGAACAGCACATCTTGCGCATAAGGGACGGAACGTTCGAAGATCGAATCTATGTTTCCGTTACGTTCCGTTTAGTCTAAGCCGATCTCATCTGGCAATAGGCTGGCGAAACTTTTTTTGGGAGGGTCCTGCTATCGGCAGCGCTTTTCGACCGTGGCGGGCTGCGTGGCGGGCCGGTCAAATTTTGATCTCGAAAGATCATTTAAAACAATGGGTTATTTAGAATAATGGCGGACAAGGTGGGATTCGAACCCACGGTACGCTTTCACGCACACACGCGTTCCAGGCGTGCGCCTTAAACCACTCGGCCACCTGTCCTTAAGGATGTTCTGCGTCGCTGCGGACCCAAAAACGTTGGAACGGCGCGATATATACCGATGAATTTTCCAGGATCAACCACAATCTGAGAAAAATGAAGAGATAATGACAATTATTCGAAATTAGCTGCCTGCCGGTTTCAAGATGGACCAAAATCATTCTCATCTTCCGCCAGGATACGGCAGCGATTGGCATTCCTTCAGTTCCAACCGTCGGTATCCCGATATCGCTGACGCCCGCCGCCGCCATTGGCAAAACTAAGCCGCCTTGCGATCAAAGAGACTGAAGAGTTCAATCGGACTATGGCTTAACGCATCTCGCCTTATGCGCTAAGAAAAAAGACATCATGTCGACAAGCGAGGCGCAAATGACAAGCGACGATTCAAGCCAGATCACGGAACGCAAGCGTGGCTCCGGGGTAAAATTGGTCTATGATCTTCTGCGCGATGAAATTCTCGACCTCAAGCTTTCGCCGGGCAGCGCTATCGACGAGGTGCAGCTTGCGACGCGTTTCGGCATGTCGCGCACGCCGATCCGTGAGGCTTTGGTGCGGCTTGCCGGCGAAGGACTGATCGAGACTTTGCCGAACCGGTCGACCATGGTGTCGAATATCGATTTTCTCGGCATGCCCGCCTATTTCGATGCGCTTGTGCTGATGTACCGGGTAACCACCCGGCTGGCGGCCCAGCATCACCAGGCGGACGATCTTCTTCTTATTCGCGAGCGGCAGGCGGAATTCAGCGCGGCCGTGGCGGCGCAGGACGCGCTGGCGATGATTGCCACCAATGCCGATTTTCATGCAGCCATCGCTGCGGCCGGCCGCAATGCCTATTACGCCAGTTTCTTCGACCGGCTGCTTGGCGAAGGGCGGCGCATGCTGCGCCTCTATTACCAGTCCTACGACGATCGCTTGCCGCCGCGCTATGTCGACGAGCACGAGGAGATCATCGCTGCCGTCGAGGCGCGTAACGTGGCTGCGGCAGACCGTCTCGGCAAGGCGCATGGCGAGCAGATCGTCGAGCAGATCGGCAGGCTTCTGACCCGTAACGACCGCCTCGATATCGTCCTCTGAGGTTTTGTATTTTTTTTGTCGACAAAGAAAATGGAAGGCGTATTCTCCGGTTCAGAGGTCAGGGCAGGAGAACGGGAACCGTCTCCGCCGGCCGTTTTGATATCGAGGACTTGCAAGATGAGATCGAAGATTTTCTCCGGTGTCGTACCGGCCCTGATGACCCCCTGCAAAAGCGACCGCACGCCGGATTTCGACGCGCTGGTTGCCAAGGGCCAAGAACTGATCGCAGCCGGCATGTCGGCTGTCGTCTATTGCGGCTCGATGGGTGACTGGCCGCTTCTGACCGATCAGCAGCGCATGGAAGGCGTAGAACGCCTGGTGAAGGCCGGCATTCCGGTCATCGTCGGCACCGGCGCGATCAACTCCGCTTCGGCCGTGGCGCTTGCCGCACATGCCCAGAAGGTCGGCGCTCAAGGGCTTATGGTCATTCCGCGCGTCCTGTCGCGCGGTTCGGTGATTTCGGCCCAGAAGGCCCATTTCAAGGCCATTCTTTCAGCTGCTCCGGATCTTCCGGCGGTCATCTACAACAGCCCCTATTACGGTTTTGCCACCCGCGCCGACCTGTTCTTCGCGCTGCGCGCGGAACATCCGAACCTCGTTGGCTTCAAGGAATTCGGCGGTCCCGACGACATGCGTTATGCGGCCGAGAACATCACCAGCCGTGACGACGACGTAACGCTGATGATCGGCGTCGATACCGCCGTCTACCACGGTTACGTCAATTGCGGTGCAACCGGCGCCATCACCGGCATCGGCAACGTTCTGCCGAAGGAAGTGCTGCATCTGTGCAATCTGGCACAGGCTGCGGCCAAGGGCGATGCGGATGCCCGCACCCGCGCCAGGGAGCTGGAAGAGGCGCTCGGCGTGCTGTCTTCCTTCGACGAAGGCCCGGATCTGGTGCTCTATTTCAAGCATATGATGGTTTTGAAGGGAAATGAGGCGTTCTCGCTCAACTTCGTCGAGACCGACATGCTCTCCGACAGCCAGCGCGGTTATGTCGAGGCACAGCTGAAACTCTTCGACAGCTGGTATGCCGACTGGAGCAAGCTGCCCGGCGCAGTGCAGACCTGCAAGGCCTGATTTTCGAACACGCAAAGCCCTCCCCTCAAAGGAGGGCTTTGTCACATAAAACAAGGGGAACATGCGCGAAGCCGAAAAACGGCCGCGCGAAGTGGACGATCAGGGACATGGCACGGTCGGATATAGTCGTCATCGGGGCGGGGGTCGTCGGCCTTTCCGTCGCCATTGCAGCGCAGATGCGCGGTTTCAACGTTACGGTCATCGACCGCGAGGGACCGGCGGCCGGTGCTTCGGCCGGCAATGCCGGCGCATTCGCCTTTACCGATATTTTGCCGCTCGCCTCACCCGGCATTCTCAAGAAGGCGCCGAAATGGTTGCTCGATCCGCTCGGACCGTTATCGATCCCGCCCGCCTATGCGCTCGATATCGCGCCATGGATGTTTCGCTTCTGGCGCGCCTGTTCGGCCTCGCGCGTGGCGCATTCGACCGGCGCCCAGACGGCCCTGATGGATCTTTCCAGGCTGGAGCTCGAACCTTTCCTGTCGGCCACGGAGACGCTCTCCATGCTGCGCAAGGAAGGCAATCTGCAGGTCTATGAAAGCGATGCCGAGTTCCGCGCCTCGCTGCCCGGCTGGGACGCCCGAAAACGGCACGGCATCGAGTTCCGACACATGGATGCAGCCGAGATGGCCGGCATCCAGCCGGGCATCGCACCCCGCTTCATCCGCGGCACGTTCACACCGGGCTGGTATTCGATCGCCGATCCGAAATTCTACACGCTGGCTCTGGCCGAGAATTTTCGTAGCCGCGGTGGCGTGATCGAGATTGCCGAAGTGAAGGGATTGCGCCCGACTGCAGATGGCGTCGAGATCATTACTGCCGGCGATGTGGCGCGGCCGGCCGGCAAGGTCGTGCTGTCGGCGGGCGCGTTTTCGCATCGCATTGCCCGAACGCTTGGCGAAAACATCCCGCTCGAGACCGAGCGCGGCTATAACACCACCCTCCCCTCGGGCGCTCTCGATCTGCGCATGCAGATTACTTTCGGCGGACATGGCTTCGTCGTCACCCGGTTGACGAGCGGCATTCGTGTCGGCGGGGCGGTCGAACTGGGCGGACTGGAATTGCCGCCCAATTATGCGCGCTCGGAAGCGATGCTGAAAAAGGCCAAGACCTTTCTGCCGGGCTTGAGTACGGAAGGCGGCACGCAGTGGATGGGTTTCCGCCCATCCATGCCCGACAGCCTGCCGGCGATCGGCCGGGCGAAGGCAACGCCAAATGTCGTCTACGCATTCGGCCACGGCCATCTCGGGCTGACGCAATCAGCCGGCACGGCACGGCTGGTGGCGGATATTCTGCAGGATCGGGTGTCGGCGATCGATCTCGCCGCCTTTTCGCCCGGCCGCTTTTGCTAAGCCCGCAAGACGCCGGTAATCAGCGTCACCGAGACGACAGCCAGCCAGATGGATGCAAGGCGCTGCACCAGCAGCAGCCGCCTGCCGCCGCCCTCGCCCGCCTGGGTCAACTGGCCGAACCCGCCCCAAAGCATGGCAACGCCCATGACCATAAGGCAAAAGGTGGCAAGCCGCGGCAGGAACTGGCTGTCGGCGGGTACGGGCAAAAGCACCAGACCGAATATGAGGGCTTTCGGATTGAGCATGGTGGTGAGGTAGACGCGTCTTGCGGTAACGCCATTGCCCGCTCCCGCATCTGCCGGCATCCGCCAGAGCTTGACGGCGAGGAACATGACCCAGACGGCTGCAGCCACTTTCAAGCCGACGGAAGCCGAAGGAACACTGGCAAGCAGCGCCGCACCCAGCCATGTCAACGGCAGGATCGTGGTCAGGTAACCGCACAGCTCTGCTGGCAAGAGCCTGGCCGTCGCCCCAAGGCCACCGCGTGCGCCGGCAATTCCCATCAGCGTATTTGTCGGGCCTGGCGCCAGAAGAAGCGCGAGGACAGCAGAGAGAAAGGCAAGATACGTCATGGGCAGATAGGATTCCATCGAGAACTGCGTGGGACCCTAGGCCGAGCCGGGCTGCGAAACATTGACCTGCGTCACCATCGCACCATATCGCCCGAATATCGAAAATTTGAAAGAATTACGCGCGCACGGATAACCTTATACTTACCTTTGAGAATACATCATCCGGAAATCCATTATCCAAATCATTTAAAGCTGGGAACATTTGACGAATGGCAGCCATGAGGGGACGGATCCAACAGGAAATATTGGATATGCTTGCCCGGGGTTGCTCGGTGGAGGAGGCAGGCAACCATATCTGCACCCATGCCGAACAGATGGCGGAGGGTGTCATCTGCTCGCTGGTAACCGTCGATCGTGACGGACGGCTTCACCCGCTGGCCGGCCCGACCATTTCCAAGGAATACTCGGCAGCGCTAGATGGGATAATGATCGGACCGAGTGTCGGCTCCTGCGGCACCGCCGCGTTTCTCGGCAAGGCGGTCGCAGCCGAAAACATCTTCACCGATCGAAACTGGATGGCCTATCGGGCGCTCGCCGACATTCTGGCAAGTGAACATGATGTCAAGGCCTGCTGGTCGAGCCCCATCCTTCAAGGCGACGGGCGCGTGCTCGGCGCCTTCGGTTTCTATTACAAGCAAAACCGGGGGCCGACCGAAGAGGAACGCATGATCGTCGCCGAATGCGTCGATCTCTGCTCGCTGGTGCTGGAACGTGAAGAGGTTAAGGCCGAGAACCAGCGGCTTGCCTATTTCGACAATCTGACGGGGCTCGGCAACCGCGCCAACTTCATCAGAACCATCGGAGAAAGAGCCAAGACCAATTCCAGCCCGTTCGGCATTCTGCTGGTCGATATCGATCATCTCGGGCGGATCAACGAGGCATTCGGCCATGGGGCAGGCGACAGGCTGATCATGGAGGCCGCGCATGCCATCACAGGCATCGTCACACCGGAAAACAGCTTCAGGGTCGATGCCGATGAGTTCGCGGTGCTGATCGAAGGCAATCCACCAGATTTGGCCGCGGTATCCCAACAGATCCTGCGGTCGTTGGAAGCGCGCAATCTGCAGGAAAGCGACCACACGCTTCGCCTTGCGGCAAGTTGCGGCGGCACCATTTGCGATCCCTCGCAATCTTCAGAGGTTCCGACCTATCTTCAGCATGCCAATCTCGCTCTTCATCACGCCAAGCGGACGTCTCGCGGCGGTTATGTGCTCTACAGCCAGGAACTTGCTGGCGCCGTCACCGAACGGTTTCGCACCCTGCAAACCGTCACTAGCGCGTTGGTCGAAGATCGCATCGAGGCACATTACCAGCCGATCGTCCGGCTCGACACCAGGGAGATCGTCGGGCTGGAGGCGCTCTGCCGCGTCCGCACAGCAGATGGTCATATCCTATCCGCCGGACTGTTTGCCGAAGCGCTGCAGGATGCATCCCTCGGTCACAAGCTGACGGATCGAATGCTGCAACAGGTCGCCCGCGACATGCGCTCCTGGCGCGAACAGGAGATTCCGCTCTCCTATGTCAGCGTGAATGTGTCGATGGCCGATTTCGATCAGGGCGATCTGCGGGATCGGATCACGCAGAGTTTCTCGCGGGAGGGCGTAGCCCCCAAACAGGTCGTCGTCGAAGTGACGGAGACGGTCTATATGGACGAGAGAGACCGCAAGGTCGGCCAGACGATCGAGGGCATGCGTTCGGATGGATTGCTCGTCGCCCTGGACGATTTCGGCACCGGTTACGCCTCACTCACCCATCTTCTGGATTTCCCGGTCGATATCATCAAGATCGACAAGGCGTTTGTCGACCGCATGTCGGGTGGTCCCGGTGAAGTCATCATCAAGGCCCTGCTGGGCATGGCTGGCGGCCTTGGTGTGCGGATGGTGGCGGAAGGCGTCGAGACCACGGACCAGGCGCTTCGCCTGCAGCGCCTCGGTTGCGGCTTTGCCCAGGGCTATCTGTTCGGCCGCCCCGCCGATCGCGACAAGACAACCGAAATCCTGAGGCGCCAGGCGCGACAGAAATCTGCCTGACATCGCCAGGTCAAAAAGCCAGGGCAGCGCCATCGCCCTGGCTTTTGCAGACAGAAGCGTAAAAGCCCCTACTTCGGGAAGTCAGCAGAGATGCTGGCGTCCTTCCAGGCTTCGATTTCCGCCAGACGTTCCTTCAGCTTGCCGGTGACGCCGTTATAGGCGATCTCGCCGAGGACGAGGTGGCGGGGCGGATTTGCAGCTTCGACGGCCTTGATCATGGCTTCGCCGGCGCGCACCGGATCGCCCGGCTGTTTGCCGCTGATATCGGAGGTCGAGGCCAGCCGCTTGCCGACCGTATCCTGATAGTCCTCAATCTTCACCGGCGTCTGTTTCAGCGAACGGCCGGCCCAGTCGGTACGGAATGGGCCTGGTGCCACGCAGGTGACCTTGATGCCGAGCGGGGCGACTTCGGCAAGCAGCGCATCGGAAAAGCCTTCCACCGCATGTTTGGTGGCGGCGTAATAACCCGATCCGGCAAATCCGATGAAACCGGCCTGCGAGGTGAGGTTGAGGATATGGCCCTTGCGGCGGGCACGCATGCCCGGCAGGACGGCGCGCGTCATGGCAAAGAGGCCGAAGACATTGGCGTCGAACATATCGCGGATCTCGCGCTCTTCACCCTCCTCAAGCGAGGCCTGATAGCCGTAACCCGCATTATTCACCAGCACGTCGATGCGGCCGAATTTTTCCTCAGCAGCTTTTACCGCGGCGGCAATCTGGCCCTCGTCGGTCACGTCCAGATCGACAGCAAGCGCATTGTCATATCCGGCAATCAGATCGGCGAGCCGGCTCTTGTCGCGCGCGGTGACGACAGTCGGCCAGCCGCGATCGAGCGTCAGCTTGGCGAGTTCGCGACCAAAACCGGTCGAGCAGCCGGTGATGAACCAGACGGGGGAAGAAACGTCAGCCATGGGAAATCTCCGATTTGAGCAATTCCAGCAAAAGCGGGCGCCGGTTTAGCGTCCAAAATTGCGTTGAAACAAGGAAGCAGAGCCGGATCATAAAATGAGGCGGGAGGCACAATGGGGTGCCGTTTCAACATAGGCATACGAAAAAGGACGGCAAGGGTTTCCCTGCCGTCCTTTCGAAGACTTGGCAATTCAAAGCGATGATCAGTCGCTGACGCGCTCGACGACTGCGCCGCAACGGGTGAGCTTTTCTTCCAGACGCTCGAAACCGCGGTCCAGGTGATAGACGCGGCTGACCATCGTGTCGCCTTCGGCAGCGAGACCGGCGATGACGAGCGATACCGAGGCGCGCAGGTCGGTCGCCATGACCGGTGCGCCCTTCAGCTTGGAAACACCTTCGATCCGCGCCATCTGGCCCGACAGCGAAATCTTGGCGCCGAGGCGGGCCAGTTCCTGCACGTGCATGAAGCGGTTTTCGAAGATGGTTTCGGTGACATGCGAGACACCGGAGGAACGCGTCATCAGCGCCATGAACTGCGCCTGCAGGTCGGTCGGGAAGCCCGGGAAGGGTTCGGTGACGATATCGACCGGCTGGATGCCGTTGCCGTTGCGCACGACGCGCAGGCCGCTTTCGGTCTCGGTGATTTCGGCACCGGCGAGCTTCAGCGTGTCGAGCGCGTTATCGAGCAGCGAGGCGCGTGTGCCCGTCAGCGTCACATCACCGCCGGTCATGGCAACCGCCATGGCATAGGTGCCGGTTTCGATGCGGTCGGGCAGCACGCGATGGCGCGCGCCATGCAGGGAAGAGACGCCTTCAATGGTGATCGTCTTGGTGCCGGCACCGGTAATCTTGGCGCCCATGGCGATCAGGCAGTCGGCCAGATCGACGATTTCCGGCTCGCGCGCGGCGTTGTCGATGACCGTCGTGCCCTTAGCAAGCGTCGCCGCCATCAGCAGAACGTGGGTGGCGCCGACCGAAACCTTGGGGAAGGTATATTGCGCGCCGACGAGACCGCCCTTGGGAGCCGAAACATTGACATAACCGCCGTCGATCTCGATCTCGGCGCCGAGTGCGGCAAGGCTGTCGAGGAAGAGGTCGACCGGACGCGTGCCGATGGCGCAACCGCCCGGCAGCGATACGCGGGCTTTGCCTTCACGCGCCAGAAGCGGGCCGATGACCCAGAAGGAAGCGCGCATCTTCGAGACCAGCTCGTAGGGAGCGGTGGTGTCGACAATCGTGCGGCAGGTGAACTGTATGGTGCGGGCGTAGCTGTCGGTCTGGCCTTCGCGGCGGCCATTGACGGAAATATCGACGCCATGGTTGCCGAGGATGCGCAGCAGCTGTTCGACGTCTGCCAGATGCGGCACGTTTTCCAGCGTCAGGGTGTCGCTCGTCAGAAGCGAGGCGATCATCAGCGGCAGGGCTGCATTCTTGGCACCGGAAATAGGGATGATGCCGTTCAGCTTGTTGCCGCCGGAAATGCGAATGCGATCCATGATTGAAAAACTTTCCCTCTCACGCGTGGAAGGTCGCGTCCTTAGACGAAAACCCCTGGCGCTTCAATGTTCGTGATATCTCGTGAAGTCCCGTGACCCGCATAAGTCAAGATGATTCGTCCAATTTTGCGGCAGACGGTGTTGATGCCGGAAGTCCCTGTGTATCGTCCGCTTCACCGGCTCTGCGGGCGCGGGCCTGTCCCTTGCGGCGCATCAGGTTTTCGCGGAGTTTTGCAGCGGCCTTGGCCTTGCGGTCGGCCTCCCGGGCGGCCTGCGCCTTGCGGGCGCGATCACCACGGCTTTCGCCCCTTGCAGGGCTATCATCGTCTTTTACGTCGTCATTTTCGGCCATGGATTTCCATAACCAAAAAGCCCGGAAAACAAAAGCACAGCCGGTGCTTTTATCACCGGCTGTGAAAAACCCGAGCAGACGGCATCATGCGAGCGGGAAGGGATCGACCTGTGTGGTGCAGGTCATCCGGTTCCGATCGACCACTGCAAAGGCTTGACGGGATGTAGCCGGATCACGAAGGGTGCGGGCCGCGAGCAATGCGACATCGGCGCGATGGATAAGGCCGTGAACCTCGGGATTTTGCGTCAAAAGGCCATTGCCCGTGGACGGTTCGGAGACGAGACCGCCTGGACGCAGGATCGTCCAGTCGAGATCGGTCTCTCTCAACCTGTCTTCCGCCCGCGTCTTCGCGTCGACGACCGCACCGAAGGCGGCAATGGCCCTATCGGACCGGTATGGCGCCATGTCTCCGCAGCCCATCGAGGTGATGAGCACGAGGCGCCCTGCCCTACCGCTCCCCTCCACCGCTTCGATGACATTGATATTGCCTTCGTCATCGGCCAACCGGCCGTCTTCACCTCGTCCGCTCAGCGTAGAGACGATATCGAACGGGCCGGACAGGCTAGCCAGCGCCTCTTCTATCTCCCGGCGCGAAAGGGCATCGCCGCGCAGGATCTCAACGCCGATTTCCCGCAGATGCCCGTCATCCGAGTGAGGCCTCAACATAGCAGCCACGGAACGACCGGCAGCGCGCTCCAGACGCGCGAGTTCGAGGCCCACACCGCGGCTTGCGCCGAAAATCAGCAATGGCCGCCTGTCAGGCATTTCCCGCGGCCTTGGCAAACTGGATGGCAAGCCGTTCGAAACGTTCGACCTGAACCGCCTTCAGCCGGCGTTCCCTGTCGCGACCGACATAGATCTTGAAGATGGTATCGCCGTCGGTATTGAAAAACTGGATCGACCTCGTCTCCATGCCCATGAACATACGGCTGACGAAGAAGATTGCCGCGCAGTTTTCCGGGCGCAGATGGCCGGAAAGACCGCCCGAACCGCCACGCAGATTGTACATGCCATGCCCCATCTCCCCTTGCGGAAGCGGGCCGGAAAACTCGATGATGGCATCCTTGGAATGGCAGATGAAGGTGATGTCGCCCCAGTGGGCTATATCCTTCAGCACATCGACAAAGTGGCGTCCGTCAACGCGCGTGATACCGGTCGGCAGGCATTCCAGCACGGTCTGAATGGGGACACCGTATTGCGCGGCGAGCGTTTCCAGGATGCCGTCCGGCTTCTCGGCGATCGCCTGCGTGATGCGTTCGATCTTTTCCGCATGGTCGAGATTTTCCATGGCCTTCTCCATTGTCATGAGATCGCGCGGGCCGCGTTTTCAGGACGGCCCAATTCGAGTGAAAGAATGTCGTGAAAGGCGGAGACGAGGTTGGAGTACCAGAACCGCCCCGCCAGCGTGAGATCGACGATACCGTCGGCAAAGGACAGGAGCCCCGCCCCCTGCCATTGATGGAGAAGCGGCTCGAAGACCGGCGTCATGGCCTGGCCCGAGCTGCGATCCAGACGACCGAGATCCAGATGACCGACTTCGAAACCCGCGGTCACTAGTGTGCGCAGGGCGGATAGTTCATCGGAAACCGTCATCATGCCCAGCGATTTGCGGCCCGCCCTTACATCTTCGCCATAAAGCGCCAGATCGCCGTTGAGCCCATAACCGACTGCACCGAAAGAACCGCCGGCTCCCGAACCGAAGGCGACGCAATCGGCACCCTCCTTGATCAGTAGGTTATAGAGATTTCTCTCACGCGTGGTGCGGGCCCAGTGGTTGTTGCTGATCTGACGCCAGTTCCGGCGCCGGAAGAATTCCGCCCCGGCACGGTAGAAAGCGCCAATCCGGTTCAGTTCCGGCGTCGCCGGGAATTTTCCGGCCGCAATAGCCTTGGCGAGCGGCGTCGTCGGAATGAGGTTCAGCCCGTAGAGATCAAGGCCGTCAGGGGCGATATCCGCTGCCGTTTCGAGATCGCGCTGCCAGATGTCCAGCGTCTGTCCAGGCAGTCCGTAGATGAGATCGATCACCAAGGCTGCGCGATCCTGATCGCGGAGATATTCGAGGAAACGGACAGCTTCCTCGCGGCTCGAACGACGTCCCTGCCTCTTTCTGACATCCGTATCGAAGGTCTGCACGCCGATGGAAAAGCGGTTTGCACCGGCTTCCAGGCAGGCGTCGATCTTGTCGGGCGTGAAATGGATGATCCGTCCCTCGACGGTGATCTCACAATCGGGGGCAAGCGGCAGCTCGGTGCGGACGGTGGTTATCAGCCGTGACAGTTCCCCGGCGTTCAGCGCCGTCGGCGTACCGCCACCGAAATAGACCGCGTGGATCGGCTTGCCGTGCACGGCATTGCTCTGCGCTTCCCGACGGATTTCCTCGATCACCAGCTCGACATAATCGGCACCGGTCTGCGGCACATAGGCGTTTTTATAAAACCCGCAGAAGAGGCAGTGATTGGCGCAGAAGGGGATGTGGATATAGGCGAGCCGCTTTCCCGGTCTGCCGGGCTGCGACTGGACCTGCAGCCAGACATCCTGCATCTCCTCGGGCGGCAGGCGTTTCTTGCCGCGAAAGGGCATGACCGCATGTCGTCGGCTGAACGCCTCGCCAAAGGGATCGAGCCCGGTTCCGGCCGCGAAATAACGCGCCAAGTCCTCACTCGATGCCATGCCCCGGGTTCCCCGCTGATTACCGATCGTCAATCTGCAGGGAACTTAAAGTCGTCAAAACTTGAGCTGCTTGCTCCAGATCTCGCGGGAAGGAGGTGTTTCAAACTCAGAACAGGCCGGGACGCGGTGTGGTCGTGTCATTGTCGCCGACGGTCTCGACATCGGCCAGCTTGACGAATTCGACACCGCGGGCCTTGAGCTTGACGATGGCATTGGCAACCCCCTGCCCTGCCGCATGGGTCGGCTGGTTGATATGCGAGATGACGACATCGCCATCCTTTGCGGCTGCGATACGCCTTTCGGCCGATCCGGCCCCCAGAAGAGAACCATCGTCGCCGTTCAGCGAATACCCGGCAACGCGATAGCCCATCTTGCGGATTTCATCGATGGAGCTCGCATCGTATTTTGCAGTCGCGCCCCGGAACCAGCGCGGCGCCGGCAGGCCGGCCGCAATCACAGCTTCCGCCCCCTTGCCGACTTCCCGCGACACGGCCTCAGGCGATCCGGCGGAGGCAATGCCATAAACCGGCACCGCGACATCGATCGCCGGAACATGGTTTTCGCCGTGGTTTTCGATCTCGAACAGGTCGGGATTGGCAAGGAAGATTGCCACCGTCGCCTGGTTCTTTCTGAGCCAGCGGGCGGTGACGAAAACCGTCGACGGGATACGTTCCCTGATCAGCGTCGAGAGGATGCGCTCGTCCACCGCGCCCATGCAGGCGTCGAAGGTCAAGGCCACGCGCGGCCTGGCGCCGGTATCCGTCTTGGCGAGACGCAGGCGCGGCTCGACCAGTTTTACCTTCTGCATCGGGGATTGCGGCGGAGCCTTTGGGATATCCGACGCGAAGGCGGGCAATGCGGCAATCCCGCAGGTGAGAAGCCCGCAGCTGAGAAAAACGAGACCGGCTGTCAAAGAAAGGCGCATGATATTCGTCGGATCCGATTGGCTGCGCCTGCCTTACTCCTCGGGCGGTCGCTTATCCATCACCATTTCGACATGACACCCTTGCCGTTACGCCCGTTTCAGAAGTTTACCGCTGCCAACCTCTGCTGCAGCGAGCGCAGGTCTTCGACCCGGCGGCTTGCCAGCCGGCCTTCCCAGGCGATCGCCGTCTCGACGATCAGGTCGAGATCGTCATGGCGCGGCTGCCATTCGAGCAGCCTGCGGGCAAGCGTCGAATTGGCAACGACGCTTGCGGCATCGCCCGGACGGCGCGGACCGTAATGCATTTCGAAGGAGTGACCGCTGACGCGCTTCACCGCGTTCAGCACTTCCAGCACCGAATAACCGCGACCATAACCGCAATTGGCGATCAGCGGTTCGCCGCCGCGGCGCAGATAGCTCAACGCCTTCAGATGCGCTTCGACGAGATCTGTCACATGGATATAGTCGCGAACACCGGTTCCGTCGGGTGTCGGGTAATCGGTGCCGTAGATATCGACGCCCAGCCGTTCGCCAAGGGCGGCCTCACAGGCAAGCTTGATCAGATGCGTGGCACCCACGGTGGACAGGCCGGTGCGGCCGAGCGGATCGGCACCCGCAACGTTGAAATACCGCAGGGCGACAAAGCGGAAATCGTAAGCAGCAGCCGCATCGCGCAGCATCAGTTCCGACATCAGCTTCGACTGGCCGTAAGGGTTCTTCGGCAGCGTCATCGCGCTTTCGAGAACCGGCGTGTCATCCTTCTGATCGCCATAAACGGCAGCGGTGGAGGAAAAGACGAAATGCTTGATGCCGGCATCGATGGCGGCGGCGGCCAGAAGCCGGGTCTTGCTGGTATTGTTCTCGTAATAATCGAGCGGATGGGAAACCGACTGCGGCACGACGATCGAGCCGGCGAAATGCATGATCGCCTCGATATCGTTTTCCGCAAAGATCTGCGAAAGCAGCGCCTGATCACCGACATCGCCGAGATAAAAGCGCGCGGCATCCGGCACGGCCCAGCGAAAACCGGTCGACAGCCGATCGAGCACAACCACGTGTTCCCCGGCATCCAACAATGCCCAGACCATGTGGCTGCCGATATATCCTGCTCCACCCGTTACCAGGACTGCCATGATCAACTTCCCTGCCTTTTGTTTTAGGCAGGAAAGCATTGCGGCGCTTGATCACCGGTTACTTATGAAGGCGGGGGCCAACTATATCCGGTGACGTGGCTAAGGAAGCCTTTCAGGAGTGGCTCGAATTTTATCGAATATCCCCGAAAGGTGTGTCAAAGCGCCTTGATATAGCCCGCAAGCCGGTCGGCAGCCTCTTCGACATGTTTGGGATTGCGCAGGAAGCAGGCGCGCAGGAAATTCTCGCCGCCCTTGCCGAAGGCCGAACCCGGCGCCAGCGCCACGCCGATCTTGTCGACGATATCAAGCGCTGCCTGACGGCTGTCGGTAATGCCGTCGACCTTGAGGAAGGCGTAGATCGCCCCTTCCGGCTTCAATGTCTGGACGCGATTGGTGGCGATCAGCATGTCGCAGAGAATGTCGCGGGACAAACGGGCACGCTCGATATTTTCCTCGACGAAGCCATCGCCTTCATTCAGTGCCACCACCGCGCCGCGCTGCATGAACTGGGCGACACCGGAATTCGAATACTGGATGAGGTTCTCGATCACCTGCCCCAGTTCCGGCGGGGCGACCAGCCAGCCGACGCGCCAGCCGGTCATCGACCAGTTCTTGGAGAAGGAGTTGGCATAGATGATGCGGTCGTTCGGGTCGGCGATATCGAGGAAAGACGGAGCACGCAGCGTACCGCCGTAGTAGTAACGGGAATAGATCTCGTCGGCGATGATCCAGAGACCGTGTTTACGGGCAAGGCCCAGGATGGCGGCCAAGTCTTGCCTCGTCGCGGTCCAGCCGGTCGGGTTGGATGGCGTGTTGACGAACAGGCCCTTCGTCTTCGGCGTGATCATGGCTTCGAGCCTGTTCAGATCGAGCGACCATTTACCGCCGGTGAACTCCAGCGGCAGGCCGGTTGCCACCGCGCCGGAAAGCTCGATGGCGGAAACGATGTTCGGCCAGGTGGGCGACAGATAGATCATCTCGTCACCCGGTTCGCAGATCGCCTGCACCGCCATCATGATGGCGTGCATGCCGGAGCCGGTGACGTAGAAATGCTCGGGCGGCAGGCTAACGGCGAAATGGCGGGTATAATAATCGGAAAGCGCCTGGCGCAGTTCGGGAATGCCACGCTGCCAGGTGTAGAATGTCTCGCCGCCGAGAAGCGCGTCGGATGCCGCGCGGTTGATGAAATCCGGGCTCGGCAGGTCGCCCTCGCCCGCCCAGAGCGGGATCAGATCGTCACGGCCGCCAATGCGGGCATGGGTGATGATCTCGACAATGCCGCTTTCAGGAGCAGCAAGAGCGCGGGAGCTGAGTGAGCCAAGCAGAGACATGCGGATTTCCTGTTTTTCGACGCTCTTTCATAGCGCAGAAGAAACCGGAAATCCCATGAGTTTCCTTGAGCCTGCAATTCATTGTGCTGATGAGTTGCAGGCTCAGGGCGTCTCTTTATCCGACCTTAGACCGGCTTGGTCTTCAGCAGGTCGCGGATTTCCGACAGGAGCTGGATGTCGGCCGGCGGCGGGGCCGGTGCTTCGTCGGCGGGCTTCTTTTCTTCCATGGCGCGCAGGCGGTTCACACCCTTGACCATCAGGAAGATGATCCAGGCGAGGATCACGAAATTGATCATCACGGTGATGAAGCTGCCATAGGCAAAAACGGCGCCCTGTTCACGCGCCTGTGCAAGGGTCGAAGCGGTGACCGCGCTCGACAGCGGCAGGAAGTAATTGGAGAAATCGAAACCGCCGCCGGTGATCGCGCCCACGACCGGCATGACGATATCGTTGACTAGGGAATTGACGATGCCGGTGAAGGCCCCGCCGATGATGATACCGACCGCGAGATCGATAACGTTGCCCTTTGCAATAAATGAACGGAATTCGCTGACTACAGACATGACTAAACCCCTCTCTTGGTTGCCGTCGGGGTTAACATAGCGTTTCCTCACATACTGAAAAGGTGCAAAAGCCCAAAGGCTTAAAGCTGATGGTCTATTGGAAAAAACAGTCTTCTCATTGAACTTTTTGACGAGACCGCGCCGATTTCCAACACGCTGCATTTCGCCTAATCTCAGCCTCTAGCCGCAAGGTCTTGCGGGGGAGGAAACATGCTTCCAGGCTGGGCAATCCTTGTCTCGGCATTCGCCTATATCCTGCTGCTTTTTGCAGTGGCGAGCTATGGCGACAGGCGCAGCAGACTTGTCGGCGTTCCAAAGGACGGACGCCCGCTCGTCTATGCGCTCAGCCTTGCCGTCTATTGCACATCCTGGACCTATTTCGGCGGTGTCGGCCTCGCCTCGCAGCGCGGGCTGGAATTTGCGGCCATCTATGTCGGACCGATCCTCGCCTTCACGCTGGGCATGCCCGTCATCCGGCGCATCGTCGAATTGGCGAAGGCGGAAAAACTCACCTCGATCGCCGATTTCATCGCCGCCCGTTACGGCAAGAACGCCACGGTGGCGGCAATCGTCGCAGTGCTCGCACTTGTCGGCACGGTGCCCTATATCGCGCTGCAGCTCAAAGCCGTCTCCAGCTCCGTCGCGGTCATGGTCAATCCGTCCGATTTCGGTATCGGCAGCGGCAACCTGCATTTCATCGATCTTGCGCTGATCGTTACCCTGCTGATGGCCTGTTTTGCCGTGGTCTTCGGCACACGCCATACGGATGCGACGGAACATCAGGACGGCCTTATCCTGGCAGTGGCGATGGAATCGCTGGTCAAGCTCGTGGCGTTTGCGACAGTCGGCATCGCGGTCGTGTTCTTCATGTTCGACGGATGGTCGGATCTCGCCGCCAAAGCATCGGAAAGCCTGCTGGTCGCATCCGCCGCATCCTATGAGACGCCGGTCAGCCGCTGGGTGCTGGTCATCCTTCTTTCGGCATTTGCGATCGTCATCCTGCCACGGCAGTTCCATGTGACGGTCGTCGAGAACCGCACACCGCGGGAGAGACGCGCCGCAGGTTTCCTGCTGCCGGTCTATCTCATCGCCATCAATATCTTCGTCATCCCGGTCGCCGCAGCAGGCCTGATCACCTTCGGCGGCATGGGCGATGCCGACCTTTACGTGCTGACCCTGCCTCTGGAAGCCGGCCTGCCCTTCGTCACGCTGATGACCTTCATCGGCGGCTTTTCGGCGGCAACCGCGATGGTAATCGTGGAGTCGGTCGCGCTGTCGATCATGATCTCCAACGATATCGTGCTGCCGCTTTTCCTGCGGCGGAAACTCGCCTCACATGCCGGCGTGCAACAGGACCTGACCCGCACGCTGCTCAATATCCGCCGCGCGGCGATCTTTGCCGTCATGCTGCTCGGTTACGGTTATTACCGGATGGCCGACAGCCAGTCGGGGCTGGCGTCGATCGGCCTTCTCGCCTTTGCGGCGATCGCCCAGATCGCCCCTGCTTTGCTCGGCGGGCTGATCTGGCGGCGGGCAAATGCGCGCGGCGCGATCCTGGGCCTCTCCTTCGGTTTTCTCTCCTGGGCCTATCTTCTGTTCCTGCCCAGCCTCGGCGGGCCGGACAATTCGCATATCGCGGCAGCGGTGCTGAACTTCATCTTTCCGGGTGCCGCGATCTTCTCCGGGCCGGAGATCGACCCGTTCGTGACGACGACGATCTTCAGCCTTGCGCTCAACACCATCGCCTTCGTGCTCGGCTCGCTGTCGCGCAATCCGCGACCGGTGGAGCGGCTTCAGGCAGGCATATTCGTCAAACGCCAGCCACGGTCGCAATTTGCCACACGCGGCTGGAAGACCCGCATCAGCGTCGGCGACCTGAAGACGGTGATTGCCCGTTATCTCGGCGAAGAACGGATGCTGCGGTCTTTCTCCAATTACGAAAAAACCGCCGGACGGCGGTTCCACGACGACCAGCCGGCGGATATGGCGATGATCCATTTTTCCGAACAACTGCTTGGCAGCGCGATCGGATCGTCCTCGGCGCGACTTGTGCTCTCGCTGGTGCTGCAGAAGGTGGAGGACACCAATTCCGACACCGCCTGGCTTCTCGACCAGGCAAGCGAGGCGCTGCAATATAACCAGGACATGATGCAGACGGCGCTTTCGCACATGGATCAGGGGATCGCCGTGTTCGACAGTTCCGACCGGCTGACGGTGTGGAACCGGCGGTTTCGCCAGCTGCTCGACCTTCCCGAACAGGCGGGACAGGTCGGTTTCCAGCTTTCCGACATCGTGACGCTGCTCGCCGAACGCGGCGATGTGAGCGGAAACGAAAAACAGACGATCACCGATCATTTCAAGGAGCTCGGGACGTCCTTCTCGCTTGTCGTGCAGGGCGGCGAGCGGATCATCGAGGTTCGCAGCAACCCGATGCCGGATGCGGGGTTCGTTGCGACCTTCACCGACATCACTGCGCGCGTGGCCGCCGACCAGGCGCTCAAACAGGCGAATGAAACGCTGGAACAGCGCGTCGGGGAACGAACCGCCGAACTTACCCGCGTCAACCGTGCGCTCGGCGAGGCACGCGCCTCGGCCGACGAGGCCAATCTGAGCAAGACCCGTTTCTTTGCCGCCGCCGGCCACGACATCCTGCAGCCGCTCAATGCCGCGCGGCTTTATTCCTCGACATTGGTCGAACGGCTCGCCGGCCCGGACAAGAATGCCACGATCGCCCGCAATATCGACAGCTCGCTTGAATCGGTGGAGACGATCCTCGGTGCGGTGCTGGATATTTCAAGGCTCGATACCGGGACGATGAAACCCCGTTTCGGCTCGATCGAGCTAGACGATCTGTTCAAGCGGATCGACACGGACTTTTCGCCGATGGCGCGGGAAAAGGATCTCAAATTCGTGGTCATGCCGACCTCGCTGAAAGTCGTCTCCGATGCCAATCTCCTGCGCCGGCTGGTGCAGAACCTCGTTTCCAACGCCATCAAATACACGGTGACGGGCAAGGTGATCGTCGGTGCCCGGCGGCGCGGCGACAAGGTGATCATCGAGGTGCTCGATTCCGGTATCGGCATTCCCTCATCGAAATTCCGCACCGTGTTCAAGGAATTCGCGCGGCTGGAGGATGGCGCCAGAACCGCGAGCGGACTGGGGCTCGGTCTTTCCATCGTCGACCGGCTGTCGCGCATGCTGAGCCACCCGGTGCAGCTTGCCTCGCAACCCGGCCGCGGCACGACATTCCGGGTCGAAATGCCTCGCGATCTCTCAGCCTCGAATGCGGCTTCGGCCCGCATTCGCCGCGAGCGGGCAAGACCTGCCAATGCGCTGAATGGGCTGCGGGTGCTTTGCGTCGACAACGAACCGAAAATCCTCGACGGCATGGCGCTTTTGATCGCCGGATGGGGCTGTACGGTCGGCCAGGCGAGGTCGATCGGTGAAGTCGGCGCCATCATCGACGGGCGCGAGCCGCCGCCGGATGTCGTCATCGCCGACTACCATCTCGACGACGGCGACGGGATACAGGCGATCCTCGCCTTGAGATCACATTATCAGGCTGCAATTCCGGCCATGATGATCACGGCCGACCGCACACCGGAGGTTCGCGCCGAGGCTGAAAGGCACGGCATCGCCGTCCAGCACAAGCCGGTAAAGCCGGCGGCAATCCGCGCCTATCTGACGCAAGCGGCCGGTTTGCGCCGCGTCGCGGCCGAATAGTTTTCCACACCTCACGTCAAATGCTGTTCATGTGACAGTCATCACGGACTGTTTACGGTTGAAATGTCTGAACGTTGGCTAGAAACCGATTCATGCCGGAACTCTCCGGCTTCTCGCGACGTTTAGGCGCGTGACTTCCTGGCCCGCAGAGGCCTTACGGACCGAGGGGCTGGCACCATCGGAACCGGCAGAGACGGAGACCGCGACCGATGAAGCGCTTTGAAATCATTGACGGAATGCGAGGGTACTTCCTCGTGTTCATGGTACTGAACCACCTAATCTTTGCTGGTGGGTATCTGCTTGTCAAAATCAATCACAACCAGCTCGCCTTCGTCGAAGACGCGCAGGGTTTCGTGTTCCTGTCCGGCCTGATGATCGGCATGGTTTATGCCCGCAAAATGATGAAAGCCGGTTATGCGGCCGGCCGTTCGGCGGTCTATAGCCGCGCCTTCGAGCTTTATCGTTACGCGATGGGCATCGTGATCGCCGTCATGGTGGCGCAGATGATCCTGCCGGGCGCCTATTCGATCTGGTTCAACTGGCTGGGTTACACGACCTTCGACGATCCGCTGCGTCTCGCCGCGATCGCGACCTTCCTGTACCAGCCGACCTTCATGGACATCCTGCCGCAGTATATCGTCTACATGCTGTTTGCGCCGATGCTGATCAAGCTCGTGCTGGACGACAAGTGGCATTATGTCGTGGCCGCCTCGATCATGCTGTGGATGGCCGGTCAGCTTGGCCTGCATCAGCTGGTCACCATTCCGCTCAACGAGCTTGTCATGGGTGCCGACGACCAGGGCCTGCGCGTGTCGTTCAACCTGTTCGGCTGGCAGATCGTGTTCTTCTCGGGCCTGGTGCTCGGCGCGCTTACCTCTTCGGGCAAGATCGACTGGGGCCGCATCCTGTCGCCCGACAACACGTTCATCCCGAAGGTGGCGCTTGTCCTGGTGCTGTTCTTCCTGCCGCTGCGCCTGATCACCGCCAACGAACTGATGCCGCCGCACATGATCGGCAAGTTCGCCTCGATGGAAATCCGCGCCGATTTCGGTCCGGTCTATCTGTTGAACTTCGCGGCCATGGGCCTGCTGATCACCTGGCTGATCGTCGCCGGCCCGAAGCACAAGGCCGCATGGGTTCGCAATATCGCAGCCGCGCTGACCTGGGTGTTCACCCTGCGCTTCCTGCGCCTGCTCGGCCGCCATTCGCTCCACGTTTATGTGTGGCATGTCGCGATCGTGTACTTCGTCTATTATTTCGACGGTCGTTCGCCGGAGCTGAACGAGTTGACGAAGACCGCCATCGCGCTCGTGGCCGTGGCACTGCTTGCGATCCCGGCCCTGTGGCGGGAACGGGACAAGTATCTCGGCACCTCGCAACCCGCGCCGGCCAAGGCGCAGGGTCAGAAGCAGACCGGACCGCAGCAGATGGTTGTTCGGTAAAAACCGCAGTGCGATATCGGAAATTCAAAGGGCGGCTTTCGGGCCGCCCTTTTTCCATTGCAGGGATTGTTCAGGATAGAAGATTGTCGAGCGGGTGGACGATGCCGGCATAGTGGACCGGGATACCGGCCCTGTCGCGAAAACATCGGCCAAAGGCCATGACCGGGCGTATCGAGCCGGTCGCATCGACGACGCGATATTCGGCGCGGTAGGGACGGCCGTCCTCCACCGCCTTGCGAATGCGCTCGGCGACCGTGCCCTGATCATCCGGATGGACCCTTGCCATATAGTCCGTGACGGGCAGCCCCCTGAGCGTCGCGGCGGGATCGAGACCAAACAGGGCGGCGAGCGCCGTATCCCCATAAAGAGTGTCGTCTCCCAGGCACCATGTATATATCCCCGCTTCTTCGTCGGGATGGGCATAAGTATCGATGTCATGCATGCTATGTACCTCCAGCCCCACGAATTTTAGGGAGCTTGAATACAAGCTCAAGATCATCTGAAACAAAGTTCGCGGTTCGTACGCTAGCGGACGAAACCGCTGCGGCTTCAGACAGATGGATATTCAAATCCCTTCGCCGTATCCCCCTTGCGAAGCGTTGATGGAGGAGACGAAACGGCGGGTGCGCTCCTGTTTCGGCGCACCGAATATCATATCCGCTGAGCCTTGTTCGACCACCTTGCCGGCCTCGAGAAAGACGGCGTGATCGGCAACGCGGGAGGCGAGCCTCAGGTCATGGGTGGCGATGACCATGGTCGTGCCTTCGGCCGCAAGCTTGCTTAAAACTTCGACGACTTCGGTGGCCAGTTCCGGGTCGAGCGCCGAGGTGGGTTCGTCGCAGAGAAGGACACGCGGCGACATGGCGAGCGCTCTTGCAATCGCCACACGCTGCTGCTGGCCGCCGGAAAGCGTGGCCGGCCAGGCATCCGCCTTATGCGCCATGCCGACCTTGGTCAGCAATTCGCGCGCATGGCTTTCCGCCTTGGCGCGGGGCCATTTCAGCACGGTCAGCAGGCCTTCCATGACATTTTCGAGCGCCGTGCGGTGAGGGAAAAGCTGGAAATTCTGGAAAACCATGCCGGTCTGGCGGCGCAGCTTCTGGATCGCATCCCAGCCGACCTTTTTGCCCGGGGCAAAATCCACCACGGCATCACCGATGCGGATGGAACCGGAGGTCGGGGTTTCGAGCAGGTTGATGCAGCGCAGAAGCGTGCTCTTGCCGCCGCCGGACGGGCCGACAAGTGCCGTAACACTGCCTTCATTCACCTTGAGGCTGACATCGTCGATGACCTGAAGATCACCGAAATTCTTATGGATGTGGGAAAGCTCGATCATCGGTTGGCCTCCAGCATGCCGCCATATCTCGAAAAACGCTTTTCCAGCCGGACCTGGAGTGTCGACAGGACCGTGCTCAGCGCCAGGTAGATGAGCGCCGCCTGGATATAGAGGATCAGCGGTTCATAGGTGGTGGCAACGATGCGCTGGGCCGACTGGAAGAGTTCCGGCACGGTGATGGCGGCGGCAAGCGAGGTATCCTTGACCAGCGAGATGAAGGTGTTGGACAGCGGCGGCACGGCGACGCGGGCGGCCTGCGGCAGGATGGTGCGGGCCATGGCCTGACGCCAGTTCATGCCGATCGAATAGGCCGCTTCCCACTGGCCCTTGGGCACCGAGGCGATGACGGCGCGGATGATTTCCGACGAATAGGCGCCGATATTAAGCGTGAAGCCGATCAGCGCCGCCGGGAAGGCATCGAGCAGGATGCCGATGCTGGGCAGACCATAAAAGATGACGAACAACTGGACGAGCAACGGCGTGCCGCGGATGACCCAGACGTAAAACCGGGCGATCAGCACCAATGGCTTTGGCCCGAACAGCCGGGTGACGGCGGTAATGAGGCCGAGCGTGAGGCCGAAAGCGAAGGACAGAAGCGTCAGCGGCACGGTGAATTTTACGCCGGCCCACAGAAGCGTCGGCAGCGAATCCATCATCAATTGAAGCCAGTGCGGCACGGCAGCAGTCCTTCCATCCTTCGTGCGGGCCAGACGCCCCAAATAGAAACGCCCGGCATGAGGCCGGACGTTTCGCTTCTCACAAGACCGAACCTAGCACAACGGTGCCGGGAGAGGATGGACGTTTACTTGGAAACGTCCTGACCGAAATACTTGTCGGAGATTTTCTTATAGGTGCCGTCGGCCTTGATATCGGCCAGCGCCTTGTTGACCTCGGCGACCAGTTCCGCATCGCCCTGACGCAGCAGAATGCCGGAATAGCTGGCATCAGACTGTTCGGCGACGATCTTTACCGGCGCATCGGGCTTCTGCTTCTTGAAGTCGAGGAAGGAGAGGCTGTCATTGGCCGTCGCATCGGCGCGGCGGGTGAGAACCAGCGCGATCGACTGGTCGAAACCATCCGTGCCGACCAGTTCGGCGCCGGCTGATTCCGCCATCTTGCCGTAGTTGCTGGTGAGCGACTGGGCCGCCTTCTTGCCCTTCAGATCGGCGAAGCTCTTGATGTCGGTATTGTCTTCACGCACGATCAGGACCGCCTTGGAGGCGATATAGGGTTCGGAGAAGGCGTATTTCTGCTTGCGGGCATCGGTGATGCCGACCTGGTTGATGACGGCGTCATAACGATCGGCATCGATACCGGCGATCAGGCCGTCCCACTTGCCTTCGACGAACTGGGCCTTGACGCCGAGCTTTTCGGCAACCGCTTCGCCGATTTCGACATCGAAGCCGACGAGCTTGTTTGCCTTGTCGTGGAAGGTGAAGGGCGCATAGGTGCCTTCGGTGCCGATGCGGATGACGCCGGCCTTCTTGATCTTGTCGAGATTTTCACCGGCCATGGCCGGCAGGGCGATTGCGGCCTGCAGGAGGGCTGCGGCGGCGACGGTTTTCAGGGCGGTTTTAACGAGGTTCATGTCCGTATTCTCCAACGAATGGGTTGGCGTGTTGATCGCAGAAAATAGGAGCGTTGGGAGGAAAGAAAACTGCCGTCGAAAGAGCCGAATGCGAATATTTTTTGCTCACTTTGGGGGCAAAGGCTCAAAACGGCGATTTTGCCGCAGGGAAGCGGCACTGGGGATCAGTCCGTTTCCCCGCGATCCGACGGGCGACCGTCGTATTTGGGCGTGTCGCCCCTTCGACCAGCAAGCTCATTCAGCCCCTTATAGATCTTCGCACGCCTTGCTTCCTGCTTGCGCGCGCAAGGGGGATAGGCCCTGTTGTAGCCTTCGGCATATTGCGCCTCGGTCAGAAAACCGCAACAGCGCTTGGCACGTCGGCACTTGGCAAGATCGCAATCCTTCCAGAAGCCGACATGGGTGGCGCCAAACTGCGTGAACCGTTGGCGAATGCGATCCTGCTCACGCTCCGGCAGGATGAGGAACTCGCCCCAAGTCATGCCGAAATACCAAGGCTCGGCATCCTCCTCTTCCTGTCTGCGCTTCCGTTCCGCCTCGCTCAATGCCATCGCTCAAGCTCCTTCAGGCATGATCCATCATCCACGCGGCCGATTTCGGCCCGCGCCCCACCTCACTGATTTTACCGGCGTGCCGGGCATGCACTTGATTTCATCGGAGAGCCCACACGAATGCGGAACCTCACTTAGTTTTTAGTTTGTGGCTCCGCATTCGCGTGGCCTTCGGCGTTCTTTCGGGGCTTCCGGCCCCTACGGGTGATCCTCTCGCCTCGCTGCATGTGGTTTCCCACACTTGGACGGCTCAACCGAACCCGGCATGGCTGCCGGGGGGAGGCTTGATAGGAGAGTTCGGTTTGGATGCCATTCCCTCCATGCATTTCACCCCTTCCGCCCTAGCCGCACGTTACGGTTCAAACGAAAGCGCCGGCCCCCACCTGCCCGCGAACGTCTCGCGAAACACTCCGGCGATGGAGGCAGGGGGATTGTAGGCATGAGATGGGAGGGTGGGGATGAAGTTATGTGTAAGGGATTGGTTTTGTTGGAGCGATGGGTAAAAACGTCCACGGACAGCACGTAAACAATCAAAAGGCGATGGAAATCACGCGCTCTATTGCAAGATGCATTTACCCCATTAAGGTTATTACAGATCTGGGGGAAAGCATAAGACATGAGCGAAAAACATGTTTTTGGCAGCGCTGAAACTGAGCGCAAGCTGAATTGTCTGCGCGCATATTTATCTGCCTATTCGACCGCGCTGAAAGCTAAAAATTTCAGTCGAGTCTACATCGATGCATTTGCTGGAACGGGTAGCAGGACGGAAACGAGAGCTTCCCTTCCATTCTTTGACCAGGAAGCACAAGGCACCCAAGAAGTTACCACGCCAGGATCGGCTCGAATTGCATTGGAGACGGTTCCTCCATTTCATTCAGTCGTTTTGATCGAACAAGATCCAAAGAAAGTCACAGCGCTGAGGAGCACGATTGCCGACTATCCCGGGAATCGCGCTCATATAAGAGAGGGTGATGCCAACGAGATCGTAAAGCGGATCTGCTCGAGATATGACTGGCATCGTGAAAAAATAAGAGGTGTTATTTTTCTTGATCCTTATGGCATGGAGGTCGACTGGACTACGGTCGAAGCGATCGCAGATACACAGGCTCTAGACTGCTGGTATTTCTTCCCACTATCTGGGCTATACCGAAACGCGCCTCTGGATCCTGTGAATTTGGACCAAAGCAAGATCGATTCATTAACCCGCGTTTTTGGAACAGATAGCTGGCGACAAGAGTGGTACAACGAGACAAACCATCAGGACGATCTATTTGGAAATGCCACATCAGGTGAAGTCCGTGCGGCTGACGTCGATCGCATCGAACAATGGGTTCACGAGCGCCTGAAGACCGTCTTCAAAGGCACGGTCCTTAAACCATTGAGACTTCGACACTCAAAAAACAATGCGCCGATGGCCTCGTTGTTCTTTGCCGTCAGCAATCCAAGCCCCGCTGCTGTCAAGGTGGCAAGTGATATAGCCGGCTACATACTCAAGGCTGGCATTTCATCCCAAGTGCGCTCCCGATAAATTCGGCCGGCGGCTTTCTTGTTTTTTCCGCCCCATTGCTTGAAGAAGAATGCCGCTCCTGCGTCTTCACACATTCCAAAAATCTCGTCGACCCAATGAGAATTAAGAGGGCGCGCATTCGGCCCAGATTCGCCTCCAACGATTGCCCAGTGGATGTTTTTGAGATTCCCACGTGTCACAGAGCCGATAAGCGGTTCGAAGGAGACAAAACGCACCGCCGCACGAACATTTCTTAAATCGTCCAAACGCCCGAGAACACGGTCATCTTCGACACTCGTGCCAAGCCAAACATTCGGCAGAACTGGAAGATTGCCATTGAGGATATCGACCATTCGGTCTGGGCGTTTAGTCAGGATCTGAAAAGTATGGCGAGGAGTTCTGGCCATGGATGCCCACACTTTTTCAACGAATGATCCCGGTACATTTGGATGGAAAAGGTCAGACATAGAGTTCACGAAAACATTTCGTGGCTTGGACCAAGTTTCAGGGACGTTAAGCGATGCCTCGTCCAGATATATCTGACCAGTCCACTTAGCTCGACCACCTGTTTTCCGAGTTAGTCCTCGGTACTTTTCAAGCCCCATGGCCTCGAGCCGCGCCGCCATGCGCATAGCATAGCAATTCGTGCAGCCGGCGCTCATTACGGAGCAACCGGCAACCGGATTCCAAGTGGCATCCGTCCATTCGATAGAAGTATCTGCCATGTAAGTCTTCTCCGGCTTGCACCTAGAAGTAACTCACGTCTCTTTAAGGAGAAGTTGAGGCGGCTCAAGCCGCCTCCCCCACTTCTCCATAGGGATCGAACCGTCCGTAAAACGTCTCGCCCTTCGCCGCCATGTCCTTCAACAGCGGCGTCGGCTTGAAGTGCTCGCCGTAGTCGGCTGCCAGCTTTTCCGCCAGGGCGACAAACGTCTTCACGCCCATGCCGTCGATATAGCTCAGCGTGCCGCCCGTATAGGGGGCGAAGCCGAAGCCGAGGATGGAGCCGACGTCGGCTTCGCGGGGGTCGGTGACGATGCCTTCTTCCACGGTGCGGGCGGCTTCCAGCGCGATGGTGACGAGGAAGCGCTGTTTCAAGATGTTGACGTCCACCTCGCTTGCGGGTTTCTGCGGGTAGAGATCCTTGAGGCCGGGCCAGAGGGATTTCTTGGCGGGCTTTGGCGGGTAATCGTAGAAACCCTGGCCGTTCTTGCGGCCGCGTCGGTCGAGCACGTCGACCATCTTGTCGATCAGCGCCATGTGTTCCGGCTTGACCGATTTGGGGCCGAGATCGGCAATGGAGGCCTTCATGATCTTCTGGGAGAGATCGACGGCGACTTCGTCGTTGAGCGAGAGCGGGCCGACCGGCATGCCGGCCATTTTTGCGGCGTTTTCGATCATCGTCGCAGGCACGCCTTCGGCGAGCATGTCATAGGCCTCGTTGATATAACGGAAGACGCAGCGGTTGACGAAGAAGCCGCGGGTATCGTTGACGACGATCGGGGTCTTCCTGATCTTCGCGACGAAATCCAGCGCCGTGGCGAGGGCCCTGTCGCCCGTCTTTTCGCCCAGGATGACTTCGGTGAGCATCATCTTTTCGACCGGCGAGAAGAAATGCACGCCGACGAACTGGTCCGGGCGTTTCGAATTTCCGGCAAGGCCGGTGATCGGCAGGGTCGAGGTGTTGGAGGCGAAGATGGTGGTTTGCGGGATAACGGCTTCGACCTGTTCGATGACCGCCTTTTTCACCGCGCGGTCTTCGAAGACGGCTTCGATGACGAGATCTGCATCCGACAGGGTGGTGTAATCGGGCGTGGGGGTGACGAGAGAGAGGAGCTTTTCGCCCTCTTCCTTGGTCATGCGGCCCTTGGCGACGCTGTCTGCCACCAGCTTTTCGGAGACCGCCTTGCCCTTGTCGGCGGCTTCTTGGGTCTGGTCGATCAGCATGACGGGGATGCCGGCGGCCGCCGTGACATAGGCGATCGAGGCGCCCATGAAGCCGGCGCCGACGACGCCGACCTTTTTGAACTCGCTCTTTTCAACGCCGGCCGGGCGGCGGGCGCCCTTGCCGAGTTCCTGCATGGAGATGAACAGCGAGCGGATCATCGAGAAGGCTTCGGTGGTCTGCAGAACCTGGGTGAAATAACGCTGCTCGACCTTCAAGGCCGTATCGAAGGGAAGCTGCAGGCCTTCATAGACGCATTTCAGGATGGCGAGCGCGCCCGGATAATTGCCGGCTGTCTCGCGGCGCAGGATGGCGGGGGCTGCCGGGAAAAGCTGGGCGGCCTGGGGTGTCCAGACGCCGCCGCCGGGGGCTTTAAAACCTTTTTCATCCCAGGGGGCGACGGGTTTCAAACCGTCCCTGATCATCTGTTTGGCGGCGGTGATCAGCTGATCGGGCTCGACAACCTGATGGACGAGGCCCATGGCTTTTGCGCGTGCCGGGGCGAGCGACTGGCCGGTGGTCATCATCTGCAGGGCGGACTGGGCATCGGTGAGGCGCGACACACGCTGGGTGCCGCCGGCACCGGGGAAGATGCCGACCTTGACTTCGGGCAGCGCCAGCTTGACCGATTTCGAGTTGGAGACGACGCGGCCGTGGCAGGCGAGCGACAGTTCCAGCGCGCCGCCCATGCAGGTGCCGTTGATGGCCGAGACCCAGGGCTTGCCGCTGGTTTCGATGGCGCGGAAGAGCCAGGTCATGCGGCCGGCAGCGTCGAACAGTTTTTGCGCGGCGGCGGCAGGGTCCTTGGCGCGTTCATCCTGGAGCATCGCAAACATGCCGCGGATCATGGTGAGATCGGCGCCGCCGGAGAAGGTGGACTTGCCGGAGGTGAAAACGACGCCCTTGATGGCGGCGTCCTCGACGGTCTGTTTGAGGATCGCTTCGAGTTCGTCCATTACCTCGACGGTGAAGACGTTCATCGATTTGCCTGGCATGTCCCAGGTGATGAGAGCGATGCCGTCGGCGTCGGTTTCGACGGTGAAGTTGTTGTAGGTGCTCATGGTGGGATTTCCTCTTCCCTGGAATCTCGATGTGTCGGAGCGAGGGGCTGCCCCTCACCCCGCCTCCGCTTCGCTCGGCGCGCCCTCTCCCCGTAAACGGGGCGAGGGAGACCAGCAGCGCTGCGACATGTGCCTTCTCCCCGTCATTACGGGGAGAAGGTGGCGGCAGCCGGATGAGGGGCCGCCATGCCCACGGCTCTCAAACCCGCTCGATCACCGTCGCAGTGCCCATGCCTGCACCGATGCAGAGGGTGACCAGTGCGGTGTTCAGGTCGCGGCGTTCCAGTTCGTCCAGAACGGTGCCGAGGATCATCGCGCCGGTGGCACCGAGCGGGTGGCCCATGGCGATGGCACCGCCGTTGACGTTCATGATGTCGTGGCTGATGTCGAAAGCCTGCATGTAGCGCAGCACGACGGCGGCGAAGGCTTCGTTGAGCTCGAAGAGATCGATATCTGAAATCTTCATGCCGGTGCGGGCCAAGAGCTTTTCCGTGACGTCGACCGGGCCGGTGAGCATCAAAGCCGGGTCTGAGCCGATATTGGCGAAGGCCTTGATACGGGCACGGGGTTTGATGCCCATCGACTGGCCACCGGCCTTGGAGCCGATCAGGACGGCGGCCGCGCCATCGACGATGCCGGAGGAATTGCCGGCGTGGTGGACGTAATTGATCTTTTCGATTTCCGGATGGGCCTGGATGCCGACGGCTTCGAAACCGCCCATTTCGCCCGGCATCTGGAAGGAGGCGTTGAGGGATGCCAGCGCCTGCATGTCCGTGGTCGGGCGCATGTGTTCGTCGCGGTCGAGGATGATGAGGCCGTTCTGGTCCTTTACCGGGATGACGGAGTTCTTGAAATAACCGGCGTCCCAGGCTTTTCCAGCACGCTTCTGGCTTTCGACGGCGTAGGCGTCGACGTCATCGCGGGAAAAACCGTATTTGGTGGCGATGAGATCGGCGGAGACGCCCTGGGGCATGAAATAGGACGGGAAGTTGACCGAGGGGTCCATGTACCAAGCACCGCCGGACATGCCCATGCCGACGCGCGACATCGATTCCACACCACCGGCGATGACGATATCGTCGGAACCGGCCGCGATCTTGGCCGCGCCGAAATTGACGGCGTCGAGGCCCGAGGCGCAGAAACGGGAGATCTGCATGCCGGGGGCTTTTGTCGAATAGCCGGCTTCGAAGGCGGCGGCCTTGGGGATGACGGCGCCACTGTCCATCACCGGATCGACGCAGCCCATGATGATGTCGTCTACCGTCTCGGTGGCGAGGCCGTTGCGGTCGCGGATGGCTTCCAGCGTCTTGGCGGCAAGGCGAACGGACGGTACCTCGTGCAGGCTGCCATCCTTCTTGCCGCGACCGCGCGGCGTGCGCACGTGGTCGTAAATGAAGACTTCGGTCATGGTGTCATCTCTCCCGTGTCGTCTCTTTTGGGGTGCAGTTGGCACCCTTGAATTCTCTTCTGGCCTCGGCGCTGCCCCTCATCCGGCTGCCGCCACCTTCTCCCCGTAATGACGGGGAGAAGGACGCTAGCCGCACTCTCCCTGCCTCGCTCGAGGCACGTTCCCTCTCCCCGCAAGCGGGGAGAGGGTTAGGGTGAAGGGCGAACTGCATCCAGCCGCGTGGCAAAACTCAAAACGCTTCCGCCGCCAGTTCCATCACGCTATCTGCGCCCGCCTCGATGCGAAGCTTGCGCAGCGCCGTTTCCGGCATGATCTTTTCCATGAAGAACCTTGCCGTCACCAGCTTGTTCTTCAGATAGTCCTCACGCGGGTCGCCGTTTGCCAGCTTTTCCTGTGCGGTCTTGGCCATACGGGCCCACATGTAGCCGAGCGTGACGAGGCCGAAGAGGTGCATGTAGTCGGTGGAGCCGGCACCGGCATTGTCGGGCTTGGCCATGGCGTTCTGCATGAACCACATGGTGGAGGCCTGCAGGTCGTTGAGGCCTTTCTTGAGACCCTTGGTGAAAGGGGCCATTGCTTCATCGGCACGGTTTTCCTCGCAGAAATCGCCGATTTCCTTGAACATGGCCATGACGGCTCGGCCGCCGTTGAGCGCCAGCTTGCGACCGACCAGATCGAGCGCCTGGATGCCGTTGGCGCCCTCGTAGATCATGGCGATACGGGCATCGCGGACATACTGGCTCATGCCGTGTTCCTCGATGTAACCGTGACCACCAAAGACCTGCTGGGCCATCACGGCGTGGTCGAAACCCTTGTCGGTGAGAACGCCCTTGAGGATCGGGGTAGCAAGGCCCAAGAGATCGTCGGCGTTCTGGCGTTCGGCTTCATCCGGCGAGCGGTGGGCGATATCGGATTTCAGCGCCGTCCAGAGAAGGAAGGCGCGGCCGGCTTCGTTGAATGACTTGATCGTCATCAGCGAGCGGCGGATATCCGGGTGGACGATGATCGGGTCGGCCTTGCCGCTCGGGTTCTTCACGCCAGAGAGGGAACGGCCCTGGATACGCTCGTTGGCATAGGCGACGGCGTTCTGGTAGGCGGTTTCGGCGATCGACAGGCCCTGCAGGCCAACGCCCAAACGCGCCTCGTTCATCATCACGAACATGGCCGAGAGGCCCTTGTTTTCGGCACCGATCAGATAACCGGTGGCATCGTCATAGTTCATGACGCAGGTGGAATTGCCGTGGATGCCCATCTTTTCTTCGAGCGCACCACAGACGACGCCGTTGCGCGAGCCGAGAGAGCCGTCTTCACCGACCATGAATTTCGGCACGATGAAGAGCGAGATGCCCTTGGTGCCTTCCGGGGCGCCTTCGATGCGGGCGAGAACCAGATGAATGATGTTATCGGTCATGCCGTGTTCGCCGGCGGAGATGAAAATCTTCTGGCCGGAAATCCTGTAGGAGCCATCGCCCTGCGGCACGGCCTTGGTGCGCAGAAGACCGAGATCGGTGCCGCAATGGGGTTCGGTGAGGTTCATGGTGCCCGACCATGTGCCCTCGACCATTTTCGGCAGATAGGTCGCCTTCTGTTCATCCGAACCGTGGACGAGGATGGCGGCGATCGCGCCCTGGGTCAGGCCCGGATACATCATCAAGGACATGTTGGAAGACGACATGTATTCGCCGACGGCTGCGTGCAGCGTGTAGGGGAGCCCCTGCCCGCCGAATTCTTCCGGCACGGCAAGGCCGATCCAGCCGCCCTGACAATACTGGTCATAGGCCTGCTTGAAGCCCTTTGGCACCGAGACGGTGCCATCATCGTTGCGGGTGCAGCCTTCCTGATCGCCGGAGAGATTGAGCGGGAAAAGAGATTCTTCCGCCACCTTGCCCGCCTCGCCGAGGATCGCCTCGATCATGTCGGGCGTGGCATCGCCGAACCCCGGCAGGTTTCCGTAGCGCTCAAGGCCCAGAACATCGTTCAGAATAAAAAGCGTATCGGCAGTCGGGGCCTTGTACACTGGCATCGATGAGCATCCTCCCTGTCATCTTCAGCAGCGCCACTCCTTCTGCGCACCGATCCCGAAACCTCACGCGATTTCCAGCCGATGCCCTGGCACTGCGAACTCCTGAACCGTCATTTAATTGACGTGCGCGTAAACGTCAATTGCTGCCTGTCGTCAATTTCCAGTGTAGGCGAATTCAAGATAGGGCGCCGATCAGCGAAGTCAGCCAAGGCCTATCGTATTAGAATGTTATGAAATAGTTAAAATTCCACCGTCTCTTAACGGCTTGTTTACCATATTTGCAGACATATTGGGCGATCTGACGGTTCGAAGCGTTTTGCTTGAAAAGCTTCCAGTCGTCACATGGCAAGCCTTGCGTAAGGTTACTCTAATATTCGGACTTACTTATGGAGGAGCGCCTCCGGGGATAAGTTCAGAGTCGTACCGGCAGGATCAACGTCGAAGCGAGCGAGTACATGAACGGATCACGATCGGCACATCCCCGTCACGGCGACCGAGACCGCTCGTCGCTGGATGCGCTGAGCCGCACCATCGAGGGGCTGGAAGCGCGTATCCAGGGGCTGATGGCAGGTTCCGGCCGTGCAGCCGCAGCGCCTGCGGCCGCCCCCCAGAGAGTTGTCGAGGACACCCGCCCACCCCGTTTGCCGGTTGTCGCCGAACCGCGCGCGAAAGCCAGCGCTGCGACTTATACCGAACGGCCGCGCGACCCGCTCGCGGAAATCCGCGAACGCCAGCGGATGCTGGAACAGGCAAATCCGGGCCAGAACAACAACCGACGTTTTGACGGCGCATCGGCCGACAACAGCTATGTTTCGGCGGCGCCACCCCGTGCCGAACCCCGCCTCGACCAGCGTGCGGGAACGCGGCGCGAAGACCTTCGCCAGCCAGCGGTTGCCACACGCGTGGCAGAAGCCAATCAGCGCCGTGCCGATATCAGAGAATTCACCGAAACGCTTTCCGGGCTCAGGAACGATCTGAAGAAGGATATTTCCGAAGGCGTGTCGCACGAGATGCGGGCGCTCAAGGAAGAAGTCCGCGCGATCCGCGCCCAGGCCGAAGAGGCTCGCTATACGCAGGACGTCCAGTCCGATCTCGCCCGGCTTGCCCAGGGCATCGACCAGCTGACCATGCAGGCCGCACCGGGGGCCGCGGGCCTGCGTTCCGAATTCGAGGACCTGCGGGCCGTCATGGACGGGCTGGCGCGCGAGGAATCGCTGCGCCTGATGCAAAATCAGTGGAGCGGTCTCGAAGAGCGTCTGCACGAAAACGACACGAGCGCATTGCGCGAAGAGCTGGTCACGGTCGCCTACCGCGTCGACGAGATCCGCAACCAGCTCGGCGTGATGGCCGACAGCCCGACCATTCGTGCGCTGGAGCAGAAGCTGCTGGCGCTGGCCGGCATGATGGAACAGCTCGGCTCCCGCATGAAGCCGAACGATGCCGCCTTTGCCGAACATTTCGGCCAGCTGGACCACAGGCTGGACGAGATCAGCCGCGCAATCGCCGCAAACGCCCGTGCCAGCTCTGTCAATGCGCCGGACGAGCTTGTGATGCAGCGCCTGGAAGATCGGCTCGCGGGGCTGATGCAACAGGTCGAAACGATCGGCCGCCATGCCGCAGACCAGAGCGCCACCGACGGACTGTCCTCGCGGATCGAGTTGCTTGCCGGCAGAATAGAGGACATGGCCGAGGAACAGGCCACAGCCCAGCTTCAGGAGCGGATCGAGCAGCTTTCCGCACTGGTGCAGCAGATGCATTCGCCCGGCCAGCAGGAAGAGGTCACCAACTACCTTTCCGACATTTCGCGCAAGATCGATGCGCTGGATACCAGCTTCGGCGCCGAGGGACTTGGCGAACGGCTCGACTACCTGTCGCGCCGTATCGAGGAGATGGAGCAGCAGCGGCCGCAGCATGCGGAAGATGGCGCGGCCTTCGTGCGGATCGAAGATCGGCTGAGTGACATCGCAGCACGACTGGACGAAGCATCGTCGGCTCCGCGCAACGACGACGAGGCCCTGCGCGGGCTGGAAGCACAGATCGCCAACCTTTCGACCCTGATTTCGCAGCCGAGCAGCGCGCCCGCCGCCTGGCCGCCGGAATTCGACAGCCGGATGGCCGCGATCGAAGGCTATATGGCGACCAATGACGAATATATCGTCGAGGCCGCGCGACAGGCCGCCGAAGCGGTGGTCGAGGCCTATTCCCGCAATCTTGGCACTGGGGTAAGCGGATCGAGCGGCGACATGGCTGCCTTGGCCGCGCTTGCCGACGACCTGAAGCATCTGGAAGAGCTGACCCGCGGTTCCGAAAGCCGCACGCATCAGACCTTCGAGGCGCTGCACGGCACATTGGTGCAGATCGCCGAGCGGCTGGACCAGCTCGAAGGCCATGCCGCGAGCGCACCGGTTTCAGCACCGGCACCGGCTTACAGAACAGAAGAGCCGGTTCGTCAGCCGGCCTTTGCGACGGCGGCGATCCATCGGGATATTCCGGCTGTGCGCGAACCGGCACCGGCGGCAATGCCGGCACTTTCGGCTGAAATGGCGCATGAACTTGCCGGCATGGACATGCCGCGTACGGATGACCGCCTGCGGGAAACCAGCGCGATCGGCTCGACCATGGCCGATCATATTCCGGCCGTGCTGAAGCCCGTCGAACCGGAAATCGAGATCGAGGACGAGCCGAAGCCCCCGCGCAAGAGCCTGCTCGGCGGGCTTGCACGTCGCCTGCGCCCCGGCAAGAAGCAGGAAGCGTCCGCATCATCCCGCACGTTCATCGACCCGACGCCGCCACTCGACCCCTCGGCCGATGAGCCGATGTCGGCCACCGAGACGCTGGATCCGCAGAGCGAAAACGATCTGCTGGAGCCCGGCTCCGGCGCACCGGATGTAAGGAAGATCCTCGAAAGGGTTCGTGCCAGCCAGGCGGCCGGCGAATTCGGCGGTGAAAGGCCCGGCGATCGCACTGGCGAAAGAGCCGACTATATTGCAGCAGCACGTCGCGCCGCCAAGGCCGCCGCGCAGGAAGCGGACCCGTCGCAGATGGGATCGATGCCGAAAGGCCAGGCAAAGCCGGGCAAGATCAAACCAGCGATCGGCAAGGTCGACAATGCCCAGGGCGCATCCGCATTTTCGCGTCACCGCCGCCCGATCCTGATGGCAGTCGGCGCCGTGCTTCTGGCGCTGATGGCCATGCCGCTGATCAAGACCGTGACGAGCGGCAGCCCGGCCCCGCAAGTGGCGACCGTCGAACAGCCGTCTGCGCCGATCACCGCGCCTGAAGCAAGCGCACCGACCCCGGCCGCGCTGCTTCCGCAGACGCCTGCAGTTTCCGAAGAGCCGAACACGTCTTCAGCCGATAGCGTGCCGCCCGCCATGAATTCTGCACCGGAAGCACCTGCACCGACGGCGGAAGAACCGGAAAATTCGTCGCAAGCCGCGCCGCAGGCAAGCGCGCCCGACGCTGTTGCGGAGGCTCCGGCCGAAGACCTTCCGGCGTCTCCAGTTGCCCCGGTCGAGCAGGCTTCCATCGTGGTTCCAGCGGGGATCGAGCCTCAGTCGATGGCGGATGCGGCTGCGGCCGGCGACGCCAACGCGCTGTTTGAAATCGGCGCTCGCTTCAGCGACGGACGCGGTGTCGCGGCAAATGCCGGCGAAGCCGCCAAGTGGTATCGCCTTGCGGCCGACCGTGGTCTGGCGCCGGCTCAATATCGCATGGGCAACCTTCTGGAGAAGGGAACCGGTGTCGACCGCAATCTCGGCGAAGCGATTTCCTATTACCGACAGGCTGCGCAGGCGGGCAATGCCAGCGCCATGCACAATCTCGCGGTTCTTTATGCCTCGGGTGCGGCCGGCCAGCCGGATTATGCGGCTGCCGTCGAATGGTTCCGCAAGGCGAGCGAACTCGGTGTTGCCGACAGCCAGTTCAACCTCGCCATCCTTTATGCCCGCGGCAACGGGGTGAAACAGGATCTCGAAGAGAGCTACAAGTGGTTCGGCGTGGCTGCCAAGGGCGGTGACACGGATGCCGCGACGAAGCAGGACGAAGTGGGCAAGGCGATGCGCAAGGAGCAGCTGGACAGCGCCCGCACCAAGCTGAACGCCTGGAGCGCCAAGCCGCTCGACCCGAAGGCCAATGCCGTCAACCTGCCGGACGAATGGGTTTCCGGCAAGGCGCTGACCACCGCATCGATCGACATGACCAAGGCGATCCGCAACATCCAGGCCATTCTTAACAAGAACGGCTTCGATGCTGGCACGCCGGACGGCAAGATGGGCGCCAGGACAGTTGCCGCGATCAAGGCCTTCCAGAGCTCGATCGGCCAGGAGCCGACCGGCAAGGTGGACGACGCCATGGTGCGCGAACTTCTGGCCCGCAACGGTTAAGCTCCAGTCGCCGGATGGAAGACGATCGGTTCGTCTCCCATCCGGCTTTTTTCATTTGGAGGCATTCCCGCACCGCGCCGCCAATCACGACTAAACCGACCGGGTTTACGGTGACGCGGCATATTCGCCACGCTGCGAAGAAAAGGGCTAAATCAAGGGCTTGCGGTACTCTAACGCGGGTTTGCGGGTTTGACACCCGACATATCGCGCAGGCATGTGGATCAGACATCTTCATGCCTTGTTCACCCGGCATGTGAGACACTTTCCCACCACCTCATCAGACAAGCGACCATTCGCCTGCCGGATGCGGTCGTTCTGTTTCGCCTTGTCGGGGTCAACCGTGACGATCTACCTGCCCATAGCAGAGCTTTCGGTGAATATTTTCATCATCCTCGGCATGGGCGCGGCTGTCGGCTTTCTGTCCGGCATGTTCGGGGTGGGCGGCGGGTTCCTGATCACGCCGCTTTTGATCTTCTACAACATCCCGCCCGTCGTGGCGGTGGCGACCGGGGCAAACCAGGTGGTTGCTTCGTCGGTTTCCGGTGCGATCACCCATTTCCGGCGTGGCACGCTGGACATGAAGCTCGGGACCGTGCTGCTTGTCGGAGGTCTCGTCGGGGCGACGGTCGGTGTGTGGATCTTCTCCTGGCTGCGCCGTGTCGGCCAGCTCGACCTGTTCATCTCGCTGCTCTACGTCGTGCTTTTGACGACGATCGGCGTATTGATGCTGCAGGAAAGTCTGCGGGCAATGCGCAAGGCGAAGCTGAACCAGCCGCTGCCCTTGAAGCGTCCCGGCCAGCATAACTGGGTGCATCGGCTGCCGCTCAAGATGCGGTTCAAGAAATCGAAGATTTATCTTTCGGCCATTCCGGTGGTGACGCTCGGTTTCCTGATCGGCATCCTCACCTCGATCATGGGTGTCGGCGGCGGGTTCATCATGGTGCCGGCGATGATCTATCTCTTGCGCATCCCGACCAATGTCGTCGTCGGCACGTCGCTGTTCCAGATCATCTTCGTTACCGCCTATACGACCATGGTGCAGGCGGCGACCAACTATTCCGTCGATATCGTGCTGGCCTTCATCCTGATGGTGGCGGGCGTCATCGGCGCGCAATACGGCGTGCGCGTCGGGCAGAAGCTGCGCGGTGAACAGCTGCGCGCACTGCTGGCGCTGCTGGTTCTGGCGGTCGGCATCCGCCTGGCCGTCGGCCTGTTCATCCGGCCGCAGGATCTTTATTCGGTCGCAGTCGGGGGGATCGGTTACTGATGTTTTCCCGGCTCGCCCTTTTTCTTTCTCTTCTACTGATCCCCGCGACCCACGGGTTTGCGCAGATCCCGATGGGCGAGGCCTCGAGCGTGAAAGAAGGGCTCGACATCGGCGTTTCGACCAACGAAATCGCCATCACCTCGGATTTCCGCGGCGCTGATCTGACCGTCTTCGGGGCGATGACCAATGCCGACGACCTGCTCTTGGCGATCGGCAATTACGACATCATCGTCACGCTGGAAGGCCCGCGCGACTATGCTACCGTGCGCAAGAAGGAACGGATTTTCGGGATCTGGATCAACACGGATTCGATGATCTTCGAGCAGGTGCCGGAAAGCTATTCGATCGCCAGCACACGGCAGCTCGACGATCCGACACAGTTGCCGCCGATCAATACGGCGGGTGTCGGGATCGAACATCTGTCGCTCAATCCGATCGGCTATATCCGTGATGTCGGAGAGCTTTCCGATTTCCGTGAGGCCTACCGGCGGCTGAAGCTTGCCGGAGGGCTTTATCAGAAGGAAGCGAGCGGCGTTCGTTTCGTGTCGTCCAGCCTGTTTCGTGCATCGCTGAGATTGCCGGCGAATGTGCCCGATGGCGTGCATATCGTGCGTGCCTATCTGTTCAAGAGCGGTACGCTGCTCACCCAGCGCGAAATTCCGCTGAGGGTGGTCAAGACCGGTCTCGAACAGGCGATCACCGACACGGCGCATAACCAGCCCTTCGCTTACGGCCTGCTCTGCGTGCTGATCGCACTTGTTACCGGCTGGGGCGCCAGCATCGTCTTCCGCAAGGATTGATCTCGGTGCCGATCGCCGGTCCGCGTCTTTGCTTCGGCAATCCGTACTCTAGTTAGCGACCATTATCGCAAACCCAGACTGCCCAAGATGTTGAAAACCATTCTCGACCGCCTGCCCGATCTCCGTCATCTGCTTCATCCGACGCAATTGCGCGTGCTGATCCGGCGCAGCGAATTCGGCCTTATCGCCATGGCGGCGGTGGTGGGTGTGCTTGCCGGCCTTGCGGTGGCTGCGATGAGTTTCATCGCGCATGAGATCCAGGTGCTGATCTTCGAGATCGGCCCGGACGAGAGGCTGAGCGCTGCGACTAGCCTCGACCTGATGGTGGTGCTCTGGGCACCGGCGGTGGGCGGCGTGCTGATGGGGATCCTGTTCCTCATCCTGAAGAAATGGCGCAAGAAGCCGATGGTCGACCCGATCGAGGCGAATGCGCTGCATGGCGGGCGGCTGTCGCTGACCGACAGTATCGTGGTTGCCGTACAGAACCTGATCTCCAACGGCTTCGGCGCCTCGATCGGGCTTGAGGCCGGTTACACGCAGCTTTCCTCCGGCATCGCCTCGAAGATCGGGCTCCTGCTGCAATTGCGCCGGTCGGACATGCGCATTCTCGTCGGCTGCGGTGCGGCAGGGGCGATCGCCTCAGCCTTCAACGCGCCGCTGACGGGGTCGTTTTACGCCTTCGAGCTGATCATCGGCACCTATACGATCGTCAGTCTTGCGCCGGTCGTGGTCGCGGCGCTCTCCGCGACCTTCGTGACGCGGCTTTTCGTCGGCGACGAATTCATGATCGATATCGGCGAGATCGGCACGGTGGTTCCGGCCGATTATCTGCCCGCCGTCGTGCTCGGCGTCATTTGCGCCGGTGGCGGCATCCTGCTCATGAAGGGGGTCTCGCAGGTCGAGGAACAGGCGCGCAAAAGCTCGATCTCGCCGGTCTTTCGCCCGGCGCTTGGCGGGTTGATCGTCGGGCTTCTGGCGCTGATCGACTTCCGGGTGCTTTCGGCGGGACATGGCGCGCTGCATGAAAGCCTCAACCAGCATATGGCGATCGGGGCCGTGCTCGGCCTGCTGCTGCTCAAGTCAGTTGCTTCGGCAATCACCATCGGCGCCGGCTTCCGTGGCGGCCTGTTCTTCGCCTCGCTGTTTTTGGGCGCGCTGCTGGGCAAGCTGTTTGCCTATTCGACCCCGTTCCTGTTTGCCCATGCGACGCTGACGCCGGTAATCTATGCGGTCGTCGGCATGAGCGCGATGGCGGTGGCGGTGATCGGCGGGCCGTTGACGATGACCTTTCTGGCGCTGGAAGTAACCGGCGACTTTCCGATCACGGCGCTGGCGCTGGCCGCCGTCATCGCGTCCTCGGTCGTCACGCGCACCAGCTTCGGCTACTCGTTTGCGACATGGCGTTTTCACCTTCGCGGCGAAGGCATAAGGAGCGCCCATGATATCGGCTGGATCCGCAACCTGACGGTGGACAAGCTGATGCGTTCCGACGTGAAGACCGCGCAAGCCAGCATGACGCTCGATGAATTTCGCAAGGATTTTCCGATCGGTTCGACGCAAAGGGTCGTCGTCATCGACGAGACCGAAAAATATGTCGGCATCATCCTGACGCCGGAAGTCTATGCGGCACCGACGGAAGGCGGCGAGGAAAAACCGGAGCTTTCCTCCTTCATCCGTTACAAGAACGACGTGCTGCTTCGAAGCATGAACGCCAAACAGGCGGCGGCGATGTTCGACCGGACGGAGGCGGAAGCGCTTGCCGTGGTCAATAACCAGATCGAGCGCAAGGTGGTGGGGCAGCTTTCCGAAAGCCATACGCTGAGGCGCTACACGGAAGAACTGGACCGCCGTCGGCGCGAGGTTTCCGGCGAGATCTAAAAGACGATCGGGGCAGCGATGGCGATCCCTGCCCCGCTGTCGAATTACATCGCAGGCAGGATGGCGATGTCGCGCACTTCGTTGTCGACACCGGTGATGGCACCAACTTCGGTTGCGGCACCGGTTTCCAGATTGACGGTGTAGAGCATCTTGCCGGCTGCGAGATATGCGGTGTTCTTGCCGCCTTCCTCGCCCTGGATATCAAAGGCGTAGGTTGCCGGCATTTCCTTGATGCCGAGCTTGCCGATCGCCTTCAGCGTGCCGTCATTCGGCTTGGTCTGCTGGATCAGTGCGCCGATCGTGGCATCGATATTGTACATCGCCGTCTTTTCCGGCTTGCCGATGGAATTGGTATAGGCGGCGGCGACGATGTTCGGGGTTTCGCCCTTGTGCATGTCGCCCTCTTCAAAGGCCAGAACGCCATCGACCGTGACGGCACCGGTATCTGGATGGACGCGGTGATTGGTGGTGCCGCTCATGAAGCGCAGACGGTCGGCCATCGGGTTGAAGTCGACCACGACCGGCGCCTCGGTCATGGTCAGCATCTTGTCCATCTTCGCCACTTCGGTGGCAGCGCCCGTTTCGAGATTGATCGAAACGATCGCGTGTTCCGGCGTGACGCCGATCACGGTCTTGTTGCCGGGACGGTAATCGATGCCGACCAGCTTATCCACGCCGGTAACGTCCATCGTCTTTGTTACTTCCGGTTTTGCAGTGTCGAACATGACGAGCGTCTTGTCGCCGGTGAGGCCGAGGACGGGGGCGGCGAAGGCAGCGGCTGCCGAGGCGATGAGTACGGTGGATGCGACGAGTGCGGTACGAGCGATGGTCATATGTCTTCTCCCGTTGTGTTTCCAAAATCGGAAAGAGCGTTCGGCCCGTGGCCCGTGAAGCACTCCCGAAAGACAGACACATGGGCGGATGCGTTTGGATGCAGTGCTTGAAAATATTTATTCGTCTCGCATCCATTCCCTCATCCGCCGTGTCTTCCATATGCGGCTGAAGAGGTGCTGCGGGAAATTTCGAGGACTGGACGAGTGCATGTCCGCCGTGGCAACAGCAGAATTAGAATATTCGCAAATCCGCGAATGCTCTGGGAGAGAGGACGGCCTGACCTTGGTGACAGACCAATCGACGGATCTCGACGCGGCGCTTGTCGCCTGCGCCAAAGGCGATCGCAACGGGTTACGTCGGATCTTCGACCAAGAGGCCGGCAGACTGGTGGCCGTGGCACAGCGGATCGTCAGGCGGCGCGACCTCGCCGAAGAGGTGGTGCAGGAGGCCTTCATCCGCATCTGGACCCATGCACATCAATATGCGCCGGAACGTGGATCGGCACGCGGCTGGATCTACGCGATCGTGCGCAACCGGGCGCTCAATATGTTGCGCGACGGCAGCCGGGAAGATCTGGTTGCCGCAGACCATCTTGAGACGCTGCAGGACAGCGAACAGCTGGAGCAGATCATGGCCGCCTGGCATAGGCTCGACCACAACAGCCGGCTGAAGGAATGTCTGGGCCGTCTCGACGAGACAAGGCGGCGCGGCATATTGATGGCCTATGTCGGCGGTTATACGCACGGCGAAATTGCCGGGCGACTGCGCCTTCCGCTGGGTACCGCGAAGTCCTGGATAAGGCGCGGGCTCCTGACATTGCGGGAGTGCATGGCATGAAGCTCATCCCGGAGAATTTTTCCCATATCGCGGACGAATATGTGCTCGGCCTGCTTGGCGACGCAGAGGTGGCCGAGGTGGAAAACGAGATCGAGCGCAATGCCGTATTGGCCACTGCGGTTGCGGAGGCACGGGAACGGTTTCTGCCGCTCGACACCACTGTCGATCCCGCCGCAGTTTCTCCCGTGCTCTGGGACGCCATCGCCACCCGGCTACCGCAACAGGCGCCGACAGAGGTGCCCTCCATCGCTTCGGTTTCGCCGAGGGTTCCGATAGCCGAGAACGACAATCCGCGTTCCGGCTGGCGGGCGACCGCCATTTCGGCGATTGCCGCGTCGCTGATCCTTGCCGTCGGGCTGGTGTGGAGCGTGACGCGGACAGTCGAGCCACTGGTGGTGGCCGTGCTTGTCAACGAGGCGGGCGAAGTGCAGGCGGTGGTCGAGGATTTCGGCAACGATACGGCCAGCATCAGGCTGCTGACGGATTTTGCCGTGCCCGAGGACAAGACGATGCAGGTCTGGACGCTTCCTTCCCGCGAGATGGGACCGATGTCGCTCGGCCTGCTGGAGGATGCCCATTCGGCCAGACTGAGCGGATCGGCGCTGCCCAGGCCGCAGGATGCGCAGCTTTACGAAATCACGCTGGAACAGGCAGGCGGCTCGCCGACAGGGCGTCCGACAGGACCGATCCTCGCCAAGGGGTTTGCCAAGCTGGCGCGTTGACAGCATCCGGTCGAGGTGGTGCAACCCCTGCCTTGGGATAATTGCGTATAGGGCTTCCTCGATTATTCTCCGCGTCACGGAAGGGGTTTATCGGGGAGGATTTGATGGCGGAGACCGTGAAGGCAGTATCCCGCCCGCTCGGCGAGGCTGTAACCCTGACCTGTCGGGATGGCGTGGTTCTGCATGGTCACGTTTGGCCGGCCCGAGGGCAAGCGATCGCGCGGGTCATCATCAATCCCGCCACCGGGGTTCTCGCCCGCTACTACCACTATTATGCAAACTTCCTTGCCGGTGAAGGGTTCGAGGTGCTGACCTACGACTATCGCGGCATCGGCCCGTCACGGCCTGCAGACCTGCGCGGCTGCGATTATCGCTGGCGGGACTGGGGCGAGCAGGATTTCGATGCGGCGCTGCGGTTCATGGGTGGAAGGGAGCCGGAACTTCCGCTGATGGTGGTCGGGCACAGTATCGGCGGTTACCTGCCGGGACTTTCGCCGGAAGCCCACAGGATCGACCGGATGCTGACGATGGGCGCGCAATATGCCTGGTGGGGCGACTATGCGGCCGGCCACCGCCTGAGGCTTTTCTGGCGCTGGCACATGGTGATGCCGGCATTGACCGCGATCTACGGTTATTTCCCGGGCAGGAAGCTCGGCTGGCTGGAAGACCTTCCGGCAGGTGTGGCCAATGAATGGAGCTTTCGCGGCCCCCGTATGGAACGCACGCATCCGGCGCATGAGCGCGGCGATGTGCTTGCCCGCTTTGCCGCCGTCACCGCGCCGATCCTGGCTATCTCAGTCACCGACGACGATATCGGTTCGGCCGCCGCCATACGCCGGACGCTCTCCTACTACCAAAATGCCGAGCGGATCGAAGCCAGTCTCTCGCCGTCATTTTACGGGCTCGACGCAATCGGTCATTTCAGCCTGTTTCATTCCCGGAATGCTGACGGTTTCTGGAAGGATACGCTGCACTGGCTGAAGGATGGCGTGAACCCCTGGCAACCCAGCGGAGGCCGCGCTTCGGTTTGAGACAGGTCAATGTGCGACAATGCGCCGGTGCGAAGATGATCTCGACCAGGGAGGTCATCCAAGCGAGGTCAACACAATGTTCAAACATCTCCTTATCCCGACCGACGGCTCGCCGCTGTCGACGCAGGCACTCGAAAAGGCACTCGATTTTGCACGCGAAAGCAATGCCCAGGTGACGGTGCTGGCGGTGATCGAACCGCTGCAGGTGTTTACCGTCTATCCCGTCGGCATGGACATCGCCTATGCCGAATACGAGCAGCGGGCGAACGAGCAGGCAGACGGTATTCTGGCCGATGCGAAGGCCGCCGCCGCACAGCGTGATCTGACCTGCGAGGCTGTGAAGGTCCAGAGCGTCGACCCGGCCGGCTGCATCGTCAAGACGGCGGAAAAACATGGCTGCGACGCGATCGTCATGGCGTCGCATGGACGTTCGGGCTTCAAGGCCTTCATGCTGGGCAGCGTGACGATGAAGGTGCTGGCCGGATCGAAACTGCCGGTGCTGGTCTACAGGTAGGGCACTTGCGTTCTGCCGGCGCTTCCGGTTTCTAGCCACGATGAGCATGGATTTGGCGACGATACGGCACGCCGGCTGGACCTTCTGGGACCCGATCGGACTGAAACACGGAGATCAACCGCCCGAGGAGGCTGTCGACGAATATGACAGCTATCTCGTGCAGGTGATCCACATGTTGCGCCATGGAGAGCCGGTGGACATGGCGATCGACTTCCTGATGGAGATCGAAAGCGAGCACATGGCGCTGGGACTGCAGCCGGATGCGCGGGATCGCGCAACGGAAACGGTCAAGGCGTTGCAGGAGCTGGCTTAGAGCGCTTCCGTCCCGAGACGGATGAAGAAGGATCAGCCCATCAAGCTGCCGTAGCGCACGGAATAGATGCGGTCGCGGCCAAGAAGGTGGGCGACCAGCGTTTCCTGGCGGAACAGGCCCTGCATCGCCTTGTGGCGGAGGTCGAGGCCGCCGGTGAGAACGCCGAAAGCCGGCATGAGCAGACGATGACCATCGCTGGCGAAACACGGACGACGAACCGACTTTTCGCGACGGCGCACGGTGGCGGCGGGATGAAGGTGCCCGGCGATCTCGCCCTTCGACGAGATCAGGCTGGGCTCATGGCGGAAGACGAGACCGCCATAGACGAGTTCGTCGCTGGATATGCCCGGCAGGTCTGTCGTGCCATCGGGATCGTGATTGCCGTTGATCCAGATCCAGTCGCGGCCGCGGGCCATGTCGGCGATCATTTTTCGCAGGTCCGTTGGTAGATGTTCGGAGCCCTTGCGATCATGGAAATTGTCGCCGAGCGAAACGACGACCTTGGGATCGTAGCGTGCGATGACGGCCGAAAGGATGTTGAGCGTGGCGATCGTGTCATAGGGCGGCAGCATCATGCCGCGCCGGGCGAAGGCCGCGCCTTTTTCCAGATGCAGGTCGGAGACGACGAGCATGCCGGTTTCCGGCAGGTAAAGACCACCCAGCGGATCGCAGACGGCAGCAACGCCGTGGACGAGGATTTCCTCGGTTCCGGTCGCTTGGCTTGTGCCGATCATGGTGCGGGCTGCGAGCCCGAGGCGGTGCATCACGGTTTGTTCGTCTTTCGGTTTGGGCTACGGCCCTGTAGTGCCCTTGTTTGCCTGTGCGTGGATCCTCGGGTCAAGCCCGAGGATGACAACCCAGAGGGAATGCTACGGTGCCACAAGAGATGTCACACCATGGCGAAACGGCTATGTTGAGCAAGCCGCCTACCCCACGCTCGTCATCCTCGGGCTTGACCCGAGGATCCAAACGCAAGCTCTACAATCCCGCCTCCGCAATCAACTCGTCCGCAGCCTCTTGCAATACTGCGTCCTGCGCCTCGCCCGGCACGTTTTCCTTGCCGATTTCCAGCATGATCGGCACCGCCAAGGGCGAAACGCGATCGAGGTCACGGTGGGTGATGTGGCCCTTGATTCTCGACAGCATATCGCCCAGGCGGCCGATATCCAAAAGTCCCGAAGCCGCATCGCGGCGTGTCGCTTCCAGAAGCACATGGTCGGGTTCGTGGGAGCGCAGCACGTCATAAATCAGGTCGGTCGAGACCGTGACCTGGCGGCCGGTCTTTTCCTTGCCGGGATGGCGGCGTTCGATCAAACCGGAAATCACGGCACAATTGCGGAAGGTGCGCTTGAGCATGTAACTTTCGTCGAGCCAGGCTTCGAGATCATCGCCCAGCATGTCTTCATCGAAGAGGTCGGAGAGGCTGAGGGAACCGTCCGCGATCATCGCACCCAAATCGTTGAGGCCCCAGATGGCGAGCGAATAATCGGTGGCAACAAAGCCGAGAGGGCGGGCGCCGGCGCGCTCCAGACGGCGGGTGAGCAGCATGCCGAGCGTCTGGTGCGCGAGACGTCCCTCGAAACAATAGGCGATCAGGAAGAAGCGTTTTCCACGCGGAAAAGTCTCGATCAGCAACTCATCCTGTTTCGGCAGCATGGAACGTTCGAGCTGGATCGATAGCCAGTCGCGCACCTGATCGGGCAGGCTCACCCGGCGATCAGGCTCGGCCAGCATGGCGCGCACTTGGTCGGCAAGGTATGTCGTGAGCGGGAATTTGCCGCCGGCATAGGCGGGGATTTTCGGGTCGAGCGAAAAGGCGTTGGAGACGAGGCATTCGTTTTCGCGGATGCCTTCAAAACGCAGCACCTTTCCGGCAAACAGGAACGTATCTCCCTGCACCAGCTGCTCCAGAAAATATTCCTCGACCTTGCCGAGCGACATGCCGCCCCGGCCCAAAGTGCCCTTGGCATTACGTTTTACCAGTCGGACATTGAGTTCGGCGGCCTCGACGATGGTGCCCAAATTCATGCGGTATTGCTGGGCGATCTGCGGATTGGAGACCCGCCAGCGGCCGTCCTCCATTTTCCGGATTTTGGCATAACGTTCATAGGTGCGCAGCGCATACCCGCCGGTGGCGACGAAATCGACGATGCGCTCGAACATTTCCCATTTGAGCCCGGCATAGGGAGAGGCGGAGGTGATCTCGTCGTAGAGTTCGAGCGGATCGAAGGGTTCGGCGCAGGCCATGCCGAGCACGTGCTGGGCGAGAACATCGAGCGCCCCCTCGCCCACCGGCGGCGTGTCCTGCGCACCGAGATAATTGGCGTCGAGCGCTGCCTGGCATTCCATCACCTCGAACCGGTTGGCGGGGACGAGGATGGCTTTCGAGGGTTCATCCATGCGGTGATTGGCGCGGCCGATGCGCTGGGCAAGGCGTGACGCGCCCTTTGGTGCGCCGACATGGACGACGAGATCGATGTCGCCCCAGTCGATCCCCATGTCGAGCGTCGAGGTGGCGACGACGGCGCGCAACCTGTTATCGGCCATCGCGGCTTCCACCTTGCGGCGCTGGCCGGCATCGAGCGAGCCGTGATGCAGCGCAATCGGCAGATTGTCCTCGTTGATGGTCCAGAGCGTCTGGAACAGAAGCTCGGCCTGGAAGCGGGTGTTGACGAAGATCAGCGTCGTCTTGTGACGTTTGATCTCCTTATAGACTTCGGGGATGGCATAGGTGGAGACATGGCCGGACCAGGGGATGCGGGTTTCGGTGCCGAGAATGGTGATATCGGGGGCAGCACCGCCGGTGACATGGACAAGGCCGGCGGGTGGCGAAGGGTTTTCACCTTGGGGGACCAGCCAGCGTTGCAGGTTCATCGGGTCGGCGACCGTGGCGGAAAGACCGATCGTCTGCATGTTTGGCGCGTGTTTTCTGAGGCGCGCAAGACCGAGGGAAAGGAGATGGCCGCGCTTGGAGGTGACGAGTGAATGCAGCTCGTCGAGGACCACGTATTTCAGGTCCTTGAAAAAACGTTCCGCTTCCTTGTTGGCGAGCAGCAGCGCCACCTGCTCAGGTGTGGTCAGCAGGATATCGGGCGGATTGAGTTTCTGGCGCTGGCGTTTGGCCTGCGGTGTATCGCCAGTGCGATTTTCCACCGTGACCGCCAGCCCCATCTCGTTGACTGGCTTCATCAGGTTGCGCTCGATATCGACCGTCAGCGCTTTCAAGGGCGAAATATAAAGCGTGTGGATGCCGGTGAACGCCGAACCGGGCGGAATTTTTCCACGCGCAACGAGATCGGTGAGCGACGGCAGAAAACCCGCCAGCGTCTTGCCGGCACCGGTGGGCGCAATCAGCAGCATGTTTTCGCCGGCTTGCGCCCTGCCGAGAAGTTCCAGCTGGTGGGCACGGGGAGCCCATCCCTTTTCCGCGAACCATTTCAGGAACGGGCGGGGAAGAGTGGCGGCCTGGCTGCCGGAGGGTTTGGTTTCGACGAGATCCACGCGGGAAAGATAAGCTTTCCGGAGACGAAAAGAAGGCCTCTTGACTCGCGACACATAATCATGGATAAATTTTATCCGTAATTAGGAGATAGCAATGAAACTAAGTGACGGCGTCGAACAGGCAATCCACTGCGTCGGCATGCTCGCGGGCCTTTCCGAGGGCGGCGTTTTGTCGGCGGCGGCGCTTGCGGAATTCCACGGCGTTTCGGTGAGCTATCTTCTCAAGCACCTGCAGGCGCTTTCCGGCGCCGGTCTCGTTTCCACCATACCCGGCCCGAAGGGTGGTTATCGGCTGGCGCGGCCGGCAGACGAGATCACCCTGCTCGATATCGTGCTGGCCGTGGAAGGACCTGCACCGGCCTTTCGTTGCGCGGAAATCCGCCAGCGTGGGCCGAACCCTCTGCCGGGCCGCTATTTCACCAAGCCCTGCGGAATCAATGCGGCGATGCTGAAGGCCGAAAAAGCCTATCGCGCCGAACTCGCCAAGGTGACGATGGCATCGATCCTCTCGGACCTTGCGGCAGACGATGACGGCGGGATCGCCGCCCGCGGCTGTGCCTTCATGGAACTGAACGAGCGCAAATCGGCCCGTGGATAGGGCCAAAAACCCTGGATCATTTCACCGCAATTCCGGACGCAAAACCGCAATGCGCTTTGCTGGAATTGCTCAAAAGGAGACGACCATGCATCCGCGTTTCAATCCCTTCAAAGCCAGCCAGGAAGCCTATAAGGCGGTGATGGCGCTGGAAGACTATGTGCAGAAATCAGGACTGGAGCGCCGCTTCATCCACCTGATCAAGCTTCGCGCCTCGATCATCAACGGCTGCGCCTTTTGCGTCGACATGCATGTGAAGGAAAGCCGCCATGAGGGGCTTTCCGAACAGTGGATCAACCTGATGAGCGTGTGGTGGGAATCGCCGGTCTATGACGAGCGCGAACGTGCCCTGCTGGGATGGGTCGACTCGGTCACGAAGATTGCCGAAACGGGTATTCCCGACAGTGCCTATGAGCCGTTGAAGGCGCATTTTTCCGAAGAAGAGATGGTCAAGATCACGGTGGCGATCGGGGCGATCAACATCTGGAACCGGCTGGCCGTCGGCTTCCGGTCACAGCACCCGATCGACAAGGTGGCAAACGCCGCCTGAGCCCGAGAGAAGCTATCGGACGATATAACGATCGGTGCGGTGGTTGATGGCGAGCGTCAGGTTCAGCGTCACCGCCGCAACGATCGAGCAAGCGATGACGAAGGGGCTGGCGACGAAGAAAGACAGGATCAGCACGACGCAATCCAGTCCCAGTTGCACGAAGCCTGCGCGCCAGCCGAACCTGTCCTGCAGGTAGAGCGCCAGAATGCCGAAGCCACCGAGCGATGCCCGGTGGCGGAAGAGAACCAGCATGCCGCAGCCGATCAGCAGGCCGCCGAACAAAGCGGCCGTGATCGGCTCGATGCTGTCAAAGGCGATGAGTTTCGGCAGGATGCCGGTCAGGACCGAGGTGAGCGCCACGGCGGCGAAAGTCTTGATCGTGAAAGCGAGGCCGAGGCGCTTATAGGCCAGCCAGTAGAATGGCAGGTTCAATACGAAAAAGGCCGTGCCGAAGCTGACATCGATGGAATAACGCAAGAGAAAACCGAGGCCGGCCGTGCCGCCGATCATAAGATGGGCGGTGGCCAGCATGGTGACGCCCAAAGCCGCCAGCATGGAGCCGGCGGCAATCCCCTGAATATCCTCGATGATCGAGTGCTTTTCTGTCGAGGAGGCCCAGAAACCGATCGGGCTTTTCTTGTCGGTCGCCTCCGTCATCTCAACGCACCGCGATATACCGGTCGGACCGGTGGTTGATGGTGAGAAGCAGGTTGAGGACAACGGCGCTGAGGAGCGACCAGAGGACCGTCATCGGGCTGACCACGAAGAAGGCTGCTGCCATGACGCAGAGATCGAAGGCAAGCTGGACGAGACCGGCGGGCACCTTGAACCGATCCTGGATGTAGATGGCGAGAATGCCGATGCCGCCGAGCGAGGCACGGTGACGGTAAAGCCCAAGCAGACCGAAGCCGATCAGGATGCCGCCGAGCAGCGCCGCCCAGAAGGGATCGAGATGCTGGATGACGATGAATTTGCGCTCAAGCTCGGTGATGAAGGAGACCATCAGGATGGCGACGAAGGTCTTGAAGGAAAAACCGAGGCCGAGGCGTTTGAACGAGAGATAATAGAAGGGCAGATTGACGACGAAGAACAACACGCCGAAGGGGATATCGAAAGCGTAATGCAGGAGGAAGGCGACACCGGCCGTGCCGCTGGTCAGAAACCCCGCCTGGCTCAGGAAATAGAGGCCGAGGGCTGCGACCATGGCGCTGATGAAAATACCCTGCGCGTCTTCCAGCTTGGTATGACGTGCGGGATCCAGGCTATAAAAGCCCAGCCGGCGTTTCTGCGCGCTCTGTTCGTCGGCCAATTGGTTCCCCTTGTATTTCGGCAATTGTGCAATGCGATAGCGACTTCCTCAAGCGCCATCAACATGTCGTGAGGGCTTCAGGCGAAATCGCAAGAAAATAAGGGTTCAGGCCATTTTGCGCGACAGAAACAGAATGCCGCTGACCGGCTTTCCGGCATCCATGCGAATTGTGGTGCGCTCGATTTCCAGAAGCTCCAGCCGGTGATGCGCAAGAAGCAGCCGGATATGGGCTTCCGAATGGGCATAACGGAGGCTGTCGCGCAACACGAAGCCCTCCTCCTCACCCGCATCCTCGACGGAGAAGGCAAACAGGCCTTGAGGCGCCAGAAGATCGGCCACCAGCGGAAAGACGGTTTCCAGCGAGCCGAGATACATCAGCACGTCGGCGGCAGACACCAGATCGGCGCGATGGTGTGGAAGGTCCGGGCCGAACAGGCCGGACAGTTCGGCGGGCAAGCTCAGGTCGGACTGGCCGAGGCGATCGTAAAGGCCCTTCTCCTCTGCCTTGGCGAGCATATTGGAGGAGAGGTCGAAACCCTCCAGATGTCGCGTGCGGTCCCTGATTTCAGCGCCGAAAAGCCCGGTGCCGCAACCGAGATCCACCGTCAGGGCAAAGGGCGCATGGGGCACGACCAGCGCGGCAAGCTTGCCGGGGACAGAATAATCCAGCTTCTCGACCAGCGCCGTGTCGAAACGCTCGGCATATTCGTCGAACAGGCTTTCGATATAACGACTGGGCGGCTGATCCGGTGCTTCTTCCGCGCCGATGACGGCAAGTTTCAGCGTTGCGCCGAAGACGTCTTCGGGTTCGAGCTCCAGAGCGCGGCGATAGGCGTCCTCCGCCGTCACAAGCTCCGCCTTCTCGCGATATTCACCGAGACGAAACCAGCCCGCGGCCCAGCCGGGCGCAAGCTCCAGCGACTGTTCCATAAGTTCGGCGGCGGCGGCGAAGTCGCGGCCTTCCGCCAGCATGCGGGCATAATCGGCACGACGGTCGGCGATCACGTCGCCGGAAGAGAACTGGCTCATCGAAATTGTCCTGAAATCCTGCCGCTCATCGCCGAAGCCACAAAAAAACTCAAGTTCTATTTGAGAGGCGAACGTCAATACCTATCTGACGGTTGCAGGCGGCCGTCACCGCGGCTATGGCATTTTTGAAGCAACGGAGACGATCAAGTATGGCGGATGGCATGAACAGGTTCCTCGGCGACTCGATTGGCCGGACGATCATCAAACTGATCGTGGTCTGCCTGATCGTCGGTTTCGTGCTCGCCTTTTTCGGCTTCACGCCCGACAATATCGTCGACAGCATCCGCTATTATTTCCTCGACCTCTGGTACAACGGTTTTCGCGCGCTCGGGCGCGTGGGCGACTATCTGCTGCTGGGCGCGATCATCGTCGTTCCGATCTTCGTCGTTCTGCGCCTGATGAGCTACCGCCGCTGATGACTGTTTCGACCATTCCTTCGCGACGGGGTTTTCTCGTTCTTTCCGGTATGGGCCTCCTGCTGGCCGGCTGTTCGACCACAAGCGTGCTTGCGCCAACGCCCGGCTCGCAGGACGAAACCGTGGCTGCCCTGCCGATGGTCAACAGGTTGCGCGCAACCAAGGGGCTTTCGGCACTGACGCTCGACACACCGGCGCGCAAGGCGGCCGCGATCCAGTCGATCCGAATGGCAAAGGCCGAGAAGATGACGCATCTCATCGGTCTCGGCGACGATTTCGGCGCGCGAATGAAGAAAAGCGACGTTGCCTTGCCGGCGGCAGAAAATATCGCTGCAGGCCAGCAATCCGTCAACGCGGCAGTACAGGCCTGGATCGACAGCCCCAAGCATCTGGAAAACATGCTCGGCAACTATCGTGGCCTCGGCGTCGCCGTGGCGAAAGCCGAGGACGGGCGGCCCTACTGGGCCATGGTTCTTTCCGGCTGATTAAAGCGGCTGCGCGGCCCAGTGATCGACGCGGGTGTTGCGCAGATCACGGATCGATCCTGCGCCTTCGCGGTCGAGCAGCTTCGACAGGCCGCGATTGATATCGCCCGGAAGAGCCGGACCTTCGTAGACCATGCAGGAATAGACCTGCACCAGATCGGCACCGGCGCGGATTTTCTCCAGCGCGGTTTCGGCACTTCCCACACCACCGACGCCGATGATCGGCAGGTCCGCACCGACACGCTTGCGCATGCGGGCGAGCACCGAAGTCGACCTGGCAAAGAGCGGCGCGCCGGACATGCCGCCGGCCTGTTTCGCCTGCACCTGATCCTTCAGGCCTTCGCGCGACAGCGTGGTGTTGGAGACGATCAGGCCGTCGAGATCATGAGCGAGCGCCTCGGCGGCCACATCATCAAGGCCTTCCTCGGTCAGATCGGGCGCGATCTTCAAGAAAACCGGCAGGCGCTTGCCGGCGCGGATTGCCTCTTCATTGCGGGCTGAGAGCACGGCAGAGAGAAGCGCTGCCAGGCTTTCGCGTGCCTGAAGATCACGCAGGCCGGGTGTGTTGGGTGAGGAAATATTGACGGTGAAATAGGTGGCGACGGAATAGAATTTGCGGATGCCGAGGACGTAATCACCGATGCGATCGGCGCTGTCCTTGTTGGCGCCGATATTGACGCCGACGATACCGGAAGCCGAGCCGCGGGCTGAAAGCCGGCGCAAGGCTGCCTCGTGGCCTTCGTTGTTGAAACCGAAACGGTTGATGACCGCGCGATCCTCGACGAGACGGAAAAGACGCGGCTTGTCATTGCCGGCCTGCGGTTTCGGAGTCAGCGTGCCGACCTCGGTGAAACCGAAACCGATCTTCAAAAGCGCATCCGGCACTTCGGCATTCTTGTCGTAACCCGCTGCAAGGCCGACCGGATTTTCAAACCGGATGCCGGCGATCGTCTGGGCGAGGCGCGGATCGGCCTTCGGGGCGCAGACTGGCGAAATACCGGTCTTCAACGCGGTGATCGACAGATTATGGGCGATTTCGGGATCGAAGACGAAGAGGCTGCGGGAGGCAATCCCCGCGAGGCGGCCGATCATGGCATTTTCTCCGGAAAGGCGTGCTGGCCATCAACGCCGATCAACAGCGGCATTTCCCAAAGGACGGCCGAGAGCGGCAAGGCGCCATACAGATGAGGAAAGAGATCGCCGCCACGGGACGGCTCGAATTTCAGCTCGTCACCGAGCGAGCGCGGATCGACGGCAACCAGCATGAGCCCCGTCACACCGGAAAAATGCAGTTTCGCCGTATCGCGGGCCTGGGTGCCGGTGGAGAAATGGATATAACCGTCGCGGTGGTCGATCTCGGCACCTTCGAAGACCCCTTTCACCTTGGCCTCACGCCAGATGGTTTCGGGCACGATCTTGTAAACGGTATCCGTCATCACACATCTCCATTGAGAGCTTGGGCTTGTGAGAACTTTGGAGCCTGCGAACCGTTGATGCCGATAAGCGGCGATGCGGATCGTTTGCCGCAAAGACGCCCAAATGTCCATCACTATCGGAGGAGACAAAATGCGCATTTTGGCAATCAGCATTGCCGCCGCGTCTCTGACCGGCGCCCTCTTTGCTGCGGAAGGCGCTAAGGCACAACAGCGATTCCAGCTGGAGCGGACCGACCGGGGGATCGTGCGGCTGGATACCGAAACCGGCGCAATCACCACCTGCCGGGACGAAAATGACGAGCTGACCTGCCGCATGGCACCCGACGAGCGCGCGGCCTACGAAACAGAACTCAACCTTCTGGAAAAGCGGGTCACCGCACTGGAAGAACGCCTGAGCCAGACACCTCCGGATCGATTGCCGAGCGATGCGGAAGTCGACCGCTCGCTCTCGATCATGGAGCGCTTCATGCGGACTTTCATGGGTATCGTGCGCGAATTCACCGGCGAGCCGAACCCTGCCGCGCAACCCGACCGGACCTGACACCCGACACCTTGCGGCACGGCCTTCCCGCGTCGAGCTGTCGCAGAAGCGCTACAGATTGCACCAGTCTCTGCCCGCACAAGATGTGCAGCAGGACAACGGAACCCTTGTTTCCAACCTTCAACGGCGTTACAAATTGACGCAGGCCTTGAGGAGGGCCCGGGATTTTCATCCCAGCACAACTATGCCTTTGGGAGGAGGCGTGGGAATGCAGACACTCACAATCATCATCGCAGACGACCATCCCCTGTTTCGTGGCGCGCTCGTCCAGACGCTTCAGACCATGGCGGAGGATGTCGCCATTATCGAATGCGGCGAATTTTCCGCCGCGCTCAAGGCAGCTGATGAACATCCTGATGCCGACCTGATGCTGCTCGACCTTGCCATGCCGGGCGTCAGCGGGTTTTCGGGCCTGATGACGCTGAGAGCGCAATATTCGGCGCTTCCGATCGTCATCGTTTCGGCCACCGACGACAATGCAACCATACGCCGGTCGATCGAACTCGGCGCTTCGGGCTTCATCCCGAAATCATCCGGCCTCGACGACATCCGCAACGCCGTGAAAACCGTGCTCGACGGCGGGATCTTCACGCCCGGAAACGACGGCGGACAGGCCGAGAACGATCCTGCGCTGATCGAAATCCTCGATCGGCTGAAAACGCTGACGCCGCAGCAGAACCGCGTGCTGACCATGCTTGCCGAGGGGTTGTTGAACAAGCAGATCGCCTACGAGCTCAGCGTATCGGAAGCCACGATCAAGGCGCATGTCTCGGCGATCCTGCTGAAGCTCAATGTCGACAGCCGGACCCAGGCCGTGATCAAGCTCGGCAAGATCAACATGGCCATGGTCGCATAGTCCGCAGAGAGGATTTTATTCCTTTCCGACCTTTACGTGCCGACGACCTTCGGCTAGGATTACGCGCGCTGGAGGGTATCTCGCCAGTATTGGCGTAGAAGGCCGGGACCCACCGGATACGTCATTTCCGATCGAAGCTTCACATCGTCCCGATGCTGCGGGGCGCAGATTGGGGCCGCACATGGGCCGGGGCACGGGCGACAATGCTGTCACATGACGCCATATGGAACGCGATCGACAGACTTGCCGAACGTCACCAGCTGACGCCTTCCGGGCTTGCGCGACGCGCGGGACTGGACCCGACCTCATTCAACCGTTCCAAACGTCTCGGCCCCGATGGGCGTCTGCGCTGGCCTTCGACGGAATCCATTTCCAAAGTGCTCGATGCGACTGGCGCCACGATCGACCAGTTCATGAGCTACCTGCCGGCTGGTGGCCGCGGCCAGATTCCGGATGGCAACTTTCCGCCTCAGGCCAGCAATATCCCGCTGCTCGGCTTTGCCCAGGCGGGTGCAGGCGGCTTTTTCGACGATGGCGGTTTTCCCGCCGGCCAGGGCTGGGACGTGGTGGAATTTCCAGCCGACCCGTCGCGCAAGGCGGGCGTCTATGCGCTCGAAGTCCAGGGTGAATCGATGATGCCGCTCTATCGCGACGGCGATGTGCTGATCGTCGAACCGGGTGCCCAGGTGAGGCGCGGCGACCGTGTCGTGTTGAAAACCCGCGAAGGCGAAGTCATGGCAAAGGTGCTGGCACGCCAGAGCCCGAAAAGCGTTGAGGTGATGTCGCTCAACCCGGACCACCCCAACCGGGCCTTCGATCTTGCCGAGGTGGAGTGGATGGCCCGGATCATATGGGCGAGCCAATAAGGCTCGTCGCTTCGGCTCTGCGCCCGAAGGAACAAATTCCCAGAGATCAATAAAGCCCGTTCGGGAAATAGCGCAGGTAGAGATCCTGCAGCCTGCCGTTGCGGGAGAGTTCGGCGAGTGCCTGATTAAAGGCCGCCACAAGGGTCGGGTCGGTTCGGCGCACCATGACCGACAGGCCCTCGCCGAGGAATTTTTCCGAAAGATAAGGACCGTCGAAGAGTGTGCAGCATTTTTCCGACGCTTCGCTGGAGACCCAGAAAGGCAACTTCAGGCCATCGGTAAAGACCGCGTCGACCTTCTTTTCCTTCAGCGCTGCCGTCATCTCCGCATCGTTTTCGAACGGTACGGCCGTGATGCCCGGGAAAAATGCCTTGAGCATCGCCTCATGCGCGGTCTCCTTGACCACTCCGACCCGGCGGCCGACAAGGGCGGCGGCGGTATCGCCCGGAATTTCGGTCGCACGGTTTCTGGCAAAACGCGCCGGAATGCCGATATAGGAGCGCGAGAACAGGAAGCGCTCCAGCCGCTGCGGGCTCACCGAAATGCCGGCCATGACCGCCTCGCCGCCATTGGTCTCCAGCGTCTTTTCCAGTTCGTCGAAAGGCAGGGCCTGGATCTGGCACTTTGCCTCAAGCTTGAGCTCGGCGCAGATTTCACGGGCGAGATCGACATTAAAGCCGGACAGGCGGCCGGTCTGATCTGTGAAGTTGAAGGGCGGAAAATCAACGGTCGTCAGAATGCGCAAGCGCACGATCGTCGAAAGATCGGGGCGGGCCAGCCGCTCGCGGCTATCGAACATCAGCGGCAGGGTATCACCCGTTTCCGCAGCCAGACCTGTACCGGGTGTCGCGAAAGCCGCTGTCATCATCACGCAGGCCGCAAATAGATCGCGTGCCCCCCGCCAAACTGGGGATGTAATCATCCGGTGCCTCATTATGATCGTCTGCGGGTCAGGCTGGGGCGCCCCTATCGGTTCGCTCTCTTGGGACGGTGTAACAGAACCATGCGCTTCGGGGAATATCCGCCGCAGGGATCGGCGATCTGTGACGATGAGCCTGCCACTGGGCCAGGCAGCAACTCGACGAGCCATCGGCTCGATAGCGAGGAACCATGGGAAAGGGCTGATCCGGATTTTCCGGAGGCAGAGGCCCGCACGCTTGCGGCTCTCGGTTTTTCGAAGCCTGTGATCGCCCGGATGCGCGAGCGGGCATTCTGCCATGGCACATCGATCGAGGCAGAACTTTTGCGCTCCGGCGAGGTGCGCGAAGAAGCCTATTACGGTGCGATCGCCCGGCTGTTGCGATTGCCTTTCATCGAGACGATCGACCCCGGTCTCGTGCAGGATGCAATGACGCTGGACAGCCAACTGACAAGGCCGACCATGGTTCGTCTTGTCCATCGCAACCGGGCGCCGGAAACGGTCATCGCCCCGGAAGCGGGGCGGTTGGCGGAACTTGCCGTCGCGCTGGCAACCCTGCCCCGGCTTGGCCGCGACCTCGCCATCACCACGCCCGACGCCATCCGCAAGGCAGTGTGGGCGGCCGGAGCCAGTCGGCGTGGACGGGAGGTCACGAACGGGCTTTTCGAACGGCGACCGGCCTTTTCCGCAAGAACCGTGCTTTCAGGCGCGCAAGGGTTCGTCGCCGGAGCTGTGGTCGCGGCAACGGTCGCAGCCTTCTTCATCGTGCCGGTCGTCATGCTTCTGTTCCTGCATATCGTCCTGACACTGACCTATTTCGCCTCGCTAATGCTGCGACTGACGGCCTTGATCCTCAAAGTACACCGGCCAAGTCCGATTGAACGGCTCAGCCGGCAGACAGGCCCATTGCCGCGCTATACCGTCATGGTGGCGCTTTACCGGGAAGCACCAGTCGTCGGCCAGCTCCTCACCTGCCTCGACCGGCTCGACTGGCCTCGCGCGCTCCTCGACATCAAACTCGTCTGCGAAGAGGACGATACGGAGACGATCGCCGCGCTTCTAGCGCTGCAACCCGGCCCGCAATTCGAGATCGTCACGGTGCCGTCGATCGGTCCGCGCACGAAACCGAAGGCGCTCACCTATGCGCTGCCTTCGGCGCGAGGCGAATTCCTGGCGATCTATGACGCAGAAGACCGGCCGCACCCGCAGCAATTGCGTGAAGCCTATCTCACTTTTCTCAAAGGGCCTGCCGAACTTGTCTGCCTGCAGGCGCCGCTGATCATCGCCAATGCAAGGCAATCGCCGCTGAGCGCGCTGTTCTCGCTCGAATATTCCGCCCTCTTTCGCGGGCTTTTACCGATGCTGGCGAGGCGGCGGATGCCTCTGCCGCTCGGCGGAACATCCAATCATTTCAAGACCGCCATCCTGAAACAGGTCGGCGGCTGGGATCCTTACAACGTCACCGAGGACGCAGATATGGGCTTGCGTCTCTATCGGTTGGGCTACCGCTCGGACGTGTTGACCTGCCAGACGCTTGAGGATGCACCGGTTGATGTTTCCGTCTGGATGGCGCAGCGCGCCCGCTGGTTCAAGGGATGGCTGCAGACATGGCTGGTGCTGATGCGCGATCCGGTGCGGCTGATGCGGGAAATGGGCCTGACCGCCTTCATCACCTTCCAGCTGATGGTGGGCGGAATGCTGATCTCAGCACTGCTTCATCCGCTGATCTTCGTTTTCCTCTGGCTCGGGGCATCGGCCCTGCTGGAGGCGCCGAAAGACGACCTGCCGCTTGGCGTCATCTCGCTGTTCGTCATGGATTTCGTCAACATCCTCGGGAGCTACCTGATTTTCCTCGGACTGGGCGTGGGCTCGATGATCGACCACGAAAAACGGCTGATCGGCTGGCGATGGGCGCTGGTGCCCTTCTACTGGCTGATGATCTCCGTTGCCGCATGGCGGGCCGCAATCGAACTGAAGACCAAGCCGTTCCACTGGAACAAGACCCCGCATGTGCCCACATCAAAAAACTGACATGCGCGAAGTCAGAGGCATTGAAGCAAGAGAGGGCGGCAAGAAGACGCTGGAGCGGGTGAAGGGAATCGAACCCTCGTATTCAGCTTGGGAAGCTGCTGCTCTACCATTGAGCTACACCCGCGACGGCTGAAGGTTTCCAACAACGGGTCGCTGCTGTCAAGGCCAGCCTGATTGGCCAGGCGAGGCCAAGCGTCACGGTCAGCCGCGGAAATGCTTGGAGAGCTTGAGGCCCTGCGCCTGATAGTTGGAACCGAGGCCAGAGCCGTAGAGACCTTCCGGATGCTCCAGCATGTGTTCGTAGATGAGGCGTCCGACGAGCTGGCTGTCTTCGAGGATGAACGGCACTTCGTGGCTGCGGACTTCAAGGACCGCGCGGCTGCCGCGGCCGCCCGCGGCCTCATGTCCGAAGCCCGGATCGAAGAAACCGGCGTAATGGACACGGAATTCGCCGACCAGCGGATCGAAAGGCGTCATCTCAGCGGCATAAAGCGGCGGCACATGCACCGCCTCGCGGGAGACGAGAATGTAAAACTCATCCGGATCGAGGATCAGTTCGTTGCGGCCGCGGCTATAAAGCGGCTCCCAGAAATCGAAGACGTCGTGCTGGGCCTTCTTGTCGACATCGACCACGGCGGTGTGGTGCTTGCCGCGATAACCGATCAGGCCGTTCGCATCGCCTTTCAGGTCGATCGACAGCGCGATGCCGCCGCCGGACACGTTCGGCTTTGCCGAGGCGACCAGCGTTTCGGTCTCGTGGAGATGCACCAGTTCCGGCTCGGTCAGGATGGCATTGCCGATGCGGAAGCGGATTTGCGACAGGCGCGACCCCTGACGGGCGACGATCGGGAAGGTGCGCGGGGAGATTTCGAGATAGAGCGGGCCGCGATAACCGGCCGGGATCTTGTCGAATTCCTGCGCGTGATCGGTAATGACGCGGGTGAAGATATCGAGACGGCCGGTGGAGGATTTCGGGTTGGCCGAAGCCGACATGTCGGCCGGCAGATCGAGGCTCTCCATCAGAGGCACGATATAGACGCAGCCGGTTTCCAGAACCGCACCTTCCGAGAGATCGACGACATGCAGCTTCAGGCGATCGAGTTTGTCCGAGACGAGACTATTGGGACCGGGCATAAAGGACGCGCGGACGCGAAACGCCTTGGCGCCCAGACGCAGATCGAGGCTTGCCGGCTGGATCTGGTCATGATCAAGCTCGCGCTCGGAGATCAGCCGTCCCGTTTCGAAAAGCGCCGCGATTGCGCGGTCCGCCAGAATTCCCGTTTCGCGTGCCATGATACTTCTTTCAAATTTTGGCGGTGACAAAACCAAATGCAGGCCATTGACGCAAGCGGATGCGAGGCGTAAGCCAGCTTTATCCCGTGGTGATTTGCCGGTCGGCTTGCAGCCACGTTAAACAAGTGGCTAAAAAGACCGGGTTGCTAAAACCGGTCTGCTTTTGCGGCCGGTTTTTTTGTTTTGGAATGAGGACTGACATGACAAACAAATTTCGCCCGGCAACCACACTTGTTCACGGCGGCACGCTGCGCTCGCAATATGGCGAGATGTCGGAGGCGATCTACCTGACGCAGGGTTTCGCCTATGACAGTTCCGAAGCCGCTGAAGCGCGCTTCAAGGGCGAGACCGAAGGTTATATATACGCCCGCTACGGCAGCCCGACCAATGACATGTTCGAAAAGCGCATGTGCGCGCTGGAAGGCGCGGAAGAAGCCCGCGCCACGGCCTCCGGCATGGCTGCCGTCTCCGCCGCCCTGCTGTGCCAGCTGAAGGCCGGCGATCACATCGTCGCTGCCCGGGCGATGTTCGGTTCCTGCCGCTGGGTAATCGAAACGCTTGCGCCGCGCTACGGTATCGAATGCACGCTGGTGGATGGACGTGATCTCGCCAATTGGGAAAAGGCAATCCAGAAGAACACCAAGGTTTTCTTCCTCGAAAGCCCGACCAACCCGACGCTCGAGGTCATCGATATTGCCGGCGTTGCCAAGCTGGCCAACCAGATCGGCGCGAAACTCGTGGTCGATAACGTGTTTGCCACGCCGCTCTTCCAGAAGCCGCTGGAACTCGGCGCACATATCGTCGTCTACTCTGCCACCAAACATATCGACGGCCAGGGCCGCAGCCTTGCCGGCGTCATCCTGTCGGATCGCGAATGGGTGACCGAGCATCTGCAGGACTACTATCGCCATACCGGTCCGGCCATGTCGCCGTTTACCGCCTGGACACTGATCAAGGGCCTTGAAACCCTGCCGATCCGCGTCAAGCAGCAGACGGAAAACGCATCGAAGATCGCCGACTTCCTGGCCGAGCAGAAACAGGTTGCCAAGGTCATCTATCCCGGCCGCAAGGACCATCCGCAGGCGGATATCATCGCCAAGCAGATGACCGGCGGCTCGACACTGATCTGCTTCGAGCTGAAGGGTGGCAAGGAAGCCGCCTTCAAGCTGCAGAATGCGCTGGACGTGGTCACCATTTCCAACAATCTCGGCGACACGCGCAGCCTGATCACCCATCCGGCAACGACGACACACAAGAACCTGACCGACGAGGCCCGCGCAGAACTGGGCATCTCGGCTGGTACCGTGCGTTTTTCCGCCGGCATCGAAGACAGCGAGGATCTGCTGGAAGATTTCGCCAGGGCACTGGCCGCGATCTAAGGTTTTTCGGCCCCCAGACATGGTGAACCCGCCAAGCGGATTCACCATGTCAGTTATCCCTAATTCCAAGAACAGATCACAGTTTCTCGCGTAAACCGTGAGTTTTCTTGACGTTCGCGGTCGCTTGTACGATATGCGGAAGTGTAGTTTCCAGGTTCTACAGCTTGGTCAGCATGTAAGAAACGGCATCCAACGCTGTAGTTTTGAGGTAATTGTCCATGTATCGCGCCCGGACAAGAGATATAGAAGTTGCCGTCGAGCCGTTCTATCTGGAGGAGCAATCCAGTCCGGAAGAGAGCCGCTATGTCTGGGGCTACCGCATCGTCATCGAAAATCATTCGATCCATACGGTCAAGCTCGTCCACCGTTACTGGCACATTACCGACCAGAATGGCTTGGTCGATGAAGTCGACGGCCTGGGCGTCGTTGGAGAACAGCCGCGCCTGCAGCCGGGCGACAGTTACGAATATTCTTCAGGCTGTCCGCTCGATACACCATCGGGAATGATGTTCGGTCACTACGACATGCAGACGGAAGAAGGCGAGATGTTCAAAGTCGACATTCCCGCCTTCTCGCTGGATTCCCCCGGCCTGAACCGGGTCCTGAACTGAGATAGAGCGTTCACGGGCGCAAAACCGGCGCCCGCTTTTGCCGGAATTGCTCCCGTACCTCATTCAGGCCGGCACAAATTCCGCCACTTCGTAACGATAGGTGGTCGAGCAGAACTCGCAGGTGACGGCGATCTGACCATCCTCCTGGCTTGCCTCGATCTCTTCGGCCGTGAAGCCGGTCAGCACACCCTTGATCTTGTCGCGTGAGCAGCTGCAACGATCGAATACGGTCTGCGGTTCGTAGACCCGCACGCCGCGCTCGTGGAACAGCCGATAGAGGAGCCGCTCGATGGCAACCTGCGGATCGGTCAATTCGTCCGTGTCGATCGTCTCGACCAGCGAACGGGCTTCATCCCAGGCGTCATCAGAAACGCTGGCCTCACGCTCGTCGCCGTCACCGCCGTGAAGATCCGGATGCCGCATACGCTCCGGCGCTTGCGGCAGGAACTGGGCGACCAGACCACCGGCCCGCCAGTTATGGCGCGGCTTGCCGTCTTCGTCGCGGTCGAACAACTCGGCCACGCCCAGGCGAACACGGGTCGGAATCTGTTCCGACTGACGGAAATAGACGCCGGCAATCTCTTCCAGTGACGATCCGTCCATCGGCACGATGCCCTGATAGGGCTGCATCCCCTTGCCCTGATCGATGGTGAAGGCAAGCACGCCCTGACCGAGAAGCTCCGGCGGCGACGTCTTTTCATCCTTCATGGCAATGGCGAGCGCATCCTCGTCGTAACGGGCATAGGCGCGAAGGGCATCCGGCGTGGAGAAGTCGGCGACCAGAAGATCGACCGGGCCATCACCCTTGGTCTGCAGCGTAAACTTGCCGTCGAACTTCAGCGACGTGCCGAGCAGTGCCGTCAGCACGAGCGCTTCGGCGAGAAGCCGTGCGACCGGTCCGGGATAATCGTGGCGGGCCAGAATGGAGTTCAGGAGCGGCCCCAGCTGAACCGCACGGCCACGTACATCCAGGCCCTCGACCTGGAAGGGCACGACCCTGTCATCGCCGGCAAAGTGGAGATCGTTCAGTTCCACGGTTGCTTCCGCCATCATCTTAACTCCTTCACACCGATCGTCTCGGGTTTCGCCCCGACCTTTACACAAACAGGCCGGCAAGCGGAACCGCTGGGCCGCTGGAAAGTGCCAGGGATGTCTGTTGAAGCGCCGGCATCAGGCACAGCGCATTTGAAAGCCGACAGATGGTGCCGGCTTCATGCCAATTCAAGACCGGAGCTTGCGCGCCCTCAGATGGCGCCGAAGCACCAGGCAAGGATCGACTTCTGGGCGTGGAGGCGGTTTTCCGCTTCGTCGAAGACGACCGACTGCGGGCCGTCAATCACGGCATCCGTCACTTCTTCGCCGCGATGGGCCGGCAGGCAGTGCATGAACAGCGCATCCGCATTGGCCTGTTTCATCAGCGCTTCATTGACCTGATAGGGCTGGAAGATGTTGTGGCCCCGCGCCTTGTGCTCCTGGTTCATCGATACCCAGGTATCGGTAACGACAAGATCGGCGCCGGCAACCGCGCGCTCGACATCATGGGTGAGCATGATATCGCCGCCGTTGTTGCGCGCCCAGTTGAGGAACTTGTCATGCGGTTCCGAGCCCATCGGGACGGCCATGTTCATGCGATAACCAAAACGGGCGGAACCTTCGACAAGCGAATGCAGGACGTTGTTACCGTCACCGGTCCAGGCGATCGTCTTGCCAGCGACCGGGCCGCGATGCTCTTCGAAAGTCATCAGGTCAGCCATGATCTGGCAGGGATGCGTATCATCGGTCAGCGCATTGATGACCGGCACGGTGGCATGTTCGGCCAGCTCCAGAAGGCGCTTGTGATCGGTGGTGCGGATCATGATCGCATCGACATAACGCGACAGAACCTTGGCGGTGTCGCCGATCGTTTCGGCGCGGCCAAGCTGCATTTCGGTGCCCGACAGAAACAGTGTCTCGCCACCGAGCTGGCGCATGCCGACATCGAAGGACACGCGCGTACGGGTGGAGGGTTTCTCGAAGATCATAGCAAGCATCTTGCCAGCCAGCGGCTTGTCAGCGGTGCCGGCCTTGGTTGCCTGCTTTCGCACCTTGGCGTCATCGAGGATGTTGCGAAGGTCGCCCGCCGACACAGCGGAAAGATCGAGAAAATGCTTGGGAGATGCCATTACCTTGTTCCCTAAAGGAGGGAACCGGAAGGCGCCCTCTCTATCGTATTCTTATGCGGATTTCTTCAACAGTTCGGCGGAAAGCGCTTCCGCGGCCTGTTCGATGCGGCGCAAGCCTTCGCGTGCTTCGTCGGCAGTCACGACAAGCGGCGGCAGGATACGCACGACGTTATCGCCAGCCGGTACGGCCAGCATCTTTTGCGCGCGCAGACCGGCATTAAAGTCGGCCGCCGGGACCTTGGGCTTGATGCCCAAGAGAAGGCCTTCGCCGCGAATATCTTCGATCACCGTCGGGAACCGATCCTTGAGGGCTGCAAGGCCCTGACGGAAGACGAGCGCGACGTCGCGGACGTTTTCAAGGAAGCCGTCAGCCAGAACGATGTCGAGCACGGCATTGCCACAGGCCATGGCGAGCGGATTGCCGCCATAGGTCGTGCCGTGAATGCCGGGCTTCATGCCGGAAGCGGCCTCCGCCGTGGCAAGGCAGGCGCCGAACGGAAAGCCGCCGCCAATGCCCTTGGCGATCGCCATGATGTCCGGGGTGACGCCCGACCATTCATGGGCGAAGAGCTTGCCCGTACGGCCAACACCGGTCTGCACCTCGTCGAGGATAAGCAACAGGCCCTTTTCATCGCAGATGCGGCGCAGCTCGCGCATGAATTCCTTCGGAACCGGACGCACGCCGCCCTCGCCCTGGATCGGCTCGATCAGCAGCGCACCGGTGTTTTCGTTGATCGCCGCATTGAGCGCATCGAGATCACCAAACGGTACCTGATCGAAGCCTTGAGCCTTCGGCCCGAAACCTTCCATATACTTTTCCTGACCGCCGGCAGCGATCGTGGCGATCGTACGGCCATGGAAGGCACCTTCAAAAGTGATGATATGGAATTTTTCCGGATTGCCCTTGGAGTAGTGATAACGGCGTGCCGTCTTGATGGCGCATTCCAGAGCTTCCGCACCCGAATTGGTGAAGAAGGCCTTGTCAGCGAACGTGGCCTCAACCAGGCGGCGTGCCAGACGCTCCTGCTCCGGGATCTCATAGAGGTTCGACAGGTGCCAGACCTTCTCGGCCTGCGACTTCAGCGCCTCGACCAGATGAGGATTTGCATGGCCGCAGGACGTGACCGCGACGCCCGCGCCGAAATCGAGATATCGCTCGCCGTTTTCCGTCACCAGCCAAACGCCTTCACCGCGCTCGAAGCGCAAGGGGGCACGGGCAAAAGTGTCGAAAAGCGCGGTTTCAGTCATGGCGACATCACTCCTACAGGGCGTCCATCGAAGGACATTCCAGAAAATCAAAATGCCGCCCTTGGGGCGGCGGTGGCACTATCGCCAGTCGGACCTTCGATGTCAACAAAACTCGCGGAAATGTGGGGTTTCGAGACATTTTACGACGCCTTCGCAACCCAACCGGCAGCTGTGGCAAATATGACTCTCTCAGGAAGCAAGTTGGGGAAAACCGGGAAATCGATTCGCGGTGATTCGAGGGACTCTTGTCACGGAGTCTGCGGACCTCTAGGTTAAAGATCAATTACTAGACTGCATGCGGCGGAACTAGTCACCAAAAGCATAGATATTGTGCCTGTTGCGAGATGTATCGCGCGACAGCGGTGAGGGATTCTGCATGCCACCAACGTTCAAAGGCGGAGAACGGGCATGAATTGGACGGACGAGCGCGTTGAAAAACTGAAGAGGTTGTGGTCGGAAGGCTTGAGCGCCAGCCAGATTGCCGCACAACTTGGAGGCGTAAGCCGCAATGCCGTGATCGGCAAGGTCCACCGCCTCAACCTGCCGGGGCGTGCAAAGGCCGGCGGCACGATCGCGACGAACCGTGCTGCAAAGCGCCCCGTGGCAGCCCCCCGTCCGCAGACCTTCGCGGCCCGTCCGGCAACCCGCGCGGTCGCTCGTCCGGTCGGCGCAACCGCACTCAAGGAAGAGGTCGAGTTCGAGGCTTCGCAGGAACTGGTCTACCGTCCGGCTTCCAACGTCGTTCTGCCGATCTCGCGCAAGCTCGCCCTGACGGAACTGACCGAGCGCACCTGCAAGTGGCCCGTCGGCGACCCGCTGACCGACGATTTCCACTTCTGCGGCTGCGAGTCCCCGGACAATTCGCCTTACTGCACCTACCATGCGAAGCTCGCCTACCAGCCGGTGCATGAGCGTCGCAGGCCCAGCGCCGCACGGGCCTGAGGCCACACGACAGATCACGATCAAGCGGGCTCAGGCCCGCTTTTTTCATGTCTGTTACCGTCCTTTGCAGCGTTCGCAGGGCAGCCTTGCCATCTCGCGCCTTGCCTGCAGATGGGCAAACACCTATCTGGTGAGCCGCGAGGACGACCTCCCCCAGAATGGGCAAGCACACCGGGACGACCCGGCTAACCCAAGGGGTTGATCATGCGCACAACGCGCGACCGTATTCGCCACGCGCTCAGCTTCGAGGTCATAGGGCTTGCCATCTTCACGCCGCTCGCCTCCTTTGTCTTCAACCTTCCCGTCGAACATGTCGGCGTGGTCGGCATCGTCTCGGCAACCGTCGCGACCGCCTGGAACTACATCTACAATCTCGGCTTCGATCACCTGATGCAGAAATTTCGCGGCAGCACGCAGAAGACGTTGTCGCTGCGCGTTGTCCATACCCTGATGTTCGAGCTCGGTCTGCTGATCGTGCTCTTGCCGTTCATCGCATGGTATCTCGGCGTGACGATCTGGCAGGCGCTGGTGATGGATATCTCGTTTGCCACCTTCTACCTGGTCTACGCCTTCTTCTTCAATCTGGCCTATGACCGCATCTTCCCGCTGCCGGAATGGCGCGAGGCCCAAGCGGCCGCGGAATAAAAGATACCCGCAGGACGCCAGACAGCCAATGAACGAACGAAAAAGGCCCGGATGCGAGACGCGCATCCGGGCCTTTTCAATTCCATCCGGGATGACCGGAAGCGATCAGGATTCCATCGAATAGCCCGCGCCGCGGACGGTGCGGATGACATCCTGCATGTTGGAGAAATTCAACGCCTTGCGAAGACGTCCGACATGCACGTCGACGGTGCGCTCGTCGACATAGATGTCATGCCCCCAGACGCCATCGAGAAGCTGCGAGCGCGAGAAGACACGGCCCGGCGAGACCATCAGGAATTCCAGAAGGCGGAATTCCGTAGGGCCGAGGCGAACTTCGCGGCTCTTGCGATGAACACGATGGGTCTCGCGATCAAGCTCGATATCGCCGCATTTCAGAACGCTGGAGAGAACCTCAGGCTTGGCACGGCGAAGCATCGCCTTGACGCGCGCCATCAGTTCAGGCGTGGAAAACGGCTTCACGACGTAGTCGTCCGCCCCCGTGGCGAGGCCGCGAACACGTTCGCTTTCTTCGCCACGTGCCGTCAGCATGATGATCGGCAGACGTTCGGTTTCGGGCCGCATGCGCAGGCGCCGGCACAATTCGATGCCGGAAACGCCTGGCAACATCCAGTCGAGGACCAACAGGTCAGGTGCGCGTTCCTGAAGCCGGATCTCGGCCTCATCGCCCCTCAGGATGGTCTCGACCTCATAACCCTCGGCTTCGAGATTATAACGGAGGAGGACGCTCAGCGCCTCCTCGTCTTCCACGACCGCTATTCTTGGCTGCATGCTAGATATACTCCATCACACAAAGCGTACTCAGTCGGCAATCGCGCCGACTGTGTTCGCCGTGTCGTCCTTGGGACGCTCGCCTTCCGGCACGGCACCCGTCGTCATGTAGTAGATGGTTTCAGCTATGTTGGTCGCATGGTCACCGATACGCTCGATGTTCTTGGCGCAGAACAGAAGATGCGTGCAGGTGGTGATGTTGCGCGGATCCTCCATCATGTAGGTGAGGAGTTCGCGGAACAGCGACGTGTACATCGCGTCGATTTCCTCGTCGCGCAGGCGGATGGCTTCCGCCTTTTCGGCCGAACGGCTGGCATAGACGTCCAGCACTTCCTTCAGCTGCACAGCGGCGAGATCGGAGAGATGCTCCAGACCGCGGGCAAGCTTGCGGGGAACGCCGTGGCCCTGAACGGCGATGACGCGCTTGGCGGTGTTCTTGCCCAGATCGCCGACGCGCTCCAGGTCACCAGCGATACGCAGCGTACCGATGATTTCGCGCAGATCGATCGCGACCGGCTGGCGGCGCGCAATCGTCACGATCGCCTTGTCCTGGATCTCGCGTTCGGCATGATCGAGGATCACGTCGTCGGAGATGACCTTCTGGGCCAAAGCGGAATCGCCGTTGACCAGAGCGCGCACGGCATCACCGCACATCTGTTCGGCAAGGCCACCCATTTCCGAAATGCGGCGGCGCAGATACTTCAGTTCTTCGTCGTAGGCAGAAAGGATATGACTTGATACCATCTTCTTGTCCTCAAAATCCGTAGCAGCGAGCAACAGGCAACGGCCAATCAGCCGAAGCGGCCCATGATGTAATCCTGGGTGCGCTGGTCATCCGGATTGGTGAACATCTTGTCCGTGTCGTTCTCTTCGACCAGTTGGCCGAGGTGGAACATGGCGGTGCGCTGCGAAACGCGGGCGGCCTGCTGCATCGAGTGCGTCACGATGACGATCGTGTAGTTGGCGCGCAGTTCGTGGATGAGTTCCTCGACCTTGGCCGTTGCGATCGGATCGAGCGCCGAGCAGGGTTCGTCCATCAGGATGACTTCCGGCGACACGGCGACCGCACGGGCGATGCACAGACGCTGCTGCTGACCACCGGAGAGACCGGTGCCGCCTTCATGCAGACGATCCTTCACTTCGGCCCAGAGACCGGCGCGCTGAAGGCTGGCTTCAACGATCGCGTCCATGTCCGCCTTGTTACGGGCAAGACCGTGGATGCGCGGGCCGTAGGCGATGTTTTCGTAGATCGACTTGGGGAACGGGTTCGGCTTCTGGAACACCATGCCGACGCGGGCACGAAGTTCCACGACGTCGATTTCCTTGTCGTAAATATCATCCGTATCGAGGGTGATCTTGCCGGTGACGCGGCAGCCCTCGATCGTGTCGTTCATGCGGTTCAGGGTGCGCAGGAAGGTCGACTTGCCGCAACCCGACGGACCGATCAGAGCCGTCACCGTATTTTCGCGGACGTTCAGGTTCACGTCGAAAAGCGCGCGCTTCTCGCCGTAATAGACCGATACGTCCTTGCCAATCATCTTGTACGCGACTTCATTCATCTTTTTGTCCAGCGCCTTTTCAACTGCTGCTTCTGACAACATATTCATTGTGTCGATCTCCTACCACCGGCGTTCGAAGCGCCGCCGCAACAGAATTGCACCAACATTCATGACCACGAGGAACAGGAGCAGGATGATGATCGCTCCCGAAGTTCTTTCAACGAAGGCGCGTTCCGCCTCGTTTGCCCACATGTAGATCTGCACCGGCAGCGCTGTCGACGGATCCATCGGGGTCGTCGGGTAGTTGGCAACGAAAGCGACCATGCCGATAAGGAGCAGCGGCGCGGTTTCACCGAGCGCGTGCGCCAGGCCGATGATCGTGCCGGTCAGAATGCCCGGCATGGCAAGCGGCAGGACGTGGTGGAAGATGGTCTGCATCTTCGAGGCACCAAGACCAAGGGCGGCCGCGCGGATCGACGGCGGCACCGCCTTCAAAGCTGCGCGGGTCGCGATGATGATGGTCGGCAGCGTCATCAGCGTCAGAACCAGACCACCGACCAGCGAAGCCGAGCGGGGCAGGCCCATGAAGTTGATGAAGACGGCGAGACCAAGCAGACCGTAAACAATCGACGGAACGGCCGCCAGATTGTTGATGTTGACTTCGATCAGGTCGGTGAACTTGTTCTTCGGCGCAAATTCCTCGAGGTAGATCGAGGCCGCGACACCGATCGGCAGCGACAGGACGAGCACGATCAGCATCATGTAGAAGGAGCCGATCAGGGCGACGCCGACGCCGGCTGCTTCCGGACGGCTGGAATTGCCGTTGACGAAGATGCCGGTATTGAAGTGCTTGCCGAGCGCGCCGGCTTCGGCGAGCTGGTTCATCCAGCCGACCTGCTGGTCGGAGACCTTGCGGTTGTTTTCCGAAACCGTGAGGTCGATCTGGCCCTTGAAGGCGCTGTCGATATCACCGGCCGCCAGAAGCGAGACCGTCTGGGTGGTGCCGACGATCTGCGGATTGGCGACAACCATGTCACGCAGCTGACTGCGGACACCGTCCGAGATCATCTGGTTGACGGCGCGAAGGCCTGCACGATCACCTTCGGCAACACCGAGCACCTTGGCGACGGCATTGCGGGCGACGAGCGGATAATTCGCCGTGACCAGCTTCTGCGGATCGGTGGCGCGCTCGTTGTCCTTGTCGATGATCTGTTCGGAGAATTCGACCGGAACGGTGATCATCGTCTGCTGGAAGGCGGTGTAACCCTTGGAAACGACCGAATAGAGCAGGATGAACAGGAAGAGGATGCCGAACGAGAGGGCTGCAATGCCATAGGCACGGAAGCGGCGTTCGGCAGCATAGCGGCGCTTGATGCCGATGTCGCGGCGAGCGGGCTTGGCTGAAGCGCCGGCGGGGAAGGAAACCGCGTCGGTCATTCGTACTGCTCCCGGTATTTGCGCACGATGAAGAGCGCGTAGATATTGAGGCAAAGCGTGATCACGAAGAGCGTGATGCCAAGCGCGAAGGCGACGAGCGTCTGCGGCGAGGTGAATTCAAGGTCGCCCGTCAGCTGGCTGACGATCTTGACGGTCACGGTGGTCATCGGCTCGAACGGATTGAGCTGCATACGAGCGGCAACACCGGCGGCAAGCACGACGATCATGGTTTCGCCGATGGCGCGCGAGGCAGTCATCAGAAGAGCGCCGACGACACCCGGCAGAGCTGCCGGCATGACGACCTTCTTGATGGTTTCGGACTTCGTCGCGCCGAGACCGAGCGAACCGTCACGCAGCGCACGCGGCACGGCGGTGATGATGTCGTCAGACAGCGAGGAGACGTAGGGGATCAGCATGATGCCCATGACGAAACCGGCAGTCAGAACCGATTGCGCCTGGATGAAGTTGGCGAAATCGCCGGTGGCGATGCCGTTGATCTTCGAGGAAATGTCACGCAGGAACGGACCGACCGTGGTGAGCGCGAAGAAACCGTAGACGATGGTCGGGATACCGGCCAGCACTTCCAGCAGAGGCTTGGTGACCGAACGTACCTTCGGTGAAGCATACTCGGCCATGTAGATCGCCGAGAACAGGCCGACCGGAACGGCGACGAGCATGGCGACAAAGCCGATGTAAAGCGTACCGAGAAGCAACGGAATGAGACCAAACTGGCCCTCCGAGGCGGCAGCACCGGCTGCGGCGAAACGCGGATCCCAGACCGTGCCGAAGAAGAATTCCCAGGCAGGGACGCGGCCGAAGAAGTGACCGGCTTCCGTCAGCATCGACATGACGATGCCGATGGTCGTGATGATCGCGATCGACGACGCGACGACGAGCGCGCCGAGAATGACACGTTCAACCCTGTTGCGGGCGCGGAAGCGATGCGAAATACGGGTGTAGGAGAGACCCGCGCCGATCAGGGCCACGATCAGAACGACAGCCGTCATGACACGGTTGCTGATCTTGTTCATCGCATTCAGATCGCCGGCGGATTCGACCATGTAAGGCTCGGGATCGCCGGCAAGCGGCAAGCCCTTGGCGCCCAGCGCATTGCGAAGTGCAACCGGATCCGCGCCGACGCTGTCGATTTCCTCAAGCGTCAGGACATCCATGCCGCGGGCGAGCGACGAGACCATGCCGAAAGCGAGCCCCTGCTCAGCCTGCGACTTGGCCTTCACATCTTCGGGAAAGCCCCCGAGAACGGCCGAATTGATGTAGAACGGGCTGGCAACGAGCCAAACCGCAAGAACGATCGCCGCCGGCAGCACGGCGCAGATCGCGACGAACGTGCCATAATAGCCGGGACGAGAATGAAGCTTGGAGGACACTCCACCGGCAATAGCCAGTGCATGCCGGGTCCCAACGACATAACAGACGATCGCAACGATCGCCAAAATTAACAAGATCAGTGGTGTGCTCATCAGAATCCCCCGGCCTACCGCCATCGGCGGCAGCCACTACCGCACAATTCCCATCACCGGAACCAAATTGGTCGCAAATACCCAACTTAAAGGCCGCCTTGCGAGGGCGCCGGCCCAATGCCGGAAAGAGACCGGCGCCGCACGAGGCGGCGCCGGATCAAACATTACATGGTCTTGCCAGCTTCGAAGTCCTTGCGGACCTGTTCGCGCTGATCGTCCGGAGCGGCAACGAGGCCGTATTCCGCGAGCGGGCCTTCCGGGCCAACCATGTCGTCAGACAGGAAGAATTCTACGTATTCCTTCAGGCCCGGGATAACGCCCAGGTGAGCCTTCTTGACGTAGAAGTACAGCGGACGGGAAACCGGGTATTCGCCGGAGGAGATCGTGTCGGTCGAAGCTACGACGTTCGAAACGGTCGCAACCTTCAGCTTGTCCTTGTTGTTTTCGTAGAAAGCGAGGCCGAAAACGCCGAGGCCGGTCTTGTTGGCAGCGATACGAGCAAGCGTCTCGGTGTAGTCGCCGTCGATGTCGACAGCAGCGCCGTCCTTACGAACTGCAACGCACTTGGCAGCAGCCTGCTTGGCGTCGGAAACGACAGCCTTGATGGCGTCGGTTGCGCCGGCTTCCTTGCAGCCTTCAGCCATGATCTTCTCTTCGAAGACTTCGCGGGTGCCGTGCTTGGAGCCCGGGATGTAGGCTGCGATCGGGCCCTTCGGCAGGGTAGCGTTGATGTCCGACCAGTTCTTGTACGGGTTGGCAACGAGCTTGCCGTCGACGATGACTTCAGCTGCGAGAGCCTTGTAGAGGTCCTTCGGCTCGATCTTCATGTCGCCGTTGGAGCTGTCAGCAGCGAAAACGATACCGTCGTAACCGATGCGGATTTCCTGAACGTCGTTGACGCCAGCGGCCTTGCAGGCTGCGAGTTCGTCGGACTTGATGGCGCGCGAAGCGTTGGCAACGTCGATCGTGCCTTCACCAACGCCCGAGCAGAATGCCTTCAGGCCGCCGCCGGTGCCGCCGGATTCAACGACCGGAGCCTTGAAGTTCGGGAAGGTCTCAGCGAAAGTTTCGGAAACGATCTTTGCGTACGGCAGAACGGTGGACGAGCCGGCAACCTGGACCTGGTCGCGCGCAGCGGCAGCGCCGGCGAATGCGACAGAGGCCACGAGGGCAGCTGTGGAAAGTTTCAACATGTTCATCAATCTCTCCCGTTATGGGTTTTGTGAAAGCGTTTGTCGCCGGCTTTCGCACCTGCCGGCTTCTGGCCCGCTCCTATTAGCGGGCCTTGACCTCAGCTTTTATGTCACTTCGATGAAACATTTATGACAAATTAAGTCATTGATTTTTATTTGAAAAACAATTGCACAGATGTGCAACGTATAAGTTTTATGTCAGAATCTGACGGTAAACTCCGATCCCTTGCCCAGTTCCGACTTCACGATCAGGCGCGCGCGGTGTCTGGTGAGGATATGCTTGACGATCGCGAGCCCCAGACCAGTTCCTTTCTTCGACCGGCTGTCGGCGACGCTGACCCGATAAAAACGCTCGGTTAGTCGCGGCACATGCTCGGCCGGAATGCCCGGACCGCGGTCAAGGACGCTGACTTCGATCGGCTGCGACGGCTCGTTGCGCAGGTAGACATCGACGAACTTTCCCTCCTGGCCATACTTGCAGGCATTCTCGATCAGGTTCTCGACAACCTCCACCAGCTCATCGCGATCACCCAGAACCTCCACCTTCTCATCAGGCAGATGCAGCCGGATCTCGACACCGAGTTCTTCGGCAAGCGGCAACAGCGCATCGCGCACATGGCCGATGACCGGACGCAGGTCCACGGACTGATCCGGCGCGATATGAGACTTCAGCTCAAGCCGCGAAAGCGACAGGAGGTCATCGACCAGCCGGCTCATGCGGGTCGACTGATCCAGCATGATGCCGAGAAACCGCTCCTTGGCCGCATCATCGGAACGTGCCGGGCCCTGCATCGTCTCAATGAATCCGCGCAACGAGGCGAGCGGCGTGCGCAGCTCATGGCTGGCATTGGCGACAAAATCCGACCGCATGCGGTCGAGGCGGCGAAGCTCGGAAATATCCTTGAACGACAGCAGGAACAGATCTTCCGTCGCAACATCTGCCGGCTCGATCCGCGCGACGCGCAGAAGATAGACGCGCTCGGAGGGGAGACGTTCGGAATACTCGATCTGATTGGGCTCTCCCGTCGCGATCGTTTCGTTGACCATGTCGAGAATGCCGGGCGAACGCAGGCGTGCGGAAAGATGCGAGCCGATGGGCAGCAGGCCAAGCGCCTTTTCCGCTGCCTTGTTTTCCCACAGAACAAGAGCCTCCTCATTCAGGAGAAGGACTGGAATATCCAGGGCGGACAAGGTCGAGGCGATCGGCGGAAGAGGGTCTGGCGAGGCATCCTCCTCATCCTCTCTATCTTCCGGCGCCGGCGTGACAATGACAACCGGCCGCCTTGCGACCACGGCAAGAACCAAAACCAGCCAGCAGGGCAGAACGGCATACCAGACGGCGCCGGCGGCAAAGGCTAAAAGCGCAACGAGCGTGAGAAGAAACAGGACAAGCCATTCTCTTTTTACCGAAGCGACAATACCTCCCCTTGCCTGCTCTGCACCCGACGTCATGACACCCTCTATGAAGCCGGAACCGCTTGCCCGGCATTTGCCTGTTAAACACTTGGTCATATAAGCCTTTCATGACACTTGTGCATCAAGGCCTATGGAAAACCTCTGGCTGAACGCCACCTTTCAGCTAACGTAACGCAGCATGACATAGATGCCAGAAGCTGAGAGGAGAGCAAGCATGTCAACAGGCGAAAGCAGGACAGTCGACCTCATCATCGCGGGAAAGAAGCGCCGGTTCGACATAGACAACCCGACCCTGCCGGACTGGATCGACAAGCAGGCCCTCGCCTCCGGCAACTATCCCTATGACGACAAGCTGAACCGGGAGAAATACGAGAAGCAGCTGGAAAAGCTGCAGATCGAACTGGTGAAGATGCAGTTCTGGATGCAGGCGACCGGAAAACGAATGGTCGCGCTGTTCGAGGGCCGGGACGCCGCCGGCAAGGGCGGGACGATCTTTTCGATCCGGACCTATCTCAATCCACGCTCGGCGCGTGTCGTCGCCCTGACCAAACCGACCGAGACCGAGGCGGGGCAATGGTACTACCAGCGTTATGCGACGCATTTCCCGACCAAGGGCGAGATCGTGCTCTATGACCGCTCCTGGTATAACCGCGCCGTGGTCGAGCCTGTGATGGGTTTCTGCACGCCGGCTCAATATGACAGCTTCATGCGGGCAACACCGCGCTTCGAAAAGCTGCTGGTGGAAGACGGCGTGCATTTCTTCAAGTTCTGGCTCGATATCGGCCAGGAAATGCAGCTGAAGCGCTTTCACGATCGCCGGCACGACCCGTTGAAGATCTGGAAGCTTTCGCCGATGGATGTCGCCGCGCTGACGAAATGGGACGAATATACCGAAAAGCGCAACCGGATGCTGGAAGAGACCCATACCAAGGACGCCCCCTGGGCGATCCTGCGCGCCAACGACAAACGGCGTTCACGCCTGGATGCGATCCGCCACATCCTGCTGTCACTGGATTACGAGGGCAAGGATAAGGATGCGATCGGCCAGATCGACGACAAGATCCTCGGCTTCGGACCGAAATTCCTCAAATAGCGGCGACGAACCGCCAAAGCTGCCGGGTTACTGGCCCGGCAGTGCGCGAACGGAATAGATGAAGACGGGGCGATCGCTACCCTGAATGCCGCTGTTAACGAGAATACGGCCGGGAGCATTCGGCGCCATCGTGCGGTCGAAATTGACCTTGAACAGGGCGTCGAGCTTTTCCTGCGTTGCCGTGAAGCGATGGCGTGAGCATGTGCCGAGGCTGCCGAAATCACACCGCACCGAAAGCTGCGAGTGCTGGTTTGCAGCAGACTGAATGGTGAGGGCGAGCGTCGAGGTTTTGCCGGCCAGTTCGCGCAGAACCTCCACCGGAACCTCGATTGCGACATCACCTGCGGCGTCAGCAGTGGCGGACGTGACCCTCAGGGCCTGCCCTTCCGTGCCGGTGGCAATCTGTGCCTGAGCCTGGGAACCGGCCTGGAAGACCGCCCCTTCCGTCGGCTCGAAGATCGCCGCCCATTCCTCCGAGAACCCGCCACGCGATGAAAGCGCCGACGGCCCCTGCCCCGACGACTGGAAAGCGGCCGGCCGGTTGGCGCTGCGCATCGCTTCATCGACGATCGATTGCACCATGCCGGACTGGTAAAAGACAAAACAGCCCACGGCGACGACGCCGAGCGTAACGATCCAGGTGATCAGATGGGACAGGAAACCGCGCTTCTTGCGGCGCGGTTTCGCCGCGCGTCCGCTGGCCAGATCCGCCGATGCCTTGGCCTTGCGACCTCTTCTTCCCGTCGACTTGATATCCGGGGCTGGCTGCTCATTTACCGAAGCATTCGCGACAGGTGCGGAAACGGTCGCGTCCGCGGAATCGAACGGAGCGATTTCCGGCGCCATTGCAGTTGCATGGGAGCGGCTGTCAGCATCAGGGCCGGTACGGGTCACGCCACCGAGCGTGCCGGTATCGACCGCGCGAGGAGACTGCGCGTGCGGAGCGTCCAGCGGCACGGCGACTTCCGGAGCGGCGCGAACCTCGTCCCGCCGAGAAGGTGCATCCATCTCGATAAAAGGATCGATATCAGCGCTCAAGGGTGGCTGGGCCGCCTGGGCGAGACGATCAATCTCCTCGTTCTCGATCTCGCCGATCTTGTCTTCCAGACGCTTGCGCTGCTGCATGATGACGAGGTTGTCGGTTACGCCCTGCTTGCGCAGGCCGGCATCGAGAGCCTGGCGGGCAGACTGATAGATCCGGGCACGCACCTGACCGTCGCCGCGTTCGGCGCGATCCAAGGCATTTCTTATGGCTGTCTCCAGGCCGCTCACTGCCGGTCCTTCCGGTTCATTTCAACTCTCAGGCGCGATAGTCATTCGCCCGTATTTTAACCTCTCGGTAACGTCTCAAGCGCCGAACTGCAAGAAGGCGTCCCAACTCATCCCGTGGTGAGACCGCCGAAACATGGTGGCGAATCCATGGCGGCCATGACGAAAGGGCACGATCGAAGCGACTTCCCACCGTAAAATTCATCTGATACACCATCTTACGTAAAGGTAATTCGGGAGGTTCCTTTTATGCTTCCAGCAGTCCTCAAGGACAGGCTGCGGCTGCCGGTCGTGGCATCGCCGCTCTTCATCATATCGCATCCGGAACTGACGGTGGCGCAATGCAAGGCCGGTGTGGTGGGCGCTTTTCCGGCGCTCAATGCAAGACCGGAAAGTCAGCTGGATGAATGGCTGGCGCAGATTACCGAAGAGCTTGCCGCCTACGATGCAGCCAATCCCGGCAGGCCGTCGGCACCGTTCGCCGTCAACCAGATCGTTCACACGTCGAACAAGCGGCTGGAACATGATCTTATGATGTGCGTGAAATACAAGGTGCCGATCGTGATCTCCTCACTTGGCGCCGTGCCGGAAGTCAATGCCGCCGTACATTCCTATGGTGGCATCGTGCTGCATGACATCATCAACAACCGCCATGCGAAATCCGCCATCCGCAAGGGAGCCGACGGGCTGATCGCGGTTGCAACCGGGGCCGGCGGCCATGCAGGCATAGTGTCACCCTTCGCGCTGGTGCAGGAAATCCGCGAGTGGTTCGACGGACCGCTCTTGCTGGCCGGCGCGATCGCCACCGGCGGCGGCATTCTCGCAGCTCAGGCGATGGGTGCCGACATGGCCTATATCGGCTCGCCCTTCATTGCGACGCATGAGGCGCGCGCTTCGGACGGCTACAAGCAGATGATCGTAGATTCGAGCGCGGCCGATATCGTCTATTCCAACTATTTCACCGGCATCCACGGCAATTACCTGAAGGGTTCGATTGCGGCGATGGGGATGGACCCGAATGCCTTGCCGGAAGCCGATCCATCAAAGATGGATTTCGAAAAGGCAACGACCGGCGCGAAAGCCTGGAAGGAAATCTGGGGTGCCGGCCAGGGTGTGGGTGCGGTGAAAGCGGTTTCCTCGGTCGCCGATCTGGTCGACCGGCTGGATGGAGAATATCGGCAGGCGCGGCAAAGGCTCTCACTTTAAGGCCGGCCGGGCTCGTTCGAGGAAAAGGCTCCATTCGGGGAAAAATAACAGGATCGCGAAAACCGGCTTGAAATCGGAATTGGTTGCCTGTATCAGCGCATCACTCGCAGATTGGCGCCGGTCGCCACTGCCGGGCCGCTTTAGCTCAGGTGGTAGAGCACATCATTCGTAATGATGGGGTCGCAGGTTCGAGTCCTGCAAGCGGCACCATTTTTCTTCCCTAGAAAATTCGAGAAAACATTCACGGCTTAGGACGCGGAACTCAGTTCGCTTGTCTCTGTGCCGATCGTCATCGTGTTGCCGCGCCAATCGAAGGAGCCGCTCAGCCAGCTTCTGACCCAGATTGCCGGCGCAAGCACGTCCCGCATCAGCATGGCCGGCAGGGTGAAGACCGAGAAACGCCAGTTCTTTGCCCAGATCAGCGCGAGTTCGGGAAGATAGACGGCGACGAGAACCGCAAGGGTAACAGCGGCAAACGAGATGTCGCCGGTCGACAGGGCCACAGCAGCAAGCGCCAGCAAGAGCGGCGGCAGGCAGCCGAGCAGGATTTCAGGGGCGAAGAAGGCCGGGAAGGTAACCCGGCGCAGGCGTGCCCAGCGGGCTTGCCGCGACCAGATCTGGACAAGCTCACGCCGGCCAAGCGGCTGTTCGAAAGGCGAGGAGACCAGATGCACCTTGCGCCCGAGGCGGCGCACAAGCTTGGTTGCGGCAGCGTCCTCGGCGATTTCGGCTCCGAGTGCGGCAATGCCGCCTTCGGCATCCAGCATCGGCTTATACCACAACATGCTCTTGCCCTGGGCGAAACCGAGACCAACCGCTTCGCCGGCATATTGCCAGCGTGCCTGCTGGGAATTCAGGAAGGCACATTCGACCTCGGCCCAGAAACCTTGAGGGCGGGAACCGAGCGGAGTCGAGCAGACGAGACCGGTATCCGACCGCCGCGCCGCCATGAGGTGGGCGATGTAATCGCGCGGCATCAACACGTTGGAATCGGCCAGCACCACCCAGTCATTGGCCGCGGCGCGCCAGCCCTTGACGCAATTGTTGAGTTTGGGGTTGGCACTGACACGGTCGTCGCCGATGAGCAGGCTCGCGGAAACTTGCGGATGCCGAGCGATGGCGTCTTTTATTGCAGGAATGACGGGGTCTCTCGCATCGGCCAGACAAAAGATCAGCTCGTAGCTCGGCCAGTCCAGATCGAATGCGCGCTCCAGCGTCAGGGCTGTGAAGTTTTCGATGCCGCAGGCGGGCACAACAACGGTGACCGGCGGCTTTTCGGCAAGCTCGGGAGCCGGTTTGCCGTTGCGCGACAGACGCCCCATCGCAATGCCGATGCTGATGCCATTGGCGGCAATCAGCACACCGGAAGCGAGACCAAGAATAAGCGACATCAAGCAGTCTCCGTTAGGCCTCGATCTGTCAGCTTCAGGTATCGCCTGCATATGGCGCAGCGCGTCGGGCTTGGCGAAGGAGCCAAGCACGACGAGATGTCAGGGGGATGACATGGGCGCGGGCGCCGGGGACAGGCGGCATATACCCACCGTTTTATTCGGAAATCAGCCTTAAGACCTCGTCGGCAATCGCCAGAGAAGAGGTAAGGCCCGGCGATTCGATGCCGTAAAGCGCAACATATCCCGTATGCCCTGTGACCTGCGGCCCCTGAATAATGAAATCGCCGCCACCACCGCCCTCCGGCCCAACGGTCTTCGGCCGAACACCGGCATAGGCAGGTTGCAGGGAGGCATCCTTCAGATGCGGCCAGTATTTGCGGATTGCGGCATAGAATTTTTCGGAACGCGCCGGATCGACATCGTAGTTGGGCGCATCCACCCATTCGACATCCGGGCCGAAACGCGCCTGGCCGGCAAGATCGAGGGTCAGATGGGTGCCGAGCCCGCCGGGCTCGGGCACCGGGTAGATCAGCCGGGTGGCCGGCGCCTTGCCGGACAGAGCGAAATAGTTCCCCTTGGCATAAGACCGATGCGGGATCGTCGCCCGATCCAGACCCCTAAGGCTTTCGGAAACGGACCAGGCTTCAAGCCCCGCCGAATTGACGACCAGCCGGGCGCGGGCCGTGAACGGATCAGCGCCGCCGACGGAGAGGATCAGGCCGTCGGCATCAAGTTCACCTGAGAGAACCGGCGAATTGACGACGATCGTGCCGCCATGCGCTTCGATATCGGTGATATAGGCATCCATCAGGCCGTGGCTGTCGATGATGCCGGTGGACGGAGAAACAAGGGCTGCATGGCCGATGATCTGCGGTTCCAAGGCATTCAGTTCGTCGGCATCGATCAGGTAACAATCGTCGACGCCATTGGCTGCCGCCTGTTTCAGCAGCTTTTCCAGATAGGCGACCTCGTCGGGATTGGAGGCGACGACCAGCTTGCCGCATTGGCGGTGCGGGACATGGTGCTCACGGCAATAGGCATAAAGCGCTTCCCTGCCCTTCACGCAGAGTTCCGCCTTGCGGCTGCCGCTTGCGTAATAAAGTCCCGCATGGATGACCTCGCTGTTGCGCGAGGAGGTGATGCTTCCCGTCAGCGGCTCGCTTTCGAGGACAACCACATCGCGCCCGGCCATCGCCAGGCGGCGGGCGATCGCCAGACCCACGACACCGCCCCCGACGACCACGCAATCGAGGTCGAGAATTTCCCCCATGCCACTCCCCCGTCCCGGTCCACTTGGCAGTTATCCGGGCTTTCACCACGCCGCGAATGTTGTAGGACTACATTCCTCAGACAGGTGCGCGCCGAATGCAAGCCGGAACTAATTCTCGGGAGACTGGAATGACGAAGATTGTTTTCCTCGATCGCGATACGATCGGTCCTGCGGTTACGATCACCCGGCCGGATTTTCACCACGAATGGGTCGAATACGGCAAGACGCCGGAGGCGCAGGTGGCGGAGCGGATCCGCGATGCCGATATCGTCATCACCAACAAGGCACCGGTACGCGAGGTTTCCATCGCCGCAGCGTCGAAGCTGAAGATGATTGCGGTGGCGGCAACCGGGTATGATGTTGTCGATCTTGCCTGTGCCAAGGAGCGCGGCATCGTGGTCTCCAATGTGAGAGGGTATGCGGTCAGCACCGTGCCGGAGCATACGTTTGCGCTGATTTTCGCACTTCGTCGCTCGATCGTCGGTTTCCGCGAGGACGTGATTGCCGGCGAATGGCAGCGCGCCAACCAGTTCTGCTTCTTCAACCATCCGATCCGTGATCTGGCGGGCTCCACAATCGGCATTTTCGGCGGTGGCACGCTCGGTTCATCGGTGGCGCGGATTGCCGAAGCGCTCGGCATGAAGGTGCTGTTTGCCGGCCGAAAGGGGGCAAGCGATGTTGCCGAGGGTTATACGCCGTTCGAGGCGGTGCTTGAGCAGGCCGATATCATTACCCTGCATATGCCGTTGAAGCCTGAGACCCGTGATCTGATCGGGATCGACGAGTTCCGCAGGATGAAGCGGCATCCGCTGATCATCAACACGGCGCGGGGCGGGCTGGTCAACGAGGCCGACCTAGTGACGGCGCTCGACGAGGGGCTGATCGGCGGGGCCGGGTTCGACGTCTTGACCAAGGAGCCGCCGGCACCGGACAACCCGATCCTCAAGGTCATCGACCGGCCAAACGTGATCCTCACCCCGCATGTCGCCTGGGCCAGCGACGAGGCGATGCAGAGCCTCTGGCGGCAGGTGATCGGGCATGTCGAAAATTTCAAGAAGGGAACACCTTCAAACGCTCTGTGACAGGGCACCTGAGTGTTTTCGGGAATATGTCAAAGTAGAAATACAGGTTTAGCGAAAGATTCAGGTGTTTGCGGCAAGGTCAGCGCGTGGGTAACGGTGGCCGCGCGAGTTCAGTTCGCTTGATGGGCCGCCCTCTGGGAAGGCTTATTCGATGACTGACACGTTCAACGCCACCGTGCGGGAATTCATTGCGGAAAACTTTCTGTTTCGCGCGGATGCAGATCTCGACGACGATCAGTCCCTGCTGGACAGTGGCGTGATCGATTCCACCGGCGTGCTGGAAGTCATCGCGTTTCTGGAGCAGACCTTCGGCATTTCCATTGCGGATGAAGAGATCGTTCCGGAAAATCTCGACAGCATCAATAACATGACGCGCTATCTGGCATCGAAGCTGCCGGCCGCTGCGGCCTGAAGCGGCGGAGCGGCCATGCGTATCGAAGACCATCTTCGCCAAAGCGCCGGCCGTTTCGGATCAAAAACGGCGCTGATCGCTGGCGAAACCCGGTTGACCTATCTGGAACTGGACCGGTTGTCGGGTCGTCTGGCAACGGGTCTCATCGCTCGCGGGCTTCGCGAGGGCGACCGGGTGGTGATGGTCGCGGAAAACTGCGCCGAGGCTGTCGTGGCGTTTTTTGCCTGCTGGAAGGCCGGCGCCGTGCCCTGCCCTCTGCATGCCTCGATCAAGCAGGACAAGCTGCGGGTGATCATCGACAGTACGAGGCCGTTTGCGGTTCTCGCACAGACGCGTTTCTGTGGCGTGGTCGATGCCGCCTTCAGTGATGCGGGTCGTGCTCCTCTGAAAATCTCATTCGGCGCCGTACCGGCGAGCGGCGCAAGCGGATGGCTGACCTATGAGGCGATGATTGCCGATGACAGCGAAGCGGAGTTGCCGCGGCAAGTTGGCATCGAAACCCTGGCCATCCTTATTCACACATCGGGCTCGACCGGCACGCCGAAGGGTGTGATGCACAGCCATGCCAGCCTGCTTTCTGCCTGTGGTTCGATCATCGACTATCTTGGGAATACGTCGGACGACGTGGTGCTGAGTGTCCTGCCGATTTCCTTCGGTTATGGCATCACCCAGATCCTGACCATGGTCATGGTCGGCGGCACGGTGGTTCTGGAAAAAAGCTTCGCCTTTCCGCGCAAGGTGCTGGCCCGCCTGGTCGAGACACGGGCGACCGGCTTTCCGATCGTGCCTGCGATGGCGGCACTGATCGCCGGAATGCAGGATCTGACACCGAGTTTTCTGCCCGACCTGCGCTATGTCACCACGGCGGCCGCCGCCATGCCGCCGTCGACCACTCTTCGCCTGCGCGAACTGCTGTCGGAAACCCAGCTTTTCCTGATGTATGGCCAGACAGAATGCATCCGGGCGACCTATCTTCCGCCCCAAGAGGCCGACAGACGACCGCTTTCGGTCGGCAGGGCAATCCCGGGAACACAGGCTCATGTCATCGATGAGGCCGGCAATATCGTGCCGCCGGGCGTGACCGGGGAACTGGTCATCGAAGGGCCGCATGTGATGGCCGGATACTGGCAGGGCGATATGGCGAGTGCCGAGAAGGTAAGCGCCGTCGACGGAGGGCGCCGGCTTCTGACGGGTGATCTGTTCAGAACCGACGAGGAGGGCTTTCTCTATTTCATCAGCCGGCGCGACGACATCATCAAGACGCGTGGTGAAAAAGTGAGCCCTCAGGAGGTGGAGCGGGTGCTTTACGCCCTGCCCGGCATTCGCGAGGCAGCGGTTGCGGGCGTGGACGATGCGGTCTTCGGCCAGCTGATCCGTGCCTATGTGGCGCTCGAACCATCGGCTGAGCTCTCCGAGAAAGACATACTGCGCCACTGCGCCCTCAATCTCGAAGACTATATGGTGCCGAAGAGCGTCGAATTCCGCGACGCGCTGCCCAAGACGAGCACCGGCAAGATCAGGCTGACCGCCGAAACACCGACCTCCGAACCATTTGGACGTGAACTCAGGGAAAGTGCTGCATGACGAACGCATCTGCATTGAAGAAGACTGCCGCATTTTCCGCTCGGAGCCTGGTGCTCGATGCCGAGGCGGAAATCGAACGCATTTGTGAATGGCTGCACCTGACCGTGCTGAAGGATCTGCGCAAGCGCGGTGCTGTGCTCGGTCTTTCAGGCGGGATCGATTCCAGCGTCACGGCGGCGCTTTGCGCCCGCGCTTTGGGCACATCCAAGGTCACCGGCGTATTCATGCCGGAACATGACAGCGACCCGGACAGCCTGCGTCTCGGCAAGGCCTTGGCGGAGGCGGTCGGCATCGAGACGGTGCTCGAAGATATCGGTCCGTCGCTTGCCGCACAGGGCTGTTATGCCCGCCGCGACGGCTTCATCCGTCAGGTCGTGCCGGAATTCGGTGAGGGCTGGGGCTGCAAGGTGGTGCTGGAAGATGCGCTGACCGGGCGTGGCTACAATATTTCCTGGCTGGTGGTCGCCAATCCTGCCGGTGAGCAGAGCCGTCACCGCATGCCGCTGGATGTCTATCTCGGCATGATCGCCGCCGCCAACATGAAGCAGCGGACGCGCAAGCAGATCGAATACTACCATGCCGACCGATTGAATTTTGCCGTTGCAGGCACGCCGAACCGGCTGGAATACGACCAGGGCTTTTTCGTCAAGAACGGCGATGGCGCGGCCGATTTCAAGCCGATCGCACATCTTTACAAGACCCAGGTCTACCAGCTGGCGGAAGCGCTCGGCGTGCCGGAGGAAATTCGCCGTCGTCCGCCGACGACCGATACGTGGTCGCTGCCGCAGGGCCAGGACGAGTATTATTTCTCGCTGCCCTATGACCGGATGGATATCTGCCTCTACGCGCTCAACAACGGCGTTTCACGCGAAGAAACGGCGGATGCAGCCGGGCTGACGCCGGATCAGGTGGACGCAGTGTGGCGCAATATCGCCTCGAAGCGGAAGGTGGCCGATTATCTGCACGCCCAGCCGCTGGCGATACAGGACTGAGGCAGGCCGGACTGAATTAGTCGAAATCGTCGCCGATCAGGCGCATCCAGTTTTCACCGGCCAGGCCGCTGATCAGCCCCTGGCCGGATTTGACCGGCTCCAGCAGGCTCTTGTCCTTGGCATGGGCGACGAAGAAAGCGCGACCGTAAAACAGCGTCTTGCGGCTGATGAGTTCCGGTGTCAGCCAGGGATGACCGGCCCCCCGCATGGCCACGCAGCCTGCAGCATCCGCATGGGCGAAGAGATCATCGACCAGTTCACCCGCAACATTTGGCGCGCAGAGCGCCTGCAGCAGCCAGCCAATGCCACCCGGACGGCCATAATAAGCATAGCAGCCGACAAGTTCGCCGCTGCGGGATTCGGCAATGCGCCATGAAGGTTTACCGAACTGCCGCTTTTGCTGCGCGTGGTCCATGAACCATTCCAGCGAGGCGCTGTCCCATCGAGGGCGTAAAGGAAAACGCTCGGAGAGTTTCAGGACCGCCTCGGCAAACTCCTGGCGCGACGCATCCCAGAAGTTTACCCGTCCCGCACCGTGGAGCGGCGGCGCGCGAAATGCCTTCACGCCCATGCGCTCGATCACGCCATCGGACAATGACGCCACAGGACGGAGAAACCGGGCGGCCTTCAGGCCACGTTCGGCAATCTGAATGGCCGTTCCGGCGGGACGCAGGATGCGCAGCCAGTTGAGGCTATAGGCGATATCCAGTGGCAGAGCGAGCTTCTGCCACATGCCGAGCGCCAGAGAATTGGCCGTCTCGGTGAGCGAGATGTCCTGCGGTCCGGTGAGGAAGGCGCGTAGAAGACGGGCGCCGGCTAGCGGGTTCTGCTCGTGCCGGTCGACCATCATCGAACCGGCAAAGGCAGCACGGACAGGACGGCCGTCTATTTCCAGCCGGGAGGGAAATACACCGATGAACCCCTGCACGCCGCCTGTGGCATCGACAAAGACCTTCGAGCGGATTTCCTCGTCATACCAGGGGTGATCGAAAAAAACCTCGCGCAGATACTGGATCATCGAGGGACGCACGGGCTCCGCGCTACGGAAGGTTTTCTGGAAAAGCCCTGCAACGGACGGAAGGTCTTCCCGCTCCAGATCACGAACCCCACCCGTCTTTTCCGCCATGACACCCGTCCCCGTCGGCTCCAGCGCCGCGGCGCAAACCGTGCCAGAATAGGCTTAATCAAACGAAAAGAGGCCCACGCGGGGCCTCTCTCCAAATGGTCGGTGTGAACTTACATCCAGTAAGGCGGCACGCCGTAATAGTCGTAGACCTTTCGGTCATTGCCTCGATAGAAACTATCGTCATCGAGGTCATGATATTTCGGCGCGCCGGTGATCTGGTCCTTGGTGAGGTCAATGCGGTAGCCGTCGAGTTCTTCGTCGTAACGCAGCTTTTCCCAGGGCAGCGGATAATAGTCGTCGCCGATGCCAAGGAAACCACCGAAACTCAGAACGGCGTAACCGACGCGGCCACCACGCTTTTCGAGCAGAATGCGCTCGATCGAGCCGATCCGCTTGCCGTCTGCGCCATAGACAGCCGTGCCCTCGACCTTATCGCTGGCAATCAGCGACGGCGTGTCTTTAACGTAGGGATCCTGTCCTGCACGGGGTTCCTGATGCAACATGACTTGTCTCCTTCGGTTGCTGTTTGCGTCATGAAAATAGAACTGCACCCGGCGCAGATAGTTCCCCGAAACATGCGACATTTGACGCTTACGTTAAAGTCAGTTAGCTGTGCGAGAATGGACCGGTCTTTCCCGGTTCCTGTGAATGACCTAATATAGATGCTGGAGAAGTGGAGGACTTTTCCAATATCTTAGGGTAAGTCCAACGAGCATGGAGGATGCTCTCATGAACGAACAGGCGGCGAGAGCCCCGACAAACCCGCGCAAGATCTGGATCCAGTCCTATCCGCCGGGAGTGCCTGAAGAGATCGCGCCGCTGGCTCACCGCTCGCTCGGACATCTGTTCGAGGATAGCTGCGCCCGGTACGGTGATCGGCCCGCTTTCACCAGCATGGGAAAATCGCTGACCTTCCGCCAGCTTGAAGCGGAAAGCCGCAAGATTGCCGCATGGCTACAGGGGCTGGGTCTGGAAAAGGGCGACCGCGTGGCTGTCATGCTGCCGAACGTTCTCCAGAACCCGGTCATCGTTTACGGAATTCTTCGGGCGGGCCTTGTCGTCGTCAACGTCAACCCGCTCTACACGCCGCGCGAACTCGAGTACCAGCTCAAGGATTCAGATGCGAAAGTGCTGTTCCTGCTGGAGAATTTCGCCGCGACTGCACAGCAGGCAATTGCCGCGACAAGCGTGAAGCATGTGGTCGTCGCCACGATGGGCGATATGCTTGGGCTCAAAGGCCATATCGTCAATCTGGTCGTGCGAAAAGTGAAGAAGCTGGTGCCGGCATGGTCCCTGCCCGGCCATTCAAGCTTCCGCTCAGTGCTTGCCGATGGCGCGAAGGCAACGATGCGATCGGTCGAGGTCGGCCCGCATGATGTCGCCTTCCTTCAATATACGGGCGGAACCACCGGCGTTTCCAAGGGCGCGATCCTGACCCACGCCAATCTGCTGTCGAACAAGGAGCAGATGGGAACGTGGCTGGAAACAGCGTTCCTCAACAAACCGCGTCCAGAGCAGTTGCAGTTCCTTTGCGCTTTGCCACTCTACCATATCTTCGCGCTGACGGTGAATTCGCTGATGGGGGTTGCGACCGGCAGTCATAACCTGCTGATCGCCAATCCACGCGACATCCCTGCCTTCGTGAAGGAATTGCAGAAGCATCCGGTTCACATCTTCCCGGGGCTCAACACGTTGTTCAATGCGCTGATGAACAATGCCGACTTCCAGAAGCTCGATCATTCGTCGCTGCTTCTTGTTTTCGGCGGTGGCATGTCGGTGCAGCGGCCGGTGGCCGAACGCTGGCTGTCAATGACCGGCTGCCCGATTACGGAAGGGTACGGGCTCTCCGAGACCTCTCCCGTCGCCACGGCCAACCGGCTGGATACCGAAGAATTTTCCGGCATGATCGGCCTGCCGATCTCGTCGACGGAAATCGCCATCCGTGACGACGACGGCCACGACGTCGATCTCGGCAATGTCGGCGAAATCTGCATTCGCGGCCCGCAGGTCATGGCAGGTTACTGGAACCGACCGGACGAGACCGCCAAGGTAATGACCGCCGACAACTTTTTCCGCTCCGGCGACATGGGCTACATGGACCGTCAGGGCTATGTGAAAATCGTCGACCGCAAGAAGGATATGATCCTTGTTTCCGGCTTCAACGTCTATCCGAACGAGGTCGAGGAAGTGGCGGCGATGCATCCCGGCGTGCTGGAATGCGCGGCGGTCGGGATTGCCGATCAGAATTCCGGCGAGGCGGTGAAACTGTTCGTGGTGAAGAAAGATCCGGCCCTCACCGAGGCCGATCTGAAAGCCCATTGCGCGGCAAACCTCACCAATTACAAGCGCCCCCGCATCATCGAGTTCCGCGACCAGTTACCCAAATCCAACGTCGGCAAGATCCTGCGGCGCGAGCTGCGGTAGCTTTCAAGGCCGTTGCAACACGGCGACAGGTCAGAACCAAGAGTGACTTGTCGCCGGCATATCCTCCGTTTAGCAGTGGACGGCCTGTCGACGCTCCATTACCCAAGGGTTGTGGTGTCGGGGAAAGCTGTTGGAGTTCGCTTGCAAAACCGTGCCGGATTTTCGTTTCGTCTGATTGCCGTCGTTTCGGTTGTCGCCGCGCTTTCGAGCTGCGCCGGCAGGCCTGAAGGCGTGCTGATACCGACCGCTGCGGCCTCCGTTCCCGGTGCATCAACCGTCGATGTTCTGGTGGCGACGACCCGCAAGTCGACAGAAGCGCCCGGCATTTTATTCTCCGGCGAACGCGGCAAGGAACCATCCCTCACCGAGATCAAGGTCTCGATACCGCCTGCCAGCGCACGTGAAGTCGGCCAGGTGCAGTGGCCGAAAAAGCTTCCCGCCAACCCCGCCAAGGAATTCGCCACGCTTTCGGTCACGCCGATGCAGATCAGCGATGCGCGCAACTGGCTGCATCATAACCTGCCCAAGAGCCGCCGGGTGATGGTGTTTGTCCACGGGTTCAACAATCGGTACGAGGACGCGGTTTATCGCTTCGCGCAGATCGTCCATGATTCCGATACCGACGTGGCGCCGGTACTTTTCACCTGGCCGTCGCGCGGCAGCATCTTTGCGTATAATTACGACAAGGAAAGCACCAACTATTCCCGCGATGCGCTGGAAAATATGCTGCGCCGTCTTTCGACCGATCCGGGTGTCGGCGAAGTGACGATCATGGCGCATTCGATGGGGTCCTGGCTTACCGTGGAAGCGCTTCGCCAGATGGCAATCCGCGACGGGCGCGTAGCACCCAAGATCCAGAACGTCATACTTGCTTCGCCGGATCTCGATGTCGACGTCTTCGGCCGGCAATTTGCCGAACTTGGCCCCAAGCATCCGAATTTCACTCTCTTCGTCTCGCAGGACGACCGGGCGCTCAGCCTGTCTCGGCGCATTTCCGGCAATATCGACCGCCTGGGCCAAGTCGATCCGACGGTCGAGCCTTATCGGAGCGAGTTCGAAAAGGCCGGGATCGTCGTTCTCGACCTTACCAAGCTCAAGGGTGGCGACCGCCTGAACCATGGCAAGTTCGCCGAAAGCCCGGAAGTGGTGAAGCTGATCGGCAACCGGCTGATTGCCGGGCAGACTGTGACCGACAGCGATGTCGGGCTTGGCGAGCGACTGGGCGCCGTTGCGCTCGGCACGGCGCAGACGGTCGGCGGCGCAGCCAGTGTCGCGGTCAGCGCCCCGATCGCCATATTCGATCCGACGACGAGGCGGACCTACAATGATCAGGTCGGCCGGTTCGGGCAGGCGCTCGGCAATACGGTAGAGACCGCCGTCGGCCAGTAGAGCGGACAATTGACCGGCTTGATACGCAAAAGACGCATAGCCAAAGCTTGATTTGAACAGGAAAGCGAATAGGTTCCCCTGCATCATTCTGCAGAATGCGAGGAAATCATGCAGACCATCGTCCAAGAGCTCAAGGCAACCGCAGACGCTACCAAGGCGACGGACATTCGTGCCGCCTTCGCCGGGGACGCAGGCCGTTTCGAAAAATTCAGCGCCCGCTTCGATGATCTTACCATGGACTATTCGAAAACCGCGGTGAACGAGGAAATTCTAGTGCTCTTCGAAAAACTCGCCGAAGCCGGCGGCGTGGCGAAAAAGCGGGAGGAGATGTTCTCCGGCGTCGCCATCAACTTCACGGAAAACCGCGCCGTTCTGCACACGGCGCTGCGCAATCGCTCCAACAGCCCGGTGCTGGTCGACGGCAAGGATGTCATGCCTGACGTCAATGCAGTTCTGGCGGCCATGGGCAAGTTTGCCGACGGCATCCGTTCCGGCGTGCTGAAGGGGACGACAGGCAAAAAGATCACGGATGTCGTCAATATCGGCATCGGCGGTTCGGACCTCGGCCCGGTCATGGCGACGCTGGCGCTCGCTCCTTTCCATGACGGCCCCCGCGCGCATTTCGTTTCCAATGTCGATGGCGCCCATATTGCCGATACGCTGAAGCTGCTCGATGCGGAAACAACGCTGTTCATTGTCGCCTCGAAGACGTTCACGACGATCGAGACGATGACCAATGCGGCGACGGCCCGCAGGTTCATTGCCGACAAGCTAGGTGATGCCGCCGTTCAGCACCATTTCTGCGCCGTCTCCACCGCGCTCGACAAGGTCGCGGCCTTCGGCATCGACGAGAGCCGCGTGTTCGGTTTCTGGGATTGGGTGGGCGGTCGTTATTCGATCTGGTCGGCAATCGGTCTGCCACTGATGATCGCGGTCGGGCCGGAGAATTTCGGCAAATTTCTCGATGGCGCGCATGCGATGGACAAGCATTTCCGCGAAGCGCCTGTCCGTGAAAACCTGCCGATGCTGCTTGGTCTGATCGGCTTCTATCACCGCAATGTTCTGGGTTACCCGACCCGCGCGATCCTGCCCTACGACCAGCGCCTGTTGCGCTTCCCGGCCTACCTGCAGCAGCTCGACATGGAATCGAACGGCAAGGGCGTGACGATCGACGGCACGCCGGTCGAGGGCAATTCCGGTCCGGTGGTCTGGGGCGAGCCCGGCACCAATGGCCAGCACGCCTTCTACCAGCTGATCCATCAGGGCACGAGCATCATCCCTGCCGAATTCATGATTGCGGCAAACGGTTTCGAGCCTGAGCTGCGCCACCAGCATGACCTCTTGATCGCCAATTGCCTGGCACAGTCGGAAGCCTTGATGAAGGGCCGCAGCTTCGAGGAAGCGAAAGCCCAGCTCACCTCCAAGGGCATGGACGACAAACAAGCGGATTTCATCGCGCCGCACCGGGTGTTTACCGGCAACCGTCCGTCGATCACCTTCGTGCATGACAAGCTGACGCCGTTCGCCTTCGGCCGTCTGGTGGCACTTTACGAGCACCGCGTCTTCGTCGAAGGCGTGCTCTTCCGCATCAATTCCTTCGACCAGTGGGGCGTGGAGCTCGGCAAGGAACTGGCAACCGGCCTACTTCCCGTCGTCGAAGGCAAGGAAAGCGCTGCGGGTCACGATTCATCAACGCAAGGCCTGGTGAAAACGCTGTCCGGGCTGAAGAAGTAAGCTGGCAACATCCAATAAAAAGCCCTCCGGAATGTTCTTCCGGAGGGCTTTTTTGTTTGTGAGTGGATGACTACAGGCCGATCTCGCTCGCGAATGGAGGGTTTGCCCCTGCCCGCGAAACGGTGACCGCCGCGGCCTTCGCACCAAGCGCCAGCGCCTTAGCGATCTGATCTTCGGTAAGGCTTGCCACCTGCGCCTTGGTGAGCAGGTTCTGCATCTTCAGCGATGCCAGAATGCCGGCATCGAACGTGTCGCCGGCACCGACCGTATCGACGACCGTTACCCGTTCACTCGGAACCGTTACCTTGTGGTTGGCCGTATAGCCGACCGCACCTTCAGCGCCGCGAGTGACGACGACGAGCTTTGCGCCGTGATGCAGCCAGTGGCGGGCGAGCGTATCCTCGTCGCCTTCCAGGCCGAACCAGGCAAGATCCTCATCCGAGAACTTGACGATATCCGACATGGCGGCCATGCGGCGGATACGGGCGAGATGGGCCGCCTTGTCCTTGATGAAGCCGGGGCGGATGTTCGGATCGAGCGAGATGACGCGCTTTTCATGCTCGCGCGCCATCAGTGCTTCATAGGTCGAGCCGCAGGGTTCGGGGATCAGGCTGATGGCGCCGAAATGCAGCGCCTCGCACCCGTCACCGATCGCCGGAAGATCGGCTTCGGTGATCATGCGACCTGCCGTACCTTCATCGTAGAAGGCATAGGTCGCATGGCCATCCACGAGCTTGACGAAAGCGATGGTGGAGGGCCTAGAGGCAATGGCACAATAGCTGAAGTCGACATTGCTCTTGCGCAGCGTGTCGCGCAGGATATCGCCCATCATGTCATCGGCGAGGCCGGTGAAGAAGGCAGTCGGGACACCCAGACGGCCAAGCGCTATCGCGGTGTTGAAGACGGCACCGCCGGCATAGGGCGAAAAGGCCGGCTCGCCGAGCGTCGTCTCACGCGGCAACATGTCGATCAAAGCTTCGCCGCAGCACAGGATCATCGATTTCCTCCCGAGATCGTTATTTAGCTCATCGTTACCTGAGCTTTTATATCAATGCTAGAGCGAAAGCTCGGTAACGCCGCCATTGCGGCCGGACCATTCCAGCGGCGCGTTCAGGAAGGATTCGACTTCCGACAGCGTCTTGTCGTCGAAAAGCTTCTGTTCGCGGGCAACGGCCAGCACATTGCGCCAGGTCGAGATGTGGTGAAGCTGGACATTGCCGTTGGCAAAACGCTGCTCTGCTTCCGGGTAGATGCCGTAATAGAAGAGCGCGATGCCGTGATCGACGATGCCGCCGGCCGCACGGATCGCGTCGATGAAGGTAAACATCGAGCCACCGGCCGTGGTCAGGTCTTCGATCACCAGAACGCGAGCGCCTTCCGGCATATGGCCTTCGATCTGCGCATTGCGGCCATGGCCCTTCGGCTTCTTACGGCAATAGATCATCGGCAAGCCCATGCGTTCGGCAAGAAAGGCTGCGAAAGGAATACCGGCAGTTTCGCCGCCCGCGATGCAGTCGAACTTCTCGAAACCGGCGTCACGCATGATGGTTGCCGCAGCAAAGTCCATGACGGCGGAACGGATGCGCGGATAGGAAATGAGCTTGCGGCAGTCGATATAGACGGGGCTCATCATGCCGGAGGAGAATTTGTAGGGCTTGTCGGCGCTGAAATGCACGGCTCCGATTTCCCAGAGCATCTTCGCCATCAGTTCGGCCATTACGTTCCTGTCGGTGAATGTGGTCTGGATCATGCGCCCGCTCCTTGATCGCTGTTCATCTCATCGCAAGTCCGGACGCAAAACCGCCTGGGCACTTTTGCTGGACATTGCTCAAAACCACGCGCCGCAATAGCAGCATGGCGAAGGCTTAGCCAGCGAAACAGCGACGCAGCCTAAAGTTTTCAGACACCCCGGATCTTCAGTCGTGGAAGATCTTCAGGCGCGCGAGATTTTCAGGCAGATGTACGATTATCGGAAATGGGCGAGGCCGGAATGGTCCTGAGATAGGAAGCGAGCTCGACACGATCGCGCCCGGCGTTCTTGGCTTCGTAGAGGGCGCCGTCGGCGAGGTTCAGGACGGCCTCGAACGGCTGCCCTTCCGGCAGGCCTACGGATACGCCTGCGCTGACCGTGCAACGAAGTCTTTTTCCGTCGATGACGATATCGCGGGCAGCGAAACGCATGCGCACCGCATTGGCGATCCTCTCGGCCCGGCCGGGCATGACCTCGCCGACGATCATGGCGAATTCTTCGCCGCCCAACCGTGCGGCGGAGGCAGCAGGAACCATTTCCGCCATCATGTCTTCCGCGAAAAGCTTCAGGACCTCGTCGCCGGCCAAGTGGCCAAACCGGTCGTTGATCGTCTTGAAACGGTCGATATCGAAAACAATGACCGCCGCGGAGGCATTGAGCTTTCGGCCACCATACTGATCGAACAAGGCCCTGCGGTTGAGCAGGCCGGTCAGTGCGTCGGTCATTGCCTCACGCCGGTGAAGGGCCGCCATCCGCCCCTGGTGCAGTGCCAGGGACAAAGCACCGATGCCGGTCATGCCGGCAATGCAGATGCCGATGTTGAGGTCCTCCGCCCAGTTGGACGGCGCCTCGTTCAGTACAAGTCGTCCATCCGTAATCAGGACGCCGGCGCAGAGCGCGAAGGACAAGCCGCTTATGCAATAGAGAATGACCATGCCGATCAGAGGTCCGGGAGCTTCCTCTCGTGCCGTCCAATATTGGCAGCCCGTCCCGACAAGCAGGATTGCCGTCAGGACATTCATGATAATCAGGCCGAGACCATTCAGCCCGACAAGGATCAAGGGCATCCCAAGTGCCAGGCATATGAAGGCAAGGACGGCCGCCAGACGCCTGGGAGCTGCACCGGTGCGAAACTGGACCGAAGCGGCGTAGATGGTGGAAAAGCCGCCCATCAAGAGCGCATAGGCAATTGCCGCGGGCGCAATGCCTGACTGGGCGGTGAAGGAGCTGTAGGCAACGATACCGCTTACGACGAGGCAAAGGGAGATAACCAGCGTCAGGAGAAATGAATCCGTCCGGCGGGAAAACCACGTACCGAACAACGTAACCATCAGACACCCGGCCGAAACGCCAAGCGCAAGCAGAAGAGACTGATAGTCAAGCATCATGCTGGAATTCTCTTCGAAGATTTATTCAATATACGAGCAGAAGCTAAGATGAGAATCTCTCCAAAGTGTTACCTTCGGAGAGCTACAACCTGAATAATTATCCGACAGCAGCAAGTAGTAATTTTAGTCTATGACATTCCAGAAGATCTTGAAGCCGGGATCAAAGACAGTAATCGCACCGGCACCGGTGTCGCGTTTGACAGGAAATTCAACCTGAACTTCCTGTTTTTCGAGCGTCATCATCTCTTCGTTCGGCTGCAGCCCATACCAAGCCGGCCCGTTGAGCGACGCAAATGCTTCGAGTTTGTCCAGCGCATTATCCTGTTCGAAGACATGGGCAAGGCAGCTCATGGTGTTGACCGACGTATAAATGCCGGCGCAACCGCAGGCGCATTCCTTCAACGGATCGACATGCGGAGCGGAGTCGGTGCCGAGGAAGAAACGCCCGTCGCCGGATGTTGCGGCAGCGCGCAGAGCAAGACGATGGCTCTCACGCTTGGCAACCGGCAGGCAGTAATAATGAGGGCGGATGCCGCCGACGAGGATGTCGTTGCGATTGATGATCAGGTGATGCGTGGTGATCGACCCTGCGAGGTTCGCCTTGGAAGACTTGATGTAGTCGATACCATCCGAGGTCGTGACATGCTCCATCGTGACCTTGAGTTCGGGCAGACGCTGGCGTAGCGGATCAAGCACCGTTTCGATGAAGACCGCCTCGCGATCGAAGATGTCGACCTCGGGTGTCGTGACTTCGCCATGAACGCAGAGCGGCAGGCCGATCTTGGCCATTCGTTCCAGAACCGGCATGGCCTTTTCCAGATCACGCACACCGCCATGGGAATTGGTGGTGGCGCCGGCGGGGTAGAGCTTTACGGCCGTGATCAGCCCGCTGTTCTTTCCCTCTTCGACATCATCAGGGTTCGTATGCTCCGTCAGATAAAGGGTCATCAGCGGCTCGAACCTGTGCCCCTTCGGCAGGGCAGCCATGATCCGCGAGCGATATGCGGTGGCGTCCGCCGTGGTCACGACCGGCGGAACGAGGTTCGGCATGATGATCGCACGGGCGAAATGGCGGCTCGTATCGCCGATCACGCCCTCGAGCACCGCGCCGTCACGCAGATGCAGGTGCCAATCGTCGGGGCGGCGAATCTGGAGCGTTTTCATGGAGCTGTTCCGCTTTATGTTTTGAGGATGTTGATCCCGCTTAACATCAAAGCTGAAGCAAAGACAATCTTGGCTCCCTTGTGTGCCGCTGAACGATCGCGGGAACATCCAATCGAAGCCGACATTATCACGCTAGGGTTCACGACATCGTGCAGATTGAACGGGGCCTGAAGCGCGGTTCAACGCAAAATATGCGGAACAAGCACGCGGGTGCTGCGTTCGTTAAGCAATCTGAAAGTGTTTTGAGTCGGAGCGAACAATGAAATCCCGGACAACCAAAGTCAACAGGGGTTTTGCAGTAACCACAGGCGCCGCTGTCGCGCTTCTTGCGCTGACAGTTTCACCCGACGCCGCGGAGCGCAACAACCTCATTCTCGCATCCGCCCAGCAAAGCGATTGTGATCGCCTGGCCGGGAGCCCCTATGACCAACAGCGTAACGGCATGTTCGCACCGGTCAATATTGCCGAGATCGGAAATCAGGCGGTGGAAGCCTGCCGGATTGCCTTCGATGCGACAGGAAACCCGCGTTTCGCCTATCAGCTCGGCCGCGCGCTCAACAGCGTTGACGAGCCCGATCAGGCGATGAGCGCCTATAATACCGCAGTCGAGGATGGTTATGCTGCCGCGATGGTGAATTACGGCATGCTGATGGGTCGCCTCGGCGACGACACGGCCGAGTTTGCCTATTACCAGAAGGCTGCCGACAGCGGAAACACGCTGGCCGCCTACAATCTTGGTGTCGCCTATCGTGACGGCCTCGGCACGCAGCCGAATGTGGACAAGGCGCTCCAATGGTTCGAAAAAGCGGCAGCCGATGGCGATGACACCGCCGCGTTCAATATCGGCGCGATTTATGACGAAGGCCAGCTCATCGATGCTGACGACCAGACGGCTATCGCCTGGTATGATCTCGCCGCCCAGCGCGGCAATACGGATGCGATGATCAATCTCGGCATCATGTATGAGACCGGCGAAGGCATCCCGGCAAATGTCGAGAAAGCCGCGGAGATGTATCGCCAGGCCGCCGAAAAAGGCGACATGTTCGGCGCTTCCAAATACATGCAGTTTCAGGAACTGGGCGCCGTGCCTGCCCCGTCCCAAGAGGGCGTGGAAGGCGTGAATTCCCTGGTCCTGAAGCAGGGCGATGTGACAACTCCTGCAAAAGCGCCCCGCGAGATCTGACCGATCAGACGATATCGCCTGCCGAAGGCCCCCAGACATCGGTCATGGCGAAGCCGTCCGCCAATGGATCAAACGGGTCCAGCGCCACCTGATGCAGGCCGAAGGTAAATCCGCGGCCGGCGATCGTCGGGACGATTGCCGGCTTTCCTGCGACTTGCGTTTCGGCTGACAGCCCCACCTCGAACTGCGTTCCGATGATCGAACGTGACAGGAAGACTTCGCCGACCTTCACCTTGCCGCGTGCATGAAGCGTTGCGAGGTTTGCGGAATTGCCGGTGCCGCAAGGCGAGCGATCCGCCCTGCCCGGCCACATTGTCGTGCAGGTGCGCACCGTGCCGTCCGCTTCGGTATCGCGGAACATCACATAGGCGACGCCGGATATCGCCGGGATTTCCGGATGCACGACCGGGATCTGCCGATTGATCAGGTCCTTGAGGATCATGCCTGCCTGCACAAGGGCGGCAGCATTCTTCTTTTCGATGGTGAGACCGATCTGGGAGACATCCACGAGACCATAGAAAATACCGCCATAGGAGATGTCGAGCGCGATCTCGCCCCATTCCGGTGTCTGCAGCCTCACGTCCAGCTCATGGACGAAGGACGGCACCATGGTGAGCTTCACCTTCTCGCACCGACCGTCACGGCAGGTGGCGACAGCCCTGACAAGACCTGCAGCCGTCTCCAGCGTCACGACCGTTTCCGGCTCCTTCATCTCGACAATGCCGGCCTCCAGCAGCGCCGTGGTGGCGCAGATAGAGTTGGAGCCCGAACTGGCATGCGCCTGATCAGGCTGAAGGATGATGAAGGCGGCATCCGCATCCGGATGTTTCGGTGGCAAGAGGAGGTTGACGGAGCCGATGGGCGTGCCCCGCGGCTCGAGGCAGAGAAAGCGGCGAAGCTCCTGCCCCTTCGGATCGGAATTCATCCAGGCCAGCTGTTCGGCGACGGTGTTACCGGGGATCTTCGGGACACCGCCGATCGCCACGCGACCAATCTCGCCTTCCGCATGGACATCCAGCAATTGGATCGTGCGCTTCCATCTCATGACGTCCGACTCCGCAAAGGTCGCGGCACCGAGAACGGCCGCGACAAAAGAACTGAATCACAGGTCTCGTCTGGATAGCGCAAGCCGCCGGTTCTGCCTATCGCCGAGGGCCGGAATAATGAGAGGACTGCCGTGAGATTTAGGCAGACGGACGTTTCCACCAAATCGGCGAGAGTATCGCCGCGGCATCAAAATCAGTCATTTTTAAAGAGAAGAAAGAATGGCGCACCCGAAGAGATTCGAACTCCTGACCCCCAGATTCGTAGTCTGGTGCTCTATCCAGCTGAGCTACGGGTGCGTCTGTCAGCGATGTTTTCCGCTGGCGTGGCGATCCTCTAAAGGGTGCCGAAAAGGATTGCAAGCGATTTTCCCCGGCTTGATGTCATTTTATCTTCGCAAATATATCAAGCCTTTGTTTTTAAAGTATTATTACTCACGCCCTCGCGCGGTAGTCCTCCAGAGAGACGGGACGGTCGGGAATTTCGATGCGGAACTGCGTGCCCGGGCCGGGCTTTTCGACAAGCGCGATCGTGCCGCCATGCGCCAGCACAAGCTCGCGTGCGATGACCAGCCCCAGCCCCGTGCCGCCTGAACGGGCGGAGCCTCTGAAAGCGGAGAAGAGGTTCTCGCGTGCCTTGCGCGGCATGCCGGGCCCGGTGTCATCAACGGTGATGCTGACGACGCTGCCGAGGCGATGCGCCGACAGGGTGACGCGCCGCACAGCTTTCGGATCATCGGCATCATGCGTGAGCAGCGCCTGTACAGCATTGCGGCACAGATTGTGAACCACGCGGAAAATCTGTTCGCCGTCGCAATCGACTTCCACGCCTTCCGATATCTGCTCGATGAACTCGATGCCCGATTCGGGATCGATTGCCAGCATATCGCGCACTTCCTGGCAGAGTTCGGTCAGATCGACCCGTCGGCGGCGCGGAGCCGCCTCCGATGCCTGACCATAGGCCAGGACCTCATTGGTATAACCCACTGCCCGGTCGATGGTGCGCAGCAATTTCGGCGCGAAGCTTCTTACCATCGGATCTTCGACATCCGTCAGGCGATCGGACATCAGCTGAGCCGAGGCCAGGATATTGCGCATGTCGTGATTGATCTTCGAAACCGCGAGGCCAAGATCCGCGAGATTCTTCTGCTGTTTCAAGGTTCGCTGGAGTTCAACCTGCATGGCCGCGAGGTGGCGGCCCGCAACGGCCAGTTCACCACGGGAACGGTCGTCAGCGAAAACACGGGAGGGATCATCCGGCTGCTCGGAGAACAGCTGCATGCTGTGCGTCAGCCGCCGGATCGGCGAAATCATCATACGATTGATCGCGAGGAAGATGAGGATCGCCGTGATTACCGAGATCAGCAGGGAGAGGAGAAACATCGTCTTCGAATATTTCAGCATGTCCTTGCGAAGCGCGTTATCGGTCATGACCAGTTCGATGATCATGTCGCTTTCGCCGATCGGTCCGTAAACACGCATCACCCGGTCGCCGCCGAAGACAAGCGTATCGAGCGCGTCGCGCATCGTCCCGAGGAGGGAATTCTGGGCAAGATCGTATTGCGCGTCGATTTCCGGAGGGACTTCGATCGCGGCAAGCAATCGGGAGGTTCCATCCTTGCGCAGCGCGATGACCTTGGTGCCGGTCGCCAGCAGCGTATCGTCCTGAACGGCACGGGGCAATTCTGCAGGCTGAAGCCCGTCGATCACGATGCCGGCTGCGGCTGCCGTGTCCAGACGATCCCGCAACCAGTTCATGCGCATGCCTGAGATGGACGGCATGAAGATCAGGATTTCCGCGAGCATGACGAATATGACCGTCAGCCAGAGCAAACGCCCCGAAAGCCCACGCAGGATCGTCGGCATCGGCTCCGGTCCGGCGCCGTCCGGCCATGTTCCCTGGCGTCCCGAGGTGTGAACCTCGCTATCCATACGGATCTCCACTTTCAGCCACGGGCTTCAACTCCCCGTGTGTGCGGCTATTTTACCGCGTCACCAAGATTTGAACACCCCGGGCAAACGCAAAAGGCGGAGACAAAAGCCGCCTCCGCCTTAAATTTCGGTAATGTTCAGGCTGATTTCAGAATTCTTCCCAGTCCGCGGCGCTGGCTGTCGCAGCGGCCGAACCGCCTCCACCGAAAGCACGACCGAGTGCCGCGGTCAGTTTTCTGGCCGGTGACGATCGAGGGCGATGAGCGTTTTCTGCCAGAACAGGACGCGCCGAACCCGCGGCATCCTCAGCGATCCTGAAGTGTGAAACCAGGCGATAAAGGGCGTCCGCCTCCGCCGAAAGCTTGCTGGTGGCAGCCGAGCTTTCTTCCACCATGGCGGCATTCTGCTGCGTGACGTGATCCATCTGGTTGACCGCGGTATTCACCTCGGCAAGGCCCGTCGCCTGTTCGCGAGACGCGACCGCGATCGAATGGATATGATCATTGACGCGGCTGACACGGGACTCGATCTCCGACAACGCCTCGCCGGTCTTTTGAACCAGCTGAACACCGCCCGCCACTTCTTGGCCCGACTTGCCGATCAATGCCTTGATGTCCTTGGCGGCACTTGCCGAACGTTGCGCAAGTTCACGGACCTCCTGGGCGACGACGGCAAATCCCTTGCCGGCTTCACCGGCACGCGCTGCCTCCACCCCTGCATTGAGGGCAAGAAGGTTGGTCTGGAAGGCGATCTCGTCGATCACGTTGGTGATCTGCGCGATTTCCCGCGACGCCTGTTCGATACGGCCCATCGCCTTGATCGCATCGCGGACGACAGCGCCGGACTGTACCGCGCTCTCCTTCGCTTCGCCGACCATGACAGTCGCCTCGTTGGCGCGTTCGTTCGAGGTCTTCACGACGGAGGTGATTTGATCGAGCGCCGCAGAGGTTTCTTCAAGCGCCGCTGCCTGCTGTTCGGTGCGCTTCGACAGATCGTTGGCGGCACTGCTCAGTTCGGAAGCACCGTCATTCATCGCGCCGGTCGCGTTGCGCACCTTGCCCATGGTGGACTGAAGCGTCTGCATCGTCAGATTGACGTTCTGCTGCAGTTCGGCAAATGCGCCCTTGAAATCGCCGCGCATGCTGTCGGTCAGATCGCCATCGGACAGGCTTCTGACAACGCGACGTGTTTCGGATACACCTGCATCAACGCTTCTGACGAGCTGATCGATATTGCGGGCAACGCGGTCGAGGCTTTCGACGCCCCACTGCTTGTCTATCCGCGAGGTAAAGTCACCCTCGGCAGCCGCCTGAACGACAGCGGACATGCGCGTCTGCAGATCGTCGCTTTTCGCCTTCAGGCCCGCTTCCGCATTGGTCATCCGCGCGACTTCGAGACCGTTCGTCTTGAAGACTTCGACCGCTGCCGCCATGTCACCGATCTCGTCCTTGCGACCGGAGAACGGCACATGGGCGTCATAATCGCCCTGCGCCAGACGGCCCATGGAAGAAGTCAGCGTCAGGATCGGTCCGCTGATCTGTCGGCGTCCGAGATAAAGGCCGAATGCAAGGCCACCACCCACGCCGAAAAGCGCAACAGTGAGAACGGAATAGAAGATAAGGTTGCCGAAAGAGCTCATCTGCGTGCTCAGCACGTCGAGATCGGCAAGATCCGAGGCAACCACCTTGTCGATCTCTGCCTGATAGGCCTTGCGGTTTGCCCGGTTGGCGTCGTTGTTACCCTGAACATTGGCGGCCTGCGGGCCTTCGGTTGCGCCGAGACGCACGGTTTCGCTGCGGAATAGCTTGAATTCCCGGAAGCCTGCCGTGAGTTTTTCGAATTGCGCCTTCTGCGCTGCGGGGACAACAGCTGCCCAATCAGCGACCAGCTTTTCCATATCGCCGAGGCTTTTCGTCACGCCTTCGCCAAAAGGCTTGGCGGATTCGACATCCTTTGCGGCGTACATGCCGCGAGCATCCATGACGACTGCGGTCACCAGACGGTTCAGCCGCTCGCCCTTGTACACCCGGTCAGCAATATTGGCGTAGGCGTTTTGCTTGTCATGGTATTCGGTAACCGCGAAAACAGACAATCCTGCAATTGCGCATGCGACAAGGCTCATCAACCCCACGAGAAGGTTGATCTTCACTCCAATTTTCACGGTAATCTCCTCCAAAGACACCAGAGCAGCACCGACATCGGCCGCTGTTCTTGATGAAGGTGAAAATTAGCATAAAATTATTAATAACAGCTGATCGGATATGGCAATTCACACCGGCCGGGCGCGCAAAATACTCCCGTTTTGGCGACTTATTCGGCGATATATTTCCTCATTACCTGAGCGATTGCCCATAACTTGGAAAAATCCGCCAAAAACACAACTCTTGAAATCAGATCCGTACTCGACTTGTATTAGTAATTGCATTTGCATTCACTTAAATATCAGCATCACAAGGGCGGCCTTCCCAGCTCTGAGGGCCTGCGGATTGACTTTCAGGCTCAACTTGAACTATATGCCCGCGCGCTCAGACGACGGACTGCCCATCGCACTCCATATGTCATGCGCATTTCCGAAACGCTCTTGCTTCAATAGAAGCAATATTCAAGAAGGGCCGCACACCGCGGCATTAAAAAAATGAAGCGTACCTACCAACCGTCCAAGCTTGTTCGCAAGCGTCGTCATGGTTTCCGTGCCCGTATGGCTACCAAGGGTGGCCGTGCAGTTCTTTCGGCTCGTCGCGCACGCGGCCGTGCCAAGCTGTCGGCCTAACGGCCGACTTGCCCGGATCGGGCAGTGACGACGAGTAAAGAAAAGAAAAACACTGTCGGGCGGCTGAAAAGCCGGCCGCAGTTTCTTGCTGTTCGCAAAGGCGAAGCACGCCGCGGGAGAACGTTTCTCCTGGAAGTTCTCGACCGCAAGCAGCCCGATGAGCCGCCACGTGTCGGCTTCACCGTTACCAAGAAGCACGGGAACGCCGTCGAGCGGAACCGGATGCGACGGCGGCTGAAGGAAGCGGTGCGCAAATCCGCCGGATTTGCAATGGAAAACGGACACGACTATGTGATCGTCGCGCGCAGGGAGGTGCTCGGCATTTCCTTCTCAAATTTGACCGAACAACTTGCAGCACGCATTGAAGGCAGGCAAAAGCCAAAGCCTGTCTCAGGAACCTCCTCCAGGAAAGCATGATGGAAAAAAACCGAAATTACTTCATCGCGATCGGCCTATCGGTCGTCATCGTCCTTGCCTGGCAGTTCCTTTATATGAACCCGCGCATGGAAGCGCAGCAGCGTGCCGCTGAAGCCCAGCAGGCATTGCAGCAGCAGCAGGCCGCGCAGGAACCTACCCCCGGTAATGTAACCGTGGGCAACCTGCCGGGAGCCGGCCAGGCTCAGGCAACCGCGACCCGCGAGCAGGCGCTTGCCAAGTCCGAGCGCGTCGAAATCGACACTCCGGCCGTCGCTGGCTCGATCAATCTGACGGGCGCTCGTTTCGACGACCTGAAGCTGCGCGAGTATCATGAGACCGTCGACGACTCGAGCCCGCTCATCACGCTCTTTTCGCCGGCAGACACCAAGGACGGTTATTTCGGTGAAATCGGCTATGTCGGCAGCGACACAAGCGGACAGACGCCCGGTCCCGGCACGAAGTGGACGCTTGCCAGCGGGCAGAAGCTGACCACGACGACCCCGGTGACGCTTTCCTTCACCAATGACAAGGGCATCGTCTTCAACCGCACGATCTCGATCGACGATCACTATATGATCAGCGTGTCGGACAAGATCGAGAACCCGGGTTCGGAAGCCGTAACGCTTTCCTCCTATGGCCGCATCACCCGCAACAACAAGCCGGTCACGCCGTCAGTATGGGTCATTCACGAAGGCTTCCTCGGCGTTTTCGGCGCCGATGGCAGCCTCGCCGAGCATACCTATTCCAACGTCGAAGAAGATGCTTTCACCAGCGCCAAGGCAACCGGCGGCTGGCTTGGCATTACCGACAAGTACTGGGCTGCGACGATCGTACCGCCGCAGGCGATGGCTTACGAAGGCCGCTTCACGCATTTCACCGACGGCCAGCCGCGTTATCAGGCGGATTACAAGGGTGAGCCGCTGACCATCCAGCCCGGCCAGTCGACCGAGCTGAAGAACATGGTCTTCGCAGGCGCCAAGGAAGTTCCGCTCGTCGACCGTTATGCGGAAGAATACAAGATTCCGCATTTCGACCTGCTGATCGACTGGGGCTGGTTCTACTTCATCACCAAGCCGATGTTCCAGCTGATGGACTTCTTCTTCCGTCACGTCGGGAACTTCGGCGTTGCGATCCTTCTGACGACCATCGTCGTCAAGCTGATCTTCTTCCCGCTGGCCAGCAAGCAGTATGCTTCGATGGCCAACATGAAGCGCATGCAGCCGAAGATGGAAGAGCTGAAGGCCAAGCACGGCGACGACCGGATGGCGCTGCAGCAGGCGATGATGGCGCTCTACAAGGAAGAGAAGATCAACCCGATTGCCGGTTGCTGGCCGGTGCTCTTGCAGATCCCGGTCTTCTTCGCGCTCTACAAGGTCATCTACGTCACGATCGAGATGCGTCACGCACCGTTCTTCGGCTGGATCCAGGACCTTTCCGCGCCGGACCCGACCTCGCTGTTCAACCTGTTCGGCCTCCTGCCCTACGACGTTCCGCACTTCCTGCTGATCGGCGTCTGGCCGCTGATCATGGGCATCACGATGTTCCTGCAGATGCGCATGAACCCGACCCCGCCGGATCCGACCCAGCAGATGATCTTCAACTGGATGCCGCTGGTCTTCACCTTCATGCTGGCGTCTTTCCCGGCCGGTCTCGTTATCTACTGGGCCTGGAACAACACGCTGTCGGTGACGCAGCAGGCAGTGATCATGAAGCGCCACGGCGCCAAGATCGAGCTCTTCGACAATCTCAAGGGCTTCTTCAAACGAAAGCCCGCGGAAAGCAAATAACCATCAAAACCCCGGATGCCGGATCGGCCTCCGGGGTTTTCTTTTGGTTTCTCGGCAAAACACCCACCTATCAAAAGAGGCGGCAAAGCTTGACATCCGGCGTCAAAACCCGGATGCGGTTGGCGTTTCCCCGAATGCGAAGATAGAAAAGCGGATGACAACCAACGACAAGCCTCTGTTCGGCCGGCCCTGGATCTTCATCCGCGGCGTGCCTTCGATGAAGTTCCTGCCGCCGGAAGGCCCTCTGGAGGTTGCTTTCGCCGGCCGCTCCAATGTCGGCAAATCCTCGCTGATCAATGCGCTGGTCGGCCAGAAGGGTTTGGCGCGTACGTCGAACACGCCCGGCCGCACGCAGGAACTCAACTATTTCGTGCCGGACGGATATTCAGGCCAGGAAGGCGACCTGCCGCCGATGGCGCTGGTCGACATGCCCGGTTATGGCTACGCCCAGGCCCCGAAGGAAATGGTCGATGCCTGGACGAAGCTCGTCTTCGATTATCTGCGTGGCCGCGCGACACTGAAGCGCGTCTATGTGCTGATCGACAGCCGACATGGATTGAAGAAGAATGACGAGGACGTGCTCGACCTGCTCGACAAGGCCGCCGTCTCCTACCAGATCGTGCTGACCAAGACGGACAAGATCAAGGAACCGGCAGTGCCGAAACTGATCGACGAGACGCTGGAGAAAATCCGCAAGCGTCCCGCCGCCTATCCGTTCGTGCTTTCCACTTCCTCCGAAAAGGGCAAGGGTGTGGACGAGCTGCGCGCCGCGATCGCCGAAGCCGTGACGCTGACGATCTGAAGTCGCCTCACCGCGACCTTGAGCTGCCGCGCTTTTCATGCGGCAGCCTTAAAAGGCAAACCATCCAGACTGAAACGCGGTGTAGGTTACGATACCCGCCACCAACACGATGGACAAAGCCCGCCAGAAGGTGAGCGAATTCCAGCATCTTCCAGCCGTCGCCAGTTCCCGGTTGAAGCTTCTCTTGGCCACCAGGACCGGAAAATGAGCCTGAAGCCGAAGCCGGGCCTTCGGATCGTTATACGGGGCATCATGGGCCGACAGATTGTCTTCCCAGCGTCGTACGGTCGCCGCAAAAGCCGTGTCCCAGGCCATTCGTTCTTCGATGCCACGACAGACCTCGGGTGACAGGACGCCAAGCACATATTCGCCCGCAAGAACTTGATCTCGTGAACGGTCACTCTCGCTCTGGTTCGGCGTCGTCATGGTCGGCGTAATCTTCTCGCTGGTAATGTGTCGGGTGCCGGATCCTCAAATCAAGCGAACAAGGCACTGGCACGACAACAAGGTCGGCCTCTCGTTGCTTTCTGTCAACGCTGCGATCATCAATAAACGGTGGGTGGCGAGAACTCGCCATGCGTCATAAAAGCCACGTTGCGATCGTTTCGAAAACTTCGCTCTGATTATTCCTTCTGACAAGAAGTTGCGCTAAAAGCGCCCCACCTTTGATGTGAGGGATTTTCATGACGACGTCAGACAGCGAACTCCAGGCCAAACTCCTCGCCCAGGCTCTGCCTTACATGCAGCGCTACGAAAACAAGACGATCGTGGTGAAATATGGCGGCCATGCGATGGGTGACAGCGAGCTCGGCCGGGCCTTTGCTGCCGATATCGCACTTCTGAAACAGTCCGGCGTCAATCCGATCGTCGTGCATGGCGGCGGTCCGCAGATCGGTGCGATGCTCAGCAAGATGGGCATCGAATCGAAATTCGAAGGCGGTCTTCGCGTCACGGATCAGAAGACGGTCGAGATCGTCGAGATGGTTCTCGCCGGCTCGATCAACAAGGAAATCGTCGCGCTGATCAACCAGACCGGCGAATGGGCGATCGGCCTTTGCGGCAAGGACGGCAACATGGTCTTCGCCGAAAAGGCGAAAAAGACGGTCGTCGATCCCGACAGCAATATCGAGCGTGTGCTCGATCTCGGTTTCGTCGGTGAAGTGGTCGAAGTCGACCGTACGCTGCTGGACCTGCTCGCCAAGTCGGAAATGATCCCGGTCATCGCCCCGGTTGCTCCGGGCCGTGACGGCGCGACCTACAATATCAATGCCGACACGTTTGCCGGCGCGATTGCCGGTGCGCTGCATGCGACGCGCCTGCTTTTCCTCACCGACGTTCCCGGCGTACTCGATCGCGACAAGAAGCTGATCAAGGAGCTGACCGTCGCGCAGGCGCAGGCCCTGATCAAGGATGGTACGATTTCCGGCGGGATGATCCCGAAGGTCGAGACCTGCATCGACGCGATCCGCGCCGGCGTTCAGGGCGTCGTCATTCTCAACGGCAAGACCGCCCATTCGGTGCTGCTCGAAATATTCACCGAGCGCGGCGCCGGCACGCTGATCGTGCCCTGATCTCTGAGAGACCTGATTTGAGAAAGGCGCCGAAAGGCGCCTTTTTCGTTTCAGCCGGCCAGAAGCCCGAGGATGCCCGCGACAATCAGCAGGCAGCCCAGAACCTCCATACGGTTGATCTTCTCGTGGAAGAGGAAATAGGAGGCCATGAAGGTGAAGACCAGCTCGATCTGGCCGAGCGCGCGGACATAGGCCACCTGCTGCAGCGTCATCGCCGTGAACCAGCCGGCGGATCCGAAGACGCTGGCGAGACCCACCAGTGACGAGGAACGCCATGTCTTTAGAACCTCGACGATCTCGCGCTTGTCCTTCCAGAGCATCCAGATCAGCATGAAGATGGTCTGGAAGGTGGTGACACAGGCAAGTGTCATCGCCGCCTGCATGACAGGGTTCGGTCCATCCAGCGACAGCGAGGCGCTGCGATAGGCAACCGCCGAAATACCGAAAACGGCACCGGAAGCGATGCCGACCAGAGCGGTGCGGCTTGCCAGAGCCGTGACTGTGTTTCGCCAGGAAAGCGGCATGCGCGCCATCGAGATGAGCATCACGCCGATGACGCCGGTGATGATGGCGCCTACCGCGCCCAACGTGAGCTTTTCACCAAGCAGGATGAAACCGAAGATGGCCGCCTGAACGGGCTCGGTCTTGGAATAGGCCGTACCGACGGCAAAGTTCCTGAGCGAGAAAAGATGGACGAGCATGATGGTGGCAAAGATCTGCGCCAGGCCGCCGATCCCCCCCCAGATCGCGAAGGTCCAGTTGATCCGTGGAATTGCGAAACCTGCGAAGTGATGCAGCAGCACGACATAAAGGATCGCGACCGGAAAACCGTAGCCGAAACGGACGAAGCTCGCGCCGCGGGTTCCGAGCCTGCCCTGAAGATGCTTCTGCAGGGCAGAGCGCAGGTTCTGCAGGAAAGCTGCGGCGATCGTGATGGGGATCCAGAGTTCCATGTCTCAGCCGGTATCATGCGGGCGGATTTGTCGCCAAGCCGGAAGCGGCGGCGAGCCGTCGCCTTTTCGATTTTCTTTATGAGCAAGGCGGTGCATAAGCGGGATATGGACAAGAAACCCAAGACTGCCGCCGACGCCACCGATTTTGCCCAGATCCGTGACTGGGTATTCGATCTCGACAACACGCTCTACCCGCATCACATCAATCTCTTCGCCCAGATCGATGTGAACATGACTTCCTATGTGCAGGAATTGCTGCAGCTGGAGCGGGACGAAGCGCGGACACTGCAGAAGCGCTATTACCACGAGCATGGCACGACACTGCAGGGGCTGATGCTGAACCACGGCATTGATCCGGACCAGTTTCTGGAAAAAGCACACGCGATCGATTATTCGGCGCTGTTGCCCAATCCGGAACTGGGTGCCGCGATCAAGGCCCTGCCCGGCCGCAAGTTCATCTTCACCAATGGCAGTGTTCCACATGCGGAAGCGACAGCCCGCGCGCTCGGCATTCTCGACAATTTCGACGACATTTTCGATATCGTTGCAGCAGGCTATTTGCCGAAGCCGGCGGGCGAGACCTATGACAAGTTCGCAAGCCTGCACCGGGTCGATACGGCCAATGCCGCCATGTTCGAAGACCTGCCGCGCAACCTGACCGTTCCCAAGGCGCTCGGCATGCGTACCGTGCTGCTGACGCCACGCAATCTCGACGAGGTGTTGATGGAACGCTGGGAAGTGCTGTCCGACGAGGACGATCACATCGACTATGTGACCGACGACCTCGCCACGTTCCTGAAGGGCATCGTGCAGGGCTGAGGGTCGAAGAGCTGCTGTCGGCAAATTCCCCCTCTGGCCTGCCGGCCATCTCCCCCACAAGGGGGGAGAAGACGCGCGGCACCATCTCGGTTCAATTGAATTTCAGCGGGTCGGCTGGGTTAAGCCCTCCCCCTTGTGGGGAGGG
>UBXM01000072.1 GCA_900469445.1 Hyphomicrobiales bacterium
GCATCCTTTGCTGCCCTCGGTCGCGAGTTTCAACCCGAGGGCAGCAAAGGATGCGGCGAAGGCACGCCGCATCCAGTTCATCGCGGTTTCGCTTTTCAGCAGATACTGGCGTCCGGTCGCGGCAATCACGGCATATCCCATGAAAACAACAAAGGTCATGGCGGTGAAGCCGAGGCCAAGTTCCACCAGCAGGCCGACCGGGCTGCCAGCTGGCACGAATTGCGGAATGAAGGCCACGAAGAACAGCGGCAGCTTCGGGTTCAGGATATTCAGGAGGATGCCGCTTTTCACCAATCCCGCCGGTGATTTGGGTTCTCCCGGACGCACGGACAATCCGCCTCGATCCCGCAACACTGCCCAGGCCATCCAAAGCAGATAGGCAACGCCCGCAAACTTGATCGTCTGGAACAGCACGGCGCTGGTATGCAGGATGGCGGCGAGACCGGCCATGGCGACCACGAGGTGAATGACCGTCGCGATCGTGCAGCCGATCGAGGCCCAGAAGCCGGCTCTCAACCCGCCACCAAGCGTCGACGACAGGGTGTAGACAACGCCTATGCCGGGCGAGAGGCAGATGATGAAGGCTGTCAACAGATATTCGAAACTCATCCCCTCACTCCCATAAGGACGACGTTTAGGATCGGGCGGCCACTTGGGTCCGATCCACGATGACGGGCGAAGGATGGATCAGGTCAACATGTTTATCAAGGCGGCACTATCCGACGCCACGCTTGAGCCTGCCCTAAGCGGCTTGTCGCTACGTGGTTAGATCCTCGGCTCAAAGCCGAGGATGACGACTGCGGAAGGCTACGAACGGCAAAAAGGGTGGCCAAAGCCACCCTCCTCAAATCCATCATCGCATATATAACGATCAATAGACGTAACGGCCGTTATGGGTCTTGCGGTAGATATTGCGCGAGGCACGGTCCTGCATGCGCTCGATCTTCTGGCGTTCGCGACGGGTGACGTAACCATCGCGGCCTGCACGCGACTGCGCACGGTCGATCCGGTGCTGCTGCCGCTGGATCTGGCGCATCTCCTTGCGCGTCAGCTCGCCCCTGGCCGCCCCGCGGTAGATCCGGTAGTCCTGACGATGCTCCCGCGCCTCGCTGCGATGGGTCTGGGCCTGCGACAGGGCGGGAACAGAAGCGGCCATGATGAGGGCCAGCGCGCTGATGATGATCTTCTTCATGCCTTACTCCTTATTGACGGTCATGCTCTCTAGGACGACCCGACGATGGAGGGATAACGGTGAACCGGACCTGAAGGTTTCATTCACAAACGGCAACAAAGTGAAACGAATTGGCTCACATTTTCGCAATGCGGCCGTGAGGAGGCGGGGACGAAACGCAGCCCCACCTTTATAAATTTCAGTTCGTTAGCAGAATAATCGCGGCCATCCGTCCCCGCTGGCAATCAGGCTCACATAATCCCAGTGCTTTCGCCACCGGAGTGTTTCGCGAGACGTTCGTGGGCAGGCGGAAGCTGGCATTGACGCCGTGTCGCAGGTCGGTCCTGCGGCCCGCAGGACATCTTCGAGAGCCCTCTCAACCCGCAGGAAAGGACGATCAAAGCGAGGGAAACGGGCAGAACATCAACCGGATATGCCAGGGCCGCGCCATTGCAACGCCACACTACCCCAAATTCCACACCCGCAATTGCGCGGCCTCTCCTTCTTTACATGAACCGGCTTCGCGCAACCCGGCATGGTCCATGCCGTGCCTCACCGCGCCTGCATTGTTCACTTTTAAAGAACGATTTGTCAATCATCGTTCATCTTTCTGGCCGCAGCCAAACGTGGCACATATCGCTCCAGAGAATTCAACCGCTGGCCCGACACATCGGAGCGCAGCGCCTATCCGGAGACTTCCATGTCTAGCTCGCAGAACACGATCATCCTGATCGCTCGTATCCTTCTGTCCTTCATCTTCATCTATTCCGGCTTCGGCAAACTGACCGATCCGGCAGGCACTGCCGGCATGATCACCGGCGCCGGCCTTCCGGCTGCGACGGCTCTCGCCTATCTCGCCGGCCTGTTCGAATTCGTCACCGGTCTCGCCGTCCTTGTCGGCTTCCAGACCAAGATCGTCGGCTGGGCTCTGGCGCTCTTCTGCATCTTCACCGGCGCCGTCTTCCATTCGGGCACGGTTGCAGTTCCCGGCTGGCCTGATGCCGCTCTCGGCTGGATCAATGCGCTGAACGGCATCATGCTGATGAAGAATTTCACCCTGGCCGGCGCCTATATCCTGCTCGCAACCTTCGGCCCGGGCGCATATTCGCTCGACGCCCGCCGCGGTTCCGTCGCAATTGCCGCCTAACAATTATCAATCCCTGCCAAGACACTCCCGCCGGACCAACATCCGGCGGGTTTTTTATTGCAAAAAAATCAGACAATTCAGCGGCGTATGTTCTTCGCCAGCCAGACGGTCGCGCCGCCGCAGGCGGGGTCCTGGGAGATCTGGGCGACGATCTGAAAACCGTTCTTGACCAGCAGCGCCTCGTATTCGGCCTTGGACAGGCTGGCGTGATAAAGCGGCTCGCCGCCGAATTCGCCCATCGCCTCGCCTTCGAAATGGCCTGAGGTGAACATCAGCGCCGCACCCGGACCGGCAAGCGCGCCGAAACGCGGAAACATCGCCCGCTGGTCATCGGCGTTTAGATGGAAAAAGCTGTGCCAGGCGAGAATGCCGGAAAACTTGGTCGGAATATAGAACTGCCGCATGTCGGCTTCATACCAGGCCATGCCCGGAAACCGCTCCCGCGCCAGCCCGATCAGCGTCTTCGACGTATCGACGCCGGTGACGTGGAAACCTCTGCTGATCAGATGCGCGGCCATCGGTTCGGCCGCACCGCAGCCGAGATCCAGCACATGGCCGGGCTTGGGCATCAGCCCGGTGAAATGATCGAGCCACGGCCTTTCGAACAGGTTGCGGCCGCGCACCTTGTCGAAGGCCAGCGCGTGCCGCTCATAAAGACCGATAATATTGGCATCCGCGCCCGACATTTTACTCACACGGCCTTGCGGACCGCCTCGACGATTGCTGCAATCCGCGTGTCACCTTCATGCTCGGCCTTGCGGGCGCGAACGAGGCAGGCTTGCGATTTCAGGATCACGCCGTCCGACAGGATCTTCAGGTGATTGGCCTTGAGCGTCGAGCCGGTCGAGGTGATGTCGACGATGATATCCGCCTGTCCTGCTGCAGGTGCGCCTTCGGTCGCGCCGAGGCTTTCGACGATGCGGTAAAGCTGGATGCCGTGTTGCGAGGAGAAATGCTGCTGCGTCAGCCGCCAGTATTTGGTGGCGATCTGCAGGCGGCGGCCATGGCGCGAGCGGAAGTCGGCTGCAACATCACCGAGATCGGCCATGGTGTCGACATCGAGCCAGATTTCCGGCACGGCGACAACGACATCGGCATGGCCGAAACCGAGGCGGGCGACGATCTCCATCTTGGCGTCGGCATCGATCAGGCCTTCGCGGATCAGGTCTTCGCCCGTCACCCCGAAATCGACGGTGCCGGCACCGATCTCGCGGGCGATCTCGGAAGCCGACAGGAAGGCGATCTCGATATCGTCGTGACCGTCGATCTTGCCGCGATAGGAGCGTTCGTTGCCGACGGCGACGATGGGCAGGCCGGCGCGTTCGAAGATCGCCGAGGCATCTTCCTTCATCCGGCCCTTGGAGGGGAGAGCGATGGTAATGGTGGACATCAGCGCGCCCTCGCCTGTTCGATCCGGTCGAGCCAGAGCGAGAAGCCCACGGCCGGAATATCTTCGTTGGCACCGAGCAGCGTCATCAGCCGGTCGAAACGGCCGCCACCGGCCAGAACCGCGTTGTCGCGGCTGACTTCGAAAACGAGGCCGGTGTAATAATCGAGCGGTCGGCCGAAGGCGGCGCGATAGGTGACCTTGTCGAGGTCGACGCCGAGATCGGCCATGGCCTGTGTGCGGGCTTCGAAGGTGACGAGCGCGGCGCCCATGGCAAGCCCGGCCGCATCGGCAAAGCGGGCCAATGCTGCAGGCGCCTGCGACAGCGGCATTTCCAGCGACAGGAACTCGGTCAGGAGCACGAGCGCGGAACCATCAAGCCTCGTTTCGGCCAGCGAACGCTTTTCCTTCAGCCGGGCCGCGATCTCACGCGGGGAGCGGCTGGCATTGGTGGAATAGCCGGTCTCCTGCATGGTGCGATCGATATGGGCAATCAGCGCCGCCTCGTCCTGCTGCATCAGGTCGGCAAGCTCCGGTGACAGGCCTGTCTCAGCCTGCGGGCTTGCCAGCGTCATCAGCAGATGACGCAGATGGGCATTGTTGCCGAAGGACTGGATCAGCCGCTTCTGCCAGCCACCCGGAAGACCGAGCGCGCGAACGACCGCCTCAAACACCGCCTGGTCGCCCAGCGTCACGCTGAGCCTACGGCCGGGGATGAGGTTGTGCAGGATCTGCATCGCATCGTTGACGGCACGCGCATCGGCATTGGCCGTCGCGGTCTCGCCGAGATCCTCGATACCGGCCTGATAGAACTCGTTGTCACCTTCGCGGCGCTGGCGAAAGACTTCGCCGAGATAACAGTAACGCCGCGGCGTGCCGGTGGCGTTTTCGATATGGCGCAGACAGACGGGAATGGTGAATTCGGGCCTGAGGCACAGGCTCTCGCCCGTCTCGCTTTCGGTAAGGAATATACGACGGCGCAGGTCCTCGCCCGCCATGTCGAGAAACGGTGCGGCCGGCTGGATCACCGGCGTATCGATCCGCGCGGTACCGCGGGCGGCGAACTCGTCGAGCAGGTGGGCGGAGAATTCGGGCATGTTGATCAGAGGCATGGGATGGCTCCCGCATTCTTTCGCTGCTGAGAGTTGCCCCTCATCCGGCTGCCGCCACCTTCTCCCCGTCCCAACGGGGAGAAGGGATATGCCGCACCGCCTCGCCCAGCCATCAAGGTCGAACGGGGCACGTCCCCTCTCCC
>UBXM01000056.1 GCA_900469445.1 Hyphomicrobiales bacterium
ATCGTCTATCTGACGCCGGACGAGACCAAACTGCACCGTTTCGACGACAAGGGCCTCGCTATCAGGGCCTGATTGATCCTACCGGCCTCACGAGGAGGCCAACCGGAGTATGAGAAAATGACTGTGAAGCTTTCGTTGGCAAGCCTCAAGGATGCCGCAGCAACCGCCGCTGTGCCCAATTACGACCCGAAGACGCTCACGCCGGGCATCCTCCATTTCGGCGTCGGCAATTTCCACCGCGCCCATCAGGCCGTTTATCTCGACGACCTGTTCAACACCGGCAAGGGGCACGACTGGGCGCTGATCGGCGCAGGCGTCATGCCCTCCGACGCCGCCATGCGCGACAAGCTGAAGGCACAGGATTACCTGACCACCGTCGTCGAACAGGACAACAACAAGACCGGCGCTCGCGTCACCGCGCCGATGATTGATGTCATCGCACCCGACCAGAAGGACGCGCTGATCGAAAAGCTCGCCGACCCTTCGATCCGCATCGTTTCCATGACGATCACCGAAGGCGGCTATTTCATCGACGCTGCCGGCCACTTCAACCCAGCCCATCCAGCCATGGTCGAGGACGGCCAGAACCCGGCGGCACCGAAGACTGTCTTCGGCCTCATCCTCGCCGGCCTGAAGCTGCGCCGCGAGCGCGGCGTAAAGCCCTTCACCATCATGTCCTGCGACAACATTCCGGGTAACGGCCACGTCACGGAAAACACCGTCATCGGCCTTGCCAAAATGTCCGACCCGGCTTTCGCCGAGTGGATCCACGCCAATGTCGCCTTCCCGAACTCGATGGTCGACCGCATCACGCCGGCGACCGGCCAGCGCGAGGTCGACATCCTGAAGAACGACTTCAACATCGACGACAACTGGCCGGTCTTCTGCGAAGAGTTCAAGCAGTGGGTCATGGAAGACAATTTCCCGGCCGGTCGCCCTGCCCTGGAAGAAGTCGGCGTCCAGTTCGTTCCCGACGTTGCTCCCTATGAGTTGATGAAGATCCGCATCCTCAATGGCGGCCATGCGACGATCGCCTATCCGGGCGAGCTTCTCGACATCCACTTCGTCCACGAGGCGATGGAACACCCGCTGATCCGCGCCTTCCTCGCCAAGCTCGAGAAGGAAGAGATCATCCCGATCGTTCCGCCGGTTCCGGATACCAATCTCGATGAATATTTCGACCTGATCGAGCGCCGCTTCCTTAACCCGAAGATCGGCGATACCATTCCGCGCCTGGCGCAGGATGGCTCCAACCGTCAGCCGAAATTCATCCTGCCCTCGACCCGCGATCGTCTTGCCAAGGGCGACGACATTATCGGCCTGTCGCTGGTCTCGGCGCTGTGGTGCCGCTACTTTGCCGGCACGTCGGATAGCGGCCGCAAGATCGTCTTCAACGATGCCAGCGCCGAAAAGCTGCAGGCCGCAGCCATCAAGGCCAAGGACGATCCGGCAGCCTTCCTCGTCTTCGACGAGATCTTCGGCGAGGTTTCGGGCAACGAATTGTTCCGCAAGCGTTTCGCCCATGCATTGAAGACGCTATGGAGCGAAGGGACTGCAAAGACCCTGCAGCTCTATCTCGACGACAAGCTGGTTCAGGAGTGAGGTGAAACGTGGCGGATAAGGCTTTGCTGAACAGCGGACCTCTGGTGATTTTCGACTGCGACGGCGTGCTCGTCGACAGCGAACCGCTTTCGGTCCGGGTTCTGGTCGAAGCGCTCAACCGCCACGGTATCGACATGGCCGAGGAGGAAGCCTACCAGCGCTTCCTCGGCCGCAGCCTCGCCACCATGCGACAGGTCATGGACGAGGAATACGATTTCCACACCGGCCCGGAATTTCTCGAAACCCTGCGCCTCGATCTCTACGATCTGTTCAAGACCGACCTTCAGCCGATCGACGGCATTGCCGAAACGCTCGATGCACTGGCGCTTTTGAACCTGCCGCGCTGCGTTGCGTCCTCCAGCCAGCCGGAACGCATCCGCCTGTCGCTCAGCATCACCGGCATTCTCGACAAGCTGGAGCCGCATATCTTCAGCGCCTCCATGGTCAAGAACGGCAAGCCCGCGCCGGATCTCTTCCTCCATGCCGCCGAGCAGATGGGCATAGCACCCGCAAACTGCATCGTCATCGAGGACAGCCCCGCCGGCATCGAGGCGGCCCAGCGCGCCGGCATGAGCGTTTTCGCCTTTACCGGCGGATCGCATGCCTGCGTCCCCGGATATCGTGAGCGGATAGACGAACTTGCGCCTGATCTCATATTTGACGCCATGCCGGATTTGCTCCACCTTGTAAAAAACCACATGGAGGGTCGCGGAGGAAAGTCTTCCCAACGGGCGGTCTGATCGTCGTTGAAGAAGAGCTTGCCGCGGGCGGTACAGGGACAGGAAACAGATCTGGATGCGTGATCACCTCGTTGCGGTCGATATCGGCACGACCAGCGCGCGTGCCGGCGTTTTCGACAGCAGTGGCCGAATGCTTGCCAAGGCAAAACATCCGATCCGGATGTTTCGACCGAAGGAAAGCCATGCCGAACATTCATCCGAAGACATTTGGGCCGCTACCTGCCATGCCGTGAAAGCCGCGATGGCCGAGGCCGGCATCAAGCCTTCAAGCATCGCCGCAATCGGCTTCGACGCCACCTGTTCGCTCGTCATGCGCGACCGGGACGGCAAGCCGCTTTCTATTTCCACCACCGGCTCTCCCGAACAGGACACGATCGTCTGGCACGATCACCGCGCAATCCGCGAGGCCGACGAACTCTCCGCCTCCGGCCATCATGTTCTGGATTTCTCCGGCGGTTCCTTGTCGCCCGAGATGGAAATGCCGAAGCTGAAATGGCTGAAGCAGAACCGGCCGGAAAGCTGGGAAAAATCCGGCTTCATCTTCGATCTGGCCGACTACCTCACCTGGAAGGCGACCGGATCGGCCGAGCGCTCCCGCTGCACCGTCACTGCCAAATGGAACTATCTGGCGCACGAGACGCCCGGCTGGAAAAGCGACTACCTGAAGCTCGCCGGCCTCGATGACCTCAAGGAAAAAGCCGGCCTGCCGGAAGGTACTGCCGAAGTCGGCTCCAGCCTCGGAAAACTGTCGGAAGAAGCAGCTTCGCAGCTTGGCCTCGATATAGGTGTCGAAGTCTCTCCCGGCCTGATCGACGCCTATGCCGGCGCCTTCGGCGCGCTAGCCGGCGCTGCCAGCAATGCGGAACTCGAAACCAGCGTCGCGCTCATCGGCGGCACATCCAGCTGTATCGTCGCCTTCTCGCGCGATCCGAAACCGGGCCGCAGCCTCTGGGGTCCCTATTACGAAGCGGTCCTGCCCGAACATTGGCTCGTCGAAGGCGGTCAGTCGGCCGCGGGCGCTCTTCTCGATCATATCGTGGAGATGCATGCCGCAGGCGGCGAACCGACCTCGGATCTGCATGGCCGCATCATCGCCCGCATCGCGGAACTCCGCTCTGAGACGGACGGCGATATCGCCCCCAACCTGCATATCCTGCCAGATTTCCATGGTAATCGTTCGCCGCTGGCCGATCCGCATGTCCGCGGCGTCATCACCGGCCTTACCCTCGACACGTCCTTCGATGGTCTGTGCCGCCGCTACTGGCGCAGCTGCGTGGCGATCGCGCTCGGCATTCGCCATATCCTCGATACCATGGTCGGCTTCGGTTATCGTTTCGAAACCCTGCACGTCACCGGCGGCCATGTGAACAATCCGCTTCTGGTCGAACTTTACGCCGACGTCACCGGCTGCCGGGTCGTGGTGCCGCAGACAAGCGACGCCGTCCTGCTCGGCACCGCCATGAATGCGGCGGTGGCTGGCGGTATGTATTCCTCCTTGTTTGCAGCCAGCGACGCCATGCAGGCCGGCGGCACCGAATATCTGCCGAACCTAACACGCAAATCCGCCTATGAGCGTGACTATCGCCGCTTCCTCACCATGGTCCGCCATCGTGAAGAATTGCGGGAACTGGCCTGAAGTTTGGGTGACCTCGCTTATGTCCGGGATTTATCCTGCGACATCTCGCCTGCACCCGGCAGCGGATCGAAAAATAGGTAAAGCCCGCTGATCCGCCCGTCGCGGGCAATGATGAAGTCGGTCCCGGCATAGGCCGGCGGCTCGCCGGGCAGACCGGAAACCCAACGCACCCTGCCCGCCGTCTCCTGCAGCACTTCAGCCGGGCCGAGTTCGCTGTAACGATAATCCGGATGGGATGCACGGATCACACCCGCGATCCGCGCGATCTCCACGGGCCCTCGATAAATCCCGTGCGGCTCGTGGAACTCCGCGTCCGGCGTGAAAATTTCCGTAGCAGCAGCCTGCCGGCGCGCATCATCAGCCTCGCCGAAAACCTCCTGCAGATTGCGCTTCAGCAGTGTCGCAATGTCGTAAGTCATCATCAGTCTCCTTGAGGAAAGCCACGCGTCCGCCTGGAACAATTTGGGGACGCGCGGATGAGCTTCAACGGCCAGGCAGGCCTCAGATCTGCACCTGACCACCATCGACGAAGAGTTCGACGCCATTGACGAAGCTTGCATCGTCCGAGGCAAGGAACAGCACCGCCTTGGCGATCTCTTCCGGCTGGCCGACGCGGCCGGCAGGGATGAGGCTTGCCAGATAATCCTTCGTGCCTTCAGCCTGCGCACCGCCGCCGAACAGTTCGTTCAGGCCGGCCGTATCGGTGACACCGGGGCTGACGGCGTTCACCCGGATATGGCGGTCCTTCAGATCGAGGATCCAGTTGCGGGCGAAGCTGCGGATCGCGGCCTTGGTGGCGGAATAGACGCTGAAGGCAGGCGTACCCGAAATGCTGGTCGTCGACGAAGTCAGCACGATCGAACCGCCGTCACGCATCAGCGGCAGAGCCTTCTGCACGGTGAACAGCACACCCTTCACATTGCTGTCGAATGTCGACTGGTAATGCTCCTCGGTGATCGAGCCGAGCGCCGCAAATCCACCACCGCCGGCATTGGCGAAAACGACGTCGATATGGCTGTGCTTCTGCTGGACGGCGTCATAAAGTCGGTCGATATCGCCAAGCTTACCCATGTCGCCCTGCACGCCGGTCACGCGGCCACCTATCGCCTTCACCGCAGCATCGAGCGCGTCCTGACGACGGCCGGTGATGAACACCGAAGCACCCTCGCCCGCAAAGGCCTTTGCCGTTGCAAGCCCGATACCGCTCGTGCCGCCGGTAACGATGACGACCTTGTTTTCAAATCTCTGAGCCATTGTCTTTCTCCTTTGATCTTGCGGTTCGTTTTCCGCTGGATAAGAAATGCATCTGGGACGATGACTTCGAAAGTCGGCAAAATCGACACTCATCGTTCCATTTGGAGAACGATAATGCGCCTCGACCTGAATGATCTTGTCTATTTCGCTGAGGTGGTCGCCCATGGCGGTTTTGCTCCCGCCGGGCGGGCGCTGCGCGAACCGAAATCCAAGCTCAGCCGCCGCGTGGCAGGATTGGAGGCACGGCTCGGCGTGCGCCTGATCGAGCGCTCAAGCCGCCGCTTCCGGGTGACGGATGTCGGACAGGTCTTCTATCAGCGCTGCAAGGCCATGCTTGCCGAGGCGGAACTGGCACAGGCTCTCGTGGCCGAGGCGAAATCGGAACCGGAAGGCCTGGTGCGTTTCAGTTGCCCGACCGGGCTGGTCGAACCGATCTCAGCACTGGTCAACACCTTCCTCGAGCGACACCCGAAAGTACAGCTGCAGCTCGTGGCGGTCGACCGGCCGGTCGATCTCATCGAGGAACGGATAGACATTGCGCTACGCGTCCGCACCACCATCGACAGTGACGCATCGCTCACCATGCGCTCGCTCGGCAAATCGATCCGTATCCTCGTTGCAAGCCCGCAGCTCGCCAGCCGGATCGCCGATATCGAACAGCTCGCCTCCCTGCCGACACTCGCAACCAGCGACGATGCGAGCGAACTGGAATGGCATCTCGAAGCCGAAGACGGGCGAAAACACATTCTCCGCCATGTCCCGCGCATGGGCTGCGCCGATTTTTCCACTGTCCGTGCCGCCGCAGTCGCCGGTCTCGGCGTCGCCCTTCTGCCAGATCACACCTGCCGTCAGGCGCTGGAAGATGGAACACTTGTCCGCATCCTGCCCGCCTGGCGCGGCATCGCCGGCATCGTCCATCTGGTCTTCACCACCCGTCGCGGCCTTCCGCCGGCGGTGAGAAAGTTCATCGACCATCTGGCGGCACACTTCCCGAAGGACGCCCTGAACGATCCGCAGTTCCGTAGTCGCATGCCCATGGGGTAATGAATTGGATGATCAAAATACGAATGAGGCGGCGCATGCGCCGCCTCATCGATTTTCTCAGATCGGCATTCAGCTGCCGGTCGATCGCGATTACGCCGCGCGGCTGTAGGATCCGCGGTTGTCCGCTACGGCGGCGGCGCCAAGACGGAACTGCGCAAGCAGGGTCTTGAGAGCCGTGGCTTCCGACGCCAGGCCGTGGCTGGCCGCCGTCTGTTCCTCGACCATGGCGGCATTCTGCTGCGTGCCCTGGTCCATCGTGTTGACGGCGGTGTTGATCTCGTTGAGGCCGGTCGACTGTTCGCGCGTTGCTGTTACGATCGCCTGGATGTGGCCGTTGATCTCCTGCACCTCGGCGACGATCGCCTCGAGCCCCTTGCCGGTTTCGCCGACACGGCTGACACCCTGCTGAACCAGTGTGCCGGAGGCATTGATCAGTTCCTTGATCTCCTTGGCGGCCTGGGCGGAACGCTGAGCAAGCTCGCGCACTTCCTGGGCGACCACGGCAAAGCCCTTGCCGGCTTCACCGGCGCGTGCGGCCTCGACACCGGCATTGAGTGCCAGGAGGTTGGTCTGGAACGCGATCTCGTCGATAACGCCGATGATCTTGGAGATTTCCGAGGACGACCGTTCGATATCCTCCATGGCGCGGACAGCCTCACGCACGATGCCACCGGAATTCTCGGCATTGGAGCGGGTACGGTTGACGAGGCGACCGACTTCTTCTGCGCGATGGGCGCTGTCACGCACTGTCGTGGTGATCTCTTCCAGCGCCGCAGCGGTCTCTTCCACCGAGGCCGCCTGCTGTTCGGTACGGCGAGCCAGATCGTCGGCCGCATGACGGATTTCCGAGGCGCCGGCATCGATATTGCGGGCATTGTCGCCCACCTTCGTCAGCGCCGCATTGAGCTTGCCGATCGAGGTATTGAAGTCTTCGCGCAGACGATCGAGTTCGGCCACGAAAGGCGACGTGATGCGATACTGCAGATCGCCGTCGGAAAGATGCGACAGGCCCTTCGCCAGTTCGTCCACGGCAAAACGGACATCCGCCGCATTGCGGGCGGAAATCCGCTCGCGTTCGCCACGCTCGCGCTCCGAAAGCGTCCGAGTCTCCTGCGCGTCCCCCTCAAGACGCAGGCGCTCGACAGCATTGGCGCGGAACACGGCAACGGCTGCGGCCATGGAGCCGAGCTGATCGGTACGATCCTGACCGGGAATGACCGTTTCGAGATTGCCGGCTGCGAGCTTTTCCATTGCAGCCGTCATGGCGGTGACCGGCGAAATGACGATACGGCTGAGCAACGTCGCCAGGAAGCCGATCATCGCGACCACGGCGAGCAGTGTCGCGATCGTGGCGGCAATACGGAACTCGCCGATGGCGGCATAGGCATTGTCCCTGTCGACGACGAAACCGAGGCTCCATTCGGCATTCGGCAGACCGGCAACCGGCAGGAAGCTGACGAGCTTGCCCTTGTCTCCAATCGCCGTTTCCGAAATCTCGGAACCGATCTTGGGCGTGTTTGTCGGGAACAGATCCGCGAGCGTCTTGTTGACGAGCGCTGCATCCGGATGGATCAGGATTTTACCCGCCTTGTTAACGAGGAAAGCGGAGCCATCCGGTCCGGCATCGATCGCCTTGATCGCGGCAACCAGGGATCCGAGCGAAAAGTCGCTGCCGGTGACGCCAACGACCGCACCGTTCACCTTGACCGGAACGGCAGCGGTGACATTCAACTCGCCAGTCGAAGCACTGATATAGGGTTCTGTAATAATCGAGCCGCCAGTGCTGAGCGCAGCCTGGTACCAGGGGCGCTGGCGCGGGTCGTAACCTTCAGGCAATGGCTGCTCGGGCCGCTGGAGGTAGACGCCATCTTCACCGCCGAAATAGGTCGACAGAAACTGGTCGGCCAGAACGTCATTCTCGAGCAAAGTCAGCCGGGCATCGTTGGTGCCAAGATGCTCCATGCCCTTGGCAATGTTATCTGTCAGCATCACCCGGCCGTTCAGCCAGTTGGAAATGCTTTGCGCCGCCTGCTTTCCGGAGGACGAAATGTTATACGAGACGGATTCCGCAACCGACGCGCGCTGAAGGCTGTCAATATAGACCGAGAAGCCGCCGAAGGCAGCTGCCACGACAAGCGACGCGGCAAGCAGAATGCGCGTCATGAGGTTTGATCTCTTGGTCAAACGGGTGTTCCTCTTAGAATGAGCCGGTGAGCCCGGCTGATCGTTGGCATGGTTCTGAGTGGGAGACATGCCGAAAGGCGAAGGCGGAAGCGCGTCATGCGGCCGTGATGCGGACTAAGACCGCAAGCATCAGCACGAATAACGCGGAAATCTAAACTTTGAATAAAAAACAATGGATAGAATAAAGACACGCAAGACGTGCATAAAATCCAAAAATCACCGGAAAATTGACCAAAATGCAACTTTATCGGAAGGATAGACACAACAAACAGAACACAAGGTTGCAGTTTTACTTGATGCAGTCCGGATCGGCGAGAATAGCCGCCCCATGACACATCTTGCAGTGGCACCACGGCTTGCCCCCCACTTCGACAACACCTACATGTCTGCCGCCAACTGCCGGAGACCATTCATGATCCTCGACGCCGCTCGCCTTGCGCTCGTCAATCTTTTCGCCTCGGAAACCCGTTCAGCCTTCTGGAAGATGCTGGGGCTGACACTTCTTATCCTTGTCGGTCTCTGGTTCACGCTGAGGGAAGCTTTCGCCTATTATATCTGGCCATGGTTCGCAGCCTTTCTGCCGGCAATGCCCGAATGGACAGGCTGGCTGACATTGATTGCCGCAATCGCCGCCAGCATCGGTCTCGCTCTGGCTCTGGCACTTCTGATCGCCCCGATCACGGCGTTGATCGCCGGTCTCTTTCTCGATGACGTCGCAGCCGTGGTCGAGAAACGTGATTACCCCGACGATCCGCCGGGACGCGAACTGCCGCTCGGTCAGGCGATCTCCGGCTCGATCAAGTTCCTCGGCGTCGTCATCGTCGGCAATTTCGTCGCACTTCTTCTGCTGTTCATTCCGGGCGTCAACCTGATCGCCTTCTTCATGGTCAACGGCTATCTGCTCGGTCGCGAATTTTTCGAGTTCGCCGCCATGCGTTTTCGCCCGCCGGCAGAAGCCCGCGCCTTCCGCTCGAAACACGCCTCGACAGTGCTGCTTGCCGGCATGCTGATCGCCGGCTTCCTCGCCATACCCTTCGTCAACCTGCTGACCCCGCTCTTTGCCGCCGGGCTGATGGTGCATCTGCACAAGTCGTTGTCGAAACGGGATCCCGGCTTTCGAGGCTAATCCGGCAGCGCCGCCGTCTCGTACATCGCGGCATATTCTGCACTCGGCGGGATCGGTTTGATGATGTCGATCAGCACCCCATTCGGGTCGGCGGTAATGAAATGCCGCTGGCCGAAATCTTCATCTCGGATATCAAGCCTTATCGGCAGGCCCGCGGCCTTCAGCCGCTCATAGACCACATCGACATCCTCGACCTCGAAATTCAACAGCAGGCCGGAAACCGTGCCTCGCCCCGTTTCCGGGATGGTTTCGTGGCTGCCGTCGAGAACGGCGAGCGTCACATGCTCGCTCTCCTTCGATTGCAGATGTACATACCATTCGGCGGAAAACAGCGCCTCGAAACCGAAATGGTCGATGTAGAACGCCGCCGTTCCGGCGACATCTGCGGTCATGATGACCGGATAATAGCTGACTGCTTTCATCTCTTTTCCTCCGTTGAGATTCAAGATACATTCAGTCTGTATGTTTTTTATAAATACATTCTGAATGTATGTAAATGGAGAAAATCGAGATGCCGCGCAGCAATCGCGAACGCACCGATGCCACCCGCACCGCTTTGCTGGATGCAGCCCGTACGCTTTTCATCGAAAAGGGTTATGCGGAAACGGCAACACCGGAAATCGTCGTAGCCGCGGAGGTGACGCGGGGAGCGCTCTATCACCACTTCCAAGACAAGAAGGCGCTGTTCCGGGCAGTTATCGAGCGTGAGGCGAACGACGTTGCCGCCGATATCGATGCCCGCTCGGCAAAAGCCACATCGGCACGCGAAGCGCTATTGCAGGGCGCATCCGCATATTTCGATGCGATGGCGGTACCGGGCCGCACGCGGCTGCTGCTGAAGGAGGCCCCCGCCCAGCAGGCGATCAATGGTGGTGAAGGAGAAGACCCCGCCGAAGAAGGATTGAAGATCGGCCTTTCGCACCTGCTTGCCGGCACCGACAATCTCAGGCTTCTCGACCCGCTGACATCGCTGATCTCGTCAGCCTTCGACAAAGCCGCAATCGCGATCGATTGCGGAGGAAATCGCGCCGATTACGAAGCCGCGATCGCAGCCCTGCTCGACGGGCTTATTGCGCAGCCGCGCCGATGATCTGAGGTGGCAATTCCACCAGCGGCGCCGGGATATCGAAGGTCTTTTCCGGCGAGCGACAGAGATCGGCGATGACGCAATGCTCGCATTCCGGCTTGCGCGCCTTGCAGGTATAACGCCCATGCAGGATCAGCCAGTGATGCGCATGGAAGAGATACTGCTCGGGGATGACCTTGAGGAACTGTTCCTCCACCTCGTCGGGCGTCTTTCCCGGCGCCATCAGGCAGCGGTTTCCGATACGAAAGACATGCGTATCGACGGCAAGCGTCGGAATGCCGAAAGCCATCGACATGACCACATTGGCGGTCTTGCGCCCCACACCCGGCAGGCGCGTCAACTCCTCGCGCGTCTTCGGCACTTCCGACCCGAATTCATCGATCAGCATGCGACAGAGCGCGATGACATTCTTCGCCTTGTTGCGATAAAGCCCGATCGTCTTGATATGGGCGATGACACCATCTTCGCCGAGCGCCAGCATCTTTTCCGGCGTATCGGCGATTTTGAACAGTTCGCGGGTTGCACGATTTACACCGATATCCGTCGCCTGGGCGGATAGCGCAACGGCAACGACAAGCGTGAACGGGTTCACATGCTCCAGCTCACCCTTCGGCTCCGGCCGCTGGATCGAGAAACGGCGAAAGATCTCCACCATCTCGTCCTTCGAATAGGCGGATTTGAAGCGCTTGGTCTTGCTTGCGACAGCCTTCTTGGCAGGCGCGCGAGTTGACTTTTGCAAAGTTAGGGAGCTGGATTTCGGTTTCGCAGTGGCCATGAGACTGTATAGGCATGCCCCATGATGGAAAGCAACGCGCCGATCGCGGACGACCGCCCGGTCTTCGCCGCCGAACTGACACCCTATCGCTCGCTGGGGCGAACGGGGTTCAAGCTGGTGCTGATGCTTTCGGGCACCGTCTGCGCCTTTTACGGCATCTTCTTCACCGTGACCGGCGCATGGCCGATCGGCCTGTTTCTCGGGGCGGATTTCCTGCTTCTCTATTTTGCCCTGAAGATGAGCTATCGCTCCGGCCGGCAGCGCGAGGAAGTCAGCGTGTCGCCAACCGTTGTGCTGATCCGCAAATTCTCGTCCACCGGCCGCATGGTCGAGCACCATTTCAACCCGTTCTGGGCGCGTTTCCGCGTCAACCGGCATGAGGAATTCGGCATCACCTCCATGCATGTCACAGGCGAAGGCCGGCATACCGATATCGGGTCCTTCCTCAATCCCGACGACCGCGAGAGTTTTGCCAGGGCATTCCGCAACGCACTGGCAACCGTGACCCGCCGCTTGTGACCGCAACGCAAGAAACGGGTGGTATCGATGGAAGCGAAAGGGCACATATGAGTGAAAGGAGACAGACCATGAATGCTCTCGCTCAGTTTGCCACGCCCGCAGTCGATGTGACGCCGGAAGGTTCGGATTACGAGACCGTGCGCCGGGTGATCGAGATGATTACGCTCGATTATCGCGACCAGCCGTCGCTCGAGACGATTGCCTCCGAGATCGGCCAGTCGCCGACGCAGCTGCAGAAGCTCTTTACCCGCTGGGCCGGTCTTTCGCCGAAAGCCTTTCTGCAGGCGGTGACGATCGATCATGCCAAACGCCTTCTCGGCACCGAAGGCCTGCCCCTGTTGGAAACCTCGTATGAACTGGGGCTCTCCGGCCCCGGTCGGCTTCACGATCTGTTCGTCACCCATGAATCGATGTCGCCCGGCGAGTGGAAGGCCAAGGGCGGCGGCCTGACCATCCGCTACGGCTTCCACCCCTCCCCCTTCGGCATTGCCCTTGTCATGGCCACCGATCGCGGGCTTGCCGGTCTCGCCTTCGCCGATGATGGTGCAGAGACTGAAGCATTGGCAGACATGACCCGCCGCTGGCCGAACGCAACCTATGTCGAGGATCCACAGGCGACCCTGCCCTATGTCGGCCGCGTCTTCGACCGTGCCCAATGGCAATGCGACCGCCCCCTGAAAGTCGTTCTGATCGGCACCGACTTTCAGATGCGCGTCTGGCAAAGCCTGCTGAAAATCCCCTATGGCAAAGCCGTGACCTATTCCCACGTCGCCAATGATATCGGTCAGCCGACGGCCAGCCGGGCGGTGGGTGCCGCGATCGGCGCGAACCCGATTTCCTTCGTTGTCCCCTGCCATCGCGCCGTTGCGAAAAATGGCGCGTTGACGGGTTACCACTGGGGCCTCACCCGCAAGCGGGCAATGCTCGGCTGGGAAACGGGCGCAGCTTAAGCCCCCGATTCCGATCTGCTATCAGAATACCCCCTTGTTGATCTACCCGAAGAAGTCAGGGGCTTGTTTGAGGGGTTTTCTACCCGCAAACCCGAACGCTACAGGGTCTCCTAGTCAGCAGTGGAGATCGAACTGGTGCATGAGCGCAAGTTTCCTAGATTAAAGGCCTTCCTGGGCGCCAAGATCATATTCAACGACGGCCGGTCGTCCTTCGATGGCCTCGTCAAGGAACTGTCGGAGGGCGGCGCGATGATCAGGACAGAAAGTGCAATGGCGGTTCCGGAAAATTTTACGCTCGAACTCTCCGACGGCCGCCGCTTCGAATGCGATATCCGCTGGCGCCGCATCAACGCGATCGGCGTCGAGTTCCGCGCCGCCTGACGCTTCTCCCCGCCTTCAGGTGACTGTCAGTTTGAGAGCCGATTGCATGGACGATCGCAGGCGTGACCTGCGCTGTTCATTCAAGGCGGATCGGCAATATGGCAGTTACATTCGGCAGGAAATGGCTTCGCAATGGCGCGACCGCGATCGGCATCACGGTGCTCGGGCTCGGCGGTTATCTCGGTTTCCTGCAGCTTTCCGGTAATTTTCATACGGTCATTGCCGGCGAACTCTATCGTTCGGCCCAGCCGACCACGAGCCAGCTTGAGCGTTATGCGCGAGACTACGGTATCCGCACCATCGTCAACCTGCGTGGCGCATCGAGGAATACCAGCTGGTATTCGGATGAAATCTCCACCGCACAGCGGCTTGGCATCAAGCATATAGACTTCCGCATGGCCGCCTCCAAAGGGCTGACCGCAGCACAGGCCGACCAGCTCGTGGCCTTGCTGAAAGACGCGCCGAAACCCATCCTGATCCACTGCCAGGCGGGCGCCGATCGGACCGGCCTCGTTTCCGTCATCTACAGCCAGCGCATAGCAGGCATCCCGACGGAAAAGGCGGAACGGCAACTATCGCTCTATTTCGGTCATGTCGGCCTGCCGCATGTGTCGAATACCTATGCGATGGACCGGACATGGGAAATGCTGGAACGGCACTATGGCCTGTCCGGCGAGGATGAGACCGCCCCGATTTGACAATATCGTGACCTATGCCACCTGCACGATATGCCCGTTCGAGACCTCGCGATATTGCCGGACCGGCGGGACGTAATCCACCGCCCGTATGGGGCTCTTGATCTCGTCGGTCGACATGTTGCGCTTGACGGCCCGGCGTGCCGGATCGGGGATCGGCACCGCCGACATGAGCTTCTTCGTATAGGGATGCTGCGGATTCTCGAAAACCGCCGCCCGCGGCCCGATCTCGACGATCTCGCCGAGATACATCACCGCCACCCGATGACTGACCCGCTCGACCACCGCCATGTCGTGTGAAATGAACAGATAGGCGAGCTTCAGGCTCTGCTGCAGATCGAGCAGCAGATTGCAGACCTGCGCCTTGATCGACACGTCGAGCGCGGAGACCGCCTCATCCGCCACGATCACCTTCGGATCGAGCATCAGCGCGCGGGCAATCGCGATACGCTGCCGCTGGCCGCCGGAAAACTCGTGCGGGAACCGCTTCATCATGTCCGCGGACAGGCCGACTTTTTCGAGCAGTGCCGCCGCCTTGTCCCGCGCCTCAGCCTTGCTGCCCAGATTATGTTCGACGAAGGGCTCCATCACGGCAGAACCGATATTCATGCGCGGATTGAGCGATGCGAAGGGATCCTGGAAAATCATCTGGATCGACCGCCGCATTTTCCTGAGCGTCGGCTGGTCGAGCTTCATCACCTCGTAACCGTCAAGCATGACATTGCCGCTGGTCGGATTGATCAGCCGCGTCACCGAGCGCCCGGTCGTCGATTTGCCGCAACCGGATTCGCCGACAAGGGAAAGCGTCTCGCCCTCATAGAGATCGAAGGAAACCTTCTCGACCGCATGCACTGCACCCGTCTTGCGGCTGAACAGCCCAGAACGGATATCGAACCGCGTCGTCAGGTCCCTCACGTCGAGGATCGGCGTGCGCCCCTTGGCGACCGTATCGGTAACATCGGCAAGCTTCTGCTGCTCGCCGGTATTGATGTCGATCACCGGAAACCTGAGCGGCAGCTTGCGCTCGCCCATCGATCCCAGTCGCGGTACGGCCGAAAGCAGTGCGCGGGTATAGGGATGTTTGCCGCGGTGGAAGATGTCGTCGGTCGCACCGGTTTCCACCGCATCGCCACGGAACATCACGATCGTTCTGTCCGCCACCTCGGCGACCACGCCCATGTCATGGGTGATGAACAGGACGGACATCCCTTCCTCGTCCTGCAACTGCTTGATGAGGTCGAGGATCTGCCCCTGGATCGTCACATCGAGCGCGGTCGTCGGCTCGTCGGCGATCAGGAGCTTCGGCCTCGACGCCAGTGCCATGGCGATCATCACGCGCTGGCGCATGCCGCCGGAAAACTGGTGCGGATATTCGTCGAACCGGCCTTTGGCGTTCGGAATACGCACCTTCTCCAGCAGCCGCAGCACTTCCGCCTTCGCCTCTGCCTTGGAAATATCCGTGTGAACGGTCAGCGCCTCGGCAATCTGTTTTCCGATCGGGAAGATCGGATTGAGCGAGGTCATCGGCTCCTGGAAAATCATCGAGATATCGTTGCCGCGCACCCGGCGCATCTCTTCTTCAGGCAAGGAGATCAGCTCCTTGCCCTGCAGAAACACCTGCCCCTCGATCCGGCTCGTCTTTTTCGGCAAAAGCCGCATGATCGACAGCGATGTCACCGACTTGCCGGAACCGCTTTCACCGACGATTGCCACCGTCTCGCGCGGCGCGACGTCGAAGGAGATGTTGCGCACCACGGTCTTCCATTCGTCACCTACGCGGAAAGAGGTGGAGAGATTTTTGACCGAGAGAACCGGAGCGACCGAGCCGCCCCCCTGTTCCATGTCATTTCCGGAAAGCAGCATCGGTTTCCCCTTGTTTTATAACGCGATGGACTTCCAGGATCAGGCGGCGAGCGCGGTTTCCGCCAGCGTCACCCAATAGCTGACGCCATAGGGGATTGCCTCGTCGTTGAAGTCATAGGCCGCATTGTGAAGGTTCGCCGTGTCACCGTTGCCGATGAAGATGAAGGCGCCGGGGCGCTGCTCCAGCATGTAGGAAAAGTCCTCCGCACCCATATGCGGATTGACCTCGCCATTGACCGCCTTTGGCCCCGCCACCTTGCCGGCAATGTCGATCGCGAATTCGGTTTCCGCTTCGTGGTTGAAGGTCACCGGATATCCACGGCGATAGACGACTTCGGCCGTCGCGCCATGCACGGTCGCCGTCATTTCGGCAACGGCAGTCAGGCGCTTCTGGGCAAAGTCGCGCGTCTCCGGCAGAAGCGTACGCACCGTGCCGACCAGCTTCACCGTATCGGGAATGACATTGTTCGCCTCACCTCCATGGATCGCCGCGACCGTGACCACCAGCGATTTCAGCGGATCGGTCTCGCGCGACACGATCGATTGCAGCGCAATCACGATATGCGAAGCGGCAAGCACCGGATCGATCGAGTTATGCGGCTGGGCAGCGTGGCTGCCGCGACCGTTGACGGTGATCTCGAACACATCGGCAGCCGCCATGATGCCGCCCTTGCGGATGGCGAAATTGCCGACCGGAAGCCGCGGCTCGTTATGCATGCCGTAGACTTCCTTGATGCCGAACTTGTCGATGAACCCGTCATTGATCATCGCCAGCGCCCCGGCGCCGCCCTCTTCAGCAGGCTGGAAGATCAGCGCCACCGAACCCTTGAAGTTGCGCGTCTCCGCCAGATACTGCGCAGCGCCCAGAAGCATCGCCGTATGCCCATCATGACCGCAGGAATGTGCCTTGCCCGGGGTCTTCGATGCCCAGGGCTTGCCCGAGGTTTCGAAGATCGGCAACGCGTCCATGTCGGCGCGAAAACCGATCACCGGACCGTCACCATGCTTGCCCTTGATGAGTGCGACAACGCCGGTTTTGCCGATCCCCGTCTCGACCACGTCACAGCCAAAGGATGTAAGTTTTTCGGCAACAAAGCGTGATGTCTCGTGAACATCGTAAAGCAGCTCAGGATTTTGATGCAGATGACGCCGCCACTCGGCCACCTGTTCTTGCATCTCGGCTACGCGATTGATCACTGGCATTCCGACACCTCGTTGATTTTTATGAATTTCCCACTCTGGCTAGAGAGGATATTGCGACGCTTAGGCAACCTTTTGCAAGCTTCAATTTTCGCTCTTGAACGAAAAATAGGCCTGTGCTTTGATGGCCCAAAATTTGGTCATACACGCCAGACGTGAAGGAATGCACGTGTCAGAAAACGACTGAACACGCGATCTCGGGCCAACAGAAAGTGACGGCGGAGGGCTGACAGACACAAAGTCGCAGCCCGGGAAGATCCGCCCGGCACAGGCCCCCGAACCAATCACAAAAACTCGTCAAGAGAACCACAAAGGGGAACAGAGGCATGCACAAGCTGAAATTTCTATTGGCCGGCACTGTCGCCGCATTGGCATTTGCGGGAGGCACCGCACATGCCGAACGCGGCACCGATGGTGACCTGAAGATCCTGTTCTGGCAGGCCGTCTCCACCATGAACCCGTTCCTTTCGGCGGGCACAAAGGAAATCCTGGCGTCATCGATCGTCATCGAGCCACTCGCCCGTTATGACGAAAAGGGCGAACTGGTCGCCTGGCTTGCCACGGAAATCCCGACGCTGGAAAACGGCGGCGTCGCCAAGGACATGCTCAGCATGACATGGAAGCTGAAGCCGGATGTCAAATGGTCGGACGGGACCGCTTTTACCGCCGAGGATGTCATCTTCACCTGGAAATACTGCACCGCGCCGGATGGCGGCTGCGCCCAGGCAGCCCAGTATGAGGGCGTCAAGAATGTCGAAGCCGTTGACCCGCACACGGTCAAGATCACCTTCGAAGAGCCGAAACCCTACCCCTATTCCGCCTTTGTCGGCGCGCAGTCGCCGATCATTCAGGCAGCCCAGTTCAAGGATTGCCTCGGCGCCAAGGCTCCCGGCTGCACCTCGGCCAACTTCATGCCGGTCGGCACCGGTGCCTTCGTCGTCAAGGATTTCAAGCCGAACGACGTCATCACCTTTGCCGCCAACCCGAACTACCGCGATGCCGCCAAACCGGCTTTCGCGTCGATCACGCTGAAGGGTGGCGGTGACGCAGCCTCGGCTGCCCGTGCCGTTCTCGAAACCGGCGAATATGATTATGCCTGGAACGCCCAGGTCGAGCCGGAAGTGCTGCAGACGATGATGGCCGCCGGCAAGGGTCGCCTGGAAATCTCCTTCGGCACCCAGGTCGAACGTATCGTTCTCAACTGGACCAACGCGGATCCGTCGCTCGGCGCCAAGCGCTCCACGACCGAAGCCGGCCCGCATCCGGCATTGAAGGACCCGGCAGTCCGCCGCGCGCTTTCGCTCGCCATCGACCGCGACATCATCGTCGAAGCGGGTTACGGCCAGTCCGGCAAGCCGACCTGCAATATCGTCCCCGCACCGGAAACGGTTGCCTCCACCAAGAACGACAGCTGGTGCCTGAAGCAGGATCTCGACGCCGCCAACAAGCTGCTCGACGATGCCGGCTGGGCAAAGGGCGGCGATGGCATCCGCGCCAAGGACGGCGTCAAGCTTTCCTTCCTCTACTCCACCTCCACCAACTCGGTACGCCAGGCAACACAGGAACTGGTCAAGGCCATGTGGGCTGAACTCGGCGTCGACGCCGAGCTGCGCAACGCTTCCGCCTCCGTGTTCTTCGGCGGCGATCCGGCAAGCCCGGACACGTTCCAGAAGTTTTATGCCGACGTGATCATGTACACCAATAATTTCGACGGCACCGACCCGGAAAAATATCTGGCGGAATGGCTTTGCGACAAGATGCCGGGACCGGCGAACGGCTGGCAGGGACAGAACATTCCGCGTTACTGCAATACCGAATTCGACAAGCTGGTCGGCACGCTTTCCAAAACCGCCGATCTTGAGAAACGCGCGGAAATCGCCAAGCAGCTCAACGACATGCTGACCGAAGAGGGCGCGCATATCCCGCTCGTCCATCGTGGCGACCAGTCGTCCTTCGCCGTCACGCTCGATGGCATAAAGATGAACTCCTGGGATAGCCAGGTGTGGAACATCGCGGACTGGTATCGAAAGAAGTAATGGCGCGGGCCGGGGGAGCTGACATCCGCCCGGCCTCCGCAAGTCTTCGACAAGACCAAAGCCTGCCCTGCCCTCCGGCAGGGCCTGCTTGCCAGCATCGATAATTCTGCGCCCCATAGCCCATGCCGTCGGGCACCATGCAGCCATGGCGTTACGGATGCGTAGCCGGAGAGCCCTCTATGTTCACATACACGTTGCGACGATTGTTCTTCGCAATTCCGACCTTGCTGATCATCAGCTTCGTCATCTTTGCCCTGCTCGATCTCGCCCCCAACGATCCGACCGGCGACCTGCCGCTCACCATTCCCCCGGAAGTCCGCGAACAGATCCGCGCTTCGCTCGGCCTCGATCAGCCCTTCCTGATCCGCTACATGAAATGGCTGCAGCAGTTTTTCATCAACGAACCGCTCAACATCCTCGAAAGCCTGACCGGCTGGCAGTTCGGCGATGGCGAACGCATGCGGGTCCTGTCCTGGGCAACCCGCAGCCCGGTCGTCGATCTTATCGTTCAGCGCCTGCCGCAGACGCTCTGGGTCGTCGGCCTCGCCTATCTCTTCGGCATCCTCATCGCCATCCCGATCGGCGTCATCTCCGCCTACAAGCAATATTCGATCTTCGACCAGATCGGCACGTTCGTTTCGATGGTCGGGTATTCTGTCCCGACCTTCTTCACCGGCGTCCTGCTGATCGTCATCTTCTCGTCCTACCTGCAGTGGTTCCCGTCGGTCTACGACACCAACCTGAGGGTCACGGATTTCGACAGTTTCGTCGCGCAGGTCCGGCAGATGGCCCTGCCGGTCTTCGTGCTGGCACTCTATAACGCCTCCCAGATCGCCCGTTTCGTGCGCGCCTCCATGCTGGATAATCTGCATCAGGACTATGTCCGCACCGCCCGCGCCAAGGGCGTCAAGGAAAAGACCGTGCTTCTCGTCCACGTGCTGCGCAACAGCCTGATCCCGGTCGTCACCGTGATTGCGCTCGGCGTGCCGACGGTCTTTTCCGGCGCCATCATCACCGAACAGGTTTTTCGCGTGAATGGTCTCGGCCAGCTGCTCATCGTTGCGGTTCAGGGCGCCGATATGCCGCTAGTGCAGACGCTCACTTTCATCTTCGCGGTGCTGATCGTCCTCTTCAACCTGATTGCCGACGTGCTTTACGGCATTCTTGACCCGAGGATCCGTTATGACTGATGCAATCATCACATCTTCTGCTGCACCGGCGACAGCCTCCACCCCGACACGCTCCGCGCTCGCCGACATGTGGCACCAGTTCCGCGCGCACAAGGGCGGCGTGATTGGCCTGTTCACCTTCACCTTCATCCTGCTCGCCGTCTATATCGGGCCCTACATCCACACCGTCGCGCCCAACCAGATCAACATCCGCGACAAGAACCAGTGGCCGTCTCTGGCGCATCCGTTCGGCACCGACAATCTCGGCAAGGACATGCTGGCCCAGGTTCTCGCCGGCGGCCGCATCTCGCTCGCCGTCGGCATCACCGCCATGCTTCTGGCGCTGTTCCTCGGCACTTTGGTCGGCGTCGTATCGGGTTATTTCCGCCGCCTCGACGGTCCGCTGATGCGCCTGACGGACCTGTTTCTGGCGCTACCGCTCCTGCCGCTTCTGCTCGTCATCATCATGCTGTTTCGCGACACGCTACGCGCTGCCTTCGGCCCGGAAACCGGTATCTTCATCCTGATCGTCTTCGTCATCGGGATAACCAGCTGGATGCACACGGCCCGCATCGTGCGCGGCGATGTTCTGGCGGTGAAGAGCCAGGAATTCGTGCTTGCGGCAAAATCGAGCGGTGTCCGGGAATATCGCATCATCCTTAAGCACATTCTGCCCAACGTGCTTTCTTCGATCATGGTCTCGGCCACGCTCGGCATCGCTTCGGCCATCATCACGGAATCCGCATTGAGCTTCCTCGGTCTCGGCTTCCCGTCGGATTTCCCGACCTGGGGCCGGCTGCTCTTCGACGGCGCCAACTTCCTGCAGCTCACGCCCTCCCGCGTGCTGTGGCCGGGCCTTGCCATTTCGCTGACGGTGCTGAGCGTCAACTACATGGGCGATGCGATCCGCGACGCACTCGACCCACGCGCCGTCAAGCGCTGATCAAAACCGTTCCGAAACGACGGCGAAGGCCGTCGTTTCCCTATTTTTTTCGACGGAACGTTTTTTTCCGAAATTTTCTGGAACCATATGTTTGGCCGCTCGTTATCAGAGTGTCCGAAGGCGACCCCCCGTCCCCCGCCCTACAAAGCTTTCGGACAAACTCTTCAATCCCCCTCGAAGAGACGAGCCGGCTCGGTTTCCCAAGGAAACCGAGCCGGATCTGTTTTGGCGGCACGCTGCGAGCCTGCCGCAGACCCTCACGACCGTTTCAGATTTTCAGTTTCGCGGAATGGCGTCACTCGCCGCCGTGATCGAGTGGAAAACGCAGCTTGTAGCTGATGCCTCCGCTTGAGATCACATACTGAGCCTTGCCGTTGACGGAGGCAGGCACAACGCGTTCGAGAACCGTACTGCCGAAATGGGCCTTCAGCCCTTCTTCCGCGGCCTCCCCGTTATCGAAGCCGCTCAGCTTTTCGTCCCAGTTGATCTCGAGATAATCATGCCCATCCGCATTCACCCGCGTCGAGGTGATATCGATCGGCTTTCCGTTGCGCAGGTGCGAGCCATGGCTGACCGCGTTGACGACCAGCTCATGCAGCGCCAACCCGAGATGCAATGACGCATTCGGCGAAAGCAGGACATTGTCACCGGCAATCCTCACCAGATGCCGATTGTCCGGCATGTATTTCTCCGTCTGCTGCCGCACGAGATCGAAGAGATAGGCGCCGCGCCAGCTGGAGTCGGTGATGAGATCCTGGCTTTGCGACAGCGAATAGAGCCGCCCCCTGAACTTGTGCAGGAAGAGATCGAGCGAGCCCGAATAACGCGCCGTCTGCAAGGCGATGCTCTGGATGATGGCGAGCAGGTTCTTTGAACGGTGGCTGACCTCGCGCAGCAAAGCGCGCAGCAGCCGCTCGCGATGCCGCTCCTCCGACCGATCGATGATCGTCGTCACCAGATGCAGCCCGCCGGACTGGAACTCGACCGCCTGAACGCGAAATTCGAAGATCTGGTCGGAGCCGACAGTGACCTCGATATGGCCCTTGCGTCCGCTTTCCGTCATGCCCTGCTTGAGGGTGAGCAGCTTGCCCGCCACCTCCTCGCCGAAAAGGGTGGCATCCGTCGGGTTCTGGATATCATCCAGCGCCCAAACTTCGGGAAGATTGGCAAGATAGAGATAGTCCAAAAGCTTGTTCTGAATGATGATGCTCGCACCGAGGTCGATAAGCGCGGGCATGAAAAAATCCCGCAGCTTGTCGTCACTCTGACCAGCATGCTGCCATGTCAGCGGAGGCACCAATCTTGCCACTCCATCTACCGCTTCATCCTGTAACGCCCCGATGGCAGCGCCGGATGCTCGTGTTTCTCTCATAGGACCGTCCGACTGCAGCCGCAATCGAGCGCGTCCAAAATGCGTGGCGTGATGAAGATGGCCTTATGCCTCTGCTTCGTACGCGCCGGTCCGGAGCTTCAAGCACCGGCACCCGCAGTGTCAGACCATCATTAAGAATAGGCACAAGACAATTAAAACAAGGGGTGGCAGGCCGCCTGAGCGGACTTGCCACAACCCTGTCCCGATAATTTTGTTCCTGACGCCTCAAGGCGAAGATCCTGCCGCTCACGCAGCAGCCTTCACCGCCTCGTTGAAGAACAGCGCCTGGCTGATCAGCGCCTTCACCATATCCGGGTTGAACGGCTTGGTAACGAGGAACGCCGGTTCAGGACGTTCGCCGGTCAGAAGCCTTTCCGGGAAAGCGGTGATGAAGATGACCGGCACGTTGGAAGTCTTGAGGATCTCGTTGACCGCATCGATACCGGAGCTGCCGTCGGCGAGCTGGATATCGGCCAGCACCATCTTCGGCTGCGACGACTGGAACAGCGACACCGCTTCCTTGTGTGTGCGGGCAATGCCGGTGACGCGATGACCGAGATCCTGAACCATCTGCTCGATATCGAGCGCGATCAGCGGCTCGTCTTCGATGATCATGATATCGGTCGCAACCTGGCGCGAGATTTCGCGCGACGCTTCGTCGAGAAGCTTGTTGACGTCCGAGACGCTGACATCCAGCACTTCTGCCGCTTCCTCGGGCGTGAAGCCTTCGACGGAGATCAGCAGGAAGGCGTGCCTTGCCTGCGAAGGAATATTCGAAAGATTGAGCGCCGCCCGCTGTTCCCACGCAAACGGGGATTCGATCGGCCTGATCTCGATGGATGTGGAACCAAAAATCGCGACAAAGAGTTTATAAAGCGAAACGCGATCCTTCGAGCTTTCCGGAAAAATGGAAACATCGGCGATCAGTGCTTCAAGAACGGCCGCCACATAAGCGTCTCCTGACGTCTGCGATCCGGTTACCGCACGGGCATACCGACGGAGATACGGAAGGTGCGACGCAACGCGCGTGGTGAGTGACATACAAATTCTCCCCTGGGCCCGATTGGGCAATTGACGCAGGATTAACGTGGCGATGCAAAATAAGTTCCGCAAGACGGAACTTATTTTAATCTCGGGCATTTTAATCCCGACAATTTTCTAGCAGGCGCCCGCGTGATGAGTGAAGATACCAGAAAAAAGCAGGATATGACGACAGCCCAGCCCTCACAAATCAAGCCAGGAACCATAGCTCCCAACGCTTCCATCTCGCGGAAGCTGAAGGAGTTTTATGATGCCGTGCAGGAAGAAGGCATTCCGGATCGTTTCCTCGATCTTTTGGAACGGCTGGAAGCTGCCGAGCAAGCTCAAAAGGCAAACGCCAAGGCGGTGGATGCAAAATGAGCGCACAGGCAGAGTCTTCCAAGGCTGATGCGGATGACCGCGTCTTTAAGCGCGACCTGCTCGCGTCGCTCCCCAATTTGCGCGCCTTCGCCGTCTCCTTGACCGGCCGCCACGACAAGGCGGACGATCTCGTGCAAGATACGATCATGAAGGCCTGGGCAAACCAGAAGAGCTTCACGGCGGGCACCAATATGCGCGCCTGGCTGTTCACCATCCTGCGCAACGAGTTTTACAGCCAGATGCGCAAGCGCGGCCGTGAAGTCCAGGATTCGGACGGCCTGTTTTCCGAACGCTTTTCGGTTCACCCGGAACAATATGGTCGCCTTGACCTGCAGGATTTCCGCGAAGCCCTCGACAAGCTTCCCGAAGACCAGCGCGAAGCGATCGTATTGGTCGGCGCCGCCGGCTTTGCCTATGAGGAAGCCGCCGAAATCTGCGGCTGCGCCGTCGGCACGATCAAGAGCCGCGTCTCCCGCGCCCGCACCCGCCTGCAGGAACTGCTCGGCGTATCCGGCGAAAGCGACTACGGCCCAGACGCCGGCGATGCCGCAATCACGGCAAGGGCGTTCGGCAGCTGAAACCTGCCACCCAAATATCGAAGAAAGGCCGCCCCCCCGAGCGGCCTTTTTCTTTTGCCGCTCCACTCACTCCACTCGGGCCTTCCGTGCCAGCATCCGCCCCTCATCCGCCTGCCGGCACCTTCTCCCCGTCATCACGGCGAGAAGGACACCAAGCCGCACCCTCTTTGGCCAATCTCCAACGTTTCGCAGGGCAAGTCCCCTCTCCCCGCAAGCGGGGAGAGGGTTAGGGTGAGGGGCAGGTCACAAGCACAAATGCCCCCAGCAACCTGCCCACCACGAAAAAAGCCGCCCGAAAACCCGAGCGGCCTTTCATGTCTCAATCCTGCGAAAACCTATGGCGCCGGCGGTGGCCCCTGCTTCGGCCCTAAACCACTTCCGCCCTTCGTCGCGAGGAAACCAAGCCCCCCGGCAACAGCAAGCAGAAGCAACGGCTTGGACTTCATCAGAAGCGGCAATGCCGAGACGGCGGCAGTCATCGCAAGCGCTTTCTGGCTATTGGCGGCAGCGATGCGTTTCTTGCGTCTTTCATCCGCTGCGTTCGCCATCATCACGCATGCAATGATGAACAGCGCCATGGCGATCATGCCGCCGGCAATCACCAGCATCGCAACCGGCAGACCCCAGCGCTCGCCCAGATGAATGGCGAGTGCCGCCACCAGCAATCCGTAGGCGGTCCACAGAAACGCAGCCGCGATCCCGTAAAGGATCGCGTTGCGCTTGATTTTGCGTTTCATCGCCGTCACATCCGTCGCGATGAAGGATGCAATCAGCGGCCCCAGTGCTGTCAGCATTGCTGATCAGCGGCGCGAGAGGAGCGCGAAAACGAAGCCGACACCGGCGGCAATGGCGACCGACTGGATCGGATTGGCGCGGATCTGGCCCTCGAGATCACGCTCCCAAGTCAATGCCTGGTTTTTCGCAGCCTCGGCGATCTGGTAGGATGCATCGGCGGCTTCAGCAGCGGCACGCTTCGCCTTGTTCTTCACCTCGTATGCCTTTTCGTTGCCGACGGCGGCAACGGTCTTGGCCAGCGCCGCGATATCCTCGCGCAGCTGCTCCAGCTGAAGCTCGATATCCTTGGTGGAAGCGGCAGAGCCGGTGCGCGGGAATTCGGTCGTCGTCGAGGTGGTTGCAGGCATGACGGTCTCCTGTTTGATCATGTTCGTTTTCGCTGCGGGCGATGCTTTGGTCTTGCGTGGGGTTGTTTCGCTGGGAGTATTAGCCGACCGCTTCGTCGCGGCCTTGGACGAAGTCGCCGTAGCTGATGCCGAAGCCGGCTGAGCGGGCTTTTTGCGGGATCTGGTCGCTTTTGGCTTAGCTGCAACGTCGTTCAATCGATAACTCCCCTACCCGTCGTTTAAGGCAACACAAAACCTGCATGCCAATGGCTGCACGCGAACAACGTCAAAGGTTTAAGTTTGTTCCAACCCTGAACGGCAAAAACCGAGAAAGTCTCAGCCCGCCTTCGCCTTCGGATCGAGCATGTCGCGCAACCCGTCTCCAAGCATGTTCAGGCCCAAAACGGCAAGTGCGATCGCCAGCCCCGGCAGGATCGCCAACCATGGTGCCTGACCGAAAAATGTCTGGCTGTCGGCCAGCATCCGCCCCCATGTCGGCGCCGGCGGCGGCATGCCGAGCCCAAGGAAGGACAGGCCCGCTTCGGTGAGGATCGCCAGCCCGAGCTGGATCGTCACCTGCACGATGATCTGGTTGGAAATGTTCGGCAGGATATGCACCAACGTGATCTTCGCTTTCGACCGGCCGATGCCGATCGCCGCCGTCACATAGTCCCTGGCCCATATCTGTTTCGCCGCGGCAAGTGTGAGCCGTGCGAAGACCGGCACCATGAACACCGCAATCGCGATGATCGCCGTAAACCGCCCCGAACCGAGAAAGGCGCCGAGCATCATCGCCGACAGGATGGGCGGTACGGCAAAGATGATGTCGCAGCCGCGCATCACGATCAGCTCCAGCCACCCGCGCCGCATCGCGACGATCACGCCGACTGCCGAGCCGACCGTTGCACCGATCGCCACCGCTAGAAACGAGGTCGACAGCGAATTCCACGCCCCCACCATTAGCATCGAGGTCACATCGCGCCCGAACTGGTCGGTGCCGAGCAAACCACCTAGTCCGAGCGGCGGCTTCAACCGCTGCACGATATTCATCTTCGATGGCAGCGACGGTGTCCAAACAAGCGACAGAAGCGCCACTCCGACAAGCGCCAGCGTCACCACAAGCCCGATCATCAGCACGGGACGGCGAAAGATCCCGGCCATCACGTCGCCACCCGCAGTCTCGGATCGATCACCAGATAGGCGAGATCGACGAGGAAATTCATCACGATGACAAGCGCAGAAAAGAACAGAACCACGTCCTGCATGACGATGATGTCGCGCTGCGACAAAGCCTGCAGCGCAAGCCGCCCGAGGCCCGGCAGGTTGAAGACGTTTTCCACCAGCACCGCACCGGCAATCAGGAATGTGAACTGCAGCCCGATCATCGTCACGACGGGGATCAGCGCATTCGGCAACGCATGCCGCCAGACCGCCGCCCGGTCGCTCAGACCCTTGGCACGGGCGGTGCGCACGAAATCCTCGCCCATCACCTCCAGCACCGCGCTGCGCGCCACCCGCGTCAGCACACCGGCCTGCGGCAATGCCAATGCAACGGCCGGCATCAACAGCGCCGCAAGCCCGGACAACAGCCCCGCGTTCCAGCCGGGAAACCCGCCGGCCGGCATCCAGCCGAGCTTGGTCGAAAAGGCGATGATCAGCAGCAACCCCACCCAGAAGGCCGGCACAGCAATGGAAATGTAGGAAAAGGCTCCCGCAAGATGGTCGAACAATCCATTATGCCGCCGCGCCGCGGCCACGCCGAGCGGCACGGCGATCCCCACCGACAACACGATCGCCATCAGCGCCAAAGGCAGCGTCACCGCCAACCGCTCGACGATCAGCCCTGCAACAGGCACGCCATAGGTATAGGACTGCCCGAGATCGCCCTGCACAACACCGGCAAGCCAGGCCAGATATCGAACGATAAGCGGCTCATTCAGTCCCATCTGGGTCCGCAGCGCCGCCAGCGTCTCCGGCGTCGCCGAAGTCCCAAGCATGATCGCCGCCGGATCACCGGGCAAAAGGTTCATCACGGTAAAGATCAGCAGGGACACGACGATGAGCGTGACGATCAGGCTGGCGATACGGCGGAGGAGGATGGAGATCATGGGATGCCCCGCCTCCACCTGCCATCGGCTACTCTGCGAATGCCCCTCACCCTAACCCTCTCCCCGTAAACGGGGCGAGGGAACGTGCCACGCTCAACGTTAGAGAAAGACGGAGACCTCACGGCTTGGTCCCTTCTCCCCGTCAAAACGGGGAGAAGGTGNNGCAGGCGGATGAGGGGCAAGCCCCGAATGCCAACGTAACGCCCCTCACTCTTCCCAATGAACCTCGGTCAGCACATTCGACGGGATCGGCTCATTCTCCCACAATCCCTTCAACTTCTTGTCCCAGATACCGAGCTTCGGCATGACGAACAGAAACAGCGACGGCACGTCATTGGCGAGAATGGTCTGCGCCTCGCCATAAAGCCTGTCCTGTTCGCTCGCATCGGTGCTCGCCTCGACCTTGGCCAGAACCTCATTGAACGCGGGGTTCTTGTAATTGAAGTAGTAGGGATCGCGCGCATAGATATCGATATCCATCGGCTCCGCATGGGCAACGATGGTCATGTCGTAATCCGCCGCCTTCAGCACATCCGCCACCCATTTCGCCGGAAATTCGGTGGTCTCGATATTCATCGTCACGCCGATTTCGGCAAACAGCGCCTGCAGGATCTGCGACGAGCGCTGCGCATAGGCCATCTGCGGTGCCTTCATGGTGAAGGAGAAACCGTCCGGATAACCGGCCTCGGCCAAAAGCGCCTTGGCCTTTTCGACATCGTAAGGATAGACGCCGGTCAGGTCCTTGTAGCCGCGGTCGTTCGGCGTGTAATGGCTGCCGATCGGCGTGCCGAGACCCGACCACGCGCCTTCCACCACCATCGCCCGGTCGACCGCCATCATCAGCGCCTGACGCACCTTTTTATCGGAGAACGGTTTGCGGGAATTGTTCATGCCCGCCACGACCTTCAACTCGGTATTGCCGATCACGGTCGCCAGCTTGTCATTGCCTTCAAACGAGGCAACCAGTTCCGGCACGCCGAATTCCGGGAACGCATCCACATCGCCCGCCGTCAGCGCCGCCGATTGCGCCTGAGGATCGTTGATGAAACGGAAGGAAGCCGTATCAAGCTTCACCGCGACATCCTTGTTCCAGTAATCGGCATTCTTCTTCAGATCGACTTTCGTGCCCTTGGCCCAGCTGCCGAAGACGAACGGCCCGGTACCGACCGGATTGGTTTTGTTGTCCGCCGCCGTCGACGGCTCCACCATCACCGCCGCCGGCCAGCCGAACCAGTAGAGCAGGCTGCCGGTCGGCTGCTTGAGTTTCAGCACCAGCGTCGCGGCATCCGGCGTCTCGATCGTGTCGATCGAGGTGAAATAACGCTTCTGCGGATTGACGCTGTCGGCGCCGCGGGCGCGATCCAGCGTGAACTTGGCAACCGAACTGTCGAAGGCGACGCCATTGTGGAATTTCACGCCCTGCCGCAGCTTGAACGTATAGGTCTTGCCGTCTTCGGAGACGTCCCAGCTCTCGGCAAGCTGCGGCTGCACCTTGCCTGCCTTGTCGATCGTCGTCAGGCCTTCGAAGACATTTTGCCAGGTCACCTGCCCGATCATCACCTGCGCGCCGATCGTCGGATCGAGCCCGCCCGGCTCCACCGTCATGCCGATCGTTGCAGCAGTCTTGGGTGCCGCCTGCGCATAGGGCGCGGCAAAGGCGACGCCCGCAGCTAACACGAGCGCCATCACGCCACGCCGAGAGACCTGAGACCAGGAGAAAATCGTCTGCATCCTATATGCTCCCCGTTATGTGCTGCGCGCAGCCTTGTTGGGCACAGTCTAAGAACATTTCGCAACTGCACACAATGCCCATTCGCGACCTGTCCAGCAGTTCCGGTTTTGTTGGAGCACAGGCTCAGACGCGGCGAAATCCTTCGCTGGCGGTCATCAGCTGCCTGGTATAATCGGCGGAGAAAGCACGGCTTTCCAGCGCATCGGCAGTCACGGTTTCGACAACCTTGCCCGACTTCATCACAGCCAGCCGCTCGCACATATGGCTGATGACCCCGAGATCATGGCTGACCATCACGAAAGTCAGCCCGCGATCTTTTCGCGCCTGCTCCAGAAGATTGAGGATTTCCGCCTGGATCGAGGCATCCAGCGCCGAGGTCGGCTCGTCGAGCAGCAGAACCTTAGGTTCCAAAATCAGCGCCCGGGCGATCGCCACGCGCTGCCGCTGGCCGCCGGAAAGCTGATGCGAATAACGGAAACGGAAACCGGAGCCCAGCCCCACCTCGTCGAGCGCCCGCATGATCCGCTGGTCTACATTGTCGAAACCATGGATGGCCAGCGGTTCCAAAAGCAACCGGTCCACCGTCTGGCGCGGATGCAGCGAACCATAAGGGTCCTGAAACACCATCTGCACGGTGCGGTAAAAATCCTTCGACCGGCTTCGGCCCGAATAGGACTGGCCATTGATCGTCAGCGTCCCGGCGCTGAACGCATTCAGTCCGGCAACCACGCGCAGCAGCGTTGATTTCCCCGACCCGCTTTCGCCAACAATCCCAAAGCTTTCACCTTCAGCCACATCCACCGACACATGGTCGAGCGCGACAAAGTCGTCGAACGCAACGACCATGTCTCTGACGGAAAGAACATTTGTCCTCATAGCGCCCACTCCTTCTTGCGGTCGAGAACCGGCAGCGGATGCCGGTCGGTACCGATCGTTGGCAGGCAGTTGAGCAGGCCTTGCGTATAGGGATGCTGCGCCTTGGAAAGATCGGCAGACGGCAACTCCTCCACCACGCGCCCCGCATACATGACAAGCACCCGGTCGCAGAAGGAGGAGACGAGCCGCAGATCATGCGACACGAAGATCAGCCCCATGCCACGCTCGGCCACCAGCTTGTCGAGAATGCCGAGCACTTCAAGCTGCACCGTCACATCCAGCGCCGAAGTCGGCTCGTCGGCGATCAGCAGTTCCGGGCCGCAGATCAGCATCATCGCGATCATCACCCGCTGCCCCATGCCGCCGGAAACCTCGTGCGGATAAAGCGAAAACACCCGCTCCGGATCGCGGATCTGCACCGCTTCCAGCATCGCAAGCGTGCGGGCCTTCGCTTCCGCAGTCGAGATCCTCTCATGCGTCTTCAACGTCTCGATGATCTGCCTTCCGATCGTCGAAACGGGGTTCAGCGAATATTTCGGATCCTGCAGCACCATGGCGATCCGTTTTCCCCGGATCTCCCGCCGCTCGCGATCGGAAATCGCCAGCAGGTCTCGCCCGGCAAAGTTCAGCGTCTTCGCCGTGATCTTGGCATGTTTCGGCGTCAGCCCCATGATTGCGCGACCGGTCTGCGACTTGCCGGAACCGCTTTCACCGACAATGCCAAGCCGTTCGCGCCCAAGCGTAAACGACACACCACGCACCGCCTGCACTTCGCCTGTGCGCGTCGGAAAACTCACCCGCAGGTCTTCAACCGTCAGAAGCTTGTCCGTCCCAACAACCCCACTCATTGCCCAGCCTCCTTCGGATCGAGCGCATCGCGCAAGCCGTCACCGAGCAGGTTGAAACCGAGCGAAACGATCAGGATCGCCGCACCCGGCATGGCCGCCACCCACCACTGGTCGAGAATGAAGCGACGGCCCGACGCGATCATCGCACCCCATTCAGGTAGCGGCGGCTGCGCCCCGAGACCGAGAAAGCCGAGACCGGCAGCGGTCAGGATGATGCCCGCCATGTCGAGCGTCACACGCACGATCAGCGAGGAAAGGCAAAGCGGCATGACGTGGCGAAGGATGATGCGGAACGGCGACGCTCCCATCAGCTTCACCGCCGAGATGAATTCCGAATTGCGGAACGTCATCGTCTCGGCCCGGGCGATGCGCGCATAGGGCGGCCATGAGGTGACGGCGATGGCAAGAACCGCATTCTCGATACCCGGTCCGAGAGCCGCCACCAGCGCCAGTGCCAGAACCAGTTTCGGGAAGGCGAGAAAGATGTCGGTAATCCGCATCAGCACCGCATCGATCCAGCCACCGGCATAACCGGAAACCGTACCGATGATCAGCCCGACGGGTGCCGCGATGATCGCCACCAGCACGACGACGAACAGCGTCAGTCGCGAACCGTGGATCAGCCGCGAAAGAATATCGCGCCCCTGGTCGTCGGTACCGAGCAGATAACCCGCCGTTCCCGGTGGCAGCAGCCGAGCATTGCGAAGATCGCCCTGAACCGGATTATGCGGCGCCAGCACATCGGCGAAGATCGCAACGAGGATCAGAAGAACAATGATGCCGAGACCGGCCAGCGCCAAGCGGTTGGCGGAAAACCGCCGCCAGATCACATAGGCGCGGCCGAGCCGTGCCTGATGCCGCGAGGTCGGCTGCTCGGAAAGCAGCCATTCGCGGCTATAGGGTTTTTCATTTAATGGCAAAGCACTCATCGGCTTCTCGTCCTCGGATCAAGCGTCCGGTAGAGAAGATCGGACAAGATATTGATGGCCACGAACACCGCGCCGATGACGATCGTGCCACCAAGCACGGCATTCATGTCGGCATTCTGCAGCGAGTTGGTGATGTAGAGGCCAAGCCCCGGCCAGGAGAAGATCGTCTCCGTCAGTACCGAGCCTTCCAGCAGCCCGGCATAGGAAAGCGCAATCACGGTCACCAACGGCACCGCGGCATTTCTCAACGCGTGGAACCAGATGATCCGTGTTTCCGACAGGCCTTTGGCACGCGCCGCGACGATATATTCCTGTTGCAACTCGTTGAGCATGAAGCTCCGCGTCATGCGGCTGATATAGGCGAGCGAAAAATAACCGAGCAGACCGCCGGGCAGGATGATGTGGCGGAACAGATCCCAGGCCACATCCCACTGCCTCTGCCAGATCGCATCGAACAGGAAAAAGCCCGTCGCCGGCGTGAACGTATATTCGTAGACGATGTCGATCCGCCCCGGATAGGCGACCCATCCAAGCTTGGCGTAAAACAGAACCAGCGCCAGCAGCCCGAGCCAGAAGATCGGCACGGAATAACCGATCAACCCGATCACCCGCACGATCTGGTCGGCGATCGACCCGCGCTTGACGGCGGCGAGCACCCCGAGCGGAACGCCGATCAAAGCCCCGATGATCGTCCCGATGGTCGCAAGCTCGATCGTCGCCGGAAACACCCGCGCAATGTCGGTCATGACCGGATTGGTGGTCAGCACCGAAATGCCGAAATCACCCGTCAGCGCCTGCTTTATATAGATCCAGAACTGCTGGTAGAGCGGCAGGTTGAGGCCAAGCTCTTCCCGCACCCGTTCGACCACATGCGCCGGCGCGCGATCGCCGACGATCGCCAGCGCCGGATCGATCGGCACCACGCGGCCGATGAAAAATGTAACGGCCAGAAGCCCGAAAAAAGTGGTGACGACGGTGACCACGAAACGGGCCACAGCCATGCCAAAGGAGGAAGCACGGCGCCGCTTTCGCCGTGTCACTGCCGTCGTATCGGTAAGCGTCAAGGAGTTCTCCTTGAGAGGATTGAAGGGGACACGACCTCTGCCCCCAGGATTACCATGGATGAAAAGTCCCCCTCTGGCCTGCCGGCCATCTCCCCCACAAGGGGGAGAAGACCCGCGGCAACCGCTCGACATTGCTTGGGCCTCAGCGGTGCGGCCAGATTAAGCCCTCCCCCTTATGGGGAGGGTTTGGGAGGGGTCTTTTCCGACAGGCGCGTCGACTACTTCGAAACCGGATAGACGAAGTTCGTATCGAAACTAGGACCGAGCTTGTAGTCCTTCAGCTTGGACGAATAGCCCGCCACTTCCGTCTGCTGGAAGACGATCACGTAAGGCCCCTGTGCAAGAACCTTTTTCTGCAGCTCCTCGTAGGTCGCCGCACGTTTGGCCGCATCCTTTTCCAGAAGCGCGCCCTGCGCGGCTTCCGTCAGGTCTTTCGGCACCTCCCAGGCATTACGCCAGGCCAGCGTCTTGTTCTTGCCCTCGTCGGAATTGTCATAGTTGATGACGAAGGTTTCGGCATTCGAGTTCGGGTCGAAATAGTCCGAGCCCCACTGGCCGATATAGATGTCATGGGTGCGGGCGCGATATTTGGTCAGCGTCTGCTTGCCGTCGCCCGGGATGATTTCGAGCTTGATCCCGGCCTGCGCCAGCGTCTGCTGCACGCTTTCGGCAATGCCGGTCACCGGCTGCGTGTTGCGCACGTCCATGGTCACGGTAAAGCCGTCGGCAAGCCCCGCCTTGGCCAGCAGCTCCTTGGCCTTGGCAACATCGAGCTTATAAGGATTGTCATTCAGCGCACCGAGCTGACCCTTGGGCAGGAAGGTCTGGTGGACCTCACCGATACCCTTGATCAGGGTGGCGCCGATCGCATCGTAGTCGACCAGATACTTGAACGCTTCAGCCACTTCGGGCTTGGCCAGCTTCTCATTCTTCTGGTTGAGGCTGAAATAATAGATCGTGCCCTTCGGAGCAGACGTAAGCTGAATGCCTTCCTTCTTCGAGACGGCATCCACATCATTCGGCTCGAGGTTGCGCGCCACGTCGATATCGCCGTTTTCCAGCGCCAGACGCTGGCCGGCGCTTTCCTTCATGTGACGATAGATGACGCGCTTCAGCTTCGGCGCTTCACCGTAATAATTCGGGTTGGCCTCCAGGACGACGGCCTCGTTGGCGCGCCATGCAAGCGTCTTGTAAGGACCCGAACCCGCAAAGCCGGTCTTCATCCATTCATTGCCGAAATCGGTATCATATTTGTATTCGGCCGTCGGCGTCATGGCCTTGGCATGTTCCATCACCAGTTTCTTGTCGACGACCGATGCGACCGTGGCGGTCAGAACGTTCAAGACGAAGCTCGGCGCATAGGCCTTGTCGACGGTGAAGGTGAACGTGTCCGGCGCGCTCGCCTTTGCCTTTTCGGCAACGTTGTCGCCGGTGAGACCGAACTGGGTCAGCAGGAAGGCCGGCGACTTGTCGAGCTTGACGGCGCGCTCGAAGGAGAAGGCGACGTCTTCTGCCGTCAGCGCATTGCCGGAAGCAAATTTCAGGTCCGGCTTCAGCTTGAACGTATAGGTCATTCCGTCGTCGGAAATGGTCCAGCTCTCGGCAAGATCGCCGACAACCTTCGACGTGTCCGCGGGATCGAGGCCGACGAGCTTGCTATAGGTGTTGGCGGTCACTTCGGCCGCCGAAAGCTCGAACGCTTCGCCCGGATCGATGGTGATGATGTCGTCGATCGCAAAGCCCAGCACGAGCGTATCTGCCGGCGTTGCGGCAAACGCCTGCCCGGAGACGGCAACGGGTGCCGCGGCCAGCAGCAGCGACAGCGCAGCACTCGTCGAAAGCGTGCGGACGGAGTTACGGAAAGAATGGAGCATGATCAGTTCCCCTGTTTTCATTTGCTCATGTTCGACCTTGTTGGGCCGTTATTCGTGCCAGGCTTTCCCGAGAACCCTCAACCAATTCTCGCGGCACAGCTTGGCCAAATCATCGCCAGCGTATCCCCCTGATTTTAGGGCTGCAACCAGATTTTGATTGCCCGCCGCATCGCGGATTTCGACGGGTACGGTGCAACCGTCGAAATCCGATCCGATCGCCACATGGTCTATCCCCATGCGCTCCACCATGTAGTCCACATGGCGGATCATCTCGGAAAGCGGCGTTGCCGCAATGTCCAGCCCGTCATCGCGCAACATGGTCACGGCATAGTTCAAGCCGACGAGCCCGCCGCTCTCCTTGATCGCGTCCATCTGGCGGTCGGTGAGGTTACGCGCCACCGGCGTCAGAGCGTGGGCGTTGGAATGACTGGCGATCAGCGGCTGGTCGGAGGTCTTTGCCACATCCCAGAAACCCTTCTCGGTAATATGCGAAAGGTCGATCAGAATGCCGAGCCGGTTGCAGGCGCGGACCAGCTCGAAACCGAGATCGGTCAGCCCCGGCCCGGTATCGGTCGTCATCGGAAAGGCAAAAGGCACGCCATGGCCGAAGATGTTGTGACGGCTCCAGACCGGCCCGAGCGAGCGCAGGCCCGCCGCATGAAAGACTTCGAGATTGGCAAGATCGCCGTCGATCGGCTCGCAACCCTCCATGTGCAGAACGGCGGCAAACACATCATCCTTCATCGCCTGGCGGATGTCTGCGGTGGAGCGGCACAGCTTCCAGGCCCCGGCGCGGTCGAGCTTGAGAGCAATTGCTGCTTTCTCAAGTCCGATATCGAGTGACGGCGCATATTCGAGCGGTGCGGCAAGCGGCGTCGCATAACTTCCATCCGGCTCGGGATCCTTCAAGACCAGATCGCCGGAGGGAATGTAGATGGCGCAAAGACCACCGGCCAATCCGCCGGCCCGCGCCCGCGGCGCATCGATATGGCCTTCCGGCGTTCCCCCGGAGAATTCCACGACGGGATCAGCCCCCGCCTTCATGTTCCGCCAGAGCCGCAACAACACATCGTTATGGCCGTCGAACACCAGTTCCATCAAACTCTTCCTGACAATTTCGCTTGGGTAGAAAGGTAGGGTGCCGCGATCCTAGCCAGCTTGCCGACGGGTGCAAGAGTGAAGTGCGATCACTTGAGAGCTTTCAAGTGTGGCAGATCCCCCTCTGGCCTGCCGGCCATCTCCCCCACAAGGGGGGGAGAAAACCCGCGGCAAACGTCAGCCTCAATTGGGCCCGCAACAGCGCGTCTAGGTTAAGCCCTCCCCCT
>UBXM01000012.1 GCA_900469445.1 Hyphomicrobiales bacterium
CTCTAAAACCCTCCCCGGAGAAGACAGGGATGTCTGCCAATGGGCAGACATCTAAACACTTTCACGGTTGCAAAAGGATTCAGGCGGCGTCGGGGCGAGCCGCACGGTCATAAACGCCCAGGACTTCATCGACGGCAGCGATGAGGATGTCCTGCATTCCGGACGCATCGGTCAGTGCATATTGCGGCAGATACTGGCGCAGGAGGGGCTCGGGGATGCGCCTGCCTTCGAGCACCTTGGACAAAGACTCCACCGCCGCAACAGCCACCGGCCTGTTCCAGTAGTATCGGATCCGGTCACTGTAACTGTAGTGCCGCTGAAGACGGAGCGACGCCTCGTCGCCATGATAGTGGCCCTGCCAGTCGCCCGGATACTCAAGCATGAGCTTCTCCATCGTCTGGGCCAGCGATCGCATTCCGTATGAAGGCTCCAGCTCCGAAGCAATCATGTCGAGCGCATAAAGTGCCTCGCGATAGGCAAATGTCAGGCCAGGGCCGACCTTCAGAATCGCAAAACCATCCCTCACCAGGGCAGCGAGCGCCTCTTCGGGCTGATAATCCGTCGAGTGAGCTTCGAAGACCAACCGATCATCATCATGCAGAACCGCGGCAAGAGAACGCGCTTTTGATGGATCGTAGAGGATGACGTTTTCGCTTCCAAATTCGACGCCGGGCTGGACGACGAATGCCAGAACTCGCTTGAGCGCATCACCAAGCCCCGCAGCCTCGAATATCTCCCGGTGGATCCCGATCGTCGCCCGGGCAGCATCCGGTGACGTCGGCTCGATGGTGTCGAGCACGTGATCCGCGCCGCCCGGCACCGGGACTTCGGTTCCGAGGATGTAGACGGGCATAGGCAGGCCCGTCGCCTTGGCGGTCTCCTCAGCGATCGCGCAGAGATCGGCTGCGCGCCCGGCAATCGTCCGATCATCGAGCGCCATCGGTTCGCCGGCACATCCCATCGAGGTGTCGAGGTGGATCTTGCTGAACCCTGCTGCCACATAGGCTCGAACCATGTCGCGCGCCTTGGACAGAGCCTCCTCTGCGCGCTCCTTGCGCCAGGGGTTCGGACCAAGATGATCGCCGCCAAAGATCACCAGATCACGACGCAGTCCCTCCTCGTCCGCGATTTTTCCGACGAGATCAACGAAATCGGCGGGCGTCATTCCGGTGTAGCCCCCCAGATGGTTCACTTGGTTGCAGGTGGCCTCGATCAGAACATGACTTTCGGTGACGCGGGCACGGCGAACTGCCGCTCGCAGAACGACCGGGTGGGCCGAGCATACGGATGTGATTCCGAAGGGAGATCCTTTCACGCGAGCTGCGGCCAGCTCCAGAAGATATTTGCTCATGTCAGTTGTCCGATCGGTTGGCGTGAATGAATTCGTCTAGTTCCGTGAAGCTGGAGACACCCTCCATAGGGCCCCGGCGCGTGACCGTTCTCGCTCCCGCGGCGTTGGCGTAGCGGAGCGCGTCCTCGGGAGATCTCTCCTGCCGACGGCAGGTGACGTAGGTCGCGCCGAAACAGTCGCCTGCCCCGGTCGGATCGACTTCTTCGACAATGAAGGCCGGGCAATCCAAATGCTGCCCGGGCACGAAGCACGACGACCCTTGTCCGCCACGCTTGAGAACGATCTCCGAGATGCCGGATGACAGAAGAGTTGAGATAGCCGCCCTTTCGCCATCGACACCTGCGGCAATGGCGAGCTCCTCACCCGACGGCAGAAGCAGATCGGTGACTGCAAGGATCTGGTCCAGCCGCCTGCGAGCGTCCTCCTGCCCGACGAGCAGTTCCTTTCGAATGTTAGGATCGAAGGACACCGAGCCGCCCCGCGACTTCACCACGGCGACAGCCTCCATCAGGATCTCGGCGATGCCCGGAATGGCGAAGGCCGATCCCATAACATGCACGTGCCCTGCCCGTCCGATTAGCGTCTTTGCATTCTCGGTCATGCGGATCATGCCCGACGCGGACTTGGCGATGTTGAAGACGAAGTCACGGGCACCATCCTGGCGATATCGCACGAATGCGCTTCCAGTCGGCATGTCGGGCAGGATCTCGATTGCTGTGACGTCGGCCCCGTCCCGCTTCAGCCGCTCGATGTTCAGGCGGCCGAAGTCATCCTCGCCAACGGCTGAGATGATTCCGGCGGGGCTTCCAAGTCTGGCAACCTGATCGATGAAGATCGCGGGAGCGCCGCTTGGAAACGGTCCGATCAGCGACTGCGGTTCCATGAAGCCGGCCCCGATGGAGGTCGACATGATCTCCACCAGGATCTCGCCCGCCGTGATCGTCGGCCCGAGCGCTTCAGGGGCCAAAGGGGATGCGATTTTCATGGTTCCTCCCAAATGCTCGCTGCCTGCGAACAAAGCCTCAGACTTCGCGCAGCAATAAAAGACAGGAAATTGCAAGTCAACTAAATTTAACGCGCGTAAACTTTTGCAATGCAGCGAAGTCGAGATGATAAATTGACGAACAGCAAGCGGAATCAGCGCCTTGGAAATTGCTGCATAAGCGTTTTCGGCCTTCTTCTACCCTGTCTGCTTTTTTCATTGGCAATTTCTCGGTGATCTTTGACTTGACAGAAAGTCCCGTCGAAGCGATAAAAATTTACATGCGTAAGCTTTACGCACCAACACTCGCAATGGAGGAGATTGTCATGAGTGTGAAGACCAGCATTCTTTTGTCGTCTGCCGTCGGCTGCGGTCTCATCGCCGGCATGGCTCATGCCGAAGAGATCACGGTTGCGACCGTCAATAACGGCGACATGATCATCATGCAGAAGCTGTCCACCAAGTGGGAGCAGGAAACGGGAAACAAGATCAACTGGGTCGTCCTGGAAGAAAACGTGCTGCGTGAACGCGTGACGACGGACATTGCGACGGGCAGCGGCCAGTTCGACATCATGACCATCGGCGGATACGAGGCGCCGATCTGGGGTAAATCCGGCTGGCTTTCCGCAGTCGACGATCTCGGCGACGATTACGACTACGACGACCTGCTCGATCCGATCAAGAAGGGCCTGACGGTCGACGGCAAGCTCTATGCGGTACCCTTCTACACCGAGAGCTCGTTCACGCTGTACCGGAAGGATCTGTTCGACGCTGCCGGCATCAAGATGCCCGACCAGCCGACATACGAACAGATCAAGGAATACGCCGCCAAGCTCACCGACAAGTCCAAGGGGCAGAATGGCATCTGCTTGCGCGGCAAACCGGGCTGGGGCGAAAACATGGCCTTCTTTGGCACGATGGTGAACACCTATGGCGGTCGATGGTTCGACATGGACTGGAAGCCACAGCTCAACACCGAGCCGTGGAAGAAAGCGACCACCGATTACGTCGAGCTGCTGAGCAAATACGGCCCGCAAGGCGCAACTGCCAATGGCTTCAACGAAAACCAGACGCTGTTTGCCTCCGGCAAGTGCGCGATGTGGATCGATGCGACATCTGCGGCAGGCCGCGTCTACGATCCCAAACAGAGCCAGGTCGCCGACAAGGTGGCGTTCACCCGCTCTCCGGTCGCGGTCACCCCTGCCGGTTCAAGCTGGTCGTGGTCGTGGAACCTCGCAATCCCGGCGACAACCAAAAAGGGTGAGACTGCGCGGTCGTTCCTGAAATGGGCGACGTCAAAGGACTATGTGAAGCTGGTCGGTGAATCCGAGGGATGGGTTGCGGTTCCTCCGGGCACCCGCAAGTCGACCTACGCCCTTCCGGAATACCAGAAGGCAGCACCGTTCGCGGCCACGGTTCTCGAGGCGATCATGTCCGCTGATCCGTCAAAGCCAACCAAGGATCCGGTGCCCTACACCGGCGTCCAGTTCGTCGCCATTCCTGAATTCCAGGCAATCGGCACGTTCGTCGGCCAGCAGATCAGCGCGGCGCTTGCCGGACAGCAGTCCGTTGATGCCACGCTGGAAGCAGCCCAGACCCAGGTTACCCGCGACATGACGCGGGCCGGCTATATCAAGTAGCACTCAAGGCCTGCCTTTCGGGGCGGGCCCTCCCGAGGGTGTCCGGCGGCTCAGGCCGTCGGGCATCGGGGCATCCTTTTGCAACATGAACCATGGACGGCATCTCCCGATGGGACTGTGGCCGCTGGAGACATCACTATGAGACTGAAAGACAAGGTTGCCTTCATCACCGGTGGCGCGAGAGGCATCGGCCTTGGCTTCGCCGAAGCATTCGCGACCGAAGGCGCAAAGGTCGTCATCGCGGACATCAACATCGATAGAGCAACCGAAGCCGCGTCTAGAATCGGCCCTGCCGCCAAGGCGGTCAAGCTCGATGTGACCGATGTCGCCGACATAGACCGCGTGGTGAAGGCTGTCGACGAAGAGTTCGGCGGCATCGACATCCTTGTCAACAACGCCGCGATCTTCGACATGGGGCCGATCAACGGAATTACCGAAGACAGCTACCAGAAGGTCATGGACGTGAACCTCAAGGGGCCGCTTTTCGTCATGCGTGCGGTCTCTAACGTCATGATCGACCGCAAGCGCGGTGGCAAGATCATCAACATGGCAAGCCAGGCTGGCCGCCGCGGCGAAGCCCTGGTGACCCTCTATTGCGCCTCGAAAGCCGCCATCATCTCTGCCACCCAGTCCGCGGCACTCGCCCTCGTCAAGCACGGCATCAACGTCAACGCGATCGCACCGGGCGTGGTCGATGGCGAACACTGGGATGTCGTCGACGCCAAGTTTGCGGAATGGGAAGGCCTGAAGCCGGGCGAGAAGAAGGCGCAGGTCGCGAAATCCGTGCCGATCGGTCGCTTCGCGACACCGGACGATATAAAGGGGCTGGCTCTCTTTCTCGCCTCTTCCGACAGCGACTACATCCTCGCCCAGACGTACAACGTCGACGGCGGAAACTGGATGAGCTGACACAGGAGTTAAGGACCATGAAGGCCATCCAATTCATCGGAAAGGGAGAGGCGGTGCTGGCCGACCTTCCTGTCCGCGAAACCGTCCTCGAGGGACATGCGCTGATCCGGGTGCGGGCTTCCGGCCTGTGCCACACGGATATTGACGTCCTGCACGCGCGGTATGGTCCGGGCGGCTTCCCGGTGATCCCCGGACATGAGTATGCCGGCGAGATCGTCGCATTGGGTTCAGGCACATCCGGATTCGCCGCCGGCGCCCGCGTGGTGGTCGACCCCAATCTTCCATGCGGTGTCTGCCTCTCCTGCCGCAAGGGTCTCAGCAATCTCTGCTCGGACCTGAAGGCCTATGGCGTGACCCATGACGGAGGCTTTGGAGAATACAGTGTCGTCCGCTGCGATCAGGTACACGACATCGGCGACATGCCATTTGAAGTCGCCGCGCTTGCGGAACCCCTCGCCTGCGCCCTGAACGGCCTGGGCGCCGCCGGGATTGGACCGAGTGAACGGCCACCGGAGCGAGCCGTGATCTTCGGCGCTGGGCCAATCGGTCTTCTCCTCGGCCTGTCGCTCAAGGCTCGCGGCGCAGGAAGCGTCACCATGGCCGATGTCAACGAGAGCAGGCTCGCGTTCGCGTCCTCACTTGGTCTGGGCACCGCTTCTTCCGGTTCGGGCGCTCTGTCATCGCAAAGGCACGGGTTCGATTTCGTCGCGGACGCGACTGGTGTCCCGGCCGTAGTGGAGAACATGATAGATCTGGTGGCCGATGGCGGGACTGCGCTTCTGTTCGGTGTCTGCCCACCTTCGGCTACGGTTTCCATCCACCCGTTCGAAGTCTTCCGGCGACAACTGAAGATCGTTGGCTCGCACTCGCTGAACCGAAACATTCCCGAAGCGCTCGATATCCTCCGCACCGATGATGGCAGCATCGCTCGCCTCGTGAGCCACAAGCTTCCCCTCGAGGACATGTTGCCGTTCTTCCTGGCCAAGCCATCCGACCCTGCGACGATGAAGGTACAATTCGTATCAGCGTGAAGCCTACCTGCCGTTGACCGTGCCAAAAGACATCGGGCTTCCATAGCGGCCGCCCGGTGTTAAAAGAAACGGCGTAGCTAACACGGAGCGTGAAGTGCCAAGACCGATCAAGACGATGGAAGACTTTTCCGAGTTTGTGGGGCTATCGCGCCCCACGGTCTCGAAGTACTTCAACGATCCTTCATCGGTCCGCAAGAAGACGCGCGACACGATCGAGGAGGCATTGAAAAAGTCCGGCTTCAAGCCGAACATGTTCGCGGTCAACCTGAACCGCCGCCGCAGCAACATCATCGGGATCGTCGTGCCGAGCACGCTCGACCCATTCTTTATGGCGCTCACGCGACGCATCGAAATCATCGCCAGCGAAGCTGGATTTCTCGCCTTGCTATTGTCCTCCGACGGCCGCGCCGACGTGGAGGATGAGGCAGTGAAGACGTTTCGATCGATGAACGTCGCGGGTGCGATCGTTGCGCCAGTCGGCCGGAGCGGCGGCAGTTCGTCGCTGGACCAGCTCGGGAAGAACATCCCGATCGTCTATGTGGATACGCCACCGGATACAGGAGCGGCATATGTCGGAACTGATAACCGCCAGAGCTTCGGCCTCATCGTCGATTATCTCTGCCGTTCCGGCGAGCCACCCTGCTTTTTCGGCATGCCTGAAGTGAACACGAATGCGATTGAGCGGCGCAACGCCTATCTTGAGGCTATGGCAGCTCGAAACCTGACGGCCGAAATCCTTGCGCTTTCTGATGCCGCAACATGGGACTTCGAACGGTTTGCCTTTGAGGAGGCCACACGGCTCTTCGAGAACGTTTCGCGGCTCCCAAGCAAGACGATCGTCTGTGCCAACGATCGCCTCGCCTTCGGGGTAATCGCGGCCGCATGGCAAAAGGGCTTGAAGGTCGGCCACGGCCCAGGCTGCGATATTAGAATTGCGGGCCACGATGACCATCCGCTATCCCAGTATGCGTGTCCTCCCCTGACCACCGTGAAGCAAAACTACAACGACATCGGAAGGCTCGCCATCGGGTTGCTATTTAAGATGCTGGGCGAAAAGGTCGAGGATACCGAGATCCAGACCGGCCGTGATCAGATCCTGCTAAAATCGGAACTCATGCTTAGAGCCTCGGCTTGACGGGCAGGGTCTAGACGGCAGCCACATGCGTTGCGCTGGTGAGTTTCAGCAAGCTCTTGAGCGGGTTCGAACCTACAACCCATTGCTGCGTCGCGCAGATCTCATCCGAATTCTTGTAGACATCAGAGACTTCAAAGTCCCGGCCCTCGTGCCGGTCGGCTTGCAATGTCATCGAAGGACCGTATCAAATTTCTAATGGCAGTCGTCCTCGACGCAGTTCTCTTGTTCTAGTGCGGAAGTCTGCATCGGCTCCAGTGACAACCGGCAAATCGTTTCGCCCACGGTCAACAAACAGACTACCTCTTCGGAAATAGATTTTCTCAACACGGCGATGTCCGGTTCACGCCCAATATCCCCGGACCTAATCCTCGGTGATTTCCACCAGAGTGATCCACGCGACGCGCGCCACCTTAGAATGTCGCATCGACCAACACAGGGACTAGGTAACGGCGACCCAATGAGATGCCGGTTTTCAGAAAGGCCTTGACCTATGGGCGCTCGGTATCGGCAATGGAGCGCGGCATGTTGGAGGCTTTGAGCAAGCGGGCTTGCGTGGTTAATGCCACTCTTTGATCGATTACTTTGCTTTGAATGCTCGCGAAAGAGGCGATGTGGTTTGTTTCGGGCCGCCAAAGCAGCCAATCTTTCGAAATTCGGGCATTAAAATGGCTGGCACATGGATTGCTTCTCTCCTGAAAAATCCGAAGGGGAACAATCTTTGACGCCGTATCTGCCATTCCTTTGCATCGCGATCGGCTTCAGCTGGACGGGTTTCGCCTCCGTCTTCACAACAAGACCGAACATGGCTCCGTCATATCTGGCCCAGTCGACGGCTGCCAACGGCATATTTCTGTATGCGCTTGTGCTCGCATTCATGGGACGCGGGTTTTTCGCAGGTGCCATTCTTGTGGCCGCGGGTATGGCAATCGCTGTCCTGCTGGGTCACCGGACATCCTCTGCGTGGTCGATCCCTATCGCTGCTGGCAGTTTTGCAGCCTATCTGTATGGAGCCATCGGGTAGAAGATGGCGACGATGAATTCCGACCTGACGATCCTGGTCATCGATGAAAACACCATCCGTGCTTCCATCATCGAGGAAGGGCTGACCGAGGCCGGCCACAGCAATGTCACCGTCATCCATGAAGTGCAGGGCGTCGCCCGCATCATCGAGACGCTGAAACCCGACGTCATCATCATCGACATCGAAAATCCCAACCGTGACATGATGGAACACCTGTTCCAGCTGACGCGTACCGTCAGCCGGCCGATCGCCATGTTCGTCGATCGCTCCGATACGGCACTGATCGAATCCGCCATGGATGCCGGCGTTTCGGCCTATGTGGTGGATGGCCTCAAGAAGGAGCGGGTAAAATCCATCCTCGACATGGCCGTCAGCCGTTTCAACGCCTTCAGCCGCCTGCAACGCGAACTCGCCGAAGCCAGGTCTGCCCTGGAAGAACGCAAGGTGATCGAGCGCGCCAAGGGTATTCTCATGAAGATACGCGGCCTTTCGGAAGAGCAGGCATTTGCGCTTCTGCGACAGACGGCCATGAACGAAAAAAAGAAGATGTCCGAAATCGCCCAGAGTGTTGTCACCGCAGCGAGGCTTTTGATGTGATGGTTTCAATCGAGCCAGGGTTCAGAAAGACGCCGGAGTGAACACGATGATGATGACCACTCAGGACAGGACCAGGCTGCCGGCGCCGATGGCCATACGCAGCGACAGGCAGCGTGTTCTGCGCGCCGGCTTCATACCGCTTGTCGATGCATCGGTGCTGATCGCCGCCAGCGAATTCGGCTTTGCCGCGAAGGAAGGGCTGACGCTGGAACTGGTGAAGGATGTTTCCTGGGCAAATGTCCGCGATCGCCTGGCCTTCCGGCAGTTCGACATCGCCCATATGCTGTCCCCCATGCCGGTCGCTTCGATGCTGGCGCTCGGTTCCAACCCGTCGCCGACGATCACGCCGTTTTCGCTGGGGCGCGGCGGCAATGCCATCACGCTGTCGGTAAAACTCTTCGAACGCATGCGCGATGTGGCTGAGATAACCGAGGATGCAGACGCCTTCACCAACGCAACCGCGCTTGCAAAAACCATCGACCAGATGAAGGCTCGCGGCGAGCCGCTGCTGACATTCGGTGTCACCTATCCGTTTTCCTCCCACAATTACGAGTTCCGCTACTGGCTGGCCGCCGGCGGCATCGACCCGGATCGGGACGTCAAACTGGTGGTCGTACCGCCGCCGCTGACCTCCGATGCGTTGGAAGCCGGTGCCATCGACGGTTTTTGCGTCGGCGCGCCATGGAACATGATCGCTTCCGAACGGGGTGTCGGGCGCATCGTCGCCGCCAAGCAGGATATCTGGCCGTCAGCGCCGGAAAAGGTCATTGCCATGCGTCCGGAATGGGCCGCCACTCAACCGGACACCGTCTCCCGGCTGATTGTCGCGCTCGATGCCGCGGCCCGCTGGTGTGATCTTTCGGAAAATCATGACGCACTTGCAGAAGCATTGGCCGACCAGCGTTTCATCGCGGCACCGGTCGAAATCATCCGGCGCGTGCTGGCCGGCGAATTCAGCCTCGACGCCAAGGGAAACCGCCGGGTCATTCCCGACTATTTCAAGTTCCATCGGGATTTTGCCAACTACCCCAAACCCGGCCATGCGCTGTGGATCTACAGCCAGATGATCCGCTGGGGACAGGTGCCATATGGCGATACGGCGCTTGCCGCCGCAGCCGGCACCTATCGGCCCGACCTCTACCGACAAGCACTTGGCACCGGCCCTGCCGGCGAGGACATCACCACCGAAGGTGTCGAGAATGGCGACCATTTTCTCGACGGGCACGTTTTCGACCCGACGGACATGCCCTCCTATATAGACAATTTTGCCGTAAGCGCCGAAAAACCGGCCGGATCGGACAGGCGCAAAGCCTGACCTTCTGCCTGTTTCCGCTGCCGTTCATTTTGCATATGCACAAATTCTTTGCAGCGCCGCAAATGTGCATGTTCTGAGGCAGAGCCGAACGAATTGGGATTTTCCCTTTGTTTTCCGCGAGCTGAGACAACATTTCGAAATTGGCACGCCGTTTGCAGCGCTTGTATCGCACCGGTCAACGGCGACCGCTGCGGATAAGCGCGCGATAGGCGCTTAACAAAGACATCGACGTCGCAAGGTTTTTGCTGCCCGGAACCCTCCCTCCGGCAGACGCAAATTCCGAGCGGCGTTTTTTTATGCCCGAAATCCAGAAAACCGACCGATAAAACCAAGGGGAACGCGCATGACCAAGATTTCGACACCGGGTTTCAGCCGGCGAACGCTTCTCAAGACCAGCGCCACGGCGGCCCTGGTCGCAGCCGTCAAGACGACCTTCCCATCCGGCGCCTTTGCCGCATCTGCAGGCCCGGAAGTCACCGGCGCCAAGCTCGGCTTCATCGCGCTCACCGATGCCGCACCGCTGATCATCGCCGCCGAAAAGGGCCTGTTCGCCAAACACGGCATGCCGGATGTCGAGGTCGGCAAACAGGCCTCATGGGGCGCAACCCGCGACAATCTCGTGCTTGGCGGCGCGGCGAACGGCATCGACGGCGCGCATATCCTCTCGCCGCTTCCCTATCTCATGCATACCGGCAAGGTGACGCAGAACAGCAAGCCGGTGCCGATGGCGCTGATCGCTCGCCTCAACCTCGACAGCCAGGGCATTTCGGTGGCCAAGGAATATGCGGAAACCGGCGTGCAGCTCGATGCTTCCAAGCTGAGGGAGGCCTTCGCGAAAAAGAAGGCCGCCGGCAACGAGGTGAAGGTCGCCATGACCTTTCCGGGCGGTACGCATGATCTGTGGATTCGTTACTGGCTGGCCGCCGGCGGAATCGATCCCAATACGGACGTCTCGACCATCGTCGTGCCGCCGCCGCAGATGGTGGCCAACATGAAGGTGGGTAACATGGACGCCTTCTGTGTCGGCGAGCCGTGGAACGAACAGCTCGTCAATCAGGGCATCGGTTTTACCGCCTGTTCCACCGGCGAGATCTGGAAAGGCCATCCGGAAAAGGCGCTCGGCATGCGCGCCGAATGGGTGGAAAAGAACCCCAATGCCGCCAAGGCCATCCTGATGGCGGTCATGGAAGCCCAGCAATGGTGCGAGGACATGGCCAACGAGGAAGAAATGGCCAACCTGCTCGGCAAGCGCCAGTGGCTGAACGCGCCGGCCAAGGACGTGCTCGGCCGCCTGAAGGGCGATATCAATTACGGCAACGGCCGCGACGTGAAGGCGAGCGGGCTTGAGATGAAGTTCTGGAAGGACGGCGCATCCTATCCGTTCAAGAGCCATGACAGCTGGTTCATGGCAGAAAACATCCGCTGGGGCACGTTCGCGCCCGATACCGACATCAAGACGATCGTCGATGAGGTCAACCGCGAGGATCTCTGGCGCGAGGCGGCCAAGGATCTGGGCGTTGCGGCAGCCGATATCCCGGCCACCAGTTCGCGCGGCAAGGAGACGTTTTTCGACGGCAAGGTTTTCGATCCCGAAAATCCCTCCGCCTATCTCGAAAGCCTGACGATCAAGGCCGCGAGCTGATGGCCGAACCTTGCCCCTCATCCGCCTGCCGGCACCTTCTCCCCGTCATCACGGGGAGAAGGACATATGCCGTGCCGCCTGTCCTTTTCTCCGACATCGCGCGGGGCTTGTCCCGTCTCCCCGTGCGAACGGGGAGAGGGTTAGGGTGAGGGGCTTTTTCGCCATGCAATTGAACGAGAAGGAATACTCCATGTCCGCATTGGCAAAGAGCGAGACCGCCGCCACCGAAGTGGTGCCACCGATCGCAAACATCGTCCATCTGAACCGACCTGCACCGCCGCGCGTCGATTTCAAGCGCCTCGCCACATCTGCTGCCCGCAACACCGCGCCGCCGCTGGTCGTACTGGCGATCATGCTTGGCATCTGGCAGGTTCTCTGTTCTTCCCCCGACGCTTCCCTGCCCTCGCCCCTGCAGGTGTGGACCGATGCGCGCGACCTGATCGTCGATCCGTTTTTCAACTATGGTTCGCAGGATATCGGTCTCGGCTGGCGTGTACTCGTGTCGCTGCAGCGCGTTGCCTATGGTTTTGGCCTTGCCGCCATTGCCGGTGTCATCGTCGGTGCGATCATCGGCCAGTCGGTCTGGGCCATGCGCGGCCTCGACCCGATCTTTCAGGTTCTGCGGACAGTGCCGCCGCTAGCATGGTTGCCGCTGTCGCTCGCCGCTTTCCAGAATGCCAATCCTTCCGCGATCTTCGTGATCTTCATCACCTCGATCTGGCCGATCATCATCAACACCGCCGTCGGCGTGCGCAACATCCCGCAGGATTACCGCAATGTCGCGCAGGTGCTGCGGCTGAACCAGATCGAGTTCTTCTTCAAGATCATGCTGCCTTCGGCCGCCCCTTACATCTTCACCGGCCTGCGCATCGGTGTCGGTCTCTCATGGCTCGCCATCGTCGCCGCCGAAATGCTGACCGGCGGCGTCGGCATCGGCTTCTTCATCTGGGATGCGTGGAACTCGTCCCGCCTCTCCGACATCATCGTCGCGCTTGTCTATATCGGCGTCGTCGGCTTCGCGCTGGACAAGCTGGTGGCAGCGCTCGGCAAGATCATCACCCGCGGCGCGGCTACCAACTGAGGAGAGTTTTGATGAACGCCTATCTGAAACTCGACCATATCGACAAAAATTTCGACCGCGGCGGTGTGCGCACCGAAGTCCTCAAGGGCATCAACCTGACGATTTCCAAGGGTGAGTTCGTGTCGATCATCGGCCATTCCGGCTGCGGAAAGTCGACGCTGCTGAACCTGATCGCCGGCCTGACCCCTGTTTCATCAGGCGCGGTGCTTCTGGAAAACCGCGAGGTCAACGCGCCGGGGCCGGAACGTGCCGTGGTTTTCCAGAACCATTCGCTGCTGCCCTGGCTGACGGTTTATGAAAACGTCAATCTCGCCGTCTCCAAGGTGTTTGGATCGGTGAAAAACAAGGCCGAGCGCCACGACTGGGTGATGAGCAATCTCGATCTCGTGCAGATGGCGCATGCCAAGGACAAACGGCCGTCGGAAATTTCCGGCGGCATGAAACAGCGCGTCGGCATCGCCCGGGCGCTGTCGATGGAACCGAAGATCCTGCTGCTCGATGAACCGTTTGGTGCACTCGATGCCCTGACCCGCGCCCATCTGCAGGACGCAGTGATGGAGATCCATGCCCGCCTCGGCAACACGATGGTGATGATCACCCACGACGTAGACGAGGCCGTTCTGCTCTCCGACCGTATCGTGATGATGACCAACGGCCCTGCCGCCCATATCGGCGAGGTGCTGGACGTGCCGATTGTTCGGCCACGCAATCGCATCGAGCTGGCATCCGACCGCACCTACCTCAAGTGCCGGGAGGCCGTGTTGAAATTCCTCTACGAACGCCACCGCTTCGTCGAAGCCGCGGAGTAACGACCATGACCCAGAAACTCGTCATCATCGGCAATGGCATGGCACCGGGGCGCATGCTGGAACACCTGTTCGAACAGGCCCCCGGCCAATACCAGGTCACCATTTTCAACGCCGAACCGCGCGTGAATTACGACCGCATCATGCTTTCGCCCGTCCTCTCGGGCGAAAAGACCTATGAGCAGATCGTCATCCATGGCGACGGCTGGTACATCGACCACGGCATCACCCTCTACAAGGGCCACCGGATCACCGCCATCGACCGCGCGGCAAAAACCGTAACGTCGGATCACGGCGTCACCGAAGGCTACGACAAGCTGGTGATCGCCACCGGCTCGGTGCCCTTCATCATCCCCGTTCCCGGCAAGGATTTGCCCGGCGTCATTACCTACCGCGATCTCGACGACGTCGAAGCCATGTTGCTTGCCGCCCAATCGCGAGAAAAGGCCGTCGTCATCGGTGGTGGTCTTCTTGGTCTCGAAGCAGCGGCGGGCCTTGCTCAACGTGGCATGGATGTGACCGTGCTGCATGTCATGCCCACCCTGATGGAACGCCAGCTCGATCCGGCCGCCGGTTATCTTCTGCAGAAGGCGGTCGAGGATCGCGGCATCAAGGTCATCTGCAAGGCCAATACCAAGGCCGTGATCGGCGACGGCAAGGTCGAGGGCGTCGAGCTGGACGACGACCGCATCATTCCGGCGACACTGGTGGTGATGGCGGTCGGCATCCGTCCGAATATCGGACTGGCGAAAGAAGCAGGTCTGGCCGTCAATCGCGGCATCGTTGTCGATGCCGGCATGCAGACCTCGGATGGCGATATCTATTCACTCGGCGAATGTGCCGAGGTGGATGGCATGGTTTATGGCCTTGTCGCGCCGCTTTACGAGATGGCGCGTATCGCCGCTTCGCATCTGGCGGGAGACAACAAGCCCGCCTTCGTGCATTCCGATACGCCGACAAAGCTCAAGGTCACCGGCATCGATCTTTATTCGCTCGGCGATTTCGCCGATGCCGACGACCGCCAGGAAATCGTGCTGCGCGATGCCACGGCCGGCATCTACAAACGCCTTGTGCTGAAGGACAACCGCATCATCGGCACCGTGCTTTATGGTGAAACCGGCGATGGCGCTTGGTTCAACGACCTGAAGAAAAAGGCCGTCGACATTTCCGACATGCGCGACACGTTGATCTTTGGCCAGGCCTATCAGGGGGGCGCTCCGCTGGACCCTATGGCGGCCGTTGCAGCCTTGCCGGATGATGCGGAAATCTGCGGCTGCAACGGCGTATGCAAGGGCAAGATCACCTCGACGATCACGGCCAAGGGCCTGACCTCGCTGGACGAGGTGCGCGCCCACACCAAGGCGTCGGCTTCCTGCGGCACCTGCACCGGCCTTGTCGAACAGTTGATGAGCCTGACGCTGGGCGATGCCTATAACCCCAAGGCCGTTCAGCCGATGTGCCCCTGCACCGAGCTTGGCCATGACGACGTGCGTCGCCTGATCAAGGCCAAGGGCCTGAAAACCATTCCGGCCGTGATGCAGGAACTGGAATGGAAAACCTCCTGCGGCTGCGCCAAATGTCGTCCGGCGCTCAACTATTACCTCGTCTGCGACTGGCCGGACGAATATGCCGACGATTACCAGTCGCGTTTCATCAATGAGCGCGTGCACGCCAATATCCAGAAGGACGGCACCTATTCGGTCGTGCCGCGCATGTGGGGCGGCGTCACCAATTCCGCCGAACTGCGCGCCATCGCTGATGTGGTCGACAAATTCGAAATCCCGATGGTGAAGGTGACCGGCGGCCAGCGCATCGATCTTCTCGGCATCGAGAAGGAGGACCTGCCGGCCGTCTGGGCCGATCTCGGCAAGGCCGGGTTCGTCTCCGGTCAGGCCTATGCCAAGGGCTTGCGCACGGTCAAAACCTGCGTCGGTTCCGACTGGTGCCGTTTTGGCACGCAAGATTCCACCGGGCTCGGCATAAGACTGGAAAAATTCATGTGGGGCTCTTGGACACCGGCCAAACTGAAACTCGCCGTCTCCGGCTGTCCGCGCAACTGCGCCGAGGCGACCTGCAAGGATATCGGCGTCATCTGCGTCGACAGCGGTTTCGAGATCCATTTCGCCGGTGCTGCCGGTCTCGACATCAAGGGCACCGAGGTTCTGGGGCTGGTGCATAGCGAGGACGAGGCGCTCGAACATATCGTGGCGCTTGCCCAGATGTACCGCGAACAGGGCCGTTATCTCGAGCGCATCTACAAATGGGCCAAGCGCATCGGACTTGAAGAAATCCGCCGGCAGATCATGACGGATGAGGAGAAGCGCCGTGGCTACTACGACCGCTTCGTTTTCAGCCAGAAATTCGCGCAGGTCGACCCCTGGTCGGAACGTGTGTCCGGCAAGGACAAACACGAATTCAAACCGATGGCGACGGTCGGTTTCCATCAGGCAGCGGAATAGAGGAGATGGATATGAACTGGTTTCCGATCGGCGATATTGCCGACATTCCGCTCCTCGGCGCGCGCTGCGTGAAGACACCGTTTATGAAGATCGCCGTGTTCCGCACCGACGAACACGCGGTGCACGCGATCGAAAACCGCTGCCCGCATAAAGGCGGGCCGCTGTCGGAAGGCATCGTCCACGGCACGGCGGTTACCTGCCCGATGCACAACTGGGTGATCTCGCTCGAAACCGGCAAGGCGCTGGGTGCCGATGAGGGCGAGGTGCGGGTGATCCCGATCCGCAATGAAGACGGAAAACTGTTCATCGCGCTCGAAGCGGTGATGCTGGAAGCGGCGGAGTAAGACGCCATGCCCGTCAAGACAAAAACCACCTGTCCCTATTGCGGCGTCGGCTGCGGCGTCATCGCCACGGTAGCCGACACCGGCACGGTCACCGTCAAGGGCGACCCGGAGCATCCGGCCAATCTTGGCCGGCTCTGTTCAAAGGGGTCGGCGCTGGCCGAAACGATCGATCTCGACGGGCGCCTGCTTTATCCCGAAATCGGCGGAGAGCGGGCGGATTGGGACACCGCGCTGGATCTGGTGGCGGCAAAATTTTCGGCGGCGATTGCCGAGCATAGACCAGATTCCGTCGCCTTTTACGTCTCGGGGCAGTTGCTGACCGAGGATTATTATCTCGCCAACAAGCTGATGAAGGGGTTTATCGGCTCGGCCAATATCGACACCAATTCGCGGCTCTGCATGGCCTCCTCTGTCGCCGGCCACCGCCGTGCCTTCGGGGCGGACACCGTGCCCGGCACCTATGAAGACCTCGAACTCGCTGACCTCGTTATCCTCACCGGCTCGAATCTGGCATGGTGCCACCCGGTTCTCTACCAACGGCTGGCGGCGGCAAAAACGGCAAGGCCGGAGATGAAAATCGTCGTCATCGATCCGCGCCGGACGATGACCTGCGACATCGCGGATCTGCATCTTGCGATCCGGCCCGATGGCGATGTGGCGCTGTTTCTGGGCCTGCTGGCGTACCTTGCGAAAAGCCCGGTACTGAACCGCGATTACGTGACGGCCCATACTCAGGGTTTTGACGCAGCTCTCTCCACCGCTGCGACCCTCCCTCTGCCAGCGCTCATGGAACGCACCGGCCTGACACCGGAGGAGTTGCAGCAGTTTTTCCACCTGTTCGAGACCACCGAAAAAACCGCCACCTGTTATAGTCAGGGCGTCAACCAGTCTTCTTCCGGCACCGACAAGGTGAACGCCATCATCAACTGCCATCTGGCGACCGGGCGGATCGGCCGGCCGGGCATGGGACCGTTTTCGCTGACCGGCCAGCCGAACGCCATGGGTGGCCGCGAAGTGGGCGGGCTCGCGAACATGCTGGCCGCCCATATGGCCATCGAAAACCCGGAGGATCGCGACCGGGTGCAGCGCTTCTGGGCTTCGCCGACGATGGCTGCAAAGCCCGGTTTGAAAGCGGTCGACATGTTCAAGGCTGTCGCAGACGGGCGCATCAAGGCCTTGTGGATCATGGCGACCAATCCGGTCGTTTCCATGCCGGATGCCGATTTTGTCCGGGCGGCCATCGAAGCCTGTCCCTTCGTGGTCGTTTCGGACATCTTGCGCGATACCGACACGACCCGCCACGCGCACGTGCTGCTTCCCTCGCTTGGTTGGGGCGAAAAGGACGGCACCGTCACCAATTCCGAACGCCGGATTTCACGGCAACGCGGTTTTCTACCATCACCCGGCGAGGCAAAAGCCGATTGGTGGCAGATGGCCGAAATCGCCCGGCGCATGGGTTTTGACGGCTTTGCGCACACGACGCCAGCGCAGATTTTTGCCGAACACGCGGCGCTTTCGGCCTTCGAAAACAACGGCAGTCGCGACTTTGATATAGGTGCCCATGCCGGTATGGACGCAACGGGTTATGGCGCACTCCGGCCATTCCAATGGCCGCAGCCGAACGGCAGAGTAAGGCAAGAAACCCGCTTTTTCGCCGATGGCGGCTTTTACCATGCCGATCGCAAGGCGCGTTTTGTTGCCGTGGAGGCGCCGGTCGAAACGAACCACACCGATGCCCAATACCCGCTAACGCTCAATACCGGCCGCATCCGCGACCACTGGCACACGATGACACGCACAGGCAAAAGCGCCCGGCTTTCCGCCCATATCGCAGAACCCTTTGCCGAATTTCATCCGCGTGATGCGATGGAGATTGGCCTTCGCCCCGCCGATCTGGTCGAGCTCGAAAGCCCTCATGGCACGGTCATCACCCGCGTTCTGGTGAGTGAACGACAGGCGCGCGGCAACGTTTTTGTCCCCATGCACTGGAACGACCAGTTCGCCGCCAGGGCACGGATCGACACGCTGGTGCCATCGCTAACCGATCCGGTCTCCGGCCAGCCCGCCGCAAAAAATATCGCGATTGCCGCACGCCGTTTTCAGGCCAAAGTTTACGGCTTTGCAGTTTCCGCTGCAAAACCAGTCGCCTCATCGGCGGATTACTGGGCGATCGCCAGGGCGGAGGGTGGCTGGCGCACAGAACTGGCATGCCAGAAACCTGTCGAGGATTGGACGAGCTGGTGCCGCGCTCTTTTTGGCATTTCGTCCGATATCGAGCCGCTCGGTTATGCCGACCGACAATCCGGCGAACAACGGCTGGCCTTTTTTCACGGCAGCACATTGCTGGCCGCCATTTTTCTCTCACGCCAGCCGGTCGCCGTTGCCCGCAACTGGGCAATCGGCCAGCTGAAAACTTCCCATTCAGACCTGCGCAAACGCTTTGCCATCATCGCTGGCCGACCCGGTGCCGATCAGCCGGATCCGGGCGCCACGGTCTGCTCTTGCTATTCGATCGGCGTCAATCGCATCGTCTCAGCCATTCGCGGCGGATGCCACAGCGTCGAGGCGGTCGGGCAGGAAACCAATGCCGGAACCAATTGCGGCTCCTGCCGTGCTGAAATCAGGGGGATCATCGATGGATGTCTTGCAGCAGCAGCGGAATAAAACGCCAATTCGGATGGCACCACTCGCCAAACTTCCAGTTTTCTGGGCGTTGGAAGGACGACAGGTCATCGTTGCCGGCGGATCGGATGCCGCCGCCTGGAAGGCGGAGCTGCTTGCCGCCTGTGGTGCGCAGGTGCATGTCCATGCGCCGGATTTGACCGAGACATTCGCGAGGCTGATCGCGCGCAAATCTGACCATCCCAAGGGCAGCTTCATCCATCACGAAAAGCCGTGGACGGAAGCCTGTTTTACCGGCGCAGTGCTCGCCATCGGCGATTGCGAGACCGAGGCCGAGGCTGCGTCCTTTTACGACTGTGCCAGACGTGCGGGCGTTCCAGTCAACGTCATCGACAAGCCGGCCTTCTGCCAATTCCAATTCGGCTCAATCGTCAATCGCTCGCCTGTCGTCGTCTCGATTTCGACCGATGGCGCCGCACCCATCCTAGCGCAGGCCATTCGCCGACGGATCGAAACCCTGCTTCCCGCGTCGCTGAAGGGTTGGGCCGAGATTGCGCAACGGTTGAGGGAGCGGATCAACGAGCGGCTTGAGCCCGGTCCGCAGCGTCGCGTTTTCTGGGAACGTTTCGTCGATCGTGTCTTTAGGAGCGAGCCAGCGCCGCAAGCGGAAAGCGGATTGATCAGAGATGCCGAGCGGCTGGCGGTAGACCTGCCACCGGGCAAAGGGCATGTGACCTTGGTCGGAGCCGGTCCGGGCGATGCCGAACTCCTGACGCTGAAGGCGGTACGGGCGCTACAGGCTGCAGATATCATTCTATTTGATGATCTGGTTTCCGACGAAGTGCTCGAGCTTTCACGCCGCGAGGCGAAGCGTTTGCTCGTTGGCAAGCGCGGCGGCCGGGAAAGCTGCCGCCAGGAGGACATAAATGAGATGATGCTGACACTCGCGAATGCCGGCAAGCGGGTGGTTCGCCTCAAGTCCGGCGACCCGATGATCTTTGGACGTGCCGGAGAGGAAATCGCCTGCCTGCAAAATGCCGGTATCTCGGTCGATGTCGTACCAGGCATCACTGCCGCCAGCGCCATGGCCTCGCAACTCGGCGTATCGCTGACGCACCGCGATCATGCGCAGTCGGTTCGCTTCGTCACCGGACATTCCCGCAAGGGCACATTGCCCGATAACCTAGATTGGGCGGGCTTGGCCGACCCACATACCACGACAGTCTACTACATGGCAGGGCGCACGGCCGGCGCACTTTCGGGAAAGCTGATCGCTGCTGGGCTATCCCCGGACACGCCGGCTACAATCGTGCAGTCCCTGACGCGACACGACGAAAGGAGATGGTCCGGTAGCTTGAGCACATTGGGCAAAGCAATGTCTGAAGTCGGGTTCGATCAGCCTGTTCTTGTGGGGGTCGGCGGCGTATTTCATGGCCAAATTATTTCTGCCGATTTCCATACCACTGGGTCATACTCTTGAGCGGATATGAACCGTCAACCATGCCGTTTCGGCCCATTCCGAGTTCACTTTGCCATGGCCATTCACTGTACCTGCGCAGGAGAAGAAGAGAGTGTCTTGCTTGCAACAGACGGCCTTTCAGTTGAAAGCCGATCCGTCGACGGCCTTCGTAAGGTTGACGTAGTTCGTTTACCGCAAGCACGGCCTGTCCTCACAACAGGAGCGCTTTACGCGACCTCAGTCAAGCACTGTAACAACGCCGTGACGTCCGATGGGCAGCATCATCGGACGTCCTGAAATCGGATCGGCGATGACGCGGCTTTCGAGCCCGAAGACCTGACGGACGGTCTCTTCCGTCAGCACCGCCTCGGGCGGGCCGGCAACATGGATGCGGCCGCCGCTGACGGCGACCAGATGATCCGCATAGCGGGCCGCCAGATTGAGATCGTGCAACACCATGACGACCGTCGTCTCGCGCGCATGATTAAGGTCGGTCAAAAGATCCAGCACCTCGATCTGGTGATTAATGTCCAGAAAGGTGGTCGGCTCGTCGAGCAGCAGGATCTCGGTCTCCTGCGCCAGCGCCATGGCGATCCAGACCCGCTGACGCTGACCGCCGGAAAGCTCGTCCACCGGCCGGTCTGCAAGGTCTGCCGTGCGCGTTGCATCGAGTGCCGCCTGCACCGCTTCGTCGTCCCTCTTGGTCCAGCGCGAGAAAAGCCCCTGATGCGGGTGGCGTCCGCGGCTGACGAGATCGGCAACCGTGATGCCTTCCGGCGCAATCGGTGACTGCGGAAGGAGGCCGAGGGTCTGAGCAAGCTCGCGTGGCGGCGTGTTGTGCACGGATTTTCCGTTCAGCAGTACCTGGCCATGGCGCGGGGTCAGAAGACGCGACATAGCGCGCAGCAGCGTCGACTTTCCGCAGGCATTGGCGCCGACGATGACCGTGATCTTGCCCGGCGGAACGGCAAGGTCGAGATCGGTCAGGATGTCGCTTTCGCCATAGCCGGCGGTAAGCTGCGTTACGGTAAGCGCGTGAGCGGTCATAGCGAGCCTCCGGCCCGGTTTACGCGAATGATGAGATAGATCAGGTATGGCGCCCCGAGAGCGCCTGTCACCACACCAGCGGGATAGCGGCTGGCAAGCAGGAACTGCCCCACATAGTCGCCTGCAAGCACGAGAAGCGCGCCGATCAGGGCTGCCGGCGGGAGCAGCGAGCCGCTGTCGCCGACTATGCGCGCGGCAATCGGTCCTGAAAGAAAGGCGACGAAAGCGATCGGTCCGGTCACGGCGGTAGCGCAGGCGATCATGCCGACGGTGGCGACAATGACGATCACCCGCGTCGCCGCGACCCTGACGCCGAGCGCCGCCGCCATGTCATCACCTAGCCTCAATGCCTCGATGTCACGTGCACGGCTGAGAAGCAGACCACCGAAGATGCCGAGCGACAGGATGAGCGTGATCGACTGGTCGAGCTGCGCGCCATTGACGCTGCCGGTCAGCCAGCGCATCGCCTCCTGCAGACTCCAGGCCGGCGCCTGTGACAGGATATAGGCGATGACGCTTTCCAGCATGGCCGAAACGCCGATACCGACGAGGATGAGCCGCGTGCCGACAACACCGTTACGGAAGGAGAGGCCATAGACCGACAGCGCCACGCCGAGACCCGCCGTGACGGCGATGACCGAGACGACCGGCCCCTTGAGCGACAGGGCGATGATGGCAAAGACGGCCGCCGCACTGGCGCCTGAACTGATGCCGATGATATCGGGGCTGGCGAGCGGATTGCGCAGCATGATCTGGAAGGCGACACCGCCAAGACCGAAGCTCAGGCCGGCAAGCATCGCGAGCACCGCACGCGGCAACCGCAGTTGCCCGACGGTGAAGCTGGCGCCCTGCACCACCTCGCCCATCAGCACGCGAATGACATCGCCCGGCGGCGTAAACGACTGGCCGAGCGACAGGGTGAGCGCGAAGGCGGCGGCAACGAGAAACACCAGCAGGCCGATGACGAGACGGTAGCGGCGCTGCCGGCGCGTGCGATTGGCGATGATAACGGCAAGCGTACGGGAAGGATTGGCGGTCGTCATGGTCACAATTCGCGCACCTTCTGCCGCCGAACGATCCAGATGAAGAAGGGGGCACCGATCATCGCCGTGATGATGCCGACGTCGAGTTCCGCCGGCCTTGCAATGATGCGGCCGACGACATCGGCCCCGACCAGCAGGCAGGCGCCGGCGATCGCCGAAAACGGCAGGAGCCAGCGATGATCGACGCCGACCAGCAGGCGGCAGACATGCGGCACGACGAGCCCGAGAAAACCGATCGGCCCGCAGACGGCGGTCATCGCGCCGCAAAGCAGGATCGCCCCGAGCGCCGCGGTGGCGCGGGCGACCGCCACACGCTCTCCCAATCCACTCGCCAGCTCATCCCCAAGCGCCAGCGAATTTAGCTTGCGTGCCGAGAGTAGACTGATCGCAAAGCCAACGGCGAGAAACGGCAGGACCGGCCAGATGCGCTCGAACGTTGCGCCGCCCACACCGCCGATCTGCCAGGAACGGATGCCGCCGGCGATATCGTTGCGCGGCAGCACGATGGCGAGGACCAGCGAAGAGAAGGCGACGGAGGTAGCGGCGCCCGCAAGCGCCAGCTTGAGCGGTGTCGCTCCGCCGCGCCCCATCGAGCCAATGGTGTAGACGAAGATGGCTGCGGCCCCGGCCCCGGCAATCGCCGTCCAGATATAGGCCAAGGCTGAACCAATATCGAACCAGGCGACACCCACGACGACGGCAAGCGACGCGCCCATATTGACACCGAGTATGCCGGGATCGGCGAGCGGATTGCGCGTCACGCCCTGCATGATGGCGCCAGAAAGCCCGAGCGCCGCACCTGCCAGGAGGGCGAGAACCGTGCGCGGAATACGCAGTGCCACCGCCGCCTGACCGACCGTATCAACATGTCCCTTGAGCGCGCTCAGCGCATCCGCAAGGGTAACGTCACGCGTGCCGATCGTCACCGAGGCCATGGAGAGGAGGCAGAGCAGCAGGACCAGGCCTGCGAGCCACAGGCTGCGGCTTCCACGGGATCTGCCGGCGATGACCATCCTGTCAGGCGATGTCGTTTTGCCGGTCGTCATGGGACTGTGTCGGGAGCTTTCCTGACGGCATCTGCCAGCAGTGCCACATAATCCTTCAGTACCCATGAGATGGAAAGCGGCGTCGGATTGGCGGCCGTGCCGACCGGATCGCGGCCGAGCGTGATCAGTGCCTTTTCCTTGACCGCCGGCATCTTCGCCATCAACGGATTTGCCTCCAGCGCGTCGAGCAGCTTTTTGTCGCCATAGGTGACGATAATGTCGACATCGTCGAAGTCGTCGATCCGCTCGGCGCTGACGGAACCGGAAAACTTGCCCGGCACCGAGGCCTGGACGACGCTTTTCGGCGAAGAAAGCCCCAGATCGGCAAAGAATTTAACCCGCGTATCGTTGGTCGTGTAAAAATTGACGACGCTGAGATCCGACGCGTTAAGATGGGTGATGAACATCGCGGACTTGCCCTTGAGTTCCGGATGACCGGCAATCGTGCCCGCAATCTCGCCTTCGATGCTCGAGATCAGCGCCTCACCTTCGGCGGCCATTCCGAGCCCCTGGGAATTGAAACGGATCATCGTACGCCAGTCTGTCGACCAGGGCGCATCGGGATAGGCAACCACCGGCGCGATCTGGCTGAGCGTGTCGTAATCAGCCTGGCTGAGGCCCGAATAGGCCGCGAGGATGACGTCCGGCGCGGTCGCGGCAACCGCCTCGAAATCGATACCGTCGCCTTCATCGAAGAGAACCGGCTTTTCCGCGCCGAGTTTCTCCAGCTTTTCGGTCACCCAGGGCAGGATCCTGTCATCGTCGTCATCACCGAAATTGGCGGCCGCCATACCGACCGGAACGATGCCGAGCGCAAGCGGGACTTCGTGATTTGCCCAGGCGACAGTCGCCACGCGCTGCGGCTTCTTCTCGATCACGGTCGTGCCTAGGGCATGCTTGATGGTGATCGGATAGGTCTGGCCGTCGGCAGCATGGCCAGCACCCGCTACAAGCATCACGATGCAGCAGGCCGCCATTCGCACGGCAGAGGCGATGTGTGGCAGCATGCGCATTCTCCATGGTCGGCAATAAGTGGACTTTCAGTTTCAGGTTCAAGAGACGCCGTCAACGACGATGCGGCCGGCCGGTCACCCAAAACGTTGAATTTCCGTTGAATTGTACAAAACCGCCAAAAGCTACAATACTGGATTGCCTTGCTCAAGTTATGAGCCGCACGGGGACTTCATATCGGACGCTTCTTCTGTGGCAACCGGGGGCAAGCACGCTCATCGCAAAACTTCAGGGGCAGGCCATGCCGTCCTCGCCAGACATCGGTCGCGGCGCCCACTTTCCGTGGGCTGCGAATGCGGGATCAACGTTGGAAGATGAATATGGACATGGAACGTACAGGCGATAATCCGAGACGACCCCTCAAGCGCTGCAGGAAGGCGATCCTGCTCGGTTGTACCGCACTTGTAGCCCTTGCTCCGACGTTCGCCGCAGCACAGGATGCCGAGACGTCGACTTCCGACGCCACGCTTGCACCGATCGTGCTGAGAGGAACAGGCACTACGCTGGACACGAGCAACGATTCGAAATCAATCGTGGCCACGCAGACGACCGCAGCCGGCAAGATGCCGACCGAAATTCTCGACACGCCCGCCTCCGTCTCGGTCATCACCTCCAAGGAAATCGAGGAACGCGGCGCCGAAACCATCGAACAGGTCGTACAATACACAGCTGGCGTCGTGACGGACTATTACGGCTCCGACGACCGCTACGATTTCTTCGATATCCGTGGTTTTGTTCCCTATACCTATCGCGACGGCCTTGCCGTCGGCAGAACCTTTGGCGGCACCCGTGAAGAGCCATATGCCTACGAGCGTATCGAAATTCTCAAAGGCACCAGTTCATCGAGCTTCGGTGCATCAGAGCCGGGCGGTTCGGTAAACTACGTGACGAAGCTGCCGAAGAACGAACGCTTCGGTGAAGCCTATGTCACGGGTGGTTCGTTCAACCACAAGGAAGTCGGCCTGGATTTCGGTGACAACATCACCGAGGACGACACTCTGTCATACCGCCTGACCACCAAGTTCCAGGATGCGGATGCCGAATACGACCACTCGCAAAACGACAAGAAATTTATCATGGGCGGCCTGACATGGCGCCCGACCGACCTGACGAGCCTCTCCTTCGTCTTCGACCATTTGAACACCGATGGCGTTCCCGCCAGCGGCGGCCACCCGTTCAACACGGATTTCGACCGCAGCAAGTTTTTCGGTGAGCCTGACTACTTTTACACCTTCACCAACCGCAACAGCTACAGCCTGATGTTCGACCATGATTTCGGCAACGGCCTGAGCTTCGGTTCCAATGCCCGTTACGTCAAATCGAACGACGGCTTTGGCGGCACCTATCTCCTGGCTGCACCGCCTGCAGGCTCGACCGAACTCAGCCGCTATTTCTTCGGGAATGACAAGTCGACGGAACAGTTCGTTATCGATGCGAACCTTGCCTATGAAACGAGCTTCGATGACGTGGACAGTCGCACGCTTCTTGGCGTCGAATACAACAAGTTCGAGTCCGACAGCGATAACTTCTATGCGCTTGCTCCGTCCATCGACCTGGAAAATCCGATCTATTCCGGTGGCCCAGGTCCGCTGTCTCCCTACACCAGTACGCTGAACGACCAGAAGACCAAGGCGATCTATCTGCAGCAGGACCTGACCTTCTTCGACAGACTGACGGTAAGCGCCGGCCTGCGCAACGACTGGCTGGATCTGAGTGAGACGAACCAGCTGGCGGGCACGACCGTATCGGATGACCATAGCGAATTCACCAAGCGCATCGGCGTCAGCTACAAGATCACCGACGAAGTGGCCGCCTACGCAAGCTACGCCGAGTCGGTCGCACCTCCCGGGGCCGGCTCTGATCCGACGACCGGCAAGCAGTATGAGATCGGCATCAAATACCAGCCGGAAGCCTTCCCAGCCCTGTTTACCGCCTCGGTCTACGACCTGACCAAGGGCAACATCACCACCTATGACAGCGTCAGCTATCTGCCGATCACGGTAGACAAGGTTCGCCATCGCGGTATCGAACTCGAAGCCAAGGCGGAAATCACCGACAACATCAGCCTCATCGCGGCCTATAGCTATATCGACTCCGAGGTCGAGGAACCTGGCGGCCCCAATGACGGCAATCGCCTCATGCGCGTTCCAAAACACCTGGCCTCCGTATGGGGTACCTATACGCTGGAAGGGAATGGCACGCTCGGCGACATGACCTTCGGCGTCGGCGCCCGCTACATGGACTCCTACTACACGAACCTGACCAACACGATCGAATCCGAGAGCGCCATCGTCTTCGATGCCGCCTTCACCTACAAGATCCAGGACAACACCTCGTTCCAGCTCAACGTCAACAACGTTTTCGACGAGAAGCACATCGCCAGCCAGGATGGCGGCGGTGTCTACTACAACCCGGGCCGCGCCATCCTCGCGACGCTGCGTCAGACCTGGTAAACATCAAGGCCCGCCCCGGTATCTCACCCGGCGGGCCTTTCCTTCTCCTCTCAATGAACTGGCGGTAGCTGCCGCCCCCGCGCTTCATTCCGTGCGCTGCATCCGTCGCCATGCGGCCGGCGTATTACCGGTAACATGGCGAAACACCTTGGTCAGGTGCGCCTGGTCGGTGAAGCCGAGCTGGGCTGCGACCTCGGCCACTGACAGATCGCTCTCCATCAAAAATTTCTTGGCGTTCTCTACCCGCTTTGCCAGTTGCCATTGCAGCGGGCTCTTGCCCGTCGTCTGCTTGAAGACGCTGGCAAACCAGCTTTCCGACAGGCCGACGATATCGGCCATTTCGGCAAGCGAAAGTCTGCAGTTGCTGCGGGCATCGAGTCCGGCTGCAAGCTTGTTCAACTGACCCTGCGTCAACCGACCCGTAACAGGCCTCTCTTCCGCCAGGGGAATATCCAGCAGGCCGGCGGTGATACTGCCGGCAAGGCTTTCGGCATAGACGCCGTGGCGGGTAGGCATCGCCAATTCGTCCACCAGAAGCAAGGCCAGGGTTTCGATCGGCCCGATATCCTGGATTTCCACGGGACGACGCAGCGCCATCAACGCCGCAGACGTGCCGACCGACGGCGACAGGAAACGCAGGAGGCGATCCCTGTGGATATGCAAGTTGAGATGCGAGAAGCGGTGAAACATGCGGCTGGTCGTCCACATCGGCACGCCGGCCGGGATGTAGATAGCCCGCGTCATCGGCCTGTGGTTCTTCGAAAAATCGCCGTTTTCGTTTGAAATCCGCACCCGCGAGGACACATCATCGAAGAACACCATGATGCGTGGGTCATCCGCCAGGTAATAGCCCCTGGCGCCGAGCTGGCTTTCGGCCTCCCAGTAGACGCTGACGAAACCATCGAACTGACGCCATTTGGGCGGCGAAACGACCTGGATCCCTTCCGTCCGCCAGTCCATTGAGTGCCAGAAGTTCAACTCTTCCACCATCCCCGGCACGGGGCCAAATTTCCGCGGACAGCTTCCGGGCGCTGCGTCCGATCAACGCTCCGTTCCGCGATCTTCACATATCGGCATATAGCAGACGCCGATCTAACATGATTTTTCTTATCATGTTTCATCAGTGACGCAAGAACCACCTTCTTGCTGTCACGAGCACGGCCTCAAGCCCGCCTTTTCCGTGTCGCGCTCCACAACCTCGTCGACCTAGTGATTGACGACGAGATGTGCGTCGCGACCTTCACTGCGTTCTTCGGCAAGAACCAAGGTCAGCCAGCCCCCATACCTCGCCCGGGGCGAAACGCAACGGCGCCGTCATCCCGTATAGCACCTTATATTGATCGCCACGGCCATGACGAGCCCACAAGCGAGATGGGAAAGTCCGCCACGCAAGTCCTCCCCGGCATAGAGAAAGATGTCGAGCATGGTGGAAAATGTCGCGCATTCGAGCCGATAAAATTGCTCCACTGTGTGCCGGTTGAGAAAACCCCATATGGACGCGTGCCATCGTCGGGATCGAACACGGCCGGCGATGGCACATCGAATGCGTTGTGGGACGCGGCTTCTAGCTCTGCGGTCAGGCCTCCCACCGACCTAGACGTCGCCCGATCGCTCAACCCCAATTCTCGCAGTGCTCTTAGGACTCTTTTTGTTACAAAGGATGAGAAGTCAGCTTTACGCGTCCGCAACCGATCCTCATCCGGCTGGCAACCGACGCTGATGATGAACATCGAACCGCTATAGCTGCGTTTTAAAACTACTTATGTATTTGATTTAGAAAACGATTTCAACGGCGCTGCGCCTCGAGTCGTGTCCCACCAAGGCGAAAGTACAGGGTTCAGTGAACCTACCATCCTAGCCTCGCCGATATCTTGCTGGATGCGTCCTTAAGCAAGACAATGAAGCGATCGACATCGCTTCTTTGGGTGCGGAATGCCGGCGCGCCGACGTTCACCGCAGCGATTACTGAGCCGTCGAAGGCCAGAACCGGCACCGACACCGAGACGAGTTGCTCGCTCACCTCTCCAAAACTCACACAGAATCCCTGGCGTTTGATCTTTTCGAGTTCCGCAACAAGCTTTCCACGATCGGTGATGGTGCGCTTCGTGAGTTTTGGCAGTACGTCAGGAATCATCTGCTGCTGGACCTGCGGTTGGAGATAGGCGAGGAGCACCTTATAGGATCCTGCGGTGAGTGGCCTGCGACGCCCGATCATCGCCTGTACGCGTAGGTCGCGCATTGGCTCGAACTTTGCAATGCACAGCGATTCACCATTATCGATGATACGCAGTTGTGTGGTTTCGTTCGCTTTCTGACCGAGTTCTTCCAGGATCGGATTGGCAATACGCACGAGGTCGACTTGGGTCGACGCCGCCGTTCCGAGCACGATTGCGGTCGTTCCGAGACGATAAGTTCCGCTATCGCTTTTTCGTACAAGCCCGCGCTGTTCCATTGTGCGTAACATGCGCAAAATTCTTGGTTTTGTTTCGCTCAGGTTGGATGCAATCTCACTCAACCTGATGTCTGGATTTTTGGCCACATCAAGCAGTACGTCGATACATACATCAACAGCCTGAACGATATTGTTTTTTTCTGTTGAACTGTCGTCCATTTGACGAAATTTCCTATCGTCGCATTATTGTCGTCACAGTCCTCAAGCCTGTTACGACTACCGTAACGCTTTTGATTTCTGTTTGACAGCCCCCTTCGACGGCCTTTACCAATTTCGATCAGGAGTGGATGGGAACCCGCTCGTTCCGGTCGAAACAAGGCCGGTGTCAGAACGCTAAAACTGGGATTGAAGAAATGGCCGCAAAGACTTTGAAGCGGGCAGCGATCGCGCTGCTCGGCACGATCGCTATTCCTGCAATGGTGGCAGCACAGGAAGCACCGCTGACGATCGGCATGTCGGTAACACCGACGACGCTGGACCCGCATGAGGATAGCTCTGCGCCCAACAACGCCACCTCGCGCCATATCTGGGACAGCCTTATCAATCTCACCGGCACTTCCGCCAATGCGCCGGAGCTCGCCACCGAATGGAAGGCGGTCGACCAGACCCACTGGGAATTCAAGCTGCGTGAAGGCGTCAAATTTCATGACGGCAGCGAGTTCAATGCCGACGACGTCGTAGCCTCTCTTCTGCGTGCCCGCGACAAGCCGAGCCAGGGTTTTGCCTCCTATACGCGCAACATCGCCAATGTTACGGCCAAGGATCCGCTGACGATCGTCATCGAAACCAAGGTCCCGGACCCGCTCCTGCTGAATTCGGTCAGCCGTATCCGTATCATCAGCGCCGACTGCAAGGACGCGCCGGTCACGGACTTCGACAACGGAAAGTGTGCGATCGGCACCGGCGCCTATTCCTTCGTCTCCTACCAGCCGGGCAGCAACCTGACGGTCAAGCGCAACGACAGCTATTTTGCCGGTCCTTCGCATTGGTCCAACGTCACGCTACGGTTCCTGCCTGATGACGGCGCCCGCCTGGCATCACTTCTGTCGAACGAGATCGACATTATCGAGACCCTGCCCGCCGACGGCATGGCCCGCGTCGAATCCAGCGAGAACCTCCAGATCGTCAACGGCCAGTCGTCGCGCTTCGTTTACATGGGTATGGATGTCAGCCGCGACGTGTCGCCCTTCGTCAAGGCTGCAGATGGTTCCGATCTCGACAAGAACCCGCTGAAGGACGAGCGTGTCCGCAAGGCGATGCTGATGTCGATCAACCGCCCGGCGATCGTCGAGCGCGTCATGCAGAAGAACGGTACGGTCGCCGACCAGTTCGTCGCCGAAGGTTACGCAGGTCATTCTGACAAGGTCGAAAAGGTCGGCTACGATGCTGCTGGCGCAAAGGCACTTCTCGCCGAAGCCGGTTATCCGGATGGCTTCAGTCTCACCCTGCACGGGCCGTCCGGCCGTTACGTCAAGGATGCGGAAGTACTTCAGGCCGTCGGCCAGATGTTTACCCGCATCGGCATCAAGACGAAGGTCGAGGTGATGCCGTGGTCGATGTATTCGGAAGCCTATTCGAAGGGCACCTACAGCGTCTATCTCGGTTCCTGGGGCGTCAATACCGGCGAGACCACCAATCCGACCGTAGCCCTCGTCGCCAGCCGTGACGAGAAGAAGGGCACCGGCCGTTACAATGGCGGCGGCGTCTCCGATCCGAAGATCGACGAGGTTCTGGCCAAGGCAAGCTCGACGCTTGACGAGGCCGCGCGCAAGCCGCTTCTCGAAGAGCTTTCGACCCAGACCTTCGACAATCTCTGGCTTCTTCCCATGCACTACGAAAACGTCGTGCTAGGCGCCAAGAAGACCGTGTCCTATACGCCGCGCGGCGACAAGTACACGCTCGCCTACGACGTGAAGCCGGCCAAGTAAGACCACCAGAATATCGGGCTGCGCAATTGCAGCCCCACTCTTTATTTCCCCAGGAGACATTCATGCAGGAACTCGGAACGGGCGAAGCCGTCGCTCGGGCGAAGGCTATCTATGACTATGGCCAGACAGCGATTTTCGCCTCCAAGGTCGACCCCCGCCTTCACATGGTTCTTTACGTTCCGCCGACGGCTGCCGATGGCCGCAAGCTGGATCTGCTCGTCGCGGTTCACGGCACCGGGCGCACCTCCGCTCTCGATTTCCGAGACGGCTTTGCCGAGTTCGGCCTTTATAACGACTGCGCCATCCTGTGTCCGATTTTCCCGGTCGGTGTCCTGGGTGATGGCGCGCGCTCCGGCTACAAGTTCCTCGAGGAAGGTGACATCCGCTACGATCAGGTCGTCATCGCAATGGTCGAGGAAATGGCCAAGAAATATCAGCAGGACTGGTCCAAATTCGCGATCTTCGGTTTCTCCGGCGGGGGACACTTCAGCCACCGTTTCGCGATCCTGCATCCGGAAAAGCTCTGGGCAGCCTCGATCGGCGCGCCGGGTTCCGTGACGCTTCTCGATCCGAACCGCGACTGGTGGGTCGGCATCCGCGACCTGGAAGCCCGCTTCGGCAAGCCGTTCCGACCCGAAGAACTGGCCAAGATCCCGGTTCAGATGGTTGTCGGCGATGCCGACCTGGAAACCTGGGAAATCACCCATAAGCCCGGCGGAAAATACTTCATGGAAGGCGCCAACGATGCGGGCAACACCCGCCCGGAACGCCTTGCCACGCTTGCGCAGTCGTTTCGCGATGCTGGCGTCGATGTGACGTTCGATGCGGTCAAGGGCGTCTCCCACGACCGGGTCAAGGTGCTCGGCCACGTCAAGGCCTTCCTGGCAAAAGTGCTGAAGGACCGTCGCGCGAAATGAGCAATGCAACGATTGTAGCCCCCCAGCCGGAAGCAGTCGAAGCCGGCGCAGAAGTCCTAGAACGCGGCGGCAACGCAGTCGATGCTGCACTCGCCTGCGCCTTCGTCCAGGGTGTAGTCGATCCGCAGATGGCCGGCATCGGCGGCTTCGGTTCCATGCATGTCTATATGCCGAAGAAGGGCGTTCACGAGATCCTCGAATTCTATGCCCGGGCCTCGCTCAAGGCGACGCCCGACATGTGGCTCGACAAGATTAAGCACCAGAGCCGCGACGGTTTCGGTTACGTTCTGGAGGGCAATATCTCGGATATCGGCTATCACGCGGTCTGCACGCCGGGGTCGCTGAAAGGCTACGAGACGGCGCTACGCGACTACGGCACCTTCAACTGGGCCGACCTGATAAAGCCCGCCGTCCGGCTTGCCCGCAACGGGTTCATGATCCGTAGCCACATGCACTGGTATTGGGCCAAGGATCAGTCGGGCGACGGCTTTGCCAATACGCTTGACAAGCTGCGTTTTTCGAAGACTGGCCAGCAGGTCTACTTCCATGAGGACGGATCGCTCCGGAATGTCGGCGAACTGCTCATCAACAAGGACATGGCCGATACGCTCGATCGGATCGCGCAAAGCGGCGGGTCTGACATATTCTACCACGGCGAACTGGCTGAGCAGATCGCCGCCGACTTCAAGGCCAATGGCGGCCTGATCGATCGGGAAGATCTGGCGAAATACGAGCTGTCGCGGGTTGCCCCGATCTGGGGCGATTATCGCGGTAACCGCATCGCCACCTCCCCTCCTCCGGGCTCGGGCTTCCCGATGCTGGAATTCCTCCACATCATGGAGCAGTTCGACGTCGGAGCCATGCACCATTCCAGCGCCGAGCATGTCCACATTCTCTTTGAGGCCATGAAGCGGATGACGATCGACAAGGACGAATATATGGGCGACCCGGCCTATGTCGACGTCCCCTACGAGAAGCTTCTGTCGAAGGAATATGCGAAGGCGCAGGCTGACGCGATCAAGGCTGGAGAGATCGCCAATGTCGACCGGCTCGACCGATCCCAGCGCGACACCACGCATATCTCGGTGATCGACAAGGACGGCAACGCCGTGGCGATGACCCATACGCTTGGCAGCCCCTCAGGGGCAATCACCGACGGCCTGGGCTTCATGTACAATGGCACGATGAGCCGGTTCAATCCGGTTCCCGGCAAGCCGGGCTCGATCGCACCGGGCAAGCGCCGTCCGAGTTCTGCGGCTCCGACGATTGTCTTCAAGGACGGTAAGCCGAACATCGTCATCGGCGCGCCGGGCGGCAGCTATATCGCGCCCGCTGTGGCCCAATGCCTCATGAACATGATCGACTTCGACATGTCGGTGTTCGAAGCTGTCGCGGCACCGAGGATCGTCGGCGTATCGAACACGGTCGACATCTCGAACCGCATCCGCCACTCTGTCGAAGACGAGTTGAGGGCGCAGGGCTACAACGTGGCGCGGTCACCGCAGACTTACGCCTTTGCCGCGGTTCATGCGATCAAGATCGAGGATGGCATCTCCAAGGGTGCCGCTGATCCGCAACGCGACGGAATGGCGATCTCCGTCGCCTAGCGCATAGAGCCCAAACCGGATCTGGTTTCCGGAAAGTGCGGTGTGCAGGTTCTAAAATGCTACAGCGTCTAATATGCGCCGAATGAGGTGCAAGACGCTACAGGCCCAGGGAAAGGTTCAATGGTCACTTCCATCATCAGGCGATTGATACAGGCTCTGTTCGTCATCGTGGCGATGACGATCATTGTCTTTATCGGCGTAAGCGTGATCGGCAATCCGGTCGATATCCTCATCAACCCGGATGCCAACCAAGCGGAACGCGCACGGGTCATCGCGCACTACGGGCTCGATCAGCCGCTCTGGAAGCAATATCTGCTGTTCCTGCAGGGACTGCTTCAGGGGGATTTCGGCAACAGTTTCGTCTACGGCCGCCCCGCTCTCGGGCTGATCCTGGAACGCCTGCCGGCAACGCTGGAACTGGCCATCACCGCGCTCGCTATCGCCATCGTTTTCGGATTGCCGCTCGGCCTTTATGCCGGCCTTTATCCCAACCGAGTATCGTCGAAACTGATCATGTCCGGCTCGATCCTCGGCTTCTCTCTGCCGACATTCTGGGTCGGCCTGATGCTGATCATGGTCTTTTCCGTCGAACTCGGCTGGCTGCCGACCAACGGCCGGGGCACGACCGCCGAATTGTTCGGCACGCAGTGGTCGTTCCTGACAGGCGAAGGCCTGAGACATCTCCTCTTGCCTGCCTTCAATCTCGCGCTGTTCAAGACCTCCCTCATCATGCGCTTGACGCGTGCTGGCGTGCAGGAGGTCCTGCCCCAAGACTATGTGAAATTTGCCCGCGCCAAGGGCCTTCGGGAGCGCCGGGTGATCGCAGTACACGTGCTAAAGAACCTGATGATCCCTGTGGTTACCATCATCGGGCTGGAGTTTGGCTCGCTGATCGCCTTCTCGGTCGTGACCGAGAGCATTTTTGCATGGCCGGGCATGGGCAAACTTATCATCGACTCGATCAATCTTCTCGATCGCCCCGTCATCGTCGCCTACCTGATGATGATGGTCCTGCTCTTCGTCGTGCTGAATTTCATCATCGACATCTGTTACACCATCCTGGATCCACGGATCCGGCTCGACGCGAAGGCTTGACCCATGGCTGAACCAAACGCGCAAGAAGGTAGCGTCCCCGATACCGGCCCCGGTCGCCTCGCCAAGGGCATCTCGGATTTCTTCCGGTCGCCTGCCGCCGCCGTCGGCTTCGTTACGCTGATCGTCATCTGTTGCCTGGCGCTCTTCGCGCCCTGGATTTCGCCGCAGAACCCATATGACCTGATGCAGCTCGACATCATGGACGGGCGCATGCCGCCGGGTTCGGAATCAATGACCGGCCTCGTCTACCACCTCGGCACCGACAGCCAGGGCCGCGACATCCTCTCGGGTATCCTTTACGGCCTGCGGACATCACTCATCGTCGGCGTTCTGTCGGCATTCGCGGCCGCGATCATCGGCACCACGGCCGGCCTGTTCGCCGCCTACATGGGCAAGCGCACCGAAACCGTGATAATGCGGCTCGTCGACCTGCAGCTTTCCTTCCCGACCATCCTGATGGCGCTGATGATGCTGGCGATCCTCGGCAAGGGGGTCACCAACGTCGTCATCGCCCTGATCATCGCCGAATGGGCGACCTATGCCCGCACCGTACGCGGTACCGCACTCGTCGAGCGCGAGAAGGAATATATCGAAGCTGCGCGCATGCTGCGCCTGCCCGGCTGGCGCATTCTGTTCAAGCATTTGCTGCCGAACTGTCTTGCGCCCGTCATCGTCATCGCCACCATGCAGGTGGCAAGGGCGATCGGGCTAGAGGCCACCCTCTCCTTCCTCGGACTGGGCGCCTCCGTCACGGAGCCATCACTGGGGATGCTGATTTCGACCGGCTACCAGTATCTCCTGACCGGCCTCTACTGGATAAGCTTCTTCCCCGGCATCGCGCTCCTTGTCACGATCGTGGCGATCAATCTCGTCGGCGACCGGCTTCGCGATGTCCTCAATCCGAGGAACATGTCATGACCGCCCTGCTCAAGGTAGAAAATCTCGTCACCGAATTCGGAGGCAGCTCGGCGAAACCGGGACTGCGGGCCGTCAACGATGTCTCTTTCTCCATCGAACGCGGCAAGGTCCTCGGGCTCGTCGGAGAATCCGGATCCGGCAAGTCGGTGACCGGTTTCTCGATCATGCGGCTTCTCGAAAAACCGGGCCGCATCGCGAGCGGACGGGTGATCTTCGACGGCACCGACATCGCGAACTGTTCCGAGGAAGAGATGCGACGGTTGCGCGGCAAGCGGATCGCCATGGTCTTCCAGGATCCGACGATGACGCTCAACCCCGTGCTGACCATCGGCACCCAGATGGTGGAAGCCGTCCAGGCGCATGAAAACGTCTCCAAGGATGTAGCCCGTCAACGCTCGCGGGATGCACTGGCACGCGTCGGCATTCCGAGCCCGGAAGAACGGCTATCGGCCTATCCGCATCAGTTTTCCGGCGGCATGCGCCAGCGCGTCGCAATCGCCATTGCGCTTCTGCACAAACCCGACCTCATCGTCGCCGACGAGCCGACCACCGCGCTCGACGTGACGATCCAGAGCCAGATCATCTCGGAATTCCAGAAGCTCACTGAAGAATCCAACACGGCGGTAATCTGGATCACCCACGATCTAGCAATTGTGTCGCGGCTCGCCGACGATATCGCGGTCATGTATGCTGGCAGATTGGTGGAAACCGGTCCGGTGACCAAGGTGCTGACCGACCCGCATCATCCCTACACCGCCGGCCTTATTGCCTCCGTCCCGTCACAGAACAGGCGCGGTGAACCCCTGCGGCAGATCAGGGGCATGACACCGGCCATCCACCGCCTGCCCCAAGGCTGCAGCTTCCGCACTCGCTGCGACCGCGCGACCGACGGTTGCCTAGTCATGCCTCCGCTTCTGCCTGAGGAAGACCGCTCCTTCCGCTGCATCCATCCCGTATTGAAAGAGACTGCATGATGACGGCGACCAACGCGCCCCTGATCGAAGGCTCCCCGGCCGAAGCTACTTTGGTCGATACCCCTCTTATCGAAGCACGCAACGTCTCGCAGCGCTTCGGACCGAAGCCCGATCTCGCCGCAAAGATCGCGCTCAAGCTGAAGCTCGCGAAACCTGCACCGATCGTCCATGCGCTCGATGATGTCAGCCTGACGATCCGCAGTGGCGAGGTCGTGGGACTTGTCGGTGAAAGCGGTTGCGGCAAGTCAACGCTCGGCCGCGTCATCGCCGGAATCACCGCTCCGAGCGATGGTCATGTCCTCTGGAAGGGTAGCGATCGAAACGATATGTCAAGGCGCCAGCAAGATGAGCTCGGCCTCGCCACCCAGATGATTTTCCAGAACCCGATGGCCGCGCTCAATCCGCGCATGACCGTCGAGGAACTGCTCTGGGAAGCGCCCAAGACCCACGGATTGGCACGCTCGTCCGAACGCAACGCCTATGTGGACAAATACCTGATGCTTGCCGGCTTCGACCCGGCGATGAAGAAGCGCTATCCACATCAATTTTCTGGCGGCCAGCGACAGCGAGTCAATATCGCTCGGGCGCTTGCGGTACAGCCCAAATTCCTCGTCTGCGACGAGAGCGTGGCGGCGCTCGACGTGTCCATCCAGGCGCAAGTCATCAATCTGTTCATGGAGTTACGCGACAAGCTCGACCTCACCTACCTGTTCGTCAGCCACGATCTCGGCGTCGTCGAACATATCTCCGACCGCGTCGCGATCATGTATCTCGGCCGTATCGTGGAAGAGGCACCGGTCGAGGAAATCTTCAAACGGCCTAATCATCCCTACACACAGGCCCTGCTATCCGAAATTCCCCGCATCGAACCCGGAAAGCGGCGGTTCAAGCCGGTGGAAGGTGAACTGCCAAGTCCACTCAATCCGCCAAAGGGCTGCCACTTTCATCCCCGCTGCCCCTTGGCGATGGATCGCTGTCGTATCGAGGTGCCGGTCAAGAAGCATGTCGCATCAGGCCATCTCTCAGCCTGCCATCTGAATGATTAGTGAAGGAAGGCGAAGATACAAGCAAATGCCGCCTCCGCATCGCTGCCTGTGGTACCCGAGTCACCCCGCCAAACGAGTTCGAGTTACTTCGGCTCCAGCGTTATGTCGCTTATTAAGCTCTTGAAGAGATCTGAACCCACGACCCGGATACTATTGAATAGACTGGTTAGGCATATTGGTTTGCGGGTTCACGTGGGGAGCGCGTCGGCGAAGAGGCAACTATATGGTCGGAGCTTGCCGCCGAAGGAGCGGCAATCTCCATTAGTCACGGGTAAGCGGTCGAGCCATCGGGCTTTCGGGTTACTTTCCGCTCCCAGTGAATGTAATCATCCTTCTGAAGGACCGTCTCATCAATCTCGATGCCCCAGCCCGGCCTATCTGGACGTAGTTCCATGTGACCATCAACCGGCATGTAAGGATCGAGCGCCCAAGGCGCGTGGACATGGGGTTTGAACTCGAGAACCTGGAAATTCGGTTGCGCAGCACAGAAATGCACATTGACGGCGGTTGCCAGCGGACCCATCGGATTATGGGGCGTGACCGTTACGTAGTGAGCTTCGGCGATCGTCGCAATGCGCCGCATTTCCGAGACCCCGCCAACGACACAGATGTCCGGCTGGATGATATCCGCACCCTGATTGGTAAGGAGATTAAGGAATTCGAAGCGGTTATAGAGCGACTCGCCGGTGGCAAGCGGTACGTTCACCTTCGACTTCAATTCCTTCCATGCGGGGATATGCTCCGGACGGATCGGCTCCTCATAGAAAAGCGGGTCATTCGGCGCGATGGCGGCTGCAAGCTGCACGGCCTTGTAGGGCTCGAAGATCTTAGCATGCGCATCGAAGGCGAATTCGAAATGCGAGGGCGTGATCTCTCGGATGCGGCCGAACCAATCGCCAGTCTCCTTCACCAGCTCACCCCAGCGGCCGGAATGAAGGTCTCGCCGATAAGGGCTCAGCTTGAAGGCGGTATAGCCGTAGTCCTCGTTGAGCTTCAGCGTCTGGTCAAGCGCATGCTCGGCATCCGGCGCGGTATAGACACCGCAATAGACACGCACACGATCCCGTACGTTGCCGCCGAGCAACATGTAGACGGGAAGACCCGCAGCCTTGCCGGCAATATCCCACAATGCATGATCGATTGCGGAAATCGCGGCAAGGCCGAGGGCTCCGGGAGGAAAGCGGCATTGCTGGTTAAGTTTCAGGACGATGAATTCGACGCGGCGCGGATCCTCGCCCTCGATCTGGTGGAAGAGATAGTCGAGAAGCGGCGGCAGTGCCCAGTCCGGGCCGTGATTATAGCACTCGCCCCAGCCGGAAATGCCTTCGCTGGTTTCGATCTTCAGAAGCAGACGCGGACGATCGTCCACGCGCTGCATATAGGTCTTGATACCGGTAATATGCACGTTTTGTCTCCGATTAGGCGGCCAGGGCTTCGGCTTTGACGCGATCGACGATCGCGCGAAGCGTTGTGCGCTCCTCCTCGTTCAACGCTACGACACCGGGCACGCGCACCGGGCCGACGTCATTGCCGAGCATGCCGAGCGCTTCCTTCACCACCGTCACGTTGGCGCCGTTATTGTATTTGGTACGCAGCGCTTCGAACCCGGCAATCGCATCGATCAATGCGCGCGCACCGGCGTAATCGCCGCTTTCCAGCGCACGATGGATGGCGTGCGAGCGCTCCGGGAAGACGTTGACGAGACCGGACGTGAAACCGCGTGCGCCCATGGCGTAGAATGCCGGCGCCCAGCCTTCGGCAAGGCCACAGACCCAAATGGCGGGCGCATCCTGCGTGGAGCGGATGACGTCGGCCAGCAGCATGAGGTTCGACGAAGCGAACTTGATGCCGGCGATATTGGGGTGAAGGGCGAGCTTGCGGAAATCGGCAACGGAAAAGCTGTCGCTGCGCACATAGGCGATAACCGGAACGGTTGAGAAATCGGCCAGATCGAGGAAATAACCGGCCTGATAGGACGGGCCGGCAAATGGATCCATCGGGTGATGACCCATGATCGCATCGGCGCCGGCGGCGATGGCATCCTTCGCCAGCGCCTTCGCCTCAGTCAACGAACGGCCGACGGCGGCGCTGACCAGCGACTTGCCGGCCGCGGCCTCGATCGTCGCGGCATGCACGCTGCGCACTTCGTCTATGGTGAGCGTAAAAAATTCGCCGGTATTGCCCGCCGCCATCAGGTTGTGAACCTTGGCGCTCGCCAGTTCGCGGATGAGACGCTTGAGCTTGTCGATGTCGATCGATCCGTCGGCGCCATAAGGCGTTACCGGAACGCCGGAAATGCCGGTCAGCGCTTTTCTTACCGTCTGAAGTCTCTCGGTCACGTCAGGTCTCCTCCTGCTTTCCAAATACGATGCTCAGATATGTGTCGCCAGAGCGCACGACATGGTCGCGCATCGTCCGCTCCGCCTTGTCGGCATCCCCGCTCGCGATCGCCTCGGCGATAGCAACGTGCTCATTCAGCGCCTTCTGGCGCTCGGTCGAATCTAGGTGAATGACGCGGCGAATGCTGGCGTCATAAAACTGCTGGCGCTCGATCAGCTTGGCGAGATAACCGCATTGCGAGCTTTTGTGGATGTGATCGTGAAAGGTCTCGTTGAGCGCGATTAGGCTATCAGCATCCCCGGATGCCGTAGCGTCCTTCATCAGGTTGGCAGTCGCCAGCAATTCCACCTTGCCCTTTTCATCGATCCGCTTAGCGGCGAGATGCGCGATCATCGATTCCAGCGCCGCGCGGGCAAGTATCATTTCCTCCGCCCAGGAACTGGAAAAACGGATGACGACGCCGCGACGCGGCAGGGCCTCGACTAGCCCTTCCGTTTCCAGCTGACGTAGTGCCTCCTTGATCGGCGTGGTACTGACGCCGAACTGTTCGGCGAGGCTGCGCTCGTTGACTTTCTGCCCCGCAGAAAAGCGGCCCGCCAGTATCGCGTTGCGCATGGCGCGATGGACGTGATCGCGCACGGTCATCTGGAAGCTTGCGCCGATCTTTTCAAAGCCATCAGTGTGATTCTCAGACCCCTTCAATGCGCTTTCCGCTTCCACCATTTTTCCGAATTCCGTTGACGACTGTCATTTAGTGTGAAATCTGGTATATCAGATTTGATATCCATGTCGATAAGGAAATTTCGATATGGCGGGGTTGAGGAGCCTTGGGAGGTCGCAAATGCTCAGAAGAAATCTCGCAATTCTTGCGAGTGTCGCCGCACTGTCTTTGGGTACCGGTGTTGCCACTGCAAAAACGCCGCAGGATCAGTTGGTCATCGCCATGGCGATGTCTTCCATCCGCGGGCTTGATCCCCAGGAGATCAACCAGTTCGAGGCGGCGGAAGTCGTTGCCAATCTCTATGACCGGCTGATCGCGCTGCCGCCGGACCGGATCACCGAACCGCAGCCGTCATTGGCGGAAAGCTGGACGGTGTCGGAGGACGGCAAGACCTTTACCTTCAAGATCCGTCAGGGCGTGACCTTCCATTCCGGCAATCCGCTGACGGCCAGGGATGCCGAGTGGTCGCTGCACCGGTTGGTAAAACTTGGTCTGGCGCCCTCCACCGATCTGCGCCAATGGGGTTTTTCGGCAAAAAATGTCGACCAGCTGATCCGCGCGACCGACGATTACACCCTTGTCGTTGAGACACCGGGCGTCTGGAACGCCAATCTCATCCTCTATTCTCTGGGCAGTTTCTCCACCTCGATCGTTGACAGAAAGCTGTTGATGGAACGCGAGAAGAACGGCGACTGGGGACGGGAATACCTGCAATCGGCCGATGCCGGATCAGGCCCCTACTCCCTGGAAACCTGGCGCGCCAACCAGCTGATGAGTGCCGATGCCTTTGAAAATTACTGGCAGGGCAAACCGGCGATGCGCCGTGTCTTCATCAGCAACATGCCCGAATCCTCGGCTCAGCGCCTGCAGATCGATGCCGGCGACATCGATGTCGCAACCCGTCTCTCTTCCACCGACCTCGGCGGACTGGAGCGGGACGGCAAGGTGACGGTGCAGAAGACACCGGGTATCGGTTTTTATTATCTGGCGCTGAACCAGAAGGACGAGATCCTCTCCAATCCCAAAGTGCGCGAAGCCTTCCGTTATCTGATCGATTACGACGGCCTTGCCGCCACCGTGATGAAATATTACGGCAACAAGCAGCAGACGATCATTCCCGCCGGCCTGCCCGGCTCCAACACAGAAAATCCCTACAAGCTCGATATCGACAAGGCGAAACAGCTTCTCGCCGAGGCGGGTTACCCTGACGGGTTTTCGAAGGTCTATTACGCGACACCGGTCACGCCCGAATTCGAAGTGGCGCAATCGCTGCAGGCCAATGCGGCCAAGGCCGGCATCCGACTTGACCTGCAGGGCGGCGATCATATCGGCAAGTTCCGCAACCGCGAATTCCAGCTTTTTTCGGCCCGTTCCGGGGATCGCCTGCCCGATCCGCATGCGGTGCTGCAATCCTACGCCACCAATTCCAACAATTCCGACGAGGCGAAGCTGACCGGCCTCAATGCCTGGCGCACCGCCTGGGAGGTGCCGAAGGACATCCAGGATATGGTGGTGACCGCGGCGCACGAGACCGACCAGGAAAAACGCGTCGAGCTCTATCACAAGATCAACGAGGCCTATCTCGCCGCATCGCCCGCACTCGTGACCTCCTTCCAGAGAACCGATGCGAAAGCCGTTCGCACCGAGGTGAAGGGTTATGTCGGCCATCCGACATGGCTGACCCGCTGGGACACCGTGACGAAGAGCGAATAGGGGCGGCAAGCAGAGGATAACGGAATGAGCATTTCCCAAACCACCGAGACCCATGCCCCACCATCAAAACTGCTAACGGGCGGCAAGAAACTGGCCACATCCTTCGTGGTGATCCTGACGACGCTGCTCGGGCTTCTCGTCATCACCTTCGTGGTCGGGCGCATGGTACCGGCCGATCCGGTCATTGCCGTCATCGGCGATCAGGCGGATCAGGCGACCTATGATCGCGTCTATAAGGAAATGGGGCTGGACAGGCCGCTTTACGTGCAGTTCGGTAATTATCTGAGCGATGTCGTCCAGCTGGATTTCGGCCAGTCGATCGTCACCAAAAAGCCGGTTGCCGAGGATCTGGCGCGCGTTTTCCCGGCAACCATGGAGCTGGCGACGCTCGCCACGCTGATCGGCGCCTGCTTCGGCATTCCGCTCGGCGTCATTGCCGCGGTCCACAAGGGCACATGGATCGACCATACCGCTCGCGTGGTCGGCCTGCTTGGTTATTCGACGCCGATCTTCTGGCTTGGCACGATCGTGATCCTCGTCTTCTACGCCCATTTCGGCCTCATCCCGCCGGGGGGCCGCATCTATGTCTATGACGAGGGCCTGGTTCAGGCGCGCACCAATTCGATCATCATCGATTCCATTCTGGCCGGCCAGTGGCAGGTGTTCTGGAGCGCGATCCACCACCTCATCACGCCCGCTATCATTCTCGGTTATGCGGCCATGGCCTATCTCAGTCGTATGAGCCGCAGCTTCATGCTGGAGCAACTGCGACAGGAATATATCCTGACCGCCCGCGCCAAGGGACTCGGCCAGCGGCCGATCGTCTGGCGGCACGCCTTCCGCAATATCCGCGTGCAGCTTCTGACAGTGGTGGCCCTCGCCTATTGCGGCCTTCTCGATGGCACCGTGCTGATCGAGACCGTGTTTGCCTGGCCGGGGCTTGGCCAATACCTCACCTCGGCGCTGTTCGTTTCCGACATGAACGCCGTGCTCGGCAGCGTGCTTTTGATCGGCATTATTTCGATTGCCATCAACCTGCTTTCCGACATCGTTTATCGCTTCATCGATCCGAGGACCCGGTAAAATGAGTAGATCCGGCACCTTCTCAAACCTGCACAACTGGCTGATCAGCGAGGATTTTTCCTCCGCCAATCAGGCGCGCTGCCACAAGGCATATCTCGCCTGGCTCAGCCTCGTCGCCAATCCGCTCGCCTTCGCCGGCTTTGCCGTCGTGGCACTGCTGATCGTGATCGCGGTCTTCGCGCCGCTGATCGCTTCGCATGACCCTTATGCGCAGGATCTCATGATGGCGTTGCAGGCGCCTTCCGCCGCGCACTGGTTCGGCACCGACGAGTTCGGCCGCGATGTATTCGCCCGCCTCATCTACGGCGCCCGCACCACGCTTTACATCACAATTCTGGTGACGGTGATCGTCGCCCCGATCGGTTTCGTGATCGGTGCCACTGCCGGTTATCTCGGCGGCTGGGTCGACGTGGTGCTGATGCGCATTACCGACATCTTTCTGTCCTTCCCGAGCCTCGTCTTAGCGCTTGCCTTTTCGGCAGCACTTGGTCCCGGTATCGAAAACGCGGTCATCGCCATCGCGCTCACCGTCTGGCCGCCGATCGCGCGTCTGGCCCGTGCCGAAACGCTGACCTTCCGCCATGCGGATTTCGTGATCGCCGCCGAGCTTCAAGGCGCGGGTACGGGACGTATCTTGCTGCGCCATATCGTGCCGCTCTGCGCTCCGTCCATCGTCGTGCGTCTCACGCTCAACATGTCGAGCATCATCCTAACGGCCGCCGGCCTCGGTTTCCTTGGTCTCGGCGCCCAGCCGCCGATGGCCGAATGGGGTGCGATGGCCGCATCCGGTCGCCAGTACCTGCTCGACGCATGGTGGCTGACAACGGTTCCGGGCATCGCGATCCTGACCGTCAGCCTTGCCTTCAACCTGCTCGGCGACGGGCTGCGCGACATCATGGATCCCCGCAATGGCTAACACATCCGACACCATCCTGACGGTCGAGAACATGTCCGTCGAGTTCCCGACGCTGTCCGGCGTCACCACCGCCGTGCGCGACGTGTCCTTCACCGTCGGCCGCGAAAAGATCGGCATCATCGGAGAATCCGGTTCCGGCAAGAGCACGTCCGGCCGCGCCATCATGCGACTGCAGCCACCTCAGGCCATAGTGAAAGCCAGCCGCATGCAGTTCGAAGACGTCGATCTCATGAAGGCGAGCGAAGAGGAAATGAGGTCCATTCGCGGACGGCGCATCGCCATGATCCTGCAGGACCCAAAGTATTCGCTGAACCCGGTGATGACCGTGGGCGAGCAGATTTCCGAAACGGTGATCCTGCACGAACGCGCCACGCCACAGGAGGCCCGCCGCCGCACGCTTGCCATGCTGGAACGCGTCAATATCCGTGATCCCGAGCGTGTCTTTGACCTCTATCCGCACGAAGTGTCGGGCGGCATGGGCCAGCGCATCATGCTCTCGATGATGCTGATCGCCCAGCCGTCGCTGATCATCGCCGACGAACCGACCTCCGCGCTCGACGTGACGGTGCGCCAGCAGGTTCTTTCCATTCTCGACGACCTTGTGGTGGAGCGGAATATCGGCCTGATTTTCATCAGCCACGATCTCAACCTCGTGCGCAGTTTCTGCGATCGCGTCATCATCATGTATGCGGGCCGTGTCGTCGAAACGATCGCCGCCGCCGACCTCGATCAGGCGCAACATCCTTATACGCGCGGTCTCCTCAACGCACTGCCAAGCCTCGACCATCCCAAGGACAGGCTGGAAGTGCTGCGTCGCGACCCGGCATGGCTGGAGAACTGAACATGTCCATGATCAAGGCCCATCATCTGGCCGTTTCCTACGGCCACGGCGAAACAGCCCTCAAGGTTGTCAAGGACGTCTCCTTCGAGGTGCAGAAAGGCGAAACCTTCGGCCTCGTCGGGGAAAGCGGTTGTGGCAAGTCCACCATTCTCGGCGCGCTTGCCGGCCGCAACAAACAATGGACCGGCTCAATCGAGATCGACGGCGAGGCAATCGGCCAGAAGCGCACTCGTGCGCAGCTGGCGAAACAGCAGCTGGTGTTTCAGGATCCATTCGGCTCCATCCACCCGCGCCACACGATCGGCCGCACCCTGCTCGAGCCATTGGAAATCCACGGCAAGGACCGCCGGCAGGAGCGTATCGAAAAGGTGCTGACCGATGTCGGCCTGCCGCTGAACTTCCGTTACCGCTATCCACATCAGCTATCCGGCGGCCAGCGGCAACGCGTGGCGATTGCCCGCGCCCTAATTCTCGAACCAAAGATCCTGCTGCTGGACGAACCGACCTCTGCCCTCGACGTTTCCATTCAGGCAGAAATCCTCAACCTGCTCAAGGACCTGCGGCAGCGCGAGCAACTGACCTATATCCTCGTCAGCCATGATCTGGCAGTCGTTGCGCATCTCTGCGACCGCATAGCGATCATGCAGAGCGGCGCTTTCGTCGAGGTCGCCACGAAACAGCAACTGCTCGAGAACACGGTTGAACATGCCTATACGCGCATCCTGATGGATGGCAGCCGGGGCTACGTGCCGCGGCGCCGCAAGGAAGCGGCTACTGTCGCAGCAATTTCCTGACATTTGCGCAATCGCCACCATAGCCCTGATCCGAACGCCGGAACATCGACCATGCCGCATCTCTACAAGGACCCGTCCCAGCCAATCGAACGACGCGTCAGCGACCTTCTCAGCCGCATGACGCTGGAGGAAAAGATCGCGCAAATGCACGCGCTGTGGCTGATCCTTTCTCCCGACGGGAACCATCAGGTCCGCACCGACGAGTTTACCGGTGCGAGCGACCCCGCCACGCTCACCCGCCTCCTGTCGCGCGGCCTTGGCCAGATCACTCGGCCACTCGGCAGTCGCGCGATCGATCCCGCCGATGGCGTGAAGGCGCTCAACAGCCTGCAAAAATTTCTCTGCGAGGAAACCCGGCTCGGCATTCCGGTAATGTCGCATGAGGAATGCCTGTCGGGCCTGATGATCCGCGGTGCCACGCTGTTCCCTTCGTCGCTCGCCTATGGCGCGACCTGGAACCCGGATCTGATCGAGGCTGTTGGCCGGGTGATCGGCGACGAAGCCCGGTCGGTCGGCTGCCATCAGGGACTTGCGCCAGTGCTCGATGTTGCGCGCGATGCCCGCTGGGGCCGGACGGAGGAAACATTCGGCGAGGATCCCTATCTCGTCGGCCTGCTGGCCACCCGTTATGTGCAGGGACTGCAGGGCGAGAAGCGCGATTTTCTGGCGACGCTGAAACATTATGCCGGCCACTCGCTTTCCGAAGGCGGTCGTAACCATGCGCCGGTCAATCTCGGCTGGCGGGAACTTTACGACACGTTTCTCCTGCCCTTCGAAATGGCGGTGCGGCTGGGCAATGCCGGTTCGGTCATGCCGGCCTATCACGATATCGATGGAGAACCCTGCCATTCGTCGCATCGGCTCCTGACCGAATTGCTGCGCGATCAATGGGGTTTCGACGGGCTGATCGTTGCCGACTATATCGGCATCAGCCTTCTCTATCAGCATCACGGCGTGGCGACCGGTCAGGCCGATGCCGCAGCTCTTGCCTTCAGGGCCGGGCTCGATGTCGAACTTCCCGGTGACGATTGCGCCCGGCATCTGGAAACTGCGATTGCCAAAGGCCTGATCGACATGCCGACGATCGATGCGATCGTGACGCGTTCTCTCACCGAAAAAATGCGGATCGGCCTGTTCGAGCGCCCCTACGCCGATGAAGGTGCAATCCGCATGCAATCGTCCGAGGCGGTCGATCTGGCACGCGAGGTGGCGGAACAATCCATCGTCATTCTCGACAATGACGGCATCCTGCCACTAAAGCCCGAGGCAAGGATCGCGCTGATTGGCCCGACGGCGGATGATCCGCTTGCGCTTCTCGGCGATTATTCCTTCCCCGTCCATCTGATCATGAAGGACGAAAACGAGGATACCCGCAACGTCATCACACCCCGCGCAGCCTTCGAGGCCCGTTGTGGCGCGGCCAATGTCACCTATGCCAAGGGCTGCCACATTCTGGAAGAACGCCGTTTCGGCGCGCCGGTCTTTCCTGGCGATGTCAATGACAGCACCAGCCTCGATCAGGCCTCCTCGCTCTCTACACGGCTCGACCTCATTGCCGATGCTGTGGCGGCAGCGAAGACTGCAGATGTCGCTGTGGTCTGCGTCGGCGATCTTTCCGGCATTTTCCAGACCGGCACGGTTGGCGAAGGTTCCGATGTCGATAGCCTGCAATTACCGGGCGTTCAGCAGCAGCTTCTCGATGCGATCGTCGCCACCGGAACCCCGACTGTCGTCGTCATCGCCTCCGGCAGGCCCTATAATCTTGGTGGTCTGGAGAAGCAGGTTTCAGCGCAGGTCATGGCATTTTTCGGCGGTCAGGAAGCCGGACCGGCACTGCTGAACGTGCTGACCGGCGCCACCGAACCATCCGGCCGCTTGACCATTTCTGTCCCACGCAGTGCGGGCGCCGCACCCTATTTCTACAATCACAAGCTCAAGAGTTCCGGCACGCCGATCGCTCGCCATTTCGGTAGCCAATATCCATTTGGCCATGGCCTGAGCTATACCAGTTTCGCCTACGAGGATTTTGCTGTAGCGGCGCAGGACGTGGAGATCGTTGATGGGATAATTTCGGCGAGTTTCACCGTTCGGAATACCGGTGATCGTAAAGGGATCTCCGTTCCCCAGCTCTACACACGCCAAAAGCTGACCTCAGTGGTAAGGCCCATCAAGGAACTGCGCGCCTTCGCGCGGATCGAACTGGCATCGGGCGAAGCAAAGCGGGTGACATTCCAGGTTCCGACCGACATGCTCGCGTTTTCTGGCGGCGATATGCTGCGAGCCGTAGAACGTGGCACTATCGATTTGATGCTAGGAGAATCTAGTTCCGAAATTCTGAGTCACAGCCACGTAAACCTTGTTGGACACCGTCGTATCCTCGACGAGAAATGGCGGATGACGAGCACGACTGTTTTTAACTAGGTGGTCTTGAGCGGAATCGACCATCGACTTGCACATCAGATCCTCTAAGAACTAAAATTTAGATCCCTTAAGCGCGCCGATCGGGAGCGACATACGCTGCTATTTTAAAACTCACGCACACGGATCCGCAACCAAAGACGTGATGCGTAAGAAACATGCAAAAGCCCTCACCGGTTTAGCTACTGAAGTTCCCATGTTTACTTAAGAATGGCTGACACGTGACGCAACGCATCGAAGAGAAATGACAAAGTCGCCGTTCGTTTGGAACAATTTCTCGGCGTCGGCCTGCCGACGCGGCATCAGAAAACAGCAGTCATCTCCACCTACGCTCCGTCCAGGCCGAGCCCTGTAGCGCAACAAGAATGACGACGACGCCGATGACCACGCGCGGTTCCGGCACTTCGTCGAAGAAGACATAGCCGGTGACAGTGACGCAGACGATGGAGAGATAGCCTATCGGGGCAAGGACGCTCGCATCGGCAATGCGGTAGGCGCGCAGGAAGCAATACTGACCGAGTTGGGCGAGGAAGCCTATACCGAGAAGCGGCGGCCAGTCGAAGGTAGCAACCGGCTGCCAGGTCAAGACGGCGGGCACGGCGGTGATCGCGGCCAGACCCACCGTGTAGAAGACCATCATGACCGTGGTGTTCTCGTCCCTCAGCGCGCGGGTCTGGATGATCGCCAGGGAACCGAAGGTAACGGACACCAGAACGACGAGGACGCCAACCTCAAAACTCGACGTGCCGGGTGCCATGACGATCAGCACGCCCACAAAGGCGAAGACGGCGCCGAGCCAACGGATTCGGCTGACAATTTCACCGAGAAACGCCACTGCCATGACCATGGTGACCAGGGGGCGGGAAAAACCGACTGCATTGACCATCGCCAGCGGCAGCATGGTGATCGCGAGAAAATTACTCGTCAATGCGATCGCGTTGCAGGAAATCCGGAAGATGTTGCGCCACGGATGCTTGATCTGCGTCATCGCCACCCTGTGATGCCAGATGAGCGGCAGGATGAAAGCGAGCCCGATCATCGCGCGGATGAACACGAGCTGGAAGGCGGGATAGGTCAGGCCCTGCGCCTTGACCAGCGCGGTCATGCCGCCCGAGACCAGCACCATGTCGACCAGTAGCCAGCCGACCGCAGCGCGCGTGTTTGACGTCGCGAGCGTTTCGGCCTGAGGCGTTGGTCCTTCGCTCACGCCGGCTGCAGCAGGTTGGCCATGAGGCGGAAGGCACCGGGAACCAGCTTGTCCATCTGGTGATGCAGCACGAGGCTGGTATGGGTATGGCGGCCCCTGCCGATTGCGGCGGAGATCAAAGCCCCCTTCAGCGGCTGCTCGTTAATGTCGTGCATGGCAAGAAGTGGCTCATAGGCGTCGTCCCAGCAGGCGGAGAAATAGAGCCCGCGTTCCTTGTTCCACCCCTGCCAGTCCTCCGAGCCAATTAGATTGGGGCCTCGCAGCAGAGGATGATCGGGCGCAAGAATTGTGACCTCGGCGGCAGGATCAGTCACGCGCCAGCGAACCGATGGAGAGCCAACCTCGATCCGCCTGACCGGCGTCACGTGAGGATCCCAACCGTCGGTCGGTCGGTGATAGAGCGTGACGAGATGACCTCCCTCCTCCACGAAGCGGTGCAGCAGCGTGGTGGCCAACGCAAGATCAGGCCGAAGACCGAAAGCGAAGATGCCGACGACTATCGTCGTATATTGCGACAAATCGCCTGCCAGGGCCTTCGCATCGAGTTCGGTCACATCCGCGCCCATGCGCGAAAGCCAAAGCCCGACGCGGTCCGCTCCTCCGCCGACATAGCCCACACGAGCATCCTTCGGCAGGGTGAGATCGAGAGAAAGGATGTTGAGGGCAGCAGGCGTCCGGAAGGACGTACGGCCGATATGCGGATAAGCGATCGGCATTACGTCGTATGCCAGGTGACCGGCGACGCGCGCCTTCAACTCGACAAGGCCTTCAGGGGCAAGCCCGGTGCTGGACACCGTCCAACCATCCACAGTCTCTTTCAATGTCCAGCCGGACGGCACCTCAAAAGTGACAGGCGAAGGAGATCCAGAAACAAATACCTCGATGGGCCGTTCCGCCGCTTGTGAGCCGGAAGCGACAAGCAGGGCATCGGGCAGGAGCCTCACCGACTGGGCAGGCGCCACCGCAAAAGGCTCTTCGAGGTCGAACCGGCCACGCGCGAGACGGCCGCCGATCTGCGCGGAAATCTCGACTGAGGCGTGGCCGTTTCCGCCCAGCGACGACCAGCCGGGCAGATAGGCGGGGGAAAGTGGCACAGCTGGCGCGGCCGAAAGTGAATGAACCAGTGTCTCGTCATGCGATGGCAGGGAGGCAGACACACCGTCGGGAAGAACGGGAGTGACAGTAACCGAACGGCTTCCAGCGCCTTCGCCCAGATCCACGGTCAACGTCGCAGTGCCCCCGGCGGTGATGACGGGAGGATCGGCATAAGCTCGCTCGAAGATCGAGGCTGCCTCCAGGAGCGCATAGTCGACTTCGACACGCTTGCGTTCGATGCGATGGCCATGCAGCACGAAGAAATCGGCCGGCGCGCTGGTCGCCGCGGTCTCCAGCCAGCCAGCTGCCTCGACGAGCGCGTTCATCACCGCCTGACCATCAGGAAAGGCGGCCAAGGCAGCGGTTATCGCCCGGTCGGCGGAACGCAGGGCTTCTGCGGTACTCGCCGGGAGATCGCGGAATTCGGACAGGATGGCGAGCGATGCGGGAAGGTCCTGCAGAACAGACTGTTCCACGGCGGTGCCCGCCGCCGACAGCTTGAGATGCAATGGCCAGGCGCTCGTTGCACGCTTGGGCCAATATCCCATGCCTTGGGAGGCATGATAATATCGCGACCATTCGCCGATCCTGCCGTATTCGGCGCCCGTTGCTGGATCGCGGCCTTCGGCCAGCGCCGTAACGGTTGCGTCGGGCGGCGGCATCTCGTCGTCATAGGTATCGCCACCGCCGGACCATGCCGGCAAATAGTATTTCGAGACCGTCCAAGGCGTGAGCCCCTCGGCGAAATGCTCCGGGTAGGCAGCCGGATCGGCAGCCATCGCGACCGCTCTTTCAGCGGCTCTGGTCATGGCGCGGTGATGCCCGTGTTGGCCCGGAACATCGAGAAAGGTGGGAATAACGATATCCGGGCGCTCCGCGCGATAGGCACGAACGAGCCGTTCCGTTATGCGTTGCTCTCCCCAACGGCTGAAGGTCGCATCGCCATCCTTCGAGAAACCAAAATCGTGCACCGGATCGGCCGGGCCGTGACCGAGCCATGAGACGTCCGCATCGAGCACACGGGCTGCCGCCTCTAACTCCCGAGATCGCAGCACACCGAGCGGCCCCAACCGCTCCGGACCAAGCGCGTTCTGCCCGCCCTCTCCCCGCGTCGAGCAGGCAATGACGACGCGCATACCGAGCCCGAGCCGGAACCAGGCCAGCATGCCGTTCTGCTCGTCATCAGGATGCGCGCCCGTGTTCATCATGGTGACGGTCGACTTCAGGCGCGACAGCTTGCGATGAAGGCGCACGAGGTACGGGGCCGCCATATGCCTTTCGATACGCTCCCGGGCGGTCAGCATGAACTATCTCCAATCAGGTCATATGGAAATCTGCGACGCCGTCGGGGACGTCTCGAGCTTGGGCGTCACCATGTCGAAGAGGGGGAGCGATGCTGCGCCAAGAGCCGCCGTCAATTGTCCGGTTTTGCCTCGGATCACGCGCGGAATATCGCGCTGTCTTCTACTGGCGACCGATGTCGGCAGGCTTCCCATCAGGCCTATGATGTCGTCGATAATAGCATCCGGCAGGGCCCCGCCGAGAACGATGGTCTGCGGATCGAGAATGTTCTCAAGCATAGCGATCATCGGCCCCAGGTGGATCACCGCCTCGTCCATCCACTCCTCGACTACCGGATGTCCGCTCCCATGGAGTTTTTCCAGATCGGCGACGGTCGTTCCGGAGACGCCATGCGCGAGGAGCTTTTCTCTCAGCACATAAACCGACGCATAGCCTTCCAGGCAACCGAACTGTCCGCATGACGGGCACGGCCTACCTTTCGGCACGACCGTGACGTGACCGATTTCGCCGGCATTGCCGAAAGCTCCGCGATAGGGCGTGCCGTCCTGAATGATGCCGAGGCCGATGCCTGCTCCGAAATAGACCATGCAGAAGTTTGAGATGGCCAGGCCTGCGCCGAAAAGGCGCTCACCGACAGCGGCTGCCGTGGCATCGTTTTCCACAATCACGGTCCGCCCGCAAGCCTCACCCAAGGCTTTGGCAGCATCAATTCCGGCCCACCCGGATAAGGTCGTGGGGCCAACGGATGTCATGCCGTCGACCTCAAACGGACCCGGCATCACGACGCCGATGCCGAGCAGTCTGGTCCTCGCGAGGTTTGCGACATGCTCAAGTTCGGAGGCAAAAACGGAAAGGATGTTGGCAGGTGTCGTGTCAGCGAGCGATATCACACTCTTCGCGCGGAGCTGCCCGGCGAGATCGAGGGCGACGGTTACCATATGGTCCGCGGCGATTTCTACGCCTACCGTAACCCCACCTTCTGGATTGACGGCAAACTGGATCGGTGGCTGCCCGCGGCCAGACCGCAGGCGGCCCACCTCCATCAGGAAGCAGTCGTCGACCAGTTCGTCGACGATATTGGCAACCGCTTGGGCCGTGAGTTGGGTCAACTTGGCGATGTGAGCTCGGCCCAGCGAGCCATGGCGACGGACGATATCCAGCACAACGCGCCGGTTGTGTTCGCGGCTTCGCTCCGGGTTTTTGCCAATGGCGACCGTGTGCCTGCCGTTGGTAGGTTTCGTCATGGTGGCGACCTTCGTTTGCAAAATTAATAACGCCCGAACTCAAAACAGCGCAATAGAATAATTAAAGTAAATTATCTTATTGACAAATTACCTTGGTCGAGGAACCGTATGAAGGAGGGTTGCCAGATTACGTGCGACCCAATGAAGACGAGAATATTCGCTTTCGGCAATCATAAAAATGCACCGAGCCGACACAGCGGTGAGCGGATGCAGGGAACAATCGCAGCCTAGGACCGGCGCGGCCGGCGGGCAAAAGGAGGGTCGCATGCGCAAGGCAACTTTGTTCGCCGGTCTACTCGCCGGTTTCAGCACGTTGGCGTTCAATTCCGCCCAGGCGGTCGAAATCGAATATTGGCAATATGTCTTCGATTCCCGCGTCAAGGCGATGGACCAGCTCATCGCGGAATTCCAGAAGGCCAATCCCGACATCACCGTCAAGCAGGTGACCTTTCCTTATGCCGACTATCAGACGCGTGTCATCGCCGCCAACATGGCAGGCAACGCGCCGGACGTGATGCAGCTCTTCTATGGCTGGCTGGACAAGTTTGCGGCGGGCGGCCTCCTGCAGCCGCTGCCGAANNTGTTCTACAACAAGAAGCTGTTCGCCGAAGCCGGGCTCGACCCGAATAACCCGCCCAAGACGCTCGATGAGTTCGTCGCGGCCGGCCAGAAGATCGCCAAGCTCGACGATGCCGGCAACGTCACCGTCGCAGGCTCGACGCTCGACATGGGCGGCCAGGATCACCAGTGGTGGCGCGAGGTACTGGTCCGCCAGTACGGCGGCGAACCCTATACCGACAATGACGGCAAGGTCACCTATAACAGCGAGGCCGGGGCAAAGGCGCTTGGCTTCTACACCAGCCTGCAGACAGAAAAGAAGATCGGCAAGGCGGGCTTCATGGACGAAGGCCAGGCCGCCTTCCGTGCAGGCAAGGCCGGAATGACGATCGACGGCACCTTCCGCTTAGGCTCGTTCAAGACGATCAAGGACTTCGAGTGGGGCGTGACGGAGCTGCCGGCCAATGCCGAAGGCGTGCGTTCCAATTATGCCAGCTACTTTGCCAATGGCATCAGCGCCAAGACCGAGGGTGAAGAGCTGGAAGCCTCAAAGAAGTTCCTGGCCTATATCTCCTCGCCTGCCGCCATGGACATTTGGCTGAAGACGGTTGGAGAACTACCAGCGCTTCGTTCGGCCGCTCTGACGGATGCCAACCTGAAGGACCCGATCTACGGGCCGTTCCTGGCGGGACTGGAATACGCCCATACCACCCTGTTCAAGGACGAACTGGCCCAGCGCCAGAACGCCATCGACATGGTCAACAGGGTGTTGCTCGAGGGTCAGCCGGTGCAGGAGTCACTGGAGCAGGCGGCGCAAGCCGAGCAGGAAATCATCGACGCGGCCAAGCCGTAATCGAAGCCAGCTTAGCGGATACCTCCATATGGCAGCGATCGAACACAAGGGGGCGGCGTCCGGCCGCCCTGTCGGATCCCCGACCGGATCATCGGGCGGCCTTTCCATGCGGACCAAGCGGCTCCTCTGGGTTTGGAGCTTCCTTGCGGTGCCAATCCTGTTCTACACGGTGATCCGCTTCTATCCGACATTCCAGGCCTTCTATCTGTCGCTGACGAGCTGGGATCTGGTTCGCCCGCCGAAGTTGATCTGGTTTGCGAACTACATCAAGCTCTTCAAGGACCCGCAATTCTGGAAGGTGTTCAAGAACACCTTCGCCTATCTGATCGTCGGCACCCCGATCAGCCTCGTTCTGGCCTTCACGATCGCCTATTTCCTGGATCGCGTCCGGTTTATGCATAATTTCATTCGGGCGTTGTATTTCCTGCCATTTCTGACGACCGCGGCCGCAATGGCCTGGGTCTGGCGCTGGTTCTACCAGCCGCCGCCGATCGGTATCATCAACGACGTCCTTGGGCTGATCGGCATTTCGCAACAGCCGTTCATCCGGGATCCCGGTCAGGCGCTCTATTCGATCATGGTGACGGCCATCTGGGCAGGGCTCGGCTTCCAGATCATCATCTTCATGTCCGGGCTTCGCGCCATTCCGAACACGTTCTACGAAGCGGCGCGCATCGACGGGCTCGGCGAATGGGCGATCCTGCGCAAGATAACCCTGCCGCTCCTGAAGCCCACCACCGTCTTTCTCGTCGTCTTTTCGTCGATCGGGTTCCTGCGCATCTTCGACCAGGTCTACAACATGACCACCAACGACCCCGGCGGGCCGCTCGGCTCCACCAAACCGCTGGTGCTCATGATCTACCAGACCGCCTTCAATTCCTATGCCATGGGTTACGCCGCCGCCCAGACCGTGGTGCTGTTCACCATCCTACTGATCGTATCGCTGCTGCAGCTCTGGATCCTGAGGGAAAAGAAATGAGCGACGCTGCCACTCTCTCGCCCCCGATCTACAAGGCGAATATCCGACCCGGTCGCATCGTCGTCTGGACGCTGCTCTTCATCGGTGGCCTGATGATGATTTCGCCGCTGCTCTTCATGTTCGCGACCTCGTTCAAGACGGCAGACCAGGTCTATGACCTGCGGCTAATCCCGGCTGCGCCCACCTTATCGAACTATGTTGCGGTCCTGGCGGACGGGCGCTTCATGCGCTGGTTCTTCAACTCGATGCTGGTCGCGACGGTCGTGACGCTTTCCAACTGCTTCTTCGACAGTCTGGTCGGCTACACGCTGGCGAAGTTCCAATTCCGCGGCCGCTATTTCATTTTTCTGGCGATCCTTTCGACGCTGATGATCCCGACCGAGATGCTGGTCATTCCCTGGTATCTCATGTCGAGCCAACTCGGCTGGCTGGACAGCTACTGGGGCATCATGTTCCCCGGAATGATGACGGCTTTCGGCACATTTCTGATGAAGCAGTTCTTCGAAACGGTGCCGAACGACTTCATCGAGGCGGCGCGCGTCGATGGCCTCAACGAGTTCCAGATCTGGTGGAAGGTGGCGCTGCCGCTCGTCACGCCGGCGCTGTCGGCGCTCGCCATCTTCACCTTCCTCGGTAACTGGACGGCGTTCTTCTGGCCGCTGATCGTCACCACCAGCAAGGAACTCTACACGTTGCCTGTCGGGCTTTCGAGCTTCGCCGTGGAACAGCAAATCCAGTGGGAAATGATCATGACGGGGGCGGCGATCGCCACCATTCCCACGCTCGTCGTCTTCATCGTCCTGCAGCGCTACATCGTGCGAGGTGTAATGCTGGCAGGCCTGAAAGGATAAAAACATGGCGGACATCAACCCTCGCCTTTCCGATACCAGCGAGTTTCCCGATCCGGTCTACAAGGAAACGGTGCTACGGCCGCTCTTCGACGGCGCCAAGGGTCATCATGTCGGCGGCTTCCGCAGGATCGACCGCGCCCATCTGGTCATGCTGGTAGAGACCGGCATCCTAGATACGGAGGTCGCCGGAAAAATCGCCGAGGCGCTTGAAGCGATCGACAGGGAGATCGATCCGTATACGTTGGTCTATACCGGCGAAGTCGAAGACTTTTTCTTCCTGATCGAAAAGGAACTCAAGACCCGCATCGGCGTCGATATCGCCGGACGGCTGCACACCGCCCGCTCTCGCAACGACATCGACCACACACTCTTCAAGCTCGGGCTGAAGGAGAGGATCGATGCGCTGATGGAGAAGGCCCGCAGGCTGCTCACCGCGATGATAGATAGCGCCGAGCGGCAGAAATCGACGCTGATCGTCGCCTACACACACGGCCAGCCGGCCCAGCCCACGACCTTCGGGCATTACCTCTCGGCCGCAATCGAAATCCTCATTCGCGACATGGAACGGTTTGCCGAAGCGCGCAAGATCGTCGATCTGTCGCCCATGGGCGCGGCGGCGATTACCACGTCCGGCTTCCCGATAGATCGGGCGCGGGTCGCGCATCTTCTCGGTTTCTCGGCGCCACTGCAAAATTCCTACAGCTGTATCGCCTCGGTCGACTACACGACCTCGACCTATTCGGCGATCGAGCTCATGTTCCTGCATCTCGGCCGGCTGATCCAGGATTTCCAGTTCTGGACGAGTTTCGAGGTGGGGCAGATCTACGTGCCGAACGCGCTTGTGCAGATTTCGTCGATCATGCCGCAGAAGCGCAATCCGGTTCCGATCGAGCATTTGCGCCATCTCGCCAGCCAGACGTTCGGCCGGGCGCGCACGGTGCTCGATGTGATGCACAACACGCCCTTTACCGACATGAACGACAGCGAGGGTGAAACCCAGGGCATGGGCTATGAGGCGTTCGCCTCGGCCGGTCGCGTACTAGATCTCATGACAGCGCTGATCGGCCAGATCAGCATCGATCCTGAGCGGGTGGACCAGAATATCCGCCGCTCCTGCATCACCATCACGGAACTCGCCGACTCGCTGGTGAGGAACGAAAATCTTTCCTTCCGCGAGGCCCACGAGATCGCTGCCGCAACGGCAAAGAGCGTTGTGGCCGCCAAAGGCAGCCTGACGGATGACGGCTATCAGCCATTCGTGCAGGCCTTCGAGCACTTGACCGGCCGCAAGCCTTCCGTCGAGCTTGTGAAGTTCAGGGAAATCGTTTCGCCGGAACACTTCGTGTCGGTGCGCGCCCGCTTCGGCGGTCCCGCGCGCGAGCCTATGAATGTGGCGCTCGCAAGCTACCGAGAACGCCTGACGGGCTTCGAACTCGAGGCGAAGCAGGCTGCCGAGAAGGAGAGTTCGGCCGCGGCCGAACTCGAAGCAAAATTCACTGCCCTGACGGGAGCCCGCTGATGGCGACGATCGAACTCGAAAAATTGGTGAAGCGCTACGGGAAGGTCGAAGCCGTCAAGGGGATAGACCTGCAGATCGCTGACGGCGAGTTTGTCGTCTTCGTCGGTCCCTCCGGTTGTGGCAAGTCCACTACGCTGAGGATGATCGCCGGCCTGGAGGAGATCTCCGACGGCACGCTCAAGATCGGCCCGGAGGTCGTCAACGAACGGGAGCCGAAGCAGCGCAATATCGCGATGGTGTTCCAGAACTACGCGATCTATCCACATATGACGGTGCGCCAGAATATCGGCTTCGGGCTCTATACGTCCAAGCTTAGCAGCGAGGAAAAGGACAAGAGGATCGAGGAGGCTGGCAAGATCCTCGGCCTCAGCGCGCTCCTGGACCGCCGCCCCGCCGCCCTTTCCGGCGGCCAGCGGCAGCGCGTCGCGATCGGCCGCGCCATGGTGCGTGATCCGGCCGCCTTCCTGTTTGACGAACCGCTTTCCAATCTCGACGCCCAGCTTCGCGCGCAGATGCGCATCGAGATCAAGCGCCTGCACCAGCGGCTGAAGACCACCACCGTCTATGTGACCCACGACCAGGTCGAGGCCATGACCATGGCCGACCGGATCGTGGTGATGAAGGACGGACATATCCTGCAGGTTGGAACACCCTCCGAACTGTATGAAAGCCCGGTCGACGTATTCACCGCCCGCTTTATCGGCAGCCCTTCGATGAACCTGATCCGCGGAACTCAGGCGAGTTCGCGCGTGGAAATCGGCGCCGGCGGCAATCTCCTGATCGGTGTTCGTCCGCATGACCTGATTGCGGGTTCTTCCGAAGGCGGACTTCGCCTTACGGGCACAGTCACGGCCGTCGAACCGCTTGGACCGGAAACCCTCGTTCATCTCGACATTGCCGAGGGCTCCGTGATCGCGACCGCCCGCGACAAGATCGTGCCCGATGTCGGCAGCCAGCTTACTTGTGCCACGGCGGCCGGCAGCCTGTACCTCTTCGACGGCGCCACAGAGACGTTTCAGGGCCGTTCATGATGACGCATGCAGCAGACAGATCCGCGGTGCTCAGCATCGGGCGGGTCTATTGCGACCTGATCTTCACCGGGCTCGGCCATCTGCCGGTGCTCGGGCGGGAAATCTTTGCTGACCACATGGAGATCGCTGCAGGCGGTGGCGCCTTCATTGCAGCGGCTCATCTCGCCCATGCGAAGCGCAAAGTCGCCCTGGTCGCCCGGCTCGGCAAGGATGCGCTGTCGGCGAATGTCGAGGAACAGGTTCGTGGCAGCGGCATCGACCTCCGCTTCTTGGAACGTGCCGAGGATGCCGGCCCGCAGGTGACGGTCGCCGCGGTCGTAGACCAGGAGCGCGCCTTTCTCACCCGCCGCGCCGGACCCGCACGACCGACGACCCTCGAGGAGGCCCTTGCATGGGAGGAGGCACAGCATCTTCATATCGCCGAATATGCAACGCTGCACGAGATCCCGGACCTCATCGCCCGCGCCAAGGAACGCGGCCTCACCATTTCGCTCGATCCCAGTTGGGATGCGGCGCTGATTTATGACCGGGGGCTCTTGCGGGCCTGCGAAGGCGTCGACCTCTTTCTGCCAAATCTTGAGGAAGCCGAAGCGATCACCGGGAACGCAGACCCGGAAGCCGCAATCCGTCATCTCTCGGCGACGTTCCCGATAGTCGCACTGAAGGGTGGCGCGCGAGGAGCCTGGATGATCTCGCACGGAAGAATGGTGCACGCAGACGCTGAAATCGTGCCGGTTGTCGATACAACTGGAGCAGGAGACGCCTTCAACGCAGGTTTTATCCATGCGTGGCTGTCGCGTCTCGATCACGAAGTTTGCCTGAAGGCCGGCATCCGTTTCGGAAGCCTTGCCGTCCAGGCGCCCGGCGGAGCGACGCTTATTGCCGCACAGACATAGGCAGCCACACACTTAGAATGGAAGTCTCAACCGCCCCGCACCGAACCACGCCAGTTGAATGCAGCCGACAATTTGCAGGAGGTTCCGGCATCGTAAAGCGGCTTCCCAAGCCATGAGACGGCCTCTTCAGCGATTCGGTCCACCGGCTGTGCAAATGTGGTGAGCTCGTAGGATGACCAAGACGCCTGCTCGATATCGTCGAACCCGACGACACAAAGATCGTTCGGAATTTCCAGCCTGAACTGATGGCGTGCAGTGTCCATCACTCCGCATGCCAG
>UBXM01000046.1 GCA_900469445.1 Hyphomicrobiales bacterium
GGGGGGCATCGGGCCTGCGTTTCTGCTTATCTGTCGCCAGGATTCGGCTCAGATCGCATCCCTCACGCGCTTCCAGGCATTGAGGAGATGGCGGCCCAGCACCTTGGAGAGCGCCTTGCCATCACGTGCTTCGAGCGCGACGATCATTTCCTCGTGCTCAGCCATGGCGGCAGCCCATTTTTCCACGCCTTCGTGACCGATGAAGCGTATTCTCTTTAGGCGCGACTGCAGCAGCGACTGCATGTTGCTGAGCGCCTGGTTGTGGGTGATCTGGCAGATCTCGCTGTGGATTTCCTGGTTGAGCTTGTAATAGCGCAGCCGGTCCTTCGCATCATAGCATGCCCGCATCTCGTCATGCAGTTGCCTGACCTTGGCGATTTCCTCGTCAGTCGCGGTTTCGCAGGCGAGGTTACCAGCCAGTTCCTCCAGGCTCTTCAGCACGATGAGCATGTCGTGCACATCCTTGCCGCTGAACCTCTTGACGATTGCGCCTCGGCTGGGAATGAGTTCGACCAATCCCTCGCTCGCGAGAAATTTTATGGCTTCGCGCAAAGGGGTTCGGGAAACGCCGAGCTGTTCTCCGAGCTGGCTTTCGTGCATCCGGGCGCCAGGCGTCAGCTCGCCCTCGATGATCATGTCCCGCAGGCGGGTCACGAGCGTATCGTGCAGGGCGGTCCTCTGGATTGGGCCGGAATTCGAGGCGGGCAGCTCAGACAGTGTTTCACTCATTTTGAAAATGCTCGTTCAGGCTGGGGCAAATCTGATCAGGGTCGTGTTCCAGGCTTATACCAGAACCCTTGAGCTTCCAAATATGAAAATTCTGCATACAAAATGCAAAAGACTTGTTCTCTGATTTTGGATGGCTTAAAACCATCGCAATCGAGGCAGGAGAAAAAGCAGTGGATATTACCAAGCAATCAGACAACCGTCCCGTAATCGCGCTGGCAATGGGCGACCCCGCCGGTATCAGCCCCGAACTCACTGCCCAGCTTCTGGCGCTGGATGAAATCCGGGAAAAGGCTTTCATCGTCACGATCGGCGATCGCCGTATCCTCGACAAGGGCGCCCGTGAAGCCGGCGTGGAACTCGACCTGGTGTCGACTACACTCGAAGGCCTCGCCGGCATCGATCGCTCCAAGCACGCTTTCGTCGATCTCGGACACCTTGCGCCCGAAGAAGTCGAGCGCGGCGAAGCAACTCTGGCGGGCGGCAACTTCGCGACCCGCAATTTCCGTGTCGCTCTTGAACTGGCGAATGCCGGCGACGCCGACGCAGTCTGCTTCACGCCTTTCAACAAGAAGGCCATGCGCTTCGCCTATCCCGGCTATGACGATGAAATCCGCTTTGTTTCGGATGTTCTGTCGTTCACCGGAAAGATCCGCGAATTCAACGTTCTGGAAAAGATCTGGAACGCCCGCGTCAGCTCGCATATTCCGCTCAAGGAAGTGGCCGACAACCTTTCCGTCGAGCGCCTGCTCGCCGAACTGGATCTGACGGTGGCCTGCCTGAAGGCGTCGGGTATCGATGCGCCGCGCGTTGCAGTGGCCGGTCTCAACCCGCATGCCGGCGACGGCGGCAGCTTCGGCATGGAAGAAATCGAAATCATCGAGCCTGCGGTCGCGGAAGCCAAGGCGCGCGGCTATGACGTCGATGGCCCGTTCCCGGCCGATACCGTTTTCCTTCGCGCCATGAAGGAAGGTTATCATGCGGTTCTGACCATGTATCACGACCAGGGTCAGATCGCCATGAAGATCATCGGCTTCGACAAGGGCGTGACCATGATGGGCGGCCTGCCGTTCCCGCTCTGCACGCCGGCTCACGGCACCGCCTATGATATCGCCGGCAAGGGTATCGCCGACATCGGCGCCACGCGCGAAGCGGCCCTTCTGGCCATCCGCATGGCGACCCGCCTGCGTCAGGCTGCCAAGGTCGCCTGAAGTTAACGAGAAATAGAGCCGGCCGAAATTCGGCCGGCTTCTCTTTGAGGCCCGAGAGGACGCGGGCCTATCGCATCAGCCTATTCGGATCTGATCGCCGGGGAGAGATGCGTAGTGTCAAAGTTTGCGGCTTGTGCAATGCGCCCTGACCGGCGCGGAGATGCCGCGGTTGGAGGACGACTATGACGAATTCCGCTCGTAAGTGGACACGCGAAAACTGGCCGATCGCGGCCGCAATGATCCAGTATCCAAACATTCTTGCAGACGGCAGTTCCGTTCAGGACCACACTGCGGATGAGTGGGCCCGGACGGTCGGCGAGGTCGCAGATGCCGGCTTTACCGAAATAGACCCCACCGACAGTTGGCTTCGCGTCGCCGATCTTTCGGCCGAGCGCCGCCGCGAATTTTACGATGTCGTCAAGGCGGCCGGAATGACCATTCCCGCCATCTCCACATCGCGACGCAGCGTCATCGATGCCAGGCACGGCGACGACTATCTCGCCTATAGCCATCGCGTCATCGATACGGCCGCCGAAATCGGCGCGCATAGCGTATCCTTCGGCTTCTTCGAACCGCTGACGGAGAAACAGAAAAGCGTCCTGTGGTTCTGGACGGAACAGGGGGCGAAGAATCCCGATGATCCGGAAATCTGGAACAAGGCCGTGGCTCGCATCGCGGAACTCGGCAAGCATGCGGCCGAGGTCGGTGTCGAGGTATCGCTCGAAATGTATGAGGATACCTATCTCGGCACGGCAGATAGCTCGGTGCGTTTCATAGAGGACGTTGGTCTCGACAATGTCGGCATCAATGCCGATCTCGGCAATCTCATCCGCCTGCACCGCCCCGTAGAGCACTGGCTGCAGATGATGACGAAGGTCGCCCCCTACGCGAAATACTGGCATGTCAAAAACTACATGCGGATCGAGGATGATAATACCGGTCTTATCGCCAGCCATCCGGTTCCGCTCGAATCGGGCTTGATCAATTATCGGACCGCGATCAAGTTGGCGCTGGAGCACGGGTACGACGCCCCGTTCCTGTGCGAGCACTATGGTGGTGACGGATTGTCCGTCAGCGCCGCCAACCGCGATTATCTGCGTCGTATCCTGCCGCGTAACTGAGGACTGCCACCATGACGACGATCTTTGACGCTCCCGAAGAATTCGCAGCGACTGCGCTTGCCGGCTTCTGCCAGATCTACCCGAACCATGTGCGCCTGATCACCAATGGCGTCGTTCGTGCGACCGCTGTGCCGAAGGGCAAGGTCTCCGTCGTTGTTGGCGGCGGCTCGGGCCACTACCCGGCCTTTGCCGGTTATGTAGGGCAGGGCATGGCGGATGCTGCGGTTGCGGGTGACGTATTCGCCTCGCCTTCGACGGCTGCCGTCGCGCGCGTTTGCCGCCAGGCCAATAATGGCGGCGGCATCATTCTGGGTTTCGGCAACTATGCGGGCGACGTGCTGAATTTCGGCGTTGCCGCAGAACGCCTTCGGGCTGAAGGCATCGACGTTCGCATTATCGCTGTGACGGATGACGTTGCCAGTGCATCGGCCGACGAGCACGCGAAGCGCCGCGGAATTGCGGGCGATCTGCTGGTCTTCAAGATCGCGGGCGCTGCGGCCGACGCGGGCCTCTCGCTCGACGAAGTGGAACGCGTGGCGCTTCAGGCCAACGCTCGCACCGTATCCTTCGGCGTGGCCTTTGCCGGCTGCACGCTGCCGGGTGCGAAAGAGCCGCTGTTCACTGTTCCGAAGGGGCGCATGGCCCTCGGTCTCGGCATCCATGGCGAACCGGGCATCAGCGAGCAGGATATCGTCAGCGCGAGGGAGCTTGCCGCTGTGCTCGCCGACAAGCTGCTTGGCGAAAAGCCGGCAGGCTGCACGCGGGTTGCAGCGGTCCTGAACGGCCTCGGATCCACGAAATACGAAGAACTGTTCGTCCTCTGGACGGAGGTTCAGAAGAAGCTGTCCAGCGCCGGCCTGGAGATCGTGCACCCCGAAGCGGGTGAGTTCGTCACCAGCCTCGACATGCAGGGGTGCTCCTTGACGCTGACCTGGCTGGACGAGGAACTGGAGCGCTATTGGGCTGCGCCCTGCGATGCGCCCGCCTTCCGCAGAGGGCGCCCGGATGCGGTTGAATTGCGTATGGACGTGATCGTCGATGAGGAAGCCGCGCCGGCCATTCCGGCCGCGTCGGACGCGTCGCGAAAGTCGGCGGCCTGCATCAGCGCGCTGTTCAACGAAATCGCTGCCATGTTGAAGGAAAAGGAGCCGGAACTCGGTCGCATCGACGCCATCGCCGGCGACGGTGACCACGGGCAGGGCATGCAGCGCGGTTCCGATGCCGCCGCCAAGGCGATGGTCGCGGCTGTTGCCGCAGGCGCCGGCGCGCAGACGACACTCGCGCTCGGCGGCGACGCCTGGGCCGACAGGGCCGGCGGTACGTCCGGCGCCATCTGGGGCCTGTTGCTGCGTTCCTGGAGCAATGCGCTGAGCGATACGGATGCGCCGAGCGATGCAGCTGTCGCCGAAGGTGCGCGCCTGGCGCTCGACGGAGTCATTCGTCTCGGCCGCGCCCGTCTCGGAGACAAGACGTTGGTGGATTCGCTTATTCCGTTCGTGGAAGCCCTGACAAGCGAAACCGCGGCCGGTAAGCCGCTGGCGGATGCCTGGAAGACGGCTGCGGCGGCATCGGAAGCGGCTGCTCAGGCCACGGCTTCGCTGACTCCGCGCCTTGGTCGCGCGCGTCCACTCGCGGAAAAGAGCATCGGGCATCCGGATGCCGGAGCGATTTCGCTTGGGATGGTCGCGCAGCTTGCTGCAGGTTTCGTCGCCGCCAGGCGGTGATCAGAAGAGGTCGGGGTGTTCGAGTTCAGCCGAACAGCCCGACCGGTGCCCGCGACAACGCAGGATGCGTAGGCGTCCAGCATGTAAGCGTTATATCGAGACATTGTCTGGCCATATTGCCAGAGCGCCAATCAGGCTTCTACAGGTGCCATTCCCGATGGATCGCGATCCATCTGCACGTTTCGAAAAAGTCTTGATCAAAATGAAAGCGGGGCCGGCATTTCTGCCGGCCCCGCAGCCTTGGGAGGCTGTTAGAAAAAGTCTCTGTCCTGCTCGCGTCGCAGCGAAAGCAGTTCGGATGTTTCGTCAAGTTCGACATCGCCGCACAGGATCGGCTGGCCAGCCTTTACGGCTCTTTTCAGCTTGCGATTTGCTGCAAGATAAAAAGGCACGGGCCTTTCGTCTGCGAGAGCGCCGGCCGGGATCATTCTCGCCGAGACATTGACGATAGAGTGGTGGTGGCCGCTCGCGGTCAGGATGGTGCCGGCAGCGATATCGGCATCCGCATGCGCCACTAGATCGATAACGGGGCGAGGCTCGACAGCGCCGCTCGATACGCCGCGCAGGCCCACTTCGAGAATGCTCGTCGCCGCCTCGACACCGAGAAGGTGGCGGGGAATGTAGAGCATCGCGACATCACCCTTGCGGCTGACGACGTGACCCTTCTCTGCAAGCATCGTCCAGGTTTCAGCATCGTCGCATCGGACCGTCACGAAAACGCCGCCGGCGAAGCTCACTTCACCGGGAAGCCGCAGGCAATGGAAGACATCAAGCACTTTCGGCGCGCCAAGCAGGCCGCCGCTTTCACGCGGCGAGAAAAAATCCGCCACTTCCGTGATCCGTGCAAGCGGGACATGCAGGTCCGAGCGATCGACGAGGAAGCCCGTGGCATTGGCGACAAGGGTCATCTCGCAGAGATCGGGTACCGCGCGCTGCGGAAACTCTGCTGCGATTTCCGACCGTTTGGCCGCAATGGCCTCCAGATCGGTTGTCGCAGGCTCGATCCAGTCCGCAAAAGCCGGCAGCGAGGCGACCTTGCCGTTGGAATTGAGCGTGTTCTGCTTGGGATCGAAGACGAAATCATATTCGCTGGCCTTGCCGGCGGAAATGATTTCCAGTCCGAGCACTTCTGCCCAGGTAACCAGGCCCATCAGCAGGCTAGGTTGATCGCCATCGACCGGCGTCACGATCACCTTGTTGCGGCGAGCGCGCAGGGCGAGACCGGGGCCGACGACGCTATCGACTTCCTTTGACACCAGCGCCACATGCTTGCCTGCATCGATCGCAAGGCGAGAATGTCTGGCGCCGGCTTCAGGGTGACCTGTTGCTTCGACGACAACGGAGATGGGAAGGTCGAGAACGACGGCAAGGTCTCCCGTGGCGATGTATTGTCCCTTGTCCCAAGCCGTCTTCGCTTCTTCAGCCGTTGCGCATTGTGCGACGTTTTCGGAGGCGATACCGAGGCCGCGCAGAACATCTGCTGCGGTTTCCGCTTTAAGGTCCACCGCGACGCGGGTGCTGATCAGCGGCGTCTTGAGGCTCTGTGCGATAAAACTGCGGCCGAAACCGCCAGTGCCGACGATGCAGCACTCGACCGGCGCAGCATTGCGGTCGAAATAGGTATGGTAGTTCATCTGGTATCCCTCCTGAACCGAATGAAGATTGGTGGACCCGGCTTAAGCAGCCGAGTCCGCGTTCTTGTGGCTCTTGAGGTACTGGATGAACTTCAGGCTCTGCGGAATGATCAACAGACCGAGAGCGAGCACCATGATCGTGCCGACGAGATAGTTCGAGAAGAAGATTCCGAGCGAACCGTCAGATGCAATCATCGACTGGTGGAACGAGCTTTCCGCCTTGCCGCCGAGAACCATGGCCAGAACCAGCGGAGCAAGCGGGAACTCGAGTTTGTTGAAGACGAAGCCGACGACGCCGAAGATCAGGACAAGCCAGAGATCGGATGTCGAGTTTGCCACCGTATAGGCGCCGACGAAGCAGATCGCCACGATCATCGGGCCGATGATCGTAAACGGAATACGCAACAGGGCGGCAAAGAACGGCACTGTTGCCAGAACCAGGACCACAGCGACGATATTGGCGATGTACATGCTGGCGATGAGACCCCAGACGAAGTCCGGCTGGGTCGAGAAGAGCATCGGGCCAGGTGTAAGCCCCCAGATCATCAGGCCGCCCATCATGACGGCCGCAGTGGCTGAACTCGGTACGCCAAGCGCCAGCATCGGCAGCATGGCGCAGGTGCCGGCAGAGTGGTCGGCGGTTTCAGGCGCGACGATACCTTCCGGACGACCGGTTCCGAATTTTTCGCCCGGCTTTGACCACTGGCGGGCAAGGCCGTAGCTCATGAAGGAGGCTGCCGTCGGGCCGCCGGGCGTGATGCCCATCCAAACGCCGACCGCCGAAGAGCGGAGCAGCGTGGTCGCGTAACGGGGCAGTTCCAGCATGGTCTTGAACACGTCGCGCGGATCGATGCGGGAAGCAACGCCGCGGAATTTCAGGCCGTCCTGAACCGTGGCCAGCAACTCGCCGATACCGAACAGGCCGATGACGACGACCAGGAAGCTTACGCCGCTGAGAAGCGCCTCGATGCCGAAGGTCAGGCGAAGCGAGCCCGTGACGGTGTCCATGCCGACGGTTGAAAGAAGCAGTCCAAGGCTGAGAGACACGGCGGTCTTGATCGGCGAGGCGCTGCCCATGCCGATGAAGGCGCAGAATGCGAGGAAGTAGACTGCAAAATATTCAGCCGCGCCGAAGCGGAGCGCGAAGCGCGCTGCCCAGGACGAAAGAACAGTGATGACGACGATACCGACGAAGGCGCCGAGACCGGCCGACATGAAGGCAAGCGTCAGCGCGCGTGTCGACTGCCCCGACCTTGCCATCGGATAGCCGTCGAAGGTCGTCGCGACTGAACTCGGCTCTCCGGGAATGTTGAAGAGGATCGATGTCGTCGAGCCGCCGAACAGCGCGCCCCAATACATCGATGCCAACAGAATGATGGCCGAGACCGGGTCCATCGTGAAGGTGAGCGGAATGAGCAGGGACACGCCGTTCGGCGCTCCGAGACCAGGCAGTACGCCGACGATCAGGCCAAGCAGGACGCCGACGATCATGACCATGATATGCATCGGGGTCAGGGCGGTGCCGAAGCCACCGAGAAGCAGTTCAAAATTTTCCATGGATCAAGCTCCGGGCGCTCAGTAAATGCCGAGCATTTCTTCGATCGGGCCTTTGTGAAGCGGCACCTGGAACGCCTTTTCGAATACGAAATAAAGCGCAATGGAGAAGGCTATGCCAACCAGCAGAGCGATCAGCGGCTTGTAACCGCCGTTTCGCCACGCGACATAGAAGAGGTAAAGCGTAGTGCCGACATAGGTGCCCAGGAAGGTCGTAATGATAACGAAGACGACCATCGGCAGAAGGAAGGAAAGCACTCTGCGCGTCTGCTCGGGCTCCAGAAATGTTTCCCGCATTTCGGCGCTGCCCATTCGCATCCTGAACAATGCCTGGGCCATGCTGGCCGTGGCAGCGATAATGAGGATTATGCCGACGTAGAAGGGGAAGTAGCCCGGCATCGGCCCGGATTCACTCCAGCTCACCCCCAGTTCAAGAGCGCCTGTGGAACCGAGCGCGCCGACGGCGGCCAAGGTCAAGGCTGTGGCAATCTCCACGTGGAGTCGCTTGATACGCATGATTGATTTCCTTCGATCGGGAGGATCCGGCACGCCGTGCCGGATCCTGCGTCTCATTGACCTTCAGAAATTACTTGACCAGCCAGCCTTCGGCTTCGAAGACGCCGACGGCGTTCTTTTCGCTGCTGACGATGAAGTCCTGCAGGGCCTGACCGGCCATGTATTCGCCTGTCTGCGAGGTCTTGCGGATGTATTCCGCCCATTCCGGAGTCTCGCTGACCTTCTTCAGCACTTCGCTGTAGTAGGTAACGGCCTCATCCGGCGTTCCGGCAGCGGTCCAGACCGTGCGCGGCATCTTGTAGGACGGAATGTTGATGCCGGCCGACGAGCAGGTAGGGATATCGCCCCAGCCCTTGCCGTCGTGAACCGGATCGCTCTTGGCCATCGGCTTGTCGGAGAAGACGCAGAGCGGCTTGACGGCGCCGGCCTGCCACTGGCCGATGTTCTCGTTCGGGTTGTTGACGTTGGCAGCAACATGGCCGCCGGCCAACTGAACACCAACTTCACCGCCGCCGTTGAACGGCAGGTATTTGAATTTAGTACCAGTCGTCTGCTCGATCAGCGCAACCAGCGTTTCGTCCGTATCCTTGGACTGGCTGCCGGCGAATGCGACGCCGTTCGGCGTGGCCTTGGCTGCGTCGATAAGAGCGGCTGGCGTCGTATATTCGGAATCGCCCTTCACCCAGATCAGGAATTCGTCGAAGGCAAGCGCCGAGACGGGGCGCAGGTCTTCCATCGAATAGGCCAGCTTGGCGACATGCGGCAGAAGATAGGCATTGTTCGTGCCGAAATAGAGCTTGTTCGGGTCGCCTTCGTTCTTGCGGGCATAAAGAAACGCCTCTGCACCGCTGCCGCCGCCCTTGTTGAGGACTACCATCGACTGATCCATCAGCTTGTGCTTGGTAATGATGGACTGGATCGTGCGCGCGAAGTTATCGGTGCCACCGCCCGGGCCGGACGCAACCACGAATTCGACGGGACGCGTCGGCTCGAAGGCCATCGCAGGTCCAGTCAGCGCCACCGAAGCGGCAAGTGTCATTCCAATCGCAAAGGCTTTCATCTTGTTCCTCCTTTAGATGAACCGGTGCAGAATATCCTGCACCGAAAGCTTCCATGCGCGTTCAGATGGCGGTGAAGTTCGCCTCCGACGCGTTATGGGAGATTAGGCAGGCCACCAGTGTTGATCCGCATGGCGAGATGCCAGCGATCGTGGTGACCGGAAATGCGTATGGGTATTGGAAATGAAGAGGATTTTTATGGGTATCGCTGCCCGGCTTACCGGATTGAAAAACGTTTGCATGACTGTCCGCACGGTATGCGAAGTCTGCAAGCGTTTCGCGTATTCCTAAATTCATGATCTCCTCCATCCCCGGATTCATAAGATATCTAGCGCCTGACATCAAGTCTTCTGAATTTTGTATGCAGAATTTTGCGGACTAAACGCTCTTCGTGTCAAATGACGCTGAGGAGTGAATCTAATCGATTTTTTCGAAGGCTAGATCCCTGTCGGAGCCCCTTTCCGCCAAAGGGACCCCGACAGTTTCGTTGGGCGCTCATTTTTTTTCGAGCAGTGCCTGACGCTGGTCAGGTGTCAGTGGCCTGATGCGGTGCGATTGCAGGAGCAGGTGGAGTTTCGCCGTCTCCTCCAGTTCCTCGGTCGCATATTGTGCATCCAGCAGCGTCTTTCCGGCGACCACCGGGCCGTGGTTGGCCAGAAGAACAGCGTGGCTGGTCTTTGCTCTTTCCGCCACCGCCTCCGCCAGCGCCTTGTCGCCCGGTGGGTAGTAAGGCACGAGCGGCAGTTTTCCGACACGCATAACGTAATATGCCGTCAGTGGAGGGAGAACGTCCTCGGGGTCGATGTCTTCCAGCAGGCTGACGGCCACCGCATGGGTCGAATGAAGGTGTACGACCGCGCCGCTCAGCTTCTGCTGGCAATACATGCACTGGTGCAGGAAGGCCTCCTTGGTCGGCTTGTCGCCATCGACATGGACACCTTCGGCCGAAAACCTCGACAGCCGTGCCGGGTCGAGATTGCCGAGCGAAGCATTGGTCGGCGTCATCAGCAGGTCGCCGTTCGAGAGGCGGGCGCTGATATTGCCAGTCGAGCCGAATGTGAGCATCCGATCGAAAATCGACTTGCCGACACGTGCGATATCGTCACGCATCTTCGTTTCCTCGGAGATGATCGCCGTCATTGCGCGACACTCCATGCCTTGAGGAAGAAGTCGTCGCTGCCGAAATTGCCGGACTTCAAGGCAAGTGCCACGGAGCGGTCGCCTTCCAGACTGACCGTCCACGGAACGCCGGGATCGATTTCCGGCCCGATCAGCAACGCTTCGACGCCCAGCGCGTGCACGACCGCACCGGAGGTCTCGCCGCCGGCCACAAGGAAGCGCCGAAAACCCCGTTCGCGAAGGCCGATGGCGACGTTGGCGAGCAGATGTTCAACGATCTCGCCTGCCTTCTCACGGCCGAGCGCCTGCTGAGACTGGCGTACTTCGTCCGGTTCGGCGCTCGAATAGACCATCGGGATGCCGCCGGACTGCGCGCTTACCCAATCCATGACGCTTTCTGCGGTGGTCTCGCCGCTGGCGATCGCCAGAGGATCGAGCTTGATGGCGGCGGTTCCGGCGTCGATGGCGCTCCTGATCTGCCTGCGGGTGGCGGCAGAGCAGGATCCGGCAAGGATGATTGCCGATCCGGCGGGGGCAGAGAACGATGCAGCCGCTTCCATAGGGGCGAGTTTGCCGGCGCGCCGGAAGTTTTCCGGCAGGCCGAGTGCGATGCCGGAACCGCCGGTGATCAGCTTCATATTTGCTGCTGCATGGCCGATCTCGCGCAGGTCCTGATCGGTGATAGCGTCCACGATCACGATCCTGTCGCCCTTTTCGGTCGCGGCGTCAAAGGCCTGCTTCACAGCCGCTGCGCCCTTTGCAACGGCTTCGCGCGTGACGAGACCGACCTGTAGATCGGTCTGCTGCTGCAGAACGCGCACGAGGTTGGCGTCGCGCATCGGTGTCAGAGGGTGGTCCTTCATCGTGCTGTCGGACAGCAGCAAGTCGCCGACGAAGAGGTGACCACGATAGACGGTACGTCCATTCGCCGGGAAGGCGGGGCATGCAAGGGTCAACCGTTCCCCCAGCATCTCGACAAGCGCTTCCGCCACGGGCCCGATATTGCCGTCGGCCGTCGAGTCGAACGTCGAGCAATATTTGAAAACAAGCTGTTCGGCGCCGCCAGCAAGAAGGCGGCGGGCTGCGTCAAGCGAGAGGGAGACAGCTTCATCGGCTGCGATCGTCCGTGACTTGAGCGCGACGACGACAGCATCCACGCCGGAAAAGTCGAAATCATCCGGGGGCAATCCGACCACCTGCACCGTCTTCATGCCTTCCCGCGACAGCATCAGCGCCAGATCGGTCGCGCCGGTCAGGTCATCCGCAATTGCACCTAAAAGCATAGTGTCTTACTCCCAATGACAAGATCAATCATGCCGTGGCGCCCTCGACTATCTCGTAGCCGGTATCGACGACGATCCTGTCTTCGGGGCGCACACGGTGTTCCAGAAGTCTTTCTACGGCAGTCTTTCCGATTACGAACCGGTTCGATCGCACTGTCGACAGCGGCAAGGGCAGAGCCTGGCCGATCTCCAGGCCGTTGAACCCGAACAGCGCAAGCCGTTCGCGGACAGCTATGCCGGCGGACAGGCAATGGAAGAAGCCGCCGGTCGCCATGTCGTCATTGGAGAATGCTACCGCATCAAGATTCGGCTGGCGTCGCAGCAATGACCCCAGCATCTCCCTCCCGGTCGTAGCCGAACTCGGGCCTGCGGCCAGTGCCTCGTCGACGAGACTTGTTCCTGCTTCCGCTAGGGCTTGGCGCAGTCCTTCATATCGGTGCCGCGCGCGCCGATCTGTGGTCCAGTCGTGTCCGACATAGCCGATACGGCGATATCCCCGTCCGATCAGAAAACGTCCGGTATCGTAACCCGCCATGCGATGCGACAGGCCGACGGCGACATCGATCGGCTCGCCGTCGATATCCATCACCTCGGCCACCCTCAGCGCACTGGAATCCAGCATCAAGCGGGTCTTGGCAGTATGGTCGAAGCCAGCCGTTATAATGGCGACCGGACGCCATGCCAGGAGAGACGAAAGAATTTGCTCTTCCTGTTCCTCGTTGTAATCGGTCACGCCGACCAAGGCCTGGTAGGACGTCTGCCGTAGGGCGGCATGAATTCCCTCGAGCAGTTCCGGAAAAACGACGTTGGAAAGGGAGGGCAGCAAAACCCCGACAAGAAAAGAGCCTGACGAAGCGAGTGAGCCGGCAGCCCTGTTCGGGACGTAACCAAGCGTCTGTATTGCGGCGAGCACCCGTTCACGCGTGATGTCGGCAATCGACCCCTTGTTGCGGACGACACGCGATACCGTGTTCTCGCTTACTCCGGCGAGCCTTGCCACGTGAACTAGAGTTGGCATGCTGGATTGAGTCATGATCTCCCGCACGAAGTCTGATCCTCAACTTCGCCTCCGATCTCAGCGCTACCATATCTCTCACGATTGATATAGAGGGGCTGCGAATTTTATGTTAGCGCTGAGATCGTGGGTATGCCAGAGGAGAACCATATGCCGCGCTTTGCAGCCAATTTGACCATGATGTTCAACGAGTACGACTTTCTCGATCGCTTCCAGGCCGCGGCCGATGCGGGTTTCGAAGCAGTGGAATATCTTTTTCCTTACGACTACGCCGCCGGCGTCGTCGCTTCGAAACTCTCGGCTGTGGGCCTTCAGCAAGCGTTGTTCAACATGCCGCCTGGTGATTGGGGGGCAGGCGAGCGCGGCATTGCCGCATTCCCGGAGCGCCGTGAGGAATTCCGTCAGTCGGTCGGCAAGGCGCTCGAATATGCCCAGGTGATCGGCTCACCTTTGCTGCACATGATGGCAGGCCTGGCTAACCCTGACGATGGCAATGCCGTCTCCGCGTATCGCGACTCGCTTCTCTTCGCCGCCGACGCCGCGGGCCGGAATGGTTTGACGGTCGTTATCGAGCCGATCAATGGACGTGATATGCCCGGCTACTTCCTCAATGATTTTACCAAGGCGGCTGATCTCATCAAGGATCTGGCGCATCCCCATGTGAAGCTGCAATTCGATATCTACCACCGGCAGATCATGCAGGGGGATGTTCTGAAAGGGCTCGAGGAACTGATGCCGATCACTGCGCATGTGCAGGTTGCTTCCGTTCCCCTGCGAAACGAGCCTGGGACCGGAGAGCTCAATGATTTCAAGATCTTTTCGGCGCTTGATGATTTCGGTTATCAGGGATATGTCGGCTGCGAATATCGACCTGCCGGCGACACGGTTGCAGGCCTCGGATGGTTGTCGCATGCCTGATACGGCGGCAGGAGACGCCACCGTATCAGGTGTGACCGATCCCTAGCGCGAGCCGCTTGCCCTGCGGGTTTCGACTTCGGATACCGTGAGGACCTCGTCGCCCGCAGGCTGCAGTCGGTAATATCTGCGGGCGGTCTCCGCGAAGAGTTTCGCCTGCTCGCTCCGCGGATATCGAGCTGCGACCTGCTTGAATCCAGAATAGATCTTGTCGAAGGAACCGCAGAGGCTGTCCACGGGGAAGTTGCTCGCGAACATGGCGCGATCGGGAGAGAACATCTCGATCGTTTCGGAGATGATGTAACCGTTGTCTTCCACGGTCCATGGTCGGCCCTTCTGGCCGATCCCCGATATCTTGACGCATACATTGGGCATTTCCGACAATTTGCCCATGGCCTTGTGCCAGCCGTCGATGCCTTCTGGCGATCGGTCCGACGGCAGGCCCGTGTGATTGAGGATGATGGTCGTCGCAGGAAAATCGCGCGCCAGCAGGATCGCTTCGTCGAGATGCCACCAGGCGGCCTGAAGGTCGAAGTTCAGACCATGCTGCTGGAGGAGCGCGTAGCCGTTGCGCCAGGTGTCGTCGGTCATCAATGTCCGGCAGTCGGCCGCGCCTTTGGCGCTCGAAGCGCCGCCAGGTTTATGGCGCACGCTCCGGACGAGGTCAAAGGAGGCCTGGCCGCTCAGCACATCGGCGACATCGCTCCGGTCGAGCCAGGCCTGCGCCACGATGGCATTCGGCAATCCAAACCTCTCTGCTATGCCTGTCGCGTAGCGCGTCTCACCGATGGGATCCGCGGGATCCCATTCGGTCTCGACATAGACGGACTGCACGACATTGTGGCCTGCAGTGTCTTCCCTGTACTCTGGCGGAAGGTAACGGCGTTTGATCGCATTATAGTCGCCGTAACGGAACGGTATGTTCATCTCAGGTCTCAGCCAGGGATGGTTATTGGCGACCGGGTCCCAGAAATGATGGTGTGCATCGACGATCGGGCCATCCCAAATAGGAAATTTCTGCAATTATCTGTCCTTCCGTTCAACATGGCTCTCGTTGAAGTCGATCGTGGCGGTGGCGATCACATAGACGACCGCGCAGCCCGCAAAGAAGCCCAGTACCGTTTCGTAAGAGCCTCCGGTCCACTGGAGGATGAAGCCGGTCAGGATCGGGACGACGATGCCGCTGACGCTGCCGGCGAAATTCATCGTTCCACCGACGATGCCGACGCGGCTCTTCGGCGCAAGAATGGCCGGGATGCTCCAGTAAAGGCTGCCGAAGTAAAGCAGGAACAGCGTTGCGGAAAGGACGGCGACCGCGACGACCGGGTTGCTAACATAGGGAAGGGCGATGAAGGTGGCGGCAACGCCAAGGCCGGTGATACCCAGCAGGGTCTTGTAAACGATGGAGCGCCGGAAGCCGGCGGCAAGCAGCTTGTCGGCGATGAAGCCGGCTGCGAGCGAGCCGAACATGCCTGCCAGGAAGATGACGAATGTAGCGCCGCCCATTTCCTTGAGGTTGAAGCCCCGCGCCTGCGCCAGATAGCTGGGCCCCCAGGTCAGCAGGCCGAAATTGATCATGGCCCAGCCGGTGCGGCCTGCAACGAGGCTGACGAGCGACCGACGGAGGACGTGGGTTGGTTCGGTTTCTGTCGAAACCTGAGACGTCTCGCCGACATCCTTGATGATGTCCATTTCGGCATCGTTGACGCTGGGATGCAGAGTGGGGCTGTCGCGCAGATAGCGCCATGCGAGCCAGCCGAGCAGGACAGTCACTACGCCGGCTGCAATGAAGGCAAGCCGCCAGCTGTCGAGCGCCACGATCAGCCAGCTGATCAGCACGCCACCCAAAGCTGCGCCAAGCGGGGCGCCGCTGTCCATGAATACGGCGCCGCGCGCACGCTCCTTCTTGGCGAGCCAGTTCGAGTTCAGCTTGGCCCCCGCCGGGAAGAGAGGGGCTTCGGCGGCACCGAGCCCGATACGGGTCAGAAGCAGCGAAACGCCGCCGGTCGCAAAACCCGCGATGGTCTGGAAGACACCCCAGCCGACCGTCGACATGGTGATCACGCTGCGTGCGCCATAGCGGTCGATCATCCAGCCGCCGGGGATCTGCATCAAAGCATAGCTCCAGAAGAAGGAGCTGAGAATCAATCCCTGCATGGCAGGGCCGATCAGGAATTCCTCGGCGATAGTCGGCATGGCGATCGACAGCGCGGTACGATCAACCATGTTGATCACCACCAGCAGGAAGACGATCACGAAGATGTACCACCTGACGTTCGTCGCCTGTCCCCGGTTCACATCGGCTGCAGCGCCGACGGAAAAGCGTCCCTGGTCAATTTCAGACATGAATTTCAATCCTCCCTGATTGATGCGCCAGCTTGTTCAGCCCGCGCCGGTTCGACGATCCCCGTCGACCTCCTTGAGCGGTGTTCCCCCACCGCGCCCCAGGACGAAATATAGTTGACGCGATATTCCGAAATAATGAAATTATCAGATCAGGTGATCGGATATCTCGATCACTCCCTGTGCTGAAAGGCGGCGATGACATCCGATACATTCGATCGCGGGCTGATGTTGCTGCGGCATCTGAAGAGTGCCCAGTTGCTTCTGCTCGTAGCGTTGGGAGAGGCGGCCAGCCTGCGAAAGGCGGCGGCATCACTGAACATGACCCAACCGACTGCGACGAAGCTGATCCAGGATCTGGAGGCTGCTGTCGGCTACGCCCTGTTTGAACGAAGTTCGCGCGGCATGAGGCCAACGCCCTATGGGGAGGTTATGATCAGGCATGCCCGACTGGTGCAGATGGAGGTTATCCGGACCCGCGAGGAGATTGATTCTCTTTCCAAGGGCGCTTCCGGCGCCATCAAGATCGGCGCGGTCGTCAGCGCCATACCCTTTCTGCTGGCAAAGGCGGTTGCTGCCTTGAAACTGGAACATCCGGGCCTTCAGGTTTCGGTGGATGTGAATACCAGCGACGTGCTTGTCGCCGCGCTTCTGAACGGCCAGCTCGACGTGCTGCTGGCGCGTCCGCTGGTGCTGGGTGATCGCAGCGAATTCGACTATGTCGATCTTATCGATGAACCGTTGAAGGTGGTGGGGCGCAAGCAGCACCCGCTTACGCTCAAGGCGTCGGTCAGCATATCGGAACTGGGGAAGTGGCCCTGGACACTTCTGCCGGCCGGAAGTCCTATGCGTAAGGTCCTTGCGCCTGTTTTCGCGGAGATGCGACTGCCGGGACCGCAGAATATCGTGGAAACGTCTTCGATGATGACGATGGTGGCGCTCATGCATGAAAGCGACATGCTGGCCGTGATGCCGGGCGACGTGTCGGACTTTTATATCCGCCACAACCTGCTTGACGAAATTCCCGTCATGTTGCCCTCAGTCATGGGCTCTTATGGGATCGTCACCGGGAGGGACCGGCCGATCACTCCCGGTGTTGCGGCATTTTTGTCCCAGCTGCGCGCCGCAATGGAAGATCAGGACCAAGGACGGAACAGGCTTTCCATATTCTGAGCCCGCTTAACGCATTTATCTATTTGCTGCTCAGCATGACGGAGCTTGATATGGGCGAATGGCAAGGCGCCTGCTTCGAATGGTGCCTCGGCATCTTTTTCATCGTCATTACCACGGCTGCTTTATGCGCGTGGCTTGGCGCATGGCAGTGCCGGCAATCTGTCCGTGAGGCTCGAGGACGGTTCCATTTTGATAACGCCGACCAATTCTTCGCTTGGCTTTCTCACGCCTGACCAGATATCGAAGGTTTCACCAACGGGTGAACACCTCGCCGGTGATCCACCGTCGAAGGAGGCCTTCTTTCATCTCGCTGTCTATAGTGAACGCCCCGGGGCCAAGGCGATCGTGCACCTTCATTCGACGCATGCGGGGCTGTTTCCTGCCTCTGCCATGCGGATAATTCCGATGTTCTGCCACCGCTCACGGCCGACAAGGTGATGAGGATCGGTCGGCTGCCGCTCGTGCCGTATTATCGACCGGGAGACCGCAAGCTCGCCGACGCAGTGCGTGGTCTCGCTTCCGATCACAAAGCGATGTTGCTCGCCAACCATGGCCTATCGTTTCGGGCAAATCGCTCCAAGAGGCCGTGCATGCCTATTAAGAGCTTGAGGAGACAGCAAACTCTCCTTCCTTATCGGAAACCGTCCGGATTCGCTCTTGACATGTGAAGCGATTGCCTACCTGAACGAGGCCTTTCCCAGCTGAGCTGTGTGTCGCCCGGCACGAGAGGATATAGTCTTGGATCAATGGCTCATGCTTATGAGCGTCGCCTTGGCGGCAGGGGCGCTCAGCGCTGTAGTGGGTACGGGGGCAAGTCTGCTGCTCCTACCGATACTGGTGCCGATGTTCGGTGCGGTAGAGGCGATCCCGATCATGGCTGTTGCGGGGTTCATGGCCAATTTCTCTCGCGTGCTTGCCTGGTGGAGATCGATCGAGTGGAAGGCGGTATTCGCCTTCGCGTTGCCGGGCATGCCTGCTGCGGCGGCCGGAGCCTATGTGTTGATCCATCTTCCGCAAGGTTGGCCGGAGACTTTGCTTGGGCTTTTCATCATGGCTCTGGTTCCGGTCCGGCGGTTCGCAGTGGTGCAGTTTAAACGTGTCGGCTTGACGCTGCTGGCTGTCGCTGGGGCATTGGTCGGCTTCCTGACCGGCATCTTCCTGTCGACCGGACCACTCAGCGTGCCGGCATTCCTGGCATTCGGATTGGTTCGCGGCGCATTCATCGCAACGGAAGCCGGTGCCTCTCTCCTTGTCCAAGCTTCCAAGATTATCGCCTTTCGGGAATTTGGCGCCATTTCGACGGTAGATCTGCTTTACGGCGTGATCGTCGGCGCGGCACTGATGGCAGGTACATTCCTTGCCCGTCCGATTGTCGCGCGTTTCGCCGACCATCAATTCCGAACACTTATGGATGCGGTGACCGCGATTTCCGGTCTGTGGCTCTTTTATTTCGGCTTGCGCAGTCTGCTTTAAGCTTCGAAACTGTCGCATCTCGGCAACGGTCGGCAAAAAGCTGCGGCAGCCAGACATGCTGCACAACATCAGCACTCAGATCGGAGGAGCCGTTTCCCTGGCGATTGTCGCTGCGGTCTTGAGCGCTGCCGAAACCAGTCTGATGCCGGGCGAACGTCTCCCGAACATGGCCCCGGCCAACCGGATCATCGCAGCGATCGCGGTCATTGGTGTCGGTTCACGATCCGGCGCCACTGGCACAAAACTTGATCCACGAGGCACCACGTTCTGTAGCGGCCACCACGCCTTTCGGGCCGCGGTGGTCGCTGCGTGTGGCGTGTCCGGCATGGTGCCGGTATGTTGCTCCCTTGCGGAAAGCTAGGCCGAATGCCTGCGGCAAGTCCACCGTGCTTCGCGCGCTGTTAACCGAACAAAGCGGCATATCTGGACCGATTTTCCATCGCTGATCTCGCGGATGGAAATCAGCACTTGGCCACAGAGGACGCGATGAGCCCAAGCTTACACGAGCGTGAGTAGGCCAAAGTGAACAGACGTGTCTCGGCATCAGTTTCGCAATTATAATCAGCCGCTTGAGCTGAAAGTATTGCCGGGGTCGCAGGTTCGGTCCCCATCAACACCATGGGTCAGCGTCGGAACGGTAATGCGATTGGCTGACCTCCGACACTGATAACGGGGATATTGAATCCATAGATTCCTCCGAGTGCCGTTTCAGTCATAATATCAGCTGGTTTGCCGTCCGCGACCACCTGACCGTCTTTCATAGCAATGATCCTGTCCGCGAAACTGCCGGCATAGTTGATATCATGCAGCACGATCACGATCGTCTTCGCTCGCGTATCTGCGATATTTCGCAGCGACTTCATCAATTCACTCGCGAAATACATATCCAGATTGTTGAGAGGCTCATCCAGCAGCAGGTAATCGGTGTCCTGGCAATAGGCCATCGCGACGAGGGCGCGCTGCCGCTGCCCCCCGGAAAGGGTATCGAGAAGTCGTTCGGACATCTCGGTAAGACCAAAGAGTCGAAGTGACTCGTCGATGATGCGGTGGTCATTTTCTGTAAGGTGGCCATGACTGTGGGGAAATCGCCCGAAACCGACAAGTTCGCGAACCGTTAATCGACTGCCGACATGATTGTCCTGCCGAAGGATCGCAATTTTTTTTGCCAGCACTTTGCCCGAAGTCGAAGAAACCGAAAGATTGTCTACCGAGATATCTCCCGCCTGAAGTGGCAGCAGTCGAGCTGCGAGCCCCAAAAGTGACGATTTCCCCGCGCCGTTCGGGCCGATCAGTGCCGTGATACCGCCCTTCGGGATGGAGACCGAAATCTCCTTGAGGATATTCGTCTTGCCAAAGGCAAGCGAGACGTTTTCGATCCGGATCACTTGCGGCTCCCACGCCAGAGAAGAATGAGAAAGACAACCCCGCCAGCGAACTCGACGACGACACCGAGCGTCGAACTGTTGCCGAGCAGATGTTGAAATAGCGTCTGACCGCCGACAAGAACGATAATGGCAACCAAGGCGACTGCCGGAATGAGGATGGAATGACGGCGGGTCGTAACGATGCGCTCGGCAAGCGCCACGAACAGCAATCCCAGAAACGCAACCGGTCCGACAAGCGCCGTCGAAACCGCCACCAGACTAGCAACCAGTAGCAGGCAAGCGACCTGTGTTCTCGTCCAGTTTATTCCGAGCCCGATTGCCGTATCTCGGCCAAGTGCAACGACGTCGAGAACGTGCCGTGCATGCCAGACGAAAACAAGCGCGGCGAGTGTCAGGAGTGAGGCGACAGTCAGGAGCTCGGAATTGATGTCGTTGAAGTTGGCATAGCTGCTTGCCTGAGCGACGGCAAAATCGTTTGGATCGATGACCCGTGCAATCAGAGAATGGAGGCTGCGAAACAGCACGCCGATGACTACACCGACAAGCAGCAGGAACCCCATATCCAGCCTCGTCCGCAACATTGGCAGGATAAGTCCAAGTGATAGCGCCATGAGCGCGACGACCTCGACACCGAATTTCAGCTTCGCATCGAGGCTTGTATAGGCGAGCCCCCCGAGGAGGAAAACGAGGAGAATCTGGGCAAACAGATAGAGCGCATCGATGCCCATGATCGACGGCGTAAGGATGCGATTTGCCGTCACCGTCTGAAACACTACGGTCGATACCGCAATAGCAATGCCGACCTCGATCAGCGCTATAAGCTTGATGGCGCGTAGACTCAGCACGAAGCCGAGGTTGCCGCGAAGCCCGATCGTCATGAAGGCGACCATACAAGCCAATGCAAGGGCCCCTAGAAAAACAAGCCGCCGATCGATCATGGCATTATCCCCGAACGCGCGGCTGGAAAATCAGGACTAGAAACAGCAGGGCGCCGACAATGCCCATGACGGTTCCGACCGGGATTTCATAGGGAAAGCGGATCAGTCGACCAAGGATATCGCAGGCAAGCAGAAGGATCGCCCCTGAGACTGCGACAACCGGCAAGGTTGCCCGCAGATTGTCCCCCATCAGTCTTGAGACGAGATTGGGAACAACGAGACCGACGAAAGGCACGACACCGACCACGACAACGGTAACTGCCGAAATCACGGAAATGATGCCGAGACCGAGCTGCATCATCCGCGCGTAGTCGATGCCCAGCCCGATACTTGCGTCCCGGCCGAGGGCCATGATCGTGAGGCGATCAGCGACCAACCATGCGGCGACCACCAGAAATGCACCGATCCAGAGCAGCTCATAACGCCCACGCAGAACACCTGAAAAGTCGCCACTGCTCCAGATCGACAGATATTGGAGAAGATCCAATTGCCAGGCGATCAATGTGGCGACAGCACCAAGGACGCTGCCATAGACAAGCCCAAACAGCGGAACCAGAAAAGGCTGGGTGGGTGGCAGCCGGTGCGCAGTCATCAGGAAGAAAGCCGTGCCGAGAAGGGCTGTAACACTTGCGGCCAATGTCTTGAAACCGAGCGATGCCGCGGGCCAGAGCAGGGTTACGATCAGAATGCCGAGCTCAGCGGATTGAGCGGTTCCTGCCGTCGATGGTTCGACGAAACGGTTGCGGGTTATTGCCTGCATGATCAGCCCGGCGATTGCCAGGCCAGCACCTGTCAAGACCACGGCGACGGTGCGCGGAAGGCGACTGATGGCCAGAAGATCAAGTTCGGCTGTCCCGTGCCAGAGGCCGAAAAGGGTGACGTCGCCCGCACCGACACCAAGGCTTACCAGGAAGAGGGCAGCGAGTACGAGGGTCGCGAGCAAGACGCCGATCTGGTTGGCCGCAATGCTCATCGGGCTGTGGTGAAGGCGGTTTCGAGCGTCTTCATGACACGTTCTGTTGCCTGGATGCCGCCTGCCGCGATGTAGAAGTCGGCAGCCGGAAGAAAGACGAGTTGCCCCTTCTTCCAGGCGGTCGTCGCGGCGACAAGTTCATTGTCGAGGGTCGCGCGTGCTCCTTGCTCGCCCGATCCGATCGCTGCCGCGCGGTCAACGATCAATAGCCAGTCGGGATTGGCGCGATGGATGAACTCGAAGGAAACGGCCTCCCCATGGGTGGCGCTCTGCACGTCACCCACGGCCGGCTCAAGGCCGAGCGTTGCATGAACCCAGCCGAAGCGTGAGCCGGGACCATAGGCGGTGATCTTCGGACCATTGGTCATGATGATCAGCACCTTGCCTTTTCCGGCAGCCGCTTTACGGGTTGCGTCGATCTGGTCGTCCAGTTCCGTCGCAATCTTTCTTGCCGCAGTCTCTCGGTCAAACAGACGGCCATATTCCAACAACCGCGCTTTGGCCTGATCTACGAGATCATCGCCATCCATGGTCATGTCGATCGCCTGTGCGACTTGCGCCGCGGCCTCGACCCTTGTGGAGGAACGTCCGCCGAGAATAATCAGATCGGGATCGAGCGCACTCAGGGCCTCAAGATCGGGCTCGAATAGGTCGCCGACTACCTCTGCATCGGATTGAAGATGTTCGAGCTGGTTGAGATAAAGCTTGCTGGGGATACCCGCCGGCTTGATCCCCAGCCGATCCAGCGTGTCGAGAGCAGCGATGTCGAACACGGCAACTTTGGTTGGTAGGGTTGCAATATCGACTATACCGCGTGCGGTATGAATTTCGATCGCAGTTGCGGGCGATGCGGAAACAAAGATGGTGGCCAGAGCGAAGAAAAAACGAAGCATCGTCACGTCATCCGATCAGTCGGGCACCGTTCTGTGGTTGCCATTGCAAGGGTTCGATGGCCTCGCGAAATGCGAAGCGAACAAGATGGCGCTCGACGACCGACTGGGTTTCCATCATTTGGGTTTCGTCTGGGGAGATGGCCGTGATCAGCAGATTACCCTCTTTTGCTTCAAGAACTGCAGTGCCGCAGACGAAACGGCATTCGCCATGATCGCCTTCGTAGGTAACGTCGATCTTGTGGGCAAAATGCTTGCAAAGCTGCGTCAGATATTTGCCCGCATGCTCGGTTCTCAAAATTGCCCGGGCCTCCATCACTTTATACCTCCTAGACTGGCGCCGCCGGGAAAAGCTCGAAGGCGCCAGCTTTATCTTTAGAATTTCGCCTTTGCCGTGATCAGGAAACTGCGGCCTGGCTCGTAAAGCGGTGTGACATTGCCGAATTCCTGACCGTAGGTGGCGCGGTCGGAATAGGTCTCGTCGAAGATGTTTCTCACCTCGGCACGGAAGATGAAGTGGTTCAGCTGCTCAGGCTTCCATTCGGCAAATAGATTGACAACTTCGTAGGCGGCATAGGGGACCCGCTCGCCATCGTCATTTTCGGCGACATGATCGTATTCAGGCGCAATCTCGATGTCGCCGCCGATCGTCAGGTTCCAGTCCTCGAATGTATGGGCGGCTGTGATCGTGATGATGTCGCCGACCGGGGTCGCGAGATAATTGCCGCTGTCCGAGCTTGCGGGGAGGCCGTCAACATCGACATCGATATGGACGTATTTGACCTTCACGTAGCCGCTCGTCCATTCATATCCTGCACCGATTTCGAAACCCTTGGATTGCAGGTCGCGGTTGCGCAATGCGCCTCCGGCGGCTAGGCCGTAGATCGGCACGCGCGCATTGGCGATATCCGTCCTGAAGAGGCTGGCTTCGGCCGTAAAGCCTTCGTATTCTGCCTCCAGCCCGATAAGATAGTTCTTGGCGGTTACCGGTTTGGGTCCATCGTCGCCGTAATCCCATGCCGGATTGATGATGAAGTTTTCCGTCAGCGGCACACCCGCCCAGACGCGTGAGAATCCCGCCTTGGCCGTGAAAATGTCGGTGAGATCGTATTCACCTGAAATATTCGCGGTGAGCCCGGAATTGCTGAAGTCACGGTCATCGACGCCGGTGAACCATTGATGGTCGGCACGGCCTCCGAAGGAAAGGCGTGTTCGCTCCCACGGCTCAAGACGGGCCTGCGCGTAGATACCGACATTGGAGGCCTTTTCCTCGCCGGCATCGAAAGGGTCGTCGAGCTTTGCTTTGTCATTATAGAAATCAACGCCGGCGACGACGTTGCCTATGTCGAAAGAAAATTTGTTTTCAAACTTTCCGTTGAAGGTCGATGTCTTGCCCGTGTCGTCGTACAGTCGACCGGGCGGACCAAAGATCGGGATTGTTACCTCGGTTGATCCGTATGCCAGCATGACCTTCGGATCCCACCATCCTTCAGGTGTCTCGTCCGTGTAGGTAAAGACAGTATTCTGTCGGTCGAGCTTGTAGTCTCGGATCCGGGGTTCCCAGGGGCGCGGCGTCTCGACAAAGCCGGAATTGGCGCGGTATGGCCGCGGTGCATCATCGACCACACGATCATGGCTGATCTCGATACGATCGCCGCTCTCGAACTCGTAACCGATCTTGCCAAGACCGCTCAGAAGGTTGGTTTCCGTTCCCTCGACCCTTTCTCCATCGCCATTGTGAAACTCGTTGCCCTTGCCGAAGGTGAAATAGCCGAGGAAGTCGAACCCGTCCTTCTGGCCGTAGGCAGAAAGGCCGGTCACCGCGGTGTCGCTGTTGAAATTATAGGTCGATGTGACAAAGCCACCAAAGGACTTGCCATCCTCCAGGAGGTCGGCGGCATCCCTGGTTTCATAATTGATCGCACCGGCAAGCGCACCGGGTCCTGCATCGGCGGGAGCGATACCGGCATCCACGTCGACCGCCTTCAGGATCGAAGGATCGATGAGGTTGGTGGCGTTGTGATGGAAGACCTTGTTGTTCTGACGCGCACCATCGATGCTGACCGCAAGGTTGGTTTCCTCGATGCCATGAACATAAACCTTCTGCGACATCGGCAATGAGCTTCCGACCTGGACGCCTGCTTCCTCGCGAAACACGTCGGCAATGCTGACAGGGTTGAGGCGCTCGAGTTGCTCGGAGCCGATGACGATTTCTCCGACATCTCGCTGGCCGACGTTCTGTGCGTCGAGGACGATAGGTGCGAGCGCATTTGCATCGGCTCCGCCAATGCCCTGTGCTGCTGACCCTGCCGGACGACCAATCATAGCCGTGCCGTTCACGATGCTGTAGGAAATGCCGGTTCCTTCAAGCAAACGCCCAAGCGCGGCTTCCGGCGAAAGCGAGCCGGAAACCGCGCGCGAGGTGACGCCCTGGGAGGTCGAAGCTGCGAGTGTTACCTGGAGACCTGATTGGCGTCCGTATGCGTTGAGCGCGGATGCAAGTGGTTGGGCCGGGATATCGAAGTTGCGTTGGGCGGTTTGCGCTGTTGCCGCGCTCACGTTCATCGTTGCCAGCGCCGCGATCGCCACCGATCCCGCAAGCGTCAATGCAAATGCCCTTGCGCGTGTGTTTTTCCGTCGTACCCCATTCTGCACAAGCGTCATCCCGCCCCGTCTCCTATGCACCTTTACTGCAAGCCCCCTTGCTTGCGTTCAGGGTAGAGACGACCAAGGTCGTTGAATTTTTCACCGCAATGCGGAAAATTTTGCGAAAATGTGCGGAACGGTCATCTGTTCAGAAAAGAGCAATAACCCGCAGATAAGGCGACACATGATGGACCTTACCGCCATAGGGGCTGACAAGCGCTTCTAGAGCCCGATCTGGATCGGACAGGTCGTAGAGGCCGGTGATGCGCCTATCGCCAAGCTCGATACTCGCAACCGTGATCCAGGACGGATGGTAGCGTTGCAATTCTGCGACCACGGCTGAGATCGGAACGTCCTGCACGAAGAGCTTGCGGTCGCGCCAGGAAGCGATGGCCTCGACGTCCATGGTGGAACGAGCCAAGCTTCCACTCGCACGGTCGAGCGTGATCGCGTCGCCGGCGATCATCCGCATGCCATCGCTGCCCGCAGACCTGGAAAGATTGACTATGCCGTGGGCCAGTTGCACGGTTTCTGTTTCGGGTGTGATGTTGATGTCGAAAGCGGTACCGACCACCGTCACATCGAGTTCGCCCGTCTTGACGGAAAAAGGTCGTGCCGTGTCCGGGCGAACGTCGAAAAATGCCTGTCCTTCGAGAAGGCGGACCTGTCGTCCTTCCGCTGAAAAGTGAACGGTGATCGCACTGGACGCGCCCAGATCCACGGTCGACCCATCCTGCAAGGTAATCCTTCGGACTTCGGCAGTGGTGGTCACGTAATCCGCCGTATAACGTGTCAGCACCGTGGGGGCCGCGAAAACCGCGACCAGACAGGCAGCAAGCGCGGCGATCCCGATTGTGATCGGCCTTCGTCGGCCAGGTCTTTGATGACCCGCTACGGATGGCGCGCGTCTTGTGGATTGTCGTCCAAGTTGGAAGAGGGGCGGTTGGGCCGGGAGGCTTGCGCCCATCACTTCCCATGTCCGACAGGCCTTTGCCCACGCCTCACGATTTTCCGCCGCTCCATCCAGCCAGACGGAAAAGGATTTTTCGTCTTCGCCAGAGTGTGCAGGGTCGTTCAAGCGCAGGAACCAGTCCATCGCTTCTTCGAGCCGTTCATCACTTGTCTGGTCGTGCCGCGTCAAATCTTACCCACTTCGGATCTCAAGTCGGTTTATCCGAATTTGCCTGCCGAAAGTAGAAACGATTATCGCGGGTAGATTTTTCTTCGCAGGAGAGAAGTTCAAGCATTTTTTCGATCGAGCGCTATGGCGATCTTCACCATTGCTGTTCTGACATGTCGATGCGCGGTGGCGACCGATACGCCGAGATGCTGAGCCACGGCCTCGAGAGTCTGGCCGCCGTGCCGATGCATCTCGACTGCAATCTGCATCTCTTTGGGGAGCGAGGCCAAGACCTCTTGGGCAATCCGAACCTCATCGCAGAACATCGTCGTCTGCTCGGGCGTCTCGGACGGGCGCGGCACGATCCAGAATGGTGGGTCCAACGTCTGGGCACGCTGCTCGATTTTGCGTCGCTTGACGATGTCGAGCGAAAGATTGCGGACGATGCGATAAAGATAGGCCAATCCCTGACGTGCAGTCTCCGTTGTCGAAACATCAGGCACGAACCGCAGATACGCTTCCTGCACCACGTCTTCGGCGGCATCACGTGACCCCAGGATCCGTGCTGAATAATTGATCAACGCCGCCCGATTTCCCATGAATATGCTGTCGGCGTCGATGCTCATGTCGAGGCGGTCCTGCTGCTCCATCCCCTTCTGTGTAAGCTGCCTGTGGCCATGGGGTGAGTTTCACTACCAGCAAAAACATGATTTCGAAAGTCATATTAATTCCAGGGTTGGAGAATGGGATGACAGCAAAGGTCTGTAGCGTGGGTAGCGAAATCTGAATGGGTGGGGTCGACGGTCCTGTTCCCCTTAGGAGCATCATCGTTCGCTCGAGCCATTGTATACTAAAGGCCGGACTACGGTGATTGGAGGATCTAATCGCAGCTTCTCAAAAATCACCGTATTGAAGCCGCCCAGCTTGCAAAAAATGAAAATCTGCTTCCGACGCGTTTTCCGCAATGGATGACCGCGAGGCGCGTCAGGATTGACAGGAGTTTCTTTCAGCTGGCGTTGACGATCTAAGCCTACTCACCGAGCATATCGACATCGAATAACCGTTTGAGAGGGCAACATGATCAGAGCAAACCTCTATGCGTTCGCGTTCGGCGTGTCTGATATCGCAACCCAAAAACCGCTCGCGTCAAAATCGTCAAAGCGTTCGGAGCGAGGCGCCTTAAGCGAACAGGTCGTAGACACAGAAAACAATGCGTCGCCGCCATACCTCTATTCCGAAAGCGTCTTTTGGGGCGTCTATCTACCTTGCTGAGTTAAAGCAACTTTCGTACGGGAGGCCACAATGACCACGACCCTACCCAGCCTGTCAGACGGACATGCGCCAATTACACTCCAATATCTCTTCCGAGACGCCCTTGAACAGTTCGAGAATTGGGATACGTTTTCGCCCGAACCGAGCGTCGTATTCGGCAGAGATGACATTTCCATATCCGACACATTTGACGCATTGAGAGGCTGCTCCGATATCGTGCCGGCCAATCTGGTTGGCGACATCACCGCAAGGCTTACCAAACCTTGGGACGGCGAGGGGCCTCTGGATGAAATGACGTTTTCAACCGCAGCGCGCGTGATGAGCGTGCTTGTCCGCAAGAGACTGCTTGAGCAAAAGAATAGTGTCGTAGAGCAGAGGCTGTCCAACCACTTGAATGTCTAATTTGAAGCTAGAGAACCTTGTCCATCAACTCGATGACACGCTTGGACGAGGCCCTCCTCTGGCAGTATTCATAAGGTCATGTGGCTCTCGATATTGCCAAGACGTCGACCGATCGAATGGGGGGGTGTTCGGATCGTACGCGAAGCTAGCGACCCAAACCATCTCGAATGCCCTCACCCCCACGACGCTTTCTTCGGTCTGCCCAAGGCAGCAAGCCGGTGGTTGACGCGTCCGACGTCGCGCCGTGTTCGATGGCAGTGTTGAAGGTTCCGGGCTGCTGCTGTATCGCTTTCATTGCCGGCAATTCTGCTGGCTGCGAACGCTCGGACCTGCCAATATCAATGCTTACGAAAAAAGGGAAATACGGGCTCAAGGCACTCGTCCATCTGGCGAAGATCGACCCCGGCAAGACCGCGTTTGTCAGTGAAATCGCCGAGCAGAACAATATTTCCAAGAAATTTCTCGATGCGATCCTTCTGGAACTGCGCAAGGGCGGCATCCTGCGGTCGAAGAAGGGGCCAGGCGGCGGCTATGCGCTTGCCAAGCCGGCCTCGCAAATCTCCATTGGCCAGGCCGTCAGGATACTCGACGGGCCGCTCGCGCCCATCCGCTGCGCCAGCAAGACCGCCTTCGAAGCCTGCGACGATTGCGATCATCCGGAAGACTGTCAGGTGCGGCATTCCATGACGGAGGTCCGCGACGCCATTTCCGCAGTTCTCGACAACATGACGCTTGAACAGATGGTGGCGAAACGCTCGGCACCATCTATCGAAGAGCAGGTTCTTTGATCAGAACTGGCCGTTCGGCGAGGGAAGCCTGCCGTTGAGGTGGAAGTCGCCGATGGCGTGATGCTTCCAGCGAACCGGGTCATGGACGGTGTGAGTGCGCGCATTACGCCAGTGGCGGTCGAGATTGAGTGCCTCATCGGTGGAAGCTGTACCCGCAAGCTCGAAGAGCGCATTCGTCGCCTCCAGCGCGGCTTCGGTGGTCAGGATCTTTGCAGCCGCGACCGCGAGAGATGCCTCGGTTGCGGCCTCGGGCGAGGGCGATACCTGCGCAATATCGATCTTTCGCCCTGCGCGCTCGATGACCGATGCTGCCGCCTCTATCCTGACGGCGATCGATCCGGTCCTCGCGAGCAGCAACGGATCATTGCTTGCAATTTCGATACCGAGAGTTGGATTTCCCCGCGATCGGGTTTTGACGAAGTCGACCATGTCGGCAAAGGCCGCACGAGCGATTCCGAGATCGACGGCGGCGTGCAGCAACTGGCCGAGCGAACCAAGAGGCGCCGGCTGTTCGAAGGTCCTGTAGTAGTCGATGACGCAGTCGGCAGCCACGTAGATATTGTCTATCGCCACCGTCCCGCTTGCTGTCGTCCGTTGGCCGAAACCGGCCCAATCATCGGTGATCGTCAGGCCATCCGTCCCGCGTTGGACGAGTGCCATGACGATATGATCCTGCGGATCCTGCGCGAACACGGCGATCCAGTCGGCAAACAGGGCGCCGGTCGAATAGTATTTCTCACCCGAAATGCGGAAGCCAGGCCCATCTGGCACGATCCGTGTATTGATCACCCCCGCGGCATTGCCGTTTCTTTCGGCCAGCGCATTGGCGAATTGGTCCCCGGCAAGGGCTCTGGCAAGGAAGTACTTCTTTTGCTCCTCCGTCCCGGCGAGCCGTAGCACTTCGAGAATGTAGAAATGGTTCTGCGGGATCTGGCCGATGGAGCTGTCCGCTTCCGACAGGATCGCAACGACTTCGGCAAGAAAGGGGTTGGAGATGTCAGCGCCGCCATATTCGGCGGGTACAGTCACTCCCAGAATTCCGGATTGAGCCGTCAGTTCCATCTCTCGATAGGGCAGTATCCGCTGCCTGTCGCGAAGGCTCGATCCATCATGGATCGCATTCGCCAGCGCCTTTGCGGCATCGACTGCCTCATCCTCTGTTCTTATGTAAGAGGCTACGGCTTTGAGTTTGTGCGCCAAGCTGATCACCTTGCTCATCCCACCTTCCTCGCATTAACGCGGCATTCAGCCATGCCCCGGTGGCCGGGAGAAGAAACAAAGCTTCAAAAAGCGCTGGGCCATGAGCGTTTTTTTTCTGTCTTGACCCGCGGCGGAGGTCTAATGGTCGCGGGCTGTTTTTCAAATGTCGTCCGTGGCCAAAAGCGGGAGAAGCTGGCTGCCCTGTCGTCTTATCTCCGTCAGGTACGGCGTGTCGGAGAGTACGAAATGGCTGATGCCAAGTGCCCGATATTTGCGCAGCGAGCGTGCGACATCCTCCGCCGAACCGACCAGCCAGGTCGTGCCGGCGCCACCGCCGCCATATTTGCCGGGCGCGGTATAGAGATTGTCGTCCAATACGTCGCCTTTCCCGGCCAGATCGAGCAGTCGCTGCTGGCCGACGGCCACCCCATGGCGGTGGTCCTGCCAGCTTCCCGCCGAACCTTCCGCCATTTTTGCGACCTTCGCCTCGGCATCCGCCCAAGCCTGTTCCGTCGTGTCGCGAACAAGCGTGGTGATCCTCAGCCCGAATTCCAGCGGCGGCAGGTCGCGATCGAGAGCCTTACTTAGTTGTTTCAGCCGCTCGATACGCTCTCGAACGCCATCAAGCGGTTCGCCCCAGAAGAGCTGCACGTCGGCCTCGGTGGCGGCCACTTGTTCCGCTGCCGGCGAGGCTCCGCCGAAATAGAGCTTGGGATGGCGACGATCGCCGATCGGTTCCAGCCGCGGCACGACCGTGGAGCCTTCGACCTCGAAATGCTCGCCGCGGAAGGTGACGTCTTCCTCCGTCCACAGCCGGCGGGTTAGCCGCATGAATTCCTTGGTGCGTGCGTAGCGTTGGGCTTGGTCGCCTTCCTTGTCGCCATAGGCCGCGAGCGCATCAGGTCCCGACACGACGTTGACGCGCACGCGCCCCCCGCTCAGGTGATCGAGCGTTGCGGCGGCGGACGCAAAATTCGCCGGCTTCCAGTAGCCGGGCCGGACCGCAATCAGCGGTTCGAATGTCTCGGTGCGCGCAACAAGCGCGGTGGCTAAGGTAAACGTGTCCGGCCGGCCCCAGCCCGTGCCCAGCAGGGCACCTTTCCAGCCATGGTCTTCCATGGCCTTCGCCTGGAGGGTCAGCGTATCCAAGCTGTTGTGGTTCGGGTCGACCGCGTCGCCCCGATGGCCGGACTTGACGTCATTTGGCATGTACCAGAGAAATTCGGATTGGCTGCTCATGATATGTCCGTAACCTGGTTTCGAAGCTTGCCCTCGTCGAGAAGTATCCTCACCGTCTTTGCTGCATTGCGACGCATCTCGACTGCCGCGTGATCGGAATAGAAGGCATTGTGCGGAGTAATCACCAGCCGCCCGGCAAGCCAGTCTTCGCGATTGCGCCATGCCGTCAAAAGGGGATGATCGCCGGGAGGCTCCTTGACCAAAGTGTCGATCGCGGCAGCCGCCAGATGGCCGCTGCGCAACGCGGTCTCGAGCGCACCCAGATCGTCGATCAGCTCCCCGCGGGCGGTGTTGACGACGATCGCTCCTGGCTTCAGCCGGGAAAGACCGTCCGCATCGAGAAGCCCGCGTGTCTCCTGCGTTGCCGGGCAGTGAAGCGTGACGACATCCGACTGGCTAAGAAGGTCTTCGAGCCGGTCGGCGCGCTCATAGCCGATCGCCTTTTCGTGGCCCGGCGGCTGGCCCGGATCATAAGCAAGAATGCGGAAGCCGAAGGGTTTCAGCCGGTTTACGACAGCCGTGCCGATCCTCCCGACACCAACCACGCCGACCGTCGCCTTGTTGGAACGAGAAAGCGGCTTGAGGCTGTGGACCTGCCAGCCGGAGGCATATCCGCGGGCATGGGCGTCATGTTCCCAGAGCCGCCGATGCAAAGAGAGGATCATCGCCAGCGCATGATCGGCAACTTCCTCGGTGCCGTAATCCGGGTTGTTGGCAAACGGTATGCCGGCGGCAGCGAGCGCCGCACGATCGATTTTCTCGTAGCCGACGCCGTAACGCACCACACCCTTACAGCGGGCAAGGTGAGCGATGCTCCTCGGTCCCAGCCGTGCGCCCCAGACCATCAGCGCATCGAGCCTTGCCAGACGGCCAGGCGCAAAGGACGTCTCGTCGGTGCTAGCGAAGAAATCGATCTCGACATCGCCGCCGAGCACGTCCGCTTCGAGATCAGGCTCGCCGATCATGTGGTCGGTAATGCCGACTACATATTTCCGTTCTGCTGTCATAATGATTATCCCGGCGCTAGCGCGTCATCCCCCACTTCGCCACCGTCCGCTTCTCAAGTTCGCGGAACAGCACATTTTCGACCAGGAGGCCGAACAGGATGACCATGATCAGGCCGGCAAAGACCCGGTCGGTGTAAAGTTCGTTGCGGTTCTGGAAGATGTACCAACCCAGGCCACCTCGGCCTGAGGAGGCGCCGAAAACGAGCTCGGCGGCGATCAGGGTGCGCCAGGCAAAAGCCCAGCCGATCCTGAGGCCAGCGATAATCGAAGGCAGCGCTGCCGGGACAAGGATCAGCAGGACGTAACGCAGACCTCGCAGACCGTAATTGCGGCCCGCCATGCGCAAGGTTTCCGGCACGCCGGTAAAGCCGGTATACATGTTGAGCGCCAGCGGCCAGAGAACCGAATGGATGAGCACGAAGACGAGACTTCCCTGGCCCAGCCCGAACCACAATAGTGCGAGCGGCAGAAGCGCGATCGGCGGCAGGGGATTGAGCATGGATGTCAGTGTCGATAGCAGGTCCCGTCCTATCTGGGTGGAAACCGCGACGGATGTCAGCACGAAGGCGAGTACGACACCGGCTGCATAGCCTTTTATCAGGACATCCAGCGAATTCACGGCGCGCGCCGGAATGACGCCGCTGAGCGTGTCCTCCACCAGTGCCTTGATCGCCGCGGAGAAGGGCGGCAGGAGCAGCGGGTTTGCCTGAAGCCTGGCGGTGATTTCCCACAGCAAGGCAAGACAGAGAAGGATCAGCGTCTTGCGCAGCCATGCCCGCTGCCAGAGGCGCCGGTGCAGCGGCAAGGCCTGGGAGCTTGTCGTGTCAGCAAGCGGTTCGAGCGGCCGCTCATATTCGGGCCGGACCGGTGGTGCGGGCCGCGTCTCCGGCTCAAGGCGGTTGTGCAGAGCTTCACTCATCATCGGTTCTATCCGTTGCTTCGGCTTCTTCGAACAGGAGCCGGTGAATGCGGTTTGCTGCCGCCTGGAATTGCGGACTGCCGCCGCTCTTCAGATCCCATTCGTGGCTGTTGATCTCCGCACGCATGCGCCCCGGATGCGGCGACAGGAGCGCGATGCGATTGCCGACCACGAGGGCTTCCTCGATCGAATGGGTGACGAATAGCAGCGTGAAACGCACTTCTTCCCACAGTGCCAGAAGCTCTTCCTGCATCTTGCGCCGAGTCAGGGCATCCAATGCGGCGAAGGGCTCGTCCATCAGCAGCACACGCGGCTCCATGGCGAGCGCCCGGGCAATCGCGACGCGCTGCTTCATGCCGCCGGAAAGCGTGTTCGGATAGGCATCGGCAAATCGGGTCAGGCCGACTTTTTCGATATAATGATCGGCGCGTTCTTTGGCCTCGCCGCGGCTCACGCGGCCGGACGAGCGCAGAGGAAAGACCACGTTCTCGCGCACGGTCTTCCACGGCGGAAGCTGGTCGAACTCCTGAAAGACGACAACCCGATCGGGGCCTGGACCATGTATCGGTTGTCCGTCCAGCAGGATCCGGCCTTCGCGAGGCGGGATGAAGCCGCCGACTGCCTTCAACAGGGTAGATTTGCCGCAGCCGGATGCCCCCAGCAGGATGAACCGGTCCGCTTCAAATACGTCGAAGCTGACATTCTGGGTGGCGCGCACCACCCGGCCCGGAGCGTGATATTCCAGCGTCACACCTTCGACGACAAGAAGAGGCGGGAAGGGTGGTTCGGAATTTTCCCGCAGAGGCGAAGGCATGGCGTCCATTCTCAGTTCCATCAAATTGCAAACCCGGGACCGGCTGCCTCAGCAGGTCGGTCTCGGGTCGTGAAGGTTGGGAGGATTGGCCTCAGCCGCCGTTCTCGCTATGGGCTTCTTCGAAGAAGTAATCCTTCCAGGAGCCGGCCTCCGTCTTCAGGACGCCGAGCTTGTGCAGTTCGCTCGCGTAGACGAAGGTGTTTTGCGGGGCGATGGTGAAATCGTTCTCGGGATCATTGATGATTTCGAGAACAAGTTCAGGCGAAAGCTTCGAACCCTGCTGGCGGATGAAGATTTCCGCCGCCTTTTCCTTGTTGGCATTGATCCATTTCGCCGCCTCGCCCAAGGCGGCGTAGAAGGCCCCATAAGTCTTTGGGTTTTCGTCATGGAAGGCCGTGGTGGTGTAGAGGACGTTGAAGGTCGCGGGTCCGCCGAGGATGTCGTAGGAGCTGATCACCTTGTGCACTGCCTTGTTGCCCTGCAGCGCCTGGTAATAGAACGGCGCCGAAGAGAAGTGCGAGTTGACCTCGGTCGCCCCCGAGATCAGCGCCGCGGTCGCGTCCGGATGCGGCAGGCTGATCGAGATCTGGTCGAGCTTCTGGAAATTGTCTTGGCCGAAGAGCTTTGCCGCCTCGATCTGCAGCGTACGTGACTGGAAGCCGACGCCGGCCGCTGGCACTGCGATGCGGTCCTTGTCGCTGAAATCCTTCAGCGTCTTGACGTCCGGATTGGTGGTGATGAGATAGTTCGGAAGAGAGCCGAGGGCCGCGACCAGCTTGACGTCACCTCCGGTCCGATCCCACATCGTCAATGCAGGGGGAACGCCTGCCGAAACGATGTCGAGATTGTTGGCGAGAAGCGCCTCGTTCATGGCCGTCGCGCCGGAAATGCTCGCCCAATCGACCTCGATATCGACACCTGCTTCCTTGCCATGTTTCTCGATGAGCTTCTGGTCGCGGATGACGTCGAGGATCAGATAGGAGATGCCGAACTGCTGCGCGATCCTGATCTTGCCTTCGGCGGCGGCGTGGCCGGCCATCAGCATTGCGGCGATGCCGAATGCGGCTCCAACTGCCTTCCTGCGATTGAAATTAACGCCAAGCGTCGAAAAACCACGTGCGCTCATAGATGCCCCATCCCGCGAATAGTTTAGGTGAACGCGGTGAAGACCATGCTTCACCGCAATGAATTTGTGAACGGCGCATCCTCGCCGACGCGCAACCTGATCTGTCCCAAAAGGCTAAGTATCACGACCAAATCTATCAACATGATCGTGTTCTATTCTGACGCTTGAAATGAGAGCAAAATCGCTTCGCGTCGGCAAAACGCCGAATAATCTACTTGCCGGGCAATTTCCGGCCTCGGTCGCCCGAGAGCCGGTTGCATTAATCGATATGCGGTGTGGGTTGCGCCACGCCGGTCCTCAGTCACGGTTTACTCAGCAGCGATTGCCGTGGAAATGGAGCGAGCACTGATGAGCAGCGACGCCTCCGCCAACGCCTGGTTCACGCGGCCGAGGATCACAGGTGAGGGAGCTCCCTCGACGAAATCACGGCCCGAGGCATAGATCGCGGTTGGAGTGACGAAGGCTTCGAAGAACGCAAAAAGCGGGCGCAGCTGATGCTCGACGACAAGCGAATGACGATCCCCGCCACCGGTGGCCGTCAGGATGATCGGCTTGCCGCGCAGGTCGGACGGATCGAGCAGATCGATGACATGCTTAAAAAGTCCGGTATAGCTGCCCTTGTAGGTCGGTGACCCGATCACCAGGGCTTCGGCCTCGATGATCGTGCGGACTACCCTGCGCGCGGCAGGGTCGAGATCGGTGATGGATCTTGCCGCGGCCAGTGAAGCGCCGAGGTCTTCGACGTCGAAGACTGCGTGCTCCAGGCCGGACTGCCTGGCCAGCGTTTCCGTCACGGTTTCAACGAAACGCCTTGTGCTCGAAGGGCGGGCGATGTTGCCGGAGAAGCCGACGATCAGGTTGTTGCTCATTCAGTTCCCTTTCAGTGTAGGTTAAGCGACAGGCCCGGACCGGGTGTTGCCCTTGTCTGGCTCAGGCTGTCTTCAATATGGAAATGGCTGCCGGATAGTCCGGCGAAGGGGCGTTCTGGGAACGGTCCCACCGGCTGAAGGCGGCACGACCCAGGATCGAGATCGACGTGTCTTCCTGCGGCGCGTGGACCAGGACGGACTGGACATCACGGAAGTGCCGCTCGAGCCCGAGGTCGGCATTGAGGCCGGGATTGCCGATGCCGCGTACGGCGATCTCGACGGCCTCGCGGATCTGGCGGCCGGCAAGCAGGCGTGCCCGTATCAGTGGTTCCGCATCGCCGGTATTGCGCTCCAGTGCGCCGAAAATGAGCTGGCGGGCGCCGGAAACCAGCAGGTCGATCTCACCCGAAAGCGTAACGAAGCGTTCCGTACGGGCGATCGGATGACCGAGATTGGCCGGTACGCGCTCATGCGCGAAGCGGATGAAGGTTTCCTGTGCAGCCTCGGCGGCTCCGAGATAAAGCGCTGTCAGAGCCAGGTTGATCGCCGCGTGAGCACGGTTGTCCTGCTGGGCGACGGACGGATCGACGAGGTCGAGTACGTTTTCCGCCGGTATCTCGACATCGGTATATTCAACATCATGCGACCCTGTGGCGCGCATGCCGAGGCTCTTCCAGTTCTCGATGATCTTGATGCCGGTCAGGCCATTGGCAACCACGAAGGTTCCGACCCGTGCCGGTGTTTCGTCCGTATGCGCCCATACGAGAAAATGCGTCAGCCCGTGTGCGCCGGTGACGAAACGTTTGCGCCCGGTGATCGACCAGCCGTTTGCGGTGCGACGTGCACGGGTAGCCGGCAGGCCGCCACGTGCCGGCGAGCCGAGTTCGGGTTCTACCCGCGCAGCGTTGAGCAACAGGGGACGTTGCTTAGCTTCCCCGAGCAGACGCCGGTAAAGGTCTTCCGGCCAGTGGTTTTTCGTCGCCTGGCCGAGATGATTGAAGATCGTCATGGCGCTGATGAGCGCTACCGATGGGTCGCCACGCCCCAGCGCGGCAAGGATGTGGGCTGCGTCGGCAAGCGTACCACTGCGGCCGCCATAGCGGGTTGCCACGGTGCTTTCCAATAGGCCGGCCTGATGAACGGCATTGATACCGGCCCAGGGAAACTGACCGGTCTGGTCCGCCTCCGGTGCGGCGTCTGCGAGCGCGCGTGCGGCGGCGTCGAGGGCGGTTGGATCATAGGACATGCGGTTCGATGCTTTCTGGCTGTCGAGAGAGAAAGGCGGCGGGGTTCGGCTCTGACGGAACGAAACGAGGTCCGGAACGTCCGGACCTCATCACCCGATCAGGCTGCGGTCTTCTGCTTCGCCTTTTCCCGTTCGCTGATCCCTTCGCGGACGAGCGGCAGGATGTAACGCCCGTAGTCGACCGCATCGTTGTAATTGTCGTAGCCGCGGATCGAGATCAGGTCGGCGCCGAGATCGATATAGTCGAGGATGGAATCGGCGATGGTGCGCGGCGAACCGACGAGCGCGGTCGTTGCGCCGCTGGCATTGGTGGCGGTAACCGTCGGATACCAGAGGGCACGATCATGCACGTCGCCACGTTTGGCGATATCGAGCAGGCGCTGCGAGCCGACATTGGCGGGCGGTGCGGCATTGATCGGTGCGCGCGCCAACCCCTTCTGGCGGTTGGCATTCAACTGATCGAGCACCTTGTGCGCCTTCTGCCATGCCAGATCGTCGGTTTCGGCGACGATCGGACGGAAGGTTACCCAGATGCGCGGCCGGTCCGTGCGGCCAGCCTTTTCCGCCTCTGCATAGACACGGTCGATCTGCTGCTTGGTTTCCGCCAGCGGTTCGCCCCACAGGCCGAAGATGTCGCAGAGCGAGCCGCCGATCCGGTAGGCAGCATCCGAAGACCCGCCGAGCGAAATCGGGATGAGCCCATTGGTCGGACGCACGGCGCTGCGGAACTGCTTGAACTGGTAATATTTCCCGTCGAAATCGAAAGGCTCTTTCGACGTCCAGGCAAGGCGCAGGATGCGGATATATTCTTCCTGACGCTCGTAGCGCTCCTCCTTGTTGAGGAAGTCACCTTCACGGGCCTGCTCCTCGTCACTGCCGCCAGCGATGAAGTGGACGACCACGCGACCGCCGCTCAGCTGATCGAGGGTGGCGAGCGATTTTGCGGCGACCGTCGGGTAGACGGTGTTCGGCCTCAGCGCCACGATGATCTTGATGTGCTTCGTATGGGCCAGAACCGTCGCGCCGAGCGTAAACGGATCGAAGGACGAAGAGGAATAGGGGATGAGCGTGTAGTTGAAACCGTAGTCGTCGAGAGAACGGGCATAGCGCTCCAGAAACAAGGGATCGACAGGCGCATCCGGAATGGGGTTCAGGTCATTCGACGCGTTGGGAAAGCTAACGCTGATAAATTCCGCAGTCATGGGAGCTCCTTGAAATTGCCGACCAGTGTTGAAAGGTTATGCAGGCTGCAGGTGATGAGGAAGACAGACCGTTCTTTTTCTATCGATTATGTAGAAAATATTCTCTGTCGGGATGCTCGATTTAGACGTGTCGACCACGGTGATTGCTTGGCGGACCTTATCCGCAGGTCATGAGCTGAACGCGGCCGACCAGCCGAATGCGGGGGCTACCGTCTGTGCGAGATCGGCGAGGAGCCGGATGTTTTCGGCAAGCCCGAAAGCCGGCGGCAGGAAGAGTACGACCTCGTCTGCGGCCGCGAGGCCCGGATCGTTGAACACCGCTTCGATGACCTGATCCGGCGTTCCCTGGAATACCGGTGAAATCTGCGCGCCTTCCGGCTGGCGCGGAGGCGCCAGCGCGCCCTTGGGACGCGACGCGGCGATGCCTTTGGTGCGACGTTCGAGGTCATAGGCCGCATATTTATCGCGCAGTTCCGCCGTTGTGCCGACAAGAATAGATGCGGCGACAGCGACCGGCGGCGGCTCTGTCCCCCAAATCCTGGTCCAGTTGCTGCGATAGGCATCGATGATGCGGGCCTGATAAGCGCCGAAGGTTTCGCCTTCATCATGACCGTGCAACACCGTGCCGCTGATGAGACCGATGCCCAGCTCGGCGGCCTGCACGGCGGAGTGCAGGCTGGCCGAACCTTGGCGTATTCTCGATCGCAATGTCGGGCTGTGCGGCGTGACCCGCAGTTCAGCTCCTTGCGGAGCACCCTGGCCGGGCTCGGTTACGGTGTGGAGAACCTCGCCGGAAATCGCCGAGAGAAATCGCGCCTGACGACGCTTTGCCTCTGTTCGGGCATCCGTATCGACAGCGCCGAATACGGCGTCGAAGGCTGCATTGGCGCCGGTCGAGATGGCCAGTTCCAGTCGCCCGTCGATCAGGAGATCGGTCGTGCCTGCCGCCTCGGCGAGCAGGATCGGGTCCTGATAGCGCATCGGTATGACCGCCGAGCCGAGCGTGATGCGGCTCGTTTGCTGGCCGACTGCGGCGAAGAATGGAAGCGGCGAGGAGAGGTAGTGGTCGAAGTGCCGCTGATAGGCCCAGCCCGACTGGTAGCCCAGGCGCTCTGCCTGTTTGAATAGTTCGATACCGTCGCGCAGGCCCTGTGCCGGTCCGGTGTCGTCATTGAACGAAACCCGGGTGTTGAAGCCCAGTCGCTGTTTCGGGCGGAATGATGCGGGCAGGGCGCCGGAGGAGAGAGCGATGGTCATGCGATCTGCTCCTGTCTTGAAAGGCGTCGCTGTTTCGGCTGAACCAGCGGCCGCGTTGCGGAGATACCTGACGGGATCGATTCCAGCAGAGAGGCGGTGTAGGCGTGCTGCGGATTCTCGAAGATATCCGCCACACTTCCCTGCTCAACGACGCTGCCCCGCCTCATCACGGAAACAGTGTGCGCAAGCTGGCGCACCAGTGCCAAGTCATGGGACACGAAGATGTAAGTGAGGCCGAGCCTTGCCTGCAGCGTCAGCAGAACCTCGACGATATCTGCCTGAACGCTGACATCGAGGGCGGATGTCGGTTCGTCGAGCACGACCACATCCGGTTTCAGCACCAGTGAGCGGGCAATCGCCACGCGCTGCCGCTGGCCGCCCGAAAGGGCTCCCGGCTTGCGGATCAAAAGTTGTTCGCCGAGACCGACATTGGCCAGCGCCTCGCGCACCTGCTCGGACCTTTCCGTAGGGGTTCCGATCCTGAAGCGGTCGAGTGGTTCGCGCACCAGACTTTCGACAGTCCACGTCGGATCCAGCGAGGTGAACGGGTTCTGGTAGACCAGCTGAAGGTGTCGCCAGATCGAGCGCAGGGATTGCTGCGAGCGCCCGGAAACCCGTTCACCGGCAACCGAGATCTGACCGCTGTCCGGCTCGTCCAGGCCCAACAGAAGCCGGATCGTCGTGGTCTTGCCTGAGCCGGATTCTCCGACCAGTGCATGAGTGGTGCCGGCGGGAACCGTGAAGGAGACGTCGTCGACGGCCGTCAGGACCTTGCCATCGACCGCGAAAGTCTTGGTGACGGCGCTGACTTCGATCTTGGGGGCTTGCCCGCTTTCATGCTGGCGTAGGCGCGGATCGCGCAGCTTCGCATAACGATCGGGATTGAGGGCCGGGACATCCGCATGCAGTTTGCGTGCATAGGCGGAAGCCGGCGATGAGAAGACGGCGGATGTCGGTCCGGCCTCCTGCACGGAACCGTTCTTCAAAACAACCAGACCATCGGTTCGCTCGGCAGCGATGGCGAGATCATGGGTGATGAGAAGCAGGCTGATATCCAGATTCTGCTGCAGGCGGGACAAGAGATCGAGAATGCGCTTCTGGATCGTGACATCAAGCGCAGATGTCGGCTCGTCCGCAACGAGAAGTGCCGGGCGCGGCAGGACGGCGAGGCCGATCAGCACACGCTGCAGCATGCCGCCGGATAGCTGGTGAGGATAGGAATCGAAGACACGCTGCGGATTGTCGAGACCGACCTGCGCAAAGGTTTCGAGAATGAGAGCCTTGCGGACCGCTGCATTCGGTTCGTCCGTCAGTGCTGCTGCTTCCATTGCTTGTGCGCCGATTGTGCGGACCGGATTGAGCGCATTGCCGGGATCCTGAGGAACGAAGCCGATCTGCCGCCCGCGCAAGGGTCGGAAACGGCGCTCGGGCAGGGCCAGGAGATTCTGGCCCTCGAACTGAACGGTGCCGGAAGCGGCCGCACCGTTCGGAAGCAGCCTCAGCACCGCGCGGGCAATGGTCGATTTTCCCGAACCGGACTCGCCGATCAGGGCGATACTTTTGCCACGGCCGAGTTCGAACCCGACATCGTGAACGACGTCCTGCCTTCCATAAGACACCGACAAGCCGTCGACGCGAAGAAGGGGAGTGGCGGGTTGCGGCGCGGGGGCGACCGTGATTGCGCGAATGAGAGCGGCGCTCAGTCTGTCTTGCGAAGCCATCGGCTGATCCTGTTCACTGAGAGGACGGTTAAGATCGTGATGAAGGCGGGCGCATATACGAGCCACGGCCATTTGAGGTAGTCCTTGCCGATCGAGATCAGCAGTCCCCAGTCGGAGGCTGGCGGTGGGTCGCCGTAACCCAGGAAGGCTAGGCTGGCGATCACCAGGATGGATTCACCGAACTGCAGCACCGCAAGCGGCAGCACAGAGCGCGATGCATTCGGCAGGACATGGCGCCAGAGGATGTACCAGTGCGATCCGCCCGACAGGAACGATGCCTCAACAAATGTCGCCTGCCTGGTCTTGATGACTTCCGCCCGGGTGACGCGTGCGAAGATCGCCACCGCCGATACGCCGGTGGCGATTGCGGCATTGATGGTCTCGAAACCGATTGCGGTGACGACGATGACGGCCAGCAGGAATTTCGGAATGGAAAGCAGGACGTCGACCAGTCGAGCCAGAACGACATCCACCCAGCCGCCGAGAAAACCTGCCAACAGCCCGATCAGACCACCGGCCAGAACGCCGATCACCACAGCAACGAGCGCGCTTGATACCGAAGAGGCAGTGCCATAGACGACGCGAGCGTAGAGGTCGCGCCCGAGGTGATCGGTGCCGAACCAATGCGCGGTACTCGGGCCAAGCAGTTTGTCGGCCGGAACGCCGACGACCGGACTGTAGGTCGTGAACAGTTGCGGTGCGACCGACCAGGCAATGATGGTTATGATGATCGCGAAGGAAAGCACCACGACCAGCGGCATCCGGAAGGATTCCGCCCAGCCGCCTTTTTGCGCGCCGAAAAGCGCAGAGTTGGAGAGGAATGTCATGGGGTCACTGCCTTGCTCGGTCCGATCGAGGTTTCGTCGGCCGTTGTCGGGCGACGTTTCTGACCACCGAGGATTTTTACGCGCGGGTCGAGGAGCGGATAGAGAAGGTCTGCGATCAGGTTGACGAGGACAAAGACCACGGCCCCGAGCGACACGATCGCCTGCAGGACAGGAAGGTCCTGCGTGCTCACCGAGCGTTGCACGAGGCTGCCGATACCGGTTCGCCCGAAGACCGTTTCGGTGATCAGCGATCCGCCGAGAAGTTCACCGATCGTCAGCGCGATGACGGTGACGACTGGTAGGGAAGCCGGTTTCAGCAGGTGCCTTGCGAAAAGGCGTGCCTGGCCGAGGCCGCGGCTGCGGGCGACGGTGGCATATTCCTGCTCCGCCTCCTTATCGAGATTTGCGATGAGGACTTCGGCGATCTGCGCGGAGATCGGGATGCCGAGCGCGATGGCCGCAAACAGCGTGGCCCAGAAACTGTCGGGATTGATGACCCGGAACAATCCAAGCTGGAAGCCGAACAGATGGATCAGGACCAGGCCGATGACAAAATTCGGCACGGACAGGAACAGCGAGGGAAACCCGCGTAGCAGACCCTGGCCATATCTCTTGGGAACGAAACGGGTTCCATAGGCGACGAGCATTGCCAGGATCATCGCGACGGCAAGGCCTACTGAGGCCAGGATGAGCGTCGAGGGCAGAACCTCGGCAATCAGCGTCGATACGGGCCTGTTGGATCGCATCGACATGCCGAGATCGCCGACGAGAAAGCCGGAAAGCGAGTGCCAGAGCTGGACGATGATTGGTTTGTCCAGCCCCTGTGCGGCGATAATCTCGGCGATCTCCTCCTCACTGAAGCCGTTCTGCGGATTGCGCAGAACGCTTGTGATCGGGTCGCCAGGCAGGATGCTGACAACCACGAAGGTAAACACATAGGCCAGCAGGATGACGACGACCGCCTGGCCGAGCCGCTTGGCGGCGTAGGTTAGGTAGGCATTGTTCATGCCGGAGCCTCGCATTGTTCAGGTTGTGTCAGGTGTCAATCGGCGATGAAGGCCGTGTAATAGCTGGCATAGGCAACGCCGTTGTAGACTTCGCCTTTCAGCGTCGGTGATTGCACATAGATGCGTTGGACGATCTGCGTGCGCGGGATGAAATACCCCTGGTCCAGAACATATTGCTGCAGGTCGTTCAGCAGCGGGCTGCGCTCATCGAACGTGCCTGCGCCCGCTATTTTATCGCGCAGATCGTTAAGCTTGCTATCGCGGTCATCGAGTGCGAACCAGTTCTCGCCATTATTGGCATTGGTGAGAATGCCGGCAACCGTTCCGGCGTCGATGAAGCTGCGGGTGACTTCGTAAGTCGGGATGGCAGGGCCGCCATATTTGACCTTCTCGCCGTAGGTCACCACGTCATAGGCCCGGATGCTGACCTTCCAGCCAAGCTTGCCGAGTTGCTGAGCGATAAGCTCGTCGACCGATTTGGAAGTGGCGAGATAGGGGTTGGAGTGAAGCGTCAGCGTCAGAGGTTTTCCGTCCTTGGCGCGAACACCATCGGCACCCTTCACCCAACCGGCTTCCTCAAGAAGCTTTTCCGCCTTGTCGGGGTCATACGCCAACAGCGCGCTTTGGTCGGTCGCGCCGGGCACGTTGCTCTGGATGAAGGAGGTCGGCAGTTTCCAGTCGGGCGTATAGACAGTGTCGATGATTTCCTGCCGGTTGATGCCTGCCTGCAGAGCCTGACGAACCTTCACGTCGTCATAGGGCGCAATCTTGGTATTGACGGCCCAACCATTGACGAAGCCGAGATAACGCGGCGTTGCGATCGTGTAACCTTCTTCCTTGAGCGACTTCAGCTCCTGGGGCGAGGCGTTGTAGGCGACATCGGCCTGACCGGACTGGACCGAGGCGACGCGCAGCGATGGTTCGGACACCAGCTTGTAGGTGATGCTGTCGAGGAAGGCCGGGCCTGTGTGGCCGACCGCTGCCGGACCCCAATTGTAGTCCTTGCGCTTGACCAGCGTGACGTGGTCACCTTCCTTCCAGCTCTCGACCACATAGGGACCGCTGCCGGCGGTCTTGCTCAGATCCGCCTGCTCGGAAGCCGGCTGTGCGATGCTCTTCGGCGAAATCAGGATCGAGCCGTGATAGCCCAATGTCGGGATGAAGCCGAGCGTCGGTTTCTTGAAGAAGACCTTTACCGTTGCAGCATCGACGGCCTCGGCGCGGTCATAGGTCTTGGGGAAGAGACCGATCGGGTTGATGCCCTCGTTCTTGCGGCCGGCATACCAGATGTCGAGATTGGCAACCACGGCTGCAGCATCGAGCGGCTCGCCATCGGAGAAGGTCACGCCGTTCTTGAGATGGAGCGTGAATTCCGTTGCGTTGTCGTTTTGCTCGAAGCGCTCGACCAGCCAGGGGCTGACCTTGCCTTCGGCATCGACATAGAGAAGCTTGTCGGTGACATGGCCCCATATATGGCCCTGGAAGCTGGAGATCGCGCTGTTGTTCGGGATCCAGGTGTCGCCAAGCGAATCTATCAGGAAGGTGATATCACCACCATCGCGCGGGCTGTCTGCTGCCAGAGCAGGGTTAAAGCCCGGGGTGTTGGCGACGACCAGCGCCGTGGCGACTGCGGCGCTGAGGAGAAGGCGACGCCGAGAAAGGGCGAAGAGAGAGGATCGCTTGGTCATTGAGGTTTTGTCCTGATGTTTGGGGTCTGGCTTGTGTCTGCTTCGACCGGCAAGGTTCGCCGTGCAGCGCACGCACGAAACCGCTCCCGCTGCAGCGCTATGCCAAGCGGTCAATTACCTGTCTGATACTGGTGATGGGTGAGTTGCGGCGCTGCCGCGATCAGACGGCCTTCGAGGGCAATCTCGAGCGAGGAGCGCGATCGGCGGTACATTTCTCAATCATGACGCGGTCCTTTTGGTTTTTTGACAAGAGGATGATGATGCGTAGCCTAGCAGGGCGGGCAGGATGAGAAAGACTGGTTATTCTTTTTCTATGGAATTTATGGATTATTTTGGCGCGGTTTCGGAGCGCAATGGGATCAGCTTTTTCCAGGCGTGATCATGGGTGGAGATAAGGATTGCCGAGTGTATCAAGGCACGCTCGACTTTCATGTCGGGCATTGCCAAGGCCCTTATTTCACTCAAACACCATCGCCTCCAAAATCCGCACTGGCGGCAGTTCACCGGTAAACCGCTCCACCTCGACTGTGGTGATCTGGCCCGTGCAGCCCTGGGCGAGCTTCGAGGTGCCGATGTCGCGGGTGAGGATGTTGGGATTGCCGTGGATGCACATGGCGGTGTCGTCAGCGCGGTCCTGCGGCTCGAACCAGGCGCCGGTTGCCAGTTGCATGACGCCTTCTTTGATATCTTCGCTCAGCACTGCTGCGGCAAGGCAGCTGCCGCGGCTGTTGAACAACCGGACGATATCGCCATCAGATATGCCGCGTAGTCGTGCGTCGGCGGGATTGATCCGGACCGGCTCGCGGTCTCTGATCTTTGTCGAGCGGCTGAAATCACCATAATCGAGCTGGCTGTGCAGACGCTGGTGCGGCTGGTTGCAGACCAGATGCAGCGGGAGGCTTGCCTCAATGGTTTCAGCTCTTGCAGGATACCATTTCGGATGGCCGCGGCAGTCGTCGTAACCGAAATCCGCGATCGCCTGCGAAAATATCTCGATCTTGCCGGAAGGCGTCTGAAGCGGAGAGGTTGAAGGATCCTGCCTGAAGGCGTGAGCAGGGCCGCCCTTGTCGGATTTCACGGGCAGGCGCAACTCGCCGCGTTCCCAGAAGGTTTCGAAGTCCGGCGCGTCATGGCCACCGGCTGCAAGTGCCGTGCGCGTGGTTTCGAACAGAAAGGCCAGCCATTCACGGCTGGTTCGGTTCTCGGTGAAGGCATCGAACTTGCCGAGACGCTGGGCTATCCCGGAAAATATATCGTAATCATCGCGTGCCTCACCGACCGGCTCGATCAGCCTCTTCATGGCGATCATCAGGTCGTCGCGGTCTGCGGCACCGATATCGTCACGTTCCAACGTGGTCGTTGCCGGCAGCACTATGTCGGCGTGGCGGGCGGTCGATGTCCATGCCGTTTCATGAACGATGATCGTTTCCGGTCGCCGGAATGCCGCACGCAGCCTGTTGAGATCCTGATGGTGATGAAACGGATTGCCGCCGGCCCAATAGACGAGGCGGATATCCGGATATTTCAGCGAGTGGCCATTGTAATCGAATGCGTCGCCCGGATTAAGAAGCATGTCCGCGACGCGTGCCACGGGAATATAGTCTGCCACGGGGTTCTTGAACTGACCGAGGGTCGGCAGTGGAACGGCCAGCTGGCTCTTGCCGATATTGCCAAGAGCACCGAGCGAATAGGAGTAACCACTGCCATCGAGCCCGATCTGGCCGAGCATGGCGGCAAGCACGATGCCCATCCAGACGGGTTGTTCACCGTAATCGGCGCGTTGCAGCGAGTGGCTGACCGTGATCAGCGTCCTTGCGCGGGCTGCGGATCGCGCAAGGTTTCGAATGACATCTGCATCGATCCCGCAGATCGCGGCGGCCCATTCGGCATTCTTCGGCTGCCCGTCATCGCGACCGAGAAGATAAGTCTCGAAGCGATCGTAACCGACCGTGTAGCTTTCGAGGAAAGCGCGGTCGTGAAGTGTTTCGCTGACAAGTACATTGGCGATGCCGAGCATTAGCGCGACGTCGGTGCCGGGTGTGATCGGCAGCCATTCCGCAGCCAGATCGCCGGAGAAATCATCCTTCAACGGGCTGATCGAGATGAAGCGCGCGCCGCGTGCCTTCGCTCCGGCAAGCTTCTGGCGCACGACATGTTTGCTGATGCCGCCACCATGCACGTCTGCATTCTTGATCGCCATGCCGCCGAAGGCGAGGATCAGCCCGGTGCTTCGCTCGATCGCGTCCCATGTCACGCTCTTGCGGTCGAATGTGTCATACGGCCCCAGAATGTGCGGAATGATGACCGATGCCGCACCCGAACTGTAGGTGTTGACCGAGCGGACATAGCCGCCCAGCACGTTCAGAAAACGATGAACCTGGCTCTGTGCGTGATGAAAACGCCCGGCGCTGGACCAGCCATAGGAGCCACCGAAAATGGCTGTCGGACCGAAATCGCCATGGATGCGGGCAAGCTCCTTTGCCACATGATCCAAGGCTTCCGACCAGCTTACTTCCACATAGTCGTCGATGCCGCGCTGCCCGGCAAGCTTCGACTTGCCCTCCAGCCAGCCGCGGCGGATCGCCGGTCGGCGGATACGTGCCGGGCTATGGGCTACGGCCGGAATGTTGCCGAGCAACGGTGAGGGATCGGGATCGCCGGGATGCGGCAGGATTTCGAGCTTGCCATCCTCGTACCGGCCCGAAAAGGCACCCCAGTGAGAACTGTGCGGTTTGAAGGCATTCATGGCGGCGTCCTTGACGATCAGTGCATGTTATAAAAAGCCAGATCAGCCTAGCCCTGCAATATCTTGCCCGGGTTCATGATGCCGGCGGGGTCGATTGCATTTTTAATGACGGCCATGAGATCGACGGCATCGCCATGTTCTGCCCGAAGATAAGCGATCTTGCCGGTGCCGACACCGTGCTCGCCGGTCGATGTGCCGCCGACGGAAATCGCATATTGCACCATCTTCTTGTTGATTGCCGCGACTTCGTCGAGCTCGCTCTGATTGGCAGGATCGACGGCGAAGACGACGTGGTAGTTGCCATCACCGACATGGCCGAGAATGGCGGCCGGAACGCTGCAACCCGCCAACAATTCGCGGGTTTTCAGGATGCAGCCGCTCAATTGGGAGACGGGCACGCAGACGTCGGAGGACCAGCCCTTGGCATTTTCCCGTTGGGAGACGACGGCATAAAAGGCGTTGTGGCGGGCCTTCCAGAGCCGGTTGCGTTCTTCCGGCGCATTGGCCCATTCGAAATCTCGCCCGCCGTTTTCCTCTACGATCGCGGCGACCATTTCGACCTGTTCCTCGACGCCTGCAGGGGAGCCGTGGAACTCAAATGCGAGCGTATCCTCGTTTTTGAGCGACAGGTTGGAATAGGCGTTTACCGCCTTGATCAGGCCGCGGTCCATCAATTCCATGCGGGCGACAGGAATGCCGAGCTGGACGACCTGTATGGCGGCCGAAACCGCTTGCTCGACGCTTTCGAACGAGCAGAGCGCGGCCGAGATCGTCTCGGGAATGCCGTAGAGACGCAACGTCACTTCGGTGATGATGCCGAGCGTGCCTTCCGAACCGACGAAAAGCCTGGTCAGGTCATAACCGGCCGATGACTTGCGTGCCCGGCCACCGGTGCGGATGATATTTCCGTTCGGCAGCACGACGGTCAGCCCGAGCACGTTTTCACGCATGGTGCCGTAGCGCACGGCATTGGTACCGGAGGCACGCGTCGACGCCATACCGCCGATCGAGGCATTCGCACCCGGATCAATCGGAAAGAACAGGCCCATGTCGCGCAGATGGTTATTCAACTGCTCGCGTGTAACGCCCGCCTCGACGGTGCAATCGAGATCCTCGGCGCTGATGCGGGTGATCTTGGACATGCGCGAAAGATCGATGGATACGCCGCCGCGCACGGCGGTCAAATGACCTTCAAGCGAAGTACCGGCGCCGAATGCGATGACGGCAACCCCTTCGCCAGCGCATAGACGCACGATCTCTGCCACTTCCTCGGTCGTTTCGGCGAAAACGACCGCATCCGGGATGGCCGGCGTGTGGTGGGATTCTCCCCTGCCATGCTGTTCGCGCAGGGCCTTTGAGGTGGAGTATCGGTCACCGAAACGATTGTTCAGTGTTTCAGAAAGAGAGGAGGGCAGTGCGCTCATTTGGCATCACCGAGTGCTGCCGCGCCCGTGTCGACAGGCGTATCGCCCGGCTGGCCCCATTCGGTCCAGGCGCCATCATAGATCGCGACATCATCCTTGCCGATCAGATGCAGGCCAAAGGCAAGCGCTCCGGCAGTTACCCCTGAACCGCAACTGGCGATGACGGGTTCGGAGAGGTCCAGTCCCGCGTTTTCGAACGCTTGGCGGATGGTCTCTGTGTCGCGTATCTCGCCGGTTTCGGGATTGGTCAGTGCGTTGAAAGGAAGGTTGAAACTGCCTGGAATGTGACCTGAGCGTAGTCCCGGGCGGGCCTCCTTTTCCTCCGCAGTGAAGCGGGCGGCGGAACGCGCGTCGATAACCTGTTCGGCACGGCTTTCGAGATTGGCCAGCACGTCAGCCTTTGAGCGCACGGCGCCCGCATTGAACGTGACGTGGAAGCTGCTCTTTGTGATCGGAGCGACCACCTCCGTGACCGGGCGGCCTTCAGCCAGCCATTTGCGCAGACCTCCGTCGAGAACCGCAACCTTTCCATGGCCGAAGGTTCTCAACGTCCACCATACGCGGCCTGCCGACATCAGGCCGGGCGTGTCGTAGACCACGACGACGCTATCGTTGGAGATGCCGAGGTCCATTGCGTAATGCTCGAAAGCCTCAGAGGAGGGCAGCATATGCGGCAACGACGTTTCATGGTCGGCAATCTTGTCGATATCGAAGAAACGGGCGTTGGGAATGTGCCGCGCAGCAAAATCCTCGGCTGCAAACGGCGTGGCGCCCGGCAGCTTGAAGGATCCATCGATAATGACGAGATCCGGCTGATCGAGATGCGCCGCCAGCCATTCGGTGGAGACGATGGAACCGGGCAGGGAGAAGGACATGATTAGCTCCGAAATATATGCGGATATGCAAAGTCGCGCCGCTGTTTGCGGCGCGCGCTGGGGTCGGCGCTGAAATCAGGCCACCAGCTTTTCGCCCTTCAAATGGCGTTCGAGGAACGGCAGGCTGTCCTGACCCCAGTAAAGTTCACCCTCATAAAGAAAGGTCGGAAGTCCGAAGACGCCAGCGGCCTTGGCGGTCTCGTAGCTGGATGTGCGACGTTCCTGAACAGCCTCGCTCTGTCCCAGTTCGTCGAGCGCTACCGCATCGAAGCCTGCTGCATTTGCAATCGACCGGCGGACCTCGATATTGCCGATATCTTCCCCGCGCACCCAGAAGGCTTCCTGAAGCGCTTCCGTCAGCTTGAGCCAGTCCTTGCCGGTTTCGATGGCGGCGGTAATCATCAGGCCGGCCGGTGCCGGATCGGAGAGCGCACCGCGATTGTCGAAATTGAGCACCTTGCCTCGTAGGGCTGCCCATCGTTTAAGATCCTTCGTCCAATACGCCCGGCGCGCTTCCGGTCGATCGCGGGAATAGATGCCGCCATTGTCCTCGATCAGGGGGATGACATGGGGGCGGATCGTCGCGCCATGCTCGCCGGCCAGCGCTGCAAACGGCTCAAGGCCGATAAAAGCCCAAGGCGACCCGATGCTGAAGAAGTAGTCGATTGTCTTTGTCATGCTCTGCTGCTTTCAGGAGGACTGATTAGTGAGAAGTGCCGTATCGAAGACTGAGAGTGCGCAATCGCGCGCAACGAGGACGGCGCTCGGGTCACGCCCCACTGCCACGGTGGCCAATGCGCCCTCGTAAAGAAGGGAAAGATGCGCTGCTGCCTGTGAGGGGCGGGCGTCCGCCTTTGACATGATCGCGGCAAATATGTCTCTGACCATCGCCTTATGGGTCCGTGCAACGGAGACCACACGTTCGGAATCGCCGTGCTCGGCAACGGCGAGTGCAAATGCGCAGCCGCGGAATTCGGGGCTGTCGGCCTTTTCATGCAGGCGCTCGAAGATCAGCTTTATCTGGTCTCTCGGAGCCATCGCCGTTGCCACGACTTCCTGCAGGGATCGGATAACCCGATCGTGACGCGCCTGGAGATAGGCGGCGACGAGATGATCCTTGGAGGGGAAGTGCCGATAAAGCGTTGCCTTGGCAACATTGGCTTCCTCTATGATGCGATCGATGCCCACCGCCCTAATGCCCTCGCGATAAAAAAGCGCGCCGGCTGCGGTGAGGATATGGTCTGATATGGTTTCGCTCATTGCTTCGCTTCGAAATGGTCGCTTCATTACCTAGATCGACAGGAAGCCGATCAATGTACGGCAGCAAGACCGGTCTGTCTTGCCTGGCCCGAGTTGTCCACCAGCGACAGGATTGCGTCAAGGGGAAGCGGGCTCGAAAACGATCCCTGCTGCGCGAGTTTCCCGGCCAGCGCCTGGACTGCTTCGTTATAGGGCGTCGGGTGGCCATGCAGACGGCCGAGGAGAACGATCTCGCCATTGAGAAAATCGACCTCACTCGACGCGCCGCGGGTAAAACTCTGCCAGGTCGATTGCTGGCCCGGCTGAATGCCGCTGTCCTGGGCGGTGCGCCAATTCGAGATGTCGATGTTGCGCTCCGAGGGCAATGCGAGCTTGAGGCCGGCAGCCTGAAGGGTGCGCCGGGCTTCCTCCACCAGCGCCTCCCCGATTTCGGCCCGTAGTTCGGCCGGGCCGTCGAACAGTTCCAGCACGTTGCGAACGTTGTGGAGGAGCTTCGCCGATTTCCAGCGGCGGATGTCGGCACTCGGTTCAGCCAGATAACCGGCGCGGTTCAGGTCTGCGGCAATTCGGTCGGCGGTCTCGTCGCGTCCGGACGGGAAGCGCCCGACGGTGACCACGCCGACTTCGGGCTCGCCACCCACGACCACCTTGCCCGTTTCGGTAAACCGGGCCGGTGTGAGGATGCTTGCACCATAGACATGAGCAAAGGTCCGAAGCGCTGCCGCTTCCGTTGCCAGACCATTCTGGAAGGTGACCACCGGCAGGCTTTTCGCTGCCGTGTCCGTGGCGTTCGATATATGCCGCCACGACCAGAAGGCCAGCGCGCTCGCCGCATCCTGGCTCTTCACCGTCAGCAACAGCGTGTCGTCCGGCGCCAATTCCGGCGGGGCGCTCAGATCGAAGGTCTTCAGCCGGATCTGCCGCGTGCCCGAGGGGCGCTGGTAGCTCAGCCCGTGCGCGATGATGTGGCGGATCTGCGCGCCTCGGCCGACCAGTACATAGTCGAGGCCGGAAAGTTCGAATTGTGCCGCAAGGCTTGCGCCGACCGCACCGGCGCCGATGATTACATAACGTGTCATCTCTTTTTCCTCGTTGCGGGCCGCTTCAGACGCCCAGATTCTGCCTCAGCGTTTCGTGCTGATAGTCGTGGTGGAATATGCCGCGGCGCTGAAGCTCCGGGATCAGATGATCCGTCACGGCTGAAAGGCCGAGTTCGTATTTCAGGGTAAAGGCAAGGAAATTGAAGCCATCCGTCGCGCCGCGCTCATATCGGTCCTGCAACTGGTCGGCGATATTCTCCACCGAGCCGATCGGAAACCAGTGCCCCGCACCGCTCGAGTGATAGATGATGAGGTCGCGCACGGTGCGAACTTTGCCGGTTTTGATAAGGTCGCGAAATACGCCGAAGCGTGAGCGGCGCCCCTGGATATCGGCCGTCTGCGGCAGGTCGTTGAGCGGGATTTCGTCATCGAGGTCGAGTTCGGCGAGGTCGATCCCGCCGAACTGGCCGGCAAGCAACTTGCGCCCCTCTTCGAAATCGATGTCGTCGATGACCTTTTGCCAGAAACGCTTTGCCTCCTCGTCGGTGGAACCGATCACGGGCGCGACACCTGGCAGGATCTTGATCGAATCCGGCGAACGGCCATAGGCTGAGGCGCGGGCCTTGAAGTCGCGGTAGAGATCGATCGACGGCTCCGTTTCCGTTAGCCCCGTGGTGAAGATCACGTCGGCCACGCGTGCGCCGAGCTGCCTGCCCTCGCTGGAAGACCCCGCCTGAGCGAGGATCGGGCGGTCCTGCGGACTGCGGGAAACGTTGAGCGGGCCTTGGACGGAAAAATGCCGGCTATTCCAGTCGATGCGGTGGACCTTGCCGGCATCGACGATCTGCCGCCCCCGGTCATCATAGCTGATGGCATCCGGCTCCCAGCTTTCCCAAAGCGCCTGTACCACGCCGGCAAACTCCTCGGCGACCGCGTAGCGGTCATCATGGGCAGGGAGCGGCTTGCCGAAATTCTTCTCTCCCGCCGAAGAGGTAACGAGATTCCAGCCGGCGCGTCCCCTCGAAATATGATCGAGCGAAAGCACTTGGCGCGCAAGATTGTAAGGCTCGGTAAAAGAGGTCGAGATCGAGCCGATAAGGCCGATCCGTGAGGTTTTTGCCGCCAGGGCACTCAACAGCGTGACGGGCTCCAGTCCCGGCTTCGGCGCAGTTTCGCTGGTGACGAGCGCATCGGCCAGGAAGATGGTGTGGATCTTGCCGCGCTCGGCTTGCTGCGCCTGTTCGACATAAGCGTCGATATCGAGCAGATTGTCCGTCGGGCCGTCACGCCCCTTTTTCTTGGCCTGCCCCGTTCCGCCCAGCAAAAGGCCGAGCACCAGTCCCTGGCCGCGTTCGCTGCGACGGCCCGCCCACTTGTTTGTCATCTTGTGTTTCCTCGAAAGAACGTCAGGCTGTCGCGTATTCGCGCTGCCCCGCCAGGCGATGCGCCCGGGCGGGTTCGGATGCGATGGGGTGCAGCCCGAGCTGCGCGTGACCTTGCTCGGAAAGCGGATGGACCTGAACGAAGCCCTTGTGGGTCGACAGTTCCACATCCACGCCGTAGACCCGCTTGATCAGTTCCGGAGAATAGACTTCCGCCGGTCGCCCCTCGGCGATCACAACACCATCCTGGAGGAAGACCACCCGATCGGTGAAGCGGGCCGCCTGATTGAGATCGTGAATGGCGATGACCGCAGCGACGTTGTTCTTTCGCGTCACGTCGCGGGCAACCTCCAGGGTCTGCCACTGGTAGCGGATATCGAGCGCGCTGGTAGGCTCGTCGAGAAGCAGGATTTCGGGATCCTGCGCCAGCGCCCGCGCAATAAGGACACGCTGGCCCTGGCCGCCCGACAGTTCGGTGACGGCACGGTCGCCCAGCTCGTCGAGCCCCATCCGCTCCATGGCGGCATCGACGTGCGCCCAGTCCTCGTCACGTGGGCGGGTTCCGAAATAGGGGGTGCGGCCGAGCAGAACTGCCTCCCTGATGTCGAGGCCGAACGAAAGGCCGATGGATTGCGGCACATAGGCGACGATCTTGGCAAGATCCTTGCGTGCAAGCCGGCTCAGATCGATGTCGCCATTCCAGGTGATCGTGCCTTTCGTCTGGCTGTTGATGCCGGCAATGGTCTTGATCAACGTCGACTTTCCAGAGCCATTGGAGCCAAGAAGGCCGATGAGTTCGCCCTTCTCGACGGTCAGGTTTGCACCCTTGACGACCTGTCTTTTGCCATAGCCGACTTCGAGTGAGGAAATCTTGAGGGTCATTCGATTGCCTTTTGTCGAGTGAGGATGAGGTAGAGGAAAATCGGAGCGCCGACCAAAGCATCGATAATGCCGACAGGGATGACGCCCGGATTGATAACCAGCCTGCCGACGGCATCGGCGATGACCAGAAGCAGGGCGCCGATGATGGCCGAGAACGCGATGAGGAAGCGGTGGTTGGCGCCGACCACCAGCCGCGCGATATGCGGCGCCACTAGGCCGACGAAACCGATAATGCCGGTAAAGGCGATCGTCACGGCAGTGAGCGTGGCTGCGATCGCGATGGTCTGCAGCCGTACCTGCGAGACCGCCACGCCAAGGCTCTTGGCTGAATCGTCGCCGGCAAAGGCGATGGCGTTCAATGCGCTACTGCGGAAACGGATATAGGGGAAGGCGAGGGCCAGGAGCACGAAGAGTGCGAAAACCTGATACCAGGCCGAATTGTTGACCGAGCCCCAGGTCCAGCGGACGATTGCGGCGAGCACCTCGTCCTCGGCGAAATACTGGATGCAGGCCGTCAGAGCACCGAACAGCTGTGAAAGTGCAATGCCCACCAGAATGAGCGTCGTCGCATGCAGGTTTCGCGTCGAGGCAAGCGAAAGCACCAGCGCGGTGTTGAGGAACGAGAAGAGAAGCGCGCCGATGACCAGCGAGATCGCTGCGCTGCCCGCGGTTGCCCCGAAAAGGACAATGGCAAGCGAGGCCCCGAAGGCGGCGGCCGGCGCGATGCCGAGTGTGTAGGGGCTGACCAGCGGATTGCGCAGCAGGCCCTGGAACAGAACACCTGCGACGGCCAGCGCCGCGCCGCCGAGGATGGCCAAAAGCACGCGCGGCAGACGCAGTTCCCAGATGACATTGTGCTTGAGTAGTGTTGCGCGGTCGGTGGGGACCGTGCCGGCTATCTTGGACCAGAACGTCTCCAGGACATCGAGGAGCGTCGCCCCCGACGTTCCGATCCTGATGCCGATCAGCGCGGTGATGACCACGGCTGCAAAGCCGAGCGCTATGGCAAGTTTCTGGCTGGTGTAACGGTCCGCCGGTCGTCGACGTCCGGGTGGGGCAATCGGGTGCAGGGGATCTGAATGCACTGAGCTCATTGTCTCTCTCAATCTGGTAGAGGGGCTGGGCGGCCGCAGGCTGTCTAGCCGTCCAGCTTGTAGGCATAGTCCGCGACCGGGCGCGGCTCGACGCCCTGCGCCTTCAGCCACCTGGCAAAGTAGGTGTCGACATCGACGTCCTCGAAATGCTCGGGGTGCAGCCACTTGGCGACGGCTAGTGCCCCGATCTGCTTGCCGAGCGCAGAGAAGAAGAAATTGTTGATGACGAAGACGTTCTTGTCCTGCACCGCCTTGATCGAGTTCCAACCTGGACGATCGATCACTCGCCCCGCCTGTTCGGCAAGCAGTTCCTGGTCCCAGGGTTCGTAGCCGGAGGCCTGGCCGTCCACGCCGTTATGGATGATCACATCCGGGTTGCGGTTGATGATCTCGACCGGATCGACCGTGTAGGTGTGGACAGAGGCGCTGCCGGTGTTGGCGATCGCTATGTCGCCGAAAATGTTCGTTCCACCGCCCAGAACGATCGTGTCGTGCCAACCGGACCCCGGAAGGGAGGTGACAAAATCTGCATTGTTTTCGAAAAAGACCTTCTTCGGCTCGACACCCTTCAGGCGCTCGGCGAGAATCTTGTCGATATCGTCATAGAGTGCGGCAAGCTCGGCAGCACCTTTTTCCGCGCCGAAGATCTTGCCGAGATTGGGCAGTTGCGCGCGCAGAACCTTCGGGTCCCAGGTGCTGACGACGACGACCTCGATGCCGAAGGGTTTCAACTTTTCGACGGCATCCTGCCACGGCGCGTTGCGGCGAGTGAAAAAGACCTCCGCACCGGACGCAGCGATCGTTTCCCAATTTGGACTGTTGAAGTTGCCTGCATCCGGGAGGCCGGCGAATTTGGCGAAATACTCTTTATTCGCCGCAGTCTTATCGGGATTGGATGTTTGGTCGATGGAAACGATCGCATCCGCAGCGCCGATCGCCCGCACTATTTCGGTCTGATACCAGAGATCGGTATAGACGGCTTTGATCGGCGCCTGGAGCGTTATCTCGCGTCCAAGCTCATCAGTGATTGTTATCGCCTTCTGCTCTGCAGCTCTAGCAGTTGCATCAAAGGGAATGACTACACCGGCGAGCATAAAACCGCCCGCTACCGATCCCAGCAGAGAGAGTGCGTGACGGCGTCTAATGTGAAGGTCGGATGAGGAAGTTGAGTTGGCCATTCGGGTCCCCTGACGATTCTACGCGAACGCAACCAGACCGACGTCCAACTGCATGAAGAAAGCGTAGACAGCAGAACCTCATACAGAAAGACTGGTCTTTCTAATTCTACCGATTTTATAGAAAATATGTTTCGCCTGGATCAGGTATTTTCGAACTCGAGATGGACGACTGAAGTTGAGGAACGGCCAGAACGCGAGCGGTAATGAGTACCATTGCTCAAACGAGAGTAGCCTGAATATCTAGGCTGGACATCGCTTGGCCAAGCGATGAGCTACGCTTAAGAATTCATGCTCTATGCAAAACTAAAAAATATCTAAAACAACAACTTACGGAGGTTCGATATCTACGCCGCCGGTTCATGTCCCATCAAGACCAAGGAAATTTACAAGTCTCCCTGCGTTCAGGCCCCCGCAACCAAAACATCTACACCGCAAAACGCACCTTATCGCTGGCGGGAAGACTTCATCTTCCCTGGCGATCGTAGCGCATCGTCTCGCGGATCGTTCCGCCGTTCCCGGCGACGCCGCCTTTTGCTCTGATCAACACAGATAGCCCCTTACGGGGCTATTTTGCGTTTCGGGAGAGGCATCAGCGATGCCGGATAATTCAGCTGCCTGATGTCAGGCCGCAGCGAAAGCCTGTTTTTCCAGTTCCAACAGGAAGGACAAATCGTTTGCCACGCCGGGAGCGCAGGCGACGACCGGCCGCCATGGGCTAGAAGCCGACGGAGGGGAGGGAGGGCGATGACTGCGCCGGATTCTTTGACATGGTAGGGGGCTCATCTATCTTAGCCTGTTCAATATCCAATGCCTCGATAGCTACGGATTTGTCATCACCATGGGTGGGATCCTCGCTCACTTCGGTTGAACAGCAGCTCGCAACCGCTGTACCGCCGCAAATGCGGAATTCATTGCCTCTGCTGGAGTTACGTGTGTTGATGCCACTGAGAAATGCCCCGGCGTTTCCATCGAGAAAATGACCGGGTATGATTGGCGCTCTACTTGATGCCGGTGCTGATGGCGTTCGTGTACCACAAGTATCGACGAGAGCAGAAGCGCAAGCCGCTGTTGATGCCGCACGCTTCTCTCCGATTGTAATCCGTGGGGCCAATTCTTGGGTTGGCGCCGCCGACTTCGCCGGCGCGCCGGACTGGTTTTCAAAAGCGAACGACAATGTCGCTGCCATTCTCATGATAGAGAGAGAATCTGGCGTCGACAACACGCGGGATATCGATGCTAGGTCGGGGCTCGACGGCATTTTCCTAGGGTCGATCTATCTTGCGCATACCCTCGGCATTAGGAAAGACGAATCCTTCTCTTATCATGGAGAAGATGAGGGAGGCGATCCCCATTGCGACGCAGAACTCGCTGGCAACTGACGTCTTTGCGCCGACGGGCGAGCTCGCGGGGTAATGGGCCGCAATGGGCGTAAAGCTGGTGGTTTGCGGTGTCGACAGGGCCCACTATTGTCAGACTCTCGCGGCAGCAAACGACAGTTTGTGAAAACACGGTCAGCCGATGATCTGAGATTTCCACCAATCCGTATTGGTTCAGCTCTTCGGCGCAAGCTTATCAACGAGAGCGGCGGAGCACCCCGTATAGCCTGCCGTATTGAGCGTCACCATGCCCTGGCCCTCCATCTCCGGATGGTCAGCAATCGCCTGGGTAAAGGATATGCCTTCCATGACCGAACGCTGAGCCGCCTCATAAAGCATATGGTGAGCCTTGTGGCGTCCGAGCCGGTCCGAGAGCTGCATCATGGCCGCTTCAGAAACAATCAGCCCGTTGGTGATGTCGGTGTTCCGCTTCATCGCGTCCGTGTGGACCACGAGACCGGTTACCAGGCGTGTCAGCGTTGCGGCAACCGAAGCTCCCAGGATGGCAATTTCTGGCACGGCGACATCGGCAACATTGGTGGCCGAGGAATCGCCTTCGTCCATGCGCACCATCGAGCCCAGCATCAACGGTAACCGCGAGGACAGCAGCCGGCAAAGGCTGATGAGCAGCAGTGCGGTGGAGGGATTGCGTTTCTGGGCCATGGTCGAGCTGCCGACCTTGCCCATGTGGAAGGCCTCCTCGACCTCGCCGATCTCGGTACGCTGCATGAAGACGACGTCCTGCGCGATCTTTTCCGCCGTTCCGGCTAGCAGTGCCAGCGCGGCGAAATAGTCGGTGGCGCGATCGAAGGAGGAGCGCATCGGCAGGACTGCCGGCTCAAGTCCGAGGATCCGTGCCATTTCGGCTTCGACGGCCGGGCCCTTGTCGCCCATTGCCGCGAACGTGCCGATCGCTCCGCCGAGGCAGGCGACGAAGGATGGAGCGATACGATCCTGCAGTCTCGTCCGGTCGCGGCGGACTTCTTCCAGCCAGCCGGTCACCTTGAAACCGAAGGTCATCGGCAGAGCGTGCTGGCCGTGGGTGCGCCCGGCCTGCAGCGTATCGCGATGAGCAACAGCGAGTTCAGAAAGCGATGTTTCCGCAGCCGCTAGGCTCGCATCAATCAAGGCTTGGGTCCGGCGCATCTGCAGCGCCACGCCGGTATCGAAAATGTTCTGGGTCGTGGCGCCCCAATGGATGTATCCGGCAGCCGGTTCGCCGGCGAACTCCTCCATCTGCCGCAGTACAGGCACGAAGGGATGCTGGGCATGGGCGATGTCGCGGCTGAGGCGTTCCGTATCGAAACGCTCGTGCCGGCTTGCTTCGCTGATCGCCGGCACGACGTCTGCCGGGATGACGCCGAGATGGCCTTGAGCCTGCGCGAGCGCCGCCTCGACATCCAACCATACCTGCAGGGTCTGCAGGTCGCTCCAGATTTCCTTCGCTTCCTGGCTGAACCAGTGGCGGGTGATGAAGGAGTCGAACATTCCTGCAGTCATGGCAATTCCGGATCTATATCAATCAATGAAATGAAAAGGCGCCCCGGCGAAGCGGAGCGCCGGGATTATCACTCTACGGAGATCGACGATTCTTCGACGATCTTCTTGTAGGTATTCGCTTGTTCGTCGATGAAGCCGGTAAATTCACCGACCGGCATCGGAGCCGCGGCAAAACCGGCGTCGGCAAGGCGCTTCTTCACATCGTCCTGGGCAAGCGATTCTGCGATTGCATCGCTGATCTTCTTGGCTGTAGCCTCGTCGGTGCCTGCCTTGACGAACAGGCCCTGCCAGAGCGGCAGCGCCAGGCCGTTGAAGCCTTCGATTTCTCCAAGGGCCGGAACGTCCGGCAATGCGGCAGCGCGTTCAGCACTGGTAACAGCCAGAATGCGGATCTTTCCTTCCTTGGCGAAAGGAAGTGCGGTCGACGTCGTCAGGACGGCGGAATCGAGAATGCCGGCCAGCAGATCGTTGGAAACCTGCGTGCCGCCGCGATAGGGCGCGTGAAGCAGCTTGACGCCGGCGCGATGGCCGATCATTTCGCCGACGAAATGCTGTGCGGAGCCGATGCCCGGCGAACCGTAGGTGACGGTTTCCGGCTGTTCCTTGGCGGCCGCAACCAGTTCCGCCAGCGTCTTGTAGGGCGATTCAGCCGGTACGGCGATCGCCATCGATGTCAGTGCGGTGCGACCGACCGGCAGCGTGGTTTCCTTCCAGTCGATACCGACCGATTTGTTGACCATCGGCACGGCCACCGTGTCGAAACCGCCGTAATAGAGCGTCGCGCCGTCGGCCTTGCCATTGATCAGCTTCTGAAGCGCGATCATGCCGCTGGCGCCGGTAGCATTTTCCACCACGACCGACCGGCCGAGGTGCTTGGTGAGTTCCGGCGCCATGACGCGGGCCGCGTAATCGGCACTGCCGCCAGCCGAATAGCCGACCAGCAGGGTCATCGGACCACTGTCCTGCGCGGATGCTGCAAGCGGAGATGCGGCCAGTGCAAGCGAGGTTACGGTTGCGGCGATGAAATGACGTCTGAACATTTTTCCTCCTGATCCGATACAATATGTATTGTATCAATAAGCTTGATCTTGTAGGCATTCAATACAGATGGCGAAGTATCACATCAAGGGAATTGTGAAAATCAATTTTTGCTTGATGAGGTGTATTGTATTGTATTATGGAGACGTCCATGTCCGAGACCAGCCGACTTCAGTCCTATTTGCGGTCCGTCGCCCTTACGGCGGCACGCGGAGAGCGTTTGCCGACCGTGCGGCAGCTGATGCGCGATTTCTCGCTGAGCCAGCAGAATGTCGAACGCGCACTGAAGGCATTGAAGGAGGAGGGGCTGGTTGCAGCCCATGTCGGCCGCGGTACCTTTTTCACCGGCGAGAATTCCGAACCGATTGCGACATCACGCGGTGCCGGCAATGCGGACAAGGGGCAGCGCAGCGTGATCCTGCTTCGCCGCTCGTCCAACAATCTGCGCGGACGTTTCGTGCTGGAAGAATTGCAGCGGCGGCTTTCCGAGGCCGGTCATGTGACGCTTGAAGTCGGCTATTCCGATCCGGAACATGCCAAGCAGGTTCTTCAGACCCTGCCGCGCTTTGATGCCTGCATTGTCCAGAACTCGTTCGACACGATGCCGGTAGACATGATCGCCGCAATCCGTCGCAAGACGGAAACGATCGTCGTCGACGGCGCATGGCTGGTCGGCACGGATATCGATGCGGTCGGGTTCGAATGGGGCCAGTCGATCGAGACCGCGGTTCAGCGGCTGATCACCACGGGGCATGATTGCATCCACTTTCTGACGACGACGAGCTTTTTCCTCGCCAACGAAATGGGTCTTCACCGTTGGCGCAATCTGCGGGAAAGGCCTGATCTGGCGCAGATATTGCAGCCGGAAATCCGCGTCGCGAAACTGCCGCCCAAGGACTACGAAGATGTTGCAGTCGATGCCTTTCTCAGTGCGATCAACGACAAGCCGGCAGCCGGTCGGCGCGCGCTGATCATCTGGGGCATCGATGACGGCGCCAGGTTCAAGACCCTCATCGGGCGATCGGGGCTGGCTATTCCAGAAGATCTCTCCGTCATCCTTCTCGGCCGCACCGATCTTGCGCCGGAGGCTGGCGGTTTCTTTCACGTGATCGGCTACAGCGCCGCCGATCAGGTCGACGGCGTCTATCGCCGTCTCATCGAACGCTGGCAGGAGCCGAAGGAACCCTTCGGATTGAGGCTGCTGCCAATGACAGAACACCCCGGCCCCTCTCTCGGCGGGCGGGTCTCGACGAAATAACCTTCACATCAGGGAGGAAGGTACCAATGACGCGGATACGCGGACAAAAGGATCTAGGCATCGGGGCGATCTATTTCGCCCTCGGCCTTGCCGGTTTCATCATCGCAAGGGACTATTCCTTCGGCACCTCGGGTCGCATGGGGCCGGGTTATTTCCCGACCATCATTTCCGGCCTGCTGATCCTTTTCGGCCTTATCGCCATGCTGCGCGGCCTTTTGCATGAAGGTCAGCCGATCGGCAGCATAAACTGGAAGGGCCTGGCGCTGATCACCTTGTCGGTCTGTGCCTTCGGTTACCTCCTGGAAACGGCGGGTGTCATCGTCGCACTTCTGGCCCTCATCCTGATCTCCGCTGCGGCCAGCGAGCGGTTCCGCTTCGAGTTGCGTGCAGCAATCGGCCTTGTTGCCTTCATCATCGTCTGCGCCGTCATCTTCATCGAAGGGCTTGGCGTTCCGATGCCGCTCCTCGGCGAATGGTTCAAGTGAGGCCAGCCTAATGGATATCTTTGCAAATCTCTGGCTCGGCTTCACCGTTGCCGGCACATTCTACAACCTCTTCTATTGCCTCGTCGGCGTCTTCCTCGGCACTGCGATCGGCGTTCTGCCGGGCCTTGGCCCGGTCGCGACGATTGCCATGCTTTTGCCGATCACCTTCGGCCTGCCGCCGGAATCGGCACTGATCATGCTGGCCGGTATCTATTACGGCGCCCAGTACGGTGGCTCGACGACGGCGATCCTCGTCAATCTTCCGGGTGAGCCGTCCTCGGTCGTGACCGCACTCGACGGATACCAGATGGCGCGCCAGGGCCATGCCGGCCGGGCGCTTTCGACGGCAGCCATCGGTTCGTTCATTGCCGGCACGATCTCGACCATTATGATCGCGGTCTTCGCTCCAGCGCTTGCCGCCGTAGCTCTGCAATTCGGTCCGGCCGAATATTTCTCGCTGATGGTTCTCGGCCTGATCGCCTCGATCGTTATGGCGTCAGGCCCGTTGCTTCATGCTCTCGGCATGATCCTTGTCGGGCTGTTGCTCGGCATGGCCGGTACGGATGTCAATTCGGCCGTGCCCCGCTATACGTTCGGCATGCCGCTTCTCTCCGACGGCCTAGATTTCGTCGTTATCGCCATGGGTGTTTTCGGTCTAGGGGAAATCATCGCCAACCTCGAAAACGAGGCAGACCGCTCGGTCATGACCAAGCGCGTCACCGGCCTCCTGCCATCCAAGGAAGATTGGAAGCGCATCATCGCACCGATCCTGCGTGGTACGGCTCTCGGCTCCCTGCTCGGCATCCTTCCAGGCGGCGGCGCGGCACTCGCCTCGTTCGGCTCTTATTCGCTGGAGAAGAAATTCGCCAAGCATCCGGAAGAGTTCGGCAAGGGCGCAATCGAAGGAGTTGCCGGACCTGAATCGGCCAATAATGCCGGTGCCCAGACATCCTTCATTCCCATGCTGACACTCGGCTTGCCGTCCAACTCCGTCATGGCGTTGATGATCGGCGCCATGATCATCCAGGGCATTCAGCCCGGCCCATCCGTGATGACCGAGCAACCGACGCTGTTTTGGGGCCTGATCGCCTCGATGTGGATCGGCAATGCGATGCTGCTGGTGCTCAACCTGCCGCTGATCGGGCTGTGGGTGCGGATGATCGCCATTCCCTATAACTTCCTCTTCCCGATCATCATCGTGTTCTGCGCGATCGGCGTCTTCAGCGTCAACAACAATGCTTTCGACGTCTATATGATGGCGATCTTCGGTGTGGTCGGCTACGTCTTCCGCAAGCTCGATGCCGAACCCGCACCGATGTTGCTCGCCTTCATTCTCGGCCCGATGATGGAGGAATTCCTCCGGCGCACGCTGCTCTTCTCGAAGGGCGACCCGAGTGTGTTCGTTACCCGACCAGTCAGTGCCGGCCTCCTGATCGTTGCTGCCGTCTTGCTCATTGCCGTGCTTTTGCCTTCGGTACGCAAGGGGCGCGAGAAGGCGTTTCAGGAAGAGTGATGACCGTTCACCCGGACAGGCTTGCTGCTTGTCCGGGTCGTGGCTTGAGATATGGCTTAGGCTTCCCAAGCCGCCTTGTCCCGTCCAGACCGGCAGGCAATTGGCGCAGGCGTCCCGCCGATTGCCACGACATCACCTGGATGCGTGGCCCGTCACGCCGCCTCCTATTCGGCGATAGTGGAAAACATCCTGCCCGGATGTCGTTGCCTCTTCGATCAATCCTGCCATACGGGCGTGTAATGGAGATTTGATGCAGGCGGGATCTGTTGCAGCGGCATTGCCTGCAATCGCCATGGCCTGACAGCGGCAACCGCCCCAATCTATTTCCTTGCGGTCGCAGGTGCGGCAGGGCTCCGCCATCCAGTCGGTACCTCGGAAGGCATTAAATGCGGGAGAACCGTGCCAGATATCGGCGAGGCTTTTCTCACCGAAACGGTCGAAAACAAGCCCCGGTATGGTGCCGGCCGCATGGCAGGGGAGAACGGTGCCGTCCGGTGCCACCATGAAGGCGTCGCGTGCCCAGCCGCCCATGCAGGGTTTGGGGTAGATCGCAAAATAATCGGGCGTGACGAAATCGATGGCGAGAATGCCGTGAAGCCGTTCCTGCGCTTCCCGCACGACATTCACCTGGCGTTCGACGGAAGCGCGGTCCGGCATCAGGGAATTGCGGTTGAGGAGCGCCCAGCCGGCATATTGCACATTGGCGATTTCCAGCCTCTCTGCATCCAGCTCAAGCGCGAGGTCGATGAAGGCCGGTATCTCATCGATATTATGGCGATGGATCGGGGCATTGATCGTCAGAGGCAGGCCGGCTGTTCGCACTTTTTTCGCCGTCTCGATCTTCTTGAAATGCGCATCGCGATAGTTTCCGATCTTTTCTGTGGTGGTCGCCAATGCACCCTGAAAACTGATCTGGACGTGGTCCAGCCCTGCCTGCGCCAGATCGTCGATCCGTCCTTCGCGAATGCCGACGCCGGCGGTGATCAGGTTCGTATAGACGCCGCGATCGCTCAGCCGGCGGACCAGGGTTTCGAGATCCGGCCGCAGGGTCGGTTCGCCTCCCGACAGGTGGATCTGCAGCACGCCGAGATCCGCTGCCTGATCGAATAGGGACAGCCAGTCTTGCGTTGCCATTTCACGGTTTGCCTTCAGAAGTTCGAGCGGGTTCGAACAATAGGCACATTGCAGCGGACATCGATGCGTCAGCTCGGCCAGCATGCCGATCGGGGGAAGGACCGTTTCGCTCATAACGCCACCAGGGACCGGTCGGACCAGTCCTGCAGAAAGGTTTCGACGTCTGCGGTTATCTCTTCGATGGGGGCGTCGTATTGCATCGACAGTTCCTCCAGGATCTGGGTCACCGAATGCGTGCCGTCACATAGTCTGAGAATGTCGAGGCTCACGTCGTCCGGCCAGAACACCTTTTCCGGTGACAACAAGGCCCAAGCCTGACGGACCTTATCATATTGCAGCCGTACGTGTTGTTTCAGTGCTGGCGTCGATCGGTGTGAAAGAAGAATGCGCTGCCTTTGCGGTGTCATCATGGCCGTGTCGGATCGAAGGCGCCCGGCGGAATGCGGCCGTGATCGCCGTAGGCCTGCTCCAATGCATCCAGCATGGCCCAGAGCAGGTCGCATTTGAAGACGAGCGCATCGATCACGGCCTGCTGTTTTTCTGGCGTATCCGCATGCTGCCGGACATAGGCCAGCGCATAATCGGCATCACGCGACGCCTGCACTGGCCTCGGTTTGAAATATTCGAGAATATCCTCCGTGACATAATCATACCGGGCGAGCATGGCGGGCACCCGCTCGCTGATGATGACCGGCGAAAACAGCTCGGTGAGTGAGGAGGCCACTGCCTCCAGAAGGCTTCTGTCGGTACAGAAGGAGAGATATGCGCCAACGGCGAAGCGCGTGGCCGGCAGAGCTCCCCGCTGGCCGGCAATAAAATCCCGATCGAGCCCGAGGCCAGTCGCAAGCTTCAGCCAGCGGGCAATGCCGCCATTCCAGCCGTCATCGCCGTCATGATCCTCGATCCGTTTTCGCCATTCCGCACGAAAGGCGGGGTCTTCCGCATGCGACAGGATCATCGCGTCCTTGCGGGGGATGACGGCCTGATAACAATAACGGTTGAGCGCCCAGGCCTGCAATTGTCCCTTCGAAAGCTGGCCGGAAGTCATCTTGTGATGCAGCGGGTGGCGGTTGTGATAACGAGATAGGCCTATTTCGCGCAGGACGCTTTCCAGTGCGTCCGGTGTCAGCCCATCGCGTGCGGCAGCAGCAAACTCATTCACAGGCGGATCTCCATTCCGTCATAACTGATCTCCCAGCCGCTCTCCCGTACTGTCGCCGCCTGGGGGGAACGATCGTCGAGGATGGGATTTGTATTGTTGATATGCACATAGATCCGCCGTCCGATCTCAAGATCCGACAGAGCGTGAATCGAGCCATCATCGCCGGAAATATGCAGGTGGCCCATACGCTTCCCCGTCTTTGCGCCGACGCCGGAGGTCAGCATCTCGTCATCGGAATAGACGGTGCCGTCGAAGAGCAGGCATGCGGCACCATCCAGGCGTTGCTTGAGGTCGCCATCGATGCGGGCGCAGCCCGGAATGTAAAACACGGCTGATGCGGCATCATCAGACATGATCTTCAACCCGATCGTATCACCCTCTTCGGTGCCAAAACCCTGTTCGGCCTTGGCCTGATCTTCCAGAAAAAGTGCAATCTTGCCCGGCACCGCGAATGCTTCCACCGAAATGCCGGTCGGCACGTTCTGCCAGTTCAGAATGTGCGTGACCTGATGCAGCGGTAGTTCACGGCGTTCTACCAAGGCCGGATCGACGACGTTGAAGATCGCGTTCTGTTCCAGCACCGCAAGAACGCGGGCCGTGGCATAGATGACGAACCGTTCCCGCTCCCGCAGGCTGAGCAGGCCGGCGATGTGATCGACATCGGCATTGGTCAGTACCACCGCCGAGATCGGGGTGGAGCGTGGTGCAGCCGTTTCGCAAGGCTGTAACTCCGGCGTGGCGGCAATCTGCTGCCGGATATCCGGGGATGCGTTAAACAGCACCCACTGGGTTTCGTCTGCGCTTGCGGCAAGGCTCGATTGTGTTCTCGGGCGGATATTTTCCGCACCTTTTCGGGCATCGCGACTTAAATGGAAATTACAGTTCCATTGGGGGAAGCCGCCCCCAGCGGCGGACCCCACAACCTTCAGGTACATGAAAACCATCCCCTGACGAGATCTCGTCACGGCTCAATATCATATCTGAAAGATGCCCCATCCGGGATCCGGATGAGGCTGTGTTAACTGCTTATTTTTTCGACGGAAGTTGTGCGGGAAAGTAACGTGACATTTCCATTCCGACGGCGACGGTGCACATCGCCGGTTTCTTCCAGGTCTTCTTCATAAGTTTCTCCTCCTCATAAAGGGCCTTTCAACCAGGATCATCATACGCGCAATCCTGCGATGTACAACTGTAGATGAATGCAAAGTTTGAAAGCGCCTTCACATTTACAGGTTGTAATCCGATGCATCTGCGCTAAGCTGACTGAGGCACCGATAATCCATGGCAGATCCGATCAGCGTCGGAGATGTGTGTTCTTTTGCGAGCATATGGGATGTGTGGTGGCTGTTTTCGTCTTTTTATTCGTTTCAGTTTTTCTTGCGGTTTTGCCTCTCGCGGAGGTCAACGCACAAACTTCACCCGAACTCGGAACACCAGGCCTGGAGAGACCCGAGCCTGAAGTATCCGACGTCAGGCTTGGCTATATTCGCGCCTATGCGCCGCAACTGGCGCTGTCGGTTCTGGATGTGCCACCGCGTGATGAAGGCGTGGCGGGGGCCACTGTGGCCATATCCGACAACAACACGACCGGGCGTTTTCTGGGGCAGAAATTTTCGCTCGATGTGGTCGAGGTAAAACCGGATACGGACGTGCTTGCCGTGTTCGATGCGATGGCGGGCAGGGGGATTTCGACAATCCTAGCTGACCTTTCTGCCGGGCAGATTCTGGCGCTTGCGGATGCAGCCCAGGCAAAGGGGATTATCGTCTTCAATGTCGGCGCCACGGACGACCGGTTGCGGGAAGAGGATTGCCGGGCAAATGTCTTTCACACCGCGCCCACGCGCAGCATGCTGGCAGATGGGCTGGCGCAATATCTGATCTGGAAACAGTGGCGGCGCTGGGCTCTGATCTATGGCTCGCATGAGCGCGATCGGTTGTTCGCCGACGCTCTGCGCCGGGCTGCGGAGCGGTTCGGCGGCGAGATCGTCGCGGAGAAGGAATTTGCCGATACCGGTACGGCGCGGCGAACGGATAGCGGGGTGGTTCAGATCCAGCGGCAAATGCCGGTCTTCACGCAAGGCCTTGCCGAGCATGACGTTCTGCTGGTGGCAGATGAAAGCGAGGTTTTCGGTACCTATGTGCCGTTTCGCACCTGGCAACCGCGACCTGTGGCCGGAACGGCGGGGCTGATGCCTTCCGCCTGGCATCCGGCCAGCGAACAATGGGGCGGCACCCAGATCCAGAACCGGTTCCTCAAGGCGACAGGACGGCGGATGTTGTCGAAGGACATGTCGGCTTGGACGGCTGCACGCATCATCGGCGAGGCGGCGACGCGTACGCGGAGTGCCGATCCTACGGAAATCGCCGGTTTTATCCGTTCCGAAGATTTTTCCATTGCGGCCTTCAAGGGGCAGAAGCTGACCTTTCGGCAGTGGAATTGGCAGTTGAGGCAACCGGTCTTTATCGGTGACGGCCGATCGGTGGTTTCGACATCGCCGCAAGAGGGGTTCCTGCATCAGTTTTCCGAACTCGATACATTGGGCATCGAAAGGCCGGAGACGAAGTGCGTGCTGAAATAGGGTGAGGAACGAAAGAGCCTTGGGAGGGGCCGACATGCAGAAAAGACCGACTTCTGTCGCCATCATGCTTGCCACTGTGTTTTGTGGCGGGCTTTTGGGCACACGGCCGGCCGAGGCCTTCATGGCCTATGTCTCAAACGAGAAAGACAACACGGTCACCGTTGTCGACACGGCGTCCGGCGCCGTGGTGAAGACGCTTCCCGTTGGGCAGAGACCGCGCGGTATCACCATCTCGCATGACGGCAAGTTTATCTATCTCTGCGCCAGCGATGACGACACGATCGAGGTGATTGATACCGAGACGCTGCAGATCGTCGACACACTTCCTTCCGGGCCGGATCCGGAACTCTTCGTTCTCTCGCCGGATGGCAAGACGCTTTATGTCGCCAACGAGGACGACAATCTGGTTACGGTCATCGATATCGAAAGCCGTGATGTGCTGGCGGAAATTCCGGTCGGCGTGGAGCCGGAGGGCATGGGGATCAGCCCCGATGGCAAGACCATGGTCAATACGTCGGAGACGACGAACATGGCGCATTTCATTGATACCGACAGCCATGAGATCACGCATAACGTGCTGGTCGACTCTCGGCCGCGCTTTGCCGAATTCAAGCCGGACGGATCGGAAGTGTGGGTGAGTGCAGAGATTGGCGGTACGATTTCGATCATCGATAATGCCAGCCGCGAGGTGAAGCACAAGATCACCTTCGAGATCGCCGGGCTGCGCTCCGAGGCGATCCAGCCGGTTGGTGTGCGCATCACCGCCGACGGCAAAAAGGCCTATGTGGCGCTTGGACCGGCCAACCGCGTCGCGGTGGTCGATACGGCCACCTACAAGGTCGAGAAATATGTGCTGGTCGGTCAGCGGGTATGGCAGCTCGCTTTCACGCCGGACCAGAAGACGATCATCAGCACCAACGGCGTTTCCAACGACATTACCTTCATCGACGTCGCGAGTGACGAACCGGTGCAGTCGGTGACGGTGGGAGCGATGCCCTGGGGTGTGGTTGTTTCGCCGAAATAGCGGGATTTGGAGATAACAAGAGGAGGAGGAGAGGATGCTGGAATACCGGAAATTGGGATTTGTTGCATTGGCAGCGGTGTTTTTGTCTGCGGGCATGAGTTTTGCCCAGGATAAGGATGACGATGACGACGATGACAAGCCGGCCGCCAAGGCTGTTTCGGCCGAGAAGGTAACGCGGGCGAGCAAGGATGTGCCGGAACTGATCCTCGGCTCGGCAAAGGACAATTTTGCCGTCAACCGCAAGGATTTCGAACTGGTGGCGGGGCAGGGCTATCGCTGGAAGATCACCTCGGCGGCCGGGCTGGAATATAAGTTCGTCACCGACCTGTTCCGTAATGTCTGGATGAACCAGATCGTTATCAACGATCTCGAAGTCCATATGAATGGCGCGCCGGCCTGGCTGGAATTCGACAGCGAAGGCACGATGCAGGTGCAGTTCACCGCCGTTCGACCCGGCAGCTACACATGGTCGGTGCCGGATCTCGCCGACAAGGGAATGAAGGGGACGATTACCATCAAATAGCAATGGAGTTCGGGTGGAGTCGGGCTCGGGCGCGGCGTTGAGCATGGGAGGAGGCAGGATGAACGGTATCGGTGACGGGGATGGCCCCGTAAGAACTATGGCGCTGGAGGCCGCCTCGGTCAGCCATTCCTACGGGCAGAAAAAAGCGCTCGATACCGTCTCCTTCTCCATTCCCGCCGGTCGTTTTACAGTGTTGCTGGGCTTGAACGGAGCCGGGAAGACGACGCTGTTTTCGCTGATCAGCCATCTTTACGACACCCGCCAGGGGGCCATCCGCGTGTTCGGTCAGGATATCAGGCGTGCACCGGGCGAGGCCTTGCGCCGGCTCGGCATTGTCTTTCAGGCGCGTACGCTCGATCTCGATCTCTCCGTCGGCCAAAATCTCGCCTATCACGCGTCTTTGCATGGCATCGGCAGGCGGGAGGCAATGGTTCGGATCAGGGAACTTCTGGCGCAGGTCGACATGGCTGACCGGCTGCACGACAAGGCACGCAATCTTTCCGGCGGGCAGATGCGGCGTGTGGAGATCGTCCGGGCGCTGCTGCATCGGCCGTCACTGCTCTTGCTCGACGAGGCGACGGTGGGGCTGGATATCCGCTCGCGCTCCGACATCCTAGCGACGATCCGGGCGCTTGTGGCGGAGACCGGTTTGAGCGTGCTTTGGGCGACACATCTGATCGACGAGGTGCAAGAGACCGACGATGTGGTGATCCTCGACAAGGGACAGGTGCTGGTGGCGGGAGCGGTAGCGGATGTGGTTCGCAATACGGGAGCGCGGGATATCGGCGGCGCTTTCGCCGGTTTGACGACGGGAGCTTCTCGTTCCGGATTGAGCGTGGTTGCCGCTTCGATGATGCAAGAAAAGAGTGGTCTTGCCGCGAGCAGCGATGTTGATGCAACTGCACCTCTGGTCGGAGCGTCGCGATGAGCATTCCCGCACAGACAGATGCCTTTTCCAGCCACCCGCCACGCGGCTTCGGCCTCGCACAATACGGCGCGTGCCTGACCGGCATCATGCTTCGCGAAGGCTTGCGGTTCCTCAATCAGCGCGAACGTTTCATCTCTTCGCTGGTGCGGCCGCTCCTGTGGCTGTTCGTCTTCGCAGCCGGTTTTCGCCAGGTTCTGGGCGTGTCGATCATTCCGCCCTACAAGACCTATGTTCTCTACGAGGTCTATATCACGCCGGGTCTGGCTGGCATGATCCTGTTGTTTTCCGGCATGCAGTCGTCGCTCTCCATGGTCTATGACCGGGAGATGGGAAATATGCGCACGCTGCTCGTCAGTCCGTTTCCGCGCTGGTTTCTGCTGGTTTCGAAACTTCTGGCCGGTGTCGCCGTCTCGGTGGTGCAGGTCTATGTTTTTCTTGCCATAGCCTGGTTCTGGAGCGTCAAGCCGCCGGTGATCGGTTACCTGTTGGTCCTGCCGGCCTTGGTTCTGGCCGGCATGATGCTGTGCTCGCTCGGCATGCTTCTGTCCTCGATGATCCGGCAGCTGGAGAACTTTGCCGGCATCATGAATTTCGTGATCTTTCCGATGTATTTTGCATCTTCGGCGCTCTATCCGCTTTGGCGAATTCAGGAATCCAGTCCGCTTCTTTTTCATATCTGCCGGGCGAACCCTTTCACCTATGCAGTCGAACTGATCCGTTTTGCGCTGTACGGACGAATAGACTGGACGTCGCTGGCGGTTGTCTGCGGTTTCACCGTGCTTTTTCTCGGCGGCGCCATCCTTGCCTATGACCCTGCCAAAGGGCTCTTGAGCCGCAAACGCGATACGGGAGGAAATGGCTGATGGGATCGATCATGCGTGTTCTGATAGCTGCGACCCTGGTGGCTGTCGCGGCGTCATCGCCGGGCTTCTCCGCTCAGGGAGACGACCCGGACTGGCCCTGCATCCAGCGCAAGGTGCCCGAACTGTCAATCGGCCAGATCTGGACCGGCCCCGAACTGCCGCCGCTGGCTGCAGACTGGGCGAAGGACGCGGCGATATCAGAACTGGTGGATGATCTTGCCGCACGACGCCTTCCGCTGCCGGAAGCGCAGGAGAAGATCAAGGCTTATCTCGACGCACTGCCAGAGGACCAGCGGCCACAGAATATTGCCATGCTGATACATGGCCTGTTCGACAAGATGAATGGCGAGCGCAGCCATGTCATCTCCGGCATCGCCCGGTATGCGCATCGCCAGCGCGATCTGGCAGCCAGCCTGCGCCGGGAAGGCTCGGCGCTCGACGCCATACGGACAAGGCCGGATGCAGACCAGAACCAGGTGATGTTGCGCAGCGAGCAATTGATGTTCCAGACGCGCATTTTTCAGGAACGCATCCAGTCGCTCACCTATGTTTGTGAGGTGCCGACATTGATCGAACAGCGCCTGTATGCGCTGGTCAAGACACTCGCCGAGGCGCCGCCCGCGCAGTGAAGCGCGGCGGCCTCTTGCGGTTGGCTATTACGGTGAAAACTGCTTCAGATAGGCGATGACATCGGCCACGTCCTTGTCCGCCTTCAGCCCGACAAACGCCATTTTGGTGCCTTTGACGAGGCCTTTTGGGTCATGAAGATAGGTGGCGAGCGTCGCCTCGTCCCACACCATGCCGCCTTTACCCGCATCAGCCATGGCAGCCGAATATTTGAAGCCCTCGTGGGATCCGGCGGTTCGTCCAAGCAGCCCTTTCAGTGAGGGGCCGATCTTGTTCTGATCGGTATCGGAGACATGACAGGCCTTGCATTTCGCAAATACCTTTTCACCCGCAGCCGCATCCTGGCCAAAGGCATAGCCCGCCATCGGCAACACAAGGCCGATGGCGCCAATATAACAGATGGCACGCATAGAGTTCCTCCCAAAAGCATGCGCGATGGCGGAGCAACTCGATCCGACATCGGGCCTGCACACGCAAGGGTAGTTCGTCGTGATGTTAAGTCAACATCCCGAATTCGCGTCCTTTGCAAAATAAAGTTGCATTAGGCTTCACGCATGTTTCATCTATCTGATTGACGGTTTTTTCAGCTGCGCGTAATCTGGAACCCGCTGACGACGCCTGCCGGCCGACGAAATCATCGTCCGCATGATGCAGGAGAGAGGCTTCCGATGAACATGGTCGATCTCGTCCTGACGGTATGTCTGCTGGCCAATCCCAGCGATTGCCGCAACGAACATCTGCTTTTCGAAAGCCGCGGCTCGCTTTTTCAATGCATGATTCTCGCACCGACCGAGATCGCAAAATGGTCGGGACAGCACCCATCCGTGAAGATCGTCCGCTGGAAATGCGCATTTCCCGACAAGGGGCGCAAGGTCTGAATTTTCCGTCTGAAGCGTCTGGGCGCTTCTGTCAGAAGCAGCGAACATCCGCTTCAGCCTGAGCCCGTCGCAGCTCCGAGATCGCGGTTTTTGCCACGGCTCCCTGGCGGAAGAGCACACCCCGCTCGCCCGTCTGCAGCCCCAAGCTCATGAAAGTCTCAGCTGCCTCGTACCGATCATAGGGCACGATCGACGCAATGACATCGATCGAACAAGAGCAACTCTGAAGTGCATCCCTTGTTTCGCCATTTGCTTTCATGCAACCGTGAGTGTAGTCGACGATTGCAACCGTCGGATAATCATCACGCGCCGCTGCGAGCGTAGTGAACCCGAATGAAACGAAGAAGAATGCCAGCCGAAAAAAACTGATGAACATCAAAAATCTCCTCATTGATAGCGATGTACTGCCCATGTTCGAAATCAATCGTGCAATCATCTTCATTTTATTACTTGATTATTCAGAGTATTAATTGTGAGCAATCGCAATAAAATATGGCGCATAGCAGCAATTTCAGTTTTTGCTCAAGTCGACGTCAATAATACACTTGCCGCGATTAATGTAATACCCTATCGTTCATTTGGTTTCCGGCTTCAAGATCTTGTTTTTGGGAGAGGCGAGATTCGCAGGCCTATAGGGTGGGCAGTAACGGTGCCCTTGGCCCATCCATTTGTCGTGACACGCTGACGGAAACATTTCCCGCACATTGAGAAAATCACTTGGCTGCGCTGGAGCACGCGAAGGTTCGCAATGACGAATCCTGCGTGATTAATAAGCATCGGGAGGATTTCACATGCGGATACCTGTCAATTCCATCATTCGACGAAATCTATTTCTACCTCTGGCCACTGCGGGCGTTCTGGCCTCGGGGTTTGCCGGGGCTGCTTTCGCCAACGACGACCTGACCAAGCTTGCCAATGACCCGAAGAACTGGGCAATGCCGACCGGCAATTATGCCAATCATCGCTATTCCGAACTGAAGGAAATCACCGCAAGTAACGTCAAGAACCTGCAGGTGAAGTGGACTTTTTCCACCGGCGTCCTTCGAGGCCATGAAGGTGGTCCGCTGGTCATCGGCGACGTGATGTATATCCATACGCCGTTTCCCAACATCGTCTACGCACTCGACCTGAAGAACGACGGCAAGATTCTCTGGAAATATGAACCCAAGCAGGATCCGAATGTCATCGGCATCATGTGTTGTGACACCGTCAACCGCGGGGTCGCCTATGGTGACGGCAAGATCATCCTGAACCAGGCCGATACGACGGTGGTGGCGCTCGATGCCAAGACCGGCAAGGTCGTGTGGTCGGTGAAGAACGGCGACCAGATCGACGGCGGCAAGGGCGAATCCGGCACGGCGGCGCCGCTTGTGGTCAAAGACAAGGTCCTGATCGGCATCTCGGGTGCCGAGTTCGGCGTCCGTGGCTGGACTGCAGCCTATAACCTGAAAGACGGTTCGCTCGCCTGGAAAGCCTATTCAACCGGGCCCGACGCCGAAACCCTGATCGATCCGGAAAAAACGACCCATCTGGGCAAGCCGGTCGGCAAGGATTCCGGCATCAATACCTGGGAAGGCGAGCAATGGAAGACCGGCGGCGGCACGACCTGGGGCTGGTTCTCCTATGATGCGAAGTCCAATCTCATTTATTACGGCACCGGCAATCCCTCGACCTGGAACCCGGTTCAGCGGCCCGGCGACAATCGCTGGTCCATGACCTTGATGGCGCGCGATGCCGATACCGGGCAGGCCAAATGGCTCTACCAGATGACCCCGCATGATGAATGGGACTACGACGGCGTCAACGAGAACATTCTTGTCGACGGCATGGAGGTCAACGGCAAGAAACACGACGTTCTGGTGCATCTCGACCGAAACGGTTTCGGCTATACGCTGGACCGGGTGAGCGGCGAGCTATTGGTGGCTAAAAAATACGATCCCAAGGTCAATTGGGCGACGGAAGTCGTGATGGATCCGAAGAGCGAACAATATGGCCGACCACAGGTGGTCGCGAAATATTCGACGCAGCAGAATGGCGAGGACGTCAACTCCACCGGCATCTGCCCCGCCGCACTTGGCTCGAAGGATCAGCAGCCGGCAACCTACTCACCGAAAACCGGGCTTTTCTATGTGCCGACCAACCACGTCTGCATGGATTACGAGCCCTATAAGGTGAGTTACACGGCTGGCCAGCCCTATGTGGGTGCGACCGTGTCGATGTATCCGACGCCGGACAGCCATGGCGGCATGGGCAACTTCATCGCCTGGAATGCCGCCAAGGGCGAGATCGTCTGGTCGATACCGGAACAGTTCTCCGTTTGGTCTGGCGCACTTGCCACGGCCGGCGACGTGGTCTTCTACGGGACATTGGAAGGCTATATCAAGGCCGTCGATCTGGAGGGTAAGGAACTTTACAGGTTCAAGACCCCTTCCGGCATCATCGGCAATATCAACACCTTCGAACATGGCGGAAAGCAATATATCGCCGTGCTTTCGGGCGTCGGTGGCTGGGCCGGCATCGGTCTTGCCGGTGGCCTGCTCTCTCCTGAAAATGCTGCGGCATGGCATGGCGCGGTGGATCAGGGGCGCGGCGGGCAGGACGAAGCTGCCGTTGTCGGAACGGCTGGTCTTGGCGCTGTCGGCGGTTACGCGGCGCTTGCCGACTACACCACGCTTGGCGGACAGCTGACTGTGTTCGGCCTCCCGGACAACTGACCACTGATGAAATCCTCCATCAATGGGTCGCGCTCGCGTGGCGCGGCCCTCAAGCATCAGATGATTGTTGAAAACGACGATGGGGCAGGCTTTCCGATTTGGATCAAAGCCTGAAGGCGGGGGCTTTTTCGTCGCTCCCGAGGTGTTTCACATGTGAGGTTCATCAATGGCTTTTCGCAATGCAATTCTCGCATACGGTATCGTGACACTCTCAGTTCTGACATCCGGTACGGCCTTCGCCGATGACGACAAGGAAAAGGCGGCGGCGGCGACCGAGGAGGATGGCAAGTTTCTCGACAAGGACGGAAATCCGACCTTCAAGATTCAGGCGGACGGTACGGTCGATTGGTACACGTTCAGCGGCTATCGCCGATACCATTCCGACTGTCACACCTGTCATGGACCGGACGGCGTCGGCTCAAGCTACGCGCCGGCCTTGGCGGACAGTCTCAAGCGGTTGGACTATGCGAGTTTCCTGTCGATCGTGGCGGAAGGGCGCAAGAATGTCGGTGGCGGCAAGGAAAATGTCATGCCCGCTTTTGGCGACAACAAGAATGTCTACTGTTATCTCGACGACATCTACGTCTACCTGCGTGCCCGCGCGGTCGGGGCCGCCCCCCGCGGTCGCCCGCCGAAAAAGGCGGACAAACCGCAAGGGGCAAAAGACTACGAAGCCTCTTGTATGGGAGGTTGATATGAAGCGTGATGTCCTGCGCAGCATCTTTTTGGTCGCGCGAAAATCCGGTCGCGGCGTCTGGATCATGGCGATTGCGACCGTGATGAGCGTCATGGCGCATCAAGCGCATGCCCAGGGGGCTGGTCTTGGTGCGGCGGGAGAACTTGTCGATCCGGATATCCTGCGTGTCTGCGCCGATCCGTCCAACATGCCGTTCTCCGATCAGAGCGGCGAAGGGTTCGAGGATAAGCTGGCGCAGATTGTTGCTGAAGCGACGGGGCGTAAATCGGTCGCTTATACCTGGTTCCCCTCGATCAACGGCTTCGTACGCAACACGCTCGGTGCCAACCGCTGCGATATCATCATGGGCTATGCGCAGGGTGATGAGCTGGTGCAGAATACCAATGCCTATTACCGCTCATCCTATGTGCTGATCTATCCGAAAGGTGGCGATCTTTCCGGTGTCGAAACGCTCGCCGACCCGAAGCTGACGGATAAGCGCATCGGGGTCGTCGAAGGTACGCCGCCGACCGCCAACATGGCCAAAGCAAAGCTGATGGGGAAGGCGAAGGTCTATCCGCTGATGGTCGATACGCGCGCGATGCCATCCATGGCGGAATTGGCGATGCGTGACATGCAGTCGGGGGCAATCGACGCTGCGGTCCTCTGGGGGCCAATGGCCGGTTATTATGCGTCCCGATCCGGTGCCGAGATGACGCTCGTTCCGCTCATTCATGAAAAAGGCGGTCAGCGCATGATCTACCGGATCACCATGGGCGTTCGCCCCTCCGACCAGAGCTGGAAACGTACACTCAACAGCTTCATCAAGGAAAACCAACCCAATATCGACAAGCTGCTTCTGGAATATGGCGTGCCGCTGCTCGACGAACGGGATCAGAGGATTACCCAGTGAAGGCAGGGGCAGGTTGCGGCCGGAACGGAGCGTGCCTGTCCGAAGGGATATTCAAAGGGGAGTGAGGGAAAGATGGATGTCCGCGCCGCCGTTGCCGTACAGGCAGGAAAACCGCTGGAAGTGATGACGGTTCAGCTCGACGGCCCCAAGGCCGGCGAAGTGCTGGTCGAAATCAAGGCGACCGGCATCTGCCATACCGACGACTTCACCCTTTCGGGCGCCGATCCGGAAGGCCTGTTTCCGGCCATTCTCGGCCATGAAGGTGCGGGCGTCGTCGTCGATGTCGGCCCCGGCGTCACCTCGTTGAAGAAGGGCGATCACGTCATTCCGCTCTACACGCCCGAATGCCGCGAATGCTATTCCTGCACCTCGCGCAAGACCAATCTCTGCACCTCGATCCGCTCCACCCAGGGCAAGGGCGTGATGCCGGATGGCACCAGCCGTTTCTCGATCGGCAAGGACAAGATCCATCACTATATGGGCTGCTCGACCTTCGCCAACTTCACCGTTCTGCCTGAGATTGCGCTCGCCAAGATCAATCCGGACGCGCCTTTCGACAAGGTCTGCTACATCGGCTGCGGCGTCACCACCGGCATCGGCGCGGTCATCAACACGGCCAAGGTCGAGATCGGCTCGACAGCGGTCGTCTTCGGTCTCGGCGGTATCGGTCTCAACGTGCTTCAGGGCCTGCGCCTGGCCGGTGCCGACATGATCATCGGTGTCGACATCAACCCTGACCGCAAGGCCTGGGGCGAAAAATTCGGCATGACGCATTTCGTCAATCCGAAGGAAGTCGGCGAGGATATCGTTCCTTATCTCGTCAACATGACCAAGCGCCATGGCGACCTTATCGGCGGCGCCGACTACACGTTCGACTGCACCGGCAATACCAAGGTCATGCGCCAGGCGCTCGAAAGCTCGCATCGCGGCTGGGGCAAGTCGGTCATCATCGGCGTGGCCGGCGCCGGCCAGGAGATTTCGACGCGTCCGTTCCAGCTGGTCACCGGCCGCAACTGGATGGGCACGGCCTTCGGCGGCGCGCGCGGCCGCACCGACGTGCCGAAGATCGTCGACTGGTACATGGAAGGCAAGATCCAGATCGACCCGATGATCACCCACACCATGCCGCTCGAAGACATCAACAAGGGTTTCGACCTGATGCACAAGGGTGAAAGCATTCGCGGCGTGGTGATCTATTAGGGCAATTCCCGCCCAAAAAAGCGGAAACCGATATTGCGTTGGGAATTGCGTTAAAACAAGGAGATATCGGATTTTGCTGAAGTAATCTGCAAGCTGCATGGCAGAAGCTTTCAATCAGCAGGAATGTTCAAACAGAGGAGGAGACTTGCAATGGACAGTGCAGTTCAAGTTCGCATCCATCCTGCGGTGGATGGTGGCGTAAGGCCCGCCGGCGCCGGCTTTTCCGGTGGCACACTGGTCTGTGAATGCACCGACAGGCCGGTGAAGGTAAGGATCGAAGGGCAGGTGGCGCACAACCATGCCTGCGGTTGCACCAAATGCTGGAAGCCGAAAGGTGCGGACTTTTCGATCGTTGCCGTTGTCCCTCACGACAAAGTGACGGTCGCGGAAAATGGCGACAAGCTCGCCGTGGTCGATCCGAGTGCTCTCATCCAAAGGCATGCCTGCAAACAATGCGGCGTCCATATGTATGGGCCGGTCGAGCGGGAGCATGCGTTTCAGGGGCTGGATTTCATCCATCCTGAACGCTTTCAGGAAAGCGGTTGGGCGCCTCCGGGTTTTGCAGCCTTCGTGTCGTCGATCATCGAATCCGGCGTCAATCCGGAGCGCATGGACGGGGTTAGGGCGCGGCTCAAGGAGCTGGGTCTGGAGCCTTATGACTGCCTGTCGCCCGGTCTGATGGATTATGTCGCGACCTGGGTCGCGAAGAAATCCGGCGTGCTTCCGGCCTGACACCGCCGGAAAGATTTGGTTCCATCGCGGAATGCCATACGGCGCGGATTGGCCGTATGGCTCGCGAGGTGACGATGCTGGTGGGAGATTCTATCGTCCGATAATCTCAAATTAAGTGCAACTGTGACGATCCGAGCGACTGACGCGTCTCCTCGTCGACGACAAGGATATCTGCTCTCGTATGGTCGAGTTGGACGATCTGGAGTGGACGCGAGGCGGTGAGCCCTCCAGGCACGGCCGTTGTCCGCTTCACGATTTCGGATGCGCCCGTCGTTTGGCGCGTTTGTGAAGGTTCATGTCCTGGAGACGAGTTTCGATCGTCCGGCGATCTGGCGGCTTCAGTCCCGCCGATAGGCAGTTGGTTCGGATATCCCGAACTAACTGAGAGATGCCTGGGCGGTTTTTTTGTCAGGTAATACCGATTTATCGTGGCGCGGATGATCTCTTCTCGGCCTTCGTCGAGCACCCGTCGGCCGTCAGGGCGGCCAGGTTTCCGCTCCACCAGCGACATTACCGTGCCACTAGCCCGAAATAGCTTTGCTCCGCTGACTCGAAGTTCGACATCTCCGGAAGTTGCATTGCCAAATCGGCGCTTCAAAAACTCCCGGATTGTCTCGGCGCGTCGACACGCCTCTTCCCGAAGCGTTTCGTCAATCTCGTCTCGGAACCTATCAATCATATTATAGCACCGCAGACTTCATCAGCGCTGAATCTCAAATTAGGTGCCGGGCTGACTTGTTGAGAGCGTTAGGGCGGAATCTCTCGATTAAATGCAAACCTACAGGCGGAGTTTCCGACATGTGCTTTATTTCGCAGTGCAGCGTCAAAAAAGTATCGGTAAATCTTTTGCCGTGGTGTGGATCGTCAATTGAGCAAGAGGTTATTGTTTTACCAATGATCAAATTTGCAGAACTGGAGGTTTGCAGATTTTGATCGACTTACTCGCGCTCGGTAGGAGGAGTCGCCGTGCAACCCGATCTGGAACTCGTCCATATCCGCAAAGGTGAAACCTTCGCCGCGTGGACGCACGGTTATCCGTTCCGGACAGTTCGGTGGCATTACCATCCCGAATATGAAATCCATCTTGTCGTTGCGACCTCGGGCCGTTTTTACATTGGTGATCACATCGGTCGGTTCGAGCCGGGCCAGTTGATCGTGACTGGACCAAACCTGCCGCAGAACTGGATTTCTGAAATCGAGCCCGATGAAATCGTGCCGGCACGCTCGCTCGTTGTTCAGTTTCCGCAGAAATTCATCGACGACAGCATAACGGGCATGGCGGAGATGGAGGCGATCGTTCCTCTGCTCGAGCGCAGCCATCGCGGGCTTCTGTTCGACAATGCCACCAGCAACACGGTGCGGCCGCTGATCGAGCGATTGATCGAAACGCGTGGACTGATGCGTCTCGTGCTTTTCTGGGAGATTCTCGATGTCCTGGCGAAAGCCCCCGAACCCGAGGTTTTGGCAAGCCTGAGTTACGAACTCGACCTCTCAAACATCAACGAAAGCGGTATCAACCGCGCGATCGCCCATCTGCGCGAACATCTTACCGACGACATTGATGAGCGTGATCTTGCCGATCTTGTCGGCCATAGCCCAAGTTCGTTTTCACGGGCTTTCAAGCGCCACACCGGCACGACGCTGGTGCGCTACAAAAATCAACTTCGCGTCGATCTCGCCTGCTTGGCGCTGTTGACGCGTCCAGAGACGAGAGTTGCCGAAATCTGCTACGAAATCGGCTTCTCCAACCTTTCAAATTTCAACCGACATTTCCAGAAACTGAAGGGAATGTCGCCTTCGCAATTCCGAACGACTTTCGCGGCCAACGGAGCCTTTAAAGCCGCCGAGTAGCCAGACAATCGAATATCCCGGTTTCGGGTAGAGCAATTCGGAAAGCGTGGTGCTTTCCGGAAACGGACGGGTTTTGCCTGTCGTCGTCCAAAGGGAGGAATACTGGATGAAGAAGACATTGACCGCGCTGTCGATCGCCATCGCCACGCTTGCTGCGAGCTCGGCTCTCGCGCAAGACGCAAAGCTGAAGATCGGCATGACCTTTCAGGAAATGAACAACCCCTATTTCGTCTCGATGAAGGAAGCGCTCGACGAGGCGGCAAAGTCGCTGGGCGCGGAAGTCGTCGTCACCGATGCCGCCCATGACGTTGCCAAGCAGATCTCCGATGTCGAGGACATGCTGCAGCAGAATATCGATATCCTGCTCCTGAACCCGACCGATTCCGCCGGTGTCGAGGCAGCCGTCAATGCCGCCAAGGCACAGGATGTCATCGTTGTCGCCGTTGACGCCAATGCCAATGGCCCGGTTGATACATTTGTCGGCTCCAAGAACAAGGATGCCGGTTACCAGTCGTGCAAGGCGCTCGGCGAGGCGCTGAGCGGCGAGGGCGAAGTCGCCATCCTCGACGGCATTCCGGTCGTGCCGATCCTGCAGCGTGTCGAAGGTTGCAAGGAAGCGCTGGCCGAGTTCAAGGGCATCAAGCTGGTCGATACGCAGAACGGTCGCCAGGACCGCTCGGTCGCGCTCGGCGTCGTTGAAAACATGCTGCAGTCGCGTCCGAACCTGAAAGGTATCTTCTCCGTCAATGACGGTGGTGCCATGGGCGCGCTCGCCGCCATTCAGGGCTCCGGTCGTGATGTGAAGCTGACCTCCGTCGATGGTGCACCGGAAGCGGTGAAGGCGATCGCCGATGGCACGCCGTTCATCCAGACCACCGCGCAGTTCCCGCGTGACCAGATCCGCGTCGGCCTCGCCATGGCGCTTGCCCAGAAATGGGGTGCCCGCGTCGTGCCGAAGGAAGTGCCGATCGACGTTCGTCCCGTGACCAAGGAAAACGCTGCCGAATTCAGCTGGTAAGCGCCGCCCTCGCCATCATGGCGGGGGCGACTTTTACAAATCGAGCATGGGAGGAGCCGATGCTGGAACTCCGTGGCATCAAGAAAAGTTTCGGACGGATCGAGGTCCTGCATGGGGTCGATCTCACCGTGCAACCGGGCGAAGTCCACGCTCTGCTGGGCGAAAACGGCGCGGGAAAATCGACGTTGATGAAGATCCTCTGCGGCCTGATCAAGCCGAGCGAAGGCGAGGTGCGCATCGATGGCGAGGTCCGCCATTTCAGCGATTACAACGAGGCGATCGATGCCGGTGTCGGCGTCGTTTTCCAGGAATTTTCGCTGGTTCCTTACCTGAACGCCGTCGAAAACATGTTTTTGGCACGCGAGTTGAATAACGGTCTGGGCTTCATGAAACGTGCGGCCATGCGCAAGCGCGCCGCCGAGATCATGAAACAGCTCGGCATTTCCATTCCGCTCAACGTGCCGATCCGCAATCTGTCGGTGGCTGAACAACAGTTCGTCGAGATCGCCAAGGCTTTGGCGCTCGATGCGCGCATTCTCGTGTTGGACGAGCCGACCGCAACGCTGACGCCCGCCGAAGTCGAACACCTGTTCCACGTCATGCGCAGCCTGCGATCGCAGGGTGTGGCGATCATCTTCATCTCGCATCATCTCGAAGAAATCTTCGAGATCTGCGACCGCATCACCGTGCTGCGCGATGGCGAATATGTCGCTTCCTGCGCCGTCAGCGAAGTCGATCAGTCGCGGCTGGTCGAGATGATGGTCGGTCGCCGGATCGAAAACAGCTTTCCACCGAAGCCGGTCATTGCCTCCGATGCCCAGATGGTGCTTGAAGTCGAAGAGGTTCAGCTTGCCAAGGGTGGGCCGGTCTCCAGCTTTGCCCTACGTGCCGGCGAAATTTTAGGCTTTGCCGGTCTCGTCGGCTCAGGTCGTACCGAAACGGTTCTCGCCATGCTCGGCGCCTATTCGGCTGCGCGCTGCAAGCTGCGGATGAATGGCGTCGAAATCCGTTTCGCCGATCCGTCGCAGGCGCTCGAAGCGGGCATCGGCCTTCTGCCGGAAAGCCGCAAGGAACAGGGGCTGATCACCAGTTTCCCGATCCTGCACAATGTCTCGCTCAACAATTACGGCAAATATCTGCTCGGCCATTTCTTCATCAATCGCGCCCGCGAACTGGAAGATACCCGAAAGGCCATGCAGCAGGTGCGCGTCAAGGCGCCGAGCCCGCATGCGCGCGTCGATACGCTGTCGGGCGGCAATCAGCAGAAGGTCGTGATCGCCCGCTGGATCAATCACTCAATGAAAGTGCTGATCTTCGATGAGCCGACACGCGGCATCGATGTCGGCGCCAAGGCCGAGATCTACCAGCTGATGCGCGATTTCACCGCGCAGGGTTACTCCATCATCATGATTTCGTCGGAACTGCCGGAAGTCATCGGCATGTCCGACCGGGTCTGTGTCTTCCGCTCAGGCGGCATCGTCGCGACCGTCGAAGGCGACGCCATCACTTCCGAGCAGATCATGACCCATGCAACAACCGGGAGGACACAACATGTCGCATGACGCGGACGCTATCACCGGCGGGCAGGCGGAGGCCTCCACCACGCCCTTCTGGAAATCGATAATCCATTCTCCGCTGGCATTGCCGCTGGCCGGTCTGATCGTCGTTTCAGTCCTGATGGGCTTTGCTTCGGACAATTTCTTCTCTGTCTCGAACATTCTCAATGTTTTGAGACAGGTGTCGATCGTCGCAATTCTTGCGGTCGGCATGACCTTTGTCATCCTCACTGGTGGCATTGATCTCTCCGTCGGCGCTTTAATGGCGCTGGCTGGAACAATGGCGGCCGGGCTGATGGTGCATTTCGGCATGCCGGGCTGGGCAGGCCTTTTGATCGGCATCGCCATCGCGGTCGGGCTTGGATTGTTCAATGGCATTTTGGTTGCTTGGGGGCGAATGCCGGCGATCATCGTGACGCTCGCCACGATGGGCATCGCCCGCGGTGCCGGCCTGATCTATTCGGGTGGTTATCCGATCTCGGGCCTGCCCTCGTGGATCTCCTGGTTCGGCGTTGGCCGCATCGGCATCATTCCGGTTCCAGTCATCGCAATGGTGATTATCTATGCGCTCGCCTGGATCTTGCTGGAGCGCACCGCCTTCGGCCGCCATGTCTACGCGATCGGAGGCAATGAGACGGCAGCAAAACTGTCTGGCGTTAAAACAGGACGCATCAAGCTCGCCGTCTACGCTATTTCCGGCCTGACTGCCGGCCTCGCGGCCATCATCCTTACCGGTCGCCTGATGTCCGGTCAGCCGAATGCGGGTGTCGGTTTCGAACTCGATGCCATTGCTGCCGTCGTTCTTGGCGGCACGGCGATTGCCGGTGGTCGTGGGCTCATCCTCGGCACGCTGATCGGTGCGATCCTGCTCGGCATCCTTAACAATGGCCTGAACCTGATGGGTATCAATCCATACCTGCAGGACATCATCCGCGGCTTCATCATCCTGCTTGCCATCTACATCGCCCGCGAATGGCGCTGATCCAAAACATCATCAACTTTTCATAACCTTAGGAGAAAGACATGGCTCAATCACTGGCAGGCAAGATCGCTGTCATTACGGGCGCCGCTTCGGGCATTGGCCTTGCAACCACCGAGAAGCTTCTCGCCAATGGCTGCACGGTGGTAATGGTCGACTGGAACGAGAAGGCACTGACCGAACTCACAGCCAAGCTTGGCAAAAACGCCATCCCGCAGGTCACCAATCTGCTTGATGCCGAGAGCTGCGCGGCGATGGTGCCCGAGATCCTCGAGAAGGTCGATCATATCGACATTCTCTACTGCAATGCCGGGACTTACATCGGCGGCGATCTGACCGAGACGACGGCGGAAGAAATCGACCGCATGCTGAACCTCAACGTCAATGCCGTCATGAAGAACGTTCATGCCGTCGTACCGCATATGAGCGAACGCAAGACCGGCGACATCATCGTGACGTGCTCGATCGCCGGTCATTTCCCCACCCATTGGGAGCCCGTCTATGCCGGTTCCAAATGGGCGATCACCTGCTTCGTGCAGACCATGCGTCGCCAGATGATTCCGCACGGCGTACGTGTTGCCCAGGTTTCTCCAGGTCCGGTTCTCTCCGCACTTCTGGCCGACTGGCCGGAGGAAAACCTGCGCAAGGCCAAGGAGTCCGGCAGCATCATCGAGCCGAGCGAAGTTGCCGATGCCATCGAATACATGTTGACCCGCAATCGCAACGTGACGATCCGCGACATGTTGGTCCTGCCGACCAATTTCGATCGCGTCTAGGCCAGTTTCAAACATCCCGCTGCGCGCCTGGCCGCGCGCAGCGATTGCAGCGGAAGGAGGACAAGATGGACAGGTATTTTATCGGCGTCGACGTTGGCACTGGTTCAGCACGCGCCGGCATATTTGACGCCACGGGCACGATGCTCTCCTCTGCCAAGCATGATCTCCTTGTCTTCCGTGACGACCATGGTCATGTCGAACAATCGAGCGCGCAGATTTGGCAGGCGGTGTGCGCTTCCATCCGCGACGCCGTTGCCGAGGCTGCGATCGATCCGGCGGCCGTCATCGGGCTTGGGTTTGACGCCACCTGCTCGCTGGTGGTGCAGGGCGCGTCAGGCGGCGTCGGCGATCCCGCTCATCCTGAACGTGACGTCATCGTCTGGATGGATCACCGTGCACTCGATCAAGCTCGCCGCATCAACGCTAAGGGGCATGCGGTTCTGTCCTATGTCGGTGGTGCGATCTCGCCGGAGATGGAAACGCCGAAACTTCTCTGGCTGAAGGAGAACCGGCCCGACATTTATTTCAGCGCGCAGAACCTCTTTGATCTTACGGATTTCCTGACATGGAAGTCGAGCGGGGCGATGGAGCGCTCCTCTTGCACCGTCACCTGTAAATGGACCTATCTCGCCCACGAAGATCGTTGGGACGAAAGCTATTTTCGCCAAGTTGGCCTGGAAGATCTCGCCGACGAAGAGTTCCGGCGCATCGGCGCCCGCATTGTGCATCCCGGTACGCCCCTTGGTGCCGGTCTGACGCCCGAGGCCGCCCAAGCGATGGGATTGCGGCCAGGCATTGCGGTTAGCGCAGGGTTGATCGATGCCCATGCCGGCGGCATCGGCACGGTGGCTGCGAAAGGTGGTGCGGAGGACGCCGCGGCCTGCCTCGGTTATGTGTTTGGGACCTCATCCTGCACGATGACGACCACTGCTGAGCCGAAATTCGTGCTAGGTGTCTGGGGGCCATATTTTTCGGCCATGGTGCCGGGCATGTGGTTGAACGAAGGTGGCCAGTCGGCGGCCGGGGCAGCCATCGATCAGTTGCTCGGCCTGCATCCCCACGCGGCTCAGGCGACCGAAGAGGCAAGGCGCGAACAATCGGGCTTGCCGCAATGGCTTGCCAAGCGCGCACTGGTGTCCGTGAAAGAGCCGTCGGATGCCGTGCATCTTGCCGGGCAACTGCAGGTCGTTCCCGAGTTTCTCGGCAATCGTGCCCCTTTCGCCGATCCATCGGCGCGTGCTGTGGTTATGGGGCTTGGTATGGAAAACGGGATCGACAATCTCGTCGCGCTTTATGTCGCCGGACTTTGCGGTCTCGGGTATGGGCTGCGCCAGATCATCGATACACAGGCACAGAACGGTGTCTCGGTCTCGACGATCTCCGTATCCGGTGGAGCAGGCACGCATCCTCTCACACGACAGATCCTTGCCGACGCGACCGGCATTCCGGTCGAAGTTACGGCCTGCCCCGAGCCGGTGCTTCTCGGGTCGGCCATGCTGGCGGCAGTTGCGGCAGAAACCTATCCGGATCTGCAGACGGCGATGCCGGCCATGTCGTCGGTCGCAGGGCGTGCAGAACCTGTGGCGGGCGCCCTCCGTGCACTGCATGAGGCGCGTTACCGGGCATTTTTGAAACTACAGAAGCTCGCCCGCGAGGTGCGGGAAGACATCGAACCATTGCTGGCCGCCGCTTCCCGCTGAGCGCGCCGACATTCATATCAGGGAGGACCAAATGCAGTTTTCTGGAAAATCCGTCATCATCACCGGCGCCGGCAAGGGCATCGGCCGTGCTTGCGCAAAGATCATGGCTGAACGCGGTGCTGAAGTCATCGGGCTTGGCCGTACGGCCTCCGATCTCGACAGCCTACGCGACGACATTGGAGGTCGCTCGGTTACCGTCGACCTTGCCGATCCGGCTGCAACACGCCGGGCGATGGCCGAGGCCGGCACTGCCGATTTCCTCGTCAACAGCGCCGGCATCAACGTGCTGGAATCGAGTTTCGACATGACCGAGGCGGGTTATGAAGCCGTCATGGGCATCAATCTGCGGGCAGCGCTGATCACCTGCCAGGAGTTTGGCCGTGCCCGTGTGGCTGCTGGCGGCGGCGGCGCGATCGTCAATATCACGTCGATTGCCGGGCATCGCGGTTTTGCCGAGCATCTTTGTTATGCTGCATCGAAAGCCGGCCTCGAAGGCGCGACCCGTGTTATGGCCAAGGAATTCGGCCCACATGGCATTCGCGTCAATGCGGTTGCGCCGACGATCACGCTGACCGAGCTTGCGCTCGCCGCATGGAGCGATCCGGCGAAGTCGGAGCCTATGATGGTGCGCCATCCGATCGGACGTTTTGCCGAGGTGGATGATGTTGCCCGCACCATCGCCATGCTGTTGTCCCCCGAGACCGCCATGGTGAATGGTGCAGTCCTGAGCGTGGATGGCGGCTTTCTCGCCGTCTGAAATTAAGCGATCGGCTATTTCATTGAAAGTGAGCTCGCTCAAGAACCGTGGACGTGTCTTCGATCGAGCCATGCCAAGAGAGAATCGCCGGCGTTCACCGGCGTCAAACATCTGCACGCGGTCACTCTTTTGCAAAATCGCGAGCTGCCTGAATGAAGGCGCTGAAGGCCGCTGGCGGGTTCTTCCTGCCAGGATAATACAACGCCAGAGGGGCTAGAGACGGGGTCCAATCTTCGAGAACGCGTACCAGTCGGCCCGCCGCCAGGTCTTCGCGGACATCAGCCTCCATGACATATCCGAGCCCAACCCCATTCTGAACCGCTATTCTGACAAGGCTCGACTCGTCGAGCGTAATCGAACCTTGCACATCTATCTGAACAGCGTTCCCGTCTTTCTCAAATTTCCATCGGAACAAGGCGTTGTTGGGAAGGCGCGCACGGATGCATCGAAACCTGTAGAGGTCGGCCGGAACGATTGGCGTGCCGTGAATGCGCAGGAAGTCCGGCGAAGCGACGACGGCATTACTGCGCTTTCGACCGAGTGGCACGGCGATCATATCGTGCGGCACCAGATCGGCAGGCCTCAGGCCGAGGTCAAACCCGGCTGCAACGATGTCGACCAGCCGCCCCTCCGTAACCAGATCAATGTGCACCTGTGGGTAGCGCTGTAGAAACGAGAGAACCAGCGGCTCCATTACCTCTCGCGCCGCTGTGGCAAATGCGTTGATGCGCAATGTACCGGTCGGGATTTCCTGAAGCGACTGGGCCGCGAGCATGGCATCGTGAATGTCCGTCATAGCCGGCCCAATCCGTTCGACGAATGTCGTCCCCGCATCCGTGAGCGAGACGCTTCGCGTCGTGCGATTGAACAGCCGAATGCCGAGGTTCTTCTCAAGCTTGGCGATGGCATTGCTCAGTGCCGTCGTGGACATGCCAAGCTCGAGCGCGGCTGCACGAAACGAACCATGACGAGCGATGCTGAGAACAGCATCCAGATCGGTTAGAACAGACCTTGTCATTGCCCCTCTTTTCGCAACGTCTCATCCTATTTAGTCCCGCTTATCGCGTCAATCGTGCTGGATTAAGTTGACGCCTATCGACCCTGTTGGGCCGACGCCCGCAGTCGGCAAAGGCTGGAGACGTTATTGGAGGACCAAAATGACTATCAAATTGCCTAGGGCTATCGAAGTCTATTTCGACGCCGACAGAAGTGGAGACCCCGAATTTATCGCTGATGCCTTTACCGAAAACGGCATCGTGAAAGACAAGGGTGAAATCCATAGAGGGCGCGACGCCATTCGCAGGTGGATGGCGGACGAAAGCCAGCAGTACGACTACACGGTGGAACCCTTCCTCATCGCAACTGAACACGGGAAGACCGTGGTGACGGCCCACACCGTCGGCGCTTTCGCCGGCAGCCCGATCGACCTGCGGTTCCTCTTTGTCCTCGCGAACGACAAGGTCGCCGAACTGGAGATCACCGTATGACACAGTTTCTCAGCTTGCAGGGCCGTCGCGCCCTGATCACCGGCGGGACCTCGGGCGCCGGCGCCGCAACCGTGGCGCTGTTCAAGGAGCTCGGCGCTCACGTTCTGACCACCGCGCGCAAGAAGCCGGCAGACTTGGCCGGAGCGGCCTTCGTCGAAGCCGACCTAACCATCGAGTCGGGGGTCAGGTCCGTTGTCGATGCGGTGCAGCGGGAGCTCGGCGGGCTTGATATCCTCGTGAACGTGCTGGGTGGCTCTTCTGCGCCTTCCGGAGGCTTTGCTGCGCTCACCGACGAGGAGTGGGAAAAGGAGTTCGCTCTCAACTTCTTCCCGGCGGTCCGGCTCGATCGCGCTCTCATCCCCGGGATGATTGCTCAGGGAAGTGGTGTCGTCATCCACGTCACGTCGATCCAGAACCGTCTACCCCTACCACAGGCGACGACCGGCTATGCCTCGGCAAAGGGGGCACTCAACACCTACAGCAAAAGCATCTCCAAGGAGGTTTCTCCGAAGGGTGTGCGGGTGGTGCGGGTATCTCCCGGCTGGATCGCCGATCCTGGAACCAACGGTCTAGCCCTGCGGATAGCAGAGGAAGCCGGCATCGACTACGACGCTGCAGTGCAGGTGATCATGAACTCGCTCGGCGGCATACCGCTGGGCCGACCAGCCACACCAGAAGAGGTGGCTGATCTGATCGCGTTCCTTGCATCGGATCGAGCATCATCGATCACGGGCACAGAGCATGTGATCGATGGTGGGACCGTTCCGACCGCTTGAGCATTCAGGCCATGGACACCATCGTAGCTCAGGCGGGTGCATCCCACCCGCCGATCTGGGAATAGATCGCATTGCGCAGGTGGCGGACATCGCGATTGAGAGACGCTAGTTCCTTTGGCGTCTGGGTCGACGCCGCGAGCAAAGTGTCGCTGAGGCAGCCTGCCTTGTGCTGCAAGGCACGGCCTTCGTCGGTCAAGGCGATGACGACCTGCCGCTCGTTGCTCAGGTTTCGTGTCCTGCGCAGCAAGCCGGCGGTCTCAAGTCGCTTCAGGAGCGGTGTCAGGGTGCTGGATTCCAGGGCGAGGGCGTTGGCAATAGCGCCGACCGTCTGTCCATCTTCGCTCCATAGAACGTTCAGTACGAGATATTGCGGGTATGTCAGGCCCAGTTCGTCGAGAAGGGGCTTGTATGCCCGCTGGATTGCAATGCCGGCAGTGTAGATCGCGTAGCAAAGCTGGTCGTGCAAGGGCGGTGGATCATTGTGGCGTTCGGTCATTCTGAGCTCCTGTTCTTGTGAAAGGTAACGCCCCAAACGACGAAAAACAATATCGCGATAATAATTATGTTGACGCGCATATCGACATCTGGCAGCTTAACTATATCGCGATAAAAGTTATCGCAATCTAAAAAAGGAGAAAGGCATGACACGCAAGACCACAACTACCGTCGCTGCAATCGCAGCAGCAGCCGCACTGACTGTCGCTCTGCCGGCAAACTCCGCCGACACCATTCCTCAGGATCAGTCCGTCAGAAATGTCGTCCTCGTTCATGGAGCTTTCGCGGACGGCTCCGGCTGGAAGGGTGTGTACGACAATCTGACCAAGCGCGGTTATCGCGTTACCATCGTCCAGAACCCGCTGACGTCTCTCGGGGATGACGTTGCCGCGACCGCTCGGGCACTTGAGCGGCAGGACGGTCCGGTCATTCTCGTCGGGCATTCCTGGGGCGGTACAGTCATCACCGAGGCCGGTATCGATCAGAAGGTTGCAGGCCTCGTCTATGTCTCCGCACTTTCCCCGGACGCCGGCGAAACGACGGCCCAGCAATATGAGGGGTTTGCTCCTGCGTCGGAGTTCGTCATCGAGACGACGAAGGACGGCTTCGGATATGTCAGCCTTGAAAAATTCAAGGCCGGGTTCGCGCATGACGTCAGCGATGCGGATGTCGCATTCATGAGGGATGCGCAGGTCCCGATCAATATGTCGGCCTTCGGCACGAAGCTTGAGCATGCCGCCTGGCGGACCAAGCCTAGCTGGGCCGTCATTGCCACCGAAGACAAGGCATTCGATCAGGCGATGCTGATCCATATGGCCGAGCGCATCAAGGCAACGATTACCAAAGTATCGGCAAGTCACGCCCTGTTCATGACCCAGCCGGAGGTTGTGGCGGACACCATCGATCAGGCCGCCAAGGCCGTGTCGGCGAAGAACTAGTGTCAGGCACAGCGTCATCGGGACAGTCACGCTGTTCCGATGACGACAAGCGGCCCCTGTCTCGTCCGGCAAGGTAAATCGAGGCGAACGCGATCTCAGCCTAGGCCTGAACGGCGGCGTTTGCTCCGCCCGCAAATCAAAAAATTGTCTGCAAACCATTCACGGAGGTAATCACGTGAAGCTGAATACTCATGACCAAAATCCATCCGAACGTCAGGCAACTCCTCAACGTGAGATCGGCGATGTTTTCGACTTCATCGTCTGCGGCGCAGGATCCAGTGGCTCCGTTGTTGCCGCGCGACTGGCGGAGGACGGAAACGCAAGCGTTCTTCTGCTTGAGGCTGGCGGAAATGATGTTGATGAAGCGGTCACGAACCCTGCGCAATGGCCGCTCAATCTCGGCTCAAGTCGGGATTGGGGCTTTGTCGGGCAACCGGCACTAGGCCTGAATGGGCGACGTCTGCCGCTCAGCATGGGCAAGGGGCTCGGCGGCGGTTCGAGCATCAACGTCATGGTCTGGGCGAGGGGGCACAAAGAGGACTGGAACCACTTTGCCGCAGAAGCGGGTGATGAGGCGTGGGGCTACGAGTCGATCCTCGGCTATTACCGCCGGATCGAAAATTGGCAAGGCAGCCCGGACCCAATCCGTCGTGGTGTGGGAGGTCCGGCCTATGTCGCGCAACCGCAATCTCCGCAGCCTATCGCTCAGGCTTTGTTGAATGCAGCATCCGCAATCGGCATTCCGGTCTACGATACATCCAACGGTGAGATGATGGAAAGCGAGGGCGGTGCGTCCATCGCCGAGCTTCGAATCCGGGATGGAAAGCGGGAAACCGTATTTGGATCCTATGTTCAACCGATCATATCGCAGCCGAACCTTACGGTGTTGACCGGGGCGTTGGTAACGCGCCTCATATTCTACGGCCGGCGCGTGACCGGGGTCGAAGTTCTCCTCGACGGCAAGAGACGCCAGTTCATGGCACGATACGAGACGGTTCTATCGCTGGGAGCCATCAACACGCCAAAGGTCTTGATGCAATCGGGCATCGGACCGGAGGATGAACTGCAATCGCACGGGATCCCCGTGATACAACACCTCCCTGGTGTCGGTCGCAATCATCAGGATCATCTCGCGTTCGGCTGTACCTGGGCCTATCGGAAACCGGAATCCATCGGTGGTAGCGGTTGCGAAGCGAAGCTCTACTGGAAAAGCGCCTCACGCCTCGCTCAACCGGACATTCTCCAGTGCCAATTGGAGTTTGCCGTTCCATCACCGATCGAAACAGGGCTCGAAACGCCGGAACATGGCTGGACAATGTTCAATGGCCTTGCCCAGCCGAAAAGCCGTGGCCGGTTAAGGCTCTCTGGCCGCGAGGTAGGCGATCCGATCCTGATCGAACCAAATTCGCTGAGTGAGCCGGAAGACATTGCTGCCGCCTTGGTCGCAGTGGAATTGTGCCGCGAACTTGGAAACAGCGACGGGTTCATGCCGTTGGTAACGGGCGAAACCGCGCCAGGTGCACGAGATAGATCAGGGATGATCGACTTTATCCGGCGCTCGGCGGTCACCTATTGGCATCAGTCCTGCACCGCCAAGATGGGACGCGACAACATGTCGGTGGTTGATAATGAGCTTAAGGTGTACGGGATCGACGGCCTCCGCATCGCCGATTCCTCGATCATGCCGCGGATCACCACAGGCAACACGATGGCGCCTTGCGTTGTTATCGGAGAGAGGGCCGCCGATCTGATCCGGAAGACGCACGGTGTCTCGGTCGTCGACGAAAGCAAAGCTCAGCCGGGATAACGGTGTCAACCACAACTCGGCGTCCGGTTCGATCCGGTCGCCGAGTGCGTAATTTGCTGGGTTGATGTTCGTACCCCATCAAGACCACGATGCTTGAGCGGTGAGCCGAAGTGAATGGCGCTTTAATCACGAGTGAAGACGGCAGCGACGACCGCCGTCTTGAGCTTAGCAATTTTCGATCAGCGTGCTGCCCAGTTGGCGCCGCGGCGAAAGATCGTTCTCATCTGCGGCACGTCGAATTCCTTGGCCACGTGGCCAAGCGCGGAATAGAAGACGCGCCCTTCACCGTACTTCCGCTTCCAGACGACCGGCATCACGACGCCATCGATCCAGTAGGCATGCTCGCCGGTAAATGTCGTGGTTGCCAGCACCTCGTTCGAGGGGTCGACATGCATGTAATATTGCTCTGACGTATAGGGGAAATCGGCAATACCTTCCATCAGCGGGTCGTCCGGCCGGGTGATGTTGACGGTGTAGTCGATGATATTGCCGGGATGTGCCACCCACTGGCCGCCGATGATGAACTGGTAATCGACGGACTCGCGAAAAGCGTCGCCGGCGCCGCCATGGTAACCGGCAATGCCGACGCCGCCCTGAACGGCCGCGGCGAGGTTTTTCACCTCTTCCTTCTCGATCTTCGACATGGTCATGATCGGCACGATCAGGCTGAGGTCATGGATGGAAGGATCGGCGAACGCTTCCGTCGAGTGTTCGACATAGACCTTGAAACCGTCTTCTTCCAGAATGCCCTTGATGACTGCCGCGCATTCTTCCGGCTCATGGCCGCTCCAGCCGCCCCAGACGATGAGTGCTTCCCGCATGATGTATCTCCTCCAGAAATTTCTAGTTCGAAAGCTTTTCGTCGCTCAATGACGCGGACAGCGGGGCAGGGCGCTCCGTCGCCGTGGTGATGTCGATCGTGCGTCCCTCGGTCGACGCCGTGTGAAACGCCTCCATCACTTCCAGCACATGCAGCGCCAGATCGCCGTTGGCACGGTGCGGCCGGTTACTGCGGATCGCATAGGCCATGTCGGCAACGCCGATCGAGCGATAATTGCCGTCGGCATAAGGCTGGCTCAGCGGCTGTACTTCAAACTGCCCGCCCTTTTTCAGATAGGAAACCTCGCCACCAAAGTGGTTCGGGTCGGGCACGATCAAGGTGCCTTCGGTGCCATAGACTTCCAGCGGCACATGCTTGTGGCCGGCAACATCAAAACTCATGCCGATCTGCACGACGGCGCCATTGGCAAAGGCCATGACACCGGCCACATGAGTCGGCACCTGCACCGGAATGCGCTCGCCATTGCGCGGTTCGCTGGTGATGATGCGTTCCGAGCGTGGTGTCGTGGCAAAGCCGGCGACCTTCGAGACCGGGCCGAGCAGGTTGACGAGATCGGTGATGTAATAGGGCCCCATGTCGAGCATCGGGCCGCCGCCGACTTCATAATAGAAGCCGGGATTGGGATGCCAGCGCTCATGGCCGGGGCACATGAAGGTGGCTGTGCCGCCGACCGGAATGCCGATCACGCCCTGATCAATCAATGCCCGTGCCGTCTGGTGGCCGCCGCCGAGAAATGTGTCGGGCGCCGCACCGATGCGCAGGCCCTTTGCCTTGGCGGCGTCGGCGAGTTTTTTGCCCTCGGCAAAATTGATGCCGAGCGGTTTTTCCGAATAGGTGTGCTTGCCGGCGTCCAGCGCCTGCAGGGCAACGGTGACATGCGCCTTGGGCACCGTCAGGTTGACGATGATCTCCACCTTCGGGTCGGCGAAAAGTTCATCGATGGTTTTGACGGGCAGGTTGAATTCGGCCGCCTTCGCCTCGGCGATGTCCCGGTTGAGATCCGCCAGCCCCCTGATGTCGAGAATGCCGAAGGCGCTGGTCATGGCCTTCAGATAGGCGCCCGAAATATTGCCGCATCCGATGATGCCGATACCGACCTTATCCATCTTGTCTCCTCCCGATGGCATTGTTGGTGATGGCGCGTCAGCGCGCCGGCCCTGTCGTACTCCAGGGTGATTCGTAAAGTTCGTAAAGCGCCACGGCGGCCGCGCCGCGCGCCCAGAAATCGTCGTTGGAATCGTCGAAAACGAGTTCGCTCACGCCCTGCAGCGAAGGCGGGATGGCAAGCGCATAGGCATCGCCGAGGCTTTTCAGGAACGGTGCGCCAAGCGCCAGCGAGGTGCCGACCAGAATGACCCGCGGCGGCGCAAACAGCGTGACGATATTGGCGATGCTGAGCCCGATCGCTTCGCCGGCCCGGATCGCCGCCGTCACCAGTTGGTTGTCCTCCGCCTTGATCAGCGCCTGCGCATGCGCCATGCCGCGCCCGAGCTTGACGGCTTCGGCAAAGGCGCCGTCGCCGCGCTGGTCCGCCAGAATGGCGTTTTCCCCAGCCTTGGCCGAAAGCCGCACGACACCGTCTTCGCCCATGCCGAGCACGAGATCGCCGAGATTGTGGCTGAGCCCGCCGGCGCCGCGAAACAGGCGGCCTTCATGCAACACGCCCAAGCCCAGTGTCTGTTCGAGCGAGATCAGCACCATGTCTTCAATGTCGCGGGCCATGCCGAACCAGTGATGGGCAAGCGTGATCGCCGTCGCGTCGCTTTCGATGATCGTCGCCGTGTCGAGCCGCGATGACATTTCGGTGGCGAAATCGACATTGGTGTCCTTGAGAATAGGACTGAAACGGATGCGGCCGGTGCGGTGCTCGATCACGCCGGGCAGGCCGAGGCAGACGCTGTGCACATCCTTCAGCGACAGGCCGGCATCGACGACGCAACGCCGCACGCCATCCTCGATCAGGTCCGCGATCACGCTGATCGGCTGGCGGTCGATACGGATCGGCAGGGTGAGGGTGGAGAGTACGTCTCCGCAAAAATCGGTGACGACGAACACCATGCGGCTGGCGGTGATCTTTGCGCCGACGACGCGTGCCGCCGCCGGATTGAGTTCCAGCATCACCCGTGGCCTGCCACGCGCGGCGGCGTTGCGGATGTCGCCTTCGTGCCGGGTCAGGATCAGACCGTCATCCAGCAACGAACCGGTAATGGCGGAAACTGTGGTGGTCGACAGCTCGGTGCGTTCGGAAATCTCGACGCGGGAAATCGGTCCGTGCCGCCGGATCGCATCCAGCACACTCAACCGGTTCATCGCACGCATCAGTTCGGGGTCGGCGGTTTTCATATCGTGTGCGCAAGCCTCTTGCGTCGAACGCGATTTAATACGCAATCCAAATTAATTTCGCTGTTTGTAGGGTGAGTTTCGGCCGTTGCGCAAGAGAGTTTTTGCGAAATAAGCCGTCAACCCGTCAAAATTGCCGGATTATTAATCTGGCTATTGACAGGTCGGACATGGTCCTCAATTATTTAATTCGGATACGGGATTAAAAGAGCTTTGGGAGGAGCGCCTTTTATGTCGAACACGATTTTCCATTTCCGCATGTTATCGACCGCTGCTGCGATCGCCGCCTTCAGTTTTGCCGGAACGGGCTCTGCGCGCGCCGAAAGTGTCATCCGCTGGATGCATGTCGAACAGCTGCCCGCGGCCGTCAGCCTCTGGACGGAGGTCGCCAGAGAGTTTGAAGCAAAACATCCTGGCGTCAAGATCGAGATGCAGTTCCTGGAAAACCAGGCTTTCAAGGCAAAGATGCCGACATTGCTGCAGTCCAAAGATGCACCGAGCATGTTTTACACATGGGGCGGCGGCGTTCTGAAGGCGCAGGCCGAAACCGGTGCCTTGCGACCGATCGATACGGCGCTCGATGCCAATGGCGGCGAATGGCGCAATTCCATCAACCCGAATGCCATCGAAGGTTTGACCTTCGATGGAAAAGTCTGGGCGTCGCCGGCCAAAAGCGGGCTTGTCTCGTTCTATTACAACAAGGAAATGTTCCAGAAGGCCGGCGTCGATGCCGCGAAGATCGTCACCTGGAATGATTTTCTGGGCGCGGTGAAAACCTTGAAAGATGCCGGTATCACGCCGATTGCCGGCGGCGGTCTCGATAAATGGCCTCTGCATTTCTATTGGAGTTATCTCGCCATGCGCGAGGCAGGCCAGAAGGGATTTGCCGATGCCAAGGCCGGCGAGAACGACGGCTTCATGGCCGAGCCATTTGTGAAAGCCGGCCAGCATCTGGCCGAGCTCGGGAAGCTCGAGCCTTTCCAGAACGGTTATCTCGGCGCCACCTGGAACGATGCGCTCGCCACGTTCGGTGATGGCCGTGCCGCCATTCTCCTCGGCTTCGAAAGCACGCCGGGTACACAGGCGTCCAATTCGACCAGCCGCAAGGGGCTGTCTGAAGACAATATCGGTCGCTTCCAGTTCCCGACCATCGAAGGTGCCCCCGGCGCGGTTACCGACAGTTTCGGTGGCCTGAACGGCTGGGCGGTAACGAAAGACGCACCGCCGGAAACCGAGGAGTTTTTGCGCTACATGGCAGGCATCGATGTCCAGAAGCGTCTCGCCAAGGACACGCAGATCATGCCGGTCGCCAAGGGCGCCAGCGAAGCGATCGAAAAGCCGCTCCTGAAGGATGTCGCCGAGACCCTTGCCAAGGAAACCTGGCACCAGAATTTTCTCGATCAGGACCTCGGGCCCAATGTCGGTGCGGTCGTGAACGATGTCAGCGTCGAGATCGTCTCCGGCGGCATGGAACCGGCCGATGCCGCCCAGCAGATCGAGGATGCCTTTTCCCTCGAGCGCCAGTAGGCGCTTTGCCTGCGCTCCCGCTCCATGGGGTTTTAGTCCCCGGAGCGCAGGCACCCTTTTCCCGACCATACCGCCCCGTCCGTGCGAGATGAGGAATGCGAATGAGCATGAGCGAAACCACCATGCCCGGCAGAACCTATTCTGCGGCCAGACCACGTGCGACGCTGCAACGGCGAAAACGGTCGCTGAAGCACAGCAAGTGGCCGGTGCTGCTCCTTTTTCTGCCGCCGGCGCTGATGCTCTTCACCGTGCTCGTCATCCTGCCCATGGGCGAGGCCGCCTGGTATTCCTTCTATAACTGGAACGGTTATGGCTTGCCTGAGCAATGGGTCGGCTGGCGCAATTACCAGCTGATCTTCCGCAACGGCGCATTCAGCCAGGCGCTGATCAACAATGGCATGATCGTGGTCGCCTCGATCCTGATCCAGATCCCGCTGGCTCTCTGGCTGGCGACGATGATTTCCAGTCGCATCCATGGCGCACTGTTTTTCCGGCTGATCTTCTTCCTGCCTTATGTTCTGGCGGATGTTGCAGCCGGCATGATCTGGCGTTTCGTTTATGACGGCGATTTCGGTCTCGTCGGCGGCATTGCGCATCTGTTCGGCGCAGAGCCACCCTATTGGCTGGCCGATCGCGATACCGCCATGTACGCCATCCTCGGCGTCGTCATCTGGAAATATTTCGGTTTTCACATGATGCTGTTCATTGCCGGCCTGCAGGCGATCGACAAGAGCGTGCTGGAAGCGGCCGATATCGACGGCGCCACCGGTTTCCAGAAATTTCGCCTGGTCACGCTGCCGCTGCTCGGCTCCACGGTACGCCTCTCCGTGTTCTTCGCGGTGGTCGGTTCGCTGCAACTGTTCGACATGATCATGCCGCTCACCGGTGGTGGTCCGTCCAACTCCACGCAGACAATGGTGACCTTCCTCTACAATTTCGGGGTGACCCGCATGCAGGTCGGTTTCGGCAGCGCTGTCGGCGTCGTGCTGTTCGTCATCTGCGTCACGCTCGCCTTCAGCTACAAGCGGATATTCATGCGCCATGACTGATATCGCCACATCCCAGCCTATCGATGCAGCAACGGCGCCCGGTTCCGGTCGTCGCCTGCGCACCGCCACGCAGATCTACATGTATGTGGCGCTCATTCTTGTCGCGGTCATCGTCGTGGTGCCGCTGATCAGCACGGCACTCGGCGGCTTCAAGACGCTGAGCGACCTGCGCGGCAACCCGTTCGGCATGCCCACGGAATGGCAATGGTCCAACTATGGCGATATCATCGTCAGCCAGCGTTATTGGCTGCAGATGGGCAATTCGCTGGTGATCGCGGTGCTTACCGTGTTCCTGACGCTGGCCTTCGGTGCCATGGCGGCCTTCTGCTTCGCCCATATCCGTTTTTTCGGCTCGGATTACCTGCTCAACTATTTTCTGATCGGGCTGATGTTTCCGGCCGCCACCGCCATCCTGCCGCTTTATATCCGCATCCGCGATCTCGGCCTCGTCGATACCTACTGGGGCGTAGTCCTGCCGCAGGTCGCCTTCGGCACCGGCATGAGCATCATGCTGTTCCGCAACTATTTTCGAAACCTGCCGTCGGAACTGTTCGATGCGGCCTTTGTCGATGGCTGCGGTTACATGCGCTTCTTCTGGCATGTCACCCTGCCGCTATCGCGGCCGATCATCGCCACCGTCGGCATCATTTCCTTCGTCGGCAGCTGGAACAGCTATATCCTGCCGCTGATCATGCTGAACTCCGAAAGCCGTTATCCCTGGCCGCTCGGCATCATGATCTATCGCGGTGAGTTCAATACCGAATGGCAGCTGGTTCTCGCCTTCATCACGCTCACCATCCTGCCCACCATCATCGTCTTTTTCCTTGCCCAGAAACACATCATCGCCGGCCTGACCGCCGGTGCGGTGAAATCCTGACACGCGGACCCGGAGGATCACACATGGCATCCGTAGAACTTCACGAAGTCCGCAAGGCTTTTGGCGCACTCGAAGTCATTCATGGCGTTTCGCTGTCCATCGAGGACGGCGAGTTCGTGGCGCTGGTCGGCCCCTCCGGTTGCGGCAAGTCCACCCTGTTACGCATGATCGCCGGACTTGAGGATATTTCCGGCGGCGAGATCATCATCGATGACGCGGTCGTCAACGACCTGACGCCGCGCGAACGAAACATCGCCATGGTCTTTCAGTCCTACGCGCTTTATCCGCATATGACGGTGGCGGAAAACATGGGGTTTAATTTACGCCTTTCCGGTGCAAGCAAGACCGAGATTGCCGAGCGCGTGAATGAAGCGGCCCGCATGCTCGACCTTGTGCCGCTGATGGAGCGCAAACCCGCCCAGCTTTCCGGCGGCCAGCGCCAGCGCGTGGCCATGGGGCGAGCGATTGTGCGCAACCCGGCGGTCTTCCTCTTCGATGAACCACTCTCCAATCTCGATGCCAAGCTGCGCGTGCAGATGCGCTCCGAGATCAAGACCCTGCACCAGAAGGTCAAGACGACCTCCATCTATGTCACCCACGACCAGATCGAGGCGATGACGCTGGCCGACCGCATCGTCGTGCTCAATCAGGGCAGGGTGGAGCAGCAGGGCACGCCGATGGAGCTTTACAAAAATCCGGCCAATCTGTTCGTCGCGGCGTTTATCGGTTCGCCGGCCATGAACCTGTTGGACGGTACGATCGATGCCGAAGGCGGCGAGACGGCGGTACGACTGACGGACGGCACGGCGATTCGTATCGCGCAGGACCGCAAGGTGAAACGTGGCCAGTCGATCAAGATCGGCCTGCGGCCCGAACACTTAAGCCCGGGCAAGACGGGCACGGCTTTGACCGGTCAGACGCTGCTTGTCGAGCCGACTGGTGCGCAGACGCATGTGATTTTCGATCTGGCAGGACAGCCGGTGACCGCGATTGTCGATGGCGAATATCCGCAGCGTTACGGTTCACCTTTCCATGCGAGCATCGCGGCCGAGCAGGTGCATGTGTTCGACCGCGAAACCGGTGTTGCATTGTAGGATTTGCGGGCGATCGAAGGCGAATTAGCGACCAACGACATCGCTGCCGACTGTTTACCGGATCTGTCGGATCGAAGAACCGACTGCCCCTAGTACCGTGTGGCGTACTCTTGATGGCGCGGCGGTGAGAATTCGATCAGACCGACCGCGTTCCATCGCCGATGCAGCGGATCACTTCCTGAAGAAATGGGGGGTCCGATCTCCGCTCCCGTATTCGTCAATCCTGCCGCGCAAGTTTATGCCGCTAGATAAGAATATAAGCCGGAGATACTCCAATTGCGGGTCGCTGGTTTGGGTGCCTTACATCACTCAAATCGGTCGAAGGTTCGTTTAATTCCAATAACTTAACACCTCGCCATGCTTCAGTTTTCTATTCCAGCCCTAGGCATTTCCGCGGTAGTCACGCCCCACCGACGATGATCTAGGATGCTCTCAAGTCCACGATCCCAATACGGTTGATGCCCAAACCGACTGACAAGCCAGTCGATGAACACTCTCACTTTCGGTGCCAGTTCGCGAGAACTGGGATATAGCGCCCAAAGCGTCTGTGTTGAGATCAGCGGGTATTCGGGAAGGACTGGTACGAGGGCGCCAGATTGCAGCTCGTCCGATGCGCACCACGTGGCCATCAGAGCGATGCCAAGCCCGGCAGAAGCGGCATCGCGCACAGCAGTGCCGTCATTGATGCGCAGGCTCGGAGTAACACGTCGCTCGATTGCCGCCCCATCTTTCCCTCGAAACGTCCAGAGATCAAGCGTGCCGACGACGAGGCAGGTATGTTCTGCCAAGTCGTCGGGGGTGGTTGGTCGCCCGTGTCGCTCGAGATAATCGGGTGACGCGACCAGCAC
>UBXM01000017.1 GCA_900469445.1 Hyphomicrobiales bacterium
CGATCATCGAGTAATCGATAGTCACCAGAATTGAGAAAGGCCCCGCTGGCAACAGCGGGGCCTTTTTTCGTTTGGTATTCGGCACTGTCGAAAGGCCACCTGGAACGGGAATGAACCGGGAAGGCCTCAGGTCTTATAAGAAGACAAAAATGCTAGCGGCCCCGATCGGGGAAGAGCTCTCGACTGTAACGGAAAATACCCTTGTTTCGCGGTTTGCGCAGGCTCTCCGGCAGCCGTTCCTCGGCTTCCAGCAGCCGCGCCGCGACATTGGCCGCACCGGCCTTGAGCGCGTCACGCCCGATAAAGCCGCCACGGACCTGTGTAGTGGCGGAAAGCGCGCGCATAAACGCGTCGAACAGGTCCTGATCGGGCAGGGGCGGGCGGCTCCAGAAATCCGCAAGCGCTGCTTGCGACGTCAGGCCCTCGACATCGTATATGGCCGAACCGAGCGCAATGACCGGACGTCCGAAGCCGAGTGCCGTCAGCCCGACCGTGGAATTGACCGTGACGACGCCTTCCGACTGCTTGATCAGGCCATCGGTATCGCCGCCATCTGCGATGAAAACACGAGGCCCTACGCCAAGCCGGGATGCGGCATCGTTGATCCGCTGAGGCCAGCGTGACAGGCCGTTATCGATGGGGTGGACCTTGAACAGCAGCCGGGTGCCGGCGGGGGCGTGTCTGGCGAAAGATGCGATCACCGCCTCGACAATTGCAAGCAGGTCACCACCAGGTGAGTGCCTGATTATCTGGTAATCGCCGGGCAATTGCAGCGGAAACAGAAAGAAGCGTGCGTTTGAACCATCCGCCAGTTTTGTGGATGCCGTGATAGCCTGTTCTGCCTGCTTTCGTCTTTTGCCGGCGAGAACGCCCTTCCAGATCCAGCCGCTATATTCGATGGCGGGATGGACCGCGCCATGGGTTCTGTAATGGCGGTGGAGGAGGGGCCCGAGCAGAACGTTGGGGATATGATAGGCGAGATCGTAGAGCGCGTAGGTGAGAAAGCTCGACTGAAACAGGCTGCCCCGGGCAACGGGAGGCACGCCATCGGCCAGCGCCCTAATCACCGTCGGTTCCTGCGGAAAACGGGAATGAGCCGACATGCCGTCCGGCTCGACGGTCAGCCAGTCGGGCCGCAGATAACCGTGTTCGACGATATGCACTTTGATGCCCAATGCCTGCCCGACGTCCGCAGCGACAGCGTGATAATCCCGCCCATCACCGAGCATGACCATGTCGGTCACCGCATGGTGACGTGTGAAATCTCTAAGATAGTCAGGCCACTCGCTTTTTCTTCCGCGAAAGAAGCTGCCTTTCTTCGGCCGCCAGAAAATCATGTCGCCCAGACAGAAGTTGATACGCAGGACGCGTGCCCCCTCGGCCTCCAGCCTGTCCGCGACAAGTCGGAAAAAGGGGGAGGCCGGGCCTTGAAGGAAGAGGAATATGCGGTTCTTCATGTCACAGTGCTTACGTGAATTAACAGGCTGAAACCGTATTTGCATTGACGGCGATATGGGTTTGGTGAGAAATCCGACAACCTAACGACGAATAGCTGAAATTCGCTGCTTTGTGTGCCCGATATCTCGGCGCATCGAAGTTTAAAAGGCACTGAATCGCGTATGACCAAAGTTCTCTTCCTGCAAGGTCCTCCATCGGTTTTCTGGCGCGAACTCTCTCAGGGCTTCGAAGCCAGGGGCGTGGAGACGAGAAGGGTGAACTTCTCGTTCGGAGATCAGGTCTATTGGTTCAAGCGCGGTGCGATCAACTATCGCGGCACGTTGAAAGCCTGGCCGCGCTATCTCGCGGCGCTTTTGAAGCGCGAAGGCATTACGGACATTCTTTATTACGCCGACCGGCTGCCCTATCACCGGCTTGCTGCGCGGGTTGCGCGGCGCCTGGGTGTGCGCTGTCACGCGGTCGAGTTCGGTTATCTTCGGCCCGACTGGATCACGCTTGAGCGCGACGGCATGGGGCGTTTTTCGCATTTTCCGAACGACCCAGACCGTATTCGTCACATCGCTGCGAAGGTGGCGGATCCGGACCTGAAGAACCGTTATCCGCATACGTTCGGACAGGAGGCGACCAACGAGGTGATCTACAATCTGGTCGCCTATTTCGGCCGGATGATGTTCCCGTTTTATCGCTCGGACAAATATTACGACCCGCTGTTCGACTATCTGTCCTGGTTGCCGCGCATGTTCCGGGAGAGGCATGACCTGCCGGAAGGTTATTTCGACGACAAGCTGAAGCGCAACTATCTGCTCGCGCTCCAACTCCAGAGCGATTACCAGATCAGGGCGAATTCGCCCTACCGGCATCTGTCGCAGATGCTCGATCAGGTCATGCAGTCGTTTTCGCGCCATGCCCCCGAAAACGGGCGGCTGATCATCAAGCAGCATCCGCTCGACAATGATCTTGAGAGCTGGCGCAAGGTCGTTACCGAAATTGCCGCCAAATACCGGATCGAAAATCGCGTCGCCTTTATCGAAAAGGGCAATCTTGCCGAGATCCTGCGCGAATGCCACGGTTCCATCGTGGTCAATTCCACGACCGGCCTTCACAGCCTGCGGGCTGACGTGCCGACCATTGTCCTGGGGGCTGCAGTCTTCGACATACCCGGACTGACCCATCAGGGCGGATTGGATGTTTTCTGGCGGCATCCCGAGCGAATCGACCGTAGCCTTCTTGCATGTTTCATCAAGGCGCTGGCCGGAGCGATCCAGGTGAAGGGCAATTTCTACCATCCCGAAGGCCGCAAGCACGGTATTTCCACGATTATCGATCGCGTCACCGGCGAACTGGTGAATGAGCCGGATGCCTATGTCGCGCAACCGCCACGGCTCGCATGGAAGCGTCTGCCGATGGTCAGTGATCGCAAGAATGCGGCGGCTGTCCTGCCGGGCGTCATCGATCTGGCCGGCGGCGATATCCTCGGCGCGGGTGAGCCCGTATTAGCAACCGTACGTGTTGTCGATGCCGGCGATCGACGTGGCGATGTGTATTGAACTTGGTTTCAAACACAAAAACACGCTTGTCCTAAAAACATGCTTGCCAAGTCGGGCGACGCACCGTAAAGGGAGCGCCTAGCTTAAGGACGACACGGAATCGAATGCGATTTTGAAGTCGGACAGGCGAAGGGGTATAGCTCAGTTGGTAGAGCGGCGGTCTCCAAAACCGCAGGTCGTCGGTTCAAGCCCGGCTGCCCCTGCCACTTAATAAGGCTCATTAAGCTGGACGACTGATCCGCTCGGGCCGTGCTTTGTGGATCGGCGAAATTTAATCGAACATTGTTTTTCCCCTTGTGCAAAGGGGAGGCGGTGTTTATGTAGGGAAAAACAGACACGCGGTGCGTGGGGCTGATTAAGTTCGGCTTTACGTGCCGTAATTGCGTGGAAAATCGATGGCATCCAAAACCAATCCGGTCACGTTCTTCAAGCAGGTTCGTTCCGAAGGTCTGAAAATCACTTGGCCGTCCCGCCGCGAGACAGCGATCTCCACGGCTATGGTTCTGGTTATGGTTGTCTTTGCTGCCCTGTTTTTCTTCGCGGCGGATCAGTTGATGGGCTGGGCTTTGCGCCTGATCCTGAACGTCAGCGTTTGATTCTGGAGAGTGAAGATGGCGGCACGCTGGTATATCGTCCACGCATATTCGAACTTTGAGAAGAAGGTCGCAGACGACATCGAGAACAAGGCTCGCCAGAAGGGGCTTGAGCATCTGTTCGAAAAGATCCTCGTCCCGACCGAAAAGGTGACGGAAGTGCGCCGCGGCCGTAAGGTCGATAGCGAGCGCAAGTTCTTCCCGGGTTACGTGCTTGTTCGCGCCAACCTGACGGACGAAGCTTATCACCTGATCAAGAATACGCCGAAGGTTACGGGCTTCCTCGGTTCCGACAATAAGCCGGTTCCGATCCCTGACTTTGAGGCCGACCGTATCCTCGGTCAGGTTCAGGAAGGCGTCGAACGTCCGAAGTCCTCGATTTCCTTCGAGATCGGCGAGCAGGTTCGGGTTTCCGATGGTCCTTTCGCATCGTTCAACGGTGTCGTTCAGGATGTTGACGAAGAGCGTTCGCGCCTCAAGGTCGAGGTCTCGATCTTCGGTCGCGCCACCCCGGTCGAGCTGGAATACGCTCAGGTCGAGAAGGTCTGATTTTTGAGTTGGGGTCCGCATGTCGGGCCTCTCGCGGTGAAAGCCGCGAACCGCGTGGAAGGTGAGGGGTCTTAGCCGGGCTCCAACGATCCGAACCACGCAACCGCAGCCGCCGGATTAATCCGGCAAGTTGGGTCGGGAAACCGCCCCGTTAGTGAAAGGCAGAGAGATATGGCTAAGAAAGTAGCAGGCCAGCTCAAGCTTCAGGTCAAGGCAGGATCGGCAAACCCGTCCCCGCCGATCGGCCCGGCGCTTGGTCAGCGTGGCATCAACATCATGGAATTCTGCAAGGCGTTCAATGCCGCCACGCAGGAAATGGAAAAGGGTATGCCGATCCCGGTCGTCATCACCTATTACCAGGACAAGTCCTTCACCTTCGTCATGAAGCAGCCGCCGGTTTCCTACTGGCTGAAGAAGGAAGCGAAGATCACGTCCGGTTCCAAGACGCCTGGTAAGGGCGGCAAGGCCGGTACCCTCACCAAGGCTCAGATCAAGACGATCGCCGAAGCCAAGATGAAGGATCTCAACGCTGCCGATATCGAAGGCGCAATGGCCATGATCGAGGGCTCTGCCCGCGCCATGGGTCTGGAAGTGGTGGCATAACATGGCAAAGCTTGCAAAGCGTATTCAGAAGATCCGCGAAGGCGTTGATCCGACCAAGCTCGTAGCCCTGTCCGACGCCATTTCGATGGTCAAGGAACGTGCGACCGCAAAGTTCGACGAAACCGTTGAAATCGCGATGAATCTCGGCGTTGACCCGCGTCACGCCGACCAGATGGTTCGTGGCGTTGTCAACCTGCCGAACGGCACCGGCCGCGACGTTCGCGTTGCCGTCTTCGCACGTGGCGCCAAGGCTGACGAAGCCAAGGCTGCAGGCGCAGACATCGTCGGCGCAGAAGACCTGCTGGAAATCGTCCAGGGCGGCAAGATCGACTTCGATCGTTGCATCGCAACCCCGGACATGATGCCGCTCGTCGGTCGCCTCGGTAAGGTACTCGGCCCGCGTGGCATGATGCCGAACCCGAAGGTCGGTACGGTTACGATGGATGTCGCTGGTGCCGTCAAGGCTTCCAAGGGCGGCGCTGTCGAGTTCCGCGTCGAAAAGGCCGGTATCGTTCACGCCGGCATCGGCAAGGCTTCCTTCGACGCCAAGGCGCTCGAAGAAAACATCAAGGCCTTTGCTGACGCCGTCATCAAGGCAAAGCCGGCTGGCGCCAAGGGTAACTACGTCAAGCGCGTAGCGATCTCCTCGACCATGGGTCCGGGCGTCAAAATCGACCCGTCGTCGGTTACTGTCGCTTAATTTTTGAATTTCCGAAGCTCAGGGATTTCCTTGGGCTTCGGTCGCATGAATTCCCGACCCCGAAGGCTTGATCCGAAGGGGAAGGGGATTTCCGGAGAAATCCGGAATTCCTGTCCGAGATTGCAGGTGGCTGAACTCCTTCTGGATGATGCCTTAATCGTATGACCTGCATGAGACGGGTAAGAACCCAGAATTTGGAAGTGCGTATAGCGCTTCAATCTTCGGTTCGAGCCTAGTGTGCCTTGTGCCTGAAGCCTTTGGTTTCAGTGCGGGGGGACAGGATCCTCAACCGCCGCTTACAGTCTCTCGGGACTGTTTGAGGCAAAGGCAACCCGGTGGGACTTGCAGGATTGCGGTCCTACCAACTGGAGACAGACAGTGGAAAGAGCGGAAAAGCGCGAATTTGTCACGGAGCTGAACGAAGTCTTCAAGGCTTCTGGTTCGGTTGTCGTGGCCCACTATGCTGGTGTCACAGTCGCACAGATGAACGATTTTCGTTCGAAGATGCGCGCTGCTGGCGGCACCGTCAAAGTCGCGAAGAACCGTCTGGCCAAGATCGCTCTTCAGGGCACGGAATCTGAATCGATGTCTGACCTGTTCAAGGGTCAGACGCTCATCGCTTATAGCGATGATCCGATCACGGCTCCGAAGGTCGTCATGGATTTCGCCAAGACCAACGACAAGATCGTTGTCCTCGGCGGCGCCATGGGCGCGACCGCGCTGAATGCGGATGCAGTCAAGTCGCTTGCGACCCTGCCTTCGCTGGACGAACTGCGCGCAAAGCTGCTGGGTATGATTCAGACCCCGGCAACCCGCATCGCAGGCGTCGTACAGGCACCGGCAAGTCAGCTTGCTCGCGTGTTTGCAGCCTATGCCAAGAAGGACGAAGCCGCGTAAGGCGGAACTTCGCTGTTTATTTAAAACCAGTTCGAACCGAACAGAAGGAACTACAAAATGGCTGATCTCGCAAAGATCGTTGAAGACCTCTCGGCCCTGACCGTCCTGGAAGCTGCTGAGCTTTCCAAGCTTCTCGAAGAAAAGTGGGGCGTTTCCGCCGCTGCTCCGGTGGCTGTTGCTGCTGCTGGCGGCGCTGCTCCGGCTGCTGCTGAAGAAGAAAAGACCGAGTTCGACGTTATCCTGGTTGACGCTGGCGCCAACAAGATCAACGTCATCAAGGAAGTCCGCGGCATTACCGGCCTCGGCCTCAAGGAAGCCAAGGACCTGGTCGAAGGCGCTCCGAAGCCGGTCAAGGAAGCTGTTTCCAAGGCTGAAGCCGCTGACCTCAAGAAGAAGCTTGAGGACGCCGGCGCTAAGGTCGACGTTAAGTAATACTGGAATGTGGCGGGAGAGAACCTATTTCTCTCCCGCCCGTTTCATTCAGAACTTATTACCCAGGATCCGTCAAAAACGGGTCCTGGGTAATGGGTTCTCAAGAGGATGGTCCCCACCGAAACGCTAGGCAATCCGGCCTAGGGGCTCGGCAAGCGGGACGAGATTGAGAATTCATGTTCGACGGGATATCGGTTGGCCTCCGATAGCCGTCCGTTGCAGGCCCGGATGCAATTTGAAGGAGCGACGATGGCTCAGCAGACCCTTTCATTTAATGGTCGCAGGCGCGTACGCAAGTTTTTTGGTAAGATCCCCGAAGTCACGGAAATGCCGAACCTCATCGAGGTTCAAAAGGCATCCTATGACCAATTCCTGATGGTAGAAGAGCCCAAGGGCGGCCGTCCGGACGAAGGCCTGAATGCGGTCTTCAAGTCCGTCTTCCCGATCACGGATTTCTCCGGCGCTTCGATGCTCGAGTTCGTTTCCTACGAATTCGATCCGCCGAAGTTCGACGTCGAGGAATGCCGTCAGCGCGACCTGACCTACGCAGCTCCCCTGAAGGTGACGCTGCGCCTCATCGTATTTGATATCGACGAGGATACGGGCGCAAAGTCGATCAAGGACATCAAGGAACAGTCCGTCTACATGGGCGACATGCCGCTCATGACGGATAACGGTACGTTCATCGTCAACGGCACCGAGCGCGTTATCGTGTCTCAGATGCACCGTTCGCCGGGCGTCTTCTTCGACCACGACAAGGGCAAGAGCCATTCTTCCGGCAAGCTGCTCTTCGCTGCCCGCGTTATCCCGTACCGTGGCTCCTGGCTCGATATCGAATTCGACGCCAAGGACATCGTTTTTGCCCGTATCGACCGCCGCCGCAAGATCCCGGTATCTTCGCTGCTGATGGCGCTCGGCATGGACGGCGAAGAAATCCTGTCGACCTTCTACACGAAGTCGAACTACGAGCGTTCCGGCGATGGCTGGCGCATTCCGTTCCAGGCCGAAACGCTCAAGGGCGCCAAGGCTCTGTCGGAAATGGTCGACGCCGATACCGGCGAAGTCGTCGTTGAAGCCGGCAAGAAGCTGACCCCGCGTCTGCTCCGTCAGCTGACCGAAAAGGGCCTCAAGGCCTTGAAGGCCACCGACGAAGACCTGTACGGCAACTACCTCGCAGAAGACATCGTCAACTACTCGACCGGTGAGATCTATCTCGAAGCCGGCGACGAAATCGACGAAAAGACCCTGCCGATCATCCTCGAAGCTGGCTTCGACGAGATCCCGGTTCTCGGCATCGACCACATCAATGTCGGCGCCTATATCCGCAACACCCTGAATGCGGACAAGAACGAGAACCGTCAGGACGCCCTGTTCGACATCTACCGCGTCATGCGTCCGGGCGAACCGCCGACCATGGAATCCGCGGAAGCCATGTTCAACTCGCTGTTCTTCGACGCCGAGCGCTACGACCTTTCGGCCGTCGGTCGCGTCAAGATGAACATGCGTCTCGACCTGCAGGTTGAAGATACCGTTCGCGTTCTGCGCAAGGACGACATCCTGGCCGTGGTCAAGATGCTGGTCGAGCTGCGCGACGGCAAGGGCGAAATCGACGACATCGACAACCTCGGCAACCGCCGTGTTCGTTCTGTCGGCGAGCTGATGGAAAACCAGTACCGTCTCGGCCTGCTCCGCATGGAGCGCGCGATCAAGGAACGCATGTCGTCGATCGAAATCGACACCGTCATGCCGCAGGACCTGATCAACGCCAAGCCGGCTGCTGCCGCCGTTCGCGAATTCTTCGGCTCCTCACAGCTGTCGCAGTTCATGGACCAGGTGAACCCGCTTTCGGAAATCACCCACAAGCGTCGTCTTTCGGCTCTTGGCCCGGGTGGTCTGACCCGCGAGCGCGCAGGCTTCGAAGTCCGCGACGTTCATCCGACCCATTACGGCCGTATCTGCCCGATCGAAACGCCGGAAGGCCCGAACATCGGTCTGATCAACTCGCTGGCCACCTTTGCCCGTGTCAACAAGTACGGCTTCATTGAATCGCCGTACCGCAAGATCGTCGACGGCGTCGTCACCAAGGACGTGATCTACCTCTCCGCTATGGAAGAGGCCAAGTATTACGTGGCTCAGGCCAATTCCGAGCTGACGGCCGAAGGCGCGTTCGTCGAAGAGTTCGTGGTTTGCCGTCATGCCGGCGAAGTCATGCTGTCCCCGCGCGACACCATCAACCTGATGGACGTCTCGCCGAAGCAGCTGGTTTCGGTTGCTGCCGCTCTGATCCCGTTCCTCGAAAACGACGACGCCAACCGCGCTCTCATGGGCTCGAACATGCAGCGTCAGGCCGTTCCGCTGGTTCGTGCCGAAGCTCCGTTCGTCGGTACCGGCATGGAACCGGTCGTTGCCCGTGACTCCGGTGCTGCGATTGCTGCCCGTCGTGGCGGCGTGGTCGACCAGGTCGACGCGACGCGTATCGTTATCCGCGCCACGGAAGATCTCGATGCCGGCAAGTCCGGTGTTGATATCTACCGCCTGCAGAAGTTCCAGCGCTCCAACCAGAACACCTGCGTCAACCAGCGTCCGCTGGTCGCCGTCGGCGACGTTCTGAACCGTGGTGACATCATCGCTGACGGTCCGTCCACGGATCTCGGTGACTTGGCACTCGGCCGCAACGCGCTCGTCGCGTTCATGCCCTGGAACGGCTACAACTACGAAGACTCGATTCTGATGTCTGAACGCATCGTCGCCGACGACGTGTTCACGTCCATCCACATCGAGGAATTCGAAGTTGCTGCCCGCGACACGAAGCTTGGTCCGGAAGAAATCACGCGCGACATTCCGAACGTTTCGGAAGAAGCGCTGAAGAACCTCGACGAAGCCGGTATCGTCTATATCGGTGCGGAAGTTGCTCCTGGCGACATCCTCGTCGGCAAGATCACGCCGAAGGGCGAAAGCCCGATGACGCCGGAAGAAAAGCTCCTGCGCGCCATCTTCGGTGAAAAGGCTTCCGACGTTCGCGACACGTCCATGCGCATGCCTCCGGGCACGTTCGGCACGATCGTCGAAGTTCGCGTCTTCAACCGTCACGGCGTCGAAAAGGACGAACGTGCGATGGCGATCGAGCGTGAGGAAATCGAACGCCTCGCCAAGGACCGCGACGACGAACAGGCGATCCTCGACCGTAACGTCTACAGCCGCCTGGTCGACATGCTGCGTGGCCAGATGTCTGTTGCCGGTCCGAAGGGCTTCAAGAAGGGCGTCGAGCTCTCCAACGCCGTCGTTTCCGAATATCCCCGCTCGCAGTGGTGGATGTTCGCCGTCGAGGACGAAAAGGTCCAGGGCGAGATCGAAGCGCTTCGTGCCCAGTACGACGAATCCAAGTCGCGCCTTGAACAGCGCTTCATGGACAAGGTCGAGAAGGTCCAGCGCGGCGATGAAATGCCTCCGGGCGTCATGAAGATGGTCAAGGTCTTCGTCGCTGTGAAGCGCAAGATCCAGCCGGGCGACAAGATGGCCGGCCGTCACGGCAACAAGGGCGTTGTCTCGCGTATCGTGCCTGTCGAAGACATGCCGTTCCTCGAAGACGGTACCCATGTCGACATCTGCTTGAACCCGCTCGGTGTTCCGTCGCGTATGAACGTCGGCCAGATCCTCGAAACCCACCTTGCCTGGGCTTGCGCCGGCATGGGTAAGAAGATCGGCGAGATGCTCGACGAGTATCGCAAGACCATGGACATCACCGACCTGAAGACCGTCCTGACGGACGTGTACTCCAGTGAGGCGAAGGACGAAGTCGCACACTTCGACGACGACGCGCTCGTCAAGCTGGCCGAACAGTCCCGCAAGGGCGTCTCCATCGCAACGCCGGTCTTCGACGGTGCGCATGAGCCGGACGTTGCTGCGATGCTGACCAAGGCTGGTCTGCACTCGTCGGGTCAGTCGGTTCTGTACGATGGTCGTACCGGTGAGCCCTTCGACCGCAAGGTCACGGTCGGCTACATGTACATGATCAAGCTGAACCACCTTGTGGATGACAAGATCCACGCGCGTTCGATTGGTCCGTACTCGCTCGTCACCCAGCAGCCGCTCGGTGGTAAGGCGCAGTTCGGCGGCCAGCGTTTCGGGGAAATGGAAGTCTGGGCTCTGGAAGCCTATGGCGCAGCCTACACCCTGCAGGAAATGCTGACCGTGAAGTCGGACGACGTGGCCGGCCGTACCAAGGTCTACGAGGCGATCGTCCGTGGCGACGACACGTTCGAGGCGGGCATTCCGGAGAGCTTCAACGTTCTCGTCAAGGAAATGCGCTCCCTCGGTCTGTCGGTCGAACTGGAAAACTCGAAGATCGAGACGCCAGCTGACGGTCAACTGCCGGACGCAGCCGAATAATCGTCAAGGAGGCGCGCGCAACACCCGCGCGCGCCGCTCCCTGCACCGGTTCCCGCCGGGTGACAGGGAAAGTTTTGCCGCATTTGGCGGCTAGCACCGTACTGACGTGACAGACCATCCATCGCGGGAAACAGGATGGTACCGTCGCAAGCCGAGGGCTCTTTGCCCCAAAGGAGATAGGCATGAACCAAGAGGTCATGAACCTTTTCAATCCGCAGATGCCTGCGCAGCACTTTGACTCGATCCGCATCTCGATCGCGTCGCCCGAGAAGATTCTCTCCTGGTCCTATGGCGAAATCAAAAAGCCGGAGACCATCAACTACCGTACGTTCAAGCCGGAACGTGACGGCCTGTTCTGCGCGCGCATCTTCGGTCCCATCAAGGACTACGAATGCCTGTGCGGCAAGTACAAGCGCATGAAGTACAAGGGCATCATCTGCGAAAAGTGCGGCGTCGAAGTTACGCTGTCGCGCGTTCGCCGTGAGCGCATGGGCCATATCGAGCTCGCTGCTCCCGTTGCCCATATCTGGTTCCTGAAGTCGCTTCCTTCGCGTATCTCGACCTTGCTCGACATGACGCTGAAGGATGTCGAGCGCGTTCTCTATTTCGAGAACTACATCGTCACCGAGCCGGGCCTGACTGCTCTCAAGGAGAACCAGCTTCTCTCCGAAGAAGAGTACATGCTCGCCATCGACGAATATGGTGAAGACCAGTTCACGGCGATGATCGGTGCTGAAGCCATCTACGAGATGCTCGCGTCGATGAACCTCGAAAAGATCGCCGGCGACCTGCGTGCGGATCTTGCTGAAACGACTTCTGAACTGAAGCAGAAGAAGTTCATGAAGCGCCTGAAGATCGTCGAGAACTTCATCGAATCCGGCAACCGCCCGGAATGGATGATCATGAAGGTCGTTCCGGTCATCCCGCCGGACCTGCGTCCGCTGGTTCCGCTCGATGGCGGCCGTTTCGCGACGTCCGACCTCAACGATCTGTACCGCCGCGTCATCAACCGTAACAACCGTCTGAAGCGCCTGATCGAACTGCGCGCTCCGGGCATCATCATCCGCAACGAAAAGCGCATGCTGCAGGAATCTGTGGACGCGCTGTTCGACAACGGCCGTCGTGGCCGCGTCATCACCGGTGCCAACAAGCGTCCGCTGAAGTCGCTGTCCGACATGCTCAAGGGCAAGCAGGGCCGCTTCCGCCAGAACCTTCTCGGCAAGCGCGTCGACTATTCCGGCCGTTCGGTCATCGTGACCGGTCCGGAACTGAAGTTGCACCAGTGCGGCCTGCCGAAGAAGATGGCGCTCGAACTGTTCAAGCCGTTCATCTACGCCCGTCTTGACGCCAAGGGCTTCTCGTCCACCGTCAAGCAGGCCAAGAAGCTGGTCGAAAAGGAAAAGCCGGAAGTCTGGGATATCCTCGACGAGGTCATCCGCGAGCATCCGGTCCTGTTGAACCGCGCACCGACGCTGCACCGCCTGGGCATCCAGGCCTTCGAACCGACCCTGGTCGAAGGCAAGGCCATCCAGCTGCATCCGCTCGTCTGCACGGCCTTCAACGCCGACTTCGACGGCGACCAGATGGCCGTTCACGTGCCGCTGTCGCTCGAAGCTCAGCTCGAAGCCCGCGTCCTGATGATGTCGACGAACAACATCCTGCACCCGGCCAACGGTGCACCGATCATCGTTCCGTCGCAGGACATGGTTCTCGGCCTGTACTATCTGTCGATCATGAACGAGCGCGAGCCGGGCGAAGGCATGGCCTTTTCCGACATGGGCGAACTGCACCATGCCTTGGAAAACAAGGTCGTCACGCTGCATTCGAAGATCAAGGGTCGTTTCAAGACCATGGATGCCGACGGCAAGTTGGTTTCCAAGATCTACGACACGACGCCTGGCCGTCTGATCATCGGCGAACTTCTGCCGAAGAACGTCAACGTGCCGTTCGAGACCTGCAACCAGGAAATGACCAAGAAGAACATCTCCAAGATGATCGACACGGTCTACCGTCATTGCGGTCAGAAGGACACGGTCATCTTCTGCGACCGGATCATGCAGCTCGGCTTCACCCATGCTTGCCGCGCCGGCATTTCGTTCGGCAAGGACGACATGATCATCCCGGACTCCAAGGAGAAGATCGTCGGCGATACCGAAGCTCTCGTGAAGGAATACGAGCAGCAGTACAATGACGGCCTGATCACTCAGGGCGAAAAGTACAACAAGGTCGTCGACGCCTGGGGCAAGGCAACCGAAAAGGTCGCCGAAGACATGATGGCCCGCATTAAGGCCGTCGAATTCGACGCCGAGACCGGTCGCCAGAAGCCGATGAACGCGATCTACATGATGTCCCACTCGGGTGCCCGTGGTTCTCCGAACCAGATGCGCCAGCTGGGCGGCATGCGCGGCCTGATGGCCAAGCCGTCGGGTGAAATCATCGAGACCCCGATCATCTCGAACTTCAAGGAAGGCCTGACCGTTAACGAGTACTTCAACTCGACCCACGGTGCCCGTAAGGGTCTCGCAGACACCGCCTTGAAGACGGCGAACTCCGGTTACCTGACCCGTCGTCTCGTCGACGTGGCCCAGGACTGCATCGTCAACCTCGTGGATTGCGGCACCGAAAACGGCCTCACCATGACCGCCATCGTCGATGCTGGTCAGGTTGTTGCTTCGATCGGCGCTCGCGTTCTCGGACGTACGGCTCTCGACAACATCGACCACCCGGTAACGGGCGATCGTATCGTCGACGCCGGCAAGATGATCCTCGAGCCGGATGTCATCGAAATCGAGAAGGCTGGCATCCAGTCGATCCGCATTCGCTCCGCACTGACCTGCGAAGTCCAGACGGGCGTCTGCTCGGTCTGCTACGGCCGTGACCTTGCTCGCGGTACGCCGGTCAACATGGGCGAAGCAGTCGGCGTTATCGCTGCTCAGTCGATCGGTGAGCCGGGTACCCAGCTGACCATGCGTACCTTCCACCTTGGTGGTACGGCTAACGTGGTTGACCAGTCGTTCCTGGAAGCGTCGTATGAAGGTACGATCCTGATCAAGAACCGCAACATGCTGCGCAACTCGGAAAACGTTCTCGTCGCGATGGGCCGTAACATGGCCATCACCATTCTCGACGAACGTGGTGTCGAGCGTTCTTCGCAGCGTGTTGCCTACGGTTCGAAGATCCATGTCGATGACGGCGACAAGGTTCGTCGCGGTCAGCGTCTGGCAGAGTGGGACCCATACACACGCCCGATGATGTCGGAAGTTGCCGGTACGGTTCAGTTCGAAGATGTCGTCGACGGCATCTCGGTTCTGGAATCGACCGACGAATCCACCGGTATCACCAAGCGTCAGGTCATCGACTGGCGTTCGACCCCGCGCGGTGTTGATCTGAAGCCGGCAATCGTCATCAAGGACGCTTCCGGTGCGATCATGAAGCTGTCGCGTGGTGGTGAGGCTCGCTTCAACCTCTCGGTTGAGGCAATTCTCTCCGTCGAGCCGGGCCAGAAGATCGCCCAGGGTGACGTTCTCGCTCGTATCCCGATGGAAAGCGCCAAGACCAAGGACATCACCGGTGGTCTGCCGCGCGTCGCAGAACTGTTCGAAGCCCGTCGTCCGAAGGACCACGCTATCATCGCCGAAATCGATGGTACGATCCGCCTCGGCCGCGACTACAAGAACAAGCGTCGCGTCATGATCGAGCCGGCGGAAGACGGTGTCGAACCGGTCGAATACCTGATCCCGAAGGGCAAGCCCTTCCATCTTCAGGATGGCGACTACATCGAAAAGGGTGACTACATCCTCGACGGCAATCCTGCGCCGCACGACATTCTGGCGATCAAGGGCGTGGAAGCACTCGCTTCCTACCTCGTGAACGAAATCCAGGAAGTCTACCGTCTGCAGGGCGTTGTCATCAACGACAAGCACATCGAAGTCATCGTTCGTCAGATGCTTCAGAAGGTCGAAATCACCGATAGCGGCGACAGCCAGTATATCGTCGGTGACAATGTCGACCGGATCGAGCTCGAAGATGCCAACGACGCGCTGATCGAAGAAGGCAAGAAGCCTGCCTATGGCGAACCGGTTCTGCTCGGTATCACCAAGGCATCGCTGCAGACGCCGTCCTTCATCTCGGCCGCATCCTTCCAGGAAACCACCAAGGTTCTCACGGAAGCTGCGATCGCCGGCAAGATCGACACGCTGCAGGGTCTGAAGGAAAACGTCATCGTCGGCCGCCTCATCCCGGCTGGTACCGGCGGCACCATGACGCAGATCCGTCGTATCGCAACCACGCGCGACGATCTCATCCTGGACGAGCGCAAGAAGGGCAGCGGTTCGGATACCGCGACCCCGATGCTGCAGAACATGAACCCGGAAAACACGCCTGCCGAATAAGGCAGGCGAGGGGATTTCCCTTCGTTTTTCGAGATTTGACCAAAGACGCCCGGAGCAATTCGGGCGTCTTTTTTATTTTGACTAATTCTAAAGTGTTGACCAAAGACAAGGCGCCGATCTGGAGCCGTTCTAAGCTTTCTTTATTCGATGAAGATGGAGGCTCGAATGAAACGGCTAATGACATCCGTCGCTGCCTGTCTGCTTTTGGCAACGACCGCTTATGCTGCTGATCCCAATCCAGCAGATCTGAGACAACAGGCGCAGGAACTGTTCAAGCCATTGCCCTCGACCGTGCCCGCGGTGAAGGGAAACAAGATTACGGCTGAGAAGATCGTGCTTGGCAAGGCGCTCTTCTTCGATCCGCGCATGTCTGCGTCCGGCGTGTTTTCCTGCAATTCCTGCCATAACCTTGGCACCGGCGGCGACGACAATCTGGAAACCTCGATCGGCCATGGCTGGCAGAAGGGACCGCGCAACTCCCCGACCGTCTTCAATGCGGTGTTCAACATCGCCCAGTTCTGGGATGGACGGGCGGAAGATCTGAAGGCGCAGGCGAAGGGGCCGGTTCAGGCGGGTGTGGAAATGGCCAATACGCCCGACCAGGTGGTCGCCACGCTGAAATCGATGCCGCAATATGTCGAGTGGTTCAATGCGGCATTCCCGGGCGAGGCGGATCCCGTCAGCTTCGACAACTTCGCCATGGCGATCGAGGCGTTTGAAGCAACCCTGATCACGCCGGCGCCCTTCGATTCATTCCTCAACGGTGACGATGACGCGCTGACGGCGGAAGCGAAACAGGGCCTGCAGCTTTTCATCGACAAGGGCTGCGCCTCCTGCCATGCCGGCATCAATGTCGGCGGGGAGGGCTATTATCCCTTCGGCCTGATCGAGAAGCCGGGGGCCGATGTCCTGCCCGAAAACGACAAGGGTCGCTTTGCGGTGACAAATACGGCGGACGACAGTTACGTCTTCCGCGCGGCACCGCTGCGCAACATCGCGCTCACCGCTCCTTATTTTCATTCGGGCAAGGTCTGGGATCTGAAGCAGGCGGTCGCCATCATGGGCACGGCCCAGCTGGGTGAGACGCTGGAGGGCAACGATGTCGATCTGATCGTCGCATTCCTCGACAGCCTGACGGGCAGGGCGCCCGTTGTGACCTATCCGGCCATGCCGGCCGAGACTGAGACGACGCCGAAACCGGTCAGCCAGATAATGACGGTAAAATAAGCTTTCGGACAGTCAGCCAGAAGGAAGACCGCGCCGGCGCTCGGCGCGGTCTTGTTTGTTTCAGTCGAAACGGATGATCGCGACTTCGCCTTCGAGCGCACCCTGATAGGCGGATGCATGCGGTTCTTCCGGCGGCTCTTCCTGCATCACGCCGATCTGGTCGAGATCGGCTTCGAGGAAGCCTTCTTCCGACAGCGCGTTCAGGGCTTCGCGGACAGCCGAATCGTCATCCGGGGCCTTGAGCATGATGTGCAGCTCGACGCCTTCGCCGCCCTTCACCTCATATCCCTTGCCGATGATGATGAACACCATCGGATCGTCGCTGTTGTCGTTGTCGGCGGGCGAAATCATGATAGTCTCCTGAAAAGGGTCGTTGGGAACCGAAGGCGGCAGGACGCTGAAAGTTCCATCATCCCTTAGACTCGTCTCGGGCGATTCCCAAACACAATCGGCAATCGTTACTTCGGGTGATGGCGTATCTCCACGGTTTGTGTCTTAAGGCCCGGCAGAACCGGGCTTTGCGCCACTATTTTCGCCCCGGCCCTTGACGCAGAAAGGTTAAAACAGTAAACGCCCCCGCATCGGAAGCCATGTGAGGCTCATGGTTGCTGGATGACATCATTCCGCAATACGTCTCAAACAGGCTCCTAAAACGCACGTAGACTACATGAATGCTGCACGCACGACGCATGAATAATGCGTCCTCTGTCTTCCGTGGTCCATCCGAAAATGGGATTGGGCCTCGTTTGTGCTTGAGGAATGTGAGTGTTGCTGCCGGAAACGGCATCGCGAGGCTCCGAAAGGGGCTTTTGAAGAAGATTTTGCAAGGGATGGGTATATGCCTACCGTAAACCAGCTGATCCGTAAGCCGCGTCAGGCAAACGTAAAGCGCAATAAGGTTCCTGCTCTGCAGGAAAACCCGCAGAAGCGCGGCGTCTGCACCCGCGTCTACACCACGACCCCGAAGAAGCCGAACTCGGCTCTGCGTAAGGTCGCCAAGATTCGCCTCACCAATGGCTTCGAAGTCATCGGCTACATTCCGGGTGAAGGTCACAACCTGCAGGAACACTCTGTCGTCATGATCCGTGGCGGCCGCGTAAAGGACTTGCCGGGCGTTCGTTACCACATCATCCGCGGCGTTCTCGATACCCAGGGTGTCAAGAACCGTAAGCAGCGCCGTTCGAAGTACGGTGCTAAGCGTCCGAAGTAATCCTTCGGATTTCGAATTAATCATCCGGCGCTGCGCGAGGTTCTCCGCGTGATAAAGCGCCCGTAACGTTTAGAGACGAGATTAGTATGTCCAGACGCCATCGTGCAGAAAAGCGTGAGATCAACCCGGACCCGAAGTTCGGCGATCTGATCGTCACCAAGTTCATGAATGCCATCATGCTTCACGGCAAGAAGTCCGTAGCTGAAAGCATTGTTTACGGCGCATTTGACGCTGTGCAGGGCAAAGCCAAGTCCGACCCGCTCGCAGTCTTCCATTCCGCGCTCGACAACGTCGCGCCGCATGTTGAAGTCCGTTCGCGTCGCGTTGGTGGTGCGACCTATCAGGTTCCGGTTGACGTGCGTCCGGAACGCCGCCAGGCCCTCGCAATTCGCTGGCTGATCACTGCAGCCCGCAAGCGCAACGAAACCACCATGATCGATCGTCTTTCGGGCGAACTCATGGATGCCGCAAACAACCGTGGCTCGGCCGTCAAGAAGCGTGAAGACACGCACAAGATGGCAGACGCGAACCGCGCGTTCTCGCACTATCGCTGGTAATCTTAACCGATCGAATTTCGAAAGGCAGTCATTATGGCTCGCGAATATAAAATCGAAGACTACCGCAACTTCGGTATCATGGCGCATATCGACGCCGGCAAGACCACGACCACCGAGCGTATTCTTTATTACACCGGTAAGTCGCACAAGATCGGTGAAGTTCATGACGGCGCTGCCACCATGGACTGGATGGAGCAGGAGCAGGAGCGTGGCATCACGATCACGTCCGCTGCCACCACGACCTTCTGGAAGGGCCGTGACGGCAAGATGCGCCGCTTCAACATCATCGACACCCCCGGCCACGTCGACTTCACCATCGAAGTCGAACGTTCGCTGCGCGTGCTCGACGGTGCGGTCGCTCTTCTCGATGCCAACGCCGGCGTAGAGCCGCAGACGGAAACCGTCTGGCGTCAGGCTGAGAAGTACAACGTTCCGCGCATGATCTTCTGCAACAAGATGGACAAGACCGGCGCGGACTTCTACCGCTCGGTCGAGATGATCAAGACCCGTCTGGGTGCGATCGCCGTCGTCATGCAGCTCCCGATCGGTGCAGAAACCGAATTCAAGGGCGTTGTCGACCTGGTTGAGATGAATGCTCTCGTATGGCGCGACGAATCGCTCGGCGCTGCATGGGACGTTGTCGAGATCCCGGACGATCTGAAGGAAAAGGCTGCCGAATATCGCGAGAAGATGATCGAACAGGTCGTCGAGATCGACGAAGAGGCAATGGAAGCCTACCTGAACGGTGAGATGCCGGACAACGACAAGATCCGTGAACTGGTTCGCCGCGGCACGATCGACGTCAAGTTCCACCCGATGTTCTGCGGTACTGCGTTCAAGAACAAGGGCGTTCAGCCGCTGCTCGACGCCGTTGTCGAGTATCTGCCGTCGCCGGTAGATATCCCGGCCATCAAGGGCATCGACTTCAAGACCGAAGCCGAAATCGAGCGTCACGCTGACGACGCCGAGCCGCTCTCGATGCTGGCGTTCAAGATCATGAACGACCCCTTCGTCGGTTCGCTGACCTTTGCTCGTATCTACTCGGGCAAGCTCGAAAAGGGTTCGTCTGTCATCAACACGGTCAAGGACAAGCGCGAGCGCGTCGGCCGTATGCTGCAGATGCACTCCAACAGCCGTGAAGACATCGATGAAGCCTTTGCAGGCGACATCGTTGCTCTCGCCGGCCTCAAGGAAACCACCACTGGCGATACGCTCTGCGATCCGCTGAAGCCGGTTATCCTCGAGCGCATGGAATTCCCCGAGCCGGTCATCCAGATCGCGATCGAGCCGAAGTCCAAGGGCGACCAGGAAAAGATGGGCCTCGCGCTCAATCGCCTCGCTGCTGAAGACCCGTCGTTCCGCGTCAAGACCGACCAGGAATCCGGCCAGACGATCATCGCCGGCATGGGCGAACTTCACCTCGACATTCTCGTTGACCGTATGCGTCGCGAGTTCAAGGTTGAAGCCAACGTCGGTGCTCCGCAGGTTGCTTACCGCGAAACCATCACGCGTCAGCACGAAGAAGACTACACGCACAAGAAGCAGTCCGGTGGTACCGGTCAGTTCGCGCGCGTCAAGATCATCTTCGAACCGAACCCGGATGGCGAAGATTTCGTCTTCGAATCCAAGATCGTCGGCGGTGCAGTTCCGAAGGAATACATCCCGGGCGTTCAGAAGGGTATCGAAAGCGTTCTGTCTTCCGGTCCGCTCGCTGGCTTCCCGATGCTCGGCGTCAAGGCTACCCTCATCGATGGTGCCTTCCACGACGTCGACTCCTCGGTCCTCGCCTTCGAAATCGCATCGCGTGCCTGCTTCCGTGAAGCAGCCAAGAAGGCCGGCGCTCAGCTGCTCGAGCCGATGATGAAGGTCGAAGTCGTAACGCCGGAAGACTATGTCGGTGACGTTATCGGCGACCTGAACTCGCGTCGTGGCCAGATCCAGGGCCAGGAACAGCGTGGCATCGCCATCGTCATCAACGCTCACGTTCCGCTTGCGAACATGTTCAAGTACGTCGACAACCTGCGCTCCATGTCTCAGGGCCGCGCGCAGTACTCGATGACCTTTGATCACTACGCACCGGTTCCGTCGAACGTCGCGACCGAAATCCAGGCTAAGTATTCCGGTCAGAAGTAATCGGAATACCAACTGAATACGCCCCGGTCTCGCGCCGGGGCGACAACAAGAATTTGAGCCTCAAGGGCTCATAAAAGATGGAGAGCCTGCAATGGCAAAGAGCAAGTTT
>UBXM01000042.1 GCA_900469445.1 Hyphomicrobiales bacterium
ATCGAGTTTACCGCCAATCCTTACGAGGCGGCGGAAGGTGCGGATGTCGCGGTTCTCGTCACCGAATGGAACGAGTTCCGGGCGCTCGATCTCGACCGCTTGAAGGCGATCATGAAAGCGCCGGTCTTCGTCGACCTGCGCAATGTCTACCGCGCCCAGCAGGTAGAACCGTATGGGTTTGCCTATCACGGCGTAGGCAAAGACCACGCCTGAGCAGGCTTCAACGGCAATCAATCCAGCATCAAGACCGTCTCCGTCCATATCACCGGACGGAGACAGCGATCATTGCCTGATCATTCGCGATCAGGAAAAAGGTTCCGGGCCAGAAAACCCACCCGGAACCAATATTCGATCAGACCAGATCGAAACGATCGGCGTTCATCACCTTCACCCATGCCGTGACGAAGTCCTTGACGAACTTTTCCTTGGCGTCGGACTGGGCGTAGACTTCCGCGATGGCCCGGAGTTGCGAATGCGACCCGAAGATCAGATCGACCCGTGTGCCGGTCCACTTCAGCTCGTTCGAATGGCGATCGCGACCTTCGTAAATGCCGGTTTCACCAGCCTTCGGCGTCCAGACCGTTGCCATGTCCAGAAGGTTGACGAAGAAGTCGTTCGTCAGCGCTTCCGGCTTGTCGGTGAAGACACCATGCTGCGGCGCGCCTGCCTTCAGAACGCGTAGGCCAGCGAGCAGGACCGTCATCTGCGGCGCCGTCAGTGTCAGCAACTGCGCACGATCGACCAGGGCTTCTTCAGCCTTGAGGAACTGAAGGCGCTTGGTGTTGACGTAGTTACGGAAACCATCGACGCGTGGCTCCAGCGCTGCGAAGGACGCGGTGTCGGTCTGTTCCTGCGAGGCATCGCTACGACCTGGCGTCACCGGCACGACGATATTGTGACCTCCAGCCTTCGCCGCCTTTTCGACGCCGACAGCGCCCGCCAGTACGATCAGGTCTGCCAGCGAGATCTTCTTGGATCCCGCATTGGCGGCATTGAAAGCCTGCTGGATGCCTTCGAGAACGCCGAGCACCTTGGCGAGCTGTTCCGGCTGGTTGGCTTCCCAGTTCTTCTGCGGCTCAAGGCGGATACGGGCACCATTGGCACCGCCGCGCTTGTCCGAACCACGGAAGCTCGAGGCGGACGCCCAGGCGGTCGAGACCAGCTCCTGAACCGAAAGACCGGTCGCCAGAACTTTTTCCTTCAGCGAGGCAATGTCCGCATCATCAACCAGCGGATGGTCGACGGCCGGAATGACGTCCTGCCAGATGAGGTCTTCAGCCGGCACTTCCGGACCGAGGTAACGAACCTTCGGCCCCATGTCGCGATGGGTCAGCTTGAACCAGGCGCGTGCGAAGGCATCGGCGAATTCGGCCGGGTTTTCGAGGAAGCGGCGCGAGATCTTCTCGTAGATCGGGTCGAAACGCAGCGCCAGATCGGAGGTGAGCATGGTCGGGCGATGCTTCTTTGCACCGTCGAACGCATCCGGCACGGAGGCGTCCGCGTCCTTGGCCACCCACTGATGCGCACCGGCCGGGCTCTTGGTCAGCTCCCATTCGAAACCGAAGAGGTTTTCGAAGAAGTAGTTGCTCCACTGGGTCGGCGTCTGGGACCAGGTGACTTCCAGACCGCTGCCGATCGCATCGCGACCGACGCCGCTATTGAACTTGCTCGACCAGCCAAGGCCCTGGGCTTCCAGTTCGCCGCCTTCCGGATCGATACCGACGAAGGAGGGATCGCCCGCGCCATGGGTCTTTCCGAATGTATGGCCACCGGCGATCAGCGCCACGGTTTCCTCGTCATTCATCGCCATGCGGGCGAAGGTGTCGCGGATATCGCGAGCGGATGCGAGCGGATCGGGATTGCCGTTCGGGCCTTCCGGGTTGACATAGATGAGACCCATCTGCACGGCACCGAGCGGTTCGGCCAGTTCGCGCTCGCCGCTGTAACGCTCGTCGCCCAGCCAGGTGCCTTCGGGGCCCCAGTAAAGCTCTTCCGGCTCCCAGACATCGGCGCGGCCACCGGCGAAACCGAAGGTCTTGAAGCCCATCGATTCGAGCGCGACATTGCCGGTGAGGATCAGCAGGTCGGCCCAGGAAATCTTGTTGCCGTATTTCTGCTTGATCGGCCACAGAAGGCGGCGGGCCTTGTCGAGGTTGACGTTATCGGGCCAGCTGTTGAGCGGGGCAAAACGCTGCTGGCCCATGCCGGCGCCACCACGGCCATCGGTGATGCGATAGGTGCCGGCGCTGTGCCACGCCATGCGGATGAACAGGCCACCATAATGGCCGAAATCGGCCGGCCACCATTCCTGGCTGTCGGTCATCAGCGCATGCAGATCCTGCTTCAGCGCTTCGAGATCGAGCGATTTGAACTCCTCGGCATAATCGAAGGACTTGCCCATCGGATCAGAAAGCGACGAATGGCCGTGCAGGATCTGAACATTCAGCTGGTTCGGCCACCAGTCGTTATTGGATCGTCCGCGCGGGGTGTTGCCGTGGGCGACGGGACACTTACCGCTATTTTCGCTAGACTTGGCATCCATGACTATCTCCTTCCAATCGTTGTTATGTCGTGGCGGAAGCCTGGGCCGGATATGCTGCCCCGGCGTTTCCGCGATCGTGTTTCCGTGAGGTTAAGCTGGTGCAGTTCCTCATCTGGGCAAATCAAATAACTGGATTTTTCAATAGTTTTAAGTTGGATTTATGGATTGCATCGATAGGAAAAACGTATCAACCTATAAGATCCGCCAACTCGTGACCAGTCATCGTGATTGCGCGGTTCGCTTTGAACTTGCCTGGATTGAATGGTATAAGATCAACGAGGAGTTTTTTCGCGGCAACCGTTAGCGCCGCGTTGGATCCGGGCTTCGCAAATTCACCTCGAGCCATGGATCCTATGGCCACTCGCTCCTACCATCGGATGGCCACTTCACCACCCCGACCGGCGAAACGCTGGCCGCTGATGTTGCTGGTTATCGCCGTCATTGCGGGGGTGGCCGCGACGGTGCTGCTTGCGAATGAACAGCGAAATTTCAAGACGCTTGCGCAGTTTCTCGGCATGCCGCGATCAAGCCCTGCCGCGGTCCAGCCTCCCGCACTGAAGGCAAGCGAAGCACCACGGGTGTCCACACCCACGCCGCGATGGCCCTGGCCCGGTTTCGCCACCATGCCCGGACCTATAGAGCCCGCGCCGACTCCCGCAGACATGTGCAGCACACAGGCGGCAGGCGCTCACGAAATACCGGCCTTTGCCGAATCGGAACAAGGCGGTTGGGAATGCTCGATGCTGCTGGATAGCCTCGGCGCAAACCGTTCAGCGTCATTGTTCCTGCTTGCGCGCGGACCGATACATGCGCCGGCGAACAATATTTACGTGAAATTCAATCTTGCCGAAGGAAAGCTGGACGGCGACCTTGCCGCACAAGCCCTCGCCTTCTTCCGTCTGGCCGCCTCGATGCCACGCGATCCGTCTCTCACCGATCGACTGAGCAAAATGCTGACCAGCAAGGGCGACTTCTATTTCTTCGCCGGATACCAAAGCTTGACGTTTCGACAGGAGGCCGGCACCCCGGGACAATATAATCTGATCGGCATCGATCGGACATCGGAGACTGCCATGGGTCATCCGAGGCGGTGGCCGATGGGGCGGCGAACCGCCATATCCATACAGGACACAAAGGTGGGAAGGCTCCCGCGTCTCTTAACCTTGCCTGCAGGAAGTGATTGAATATCGACAAATTTGCGAATATCTGCAATATGTTAACCCTCCTTTAGGGACGGTTTCCCATTGTCGATGGCATGTTCCTGTCTATAATTAGCCTGTCTACGATTGGCGGCATCAATGCGTAAACTCATCGGCTGGATGAAGGGGCGCCCAACTGGCCAGCCCTCCCCGCCTGCCCGACGCCGGATAGATCTGGGTGACGAACCCGCCAGCTATCCGATCTACGCGATCGGTGATGTGCATGGCTGTCTGAACGAACTACAGCAGGCCGAAGCACGCATAGCCGAAGACATCGCCAGAACGGGACGCCCCGGAATGATCGTGTTTCTGGGAGACTATGTGGATCGTGGCCCAAGCTCCCGCCAGGTCATCGAACATCTGCAGAGGCCGAGCGAGCTGGGCCTGCGCAGGCTTCCGCTCTGCGGCAATCACGACGATATTTTCAGCAAGTTCATCAACGAGCCGGAGCTTTATACCGATTGGCTCAGACTCGGCGGAGAACAGACCTTGCTCTCCTATGGGGTAGATATCCGCCAGCTCAGCGCCGGGAAAAAGGACTGGCTGAGCGACCTCAGACAGGTGCTAGCCGAGGCCATTCCGGCAAGTCACAAGCAGTTTTTGGCCAATCTTCCAATCTGCCTGAAGATCGGAAAAATCGTTTTCGTCCATGCCGGCCTGCGCCCTAGGGTGGCGCTGAACGAACAGAGCGATGAAGACCTGATGTGGATTAGAGAGCCGTTTTTAAGCCAGGGGCCCGGCCAACCGCTGCTGGTCGTCCACGGGCACACGCCGCAACCGACACCGGATATCAGCATGGGCCGTATCGGGATCGACACGGGCGCCTATTACAGCGGCAAGCTGACCGTGCTCAAGATCGACGGCGGCCAAAAGGCCTTTGTCTGAAAGGGCGTCACGCTTTAGCGCCTTGTTTCTACGCGTGTCGTTATCCCGAAACCGGCGACCACTTTCGGGAGACACGCTCTATCTGCGTGACTTCAAACGATACCAGATTTCGATAAAGGGTCTTGCAAGAGGACCGAACAGGCCAAGCGCTGCAATCGACGCCGTGAAATAGACATGGGCGCTGCGGCGATCGATGCCGGCGACGGTCTTTTCGGCGATTTCCTCTGCCGGCCTCGGCCTGATGCGGCCCATCAGCAGCTCGGCCTCTTTCGGCCGGCTCTTAAGCTCGCGGGAAAGTTGAGGCGTGTCGGTGTCGGGCGGGAAGCAAATGCCGACAGATACGCCCGTACCTGTTGCTTCCAGCCGCAGGGCATCGGCAAAACCGACAAGCGCCGATTTCGAACCGCAATAGGCGGAATAAGCGGGAATACCGATGAAGGCTGCGGCAGACGAGACGATCATGATACGTCCCTGCCCGCGGCGTCTCATGCCTGAATAGACAGGCCGCACGACGTTTGCCACGCCGACGAAATTGGTTTGCCATTGCGCATCAAAGAGATCCGGTGCCTGCTCGTGGAACCAGCCCGGCTCGACGATGCCTGCCGAGGCGACGAGAATATCGCATGGTCCGTGGGCTGCCTCGCAGGCTTCGATTGCAGCCGAGATTTCGACGGGAATTGCGGCGTCGGCTGCGACGGAAAAGACTTTCGCTTTTCCGCCGGATGCCTGCTCGATTTGCCTGCGGGCCGCGTCCAGACGGTCGAGGTTGCGGGCGATCAGGGAAACCGAGGCCCCGCGTCGCGCATAAATCCTTGCGACTTCAAGGCCGATGCCGCTCGATCCTCCGGTTACGACGACATGCATGGCCGCGCTCCCGAACTCAGTTGTTGGGTGCCTGGAGCAGCGGCGAGAGCTGCATCATCTTTTCCATGTCAAGCGACGCCAGGCCGAACTTGCGTTCCTCCAGGCTTTTCAGGCGGCGCGCAGTTGCCTCGACAGCGTGGCGGATCTGTTCGTCCGTGTGATTGCAGGTGATGAAGAAACGCAGCCTTGCCTGCCCTTCCGGTACGGCCGGATGGATGATTGGCAATGCGTTGACGCCCTCTTCCAGAAGCTCGTTCGACAGCTGAACGGCCCGAAGCGAGTCACCCACGAGAACCGGGACGACCGAAAAGCCGACGCTGAGGCCAGTGTCGAGACCGGCCTTCTTTGCCTCGTCCAGAAACAGCGCACCGTTGCGGTGGAGCTTTTCCGTCCGCTCCGGCTCGTTACGCAGGATGTCGAGACCGGCCTTGGCTGCCGAGGCCAGTACCGGCGCCAGACCGACGCTGTAAACGAAGCCGCCCGCCTCGGCCTTAAGGATATCGGCCAGCGCCTGCGAACCGGCAATATAACCGCCGCAGCTGGATGTCGTCTTGGACAGCGTACCCATCCAGATGTCGACTTCCTGCGGATCGACGTCAAAATGTTCGAACGTGCCCCTGCCCGTCTTGCCGAGAACGCCGAGCGCATGGGCCTCGTCGACCATCAGCCAGAAACCGTAGCGGCTGCGCAATTCCAGAAGTTTCGGCAGGTCGGCGATATCGCCGTCCATCGAATAGACACCCTCGACGATGACGAGAACACGACGGAAGTCAGAAGACAGCGTCTTCAATACGGTTTCGAGATTGTCGACGTCGTTGTGACGGAACAGCCGGCGCGTGGCGCCCGACTGCTTGATGCCGGCCAGCGCGCTGTTGTGAATGAATTCGTCATGCACGACGAGATCCTGCGGGCCGACGAGACAGCTGATCGCTGCGACATTGGTCAGGTAACCGCTGACGAAGCAGACCGCCGCCTCGACGCCGTAAACCTCAGCAAGCGTTACCTCGAGTTCGGTATGGACGGGACGCTCACCGGCGACCAGACGGCTGGCGGAAGCGGAAATGCCGTACCGGTCGATCGCTTCCTTGGCGCTGCTCGTCACCGAAGGATCGGTGTTGGTGCCGAGATAATCGTAGGAGGCGAAATTGGCGAAGTTTTTGCCACCCATGACCGTCGTGGCACCGGCCGCCATATCGTGCGAGCGGTAAAAGGGATTGTCGACGCCGATCAGTTCACCGACCTTGCGCTGCGTCAAAACCCGCTGATATTCGGGAAGCTGGTCGAATTTCGGGCTCTGACGAAGCGGAGCCTGCGGCTGACGGTTCAGGCGGGCTTCCCGATTACGGCCAGAGACTTCACTCGTCTGTCGCATCTTTTCCAGAAAACCGAGCTTGGCGCCTCCGGTGGGAGGCGCGCTGGTTTCCGGCTTGTCTTTCTTTGTCACTGAGCGGCTGCTTTCTGGCTTTGGGTCGAGTGGCTCTTGACCAGACGATCGAGCACCTCGTCCTGCGGAGCCTCCTCCTCCCCGCCACTGCGTTTCGAAACCCTTTCGCGCAGGCGCGTGACCACGTCACTCACCGTCGTGTCCTCGCCTACACCACTCAAAGGAATATCAAATCCGGTCTTCTGCTGGAAGCTCATGCCGAGTTCCATCGCCATCAGGCTGTCGAGACCGACATCCTTGAGTACCTTTTCCGGCGTGATGCTGTCTTCGGTGACGCGCAGGATGGCGGCAATCTCCGCCGCCACGATCTTGTGCAGGAGCGCCTGGGCCTCGTCGGCTGACTTGCCAAGGATCAGCGCTTCAAGATCGATCTGGTCACCATCGGCAGACGACTGCGCATTGCCGGCGGCCCGCATCGCGGTCTCGAACAGGCCAGCGCCCGAGATCGACAGCATGCGCACGGCATTCCAGTCGACTTCGGCGATCATTACCGCGGCACCATCGATGCTGCCGGTGTCGCTTGCCAGATAGTTTTCGACCTGTTCCAGCGCATCACGCGCCTTCATCGCGGTCTTGCCGATCCGCTTCGACAGGATCTCGTTGACCTCGGCATTGCGGGCGAGGAAGCCGGTATCGGCAATCGCACCGAAACCGACGGCCAGAGCCGGACGGCCGACCGCGCGGCGCATGCGGGCTAGACCTTCGAGATAACCGTTGGCGATGACATAGTTCGCCTGGCCGGGATTGCCGAGCATGGTCGTGGCGGACGAGAAGAGCAGGAACAGTTCCAGCGCGTCTTCGCGGGTCAGCTTGTCGAGCAGTTCGGCTCCGCGAACCTTGACGTCCACGACCGGACGGTTGCGGTCGTCGGTCAGGTTCGACAGCAAAGCATCGTCCAGCACCATGGCGGCGTGGATGATGCCCTTGAGCGGTGCCGTGGCGCGCAGCTCGGTCAACATAGCCGACAGAGCCTGTTCATTGGTGATGTCGCAGGCATGCAGCGTTGCGACGACGCCCTGGACTGTCCACTTTTCCAGCGCCTTGATCGTCGCCTCGTCGGCAACACCACGGCGGGAGCAAAGCGCGATCCGGCGAGCACCCTTGGCGACGAGCCAATCGGCCGCGACAAGGCCGAAGCCACCGATGCCACCAGCAACAAGGAATGTTCCTTCGTCACTGAAACGAACGCTGCGCTCGCTGGCGATCACCACCCGATCCCTGCCGCGAACCGGCGGACGGATGACGATCTTGCCGATCTGGCCGGCATTCTGCATCAGACGGAAGGCGCTGCCGATCTCGTCGTAACCGAAGGCGCGATAAGGCAGCGGCACCAGATCACCGTTCTGGAAGAGTTCGCCGATCTCGGCAAAAATCCTCTTGGTGATCTTCGGCAGATTGACCAGCAGCTGGTCGGCGTCGATGCCGAAATAGCTGATGTTGCGGCGGAACGGACGCAGGCCGATCTTGCGGTCGGAATAATAGTCGCGCTTGCCGAGTTCGAGGAAGCGGCCGAACGGCTTTACCAGTTCGAGGCTTCGTTCCATCGCTTCGGAGAAAAGCGAGTTCAGAACAAGATCGACGCCCTCGCCATTCGTGACTTCGCGAACACGCGAGACGAAATCGAGCGAGCGGCTGTCGAAGATATGATCGGCGCCGAGCGCTTCGAGGAACCGGCGCTTTTCGACCGTGCCGGCCGTCGCGATGACCTTGGCGCCCTTCAGCTTTGCAATCTGTAGCGCAGCCAGGCCGACGCCACCGGCGGCACCATGGATGAGGATCGTTTCGCCCGGCTCGATATGGCCAAGCTGAACCATGGCGTAATAGGCCGTCAGGAAGGCGACCGGAACCGTTGCGGCGGCAGCGAAATCCAGCCGGTCGGGGAACTTGGTGACACCGTCGCGGCGGACGCGGACGTGGGTGGAGAAGGCTGCCGGGCCGATGCCCATGACCCGATCGCCGGGGACCAGATCGGTCACGGCCGAGCCGACACGTTCGATGCGACCGGCCATTTCCATGCCGATCGTTGCGCCTGCAAAACCGTCTTCCAGCGCTTCTTCGGGCAGAAGGCCCATCGACCACATAACGTCGCGGAAGTTGAGGCCGGTGGCCTCGACCGCGATGATGACCTCGTCGTCACCCGGCTCCTGACGTGCGCAGCTTTGCCAAACGATGCTGTCGACACGACCGCTGGTCAGCTGGTGGATCGTCGCAGCGTCGAAATCGGTGGTGGTACCATCCCGGCCGGCAGACGGGCCGGATGCCGCACGAATTTCGACAAGGCCGTTTTCGCCGGCCAGCCATTCGCGATTGGCGCTTTCGACCGTCGCGATCCGGTCCACGAGCGTGACGGCGCTTTCGCCTTCGGCATCGACCATATGGATGTCGATCGCATCATATTCGTTCTGCAGAACGCGGGCGAATGTCCACAAGCCGCCATTGGCCGCATCGCTGTTTTCCCGCGCAAGCGGAGAACCACCCGGCGCGAGAATGATCAGCCGCGGTCGAGATACAGAGCCGCTTGCCTGACGCGTCATTGCTTCGGCAAGGGCCTTGAAACGAGACAGTCTTGCGATTTCGAGAACAGAAACCGCCTGTCCGGTGCCACGATCCGCCAGATAGGCGACGCGGAGTGCCGATTGGTCACCTTCCGGAACAAGCTCCAGTGCCCGCTCTGCCTCGACGGCCTGAACTACGGATGCATCGGCAAAGGACGAAGCGACGAGCTGTTCGGAAGCGTGCTCGGCAACAACGACGAGCCTGCCCCTGCCCGCTACGGCGGGAGCATCCGGCTTTGCGCGCGAATGCGAAAGCGCCAGAACGAGAGAACCTTCGTCAACCTGTACTTCGTTCACCGAGGAGGTCTCGAAGCCGAGTTCGGAAAGAAGCGTCTCCGCCTGCGTCGAGGTGGCGAGCTGGCCGACGGGGAATTCGGCGGACTGACTTGCCGCGAACCATCCTTCAGACAAACCGAAAGCGAAGTCGTTGAATGCCGAAGGCGCACGATCGGCAAAGACCATCACAGCGCCGTTTGCGGCGGCTGCGCGGACGGCCTGTCGGACATCCTCGTCGCTGGTGAGCATCACCTGGCTGGTCAGCCCGGTAGCGACGATCAGATCAACGCATTTCAGACCGGCAAGCGCCCGGGGCTCGACAACGGAAACATGGACGTTCTGCTCGAATGCCAGTTCCAGCATGCGCCGGGCATTTTCCTTTGGCTCGGCGATGACCAGCGTTGCGCCGATCGAGGCTGCGAGGCCTGCAAGCCGCGTGCTGGCGGATTGGCTGGTGGTGCCGAGTTCGACGATGAACCGGACCGTGCCCGCGTTTTCGCGGCAGAAGCTTTCCGCCAGATCGAAGCCGCGTTCGGCGCGCTGATGACCAAGCGGCGAATGAACCAAAACGTGGTCGAGCGTCGCTTCGCTGACATTGCTTGCACGTCCGCTTTCGGCATCGGCAGGCTTTCCGGCAAGCGACAGGTGTTCGAGCGCATCCCGGTAGACGTCATTGACCAGCACGGCTTCGGCGATACGTGAGGAATCCTCGCGATAGATTTCCTGGATCAGCTCATCCATGCTCGGGAACGAGAATTCCCGCGGGATGGTCCAGCCGCTATCGGATGCGACAGCGATGCCGGCATCTTCGAGCGTGAACATGCACGAGGTCAGGAAAGCGCGGAAATCGCTCTCTCCAGGCAGCGCTGCCGAAGTCAGATGTCCTTCGCCGTCTGCAAGCGACAATGCGATCTCGTGGCAGGCACGATAGACGGCCGCATCGATCATCAGCGATGCATTGTCCTTGGCGTCGACCGAAGGAAATTCAGTCAGTACAGGCAGTTTGATGCCATCAAGACCGGCCCCTGACAGAAGCGGGCTCGGAACGGCGTCGAAATGGAAGGAAACCGTATCGAGCGTGTGATGGCGGCGCAGCGAGGTGCGGCGGAAACGGCAATCCGAAAGGACTGCGATCTGTTCACCGGCAGCGTCGAACAGGCGGAAATTGACCTTGATCGAGAAACCGCTGAAGCGCTCGATCTCGATCCTTGCCCGTGCGATCGCGCGGCCCCTGCCTGCGACCCGGATGGAGCCGAAGCGGACCGGGATATAGGGCGATCCCGCCTCGCTTCCCGACAGACGGTCGAACAGCGCGACCAGGCCGTGGAATGCGGCATCGACGGAGAACGGATTGAGGTTATAGACGATATACGGATGGGCCGGGACATCAGCCTTGCCGAGTTCGACTTCGACGACATTTTCGCCGAAGGTCACCGCCTTGGAGAGCAGCTGGAAGCGCGGTCCATATTGCAGACCGAAACGCTCGGCCGTTTCATACACTTCCACAGAGGTGAGGCTGTCACCGCTTTCGGCGGGCTCTGACGTTTCGATCCGGTGGTCTTCTTCATCCACCGGACGCCGACAACGACCGACGGCATGAACGGTCCAGTCGTCACTGCTCAGCCGCTCACGCGAACGGATTTCGATATTGCCGGTTTCCGGGGAAAGGAGCGTCGAAAGCTCCAGCATCCGATCGGAACGCAGTTCGAGCGGGCGAACGATTTCCATGTTGGAAACCTCGACCTCGTCGGTGCCGAAATGCGCCTGGGCAGCAGTGACGGCGATCTCGAGGAAGCCGGCTCCCGGCAGGATCGCACGGCCATCGACCACGTGTTCCGCAAGGTCCGGGAAGAGCTGCGCATCGATATGGTTCTTCCAGTGAGAACCGTTCGGATCGTTTCGCCAGCCGAGCAGCGTGTAGCTGTTCTTGAAGTCACGGCCGAAGATATCGATCTCGTCGGTCGTGGAAGGCACTTTCAGCGCGGTCGGTTCGAACGGCAACGGCGGCAGGTCGACAACCGGGCTGCGTCTTCCCGAATGCCTCGACTGCGCCGGGATCGCACCATGCGCAATAGCGCGCGCGAAGGAACGTGCGACAGGATCGCGACCTTCGACCGGCGTTTCCCGCTGAAGCGAACCGATCACGGTCGCAGGCTGTGCCTTGCTCTTGGCAATTTCGGAGACGTAGTTCGACAGGATGGTGCGCGGCGAGATCTCGATGAACAGATTGCAGCCGAGATCGAGCGCCGCCTCTGCAGCCGAGCGGAAAAGCACGGGCTCGCGCACGTTGTGCCACCAGTATTCAGCATCCAGACCGCGTCCGTCGTAGATTTCGCCGGTGACGGTGGAGATGAAGGTGCAGGCCGCAGCCTGCGGCTCGATCGCCGGCAGCTCCGCCAGGAAACCGTCGCGGGCACTGTCGATGATCGGGTGATGGAACGGGTAGTTGATATCGAGGATATGGACGACTGTCTGGGATTTGCGCGCGGCATCGCGGAATGCCTGGATTTCCGCGACCGGTCCGGAAATCGTTACGGAATTCGGAGCATTGACCGCGGCGACATGGACATCATCCAGACCGTGCGACTTGGCGAAGGCAACAGCCGCCTCCTCGCTCATCACGGCGGCAGCCATCTTGCCCTGGCCTGCAAACAGGTGCTGGGAGTGTGAACGCTTGGCGACGATGGCAACCGCTTCAGCCGCGGTCAGTGCCTTGGAGGCATAGGCCGCAGCAATCTCGCCGACCGAATGGCCGAACACGACATCCGGTCTGATCCCATAGGCGCTCAGGCTGTCCGAAAGCGATGCCTGCACGGCAAACAGCAGAGGCTGGGCAATCGTTGCATCGGCCAGACGTGCGCCGAGATCGTCGGCGACGATAAGGTCCGTCAGCTTTTCACCGAGGTGATATTCGAAGAGCGCGCTGAAGGACTGGAAATACTGGCGGAAATGCGGGTTCTCGCGATAGGCTTCAACGCCCATCCCTGCCCATTGCGCACCGTTTCCGGAAAAGACGAAAGCGATCTTGCCGAGCGAAGACGGAGCTTCGCCGCGCTCGCCATCGGAGGCCTCACCGGCAAGATGAGTCCTGATTGCGTCAAGAACGCCGCGCTCGCTGCGGGCATCGACGGCAAACCGATATTTCAGCGCATCCCTGTTCGTCGTCGTTGCGGCGATGATGCGGCGGGCCTTTTCAGGCGCAGATACGGAAAGACGTTCGCGATATTCCTTGAGCAGGGCTTCAAGCGCGTTGGCACTGTGGGCGCTGGCAAGGAACAGCAGATTGTCACCCTTGGCGGGTGAATTGGCCTGCGCGGCCGCTTCGGGATCACCGATGACAACGTGCGCATTGGTGCCGCCGAAACCGAAGGAGTTGACGCCCACGAGACGCGCTTCCTTGGCGGGAAGCAATTTGATCGCGGATGTCGTGACCCTTACATTGAGCTCATCGAAATCGATGTCTTCATTTGCAGTCTCGATATGCAGCGATGCAGGAAGATAGTTGTTTTCAAGCGCCAGCATGGCCTTGAACAGGCCGAACAGACCGGAGACGGGTTCCGTGTGGCCGATATTGGACTTGATCGAGCCGATCGGAAGCGGCGCGCGGCGCTTCCGGCCGATGACGTTGCCGATTGCCCAGACCTCGGCCGGATCGCCGACGCGCGTACCGGTTCCGTGACCTTCGATAAAGGCGACACGGTTCACATCGATGCGATTGCCGTCGTAGATGGTGTTCAGCAGGTCGGCCTGGGCCTCGCGCGACGGCAGGCTGATGCCGTTGGTGCGGCCGGACGAGTTGACGCCGGTCGCATGGATGCGGGCGTAACTGCGGTCGTTGTTCTGGCGCGCCACATCACTGCGGCGCAGGACGAGGGCAGCACCGCCTTCGGCACGCACATAGCCTTGGCCATTGGTGTCATAAGCACGGCAGAGGCCTTCGGGCGACAGCATGCGCGCCTGGGCGAAGCCGACAAAGGAAAGCGGGTGAACAAGAAGGTTGACGCCGCCGACGATCGCGGTGTCGATATCGCCGCGCTCAAGCGCACGGGTCGCCTGATCCAAAGCGACCAGCGAAGACGAACAGGCCGTATCGATCGTCATGCTCGGACCGTTGAGGCCGAAGACATGCGAGATACGGTTGGAAACGATCGACAGCGTATTGCCCGTCATGAAGTAAGGGCTGCCGGAGGCCGGATCTTCGGCCGACAGGTTGCCGCTGTCGAGGCTCGACGCACCGATATAGACGCCGACCCGCTCCTTTGCGAGCGAACTTACGGGCAGGTTTGCATCTTCGAGAGCCTTCCAGACCAATGTCAGCAGGATGCGCTGCTGAGGGTCCATCTGCATGGCCTCACGCTGGGAGAGACCGAAGACGGCGGGATCGAAATCATAAATTGCGTCTATGACGCCGGCAGCGAACGTGTAGGTCTTGCCGGGTGTTCCCTGAGCAGGATGCCAGAAACGAGCAAGTTCCCACCGGTCAGCAGGGATTTGCGTGACAGTGCAACGCCCGGCCCTAAGAACTTGCTGCAACTCCTCAACGGAATTTGCACCGGGCGCGATACAGGCTCGGCCAATTACTTCTGTCGTCATTGTCACTCTACGTTTGTCACAGCCATAGTAGCTAATGCTGATTTAAATCCGCGCCAACTCTAACAACACACTTGCCTTCTGTTGTCACGAGAAAAGCAGAATAACCCACTACTTCAACGTGACAACAGAAGAAAAAATACAACTTTTAGAAACAACGCACATACGGAAAGTTGTGCCGTCAGTCACTCAAACTATTGGATATGGCAGCGCCCTGAACGGCAATTCCCACCGGCGTACCGATGACACGCAGGAACTTCGTCAGATCGACAGCCGGGTGACGCGACGCATAGATGACATCGCGGCTCTTGACGGGGAAGGTCTGGCCGACAAGCATGCTGTCCGGGCGGCTCATGTCGAACCTGTAGACGATCGGATAATGGCCGTTCTTGTCCGCCTGCATGCCCTTTCGGGTCAGTTCATCGAAGCGGCGCTTGCCCAGCAGGCCGAGGACGACTTCCGGATCCTCGTAACGGAACAGGAAGTAACCCTTGGCATTGACGGTCTCGTCATTGCCACCTCGGCCGAGCGCGACAGCTTCCAAGAGGTTCAGGTCGTTGGCGCCAAACTCGATGCGGGAATTGCTCTTGACGGCACCGAGCAGCGTGAAGGTTCTGGGGTCGCGGGTGACGAAGATCTGGTCACCCGGCTGCACGTAGATGTTTTCCGACGGGTTTTCGACGATCGACTTCAAAAGCGCCGTGCCGGTTCGCTTGCCGCGCACCAGCGTGACGTAGGATTCATACGGCTGGGATGTCGGGCCACCGGCCTTGGCAATCACGTCGGTGATCTGCTCTCCACTCAGGTTGAGGGAAACCTGCGCCGAACGATTGACGGCACCGGCGACGGTGACCGAACGCGATGGGGTTTCGCCCATGGCGATGATGACGTCCGGCTCGACTGCCTTGGTCTTCAGAGAAGAAAGGATTTCCTGACGCGCCTCTTCGAGGGTGCGGCCGGCGAATCGCACGGTCCCGACGTAAGGGATCGCGGCGGTGCCATCCGGCTGGACAACGATTTCGAGCGGGGTCTGCTTGCGTTCGCTGGTGGAGAACAGGCCATCGGCGCCGGCTTCGAAAATCGTGACCCTCAGCTGGTCGCCGATACCGATAACCGCCCTGCCCGGGCCGCCGCCGATACCGAAGCGGCGCTTCAATGCCGTCGAAACGTAGTCCGAGACCAGTCTTGCCGTGTGATTGTCGACATCCACGATATCGAAAACCGCGGCATTGATGCGCCCAATCTCCGCCGGGGAGCGGCCAGCGTCCTGGTTGATCGCGGAAGCCAGAGGGCCTTCACCCGGCACCGCCTGACATCCTGCCAAGGCAGCACAGATCACGATCGCAGTTACTCGAACCAAATCTCGATACTCCAGTCAGGATCGCGCGAGGTCTTAAAGCTTGCCCCGGTTGATCCGAAATTTGAGTCCTTGAAAGCACACCGGACGGCGAACGACAAGCTTCATAGCTTGGGCTCCCCGGAAAATAAAATCCGGTGCGGTTTTAAGGCCATAGTCATCAGCGAACTGATATCCGGGAATGAAACTAAAAAGTTTAACTTAAATGCCTACTAATTAATGTGGTTAACGGGTGCTCCGCGGTCTCGCAGCAGATGTTCGGACGGTTGCCTTCCGTTCACCATCATCGAGAATCACTCTTGGACACAAGCCAGCTCTATATGCCAAAGCTTGTGGGTATTTGAACCTGAAACGGAGCACTTTCCTTGGCGGACAAGGCGGAACTCTTGACGCCTCTGATGCGCCTTAAAAGACGACGCCGTGCAGCGAAGGCTTTCAGCGCGATCCTGATCACCGGCCTACTGCTGCTCGTCGGCATCGTTCTTGCCGTCAATGATGGGCGCAATTACCGGCGTCTCGTGACATGGCTCGGAATGGAGCAATACCTGGCGCGGCCTTTTGTCGCCTCACCGCCGGCGGCTTTGCGGGCGCGCCGCATGCAGGTCGCCCCGAAGGCCCCGCCACGTCTCATCCGTTCCCCCTCCGGCACGCATGACCGATTCCATGTCACCCCGCGCCTGACGGCTCATGAGCGCTGCGAGCGGATCGGCAAGGACGGGCCGGCATCGAGTTTCCAGGCAGCGGGCGGTGAATGGGAATGCCTGTTCTCCACCGAACTCGGCGCAGCGCCCGAACCTTCGGTACTCTTCATCCAGATCAGAGGGACATCGTCCAGCACGTTCCGCACGTTTCGCCTCAAGCTCAGCCTTCTCGATCCGGGCGCAGATGAGGAGATGTTCCGGCTGGCGATCCTGTCCATCGATCGTTTCGGGCTTGAGTTGACGCAGGAAAGCCAGGATTACCTGAACGATCGGCTCAGAACCGGCAAAGTCTTCTCATCAAGACTCGGAAATTATCGCGTCAGTTACGAACGCGAGAGAACTGACGACCGTCGCTTCAACCTGCTGATCACGCAACTATCCCGGACTTCAGCGTGCGGCCCGCCTATTCCGGCGACCAGGGGAGCACCGATGTTTTCCTCGATAGCTCCCTTCACGCTCGAATGCCTGACACTGCCGCAACCGGGTCCGTCACGCCCGGTCCAGCCGAACTAGATCGACATCATCCCCCAGTTCACGCTGTGCCGCATCCATGAGGCTCGTCTGGTGGGTGAAAAGGATGGACTGGAAGGCGCCGCTTGACGCCGCAAGCGTGCGCAGGCCCGCAGCGGTGCGCTCGTCGTCGAACGTCTGGAAGATATCGTCCAGGACAAGCGGCGCCGGCTCGTTGCGGCGGCAATAATCCTCAAGGAATGCAAGCCGCAAAGCCAGATACAGCTGATCGCCGGTTCCTTCGCTCAAGCCGGAAAGCGGCACCTGCTCTCCCGTCCGGCGTTCGACGGCCAGCTGCAGATCGTCATTGTCGTCATAGACCTGAAGAAGGCGGGCGAAGCGTCCCTGCGTCAGCTCGGAGAAAACGTCGCCGGCCCGTGTCATGACCGGGTCCGCCTGCTGCTGGCGATAGGTTTCCATGGAATGGACCAGCATAGATCCCGCAAGTTTCAGGACCACCCAGCGGCGGGCAAGGTCCTTTGCTTCTTCCTCGGCGGCAAGCTTCTCGAACACGGCGCGCTCCGCACCAGTGCCCTTTTCCAATTCCTGGCGCCGTCGCAAATTATCCGCTTCGGCCGCACGCAGGTCGGCAAGACGATTGACCTGACGGCTGTCCTCCGCCTCCAGACGTTCTATTTCGACACCGGCGGAAATCCGGTCGAAATCGACCAACGCGGCTCTTACAGCAGCTTCCTCAAGTCCGTCCGCCTGATCGGTGAAACGACGGCGTGACAGTTCCTCGCTTGCGCCAAGCCTTGCGCGTTCGAGCAAATCAGCAAGGACAATATCAAGGCGGTTCGGCTGCACGGCGACCACCGCTGCAAGTTCGGCAAGCCTCGTCTCAAGTCTTGCGGCTTCGGTCATGTGGCGATCGTGGGAAAGCCTGTTCCGTTCAAGTGCGGCTGCAAGCGTGATGCGACGGCTATCGGCCGCGCGCGCGGCGGTAACCCGATCGTTCAACAACCCGCCGGCAACATCTGCGGGAACAGACGCGAGATCCGGCGCGAGGGACCGGCAAAGGGCGATTGTCTCCTGCTCGAAGGCTTCCATGTCGCGCGTCATGCCGCGGACACGCCGGTCGCGGTTCTCACGCTCCGACATCAGATCGGGAAGTGTGCGCCAGATATCCAGCGCGGCATTCGCCATCTCGATCGTCGCGTCCTCGGCAAGCCCCGCGGATGTCGCCGCCGCCTGAAAACCCGAGCGCCACCGCTCCACGCCGACGCGCAGTTCCGCCTCACGCATCTCGAACCGCTCCAGCGTCTGGCGCGCCGTATCCCGCATGCGCTCAAGCGAGCGTCCCTCGCTCCACTGGCGGGTGATTTCCTCCAGCCGGCGCGCAACATCGCGTGCGAGGCTGCGCAGCGGCAGCGCGCCATTGGCGGCGCCCGTGGCATCCGCAAGCGCCATGAGCGCCGGCTCCAGTGCTTCGCCTTTCAGGCGCAGCGCCTCGTATTCGTCTTCCGCCAGGTTCAGCATCGCGGACAGCGAGCCCAGGCCATCCAAGCCGCGGCGCCACTCGATCATGCGCTCGGGCGTGCCAGCCACTACCGGGACCGCATGAAAGAGATCCTCGAATTCGGTTACCGCATCGGATGCGGCAATCCGGCTTTCCCGAACCGCCAGTTCTGCCGAGGTAATGGCATCCGCAAGCTTGCGCTGACGCAGTGTCAACTCTGCATGGCGCGAGACACGCTCGGCATCGGCGAGCGCCGCGTCCACCAGTCGATCCGCTTCTTCAACCGAGGATTTCGCCTGTTGGAGGATCGCATCGCCCGGCTTGGCGGCGAGCGATGCGATCACATCGTCTCGCTGGCGGCGCGCCGCTTCGATCGTATCGCGCGAAACGATGCCTCGCCCGCCTTCGAGCAGCGTCAGTTGTTCGGCAAGTTCGGTCGCCTCATCCTGCAGGTCAGCGAGTTTTCGGGATGCCTGCTCATTGTCGAGCTTTGCGGCCTCGATCAGGCGGCGGTGATGAGCCAGGGTTTCCATATCCGGAACGGGAACGGAAAGAAGAAGAGGTATATCCTTCACGGGGGGATCAAGACGCGCAGCGGCGGCATCGAGATCGCTCCTTGCACGCGCGGCGCGTATCTTCAGGGTTTCGAGATTGGCGAGCTCCTCGATATCCGGCCGCAATGCCGCAAGCTGGTCGCTCCAGGGCTTGGGGTCGATGATGCGGATGGCCGGTGCGTCCGCTTCCAGTTTCCGCAGCGCATCGGCTTCCTCCTCGATACGCTTGCGGAGCTGCCGCATCTCCCGATCGAGATCGGCCCCTTCTTCCACCAGCTGCCGCAGACGGGCCAGATCCGCATCCGCGGGCTGCGCCTTGTGAAGATCGGTAAATTCACCAAAGCCGAGGCGGCGCGCCGCAAGGATCAGTTTCTGATCGAAATCGTCGACTTCGCCGCGAACCCGCGCGATATCCTCGCGCGCCTTGAGATAGACGCCGCTGCGGCTGTGGGCGGCAAGGATGTTCGGGCCGGCTGCGAGCAGCGCCTCATCCACTTCGATTGCGGCGATTTCCTCGCCGAGCCTTGCGATCTCACGTTCGGAAACCGTCAATGCTTCGGCGTTTTCTCGGCATGCTTCCAGCTGTCTGGACAGGTCGGCACCGAAGCCTGCCGGAACGTTATCGAGCGCCTCGTATTGCTGAAGTGCCGTCCGCTCCCGGTCCAGTTCCCGCAAGAGAGGTTCAAGCGCCATGTGCCGGCGTAACCGGTCGAGGCTGCGCTTTGTCTCTTCACGTCCCTGCTGCAGCGTGAGGATTTCGGAGCCGAGTTCGGCCTCTTCCTTCAGCAGGGTTTTCCAGTCGCCGGCCTTCAGCTCGTTTTCACGCTCGGCCTTGCGGGCTGCGTCATGGGCATCGAGCGCCTGATAGAAACTGCGGTCCTTGGATTTGCGCTGGGAATAGATCGCGTCGGCATCCGCCTCCAGCGACTTGCGCAGGTTGGACAGGCCCGTCAGACCGGAGGCTGCGGAAAACAGCAGGCTGCCGATCTCGCCGCCGCTTTTCAGCATGGTCTCGCCACCGGCGCGGAGCGAATCGGAGTTCAGGCCGAAGGCGCGCTCGAAGACGTCGCGAGAGAGATTGCCCAGATATGGCGAGAGCGCGTCGTCTGGTAAATTCTCTTCCGCGTCGGAGTGTCCGAGCAGCGTGTTCTTGCGTCCCTTGCGGCGACGAAAGGAGAGTTCCTGCCCGTCACGTGCCGTCAGTTGCGCACCGATGCGCAGGAGACCGGCATCATGCAGGAAACCGTAGGCAGAGCGCTCGGGGAAACCGAACAGAAGATCGGAGATCGCCGAAAGCGCAGAGGATTTTCCGGCTTCGTTCGGGCCGTAGACGATATGCAGTTTCGCACCCGGGCGAAAGACAAGCCGGCGATCGGTGAGTGCGCCGTAACGAAGGATGTCGAGACGATCGAAACGCATGGTCAGCCGGCCTCCGCCGCACGGGAAAGGAGAAGATCGCGGGCCTCGGCAAGCAGCACATCCAGCTCATCGCCGAGCGGCAGATCCCCTGCCCCGCTGCCGCCCGGCAGTCTGGCGGCGATTTCCGCGACACGAGCTGCGGCATCCTCCAGAAATTCCGGCGGGAAAGCATCGATCGTCAGCAGGCCATCGAGACCAAGCGTGCCGGTGCTGCGCTCGGCCGTTCCGTCATCGGGCTCAATCCGCAGGTCGAGTTTTTCGAGCCAGATGTCCGCGTGGCCGCGATGGCAGGCAGCCTGGACTTCGTCGCGGAAATCCGCCGCCTTCGACAGGAGCTGGTTGCGGACACGGCTTTTGCCGATCATGCGGATACGCAGCGCAAGCGGCCGGCCCTCCATGGCCTCGACAAGCGGCTCGATTGCATGTTCGACACGGCGCAGCACGGCAGGCGCTGTGTCTTCGCTCTCCACCACGATATTCAGTTCGGCAAAGCGGGCACTGTCGGTGATCAGCCGTTCATGCGTGATGCGGCCATCCTCGACCGTCACCAGCACCGCTCCCTTGGCGCCTTTTTCGCGGATCGAACGGCCCTGCAGATTGCCGGGGAAAACGACGAGCGGGTCTTTCGCCACGATTTCGAAATCATGAACATGGCCGAGCGCCCAGTAATCATAACCGCGAGAGCGCAGGTCCTCTACCGAGCATGGCGCATAGGGCGCATGCGGCTCGCGACCGGTGAGCGAGGTGTGCAGCACACCGATATTGAACCAGCCGGTCTCGGGCTTGGGATAGGCAAGTGCCAGGTTTTCGTTGGCCGAGCGTTCGGCGAACCCCTGGCCGTGCAACGCCACCTTCAAATGCTCCAGCCGGAACGTGCCGGGTTTTGCCGTCGGAAATTCGCTGACATTTTTCGGCAGCGTGATGGTTCTGGTTATCACGCTTTCGGCGTCGTGATTGCCCTTCAACAGGAAGACCGGGATGCCGGCGCGCTCCAGCCGCGCGATTTCGCGGTTGAAGAACAGGCCGATCTTGTTGTCCTTCCAATCGCCATCATAAACGTCACCGGCGACGATGAAGAAATCGACCTTGCGCTCCACCGCTTCGTCGACAAGCGTCGAGAAGGCCTTTCGGCTCGCCTCGACAAACAGCTCTGCAAGATCGGCATCCTTGAGGGCCAGTCCCTGAAAAGGGCTGCCGAGATGCAGGTCTGCGGCATGGATGAAGCGGAATGAACTCATCGAATCGTCTCATGCGAACACATCGGGAACGCCAGACTTAAGGTAGCGGCGCCCAAGAAAAAAGGCCGGGTGCGCAAACACCCGGCCTTTTCCTGTTGAAGAGACGGTCTGTTAGTTGGTGACCTTGAGGTTCACCGGCAGAAGGAGGGTCTCGCCGGATGAATCGTCGACGCCGTCATTGTCGGTGACCATGAAGGCCTTGCCGGACTTGTCGAAGGCGAAACCTTCAAGCTTGTCGAGCACGTAGCCATTGGTGGCCGCCTTCAGATCAGGGAGGAAGTCGTGGACTTCTTCCTTGGTGACGAGCGGCAGTTCGCCGCCGAGCTCGGCAGGCTTCAGGTCCTTGAGCGAAACGCGGTAGAGCTTCTTCAGCTTGGCGGCGTCGCCGATCAGGTTGTCGCGCTCGACGATGTAGAGGTGGTCACCGTTGGCAGTGATTTCCGACAGGCCGACCCAGCCCTTTTCAGCCTTTTCGAGCGGGTAACGGACGGCGGCCCATTCCTTCGACTTCGGCTTGTAGGAAAGAAGCTTCACCTGGCCCTTCGGATCGTCCTTCCATTCGCGCTGGACGGCCATCCAGAGCGTCAGGTCATCGCCCTCACCCGTCGTGGTGATGCCTTCGAGACCATAGCGGCTCTCACCGGCAAGCAGTTCAGCCGGCAGAGCGATTTCGGTCTTGATCTCGCCCTTGGCGTTGACGTTGTAGATGCCGTGGCCGACGAGCTTGGCGCTGTCACCTTCCGATGCCAGCCAGAAACCGCCCTTGCCGTCGAGCGCGATGCCCTCGATGTCGAGCTTCTGTGCCGGCTGGCCGTTACGTGTGATGCGCAGGGCGCTGGTGATCTCGGCCGGCTTCTTCGTCGTGTCGATGGTGAAGATCGACGGCTGCATGGCGTAAACGGAATCGTTGACCGCATAAAGGATGCCGTCCTTTTCCGCATCGCCGACGAGACCGGAGAGCGCGCCCCAGCCGATGACCTTGCCATCGACGTCCTTGGAGACGAGCGTCGGATAGGCCTTTTCGCCTTCGGCGAGTTCATAGAGCATGACATGCGAGCGCGGACCGCCGTCTTCGCCGAGATCGGCTTCATTGGCGGTGGCAAGCAGGTTACGGCCCGGGATGGCGACGGCACCTTCCGGCGAGACGCCGGACGGCAGCAGCTGTACGAGCTCAGGCTCGGCACCGGTATCCTTGTAGACGGCGACCATAGACCCGCGCTCGGAGAGTACGAAGAAATACTGCTGGCCGTTGAAGATCGCGGCTTCCATGCCTTCCGGCTCGATGCCCTTGTTCTTGGCGCGCTTTTCCGGGAAGTGACCGTGACGGGCGATTTCATGCTCGAGCGTCATGCCGGCATCAAAGAGAACTTTGCCGGAGCGGTCGAAAATGGTGAAGCCACGCGAACCGCCCTTGTAGTCGCCTTCGTTGGCGATGACGAGGCGGTCGGTGCCGAGCCACTTGACGGCGTCAGGCTCGCGCGGAACGGCGGTGAGCTTGCCGGAGAAATTCAGCGAACCGTCGGTCTTGGCATCGACGCCTTCGAGATCGACCGTGCCGGCGGTGAAGTGGCCGGTGACCTTGGCGGTCTTACTATCGATGATGATGACGTGGTTGTTTTCCTGCAGCGTCAGGGCGATCTCGCCATTGGCGTTGATGTTGACGAATTCCGGCTCCGGATCTTCCGGGGCAACGGTGGCAAGGCCGGTCACGTCGACACGCTTGATGCTGTCGCAGGCCGGAACGCCATTGTTCAGCGCAACGATCAGCAGTTCGCCGGCCGGAAGCTGCGGAAGAGCGCCGTCGTTCAGGTCTTCGTCACGCTGGTTCTCGATGGCGATGGCGGCGAACGTGCCATCCGGAGCCACGACAACCGAATCCGGCTGGCCGCCGAGATCACAGGTGTTTTCGAGCTTCTTCGAGGCAATGTCGATGATGCCGAGCTGGCCTGCCGGCTTCGTCAAATCCTCGGTCTTGTCGATGGTGATGAGAACCTTCGGACCTGCCGCTGCAACAGAGTTCGGCTCACCGTCGATGGCGAGCGAACCGCCGGCCTTCGGGGCCTTGGCGTCGGTGATGTCGATGAAACCGATCGTGCCACCCGGTGCGTCGGAATAGATCAGCATGTTGCCGTCAGCCGTCGCGGTGATGATTTCCGACGATGTCGCCTTGTCCTCGCCCTTCGGCAGGTTCTGTGCAACGGGGAAAGACGCGATACGGTTGAAAACCTGCTCGGCGCTGGCCGGTACGGCGACCGATGCCAGCAGGATCGCCGTCAAGGCGGCGCGTGTAGAAAATGTCATGGGGAAGCCCTCCGTGAAACCACAGATGGGCTTTTGATGCAGTGTCATGACAGCCGGATGACAGTTTGTCCGTCGAAAATGTATCTTGAGTTGCGCAAGCCGAAGATTGTCAAAAACAAAAAACCCCGGAGACAATCCGGGGTTTTGAGATCATGGCAGACATGCTGCCAGATGAAGTCTTACTTGCCGTTAACGGCGTCCTTCAGGCCCTTGCCGGCCGAGAACTTCGGAACGTTGCGAGCCGGGATATCGACTTCAGCGCCGGTCGACGGGTTGCGGCCCTTGGAGGCTTCGCGACGGGATACCGAGAAGCTGCCGAAGCCAGCGAGACGAATGTCGCCGCCGTTCTTCAGTTCGCCCTGTACGGTTTCGAATACTGCGTCCACGGCGGATGCGGCGTCGGCCTTGGAGAGACCAGCCTTTTCGGCAACTGCGGAAACCAGCTCGTTCTTGTTCATGTTTCCATCCCTTTCTACGGTTTTGGAACGACTCGATTAGTCGGCGCCGACAATAGTTTTGCGTCGGGGCTTGGCAACCCAAAAGCTCCGAGATCGCCTGAAAAACAAGGGGTTTCGTGCATTTTTCACAAAAAAAGCCGGCTTTCGCCGGCTTTCTCCACAATTGAAACTCGGTTTGCCCGAGTGATGGCTCAGTGAGCGATGGTCGTTGTGCCGTCTTCGGAACCTTCGACATTGGCGATGACCGGCGTTTCGACCGTACCATCCCACTCGATCGCTTCGGGGCGACGCACCAGCGCATGCTTGATCACTTCGCCCATGCGGGACACGGGGATGATCTCCATGTTGTTCTTCACGTTGTCCGGAATGTCTGCCAGATCCTTGGCATTTTCTTCCGGGATCAGAACCGTCTTGATGTTACCGCGAAGGGCGGCAAGCAGCTTTTCCTTCAGGCCACCGATCGGCAGGACGCGGCCGCGAAGGGTGATCTCGCCGGTCATGGCGACATCCTTGCGAACCGGAATGCCGGTCATGATCGAGACGATCGCGGTCGCCATGCCGACGCCGGCCGACGGGCCGTCCTTCGGGGTCGCACCTTCCGGCACGTGAACGTGGATGTCCGACTTGTCGAAACGCGGCGGCTCGATGCCGAAATCGACGGCGCGCGAACGGACATAGGATGCCGCCGCCGAAATCGATTCCTTCATCACGTCCTTCAGGTTGCCGGTCACGGTCATGCGCCCCTTGCCCGGCATCATCACGCCTTCGATGGTCAACAGTTCGCCGCCGACTTCCGTCCAGGCGAGACCGGTGACGACACCGACCTGATCCTCACCTTCCGCTTCGCCGTGGCGATAACGCGGAACACCGAGGTAATCGGAAATGTTGGCGGCCGTGATGGCAACCGACTTCGTCTTGCCCTTGATGATCTCGGTCACTGCCTTGCGGGCGAGCTTCATCAGCTCGCGCTCGAAGGAGCGAACGCCGGCTTCGCGGGTGTACTGCTGGCTGATCGCCATCAGGGCATCGTCCGAAACCGAGAATTCGTTCGGCTGCAGGGCATGTTCCTTGATGGCCTTCGGCAGAAGGTGACGCTTGGCGATCTCGCGCTTTTCATCTTCCGTGTAACCGGCGATGCGGATGATCTCCATGCGGTCCATCAGCGGACCCGGAATGTTGAGCGTGTTCGCCGTGGTGATGAACATCACGTCGGACAGGTCGTATTCGACTTCCAGGTAGTGATCCATGAAGGTCGAGTTCTGGGCCGGATCGAGCACTTCGAGCAGGGCCGCCGACGGATCGCCACGGAAGTCCGAGCCCATCTTGTCGATCTCGTCGAGCAGGAAGAGCGGATTGGACTTCTTGGCCTTCTTCATCGACTGGATGATCTTGCCGGGCATGGAACCAATATAAGTGCGGCGGTGACCGCGGATTTCGGCTTCGTCACGAACGCCACCGAGCGCCATGCGCACGTATTCGCGGCCGGTCGCCTTGGCGATCGACTGGGCGAGCGAGGTCTTGCCGACGCCCGGAGGGCCGACGAGGCAGAGGATCGGGCCCTTGATCTTGGTGGCACGCGCCTGAACCGCCAGATACTCGACGATACGCTCCTTGACCTTTTCCAGACCGAAGTGATCCAGTTCGAGGATCTTTTCGGCATTGTTGAGGTCGGCCTTGATCTTAGACTTCTTGCCCCACGGAATGCCGAGCAGCCAGTCGAGATAGTTGCGCACGACGGTGGCTTCCGCCGACATCGGGCTCATCTGGCGCAGCTTCTTCAGTTCAGCTTCGGCCTTTTCCTTGGCTTCCTTGGAAAGCTTGGTCTTGCCGATACGCTCCTCCAGTTCGGCCATCTCGTCACGGCCTTCCTCGCCGTCGCCGAGCTCCTTCTGGATCGCCTTCATCTGTTCGTTCAGGTAATATTCGCGCTGGGTCTTCTCCATCTGGCGCTTGACGCGCGAGCGGATGCGTTTTTCGACCTGAAGGACAGAGATCTCACCTTCCATGAAGCCGAGCGCCTTTTCCAGACGCAGCTTGATGGACACCGTTTCCAGCATTTCCTGCTTTTCGGTGATCTTGATCGACAGGTGCGAGGCAACCGTATCAGCAAGCTTCGAGTAATCCTCGATCTGGCTGGCGGCGCCGACGACTTCCGGCGAAATCTTCTTGTTGAGCTTTACGTAGTTCTCGAACTCGGAGACGACCGAGCGAGACAGGGCTTCCACCTCAACGGCGTCTTCCTCAGGCTCGTCGAGAACGTTGGCCTTGGCCTCATAGAACTCTTCGCGGTCGGTATAGGTGTCGATCTCGGCGCGCGCGCGGCCTTCGACGAGAACCTTGACCGTACCGTCAGGCAGCTTCAGCAGCTGCAGAACATTGGCGACCGTGCCGACCTTGTAGATCGCATCGGGCTCCGGGTCGTCATCACTGGCATTGATCTGGGTGACAAGCATGATCTGCTTGTCGGAGCCCATAACCTCCTCAAGCGCGCGGATGGATTTCTCACGTCCGACGAACAGGGGAACGATCATATGCGGGAAGACCACAATGTCGCGCAATGGCAGGACCGGATAGGTCGCAGCGCCGGATGCAGCAGACGTTGAACTTGTCATCTTGTTTCCTTTCCATCGTCCCGTTTCCGGGATGGCTTGAGCAAATACCCAAGCACTTCACTCCCGCCCAAGGTGGAGTTTTCCTATGTCATTTTCAAGCCTTGCAGCAGCCCAGCCGTCGCCAACATGACAGGGATATTACAAAATGCCCGCATAAACATGTCTACGTCGCCAACACACGCCAGACCGCCCGGTCATGGACGGAACATGCATTTTGTCCAGCTCTTCGCAAAAACCGAAAAGCGAAGCAGCGAGAACAACCATGATCTGCGTGCTTTACGTCTAAAGCAAGCTGAATATCGCGCAACTGCCGGCTTTGAAGATTTCCCCAAAACCCTGTGCGGACCCACAGTTTGCCAAAAAAAAGAGGCCCCAATATGGGGCCTCGATCAAATCTATACTACCTGTATGGCTTAAGCCGAGACGTTGGCCTTCTCGTCCTGGCGGTCCGCATAGATGTAGAGCGGACGGGCATTGCCCTTCACCACGTCGTCGGAAATGACGACTTCGCGGACGCCGTCGAGGGCCGGAAGTTCGAACATCGTGTCGAGCAGGATCTTTTCCATGATCGAACGAAGGCCGCGGGCGCCGGTCTTGCGGATGATCGCCTTGCGGGCGATTTCGCGAAGGGCGTCCTCGTGGAAGGTCAGTTCCACGTCTTCCATCTCGAACAGGCGCTGATACTGCTTGATCAGCGCGTTCTTCGGCTCCGACAGGATCTGGATCAGTGCGTCCTCGTCCAGGTCTTCAAGCGTTGCCAGAACCGGCAGACGACCGATGAATTCCGGGATAAGGCCGAACTTGACCAGGTCTTCCGGTTCCAGTTCGCGCAGCACTTCGCCAACGCGACGGTCGTCCGCAGCCTTGACCGATGCACCGAAACCGATTGAGGTCTTCTCGCCACGGGCGGAGATGATCTTGTCGAGACCGGCAAAGGCGCCGCCGCAGATGAACAGGATGTTCGTCGTGTCGACCTGCAGGAATTCCTGCTGCGGATGCTTGCGGCCGCCCTGCGGCGGAACCGAGGCAACCGTGCCTTCCATGATCTTCAGAAGCGCCTGCTGAACGCCCTCGCCCGACACGTCGCGGGTTATCGACGGGTTGTCCGACTTGCGCGAGATCTTGTCGACTTCGTCGATATAGACGATGCCGCGCTGGGCGCGCTCGACGTTGTAGTCGGCTGCCTGCAGGAGCTTCAGGATGATGTTTTCGACGTCCTCACCGACATAACCGGCTTCGGTCAGCGTCGTTGCATCAGCCATGGTGAAGGGAACGTCGATGATGCGGGCGAGCGTCTGGGCAAGATAGGTCTTGCCGCAGCCGGTCGGGCCGACGAGCATGATGTTCGACTTCGCAAGCTCGACATCGCCGCCCTTGGAGGCATGCGCGAGGCGCTTGTAATGGTTGTGTACGGCGACCGACAGGATGCGCTTGGCCTGCTGCTGGCCGATGACATATTCGTCGAGAACCTTGATGATGTCCTGGGGCGTGGGAACGCCGTCGCGGGACTTGACCATCGAGGTCTTGTTCTCTTCGCGAATGATGTCCATGCACAGTTCAACGCATTCATCGCAGATGAATACGGTCGGTCCGGCAATCAGCTTGCGGACCTCGTGCTGGCTCTTTCCGCAGAAGGAGCAGTACAATGTGTTCTTGGAGTCGCCGCCGTTGCCGCTGCTGACTTTGCTCATATCACTTTCCTTCCAGCACTCTGCGCTCACGTGTATCGGGCGCAGTCCACTCAACCGCTGCCGGCACGTGACACCGACGGGCTTCACGTGCCTGCCCTTCTTCGGAGGTACTCTACCGGTCCATATACTGGTCCGGCGGCAACGAAACCCCTAAGAAACAAATGCTATGTCATAAAAATTCAACACAGCATTAATAGTTACTAATAGCGCTTTCCGACCGACTTGAAACCCCTTTTTGCTCACATCGGGGTTACAGTGGCGGAAAGGCTACAACCCAATCAGCTTTCCGAGCCGCCTTCGAGCTCCTGACGCGAGGTCAGGATCTTGTCGATGACGCCCCAGTCCTGGGCTTCGTCCGACGTCATGAAGTGGTCGCGATCGAGGGTCTTTTCGACTTCCTCAAGGGTGCGACCCGTGTGCTTGACGTAGACTTCGTTCAGGCGGCGCTTCATCTTCAGGATGTCGCGTGCGTGACGCTCGATGTCGGACGCCTGGCCCTGGAAACCGCCGGACGGCTGATGCACCATGATGCGAGCATTCGGCGTTGCAAACCGCATGCCCTTCTCACCGGCGCACAGAAGCAGCGAGCCCATCGAAGCGGCCTGACCGATGCACAGCGTCGAAACGGCCGGCTTGATGAACTGCATCGTGTCGTAGATCGCCATGCCGGCGGTGACGACGCCACCCGGCGAATTGATGTAGAGCGCGATTTCCTTCTTCGGGTTTTCGGCTTCGAGGAAGAGAAGCTGGGCGCAGACGAGCGACGCCATGTGATCTTCCACCGGACCGGTCAGGAAAATGATGCGCTCCTTCAACAGGCGCGAATAAATATCGTAAGAGCGCTCACCGCGGTTGGTCTGTTCGACGACCATAGGCACCAGGGCCATTGCGGTATCAACTGGATTTTTCATGTCCGTCCTTTGTCAAATGCCTTGCCGAAGGCAGCGTGGCGCTCCGGAATCATTGGAATGGGTCAATCCCTACATAGAGTGTCAATGCCCGGTACTTCAAGACGGAGAGCCCGATATCCTTAACTCAGCGGGGATCGCGAGCCTGACCGCATCTGCGCTGTCGCGAATAAACCGCTTCGGCTCAATGCTGCATCCGCAATGCCCACGGTCTTTTCTCCGCTCAAGGTAAAGCAGCGGTAAACCCTTACCAAGAAACCGGCCTTTTTGAAGAACAAAGGCTTTAGCAGGCATATTCGACGCAAACGCCACCTTAAACTTTCTCTTCTATACACCCGACATGCCGAGTTTCGTCGGGGAGTATTGGGTTGGATATTGTTACAGGCTTCATGATCTGGGCCGCCGAGGCGAGCACGATCGGCGTGCTTTTGTGGTCGCGCTGGTTTTACGAGCGCCAACCGTTCTATTTCACCTGGGGAACGGGCTTCGTCTTTCACGGCGTCGGCGTCGGCATGGTCGCGATGCGCGGCACATTGCCGGATTTCGTGTCGATCGAGATCGCCAATGTCATGGCGCTTGCCGGAATTGGCCTTTGGGTCGCCGGAATGATGCAGTTCGACAAGCGGCGCGTGGAACCACTCGTCGCCATTCCTTCGCTGATCTTCATCGCCGGCATGCTGCTTGAGCCCGTGCGAGACAATTTCAGCTACCGTGTCGCGCTTTTCCACGGTGCAGCGTCGGTCGGCTATCTGATGCTGATCGCCACCGTTCTATGGGGCGAAAACGGTCGTTCGCAGACCCGTCGGGTTTTTGCCGCCTGCGTTGGCGTCCAGGTCCTGTCGAGCATGATCGTTGCGATCTTCGCGCTGATCAGCCAGCCGCAATCCTTCTCGGCCGGCACCGACAAGAGTTCATTCGTTCTGCTTCTGATCGCCGCCCTCTGCTTCATCGCCGCCATCATGAGCGGAGCCAAGCTCATCAACGAGCGCAACGAAGCCAAGCTGAAACTGCTCGCCGTTACCGATCCGCTGACCAACCTGCTCAACCGCCGCGGACTGATCGACGAATTCCACATGCTGAAGCGAAGCCATTCGGGCGAAAGCGGCCTTTTGGCGCTCATCCATCTGGATCTTGACGGTTTCAAGCAGATCAACGACCTCTACGGCCACCAGGCGGGTGATGAAGTCCTGGTCGCCTTCGCAAGGATCGGCACGGCAGCCCAACGGGGACGCGGATCGTTCGGCCGTATGGGCGGCGAAGAATTCGCGTCCATCATGCATGTCGCCAACATGATCGAAGCGGCAAGTGTGGCAGAAGCGATCAGGACGACCTTGAAGCATCAGCCGATCGTGGTTGGAGAACATCAGATCCCCGTCACGGTCAGTATCGGCATCGCGCTCGCGGAAATCCGGTCCGCCAATCTCGACACGCTGCTCAGCACGGCCGACCGGGCGCTTTATGTCGCCAAGACCAACGGGCGGGACCGCACCGCGATCGGTACGGAAAACGATGTTTCGATCGTTCCCGCCATCGATCACCCCGACACGCAGGATGTGCCGGTGCAGGCCAGCATGACACAGCAGGTGGCGGCGCTGCGCCGTATCGTTGCGATCGGCAAGTAAGCGCTTCGCAGTCAGGGAGGCAGCTCCTTTTTCGTGCCGCCCCTTGTCTTCGCCTTCCAGCCACCCAAATCCCTCCCAAAAGAACCGGAGGGCGGGACATGGCAAAGACACTTTACGGGGCTGTGGTCATCAGCCTGCTATCGATCTCATCCGCACCTGCACAGCAGGCATCCGACACAATCGCTCCCGAACGCGCGACAGGCACGACCCGTGCCAAACGCGTGGAGGCCCGCGAGTTCATGGTTGCGGCGGCCAATCCGCTCGCGGCGCAGGCTGGCCGGGACATCCTTGCCGCCGGCGGCAATGCGATAGACGCGATGGTAGCGGTGCAGGCCGTACTCGGCCTCGTCGAGCCGCAGAGTTCAGGCCTCGGTGGCGGTGCCTTCCTGGTCTATTACGATGCCGCCAAGAAGAGACTGACGACATTCGACGGTCGGGAAACCGCGCCGATGGAGGCGACGCCCAAGCTGTTTCTCGACGATGCCGGCAAACCGCTGAAATTCATGGAAGCCGTCGTCGGCGGTCGCTCGGTCGGCACGCCCGGCACCGTTCGTCTGCTGGAAGATGTTCAGACGCGTTACGGCAACAAGAGCTGGCCAAGTCTGTGGAAATCGGCAGCCGCACTTGCCCGCGACGGGTTTGCAGTCTCGCCGCGCCTCGCGTCGCTGATCGCCGCCGAAGGGGACGCGCTGAAACGGTACGAAGGGGCTCGAACCTATTTCTTCGATCAGTCCGGCGCACCGCTGAAGGCCGGGCATATCCTGAAAAATCCCGAATATACCAAAACCGTAGAGGCGATCGCGACGGGTGGCGCCGACGCCTTCTATCGCGGCCCGATCGCCGAGGACATCGTCAAGACGGTTCGTGGCGCACGCGACAATCCCGGTGTTCTTTCACCCATTGACCTTGCCACCTATCACATCAAGGAACGCCAGCCCGTCTGCTTTGCCTATCGCGCGCTCGACATCTGCGGCATGGGACCGCCGTCGTCGGGCGGAATTGCGATCAGCCAGATACTGGGCGTGAGCGAGAATTTCGACCTCAAGGCGCTTGGCCCGGAGAATGTCGAAAGCTGGCGGATCATCGGCGATGCGCAGCGCCTGGCGTTTGCCGATCGCGAGCGCTACGTGGCGGACACCGATTTCCAGCCGCTGCCGACCAAGGGCCTGCTCGACAAAAGCTATCTCGGCGAACGGGCCAAACTTCTCGATGGCGACAAGGCGCTTGCCAAGGATGCCGTCAAGGCGGGTGAGCCGGAATGGGATCATGCCATGCTACTCGGCCGGGATGCCGCAATCGAGCTGCCATCCACCAGCCATTTCGTCATCGTCGACAAAGAAGGCAACGTCGTCTCGATGACGACGACGATCGAGAACGGCTTCGGCTCGCGGCTGATGACAAATGGCTTCCTGCTCAATAACGAGCTGACGGATTTTTCTTTCAAGACCCATGACGGCGGATTTGCAGTCGCCAACCGCGTCGAACCCGGCAAGCGGCCTCGCTCCTCCATGGCGCCGACGATCGTGATGAAGGACGGCAAGCCGCTGCTTGCCATCGGTTCGCCGGGCGGCAGCCAGATCATCGGTTATGTCGCACAGGCGCTGATTGCCTATATCGACTGGGGAATGCCGGTCGAACAGATCGTTGCCCAGCCGCATCTGATCAATCGGTTCGGCACCTACGACATCGAGGCAGGCACGACGGCCGAGAAATTCGCAGACCCGCTGAAGGCACTGGGCTACGAGGTGAAGCCGGGTGAGATGAATTCCGGCCTGCATGCGATCGAGATCACGGAAGGCGGGCTCAACGGCAGCGCCGATCCGCGCCGCGAGGGCATCGCGATCGGCGAATAGTTCGGCCCGCCGCTCCTCTTCCAACGCCTGGCCGACCGTGCGGCTGAAGGGCCCTGCCCACCGTCAAGGGTGTCCATCATTTCACTGGATTGAAGCGGTCCGGCGCAAGCTGGAGATGCCGCTTTCGTCATTGCGGCGACAGTACGCCACATCGAAAACACATGGCTCTTATGCAAACTGGTCGATGGTTTAGCCGGAACAGTACCTTATAGTACGGTTAGGGAGGATCGTTGAACAGGACCCCTTCCGTGACCAAGCGCAAGACAGCCATTCTCCTGCACAAGAGCCTTCATGGCAGCCGCTTCGCACAGGTGGTGCTGATCGTTCTCCTGTGGCTCGCCGGTGAAGCTGTGTCGCGCAGCACCGGCATACCGGTTCCAGGCAGCGTGCTCGGACTGTTCGGCCTTCTCTATCTGCTTGTCAGCGGCACGATCCGCCTTTCGACCATGCGGCGCGGCGCTTATTTCCTGCTGGCGGACATGCTGCTTTTCTTCGTTCCCGCCGTGCTCGCGGTTCTCGACCATTCCGAGTTTCTCGGCCTCGTTGGGCTCAAGGTCCTGGCCGTCATTCTCGCGGGAACGCTGGTGGTGATGTGCGTAACGGCTCTGGCCGTCGATCTCGGTTACCGGCTGATGCTCCGCCTGGAGAACCGCCATGCCGTCTCCTGAAACGATCCTGATCACCGCCTTCTGGTCGGCGGCGACGATCGCGATCTATCTTCTTTCGAAACACACCTATCGCCGCTGGCCGGCACTGTGGTCGTCACCGATGGTGCTGACGCCGGTTCTGCTTGCCGCGCTGGCACTCTCGCTCCATACGACCTACAGCGAATATATCGGCGCCACACGCTGGCTGATGATCATTCTCGGCCCGGTTACCGTCGCCTTCGCGATCCCGATCTACGAACAGCGGGCGATGATCAAGCGATATTGGCCCGTGCTGGTCTTCGGCATCATTATCGGCAGCGGCACGGCGATCCTGACCGCCTGGGCGCTTGCCAGCCTGCTGTCCATCGACGGCGCGCTACGGCTCAGCCTCCTGCCGCGCTCGATCAGCACGCCTTTCGCCATGTCGATCTCGGAAAATATCGGCGGCGTACCGGATCTCACCGCGCTTTTCGTGGTGATGACCGGCGTGCTTGGCGCCACGCTCGGTGAAAACCTGCTGCGTGTTCTGCCGATCAAGTCCTCGCTCGCCCGTGGCGCCCTGTTCGGCATGGGCGCGCATGGTGTCGGCGTTGCCAAGGCCAACCAGATCGGCGCCGAGGAAGGCTCGGTCGCCGGACTGGTCATGGTGCTGGTCGGCCTTGTCAACGTGCTCGCGGCACCGCTTCTCGCCTACATCCTGCGTTAGTATCGAAACGGCAAAACAGATCACGTTACAGCCAGCTGCGGCCGTCGGCACCGGCCTGGCAGCCATAGGGCGGCAGGACATTGCCGAATGTCGCGTGTAGCTTGTCGCAGCCCCATTTGCGCATCGGCGTCGGAAGGCGGCTGTTGATCTCGATACCGACCTCGTCATAGGGGCTATCGGTATTACCGACATAACGGTACCAGCGGAAACCGACGACGACGGATATGGCGATGACGACGGTCAGGAGAAGTTTCAGAATTCGCATTGGAGTATCCGGGCTGTTATAAATACGCTCCGGACTTAACCCTTAGCGCAGCTTATCGGGACCCCTTTTGGAAGGCTTTCCCCAGATCGTGGCAGCCCGGCGGTCAAAGCCGGATCACATAGTCCTTGCGAGTCGTTTCAACCACTTCCCAGGTTCCCTTGAAGCCCGGTCTCAAGATCATTCGGTCGCCAGCGCGCAGATGAGCAGGTTCGCCGCCCTCTTGCGTGACGATCGAATGGCCGGAAAGAATGTGGAAATATTCCCACTCGTCATAAACGATCCGCCACTTGCCGGGCGTCGCCTCCCAGACACCCGCATAGACCCCACCATCCGCTTCCTCGATATTCCAGGTGCGGAATTGCGGATTGCCTTCAAGGATGCGATCGGGTGCCGGTGCCCCCTCCTCCGGTTCAATGGCCGAAAGGTCGAATGTCGCAAAGGTCTGCATCGCCAATCCTCGTTCGGGCGGTCACCCGTCTCATCGTTCTTCAAACGTCTTTTTCCAGATAACTGGAAAACCCATCAGCGGCTATGGCCGCCATGACACGCAGGCGCTCGGTCGACATGCCGTTGCGGGCGCTGGCCGAAAGGCCGGCAAATGACATCATGATATAATCGGAGCAAATCTCCGCATTCTTTGCGTCGAGGACGACGACCTTTTCACGGATATAGGCCCGGCTCGCTTCCATGCGTGCGCAGGCCTTTTGGCCCGCCTGCGGGTCGGCCGTACCCCGCGCACCCTCGATCACCATACAGCCACAAGGGCCGCCGCGTGCATAAGCGTCGGCGGCATAGCGCAAGAGCTTTGCCACGCCGTCCGGCAATGGCGTGCCGGGGGCAAGCGCCGTATCGACGTCCAGACCGTTCGTCTTTTCGTAGCGCCGCAGGACCTCGTCATAAAGTTCTAGCTTGCTTTTGAAGGCGGCGTAGAAACTTGGTGGGTTTATGCCAAGCGCCTGCGTCAGGTCTGCTACGCTCAGCGCATCATATCCCTTCGCATGAAACAGGAGCTGGGCTTTCGCCAGAGCCTCGTCGCGATCGAATGCACGAGGCCTGCCACGTTTCGCAGTTATTTTTGTATCAGGCACTACACAATCCTTGACGTCATCAATCCGCGCATTTATGTAATGCCCACTACATTAAATCTCAAGCCTCGTTGAAGGGAGACATCGCAATGACAGACTTCCATGGAAAGAAGGTATTGGTTCTGGGCGGCAGTCGCGGCATCGGAGCCGCCATCGTTCGCCGCTTTGCAAATGACGGCGCCAGGGTGATTTTCACATATGCCGGATCAAAGGATGCGGCCGACGCACTTGCTGGCGAGACCGGCGCCGATGCGGTCAAGTCCGATGCAGGCGACCGCTCGCAGACGATCGCAACCGTCAAGGCTGCGGGGGCGCTGGATGTTCTGGTCGTCAATGCCGGCACTCTGGTGCTCGGCGATCCGCTGGAAATTGACGCCGATGCAGTCGACCGGATGATCGATATCAACGTGCGCGCGCCGTATCATGCCGCCGTCGAAGCCGCACGCCAGATGCCTGACGGGGGCCGTATCATCATCATCGGCTCGGTGAATGGCGACCGCATGCCATTTGCGGGCGGCGCGGCCTATGCGCTGACCAAATCGGCCGTTCAGGGCATGGCGCGTGGCCTCGCCCGCGACTTCGGCCCTCGCAACATCACCGTCAACGTGATCCAGCCCGGCCCGATCGATACCGACATGAACCCTGCCGACGGCCCGATGAAGGACACGATGCATGGTTTCATGGCGCTGAAACGCCATGGCCGACCGGAAGAAATCGCCGGGTTTGCCGCCTATCTTGCCGGTCCCGAAGGCGGTTTCATGACCGGTGCGATGCACACGATCGACGGCGGCATGGGCGCCTGACGGCCAATAGAAAAAGGCGAAGCCGGTGCCACCGGGCACCTCCTTGCGCCGGGTATCCCGAAAAAATGATCGGCGGCACGATGCAATTGTGCCGCCGATCGGCTATAGCGCCTCACCATGGACAGCCGATTGCGTGTGTCCGGCCTGACGAGTCGATGGAAATCGGCGATGATATCGGACCGGACGTTTCACATTCATGGTCGAGAGATGACCGCGCCCCGCGACACAGCGGGGACGCCTGATCGCGCCATCACTCATATGTCCCGTTTTCTGCCGTCCCCATCCTGGGGCGGCATTTTTTGTTTTCCCTTTCAACCACAGAAGGAATGGCCTCCAGAGACGGAAGGCCGCTTATCATCATGATATTCGAATGGATGTCCGACCCCGCTGCATGGGCGGGTCTCGCCACCCTTATTGTTCTTGAAATCGTTCTCGGCATCGACAATCTCGTGTTCATCGCGATCCTTGCCGACAAGCTGCCCGAGCATCAACGCGAAAAGGCACGCCTGATCGGCCTCAGCCTCGCGCTGATCATGCGCCTCCTCCTGCTCGCCTCCGTCGCCTGGATCGTGACGCTGACAGCGCCGCTCTTCACCGTCGCAGGTCTGGACATTTCCGGTCGGGACCTGATCCTGCTGTTCGGCGGCGTGTTCCTGCTGTTCAAGGGAACGATGGAGCTGCACGAGCGCCTTGAAGGTCATTCCGGCCACAAGGAAGGAAAAATAGAACATGCCGTGTTCTGGCAGGTTCTGGTGCAGATCGTCGTGCTCGACGCAGTCTTCTCGCTCGATAGCGTCATCACCGCCGTCGGCATGGTGCAGCATCTGTCGGTGATGATGATCGCGGTCATCGTCGCCGTCGGCGTGATGCTTGTGTGCTCGAAGCCGCTGATGGCCTTCGTTTCCAAACATCCGACCGTGGTCATTCTTTGCCTCGGCTTCCTGATGATGATCGGCTTCTCGCTGATCGTCGAAGGCCTCGGCTTCCATATCCCGAAGGGCTATCTTTATGCCGCGATCGGCTTCTCTGTGCTGATCGAGGCCTTCAACCAGATCGGCCGCCGCAATCGCGAGCGCTTCATGTCGACAGGTGATCTGCGCGAACGCACGGCAAGCGCCGTTCTCTCCCTGCTCGGCAGCCGCCGCAGCGAGACGTCGCTCGGCGAAACCGCCGATGTGATTGCCGAACGGGCCTCGGAAAACGAGCTGTTCACGCCGGTCGAGCACGAGATGATCGAAAGCGTGCTGACGCTTGCCGATCGCCCGGCGAAATCCGTCATGACGCATCGTCTCGACATCGACTGGCTGGATATCGAGGACAGCGACGAAGACTTGCGCCGCAAGGTTCTGGAATCGGGTCATTCCCGTTTCCCGATCGCCCGCGGCAGCCTCGACGAATTCCTCGGCGTGGCCCTTGCCAAGGACCTGTTGCGCGACTTCATCGAGACCGGCAAGATCGATTTCGAACGCTCGCTGCGCCAGCCGCTGGTCGTGCATGAAAGCGTCAATGCGCTGCGTCTGCTGGAACAGCTGCGTCAGTCGCCGTTGCAGGTGGCGATCGTTCTCGATGAATACGGCTCGGTCGAAGGCATGGTCACCGCAACGGACCTGCTCGAAGCCATTGCCGGCGACTTTGCCGATGATGACGAGGAACAGTTGACGGTGGAACGCGGCGAGGATGGATCGCTTCTGGTCGATGGATGGATCGATATCCGTCACATTTCGAGACTGCTCGACAGCGATCTCGTCGATGACGCCGACCGCTATTCGACGCTGGCCGGTCTTATCCTCTGGCGTCTCGGCCATCTTCCCGAACAGGGTGAGACGTTTACCTTCGGCGGGCTCACCTACGAGGTCGTGTCGCTCGATGGGCGAAATATCGACAAGGTGCGGATCAGAGCGGCCTCATCCGCGCAGGCCCTGGCGGAAACCGCCTAAGCAACCATCCGGAAACAACAATGCCGCGGAACCCGATTTCCGCGGCATTTTCATGTGTCGCCCATAAAGTGTCACGCGCTTTGGCGACGCGTTTCCCTGCCCACTCGTTCCTTGGCTTTCAACACATTTCCAACGGTTGAAAGCAACATGGCGGCGGTGCAGGGCTTCGCCAGCCGATAGGCCACATCCGGCAGTCCGGCGAGATCACGGGCGCTGCGAGCCGACGAGACGATGATACTGATTTTTGGCGCGCATTCCGCCACCATCTTGGCAAGATCGATGCCGTTCAGCCCGCCGGGCATGTCGACATCGGTGAGCACAAGGTCGATATGCTCGTGCTGGCCGAGCTTGCCGACCGCTTCGAGCACGCTTGCGGCCTCCAGCACCGCATAACCGGCATCCTCAAGCGTATCAGCGATCGTGAAGCGGATCAGCGCCTCATCTTCCACGACCAAAACCGTCTTCTGCCGAAAGCTGTCCATATGCGATGTCCTCGTTCAACCGTCGGACTATCAACGCATATGGATGGGAAAGGATTGCGGCAGGACCTGTGCCAATTCGAAACATGTTTAATAGAATGCAAACAAACGGCTTAACGACTTGGAAGCCAAGCGCGTCAGTCGGCCCATTCAGGATCGCTGGTGAAGACGATGGTCAGCCAGCGGTCCGGCCCTTCACCGCCGATCGCCTCGCCGATCTCGTCGCGGATCGCGTCCCATTCGGACAGGTGGCGCGGCGGCCAGTCGGCAGGCGCAATGAAAAAAAGCTCTATCTGCCGTCCCCGCCCGACACGCGCGACATAGGCGCGATAGGACAGGAAGCCGTGGCGCTCGACGATTGCCTCCGCAACCGTATCGACATGCTGCTTGAGTTCGACCGGTGTCACGAGAAGAATGTCGGCCACCGCCTGGCGCACATTCGATAGCGGCACCGGAGCGATGATCAGGCAGATGAGAGCCAGCGCACCCGGATCGATATAGGGGCTCAGCCATTCATATGGCGTGCCCTCGATCGCATGTCCGATGACAAAAGCCACCAGCAGGGCCGAGGTCAGCGCCGCCGTCATGGCCCATGCCTGGCTGTCGAGCGCAACGAAGCTGGATTTCAGGCTGCGATTGGCGCGACGGCAGAACAGCCACATGGCCAGCGACACGGTGACCGTGACGACCGTGAAGATCACCGCCGGACCGAAATCGATCGGCCGGCCGCCCGACATCAAACTGCCGACGGCGCTGATGAAGGCGTAGATGGCGGCGCCCATCAGCAGCGTGCCGTTGAGGCCGAGCACCATCGGCTCCAGATGCCAGAAGCCGACGCTGAAGCGATCGATCAGCTTTCCCGTCGCCGTCGGCTGCGCGGAGGTCACGATCAGCCGCGACACGAGCAGAGCCAGAAGCGTCATGAACGCATCGGTCAGGGAATAGAAGCCATCGAAGACGATGGCGAAAGAGCCGGACATGAGACCGACCGTAATGCCGAAGGCTGCCAAAGCGGCCGTGACGGCGATGGACAGCCGAAGAAGTGACTGCTCGCTCACGGGTATTCTCCATTGAGGCGGACGCTCTCGCCCTGCCTCTTCTCTGATTTTCTCTCGGTGTCTGCGCAATCCCCTCTGGCCTGCCGGCCATCTCC